>NZ_QJJR01000037.1 GCF_003201605.1 Streptohalobacillus salinus | reverse complement strand
CCAAACCAAATGTTACGTCCGGCATAGTTTGTTTTATCAAAGTCTTCCTCATCATCCATACGTGTTTTATTCGAACCTGCTAAATCGGCACTACCACCAAATAGTGATGGAACAGATTTTGAGATCGCATTAACTAATTTCCCAGACGATGCACGTGTGGCAAGTGTATCTTCACCTGGTGTAAAGGTTGGTAAATCTTTTGACCAATCTTCTGGTAGGTCTTCAGAATGTGATTGCTCGAACTCAGCTGCTAATTCAGGATATTTTGCTTTATAATCAGCGAATAAATTGTTCCATGCATCTTCAGCAGCTTGACCACGTTTTGCAACTTTTTCTTCAAAATCCGTATAAACCTCATCGGGAACTTCAAATGCGTCAAATTCCCACTTGTAGTTTTCACGGACTAATTTAATTTCATCTTCTCCGAGTGGAGCGCCGTGTGCGTCACTTTTACCTTGTTTATTTGGTGAACCAAATCCGATTACTGTTTTCACTTCAATCATCGTCGGTTGTGTCGTATTTGCTTTCGCTTGTTCAAGCGCTTTAGCGATGGTATCAACTTCCGTACCATCCTCAACAAGAATGACTTGCCATCCGTATGATTCAAAACGTTTTTGAACTGATTCTGAGAATGATTTATCTAAATCACCATCAAGTGAGATGTCATTAGAGTCATAAAGAGCAATTAATTTACCTAACCCTAAGTGTCCAGCGAGTGATGCAGCTTCGTGGGAAATTCCCTCCATTAAGTCACCGTCACCAACAAGCGTATAACTATAGTGGTCAACAATATTAAAGTTATCACGGTTATATTTTGCCGCTAGGTGCGCTTCAGCCATTGCCATACCAACAGCCATAGCAACCCCTTGACCAAGCGGTCCAGTTGTTGCTTCAACACCGTCAGTATCAGTGACTTCTGGGTGTCCTGGCGTATGTGATCCGAATTGGCGGAAGTTTTTAAGGTCATCGATAGATACTTTATATCCAGCAAGGTGTAACATTGAATAAAGTAGCATTGAGCCATGACCTGCTGATAAGACGAAACGATCACGATCTACCCATGAAGGATTTTTTGGATTCTGATCCATAAACTCTGTCCATAGTGTGTATGCCATTGGAGCAGCCCCCATCGGTAATCCTGGGTGACCAGAGTTTGCCTTTTGAATCGCATCAATTGA
>NZ_QJJR01000036.1 GCF_003201605.1 Streptohalobacillus salinus | reverse complement strand
TCAGAGACGATGAGGTAGATAGGTTCGAGGTGGAAGCATGGCAACATGTGCAGCTGACGAATACTAATCGATCGAGGACTTAACTAAATTTTTAATTGTCTGTCATACTTCTTATCTAGTTTTCAGGGTATATTTGCTTGTGCAACAGGAATAAAAACTTATTTTATTTCAAAAAAACACTTGCAATTCACTGAAAGATTTAATATAATATATCTTGTCCTTGTGAAAAGTAAAGGGACAAAGATCTGGTGACTATAGCGAAGAGGCCACACCTGTTCCCATGCCGAACACAGTAGTTAAGCTCTTCAGCGCCGATGGTAGTTGGGCTTACGCCCTGCGAGAGTAGGACGTCGCCAGGCGATATATCGGAGGATTAGCTCAGCTGGGAGAGCACCTGCCTTACAAGCAGGGGGTCGCAGGTTCGAGCCCTGCATCCTCCACCATTTGCCGGCCTAGCTCAATTGGTAGAGCAACTGACTTGTAATCAGTAGGTTGGGGGTTCAAGTCCTCTGGCCGGCACCAGTAATCGCGAGCCATTAGCTCAGTTGGTAGAGCATCTGACTTTTAATCAGAGGGTCGAAGGTTCGAATCCTTCATGGCTCACCATTAAGCGGGTGTGGTGGAATTGGCAGACACGCTAGACTTAGGATCTAGTGTCTTACGACGTGGGGGTTCAAGTCCCTCCACCCGCACTTCGCGAAAGTAGTTCAGTGGTAGAACACCACCTTGCCAAGGTGGGGGTCGCGGGTTCGAATCCCGTCTTTCGCTCCATTTCCAAATTCCAAAATCCATGCCGGGGTGGTGGAATTGGCAGACACACAGGACTTAAAATCCTGCGGTAGGTGACTACCGTGCCGGTTCAAGTCCGGCCCTCGGCACCATGCGCCCGTAGCTCAATTGGATAGAGCACTTGACTACGAATCAAGAGGTTAGAGGTTCGAGTCCTCTCGGGCGCACCACTTATTATCGGGAAGTAGCTCAGCTTGGTAGAGCACTTGGTTTGGGACCAAGGGGTCGCAGGTTCGAATCCTGTCTTCCCGACCATTTACAATTTAATTCTTTGTGGGGCCTTAGCTCAGCTGGGAGAGCGCCTGCTTTGCACGCAGGAGGTCAGCGGTTCGATCCCGCTAGGCTCCACCATTTTTATGCTTTTTTTGATCTTTGAAAACTGAACAAAACACACAGTATGTTAAGAAAAACAAGTAAGTAAAGCTAGTGCTTTAACCAGAGTTATTATGACTCTTTCAATTATATTG
>NZ_QJJR01000035.1 GCF_003201605.1 Streptohalobacillus salinus | reverse complement strand
TACTTAAAGTGTATGAGAATACGGTACTTATAGTTATAGAAATTTTTGTAGCCATATGCCACACGGTTTAATACCTTAATTTTATTGTTAATCCCTTCGATGCGGCCGTTGTTAAAAGGATAGGCAAAACTGTTCTTAATGTATGGCAAGTGCTTACGTAACGTCTTCAAGCTTGTTCTGATATAGCTTGAGATGTTTGGATCTTTTGTTTCGTTTAATATCTCTTCGAGATAGCCATAGTCCTTCGTCTTAAAGGCGGTTAAGAGCTGCTGATACAATTGATAATTTGCTTTCAGAACAGGCGAATAATCCAGAATTGTATCCACAACCGCTTGAGAGGTATTTTGACCAAATAGGCGATAGTACCGATACCTTGTACTGGATAAGTCGTTGCTTGATTTGAGTAACAATCGCCAGTAACTTTTGATACGGCGGTACTTCTTCAGGTCTTCACCACATGAAGTATTAAAACCATTCATGATATTTACACGCGTTTTATTCATCGAGCGTGTCATTAATTGAACAATGTGAAAACGGTCAATGATAATGTCTGCATGTGGGAAAAGTTCTTTGATAATATTCACGTAGGACGCATTCATATCAATCGTCACCGTTTTTACTTTTTTACGCTGTTTTAACGGATAGAAGTTTATGAAATGCTCCCTTATCGTGCGTCCATCTCGCTGTGGTAATATATCTGAAATCTCTCCTAATGCTGCGTCAGTATAAATAAAAGCCAGGGTTCCTTTCGCATACTTAAATTCATCAAAAGATAAGTGCTCTGGTAATTTCCTGTTATAGGTGTACAGCCGTTTACGCTCACGATCGATCCCACGCTGAACCGATGACGTCGATATTTTACAGTCCCTCGCAATGTCCTTTAATGATCTCGCTTCAGCAGATTTGATTACGGCCTGAGCCCACGTCTGTTTCGAAATGAAACAACCTTCATCTACTAAAGACGTTTTTGCTATAAAGGTAGACTGACAATGACGACATTGAAACCGTTGTTTCTTAAGCTTAAGGTACGTCTTCTTCACTCCGTCATTCGGCAAGACAATGATTGATATTTTCGTCCCGTTTTTAATTACTGTATAGTGCTCATTCTCAATTCCACAGTTCTCGCATTGTGTCGGTATATACGTTAGCGTTCCTTCGGCATAGCGACAGGTATGCCCCTTTCTCGTTCCTTCATAGATACAATCACCTTCAAAAATAATATTTTTATCTTGAATATCAAGTAACATTCTTATAGTATGAGATATAGACAAGTGAGTTC
>NZ_QJJR01000034.1 GCF_003201605.1 Streptohalobacillus salinus | reverse complement strand
CGGATGCTTGATTTTTATGCTATACTAGCCACCGCCTTGCGGCGTGCTCTTGACGTAAGTGCCTCTTCTTAGTGAGTCATTTGTTGGGTTCGGGGTCCCAACGAATGAGAACTTAGAAGAGCTTGACCATGGTACGCTATAAGCGCGGATGGTGCCTCTACAAGGCAGAACTTTCCCCATCCGCCAAAGGGTTACTTACCATGGTCACAAACGTCGTCAAGAGTGGCGGTATTAGGATGCCTGCGCGACTTCTTGACGCTTTTGTTCATATAAATTCCGGGGATAAACATACCTCAACGTACGTCTTGGCTTCATGTTTAACGCATCTGTGCATAGTTTTAATCGTTTGTAACTCAAATCTTGAAGTGATATACCTTTCGGTATGAACTCTCGAAGCATACCGTTATGGCGCTCATTCGCTCCTTTTTCCCAAGAAGCGTAAGCATGTGCGTAATATATACGAATGTTTTCATGCGTATCTTCTAATTTACTCAGAGTCGCAAACTCTGAACCGTTATCTGTTGTAATGGTTTTGAAATTCTGTGGCCCATGTTCCTTGATAATCTTAAGCATGGCTTCTCGAATGTACTCAGGTGATTTGTCCCATAGCTTCTTCGTGACAAGATGTCGTGTTTGTCTTTCAAGTAACGTCAGAATAACCGGTTCGCCTTTGGTCTTTTTACCGATAACTAAGTCTAGTTCCCAGTGGCCAAATTCTTCTCGTGTTAAAACAATCGGATCCCGTTCTTCAATACTGCGACCAAGCTTACGTTTATTCGTCCCATGAGGATCCATAGGCTTCTTACGTCGAGGGCGTAACCTAGTTTTCCGTGGTAAATCAATATTTCTGACATCAAGTTCACCACGATCAATAAGGTTATAGACCGTCTTCATACATGGCAAGCGCTTATCGGGATTGTCTTTCTGGTAATGATGTGTAAAGGTATCGACACTATGAACACGCAGCTCACTTTTCGGAGGCTTAAGTGCTTTTTGAAGTGCTGTGAAGAAATCCTGATCGTATTTCTCAATGTCTTTAGCACGAGAGCGTTCGCGATTCTCTTTATATACACGTGCTCCGACGTCAGGAAAGTAGCTCTCATAATGTTCTCTTTTACCGTTTACAAGCTTAACTTGTTCAGCCATTCCACGTTTCAGTTCACGAGAAACGGTCGATTGGTTCACCTCTAGCATGTCAGCCATTTCCTTTTGAGTGTATAGACCTGATCGTTTCATGGCGTGAAGTTGGCCACGCTTTATATCTGATAAGTGTTTAAATGTGCGTTTTACTGTGGTAGAATGATGTTGAGTCATGTAGAGCGCTCCTAACTTATTTGTTTAGTCACTCATAAGTATAGCGCATTTACATGGCTTTTTTAATATCTAATGGGATTATGCATTTCATTTTACAACAGACC
>NZ_QJJR01000033.1 GCF_003201605.1 Streptohalobacillus salinus | reverse complement strand
GGTTGTACAATAAATAGCGTTGGTGAGTCAAAAACTCACTAGCGTTATTTTTCTTTTTATAATAGAAAACAAGTGAGTTTCCCTGTAGAATAAAAGTCGTCGAAAACCAATCCTAGGGAGGGAACTCACTTGTCTATATCAAATGATATAAGAAAACTGCTAGATATTCAAGATGAAAATATTACGTTTGAGGAGAATTGTGTTCATATTGAGCAATACAAAGGAAAGACCTGCAAGTTCGTAAAAGGACGCTTGACCTATGAACCAACGAGTTGTGCTAAATGTTCCGCTATAAAAGAAGGCGCCTCTATTTTTAAAAATGGGACACAGACATCCAGAATCACCATACCAATCGCAGGCGCATATCCGACCTATTTATTGTTAAAGAAGCAACGATTTATGTGCCAGGCATGCGGATCATCTTTTACAGCCAAAACGCCTGTCGTCAACGATCATTGTTTCATCGCTAAAACCAGCAAAGTGCAAGTCCTTATTAAATCAGCAGAAGCGCAATCCATTAAGAATATTTCTAAGGATTGTTATCTCTCTCATACGACGATACAGCGTGTCATCAATGCGGAAGCTAAGCAGTGTAAACCTTATAATCAAACGCTCCCTAAGCACGTGTCTTTTGATGAATTTAAATACGCAAAAGGTCTTATGGCTTTTGAATACATTGATGCTGAAACAGGTGATATTTTAGATATCCTTGAAGGGCGTGATCGTCGGACAATTCAAAATCATTTCATCACGCATTATAGTTTAAAGGATAGAATGAATGTTGAGACTGTTACCATCGATATGAATGCTGGCTATGTCAGCTCCATTAAAGAACTATTTCCTAACGTAAAGATCATTATTGATCGCTTTCATCTTGTTCAATTAGTTAACCGATCGATGAATAAAACGCGCGTGAAAATCATGAATAAATTTCATACATCCAATGGAGAAGACATGAAGAAATACCGTCGTTTAAAAGCTTATTGGAAGTTGTTTCTTAAGAAAGAATCGGATTTATCGTATACCGAATACAAACACTATCCATTATTCGGACAACGTTTAGAATCTGCGATCGTACAAGAAATGTTAGCTTATGATGAAGAATTAGCAATCAACTACAACCTCTATCAAAGTCTTTTAAGAGCGATGAACCAGCGTGACTTTAAGGCGTTAGAAAATATACTAAACCAAAGATGCCCGAACGAAACATCAACCTATTTAAGAACGAGTCTCAAGACCCTGAGAAAGCATTTACCTTATACAGAGAACAGTTTTAACTATCCGTACAACAACGGGCGTATTGAAGGCATTAACAATAAAATTAAAGTACTTAATCGTGTTGCCTATGGCTACAGAAATTTCAAAAATTATAAGAACCGGATCATTCTACATTTTAACTTAAAAGCAATTGAGCAGTCAGTTGGAAAAACAATTGAAAATGAAACACGCCCCACAGCAGCTTAGCTACTATGAAGCGTGATAAAATTAAATATTGGGGTCGATGAAATATTCTTCACCAACGCTATTTGACAAAGAACC
>NZ_QJJR01000032.1 GCF_003201605.1 Streptohalobacillus salinus | reverse complement strand
TTCTTACGCAATTTTGGGGATAATACATGCGCTTAACAAATATAAATTCGTTTATTTTTTGAAATTATGGTTGATAGAGCATTCTTAGACGTAAGAGAGGGAAACTTGCTCTTCCATACAACATGCGTTTAATTGTTTTCAATCGATTAACTTGACCTTCTAGGAAGCCATTGTTTTCATAAAGTTCTATGGCATTTAAGGTAGGTGGGAAATCAGATAATAGTCTTGAAATGAAGTGTGTAGTTAATGGATCCTGTCGATCTTTCTCATATAAAATGAGTTCGCGAAACTCAGGCATATCTCTGTCCTTTAGTGCTTGTCGAAAACTTGTGATGAACGCATAGATTGGTCTAAGTTTAGGATGTTTCGTTAGTATCTCATTCATTATTTTCCGTTTCTTCTCATCTTCTAAATCATTTTGCCATAATATTTTTCTAACGTCTTTTCTAGTGTAGTAGCTATCAGGCTGTAACGTTTGGCCAGCCTTTTTCTTCTTGCGTATATTCGCAACATAATATTTTAAAGCACCGTAGGTTCCGGTATAATTATTTTCTTTTAATTTATGATACATAGCACGAATGGTGAGACCGTCGGTCTCCCACTGTATAACCTCTTGTTGAAAAGCATCTAAAGGTTTTGGACGTTTTGTGCGCTTAAGAGCTGGTGGTTCTGTCATCTCAATGTATTTCTTAACCGTTCGTCGGTCTATATTCAGAATATCGCTAATTTTTCGAAGAGAATAGCCTTCTTTTTTCAATGCTTTTATATGACAAGCCTGTTCCCATTTTTTATTGGCGTTTTCTATTCGAGCCTTTTCACTTTTAGTTAATGGTATCTCTTGTGGTGTTGATATGTTTTCCTGCGTATCTTTCTCTATACGATTAGGTAACAGTTTTCTCAGTACGTTATCATGTAATGTCCATAAATTTTGTATGAGGTGAAAGCGATCGTGGATTTGTGTAATAGATGAAACGCCATCTAACACTTCATTAAAACGCGTGTAACGATCTCGTGTCACTTTTATAATCATTGTGTGTTCTTTAAACCATTTTTCTAAGGTTTCTTTCTCTCGATCTGGTAAGACATCAACGGGTTGGTGTGTGAGACCATCACAAATCAGCACACCATAACGGTGACCTTTCCTCCAAGCAAAGTCATCGATCCCGACAAAAGGGGCGAACCGAAGGTTCGATGTTCGATTGATAAATAATCCGAAGCAACGTATCATGACTCGTAGGCATCCCTAGTTTTTTACTCAATTGGGCACCTTTTATACAATTATTGACGAAAGCTATATCACGTAAAGTGTTTTCTAATCGAACCGTTCGTTGTTTAGACGGAAGTAACCAATCATAACGTTCAGTGAATACTTTACTTTTACAAGACGTGTGGGTACAAAACCATTTTTTACTTCTCAGATAAAGGCGTACCGCCTTATTTTGAATAGGTAAATCATCAATCACCCTTGTGTAATGACTATGTGCGCGACAACTTTTCTGATGGCAATGCGGGCATGTGGCACTTTTTGATTCTATAAATGCCACAACTTTAATAATATCGGTTTCTTCTGATGTTGATACAATGTGAACATGAGGATCAAGTTTCGTGATAGAATGAAGCATAACAATCACCCCTTTTACTATACTATACCCTGTTTTAAATACCCCTTATCCCCAAAATTGCGTAAGAACCCA
>NZ_QJJR01000031.1 GCF_003201605.1 Streptohalobacillus salinus | reverse complement strand
TGAACTGATACGTGTCAAGTAGACAGTATTAAAAATAAAAACTTTGTTGTATAAGACTTATGCCTATCGCATAAGTCTTTTTTCTTCCTACGGAAGGTTAAGTCAACTTGCTATATTATATTGCTCACGCTTCATCAAGGGGGCTAATCCATCAAACTTTAAAGTAATTCTTCGTTTATTATAGTAATCGATGAATTTTTTTATACCACTTTCCAATTGAGAGAGTATGATAAATTTTTTACGATAATAATATTCTGATTTGATTAATCCAAAGAAGCGCTCGATCGGTTGATTATCTAAACAATACCCTGCTCGAGACATGCTTTGTTTAAACCCGTATTCTTCCATTAATCCGTTAAACATGTACGATGTATATTGCGATCCTCTATCACTATGAATCATTGGAGTCGCTTCTGGATTGGCTGTGAATGCTGATCGGATCGTTTCTTCCACTAATTCATTATTATTTCTATTAGAGAATTTATAAGACACAATCGATAAGTCAAAAAGATCAATAACTGCACTTAAATAGACCTTGTTCCCACCACTGTCTTTCATTTCTGTAATATCCGTACACCACTTTTGATTCGGTCTTTCAGAGACGAAGTCTCTATTTAAATGATTCTCTGCGATATGGTCTGGATTGATATGGGGATATATTTTCCTTTTCTTTCGTATAACGGACTGAATACCTAATGATCTCATGATACGTAAAACTGTTTTATCATCATGTAGGATACCCATACTTTTTAAAGCAAGATTGATTCTTCTATACCCGTATGTTTTATCTACTTCTGGATCATGGTAAATAAGATAAACCAATTCTTGCAAAAACAAGTCGGATTTTTCTTTTTCGGGAACTTTTCGGTTAAGCCATTTGTAATATGCAGATCGAGCGACACCTGAAATTATACATAATTCTTGAATAGGATAACCTTTTTCTTTGTTAAGAGATCGAATTGCTATATAGTTCGACGACTGACGGACTAACGATAATCCTCCATCGTTTGTTCGATCTCTTTTAACTTTTTTAGATAGTCATTCTCCATTTGAAGTCGTCGGCTGTTGAGCTGCTCTGCTTTTAAAGCATGCTCTAAGCGTTCCACATCTGACATTTCTCCAACTGACTTACTTTTTTGCCCTCTGCGGTCAATAAGCCCATCTTTCCCTTCTAATTCGTATTTTCGTACCCAGCCATATACCTGCTGGTAGGAAACCTTATAGGTTTCTGCGGTTTGATGGTAGTCCTTATTACTATCCAAAGCAGACTTTACAATGGCTAATCTTTCTTCAAGTGTTGTTTTTCTTCCTTTACTCATTGGATATCTTCCTCTACTAGTGTATTTGATACCACTAGTATACTCTTTCATCCAAACTGATAAAAGCGCATGAGAATTAGGATTAATTTTATACTTTCGTAAGACCGAACTTTGAGACTGGCCACTTAATAATTCATCTACGAGCTTTCTTTTGAAAGAATCGGTATAAATAGTTTTCTCTTTACTTTTTTGTAAACCTTGACTTCCATACTGCCTGTAAGCAGAAATCCACCTTTGCAACATTCTTTTATTACAACCATACTGTTTGGAAATCATTGATAGTGATCTTTCTCCATTCAAGCTACTCAATACTATTTCTAGCTTTTGGTCAGCTGTCCATTTCTTATTTTTACGCATAAAAAACACTCCTAATAAAGTAGTAGAATTTTTATTATTTCTACTGTCTACTTTATTAGGAGCATATCA
>NZ_QJJR01000030.1 GCF_003201605.1 Streptohalobacillus salinus | reverse complement strand
TCAGTGGTAACATGACATGGCAAAGGGTGGTACATTTCGTGGCAACAGGTGGTTAAAAACTTGGCACTAGTGGTACATTCCTTTGGCAGTAGTCACTACACAACATTGCAGCGATAAACTACACAATTTTGCACCTGAAAGATTCTTTTAGTTATTTTTGTTTGGATAATGCATTCTTTAGTCGAAAACTCTCTCCGGTAAAGCTTAGTATATGAGCGTGGTGAATCAGTCGATCAACCAATGCGGCTGTCAGACGAGCGTCAATGAAGACTTTATTCCATTGACTAAATTCAAGATTACTAGTAATAATGACGCTTTTCGTCTCATACCAATCGCTAATCAGCTGAAATAGAAGTTCAGCTCCTTCTTTCGTAAACGGAACATAGCCCATTTCATCTAAAATAATCAGTTTAACCTTGTCAAAACGCTTTTTAAAAGCATCTAGTGTGTTATTTTTCCATTGACGTTCTAGCTCACTGACTAGGTCAGATACGCGCCAGAAGCGTGTATCTATACCGTTTTCTGTAGCTCGAGTGCCTAAGGCACATGCTAAGTGAGTTTTTCCTGTGCCAGGTGTTCCTACAAAAACAGCATTTTCACATTGTTTGATAAAAGACAGACTAGTCAGTTCTTCTTTTGTCGTCGGGCTAGGAAGCGAAATCTGACGATGCCATTCATAAGTCGATAGTGTCCGCCTGTTTGGTAACTTAGATTGTTTATAGAGGCGAATCGCTTTTGCTTCTTCACGACTTTGAAGTTCATTTTTCAAGAGGAAAAGTAACCAATCCTCTTTTGAATCAAATCCATCCATATCAATGACTTTTGGTATATGAGAGAGCCGAAGGCTTTTACACAGTTCTTCTAAGTAAGCGCGATCCATTACTTATACTACCTCCTTGGGAAAAATCCCTAACGCATCATAACTGTTCCAATCCACATTGTAAGAATCGGAACTGGGTTCAACCCCTATTAATTCATAGAATCTTTCGTTGATTTGTTTCATATCATTAGTAACGAGTAAATTAATAAGTATATCGACACGTTCGGCTTGTACCTTCCAGTCATTATGAGTTAAGTATAATTTGATCCGATCAGGTAGATATTTCCAGTAACGTGAGTACTCCATTGAACGGAGTTTTTTACGCCAGTCCAATAAGATAGATACCCAGTCAATCGGTCGTTTTTTAAACATATAAGGGCGATCACCTTCAGCTATTATGTCACCAGAACCACTGTAGAAAGTGTAAGTCTCAGCTGTTAAAACAGCATATATTTTAGTGTGATTTCGTGCCTTAGGCACGTGAATGAGTGTTTGATCGAGTTTGATTTCGTTATACTTGTTTGCCTTGCATTCGATCTCTTTAAAGACGGGATAAGGCACATCAGGAAGAGCCAGTAGTTCAGTTTTTTCT
This sequence comes from Streptohalobacillus salinus, assembly GCF_003201605.1. GTDB lineage: Bacteria > Bacillota > Bacilli > Bacillales > Amphibacillaceae > Streptohalobacillus > Streptohalobacillus salinus. The sequence continues at coordinate 1,126 of NZ_QJJR01000030.1, read as the reverse complement.
TCTTCCCATAACTCAATAATGGAGACGTTTTTTTCATAATGATTTCGATCTCTGTCTTCAATTAGTTGGATCCTCAGTTTCTCATTCAAAGAAGCAAAATATTTCATTGACGGGCTTGTAGGGAAAAAGTTATAGCGTATATAACCAACTTTGTTTTCAACACTTCCTTTTTCATTTCCGCTGCGTGGATTACATACTTGCGTGTTGAAACGGTAATGAGTGGCGAAGCGAAGATAAGCATCGGTTAATACAGCAGGTTTGTATTTTGATTTTCTCTCCGTAACAGCAGTGGACATATTATCGATTCGAATGACTTTCGGCACACCGCCGATTTGATGAAACAATTGAGTCATACCTTCAAATAAACACTCTTGATTCTCTGCAGGTAACGCAACCGCAAAACCCACATTACTAAACGGGAAGGTCATTACCAACGTTTTTATATCTTTAAATGATCCTTCATGTTCGACTTCCATTGTTCCAAAGTCTAGCTGTGCATCTGCTGGGGGATGTTCCAGACGTTCAAATCCTTTATCTACAGCCCCCTTATCATTGTGAGTAGAACGCCAATCTTGAACAAATCCACAGACAGTCCGATAGGACCCAGGGAAATCAAGTTCTTTCAATTCACGATGATAAGCTACGTTTGTTCGTCGTTTTTTCTTTGGTAACTTTGCATCTTCGGCGAGCCATAGCGTTAATATATCTCCCCACTTTTGTTCATACATCATGCCTTTTTTCTCTATTTTTCTCTTCTTTGGAAAATTATCTTCATCGGCATATTTTTTAGCTGTGCGCCAATTCACTCCAAGTTCTTTTCTTATGTGATCAATCGATTTATCGTGATTATTTCTTAAATTTTTGATAGTATTAATATCAGTCATTGTGAGCATACCTTTCATACCTCCAGTTAAAGTGTAGGAACTCTAACTTTAGAGGATTTTCAGGTGTCTCGCAATGGCTTTTTATATTGCATTTTGCCATCTGCAGAGTTGTGTACTTTTACCCTGTAATCTTATGTATTTTTATGGTTCTTACGCAATTTTGGGGATAATACATGCGCTTAACAAATATAAATTCGTTTATTTTTTGAAATTATGGTTGATAGAGCATTCTTAGACGTAAG
>NZ_QJJR01000029.1 GCF_003201605.1 Streptohalobacillus salinus | reverse complement strand
TGACTACTGCCAAAGGAATGTACCACTAGTGCCAAGTTTTTAACCACCTGTTGCCACGAAATGTACCACCCTTTGCCATGTCATGTTACCACTGATCATTCATCCCACCCAAATTAAACATACGTTAAGTTGAGTGGGATGTTTTTTGTATGAATGCTGTTAGAATTCGTTTGATAAACCTAGCCGTTCTCGCATGGAAACTTCTCCATCAATCATAATGGTGTAAGCATTATGCACGATGCGATCAATGACAGCTTCTCCTGTGGGGCCGCTACCTAATCTAGCGTGCCAACCACCTGTACCAATCTGCGTACAGAATATCGTTGAAGCCTTTCTTTCCCGTTTTTCTATTATTTCCATCGTTAGGAAAAGTTCTTCTTCTGATAAGTCATGCAGAAGCCATTCATCGATAATCATAAGGTCTTTCTTCGTATACTTGCGCATAAGTTTCTTATAACTATCATTTGGTTCAGCTTTTGCTATTTTAAATTCATCTAGTAAATCAGGCAATCGCACATATTGGACGTTATAAAATTGACGACATGCAGAAACACCTAACGCACAAGCTAAATATGTTTTACCAGCACCTGTCGCGCCCATTAGAATGATATTATGATGATTGTCTAGATATAAACCACTGGCTAGACGTAAGATATCTTCTTTAGACAGTCGTCTATCATCAAAGTACTGAATATCTTCTATTGCTGCTGTTGGAATTTCAAATTGCGCTTGTTGTATGAGACGTTGAAGGCGATTGCTTCTACGACGGGAATGTTCTTGGTCTACCAATATTTTAAAACGTTCTTCAAAGTCCATTTTTGTGTACTGTTGGTTTTGTGATTGGTGTTTATAACCATCGGCCATGCCGCCCAATTTCATTTCAACTAATTTTCGAATGGTTTCTTCATTCATCATGTGATTGCCCTCCATAATAATTTGCTCCGCGGGTGAAGCCATAGTCTTTATTCACTTGATCCGTTGACTGTTCTGATTGACTTTCTACTGTGCGTTTTTGATTATTTTTTAATATTGTTTTAATTAAAGAGACCGTCGGTCTCTTCGTAGCGCGTAACACATCTTCACAAGCACGTTCCAATTCATAGGTCGCATATTTTCTCAAAACTTTTTTGAGTGTAAATACCGACTGGACGGCTTGCTTTTCTATTTGGGCATGTTTAAAGAAATAGTCCACCACCATTAATGTGTTAGGTCCGATATCTTTTCCCCAAGCTTTAGCGTTTTTAGGCGTTTGATCAATATATAATCGATGCTCATCAGGCATGTGATCAGGATTGGTAGACTGACGTCCATATTTACCATATAATCTGGTATGAGAGGCTATTCGCATATGGTTATAGAATACCTCTATCAGGTGATCTGTGGCTTTCACATCAACTTGTTGGCTAATATATTCATAGGGTACCGAATAAAATTGGCTTTTAACAGAGATGTGATAGTCTGGTTGGACTTTGGCGGTTAACCACTCAGACATTTGATATGGCATGGGCGGTAGAGGGGAAAGAAAGTCTTTTTCCTCTGCCAGAAATGCAGATCGTCTTGACCCTTCACGTTTAGTAAATGCTCTATCGTTAAACATCTCTAATTTCTGTTTAGCTAAACTATTCCACTCATCAAGCGAGAAACACTGCGAATGTCTTAATGAGGCAATAATCCAGGTTGAAATAGTTCTGACTGATCCTTCAACACTCGCTTTGTCTTTAGGTGCTTTTACGCGTGCGGGCATAATAATGGTATTGTAGTGATTGGCCATATCTTTGTATGTTGGATTCAATATCAATTGTTTACGTGAATGTTCTTGTACACCTGTTTTTAAGTTATCTGGAACGAGGATCTCTGTCACCCCTCCAAAGTAATCATAGGCATGCGTGTGAGCTTTAATCCAGCTAGTCATATTCATACTCAAGAACCCTTCAACGTAAGATAATTGACTGCTTGGTAAAGTAGCGACAAAAACATACACATCAACGACTTCTCCAGTATCACAATCAAAGATAGCACCCGTTGATCCAGCCCAATCGACTTCTAATATTTCTCCTGGTCTTCGTTTAATTCGCATTGTTGCTTTATGCCGTGCGGCATAATTTTTGTAATGTCGTACAAAAGATCGATAAGAGTAAGGAATGGCTTTTTCTGATCGACATTGTGCTTCATATTCATAATGAAGCAGACTCAGTGTCACATTCTTCTTAGCTAGTTCCTTGTGAATATACTCAAAATCAATGGCACGATAACTTGATTCTTCTTCAGATTTTTCTGGATATAAAAACTCTTCTAACCACTTGTCTGACACATCTTCAAGAGTTTTTAAGTCGACTTCCTTCTCTTTTGCCACCTCTAAAACTGTCGTAATCTTTTGTCTGGAATGCCCTGTAGCTGAACTGATACTTCGGATAGAGAACCCTTCCGCTTTCATAGCTAGCACTTTCCTGTACTGAAACACAAAAAAACCTCCCTATAATGATGTCATACACCACCATCAAAGTGATGTATGCCCTTTCATTATACAGAAGTTTTTTTAAGTGGTAAGTAGCTTGGCAAACAGTGGTACAATTGTTGGCAATCACTGGACATAAACTTGGCAAGCCTGGTAAATATCATTGGCAATAGTCA
>NZ_QJJR01000028.1 GCF_003201605.1 Streptohalobacillus salinus | reverse complement strand
TTAAGTGGTAAGTAGCTTGGCAAACAGTGGTACAATTGTTGGCAATCACTGGACATAAACTTGGCAAGCCTGGTAAATATCATTGGCAATAGTCACTCTTATATTTTAAACTAGTATTAACTTGATAGATAGACATATTTGTATAAAGATTCCAAATTCATTAAAATAAAACTCTAATATTAATGTAATATTGCGTATTTTGTCGAAATCCGCTTATAATTACATCGGATGTAATATTTTAAGCTGAATTGCTACAAATTTCTGATTTATAATTCATAAATAAAGATGCAGGTTTCAGTATGCCGATTAGGGACGACCATTGGTTATACCCTTATATGCGTGATGGTGATGGGATGGTAGGTGAGTGAGACACTAATACTATAACAATTTGCCATTCTTGAGATGATCATGTAAAACGTTATTCTGCTTAAAAGGGCTAAAATTTTTGGTATTAAAGGATTTAAAGAAAAGACGGGGTATCTATACATCAGGAAACTCACAAAAGATATGATTGAAAAGAAGTGAACCCCCACCCGTGACCGCAAAAAAAACATAGGGTAGGGGTTCTTCTTTGTTTTACTATGTTTTAGCTAGGTAATCCAGAGGGGTTCTCCACCTAAACTCCTTACCGTGCTAACCGAGAAAGTTTCCAGCATTCTTGGTTATTTTATGTTTTCTTATAAAGATTATAACTTTTTTTAGAAAAATAGTCGATATCATCAAACCACTAATAAACCTTCTCTGTTAATAATATACCCAAAATCTTTTTGCTAATATGATTCCTTGGTCTGGGTGTTAATAATAGTGATTTTAATGAAATAATTTCACACTGTTTTTCTCCATCAGTACCAGAATAATTATATATTGTAACTACACAAATCAGGAAACAAATTAAGATCGATTCTTTTTGTAAGTGAATTTTGATTACTTATATTAATTTAATAAGAACGTTAATTTTTCAAATGGGTTTTAGTCATTTATTGAAAATGCAATGTATTTAATGGGAATTAGAAGTAAAAAAGTGGATAAGTGTAATAGTTTCAGCTACGGTTTCTCACCGACTCAAATATACTCTTTCCCAATCCTTACTTTTCTGTTATTATTTCAATTTCATTTGCTAATTTGCTTATTTCTACATCGATATCACTAATCTTTCCTGTCCTTCGTTGTGTTGCCAAATACTTACGGATTTTATTAAGTAAATTCGCTTTGCTTACGTCCTCACCGATTGCCTTTGGTCTGTTTAACTGTTTTACCATGTACTCAGCTTCATCTGCAAATTCGTCAGCGCCGTACCTTCGATATGCCTCGATTCCCTTATTAACTGCATTAGCTAATATTGCAGCATCGTAAAAGTCCACTTTAATTTCTATCGCTTTACCATTGTTTGTTACGTCCATTTCCAACCTCTCCTTTGACCAAGACATTTAAATATTAATTTTATTTTTTGGTGATTTTTTCAGGATGCTCATGTTTTGCTCATGTTTATGTTTGAAATCAGCAATTTGTAATTAACTCATAAAAATAGAAACATTGAGTTTATAGGCTTTTTAGAACTTATTTCTATCTATTAACGTTCTTAATACACGGGCGGCATGATGTAATATAGGTTATTAAACCTTATTATATCAACGTTTAAAACGCATGCAACTAATTTTAGTGCCCGAAAAAAAGACCGATATTAGATGTTGAGATTTTGGGAAGAGTTCTTCCATTAAGTTAAGGTTCTTTGTCAAATGACGTTGGTGAAGAATATTTAGCGATGAATTATATGATCACGCTCCCTAGTAGTTAAGCTGCTGTGGAGCGTGTTTTATTTTCAGTTGTTTTTTCTACTGACTTTAAGTTGAAATGTAAGATGATTCTATTCTTATAATGCGTAAAGTTTCTATAACCATAGGCGACACGATTAAGTACTTTAATCTTATTGTTAATCCCTTCAATACGGCCGTTGTTGTACGGGTAGGTAAAGCTGTTTTGTGTATAAGGTAAATGCTTTCTAAGTGTCTTGAGACTCGTTCGTAAATAAGTGGTTGTTTCGTTCGGGCATCTCTGGTTTAGAATGTTTTCCAATGCCTTGTAATCATGCTGATCCATTGCTCTAAGAAGACGTTGATAGAGGTTATAGTTGATCGCTAACGCTTCATCATAAGCGATCATCTCTTGTACAATCGCAGATTCTAAACGTTGTCCAAATAAGCGATACTGTTTGTATACTGTAGACGATAGCTCTGCTTCTTTTTTAAGAAGTAACTTTCAATAAGCCTTTAAACGACGGTATTTCTTCAGATCTTCTCCATTAGATGTGTGAAATTGATTCATAATTTTTACACGTGCTTTATTCATCGATCGATTAATTAATTGAACCAGATGAAAGCGATCGATAATTATCTTTGCCTTAGGAAATAGTTCTTTTATTAAGCTGACATAGCCTGCATTCATATCGATTGTAATGGTTTCAACACGCTTTCGAGCTGCTAGACTATAGTGTGTAATGAAATGATTTGTAATTGTACGACGATCACGTCCTTCTAAGATATCTAGAATCGCTCCTGTTTCAGCATTAATATATTCAAAAGCCATCTTTCCTTTTACATACTTAAATTCATCGAAAGATAGGTGCTTAGGGAGTGACTGGAAATACGTTTTGTATCGCTTTGCTTCCTCATTAATGACGCGCTGTACTGTCGCATGAGAAACACGACAATCTTTCGAAATGTTCGTGATCGATTGTGCCTCTGCGGCTTTAATAAGCACCTGTGCTTTACTGGTATAAGCGATGAAACAATGGGCTTTCACCATAGGCGCTTTGGCAGTAAAACTTGATCCGCATCCCTTACACATAAAGCGTTGTTTCTTTAACCGCAAGTAAGTTGGATGCGTGCCTATCATAGGGATAGTGATCCGCGATGTTTGTTTCCCGTTTTTATAGATGAAGACGTCTTCTTTCTTCTTACCACATTTTGGACAATGTGATGGATCATAGGTTAAGTCTGCTTGTACGAATTTACATGTCTGTCCTTTGTGTTTTTCAAAATGGACGCAATTTTCCTCGAAAATAATGTTTTTATCTTGAATATCTAGTAGTTTTCTTATATCATGTGACATAGACAAGTGAGCTCCCCTTCTTGGAATTTGGTTTTTGTCGACTACTATTCTACAGGGAAACTCACTTGTTTTCTATTTATATAGAAAAATAACGCTAGCGAGTTTTCACTCACCAACGTCATTTCCTACGTGTAGTCAAGTGATATTTATAAAAAATAACCAGTATTTAATTATTATTCGTCTGAGATTTGAGAAGATTATGGTTTATAAGCATT
>NZ_QJJR01000027.1:0-3028 GCF_003201605.1 Streptohalobacillus salinus | reverse complement strand
GTATGTACCTTGAAAACTAGATAAAGAAGTATGACAAGACATCGAAAGCAAGAAGCAAGACCAAACGTCTTTTTTACTGTAGTAAAAAATAGTTTACTCATATTAGTTAAGTAAGAAAGGGCGCACGGTGGATGCCTTGGCACTAGGAGCCGATGAAGGACGGGACGAACACCGATATGTTTCGGGGAGCTGTACGTAAGCGTTGATCCGGAAATTTCCGAATGGGGAAACCCACTGCTCGTAATGGAGTAGGATTATTCACTGAATACATAGGTGAATAAAGGCAGACCTGGGGAACTGAAACATCTTAGTACCCAGAGGAAGAGAAAGCAAATGCGATTTCCCAAGTAGCGGCGAGCGAAACGGAAACAGCCCAAACCAAGAAGCTTGCTTCTTGGGGTTGTAGGACACATCAAACGGAGTTACAAAGGTAGAGTTTACACGAAGCGACCTGGAAAGGTCCGCCATAGAAGGTAACAGCCCTGTAGTGAAAAGATTTTACCCTCCGATGTGGATCCTGAGTACGGCGGAACACGAGAAATTCCGTCGGAATCCGGGAGGACCATCTCCCAAGGCTAAATACTCCCTAGTGACCGATAGTGTACCAGTACCGTGAGGGAAAGGTGAAAAGCACCCCGGAAGGGGAGTGAAAGAGATCCTGAAACCGTGTGCCTACAAGTAGTCGAAGCCCGTTAATGGGTGACGGCGTACCTTTTGTAGAATGGACCGGCGAGTTACGATCCCCTGCAAGGTTAAGCCAGATAAGGCGGAGCCGCAGCGAAAGCGAGTCTGAATAGGGCGCATGTAGTAGGTGGTCGTAGACCCGAAACCGTGTGATCTACCCATGTCCAGGGTGAAGGTCAGGTAACACTGACTGGAGGCCCGAACCCACGTATGTTGAAAAATGCGGGGATGAGGTGTGGGTAGGGGTGAAATGCCAATCGAACACGGAGATAGCTGGTTCTCTCCGAAATAGCTTTAGGGCTAGCCTCAAGGCATGTATCTTGGAGGTAGAGCACTGATTGGACTAGGGGCCCCTACCGGGTTACCGAATTCAGTCAAACTCCGAATGCCAATGATATAACCTTGGGAGTCAGACTATGGGTGATAAGGTTCATAGTCGAGAGGGAAACAACCCAGACCGTCAGCTAAGGTCCCAAAGTATACGTTAAGTGGAAAAGGATGTGGCGTTGCACAGACAACCAGGATGTTGGCTTAGAAGCAGCCATCATTTAAAGAGTGCGTAATAGCTCACTGGTCGAGTGACGCTGCGCCGAAAATGTACCGGGGCTAAACGTATCACCGAAGCTACGGATTGATCTTACGATCAATGGTAGGAGAGCGTTCTAAGTGCAGTAAAGTCAGACCGTGAGGACTGGTGGAGCGCTTAGAAGTGAGAATGCCGGTATGAGTAGCGAAAAAGAAGTGAGAATCTTCTTCACCGAATGCCTAAGGTTTCCTGAGGAAGGCTCGTCCTCTCAGGGTTAGTCAGGACCTAAGTCGAGGCCGAAGGGCGTAGACGATGGACAACAGGTTGATATTCCTGTACCACCTCCTTTTCGTTTGAACAACGGGGGGACGCAGTAGGATAAGGAAAGCGCGCTGATGGATATGCGCGTCCAAGCAATGAGTGAGTCAGATAGGCAAATCCGTCTGGCAATCACAAGTTGTGATGGGGAAGGAAATTAAGTACTGAAGTTCCTGATTTCACACTGCCAAGAAAAGCCTCTAGTGAGAAAAGTGGTGCCTGTACCGCAAACCGACACAGGTAGGCGAGATGAGAATTCTAAGGTGAGCGGGAGAACTCTCGTTAAGGAACTCGGCAAAATGACCCCGTAACTTCGGGAGAAGGGGTGCTTCTTTTGCGAGAAGCCGCAGTGAAAAGGCCCAAGCGACTGTTTAGCAAAAACACAGGTCTCTGCGAAGCCGTAAGGCGAAGTATAGGGGCTGACACCTGCCCGGTGCTGGAAGGTTAAGGGGACATGTTAGCTTCGGCGAAGCATTGAACCGAAGCCCCAGTAAACGGCGGCCGTAACTATAACGGTCCTAAGGTAGCGAAATTCCTTGTCGGGTAAGTTCCGACCCGCACGAAAGGTGCAACGACTTGGGCACTGTCTCAACGAGAGACCCGGTGAAATTATACTATGCGTGAAAATGCGCATTACCCGCGACAGGACGGAAAGACCCCGTGGAGCTTTACTGTAGCCTGATATTGAATATTGGCACAATTTGTACAGGATAGGTGGGAGCCGTAGAAGCGTGAGCGCTAGCTTACGTGGAGGCGCTGGTGGGATACCACCCTGATTGTGTTGATCTTCTAACCCAGGACCGTGATCCGGTTCGGAGACAGTGTCAGGCGGGCAGTTTGACTGGGGCGGTCGCCTCCTAAAGAGTAACGGAGGCGCCCAAAGGTTTCCTCAGAATGGTTGGAAATCATTCGCAGAGTGTAAAGGCAGAAGGAAGCTTGACTGCGAGACCTACAAGTCGAGCAGGGACGAAAGTCGGGCTTAGTGATCCGGCGGTACCGTATGGAAGGGCCGTCGCTCAACGGATAAAAGCTACCCCGGGGATAACAGGCTTATCTCCCCCAAGAGTCCACATCGACGGGGAGGTTTGGCACCTCGATGTCGGCTCATCGCATCCTGGGGCTGTAGTCGGTCCCAAGGGTTGGGCTGTTCGCCCATTAAAGCGGTACGCGAGCTGGGTTCAGAACGTCGTGAGACAGTTCGGTCCCTATCCGTCGTGGGCGTTGGAAGTTTGAGAGGAGCTGTCCTTAGTACGAGAGGACCGGGATGGACATACCGCTGGTGCACCAGTTGTTCCGCCAGGAGCATAGCTGGGTAGCTACGTGTGGAAAGGATAAGTGCTGAAAGCATCTAAGCATGAAGCCCCCCTCAAGATGAGACTTCCCATCTTTTAAAGAGTAAGATCCCTCAGAGACGATGAGGTAGATAGGTTCGAGGTGGAAGCATGGCAACATGTGCAGCTGACGAATACTAATCGATCGAGGACTTAACTAAATTTTTAA
>NZ_QJJR01000026.1 GCF_003201605.1 Streptohalobacillus salinus | reverse complement strand
TCAGTGGTAACATGACATGGCAAAGGGTGGTACATTTCGTGGCAACAGGTGGTTAAAAACTTGGCACTAGTGGTACATTCCTTTGGCAGTAGTCAATAAGAGAGAGATACAAAATATATCTATTAAAATCGGTAATGCATAAGTATACCATTTTAACTTTTCTTGGGTATCTACTATATATTAAAAATTTTGAGAGTTTATAATAGTTAGGAGTGTAAAATATGAAAACAAAAATCTTCCTTCTTACTAATACTGATTTCTCTTCCTTGGATAAATCTGTACAGGAAGAAGTTTACCGTGATTTTTATAAACTTGTTTATGGTGTTTCAATTCAAATGATTCACGATCACTCAGTCGCGGAAGATATAGTTCAAGAGGCTTTTATAAAAACTATTTACCATTCACCCAACATTGAGAATGAACAGCAGTTAATTGGCTGGATACGGGTAGTTACAAGAAACCTAACTTTAAATTTGATTAGAAAAAATAAAAAAATGCGTAACCAAGATGATATTGAAAGTGTTATAAATAGTAATATTAATAAACAAAAAGATCCTACACAAGCGAAGGTTGAATTAAGAATGTTAGAAGATAACATCACTGAAAGTATGTCAGAAATCAACTCGGAGTACCTAAACATTCTAGAATCCAAATGGATTCATGGGAAATCTAACAAAGAAATTGCTGAAGAACAAAATTCAACAGAAGGAGCAGTTAAACAAAAGATACACCGAGCAAGAAAAGCTTTGAAAAAGAAAATGACGAAATGGGGTTTTCAAGATGAATAGAGAAAGATTCGACCATTTATTTGACGAGTCCTTCGATAAATTGGTAAATAAGAAATCTGATGAACTCTCATCTAATTATAAACCTTCTTGGAATAAAGTGAAAAAACAATTAAAGTTCATAGAAAAGAATGAAAAAAACGTAATCGTAAAACTTACTTACGTAACATTTCAGTTATTTTTCTATCTATGATTATTGGGGCTTTCGTTTTTGGTAATATCAATGAAACCAAAGCGTTTAATCCTTTTTATCAATCGTTAAAGGAGATACCAGGTGATATTACTTCTTTATTTTTCGGGAATAAGAACGAAGAAAGTGAGGCAAAAACAGATCCTCCTTCCAACGGAATTGCAGATAAAGAGATGGAGTTAACAGATAAAGTGGTGTCTGTAAATTCACTAGAAGAAGTTCAAAATAGATCCGCATTTCAGATTCCTTCTTTCAAATATATTCCAGTAGGTTACAAATTCAAAAATGCAGATTTATTTATGTTAGATGGAGACAACACTTTTAGAAAAGTACGACTCACCTTCTCTAATAAAGAAAAATCATTTTGGGTTTCTTTAAACCCTCTTGAGAGTGATACTACTGTTGGTTCGGGATCGAAAAAATCTAACATCAAGGAAATTCAACTTAAAAATGGTAAAGGCTATTTAACTATTTCTGATGATGGTAATTCAAAATTAGAATTTTTAAGAGGAAATGTATATGTCAGTGTTTTAGGGGATTTACCACAAGAAGAATTGATTCGTTTTGCTAATAATATGTAAATTACCGGGGGCTAATACCCCGGCAATTCTTATTTCATCAAAAGATAGTCACTCTTTGTCTCACCTTGCTCAAATACTCCATTATTAGAAATCCAATGCCTGGTTTTCAACCTGTAGTAATAACCTTCTTCCGCGTAACGTAATACAGTCTTATCGTATACATCTTTACTAGAACCGCTATACGTAGTATCCACCCCCACGGTGTCCCATGATTTTCCATTCCACTTTTGAAAACTGAATGTTATCCCAATAGAATTAACGGTTTTTTTTGCAATTTAAATTCCCAAATGAAGCTATCTCTTTGCTGAAAACCAGCTTCTTCTAAATCTTTAAAGGGTAACTGTCCAGATTTTTCTGCTTTGAAATGAAACTTAATCGTATGACATATACCACGAAGCGTATTTTGTAGTTGTGTGAATTTAAGCGGCACTTCGCTTGGTAATATATCAGTTACCTCAGCAGTCACCAATGTATTATTATAGATGTTTACTCTAGCATTGATTTCTCCAACACCTTCTTCAATTAAAAATGGTTCAATTTCCTTGTTATCACGACAATCTTTCCATAAAAACTCTACTTTTTGTAATAGCAACATAAGCTATTCACCTCTCCTTTTTAAAAGTGGTTTTAAGTCATCTAAACGCTTAATTCCTTTTCGCTAATACTCGCTTGATCGCTTCCTCATCCTCTTTAGTGAAACAGTCAACTCCTGAGTTCCACGGATCCCAAATAGGACTATACATTGAACCAACTATACCTGGATGGACTTCCAAGTTAGAAAATAGTGCGTCACGAAAACGATGCGTTACTGGAATCCCCTTTTTGATTTCTCTCTCAGTTACGAAGCGGTATATGGTATAAACTTCATTTTCTGACATTGGAATATCTAATGCCTTCATATCCTTAAGTAACAATGTCCGAGTATCTTGTGCCTCTTTTAAGATCGTTCGGAATTCGTAGTAAGGTTCAAGTTCTGGATAATCTATTGTCATGTTTCTCAAAAATTCATCGTTTCCTGGATAGTACAGATACTCTTTGGTTCGTGTCCTTAAACTCGTAGTGTTCTTCCTCATTTGAGGAATCAGGTTTACTAAGTTCCATTTCTCATCGCCTCCTAGACAATTAAAAAAAGTCCGATTCATGAACGAATGGACTCTTCTCTCCTAATAAGGATTATTTGTTTAATTGTACGTAACGGTCTGTGATAACAGAATCTTCAAGAACATTAGAGTTAAACAATATACGTAGAACTCTTTCTTCGTCATTCACCTGTTTCATAAAATCGTTATAAACGAAGTTTAAGTACTTATCACTTTCTACTAATTTCTTCATGGTTGTTGAGTTAAACTCGACTGCCATTTGATCACTCTCCTTTTAAAATTGTGATGGTTTGGTGTTTAGGTATAAAAAAGAGCACCTAATCAAAATCACCGATTAAAGTACAGAATTGTACATGTTCTGTATAGATACAGAATCGGTCACTTTGATTAAGTGCATTTTAAAAAAGAATCAGAATAAATCAAGACTCGTGTCTCAATTTGAGTGTAAATAAATTAATTAATATTATATCTTTATTCTAGCATTATTTATTAGTATGAACAATAATATAGTGGCATTCTATATCACAAAATAATATAATTTTAGGAGAGGTATCCCTCTCCTATTACTTGATTAATTCATTTTGTATCTTCATACCTTCCTCATAAGTTGTAGATGGTGCTGATATCTTTATCTGCTTTTCTGGATTTGGTTCTTCTTTTTCAGAATCATAAAAAGAAAGCGTGAACTTTTCCATATCACTGGATGCAATAATCCCTACAATTTTGAGATCGTTTTTACCATTTTTGTTATTAATATAGCCTAAGCTTCCTACCATACTTTTTTTCGTGAAGTTTGAAAAAACAACATCTATCAATTTGTAATCTTTAGAGAAATTATAGCCTTTAATAACAAATTGACCATTAAATGTTTTATTTCCAATTATAGGTCTATTTAGCGTGCCTGATATTTTTATTTTAGTTTGAACTACACTATCAGGGTATCCCTCGTTGTATTGTATAGCAGGATATTCCGCTTCTATCTTTGTGGGGAAGTTATAAAACAATATAAACGTTGTGGTTAAAAGGATTAAAATAATCACAATAGAAAGTATTTTAATTTTTGTTACTTTCACTGTAACTTCCCCCTATCAATGTCTTAGTTAATATGTGCCGGGAATTGCGGGCTTACAGGATATATATATGCTACACTATCATACTCAAGTCCTGTAATATCTATCCTTGATACTGTCGCTCTGCTTTTGGCATATGGGGATTGATAAGCATCAACTGCATTGAACCCACTATCATAACCTGATGGCACGTAACTAGTATTGGCGTTGCCCTGGATTATATTCGGCTTCACTGAGCCTCCGCTATATACAAACTCAGGATATTGATACCCAACAGATACATCTACTTTAGTTGAAATGTATGAAAGGTTTTGGTAATTATCAGACTGGGAACTTAATTTAACATAGCTGAATACCGCTGTTGTTGACTGGGCCCAAGTATATGAAATATCTGCATCATTAACGATTGTTGATCTACTAATTCCAGATACAAAGTTTTTGGCTGTATCATATACAGTTAAAGCAATTGATGCGCCTGGGATGCTTCCTGCTGCACTTTTGCCAACGGTTGTTACAGCGTTCATTGATCCAGCACTCCAGTTATAAGAGGACCTTAAAAGCGTATTTCCACTAGCCTTTAAATTGGAATTGTAGCTGTTTGGTTGAGCAACCAATCGTTGTACATTATAAGACTTGCCATCCGTATAAACTGATGACCGATAAGTTGACCAATCTACATTATATTGAGAAGGAACAGATACCTGAATGCCTATATCCGAAGAACTGTCTCTGCTTAATTCCGGCATTAATTCTTCAATATCCTTTTTCGGGAACTTCTCAGTCACTTCTTCGTAGCTTAGAAATTCAACTCCTAATTTTTCTAATTTTTTATTAACTTTATCTATTGCTTTTTGATCAACATCTTCTTCCAGAAGCAAATTACTTTTTTCGTCATATAGTTTATGAATTTTCTTTTCTTTTGCCTGAGAATTTTCATTTATATCTTCATTAGTAGCAGCAAATACAGACGGTGACATTCCTATTAACAAAAATCCTATTATCAATAATTGAATCGTTTTTTTAAACAAAATATCCCTCCTAAATTTTTATTGAATTCTTACTATATTTACTACTTAAATAATCGCCAGGATAAAATCTTCTAAGTTGATTATGCTAAAGTAACTTGATAACAAAACACACCTCATTGCTGCACAATATCCCCCCCTTATGTTATGACCTTATCTATTAAACACTTCAGATATAAAATAGTAACGCTTTTTTCCAAAAAAGTTTCATAGGTAATTCTATCAAGCTATATTATATAATTCCCTGAATTGTAAAATCAAATGCATAAACTTTTTTGAATATATCCCAATATATTCAAAAATCTATACTTATACTATTTTAATCGATACGGATGCTTGATTTTTATGCTATACTAGCCACCGCCTTGCGGCGTGCTCTTGACGTAAGTGCCTCTTCTTAGTGAGTCATTTGTTGGGTTCGGGG
>NZ_QJJR01000025.1 GCF_003201605.1 Streptohalobacillus salinus | reverse complement strand
TTCCGTAGGAAGAAAAAAGACTTATGCGATAGGCATAAGTCTTATACAACAAAGTTTTTATTTTTAATACTGTCTACTTGACACGTATCAGTTCAGTTGGGTGTCCATGTCTTTTTTGTTTGTTTTAAAAAACATTTTGTAAATCCTTGATTTAATATGTATAATAATGAGGGCCGAAATGAATATACGTATCGTTGAATTGGATTAGAGAGAAAAGACTTACTCATTATACAAATAATCATCATAGGGATAAGTTTTATCACACAAGATTCAATCATCAATCCATTTAAAGCATCACCGATAAATGAAACCTCGAAAACATACCAATGACCACGACGTGATGGCTAATGGGACGTATCCCACAAATGACTAAGCCCATCATTCTCACAAAACCTATCAATATTGTCTTGGGAATTATATAACTAGAGCAACGGCCTATGACAATGGTTGGGTAACAAGTGAAGAGAAGTTACAGCAAGTCACAGATGAAAAAAGTATTGTATCGATCGCGTTTATAACAGCGAAGAACAATTACCAAAAACTTCTGATCAACAATATTTTGAGTGCGGCATTGATTATCAAGGTGATCATATCGGGACCAAACGACGTGTTTATGCAAACATTGACTTAATCTTTGATACAGATTGATCACAACCAAACGTTCATTCACATAGAAGCTTGGAATAAAACACTGTGTACAGTTAAAAGAAACGCTATTAAAACATTATCAGCTATTTATTTCGTTGTTAACACAGTTAGCTAAAGAAGATAAGCTGATATTATTTGTTGCCGAAGTTAACAAATTCACACCTATACTCAGACAGATCGTTATTTGGTCAATTACTAGAAGGAGAGTGTCATTATGGAATCCATTCAATTAAAAAAAAATCTAAAAACAATTGATCTCGTTTTATTAGGCCTTGGTGCGGTCATTGGAACAGGCATTTTTGTTGTAACCGGCACCGCTGCAAATAGCTATGCAGGACCAGGGCTTGTTTTTTCTTTTATCTTAGCTGGTTTTGTTATCTTTTTAATGGGTCTATGCTATGCAGAACTGGCGGCCCGTTTTCCGGTTGTCGGAGGGCCCTATGCTTATATGCTGCAAATTGCCGGGAAGCAAATTGCTTGGGTAGCAGGTTGGTATACGATTTGGGAGTACTTACTTGCGAGTGCTTCAGTCGCTTCAGGCTGGTCAGGTTATATGAACGGGTTTTTAAATGGATTTAATGTAGCGCTACCGATCGCATTTCAAGCATCATTTAATCCTGAAGCTGGCACATACGTCGATTTGATCGCAGTCACGATGACGTTATTGATTACATGGCTTGTTTCATTTGAAGCTAAAAAAGCGTTACGGTTAAATAACCTGATGTTTTTTGTGAAGTTTGCAATTATTGCTTTATTTATCATTGTTGGAGCTTTCTTTGTCGAGCCAGCGAATTGGACACCGGTGATGCCGTTTGGTTTTTCCGGTATCGCTAGTGGTGCTGCACTTGTATTTTTTGCTTTTCTAGGTTTTGATGCGATTAGTATGGCAGCAGAAGAGGTGAAAGATCCTCAGAAGAGTTTACCTAGAGGGATCTTTTTTGCGATTGGTATTTCTACCGTTCTTTATATTATTGTGACTTTAGTGCTTACAGGTATAGTACCTTACACTGAATTAGATGTAAAAGATCCTGTTGCCTTTGCCTTACGCTATGTCGATCAAAATGTTTTAGCAAGTATTATTTCAATCGGAGCAATATTGACTTTATTGACTGTACTAATTGCCATGCTGTATGGTCTGGCTCGTTTACTTTACGCAATGAGCAAGGGAGGCCTTTTGCCACGTTACATGTCAGAAGTGAACCCAAGGACAGGCGTCCCTGTAAAAGCAACATGGACAGCGGGCGGATTAGCAGCTTTCTTTACGGGGATTGTTCCTTTGCAGCAGCTAGCAGAAATTACAAATTTGGTGACACTTGTCGTGATGATGATGCTTGCAGGTGGGGTTATTGCCTTACGAAAACGCGAAGGAAAACCTACGACCGGTCACTTTTACGTCCCGTTTGTGCCCGTCTTACCCCTTATCGCTATTGTTGTAACAGCCTATCTCTTGCTCCAGTTATCATGGATAACATGGCTCTTATTTATTATCGTCAGTATAATTGGTGCTATTATTTATTGGCTTTACCAACGTGGCTCAACATTAGACGTATAGGCGTCATAATAATGAAATAGAATATTTAAAAAGGATCACCTAGTGTATGTTTCTAGGTGATCCTTTTTGGTAAGCCTGTAATTTCTAGTCTAGACGATTATAAGTTGATGACTATTTATACTCGGGTGTGTCATAAGTGATCCCTTTTTTATCAACCGTAATGGAACGCATTACTTCATCATCAAGTGGTAAATCATTATTATCTGTATTGACTGCAGCAATTCGATCAATGACATCGAGCCCTTCAATCACTTTCCCAAAAGCTGCATACTGTCCATCAAGATGGGTTGAATCTTTGTGCACAATAAAGAACTGAGAGCCGGCTGAATCAGGAGACTGTGAGCGGGCCATTGAAATGACGCCACGTTCATGCTTAATCGGATTATCAAAGCCATTAGCGCTAAATTCACCTCGGATTGAGTAGTCTGGCCCGCCAAGTCCATTACCATAAGGGTCTCCTCCATGGATCATAAAATCTTCGATGACGCGATGAAAAATCAAACCGTCATAATATGATTGATCAATTAAAGAAATAAAGTTACGAACAGTATTTGGTGCGGCATTGGGATATAACTCAAATACAATCGCTTCTCCTGTTTCCATTGTGATTGTAACTTGGGGGAATTTATCTTCTGCGATGGTAGGTTCTTTCGTTTCGTTTGCTTTTGGTTCGCCGGTTTCGATCTGTTTTGTCTCTGCCGATTCTTTATCCGATGTGTTTTGGCAAGCGACCAATATGAATAAAAGCAAACCGAGCGATATGAGTAGCATTTTTTTGTTGTACATGTTGTCTTCCTCCTTTTTGCAATCTCTCGTATTATAGCATGAAAAATTTAATCATTGAAAGGGTGTTTATCAATGCGAATATTTATTGATGCTGGACATGGCGGAGGAGATCCTGGTGCCGTTTCAAATTTAGTGAAAGAAAAGGATCTTACCTTAGCGATAAGCAATCGAATCATAAGCATGTGCATGGGAAATCCTAATTTAATTGTTTCTCGATCGCGCGGTGTTGATCAGAGTGTCAGTTTAAGTGAAAGGGTTCAAAAAGCGGAACGATTTAAAGCGGAATTATTATTATCGATTCATATCAACGCGGGGGGTGGTAGTGGATTTGAAAGTTATATCTTAAATAAAATGTTTAAAAACAAACAGCATACTGAAGCCATGCAAACACGTTTACATCGTACAATAATTGATAACATTGACTTTAAAGATCGAGGTCAAAAACAAGCAAACTTTTACATGCTTCGGCAATCATCAATGCCCGCGATCCTTACTGAAACAGGCTTCATCGATCACGAGCAGGATCGAAAGAAATTAATGCAAGACCACAACTTAACTATAATTGCACGTGCACATGTTAAAGCAATTGAAGCACTTGTAAGAGAACAAGAAGATACGCGAGAGAAAGAACAGTTGATCTCGGGCTCGTTTCGACTGAAACATCATGCCGTTAACAGACAAGTTTATTTAAGCTCAGTCGGAATCAATAGTGAAATTAGGCATCAATTCATTGACCAGGACAGTTACTATCGTGTCGTTATTGACCAAACTTTAGATAAAACATGGGTTATTCGTAAATTAAAGGCGTTAAATCAACCATATTTTATCATTTAGAGTTGGCTCATCCGGACCGATAGCATCATTAAAAAAATTAAAAAGCTTAAGGACATCGATGTCCTTAAGCTTTTTAATGCATATGGCGGTATAAACCGACAACTTTTCCTAAGATAGAAACATTTGTGTACAGTAATGGTTCCATGTTTGGGTTTTCGGGTTGTAATCGGATGTGGTTTTTTTCTTTGAAGAATCGTTTAACGGTTGCTTCATCATCATCAGTCATCGCGACAACAATATCACCATTCTCTGCCGTGTTTTGTTTTCTAATGATAACCATATCACCATCTAAGATACCAGCTTCAATCATGCTTTCACCTTCGATAACTAAGACGAAAATATCAGAATCACCATTCGTTAGGTGACTAGGGATAGGAATAAATTCTTCGATGTTTTCAACAGCTGTAATTGGAATCCCTGCCGTTACTTTACCAATAACTGGTGCATAACTGACGTCACCTTTAGGAATGCCTGAATCATCTTCGGTGTTCATAACTTCAATTGCGCGGGGTTTTGTTGGGTCACGTCGAATGAATCCCTTTTTCTCTAGTCGAGACAAATGGCCATGCACGGTTGAACTCGATGCAAGTCCAACAGCTTGGCCAATTTCACGAACTGAAGGTGGATAGCCCTTTAACTGCACCTGTTCTTTAATGTAATTAAGTATGGCTTCTTGCCGTTTTGAGAGTGTATGCATAAGGTAGTAACCTCCATGTTTCATTTTTTTAAATTATAACACGAACATACGTGTTTTACAAACGTTAGTTCGTTTGACTATTGACTTAGGAAACGAACGTTCGCTATGATATGATTAAGTTGTGTCATGGTTTTAACTCGACCAATTAATTATATACGATCAATGTACACAAAGGAGCGTTTGAAAAGAAATGAAAGCAATCATATATTGTCGCGTGAGTACAGATAAAGATACACAACAAACATCATTGGTTAGGCAGGAGACAGAATTAACAAAGTTAGCAGCAGCTGCGGGGATGGAGGTTGTTGTTTCAATAAAAGATAGCGCAAGTGGTTATACAGTTGATCGCGAAGGAATGTTAGCCGTCCTTGACCTCTGTCAAAAGGAAGATATTGACTGTGTACTCGTTCAAGATGAAACGCGATTAGGGCGTGGTCATACTAAAATTGCCCTTTTTCATCAATTAAGTAAGTTAAATGTAAAAATCTATTCTCTATCTGAACATGGACCGATGCGCTTTTCAGAATCTGATCAAATGGTCCTTGAAATTATTTCAATCGTTGAAGAATACCAACGAAAAATTCACAATTTAAAAATCAAGCGAGGGATGAAGCAAGCAATAGCAAAGGGATATCACCCTGAAAAAAACTTAAGAAATAATGATCAAGCAACTGGAAGAAAACGCAAAAACTTTCCTATTGAAGAGATCATTCGTTTAAAAGAAAATGGATTAACATACAAAGATATTGCACTTACTTTAAGAGGATTGGGTTTTGATGTCTCAAAGGCTACGGTTCATCGTCGATACCAAGAACACCTATCACTTGCAGAAACGAATGAAAATTCGTTATGATAGGTTTGTGCGAAAAAAGTTTAAGGAGACATGTTTATATGCTATCAAAAGATAAATTAGATCGAATCAATGTTTTGGCAAATAAAGCTAAACACGAGAAATTAACTGAGGATGAAAAAAGCGAACAAGAAATTTTACGTAAAGAATACCTAAACAACGTGCGCAAATCATTTAAGAATCAGTTTAAAGGCATGAAAATTGTCGATCCAAATGGGGAAGATGTGACACCGCAAAAAGTAAAGGATTTACGCGGTAAAAATTAAGGTATTTCGATAAACGTGCAATTAATGCTTGTATATTTAGCGTTTTCATTATAGGATATTAATTGTACGTACATATTTAATGTATAAATCTGCACAAATTTTGAAAGGGGATGTAAGTTTAATGACAAACCAAACGCAACAAACTTCAATTAATGCGATTCGCACACTCTCAATTGATGCGATTCAAAAGGCAAACTCTGGTCACCCAGGATTACCGATGGGGGCTGCTCCAATGGCATACACACTATGGACAGAGTTTATGGA
>NZ_QJJR01000024.1 GCF_003201605.1 Streptohalobacillus salinus | reverse complement strand
TTAAGTGGTAAGTAGCTTGGCAAACAGTGGTACAATTGTTGGCAATCACTGGACATAAACTTGGCAAGCCTGGTAAATATCATTGGCAATAGTCATGTAGAAAAGTCTTGCAAAATACAGTTCATCACAAGTTTTCGACAAGCACTAAAGGACAAAGATAGTCTTAAGTTTCACGAACTCATTTTATATGAGAAATATCAACAGGATCCATTAACTACACACTTCATTTCAAAACTATTATCTGATTTCCCACCTACCTTAAATGCCATAGAACTTTATGAAAACAATGGCTTCCTAGAAGGTCAAGTTAATCGATTGAAAACAATTAAACGCATGTTGTATGGAAGAGCAAGTTTCCCTCTCTTACGTCTAAGAATTCTCTATCAACCATAATTTCAAAAAATAAACGAATTTATATTTATTAGGTGCATGTATTATCCCCAAAATTGCGTAAGAACCAGTTCCCTATTGCCAAATACACACTCGCGATAAAGAAAGGATTTAAAGTGTGGATTATTTGATGCTTACGTATATCTGGAGATAGTACAGAGTTGTCTGGAATTTAATCTAGACAACTCTTTTTTATTACTATATACTAAAGACATATATCGAAAATGTAAAAAAGTGGATTAAAGACGTTGAACTAGACTACTTTTTAAGGTTTCAATCATCTAATTCCAATTTTTATTGTTATAAACTTTCAGAGTATCTTTCTTTTACAATTTCCCTCTCAATGACAATGATAGTAATGTTCGACTACCACTTATCAGTGTCACTGAGATATTTAACTAACTATTGTTGTTCGTAGTATTGGAGGAGTGGGTTAATTTGAGTAGTGTCTATAATACTAAAGAGAAAGTACATAATAGAGCATTAGAAGTGGTTGGCAAGACGCTTGGAGAAATTGATGTAAAAAGCACTATGAATGTGAAAAATAAGTCTTATCCAGGCAATGTAATAGAACAAATCTGGTACGATCATCCTGCAGATAATCATGCCGAACCAGACTTTCCAGAAGCTGGCGTAGAATTAAAAGTAACTCCCCTGGATAAACAAACAAAAAAAGGTAAAAAGAAAAAAGTCACAGAATTAATTGCTGGAGAGAGACTTGTTTTAAATAAAATTAATTACAAAAATGAGTATGGAAAATCCTTTGAACAAAGCTCATTTTGGCATAAGAATAAAATGATTGAATTAATTCAATATTATAGACGTGATGTCTCGCATAAGAAGAAAATTTCCAGCGGTGAAATGATTGAGGATAAGACAAAATTTCAAGTACTATATGCCAATCTGCTTTCAATGACTGAGTTTGAAGGTTTTCACCTACCTAAAGATACTATAATAGAAATTCCTGAGAAAGATTTAGAAATAATAAAGCAAGATTGGAATAAAATAGCCGAATATATAAACTCTGGTAAAGCTGAACAATTATCAGAAGGGCTTACATATTATCTAGGGGCATGTACAAAGTCAGCCACTGGTGATGATTTCACAAAACAGAAGCATACAGATGTCTATGCAAAACCTAGAGCTTATTCATTTAAATCTAAATTCATTAATGAACTCATAAATAGTCATATTATTGGACAAGAACATACCGAAGCTATTAGTAGTATTGTAAAAGATGTTAGTGAGCTAGAAAAGAAAACCCTTGAGGAAATTATTGTCTCTCGTTTCACTCCCTATTACGGTATGAAACAAAGTGAATTGATTGAAACTCTTGGTATCAAAGTAGGTGAAAGTCAACAAAAAAATATCAATAACATGATAATCCGTGGAATTCTTAACTTGCCAACCTCTGCAAACGAAGTCACATCAGAAGAAATCGAAAAAGCAGAGATTAGTTTAAAAACTATAACTTTAGAGATGGGGCAACCAAGAGAACATTTTAAATTTATGGGGATTCCTTCATTTCTTGAACTAGTTAAAGAATCTTGGGAGAAATCAAAAGTTTATGATTTCTTTGAAAGAAAAAAATTTCTATTACTAGTCTTTAATAATCTTGGTAAAAAGAAAAAAAATAGTGGTTCTGACAACACAAACCCTGAGGATATTATTTTTGTAGGCGCGAAATTTTGGAATATGCCAGTTTCCGACATAGATGGACCAGTAAAAGAAGTTTGGAAAACTGAGTTAGAAAAACTAAAAAATGGTGTTGAACTAAAGTTTATAGATAATAAAAAAATCATAATAAAAAATAATTTTATTAATCCATCCCTGGAAAATATTTTATGCCTTCGCCCAGATGCCAGTCTTGCTCAATATAAGTCAAAATACTATAAAGACGTTATAGAGAAAGGGATTCCTAAAAGGAAGTTAATGAATAACTCTGTTAAATTACCCCATCCAGCAAAATGGATAAATCGGCCTGACAACGAAAAAGAAAACTATTCAGATGATTATATTACAAAACAAGCTTGGTGGTTAAGTAAAGAATATATATATGAGCAAATTAAAGATTTGTTATAGAATAATTTTATGAAAAAAGCTTACCGAAAGGGTGTAAGCGTCAAATAGCCCACACCTATCATTCAGGTCTGGGCTCATGTTAATATTGGCTTATTCCCTTTTCGGCACTCTGCAAAGATTAGGGATTTCTTATATATTTCTCAATCAACGTTGCGCGGATGCTTCTAAAATCAGCTGACTACTTATCAAACATTCTTTTTGTTGCTCCTCAAGCGTAAAACTTTTAACTTGGTCTCAACACTGCATAACTTATTACAGAGCGCTAATCCTGTATTCGGAGTGAAACGTAAGTTTTCAGCACCTTCGAATAGTGCAGTTAAAGCACCTTTAAATTTTTACGTACATGAGCCCAACAACCTGCCAGCGTCACATTTGGAAGCGCTCGATATCCTGCATAACTATAAATGTGTAAACAACCCTTATAATTAAAACAAAATAGACAATAAAGATGTTAATAAAATTAATACCTATTTTGATGAAGGAGTGTATCCATGAATGTTATTTTTGTAAATGCTTATACGCAAGGTTATATTAATGAGTTCAATAACGTTTCAGAAGATAAAATTAGAGATATGATTAAAAATTTCAAACAGTCTTCAGAACTTTCTAAACCTGTCTATATTAGTACATTCAAAAACACTTATGTGAAAGTACAATTTTTAAACTCGATTAAAATTGAAACAGATAAAAGAAAAGAATTTTACAAATTATTTTTCCAACCACTCCATTAAGTATTAAAAATATTTTAAATCGATTTTGTACCACTGAACAATATCAAATATTTTACATTCACATTTCCATCCACATGCTGTATGAAGACTATCATTAAATTATTTAAAGTCACTAGTGTCGCATGAAAAATCCAGACTCTTTTAACAACATTCATAATCTTCTGAAAGTGTGTTTTATACAAAAAACCTTTATAATGATTAGATGGTAGTAAAACAATCCAAATCCAAAATAAAGGACAAACAAATGGATAGGTTTACTGGAAAAACATCATTTGAACAATGGTTTTCGCGAATTTCTTCATATTTTTTAGAAGATGACTACTGCCAATGATATCTACCAGGCGGGGATGCGGACATAATCTTGGACAACTATATGTACGCATCCCCACCTGGTACATTTTCAATGCAATATTTATCTCAAATTCTTTTTTCATTTCATTAATACTTTTGCCTTGATGTGGTTCGAATTTTTCTTTTTGTGATTTCTTCAATATTGCTGTTTTTTAAGGAGAAGGAATTCTTCATAATAGATTTAATAGTTTCATTTCCAAGTACATACTTTCTCAATATTGAGGTCATGTATCCGGACTTCATTGAATAAGCTCGTTGTTTTGCTGGTAAGGTTGAAATCGAAATGTACCAGATTTCGCTCCCCTAGTACATAGAGAAAGATAGTTAATCGCTCACTTAATTCATTTGCCCTTCCCCCCTTAACATAATCTGTGATTATGAACTCTAAATACAATGTAAAATTCCCCCTATTTCCCACTACCTCTGATTGTATGTAAATCACTACAATTAATTCCATAATAAAACATTCTATTCAATCACAAATCTATAAATCTAAATTCGCATTAAAAATAATTCCCTGAAAATGTTTGATTCTCCCATTTCATACTTGTATTCTAAAATATATTATAAAAACAAAATTATAGAGATAAGTATGTGTTCTTGATCTTTTTAAAGAAAGTGTGTATAATAAGTCATACAGAATTCAATTGTTTTATACAGTAACTCAAAGAAATCAGGGAAGGGATTATAATTATGAGTAAAGAATTAAAAATATTAGAGTTATTCGCAGGTGTAGGAGGATTCAGATTAGGATTTGAAACATCAGATAAAAATTTATTCAAAACAAAATGGGCTAACCAATGGGAACCCTCAAAAAAGAGTCAGGATGCTTTTGAAATATACAATTATCACTTTAAAGATAGTCAGAATACAAATAAAGATATTCAAGAAATTTCCGATGAGGAGTTTGAAAAAATGGATGCAGATATTATTGTAGGTGGATTTCCATGCCAAGACTACTCTGTTGCTAGAAGCAAAAAAGGTGAGCTCGGGATTGAAGGCAAAAAAGGTGTTTTATTTTGGGAAATAATAAGAGCAGTCACTCAAATTAAACCACAATATCTGGTCCTTGAAAACGTAGATCGATTATTGAAGTCACCTTCTAATCAACGTGGACGTGATTTTGCAGTAATGTTAGCGGCATTTAATGAGTTAAACTATTCTGTTGAGTGGCGAGTCATCAATGCAGCTGATTATGGAAGAGCACAGCGAAGAAGACGTGTTTTCTTCTTTGTCTACAGAAACGATAGTGAGTTTGCAATTTCCGTCGATAAAGACCAAAAGTTAGATGGTCCAGGCATTGCTAAATATGATGATTATATATTTGGAAATGGATTATTTGCACGACAATTCCCCATTCGAGCAGAAGCTGTTAAAAATCGTCGGGAAGAATATAATTTACCTTCTGACATTGTAAAAGTATCTGATGATTTTTCTGGTAAAGTATGGAACTCTGGTATTATGAGATATGGCCAATACTTAACTATTGATACAGCATCAACAATGGAAGAACCACCTATAACTCTAGGAACCATTCTAGAAAGTGAAGAAACTATACCATCGAAATACTATATAACAGATAAAGAACGACTCGAAAAATTTAAATACTTACGCGGCCCAAAGAAAATTGAACGCACATCTTCAACTGGCCACAAATATATTTATTCAGAAGGCGGAATGTCTCCGACAGATCAATTAGATCTTCCAAGTAGAACAATGTTAACATCTGAAGGTACACTAAATCGATCAACTCACTTTATTGAAGTTAATGGTAGGTTTAGATTATTAACGCCTGTTGAATCTGAACGTTTACAGGATTTCCCTGACAATTGGACTAAATATAAAATTGATAAAACCGGAGTTGTGAGCGAAGTATCAGATCGAATGAGAATGTTTTTTATGGGAAACGCACTTGTCACAGGTATAGTCAAAAGAATAGCTGATGAAATAAGGAAAATATAGAAAGTAAAGAATTATAGACAGAGCCTCTAACATTATCCTGATTAGTGTTAGAGGCTCTGTTTTATGAATAATTGGATTTTTGATTCATATTTAGAATTAAAAAATAAGCTTACAACCGGGATTCCAGATAATTTATAACGAGGGAATCGGGATATCCAGGTTATAGAAAAAACCATAATAAGTAATTCTTGTATTCTGATGCATCCATCTTACTTGGTATGCCAACACAAAACTGCACAACTTTTTTAAGGAGCGAAACTCAGACTATCGCTTCTTAGTATTTTAAATGCTTATATTAGCACTGCTAGCTTATTGTCACTTGACTGTCGCTCTGCTCGCATGCAATCGAGTTCGGCAACCAGATGATGAAAACATCTGGCTCTGCCATACAGGCTAGCACGCTCGCCTCTCCAAATAAAGTGCGTGTCTTTTTATGATGCGGAGTGAACCGCTCTGTTTTTCTTATATTCAGCGGGCGTTTAATAGCCTAATAAACCATGTATCCTGACGTTGTTATACCAATTAACATAGTCGAATAAACCAAGGTCTAACGCTTCTTGCGAAGCAAACTGCTCATATAAAATAAATTCTGTTTTTAGTGTTTTAAATGCAGCTTCTGCAACGGCATTATCGTAAGGTGTTCCTTTTGCTGAGAGTGAACGTTCGATACCGAAGGTATCTAATGCTTCATCAATACTTTTATTTTTGAATTCACTCCCTCTATCGGTGTGGAATAATTTAAGACGATGTAGATTCGTTCTTAGTGAGCGGGAGGCACGAGTGACAAGCTCTGCGGTCTTGTTTGGTCCAGAGCTATGACCAATAATTTCACGGTTAAAGAGATCAATTAATACACAAATATAGTGCCATTTTTGATCGACTCTGACATAAGTTAAATCGCTGACAACCACTTCAAGTTCTTCGCGATTATCAAATTCACGATTTAACGTGTTCGTTGTCACATCTTCATTCACTTTAGATTTTTGCGGCTTGAACTGAGCTTTTGTATATTTTGACACTAAGCCTTGTTCTTTCATGATTCGGCCAATGCGGCGTCGAGATACCTTGTAACCTAGATTGTCTAGCTCTTCTTTGATTTTACGACCACCGTAGATAGGACGGCTCGCATGAAAGATTTTTATAATGGCTTCTGTGATGGCTTTATCTCGATTATCACGTTTGGTCGCGACGTAGTAATACGTCGCTCGAGGGACTTGTAACAGCGTACACATCGCTGATATCGAATACTTGTGACGGTTGTTTCTTATCACATTTATTTTCGTCCCATGATCATGTAACTGCTAAACTAAGATGGGTTCTTACGCAATTTTGGGGATAAGGGGTATTTAAAACAGGGTATAGTATAGTAAAAGGGGTGATTGTTATGCTTCATTCTATCACGAAACT
>NZ_QJJR01000023.1 GCF_003201605.1 Streptohalobacillus salinus | reverse complement strand
TTTTATTCTACAGGGAAACTCACTTGTTTTCTATTATAAAAAGAAAAATAACGCTAGTGAGTTTTTGACTCACCAACGCTATTTATTGTACAACCAAGATAAAAAGATACGAGACGATCGTGAAAAATATGATCGTTTCGTATCTTTTTTCTGTTGGACAACAATTGCTTTTATTTAGAAATCCGCAACAGTGGTGGAATAATCATCGTAACAATAAAAGCGGCAACTAAAGCCTCACCGACACCATTACTGAGAAAAACAGTCATTACTGCTATAAAAATCGCACTCCCACTTGTAGCATCAATCGCTTGTGCGTAAGCATCGGTAAATAATAAGGCAATCGCTCCTAGCACTAGAAAGGTGTGAATAACTGTCGAAACTAGACCCGTGATAAACAGCGCGGCTTTTTCTTGGATACGATTACTAAGTTTTTGTTTAAAGAACCGGTAAATAAAATAAGGAATAATCCCAATTATCATTCTTGGCACTAACGCGACAACAAGCGCCCAAAAACTGCCTTGATCCGTCCCTAACACTGGAATGGCCGGTGAAAAGGCAAACGATAGCAAGGATGGTGCAATCGTATTTGTAATCACGCTAGTGAAACCAAAGGTAAGACCTAGTATCGCCCCGATTTTTGGTCCTAAAATAATCGATCCAATAATTACAGGAATGTGGATAAGTGTTGCTTTGATAACACCTAGATGAATAAAACCGATTGGCGTAAAAGCAAATAATAAAATAATTGAAATAAATATTGCGGTTAACGTAAAATCTTTAATTTTCAAAGTCTTAACTCCTTATATTGTATTTTCAGAGCGGGCTACCCTTACGTATCTTTTTTAAGAATAGCAACTGTCATTACATCATACTCTATATTTTAATTGAAATTCTAATTTATTCAACTTATTTTCGATAAATCCGTGCAACCTGCTGAAACCAACCATATAGTTAGAGACAAATATCCTATTTCACAATCAATATTTTAAGGCTTTTCCAAAAAGACTCGCATAGGAAAGACAACTAACACAAACGTTAGTTGTCTAATCGATAAAAATGGCGCGTATTTTGATAGAGTGTTTGATAGACGCGCCCCGTTTCTATTTGTTTAATTTCAGCAATTTTAGCAATTGTTTGATGAATCATCGCTGGCTCTGTCATTTGTTTCTCGAAAGGACCTTGAAAAGGCCACGGACCATCTGTTTCAACCATCATTAAGTCAAGTGGATATCGCTCTACCACGCGCTGAATATCTGATTCATATATGACGTCCGGCGTAACAGAAATATAGTAGCCACCACGAATCATCTTGTCAATGATTGGCGCAGTGCCCTTAAACCAATGAAAATGTGCTCGTTTCACTTGATGTTTTTCCAATAAGTCACAAGCAACTAACGCATCTTCATAAATCGCATGCAGGACAACTGGTTTGTCTAATGCAGCCGCTACTTTAAGGAAACGTTCTAATAAATCAATATACGGTTCTCGTAACAGTTCAGGATTTTTTTGTTGCGTGTAATAGGGCAGACCAATCTCTCCAATCGCAACAAGTGCTTGGTGATGCATGTGAATTAATGCAATAATGTTATCTATCTCATTATCACTAGGTAAGTCCTGTTCTGGGTGAAAACCAATTGCTGGCTTAATCTCCGGATGAGTAGCTGCTAAGGCTAATACTGATTGCGCTGACTTTAAATCATTTGAAACAGCAACAAGCGCGGTAACACCATCTTCTTTTAGCTTATTTAACATCAATGCTCTATCTTTTTCGGCGTATAGATCAAGATGAATATGTGCATCAATGATGGCGTTCATCATGATTACCTTGCAGTTCTTGGTAAATAGCTTTTTTCCATTTCAGAAATTCTTCTGATAGTAACAATTCTTCACGCCGTGGTCGCTCAAATGGAACAACAAATTCTTTTTTTATCTGGGCAGGTTTACTTGATAAGACAATCACGCGATCAGATAAAAACAGAGCCTCTTCGATATTATGGGTGACAAATAAGACAGATTGTCGATTTTCTTCCCAAATTGTCAGTAACCATTTTTGCATTTCTAGTCTGGTAAACTCGTCTAACGCTGAAAAAGGCTCATCTAAACAGATAAAGTCCTGCGGACTAAGTAAGGCGCGTACAAATGCAACGCGCTGCTGCATGCCACCTGATAACTGATGGGGATACGCCTCTTCATAACCTGATAAACCAGCTTTTTGTAACATTGTGCGCGCTCTATCATAATCTGGCTTTGCGTGTATTTCTAAGCCTAACACAACGTTATCTATAATTGTCCGCCAAGGAAATAGTGAAGGACTTTGCGGCGTATAACTAATAGCACCACGCTGACCGGTAATGTTTATTCCATCTAAATAGAAGGCGCCTTGTTCCGGTTTAGAAATACCACCGATTAAATGAAACAGAGTGCTTTTCCCACTCCCTGACGGACCAAGTAAAGCAACAAATTCTCCGTCTTTGACTGAAAATGAAACCTCAGATAAAATAGGCTCTCCTTGATATAACTTTGAGATTTTTTCAACTACCAATTCACTCATGATTCGTCCTCCTTTCCCCGTCCTTTAATCAGTACTTTTTCTAGCCCAATAATCGCTCCAAAAAAAATCATACACAATATCATGATAAAGAATATCGCAACAAAGACACGATCTGTTCGAAATGAAGATTGAGCAAGTGTCATATAGACTCCAATTCCTTGATTAGCGCCTAACCACTCTGAAATCACTGCTCCCATTACACTGTATGTTGCTGCGATCTTTAAACCAGAAAAAATACTGGGTAACGCATGGGGCAATTCTAATTTAGTGAAGATCTGTTGCTTTGATGCGCCAGCCATATGCATGTAATGTAATAGTTCATAACTCGTTTGACGAAATCCATCGATTGTTGAGACTGCAATCGGGAAAAAACAAACAAGAGTAATGACAATTAATTTAGGCATCACACCAAACCCAAACCAAATCACTAGCAATGGCGCTAAAACAATAATAGGTATATTTTGCGATAAAATTAATAATGGATAAATCGCTCGTTTAACCGCTGGTAACAAGTGCAATGTCATTGCAACAACAAGCCCAACCGTAGCACCGATAAGAAAACCAAAGAATGCTAATTGGGTCGTGGAAATAAGATGATGTTGGTAGTTCCCCCAACCATCTATCCCCTCTGCTACGATCACCGTCGGTGCGGGTAACAACCAGGCCGGAATGTCCAACAGGCGACTACTCATCTCCCAAATAACGAGCAATAAAACGAGCACTAACATAGGACTAACTGTTTTTGCTGTAAATCTCTTCATAATTGAAAAGCGATGTCTCAAAAGACATCGCCCTAACCTCCCATCCTATCGATACTTTTCAGTTAACGTATCCATTGAAATACCTTCTGGTTTATAGACGACTTTGACTTGGGAAATAATACTCTTACATCCCTGTGCAACCATTTCATCATTCATTTTCTCAATGATTGCAAATAGCTCTGATAACTCACCTTCCATTGTTGTTTCTAATGGATTCACTTGATATTTCACTCCTGATTGATCAATGATTGCAATTGCTGCATCAACATAAGGAATCACATCTTCTCCATTTTTTGTTTTAGGAATAATTTGAATACTAACCAATGCATTTGCCATTTTATTTACTCCTCTTCATAAAGTTTATTCAGGTAAAAATTCATTAGTAAAGGACCCTTCTACATCAAGCTCTCGGTCCAATAATTGATTCTCATACATCCACTCAGAGTAATTCTCCCAAACTTCTACTTCTTGAATTCCCCACTTCGCTGCATCGTCTTGGTATCGTGGAGACAACCATTCTTGACTAGCGTGCACCAGTTCTTCATCTAAGTCAGGAACGGCTTCTACTAATAATGCTGCAGCTTCTTCAGGGTTATCAATGGCGTAGTTATACCCTTTTGACACGGCGCTCATAAACTTACGAATTGTTTCCGGATTTTCTTCAATCATGGTTTCATTTGTTGCAATAACTGGGGTATAATAATCGAGTTTCTCTGAGTAATCAGTTAGATATAGCATGTTTAGCTCAAGATTTCTAAGCTCTGCCTCAATTCCAGTCCACGCATAATAGATCCAAGCAAAATCAATATCACGTTCTACAGCTGTAAAGAAATCTGAATTCCCCATATTGACGATATTGACATCATCAACACTTGCTCCTTCGTCTTTCATTAAAGCATCAATTACTGCTGCTTCTACGGGTGCGCCCCAACCACCATAGGTCTTGCCAGCAAAATCAGCTGGTGAGGTGATGTCTTTTTCAACAGGTGATGCAAAGCCGGATGTATTATGCTGAATAACTGCAGCAATCGACACAAGTGGTATATCTTGCGTCCGTGCTTCACTAATCGCCTCTTGTGCGGCAATACCAAAGTCAGCTTGACCAGAGGCAACTACTTGCGCAGCACCTGACTCACCGGGTAATGTAATCTCTACATTCAAACCTTCATCCTCAAAATAGCCAAGTGCTTCCGCTACATAAAGTCCTGTATGATTTGTGTTTGGTGTCCAATCAAGTACCATGGTAATATCTTCTACTGTTTCTGTTTGATTTGTGTCATCACCTTGACATGCTGTTAAACTGAAAAATAATCCAACTGATACAACAAATAATGCTACTCTCTTCATCTGAAAATCCCCCTTAAATTTTATGGAGGAACATACTATACTTCCACGAAAAAAACAAAATGCGCCCAGGCAGAGGCCTAGAGCGCATATATTATCACATAATTTCGTGTTCACATATGTTCCCTACGCTGGTCTAAACCAGATCAGGTTCCAAGGGTCTGTATCTTATCGGATACGATCTCAACCAGCCGTACTGGTCCCCCCACATTGAAACTTGCTATTTAATTACTTACAGGTTCTACTTTGCCATACATTCATAATAAATACAAGTATTAAGTTCATAATGTTTACTATTCTTGTGATTAGATTAATGATCAATCCAACTACTACTGTCTCAGTAATGCTATTGATATTCTACTAATAACGTATAATTAAATACAATCTTAACATTACTCTTCATCTTCTAAATCTTCAATATACGCTTTCATTTCGTCAATTTCTTTACGTTGAGCTGCAATAATTTCATCTGCAAGTTCACGCACACGTGGGTCATCAATTTGCGCTCTTTCACTTGTCAAAATAGCAATGGAGTGATGCGGAATCATTGCTTCCATATAATCCACATCATCAACAAGCGTTTGACTTCTAAGTAAGAATAATGATAACGCAAAGACAACGACACTACCTGCTAAAATACTAATGTTTAATTTTCGGTTTTTCAGCATGTGCGTCATAAATAACAACATTATTACAGCCATTGTTGCTCCCATTAATAAAGCCATGTAGGCTCTTGTTTCGCTAAAATAGATATGATCAATTTCATAAGTGCTCCAGTACTTGAATAAAAACATGACAACCGTTGACGTAATAATCATACCAGCAAACTTAGCATAAGGTTTCATTCCTACTCTCCTCCTAAAATAGATTCATATATTACTAATACCCATCAGCTGGTTGACGAAACGTTTTCACATATGATTTTCCAAACCATCAGTCTTCACAATGAGGATAAAGCGTTTTGAATAACGGTATTAAACCGCCATTTCAGCTTTTTTGAAGGCACCCTCATAGCTTTGTTGATCGAAATTCAAACAAAAGTAACCCTGCAAAGTTTAATTAAATAGACTTTGCAGGGTTACTTTAAAATTATGTAAATAGTACCGGCGGTCGGGGTCGAACCGACACTCTCGTGAAAGAACGGGATTTTGAGTCCCGCGCGTCTGCCAATTCCGCCACGCCGGCATGTTGTGGAGGCGGTAACCGGATTTGAACCGGTGATGAAGGTTTTGCAGACCTCTGCCTTACCACTTGGCTATACCGCCACATGTTGATACTAATTAAAAATATGGAGCGAAAGACGGGATTCGAACCCGCGACCCCCACCTTGGCAAGGTGATGTTCTACCACTGAACTACTTTCGCAAATGGCTGGGCTAGCTGGATTCGAACCAGCGCATGACGGTACCAAAAACCGTTGCCTTACCGCTTGGCTATAGCCCAAAATATATATAATTTTATAAATAAAAAAACAAAACATAAATGGGGCGACCGGTGGGGATCGAACCCACGCATGTCGGAACCACAATCCGATGTGTTAACCACTTCACCACGACCGCCATAATGTATTGTATATAGAGCAGGGGTAGTAGGACTCGAACCCACACCGGAGGTTTTGGAGACCTCTGTTCTACCTTTAAACTATACCCCTATAAAGCTTATTTAATTTAAAAAATGGTGGAGGGAGTAGGACTCGAACCTACGAACCCGATGGGAGCGGATTTACAGTCCGCCGCGTTTGGCCAACTTCGCTATCCCTCCATATAAATGGTGGCTTGAGACGGAATCGAACCGCCGACACACGGAGCTTCAATCCGTTGCTCTACCGACTGAGCTACCAAGCCATTGTTTGCACACTTAACAAAAAATAAGTGGCGGTCCGGACGGGACTCGAACCCGCGACCTCCTGCGTGACAGGCAGGCATTCTAACCAACTGAACTACCGGACCACTATTAAATTAATTGGTTGCGGGGATAGGATTTGAACCTATGACCTTCGGGTTATGAGCCCGACGAGCTACCAGACTGCTCCACCCCGCGACGTTATGAAATAAAATGGTGGAGGATGCAGGGCTCGAACCTGCGACCCCCTGCTTGTAAGGCAGGTGCTCTCCCAGCTGAGCTAATCCTCCATGGGAATTTGGTGACCCGTACGGGATTCGAACCCGTGTTACCGCCGTGAAAGGGCGGTGTCTTAACCGCTTGACCAACGGGCCATCTCTTATTAAAATGTTCTGGCGGAGAGCGAGGGATTTGAACCCTCGAGACGGTTTAACACCGCCTACACGATTTCCAATCGTGCTCCTTCGGCCACTCGGACAGCTCTCCATTATGGCTCCACAGGTAGGACTCGAACCTACGACCGATCGGTTAACAGCCGATTGCTCTACCACTGAGCTACTGTGGAATGGATACAATGCCTGGCGACGTCCTACTCTCGCAGGGCGTAAGCCCAACTACCATCGGCGCTGAAGAGCTTAACTACTGTGTTCGGCATGGGAACAGGTGTGGCCTCTTCGCTATAGTCACCAGATCTTTTTCGCTTTATCCAAGTGAAACTTTTACAAGGACAAGTTATATTATATTCATTTCTAAATATAAAAGCAAGTGTTTTTTTAATAAAAAATTAAACAATTTTTATCAAAAAAATCTAAATATACCCTGAAAACTAGATAAGAAGTCTGACAGACAGTTAAAAATTTAGTTAAGTCCTCGATCGATTAGTATTCGTCAGCTGCACATGTTGCCATGCTTCCACCTCGAACCTATCTACCTCATCGTCTCTGA
>NZ_QJJR01000022.1 GCF_003201605.1 Streptohalobacillus salinus | reverse complement strand
CAATATAATTGAAAGAGTCATAATAACTCTGGTTAAAGCACTAGCTTTACTTACTTGTTTTTCTTAACATACTGTGTGTTTTGTTCAGTTTTCAAAGATCAATTGTTTGTCCTGTCCGTTTCAGACAGTAAAT
Source organism: Streptohalobacillus salinus (assembly GCF_003201605.1). Taxonomy (GTDB): domain Bacteria; phylum Bacillota; class Bacilli; order Bacillales; family Amphibacillaceae; genus Streptohalobacillus; species Streptohalobacillus salinus. Next base: position 10,206 of record NZ_QJJR01000022.1, on the reverse strand, counting down.
ACATACTACCATACATCAACAATTCTTGTCAACATGAAATATTCAAAATCTTCTTTCAATTACTTCATTCGACTGTTGTGTTTCAGCAGCAAGAATTATTGTAACTTACATCAAAAAAGAAGTCAATAACTTTTTTACTTCTATATATTAAAAAGCGACGATGTAATTCTGACTACATCGCCGCTCACTAAATTAATTAGCTACAATATTCACTAACTTACCTGGCACAACAATAACTTTACGTACGGTTTTGCCTTCAATCTTATCTTTAATTTGATCATGTTCAAGTGCTAATTTTTCTATGTCTTCTTTCGTAGCCTGTTTATCAACCATCATTTTCGCTCGATTTTTACCTAAAATTTGAATCACAATTTCCACTTCATCTTCAACAAGTTTGGCTTCGTCATACTTCGGCCAAGCTTCGTAACTAACTGTACCTTCATGACTTAATTTTTCCCACAATTCTTCCGCAAGGTGAGGTGCAATTGGTGATAGAAGTTTCACAAATCCTTCGACATATGTTCGTTTAATTTGATCTGCTTTGTAAGCATCATTAATAAAGACCATTAGTTGCGAAATACCTGTATTAAATTTTAAGTCTTCAAAGTTCTCAGTCACACGTTTGACCGTTTCATGATAAACCTTCTCTAATACATCATTCGCTACATCAGCTTTAACTTTTTCACTAAGTGTATTTGTCTCATCATTAATGAGTAAACGCCATACGCGGTCTAAAAATCTACGTGCCCCATCTAGTCCACCTTCAGACCAAGCAATTGATGCATCCAAAGGTCCCATAAACATTTCATATAGACGAAGGGTATCGGCACCATGGCTTTCAATAATTTCATCTGGATTTACTACGTTACCTTTTGACTTACTCATTTTCTCATTATTTTCACCTAAGATCATTCCCTGGTTAAATAATTTCTTGAACGGTTCTTTCGTTGGTACAACACCAATGTCATATAAAAATTTATGCCAGAATCGCGCATACAGTAAATGCAGTACCGCATGTTCAGCTCCACCAATATAAACATCGACTGGTAACCATGCTTCCAGTGCATTTCTATCAGCTAACTGCTCAGTATTGTCTGGGTCAATAAACCGCAGAAAGTACCAGCAACTTCCTGCCCATTGCGGCATCGTATTGGTCTCGCGGCGGCCTTTCATACCTGTCTTCTCGTCTATGACATTCACCCAGTCATCAATGTTCGCAAGCGGTGATTCACCTGTGCCAGACGGTTTAATTTCAGTTGTTTTCGGCAACACCAATGGTAAATCTGCTTCATCGACTCCTGACATTGTTCCATCTTCCCAATGAATAATTGGAATCGGTTCTCCCCAGTATCTTTGACGACTAAATAACCAATCACGTAAACGATACGTTATCTTCGCTTCTCCCTTATCATGTTCAATTAACCAGTCAATCGCTTGGGTTATCGCTTCATCTTTACTCAAGCCATCTAAAAAACCAGAATTGATATGCTTTCCATCCCCGGTAAAGGCTTCTTCCTCTACATTACCTCCGTCTAGTACCGGGATGATATCCAAGTTAAATTTAGTTGCAAATTCGTAATCACGTTGATCATGAGCAGGCACAGCCATAATTGCTCCAGAACCATAGCTCATTAAGACATAATCAGCAACCCAAATCGGAACTTTATTTCCGTTAATCGGATTAACTGCATAGGCACCCGTAAAAACGCCTGTCTTATCTTTTTGTAAATCTGTCCGTTCCAAGTCGCTTTTTGATTTTATTTGATCGATGTAACGATTCACTTTATCCTTGTTTGCATCGGTCACAACTTTTTGAACCAATGGATGTTCCGGTGCTAGCACTGTATAAGTTGCACCAAACAAAGTATCTGGGCGTGTTGTGAAAACTTTAAATGTCTCTTCATAGCCATCAATACCAAAAATAACATCCGCCCCTTCAGAGCGACCTATCCAGTTCCGCTGCATATCTTTGATACTTTCTGGCCAATCAAGTTCTTCTAAATCATCAAGTAATCGATCAGCATATGCAGTAATTTTAAGCATCCACTGTTTCATCGGTTTGCGTTCAACCGGATGGCCGCCGCGTTCACTTAAACCATCAATTACTTCTTCGTTGGCTAAGACAGTCCCTAGTGCAGGGCACCAGTTTACAGCTACCTCATCAACGTAGGCTAAGCCTTTGTTATACAGTTGCAAGAAGATCCACTGTGTCCATTTATAGTAATTCGGATCTGTTGTAGATATTTCTCGGTCCCAATCATAAGAAAAACCAAGTTCTTGAATTTGACGCCTAAAAGTATCGATATTCTTTTTAGTAAACACAGCAGGATCATTGCCTGTATCTAAAGCATATTGTTCAGCCGGTAAACCGAATGCGTCCCACCCCATTGGATGCAACACTTCATAACCTTGCATTCTTTTCATACGTGACAGGATATCTGTCGCTGTATAACCCTCAGGGTGACCCACGTGCAGACCTGCTCCTGACGGATAAGGAAACATATCTAAAGCGTAAAACTTCTCTTTCTTCGCATCTGTATCTGTCTTAAATGTTTTGTTTGATAGCCAATAATTGCGCCATTTCGTTTCTATCAGTTTGTGATCAAATGACATGATCGTTCCTCCTCGTCTAATTATGTAACCCAACCTTTAGAACGTACGTTCTAAAACTATAAAAAGCCCCCATCCCAACACTGGGACGAGAGCTGCTCCCGCGGTACCACCCAAGATTAACGCACACTGTGCGTTCACTTTGTTTCTTTAACGCAGAAAAACGTCAGCTACTCCTGCTTTCATAGCTAAAACTAAAAGGTGAGTTCGGTACGAAACACGATTAACTTCCACCAAACGTTAACTCTCTATAGCAATGTTTAATACCTACTATTCCTTTTAAACTGTTGTTGGTCATATTTACTCGTATTTTAAGTAAACCCCGTTCGTTTGTCAAGCAATTGTTCGACAAATTGGTGAACTGACTGTCCAACCTATTTGCACTTGTGATAGAATGACCAAAGTACAATAATTTATAGAAACGAAGGAGCGTTAATTTTGAATAATCCTTTTCCATATTCATTTGATCAAAAAAGGTATCACTCTTGGAATTATCACTTAAAAAATCAATTTGGTGAAAAAATATTTAAAGTAGCTTTAGATGGTGGGTTTGATTGCCCAAATCGTGACGGCACTGTCGCTCACGGAGGTTGTACTTTTTGTTCATCTGCCGGCTCAGGTGACTTTGCTGGGGACCGCGTGGATGATCTCGAAACACAGTTTAACGAAGTAAAAGATCGGATGCACAAAAAATGGCCTCACGCTAAATATATGGGTTATTTTCAAGCCTATACAAACACACATGCTCCTGTTGAAGAACTACGCGAAAAGTTTGAGCTGATTCTACAACAAGAAAACGTCATTGGCTTATCGATTGGTACACGTCCCGATTGCCTCCCCGACGACGTTGTCGAATATTTAGCGGAACTAAATAAACGTACTTATCTATGGGTAGAGTTAGGCTTACAAACCATGCATCAATCAACCTCTGACTTAGTTAACCGCGCTCATGATATGGATTGTTATATCGAAGGCGTCAATAAATTACGTAAGCATAACATTAACGTTTGTACCCATATCATTAACGGACTTCCTGGTGAAGATCATCAGATGATGTTAGATACCGCGAAAGCGGTCAGTGAAATGGATGTGCAAGGGATTAAGATTCATATGATGCACCTGCTTAAAGGAACGCCTATGGTCAAACAATATGAAAAAGGTTTATTAACATTCATGACACGCGATCAATACATTCAGCTTGTCGTTGACCAACTCGAACTTCTCCCTAAAGAAATGATCATCCATCGCATTACCGGAGATGGCCCCCCAGAACTATTGATTGGTCCGATGTGGAGCATGAGCAAATGGGAAGTGCTCAATGCAATTGATGCCGAACTCGTAAAACGAGACAGTTATCAAGGCAAGTTTTATCAAAAATATCCTGCGGTCCTACCATGTTAAAACGCGTCATCCCATATGCTCACACATTGCTAAAAGAACTGGTACAAGTGGGCGATACTGTTATTGATGCGACATGCGGGAATGGCCATGACACGTTAGTATTGTCTGAATGCGTTGCTGAAACCGGGACCGTTTATGGCTTTGATATTCAAGCTCAAGCTTTGGAGGAAACAAGAAGGCGCCTAACAGTGCATAATCAACCAGAACGCCTATTGATTCAGGATAGTCACGCTAATTTACTGGACCATTTAAAAGTACAGGATTACCATAATATCACAGCAGCAATTTTCAATCTTGGTTATCTCCCTGGCGGTGATAAGTCAATCATTACCACACCTCAATCAACGCTCGACGCGGTCCAGGTTATCCTAGAGCACTTGAAAAAAGGTGGCTTACTTATTTTAGTCATCTATCACGGGCACGAAGGTGGATCTGACGAACGCGATCAACTTTTAACTTATGTTCAATCACTTGAACAAAAAGATTATGACGTTCTTCAGTATGGATTTGTTAATCAAAAAAACAATCCCCCCTTTATCATTGCTATCGAAAAGAAGCGCATGCTCATTTATTGAGTGTTGCGCTTCTTTGTGTATATCAAAAAGCCACTTACACCTTTGGTGTAAGTGGCTTGACGCTTTTTATTACGCTTTAACATAGTCCTTAATTGCTGCTGCTTTATCTGTACGTTCCCAAGGGAAGTTCACATCTGTCCGACCGAAGTGACCATAAGCTGCTGTTTTTTTGAAAATCGGTTGACGTAACTGCAACATATTAATGATACCCGCTGGACGTAAATCAAATAAATTGCGTACCGCTTCAACTAATTTGTCTTCTGATACTTTTCCAGTACCAAAAGTATCGACCGCCACAGATACCGGTGACGCAACCCCAATTGCATAAGCAAGTTGCACTTCGCAACGATCCGCTAAACCTGAAGCAACAATATTTTTCGCTACATAACGAGCAGCATACGATGCAGAACGATCAACTTTTGTTGCATCTTTCCCACTAAATGCTCCACCACCATGACGAGCATAGCCTCCATAAGTATCCACAATAATTTTACGACCGGTAAGTCCTGCATCACCCTGCGGACCACCAATCACGAAACGACCTGAGGGATTAATAAAATATTTTGTGTTCTCGTCTAATAACTCTTTGGGTACGACTGGATAAATAACATGTTCTTTAATATCTTTTTGAATTTGCTCAAGTTCAACTTCTGGATGGTGTTGCGTAGAAATAACAATTGTGTCAACACGAACCGGATGATCATTCTCATCATATTCCACCGTTACTTGGGTTTTACCATCTGGACGTAAGTAATCAATCGTGTGATCTTTTCGGACTTCACTTAATCGTTTCGCTAATTTATGCGAAAGCGAGATCGGTAATGGCATTAATTCTGGCGTTTCGTTATTCGCATAACCAAACATCAACCCTTGATCACCTGCACCAATCGCTTCGATATCTTCATCATCCATCTTACCTTCTCTTGCTTCTAATGCTTGATCAACACCACCAGCTATATCGGGTGATTGCTCATCAATTGCCGTTAATACTGCACATGTTTCAAAATCAAACCCGTATTTTGCTCGCGTGTAGCCTATTTCTTTGATGGTTTGGCGAACAATTTTCGGAATATCCACATAAGTTGATGTTGTGATTTCTCCACTTACTAATACTAGCCCGGTTGTTACAGTTGTTTCGCAAGCAACTCTGGCAAGTGGGTCTTTCGCCAAAATTGCATCTAAAATTGCATCTGAAATTTGGTCACTGATTTTATCTGGATGTCCTTCAGTAACAGATTCTGAAGTAAATAAACGACGATTTAGTGTCATAACTAAACCTCTCCCTTCCTTGACAACCTTTTTGGTGTCAACTTCCTAATATAATATTATAGCGCTTTTACCTAGCCAACTTTACCTTAACGGAACAGATAAAGAATTGGCTATTAACCGCTTCTTTTATAGTGTTCGTTTATAAGTTGCTCTACAAAGCAAAAAAATCCGCTTCGTTTCGAATCGCGTACGAATGTTATCGTATCTAAACCGCTCTTGAATGTCAATATATGCGTGCGTCTTTTTTACCTTTTATTCCGTTCTATTTGTGAACTACCCACCACTTACCACCTTCACGGGTTGCTTGAAGTGGGGGGTTCTTGGGTAATCGCCACTTTTACTAGCTAACGAAATGGACCAAGCTAACCCTCTTGTTCCAAGCGTTTATATTTCTGTTTAGGTAATGCCTAATAAGCGAATGCCTTCTTTTTGATGTTGAGTGCCGCATTGATATCTCTACCAAGCGTTAGCCCACACAGACAATCATACGTTCGAATAGTCATAGGCATTGGTTGCGTACGCCCGCAGCCTGAACAAGTTTTAGAAGAAGGAAACCACTTGTCAATTTTGACAAGTTTCTTCCCTTGTTCATTTAGTTTGTCATGCAAGAAAGCAGTGAACATTCCCCACCCATTATCTGAAACGCTTTTGCCAAACTTCAAAGCTTGTGACAGTCCTTTCATATCCAAATCCTCGATGATAACGGCATCATAGGTCGTTACGATTTCTTTTGATTTATGGTGAAGAAAATTCTTGCGCTGATTGGCGATTTTCTCTTGAACTTTGGCAACTCGAACACGCTGTTTGTTCCAATTCGAAGAACCTTTCTTCTTTCGTGAAAGGTTGCGCTGTTCCTGAGTTAAAAACGACAAAAAAGTATGCCCCGTTTCTAGGACATACCCTCATCCAGCAGCTGGTCTATTTTTTTAATTGCTAATTGGATGATATCATCTTTCATAATAAAACTATACGCCGCATCTGTTTTAATCTGTCGAGGTAGGTCCTTCACACAAGCAGGACCAAGCGTTTCCATGTAATCGTCCTGCTCAATTAATTGATTAACTTCTGCGTAATAAATATTCTTTATGATTTGATCATTCTTCCCATTCACATAATATTGGCCAATGTAATGTAATGTCGCGACGACACCACCTGTTTCTTCTAACACTTCTCTTACTGCTGCATCAGAGGCACCCTCTCCTCGTTCCACTTTACCACCAGGGAATTCTAAGCCTCTTGTTTTGTGTTGGGTCAATAACCACGCATTTTGATACCGTGTTAAAACAAGGACGTGTTTCGGTGATTCCGAAAAAGGATGATCAGAAAAGGAGAGTGTTACAGTGTTGTTATAATAATCTTTAAATATCTCCATAATAACCTCATTTCCCTTTTTAAAATCATTGTATCACGAATGATCAATAGCAACGATCATCCAGCCTTGTCCTTCAACCCATTCAAACACTAATTCAATTTGATATACACCATACAATTCTAAGTGGCTGTTTTCTTGCGTCACGCTCACTTTATGGCGGTTAATCTCTTTAAGTCGATAAGGTTGATCTTTTTCAAACCACGGCGGTAGTTCTGTCGGTAACACATAAACGCCAGTTTTTTCTTCCGTAAAATAAAAATCGAGATAGGGTTTAACAACTGCTCGTGTTGCCACATCTTCATAAATTGCATACAATTCATCAATTGAATTTATTGTTTCTAAACGATACGTATCATCAATTGGTTGTATTAATCCGTCAATAAAGGCATCGGTCTTTTCAAAGAGAATTGTCTCGTTAAAGGAAGGAGAGGTTTCTTCAAATGTGATTGATGCCCCCTTAAAGTTCACGTTGACCCTTTCTGTCGGTTGACTACGTACAGGTAAAACCGTTTGTTCTGATGTTCCTTCTATACTTGCGAGATATACGCCCCCAATAATCAACGCAAACCCTGTCATCACAAGTGGGATCACATGCTTCATTACCTCCACCTCCTTCTTAAACTATCTAATATACCTTTCCACATATTCGTCCCGACTAAACCCATTATGATCATCATTTTGTATGTCCACCAATTTTCTTGGCTCGATTATGCGCTTGTCCTGCTCCCGTTAACGAGCTCGCCCGAATAATACTTGTTGGACCAAAAGTTTCTTTCACCCGGTCAATCACAGCAGCTAATTGTTCTTGTTCAACTGGATCATCAAAAAATGATAGTTGGCGCATCTCTTTCTTTTCAAGCTGTCCTAGTGATATACCGACAGAGCGGACCGGTACGCCCGTCCAATGCGCATCAAACAATGCACATGCCGTATCATAGATAACATCATGCAATTGCGTCGGCGCTGCCAACTTACGCTGTCTGTGAAAACCTTCGTTCACATCAAAACGATGCCCTCGTAGCGATAGACTAACGACTTCACCTAAATAGCCCTGCTTTCTCACACGCCTAGCCACTTCTTCCGCAAGTTCGCTTAGAACGACCTTGATATCTTCAGCTGTTAGATAATCGTACGGTAATGTCATCGCGTGGCCAATCGTTTTTTGCGTCCGATGCGTTTGATTACTTACCGGGCTCGTATCAATGCCATTCGCAAACCGCCACAGCACTTCTCCGTTGATTCCCCACCGCTTTTTTAAAAATTTCACTGGGTAATTCGCTAAATTACCAATTGTATGCAATCCCATCATAACAAAATGTTTACGCATCCGTGCTCCAACCCCAAATAGGTGATCAATTGAAAGCGGCCATAAATCCGCTGCAATGTTCTCCAGTTTCAGTTCGAATACACCCGTAGGTCTTTTTTTCGCAAAATGATCACAGGCCATTTTTGCTAAGACTTTATTTTCACCAATACCTATGCGCGACTCAATCCCAAGTGTTTCTAAAATCTCATCATGAATCTGTTTTGCCATTTCTTCTTTCGTACCAAACAAATGCAAACTATGTGTAACATCAACAAATTGTTCATCAATAGAATACACTTCAACCATGTCTGAAAAACGCTCTAAGATACGGGTGATTTGATAAGACAGTTGAATATAGAGCGCCATATTAGGTTTGACAACAACCATATCTGGACACTTTGCCTCCGCTTGCCAAATTGCTTCGGCCGTTTTAACTCCTTGTTTTTTCGCTAATGGACAAGCTGCTAAAATGATACCGCTTCGCAACTTCGGGTCGCCCGCTACGACGACAGGTCGATGTTTCAATCGAGGATTCTTCACTTTTTCAACCGAAGCATAAAACGACTGCATATCAACTAAAAAAATAATCCGCTTCACCAAGACTCACCTTCTTTTGTTCGTACCTTTATCATATACGAACAAACGTTCTTTTTCAAGAACGTTTCACATGTGTCCGATAAGCCATTTCAAAATCTGTGAAAAGATACCCCTTTCCACGTATGGTTTGAATCACCTCGTACTTCTCTGCTTCCGGCTCAATTTTGTGTCTTAAGCGACTAACAAACACATCGATGATGCGCGCGTCTATCGTCGCTGAATCACTCGATAAGGCATCAACTAGCGTGTCGCGCGAAATCACTTCACCCTTATGCTTTAGTAAATAATGAATTAACTCAAACTCTTTCTTCGTCAATTCGATTACTTGATGATCCTTGTAGAATAGAAATTGATCAGGGATCAAGGTATAGCTACCATTTTCAATCATGTCATCTGGCACAGAACGTTGGACAACTAGCTTTTCTATCATTCGTCGTCTGACAACTTTCATCCGACTGATCATTTCCTTAAATCGATAAGGTTTGACTAAATAATCATCAGCACCAAGTTCAAGTGTTAGCGTACACGTCAGTTCAGAATCATCTTCAGAAACTACAATAATGACAGCCTGATAACCAACTTCTCGCAAGCGGTGACATAGTTCTAATCCATCACAATTCGCCTCTAGATCAATCACAACTAAGATCGGATCAACCATCGTAACGAGCGATAACGTTTCGCTTTCAGTCGCCGCTTCCCAGCTCACATACCCATCCTCATAACAGTCTTGTTTCAACTGACCAATAAACGGTGGGCTATCACTTACTATTAAAATCGTTTCATTCATGCCCTTCACCTCTATTCTTAACAGTCTCTCTATTTATCCTAAGTATACGTCGGAGATGTTAAGCATGAATGAATCGTACGTAAAATTTTTGTAAAGTCAAAAAACTTTCTCATAACGTGCACCTTCACGCTACAGAAAAAATTCCATATGGCGATGAATTAAACATAAAAAAAGCAAGATGACTAAAATGAATCGGTTGTACAATAAATAGCGTTGGTGAGTCAAAAACTCACTAGCGTTATTTTTCTTTTTATAATAGAAAACAAGTGAGTTTCCCTGTAGAATAAAA
>NZ_QJJR01000021.1 GCF_003201605.1 Streptohalobacillus salinus | reverse complement strand
TCAGAGACGATGAGGTAGATAGGTTCGAGGTGGAAGCATGGCAACATGTGCAGCTGACGAATACTAATCGATCGAGGACTTAACTAAAATTTTTAACTGTCTGTCAGACTTCTTATCTAGTTTTCAGGGTATATGCCCTTTGGTTTAGTGATGATAGCGAAGAGGTCACACCTGTTCCCATGCCGAACACAGCAGTTAAGCTCTTCAGCGCCGATGGTAGTTGGGCTTACGCCCTGCGAGAGTAGGACGTCGCTAAGCCATTGCCAAATGGCAATGAATCAAGTATAATAGTCTTATATTATTAACGTCGCGGGGTGGAGCAGTCTGGTAGCTCGTCGGGCTCATAACCCGAAGGTCATAGGTTCAAATCCTATCCCCGCAACCAATTTTGGTCCGGTAGTTCAGTTGGTTAGAATGCCTGCCTGTCACGCAGGAGGTCGCGGGTTCGAGTCCCGTCCGGACCGCCATTTTTTTAAAAAGGTAACTGTATCTTATTCTTTCAAGAATAACGATATGGTTTTTTTAATGTCAAAAATTAACCGAGTATACACGCGGTAAATGTTAAAAATCAAACGGGCCACAGTATTGATCTGTGGTTTTTTATTTGAGAGGAAATTAAAAAACATCCTGTAAATCTTCGATTTCCTGGCGGATTTTTGCTATGATAACTTTAACGTAACCTCAACCTAAAAGAGGAGTGTGTTAAATGGATGAATTTAAATTTATTGATAGCATTAAACAATCCTATTATCGTCAAAGCAGTGTGATTAAGGGGATTGGTGATGACTGTGCGGTAATTAGAGAAGGCTATCATGACATCATTACAGCTGTTGATACGATGGTAGATGAGGTGCACTTTTCAAGAGAGACAATGTCCACATATGATATTGGTTATCGGGTTTTGGCTGCAAACATCAGTGACATTGCTGCAATGGGTGCTTGGCCCACTTCATATATGATTTCAATTGTGATCCCTGATGAGTATACAGATGAAGAATTGCAATCGATTTATCAAGGAATGGATGATTTAGCAAGAGGATACGATATGGATTTAATCGGTGGTGATACGGTCACCGGTAAGCAACTCGTTATATCGGTGACCATTCATGGCATCGTACCAAAAGGTAAGGCGAGATACCGTAGTGCAATGGAAGCTGGTGATATATTATTCGTCACCGGTACGTTGGGCGACTCAAGTGCAGGTTTAGACCTGTTACTTGGACGAATAGAAGCATCGGACGGTGTCGATTACCTTACGGCGAGACATCGCCAACCAACACCACGTGTGCATTTCTCGCACCAATTGACTCATCTAGATCGCTTAGCATTAAATGATGTCAGTGATGGCATCAGTAGTGAAGCACATGAGTTAGCTCAAGCTTCTAATAAAACGGTTTATATTGATGATGAACAGGTACCTATCAATCCTTACCTTAAACAGTTCTGCTTAGAGAAACAAACGTATTATAAATATAGTGGAGGAGAAGATTTTGAATTAATCGGCTCTGTTGCACCACAACATATGCGTGAATTAAAAAACATCGCCAATCAGCAGGGGTTATTACTCACGATTATTGGTGAAATTAAAGATCAACCCAATACAAATGGGAATGTCTTTTTAAGGAAATCCGGGATAATCACACCGCTTGAAAAACGTGGTTACACCCACAAAAATGAGGGATGAATATGACGGTGAAAGAATTTGAAGTCAATACACCAGAAGAAACAGAACAATTAGCACAAAAATTAGCATTGCTACTTCGTCCTAATGATGTGGTGACCTTAACCGGTGATCTAGGCGCAGGTAAAACAACGTTCACAAAAGGACTTGGGAAAGGACTTGGGGTGAAACGGACCATCAATAGTCCAACCTTTACCATTGTAAAAACATATCAAGGTGAAAAACCACTGTATCATATAGATGCGTATCGGTTGGAAGATCAGGAAGAAGATATTGGCTTTGATGAGTATTTCTATGGTGACGGTATTACAGTCGTAGAGTGGCCGTCATTTATCGCGTCCTTTTTACCTAAAGAACGTTTAGCAATTGAGATCACCCGAACTGAAGCAGAGCATGGCCGAATGATTGTGTTTAAGCCAATCGGATCCTTTTTTGAATATGTCGTAAAGGAGCTTTCTAGATGACGATTTTAGCAATTGATACGACAAATGATGCTTTAGCAGTTGCCTTGTACCGTGAGGGGCTTGTGATTGAGTCTTATGTCTCAGTTAATAAAAATAAACATTCCACCCGGTTAATGCCAGCGATTGATTATATCATGCATGATGCAGATATCAAGCCAGCAGACCTGACAAAAATTGTCGTCGCAAAAGGTCCCGGATCGTATACAGGGGTAAGAATTGCTTTATCTGTTGCGAAGACTATGGCTTGGACACTAAATATTCCACTTGCGGCTGTATCAAGTTTAAAGGCGTTGGCACTTAATGCGATTGATCATACTTACGTTTGTCCGTTTTTCGATGCAAGACGTGGATTAGTTTTTACCGGTTTATATGACCAAGCAGGTAACTTAGTTAAGGAAGAAGTAAACATCTTATTTGAAGACTGGTTACAATCATTGAAAACTTTTAAAGCACCGATTACTTTTGTTAGTCCTGATATTGAACATTACCGTGCATTAATAGAAGACACCCTTGGTCAAGCGGCACAGTTCTTACCTAAAGGTCATCATGTCATTAACCCCGGGTTATTAGCTACAATAGGTGAAAAAGAGGAAGCAGTCGATCCACATCAGCTAGTCCCTAATTACTTACGTCTTGTTGAAGCGGAAGTAAAGTGGTTAGAAAAACAGGTGGCAGATACAAATGAGTAAGGTAGCTATTCGTCTCATGCAAACGAGTGATTTAGAACAAGTAACAGCAATTGAACGGCGTTCCTTCAAGACGCCATGGGATAGAGCGCTCTATCAAAAAGAAATTGAAGAAAATCAATTTGCTTACTACTATGTGATAGAAAAAGATAATGAAATTATTGGTTTTTGTGGGATGTGGATTGTCTTAGATGATGCACAGATTACAAACATTGCAATTGATCCCGATCATCGCAAGTTTAGCTATGGGAGCACATTATTTCAATATGTTTTAAACCAAGCGATGGTAAAAGGAGCGCGAACCTTATCATTAGAAGTGCGTACGTCTAACATTGCCGCACAAACACTGTATGAGAAGTTTCATTTACAAAAAGCAGGAACGAGAAGAAATTACTATACCGATAATAATGAGGATGCGATAGTTATGTGGGTGACACTAGTATGAAAAAAGATCAAGTATATATTTTAGCGATTGAAACCAGTTGTGATGAAACTGCTGTAGCAATCATTAAAGATGGAAAAGAAATCATTAGTAATGTCGTTGCATCACAAATTGAGAGCCATAAGCGTTTTGGTGGCGTCGTTCCAGAAGTAGCCTCGCGTCATCACGTTGAACAAGTAACGTATATCTTGGAAGAGGCGTTATCAAAAGCGGATATGACAATGAAAGAGATGGATGCTATTGCAGTCACGGAAGGTCCAGGACTAGTCGGTGCACTTTTGGTGGGCGTGTCTGTAGCAAAGGCTTTAGCATTCAGTCATCAACTGCCACTCATTGGTGTTCATCATATTGCGGGTCATATTTATGCGAATCAATTATTAGAACCGTTTGAGTTTCCACTGCTTAGTTTAGTCGTTTCTGGTGGACATACGGAATTGATTTTAATGAAAGAACATGGTGTCTTTGAAGTCATTGGAGAAACACGTGATGACGCTTGTGGTGAAGCCTATGATAAAGTAGCGCGTACGATAGGTGTCCCTTATCCGGGTGGACCACTTGTCGATAAGCTTGCGCAAACCGGCGAAGATACCTTAAACTTTCCACGAATTTATTTAGAAGAAGACAGTTATGATTTTAGTTTTAGCGGTTTAAAGTCAGCAGTTATCAATACTGTCCATAATGCCAAGCAAAAGGGCGAAGTCTTGAAGAAAGAAGACATTGCACGTAGTTTTCAAGAAAGTGCAGTTGAAGTATTGGTTCATAAAACCAAGAAGGCAGCTCAAGCTTTTCAAGTAAAGCAAGTGATTGTTGCCGGTGGTGTCGCTGCCAATTCTCGTTTGCGCGAGGCGTTAACAGAGGCGTTTAGTGAAACTGACATGCATTTAGCCATTCCACCGCTTGCGCTTTGCACAGATAATGCGGCGATGATTGGTGCTGCTGGATACATTGCTTATCAAAAAGGAAATCGAGCTGGATTAGATCTAAATGCCAACCCTGGATTAGACTTAGAAATGTACGGAGACAGATAAAAAGTTACCCACAATCTAAATTATGATTGTGGGTAACTTTTTTAAATCTAGGAATAGCAAGCTTGCTGATGTGGGTAATTCCTGTGGATAAGTTAGAGAAAACTTGTGGATAATGTGCATAAGTTGGTTGATAACTTATATAAATGGGTTTATCCTGTGTATAACTTTTCGGAATAACCAATATGTGTTTATCCACAATTTGAAACGTTCTACGTGTTATTATGACTGTTACTCTTCCTCGTGCAAGCTTTCCCATTCTTCCATTAACTGCTCAATCTTTGCTTTTAGTTGATGCGTTGCTTCAGTTAATTCAAGGGCGCGTTCATGATCTTGAAAAACATCAGGTTCACATAACAATTGATCATTTGCTTCAATGTCTTCTTCATAGCGTTCAATCATCTGTTCAATCTCTTCAATGTGACGCTGCTTCTTTCGTTCATCTTGCTTTTTCTGTTTAGCTGATGCGAAGGAATGTTTAACTTCAGCTGTTGTCGTTATCTGGGTGTGTTGATTCAATGCATCGAGTTCTTTCATTTCGGCTTGCTTTTCTAAATAGTAATCATAGTCACCAAGGTAAACCTCAGCGCCAGTTTGTGACTGTTCGACAACTTTTGTTGCAATTTCATTTATGAAATACCGGTCGTGCGAAACAAAGATAAGTGTTCCAGGATAGTAGAGCAGCGCTGCTTCTAAGATTTCCTTACTATCTAAGTCTAAGTGGTTTGTTGGCTCATCTAAGATTAACACATTCGCTTTTTTAAGCATTAGTTTTGCCAAGGACACGCGCGCTTTCTCACCCCCGCTTAAAAGCGACACGGATTTTAAGACATCGTCGCCACTAAAAAGAAAGTTACCTAAAATGGTACGAACATCTTTTTCATTCATCATCGGGTGGTCATCCCATAGTTCATTAAGCACCGTTTTGTGACTGTTTAAGTTTGCTTGTTCTTGATCGTAATAACCAAGATCAAGTTTGGCGCCGTACTCAATTTCCCCGTTTGTTTGTTGTAGTTGACCGATCAGAATTTTAAGCAAGGTTGTTTTTCCTACCCCATTTGAGCCAACTAAAGCGATGCGATCGCCCCGGTTCACTTCAAATGAAACATGATGAAATACATCCTCATCGCCGTCAGGATAACGAAAGCTTAGTTCGTGCAATTTTAAGACATCGTTACCACTACGACGCGCAACATCAAAGGAAAAGGATGCTTTTTTCTCGTCACCTTGTGGTGTGTCGAGACGATCCATTTTCTCTAATTGTTTTCGTCGTGACTGTGCACGTTTGGTCGTTGAAGCGCGGACGAGGTTTTTTTGAACGAAATCTTCCAGTTTTTTAATTTCTGTTTGTTGTTTTTCAAACTGTTTTAACTCTTGTTCATAATCAAGTGCTTTTTGATCAAGAAACTTGGTGTAGTTACCGTAATATTTTTTCGAATGTTTGCGACTAATTTCATAAACGATATTAACGATCTTATCGAGAAAGTATCGGTCGTGTGAGACAATGACGACGGCACCGGAATAACTGCTCAAAAAGCCCTCAAGCCATGTTAGTGTTTCAATATCTAAATGGTTAGTTGGTTCATCAAGGATTAGTAAATCTGGTTTTTGAAGCAATAACTTAGCTAGAGCCAGTCGTGTCTTTTGCCCACCACTTAACGTATTTATAGCTGTTTCGAAATCGTCTTCGTAAAAGCGCATGCCGTGTAAGACGCTACGAATATCTGATTGATAACGATAGCCACCGCGTTCTTTAAAATCAACTTGTCGCTGATCATATTGTGCTAATAATTGCTGATAACTTGTTTCATCACTAAGTATAGCGGGATCGCCCATCTTAGCTTCCATTTGCCTTAAAACGCGTTCTTCTTGCATTAAGTCTTCAAAAACCGTTAACATTTCGTTATAAATGGTTTCTTCGGTTTCAAGTCCAGTGTGTTGACTTAAATACCCAAGACTTACGTCTTTTGGTCGATGAATCTCACCTTCATCATGAGATAATTCCCCGGCCATAATTTTTAGTAAAGTTGATTTTCCTGCGCCGTTTCGCCCAACGATTGCAATGCGGTCGTTTGTTTTAATTTCTAACTTAATATTTTCTAAAATCGTCTCGGCGCCAAAACGCTTAACGAGTCCATTCATTTGCATGACTATCATAATTTCTCACCTCATCAATTAAGTGTATCGTAACCTTGATACTTCAAGCAAGCAAATCCCACCAGTTTTATGTTAAAATTAAAGTTATGTGAGACCGTACGTATTTGATAGGACAGAAACTGTTTAATCTGATACACTAAAGGTAGCTAAATATAACTTGAGAAATAACCGATTCAGTGATGAACATTTAATAAAGAGGAGAATGTACTATGGCAGCACAAAGTAAGATTCCACAAGCAACAGCAAAACGCTTACCGCTCTATTATCGTTTTTTAAATAATTTACATTTACAAGGAAAGACACGTGTTTCATCAAAGGAACTCAGTGAGGCTGTTAAGGTAGATTCAGCAACGATTCGTCGTGACTTTTCATATTTTGGCGCTTTAGGCAAAAAAGGCTACGGCTATAATGTCGAATACTTATTAGGCTTTTTCCGTAAAACGCTTGATCAAGATGAAACAACCAATGTGGCACTCATCGGTGTTGGTAATTTAGGAACAGCATTTTTACATTATAATTTTACGAAAAACAATAATACAAAAATTGAAATGGCATTTGATGCGGATACGAGTAAGATTGGTGAAACAATTGGTGGCGTGACGGTCTATCACATTGATGAGATGGAAGACCGTTTGAAAAATGTTCAAGCAGTAATCTTAACAGTGCCAGGTTCAGTTGCTCAGCCTATTGCTGAGCGGATTGTTAAATGTGGCATTACGGGCATTTTAAACTTCACACCGGCTAGAATCACGGTACCTGATAGCGTTCGTGTACATCACATTGATTTAGCTGTTGAGTTACAGTCTCTTGTATACTTCATGAAGCATTACCCTAACGCATTATAATCGATAACGAGTCAGATAAAATCTAGTCATTATAGCTAAGCCGCAAGCACCGATCTTTGTAATTGAAAAGACGGTGCTTGCTTGTTTTGGGAAAGCTAAGGGATAGAGTAGACTTGCCGTACACTGAAGGTGAATATCATCAAGAGTTGAAAAGCCCCCATCTCAAGTCACTCGTAAGGGCGGTAAGGGCAAGCAGTCACCGCTTAGGCTAAGCTACCGTGAAAATCAGTTTGCGTTTCGGTGAGGCTAATAATCAAGATGTACGGTAAAAGTCATCAATTCAATCAACAAAAATTCAAGTGAGAAATTGAGGGTCTTTAAATGCGAAGAAAGAAGAAAAGTGTAGCGCTTCTCATGCAGCTAATGTTGCTTAGTTGGATAGTGCTAGGATGTGACGTTTCTGCTCAAGGTAATGTGGATTTTTTTACCGAAACATCAAGCATTGATTTATCAGAAGAAACGGTCAATCAAGTATCGCTTGGTGATTCTGAGGTTAAAGTTGAAGTAGCTTTTGGTCAGCCTGAGAAAATAGTAGAAGCTGATAATGCTCAGTCAAAACAATATATATATGACGGCATTGTAGTAACGATTAATGAGGGTTATGTTAGACGTTATGTGATCGACGATACCTATCCTACAGGACAAGGGGTAAGAGTGGGAGATCACAAAACGTCGGTTATTAATAATTATGGTGAGCATTATTATGAAAGAATAGAGACGGGGGCAGAGATCATAGGTTACTTTGATAAACGAAACCAGATTAATGTTGAATTTGCTTTTAATGCGGACCAATTAATTGGTGTGACCACGAGTCAATATGACCGATGAGGGAATAACAGGGGCGCATTTAAGGGTTGTGCTAAAATGGTAATCAATTGCAATAAAAATGACGCTCTTCAAGTCGAGAAGAGCGTCATTTTTATTGATCCTTGTCATTTTTATTATTCTTTTCTTGCTGTTTTTGCTTAACTTTCACATGTAACTTAAACAAGCGATAGCTTGCGGCAAGTTGAAAAGTTGCTAAAAGGGTTAAGAATAACGTTAAGGGATTTAGTACGGTTTCTTCAACTGCTTCAAAAGCAAAAAAAACAAAGAGTAAGCCAATGCCTAAACTAAAATAGGCATGGACAATTGGTGTAATACGCATAACTTGTTAACCTCCAATAAGTATCATTTGGACCTGACGCATTTGTTCAATCAGTTCCTGCATTTCTGGTGTTTGCATATAAAATTGAATAACTATCACGATGCTATTCATTGCTACATGGGCGAAAATTGGTACGATGATCCGTTTTGTTTGAACGTAAAGAAAACTAAATACAAGTCCCATAATAAAATAAACAAGTAGATGTGTAAAGTCGAAATGAATGAGCGCGAATGCGAGGCCAGAGATAATAGCAGCTATCCAAAAGTTCGTCCGTTTATAAATTTCACCGAAGATAATTTTACGGAAAATTAATTCTTCTAAAATTGGGCCAACGACACTTACAACAATGATAAAAATCGGATAATTAAAGGCAATCGCCATAATATCAAGTGTATTCTGTGATTGTTGATCAATATTAAAGACGTTTATTTGAATAAGGTTGGCAATCATCTGACCGAGAAAAGCTAAAAAGACACCAGCGATTGACCAAATAATCGTAATTGGTACATCGGTTCGATTCGGATCTTTCGGTAAGTCTTTTTCCTTTAATAACAACAGCAATGAAATAATTAAAGCAAGAATAAAACTGCCCACTTGCCAGTAAATAAGTAGATCACGCATAACCCGTTCGCTAAGTTGTTGAAATTCACTGTAGAAAATGACAACAAAACCAGATAGTTGCGCAATGACATAGGTGATGATAATCCCCCAATAACGTTTAGACATTAATGAATCACTCCTTTTGGACAACAATAGACTAAGTTTACCATAACTTCTTGAATTGCTTAACTAAAGACAATTGGAAAGATGAAAAAAATCATGATGAAATAGTGAATGACATGAATGGGTGAGTTGTGCTGCAATTAGTTAAGCGGATTCATAAGACGTATGAAATCTTTTGAAAAAACAAAAAAAATCGAAAAAAATTTAATCGTAAGACTTGCAAAATACCTATAAATTCATTATGATAATAATTGTGTTAGCACTCTTAGTTGACGAGTGCTAAAAACCAAAAATAAACCATTAGAATACATGAAGGAGGATTTCATAATGCTTAAACCATTAGGAGATCGTGTAATTATCGAGATTGTTGAAGAAGAAGAAAAAACAGCAAGTGGGATAGTTTTACCGGATTCAGCGAAAGAAAAGCCACAACAAGGTCGTGTGGTAAGTGTAGGTGAGGGTCGTTTGTTAGATAATGGTTCGAAAACAGCGCCAGACGTTAACGAAGGCGATCGCGTTATTTTTGCGAAATATGCCGGTGCAGAATTAAAACACGAAGGCAAAGATTATTTAATCCTACGTGAAGATGATATTTTAGCAATCATTGGCTAATTAGCAAGGGTTCCTATAAATAATCCAGTTACTCTTTAAAAGATTTATCTAATAATTAAATGAAGAATAATCCGTAAGATCATACAGAATGAAGTTAGGGAGGAAAAAAATTATGGCTAAAGAATTAAAATTCAGTGAAGACGCACGTCGTTCAATGATGCGTGGTGTCGATACCTTAGCAAATGCAGTTAAAGTAACATTAGGACCGAAAGGACGTAACGTCGTCTTAGATAAGAAATTTGGAGCACCGATGATTACGAATGATGGTGTAACAATCGCGAAAGAAATTGAACTTGAAGATAAATTCGAAAACATGGGGGCACAACTTGTTTCAGAGGTTGCTTCTCAGACGAATGATGTTGCAGGTGACGGTACAACGACGGCAACAGTATTAGCGCAAGCGATGATTCAAGAAGGACTTAAAAACGTCGCTTCAGGCGCTAACCCAGTTGGCGTACGTCGAGGAATTGAAAAAGCTGTTGCTGTTGCAATTCAAGAATTAAAAGCAATTTCTAAACCTATTGAAGGTAAAGATTCGATTGCACAAGTTGCAGCCATTTCAGCCGCTGATGAAGAAGTAGGTCAATTAATTGCTGAGGCGATGGAACGCGTTGGTAATGATGGTGTGATTACGATTGAAGAGTCAAAAGGTTTCTCAACAGAACTTGAGGTTGTTGAAGGGATGCAGTTTGATCGTGGTTACCAATCACCGTACATGGTAAGTGACCAAGATAAAATGGAAGCAGTTTTAGAAGATCCGTATATCTTAGTTACCGATAAAAAAATCAACACGATTCAAGACGTGTTACCTGTTCTTGAACAAGTTGTTCAACAAGGAAAACCGTTGTTATTAATTTCTGAAGATGTAGAAGGCGAAGCGCTTGCTACTCTTGTTGTGAATAAACTACGTGGCACATTTAATGCGGTTGCGGTTAAAGCACCAGGTTTTGGTGACCGTCGTAAAGCGATGTTAGAAGATATTGCTACCTTAACAGGTGCTGAAGTGATTACGGAAGATTTAGGTCTTGACCTGAAGAGTACAACCATGGAACAACTAGGTCGTGCTTCAAAAGTCGTTGTCACAAAAGAAACGACAACAATTGTTGAAGGTTCAGGTAATCCTGAAGTAATCTCATCACGTGTTGCGCAAATCCGCGGACAAATTGAGGAGACAACATCTGATTTTGATCGTGAGAAATTACAAGAACGTCTAGCGAAATTAGCAGGTGGTGTTGCGGTTGTAAAAGTAGGCGCAGCAACAGAGACAGAATTAAAAGAACGTAAATTACGCATTGAAGATGCTTTAAACTCTACACGTGCAGCAGTTGAAGAAGGTATTGTTGCTGGTGGGGGTACGGCATTAATGAACGTTTATCAAAAAGTTCAATCACTTGAACTTGAAGGTGATGAAGCAACAGGGGCAAATATCGTGCTTCGTTCATTAGAATCACCAGTAAGACAGATTGCAATTAATGCTGGTCTTGAAGGATCAGTAATTGTTGAACGTTTAAAAGGCGAAAAAGTTGGGATTGGTTATAATGCCGCAACAGGCGAATGGGTAAACATGCTTGAAACTGGTATTGTTGACCCAACAAAAGTAACCCGTTCAGCACTTCAAAATGCAGCGTCAGTCGCAGCAATGTTCTTAACTACTGAAGCGGTTGTTGCAGAAATCAAAGAAGAAGGCAGTGCGCCTGATATGAGCGGTATGGGTGGAATGGGCGGCATGATGTAATATAGGTGTTAAAACCTTATTGCAACAATGTTTATGAGTGTTGTGTATCACTCATGCTCATGATTTTGCTCATGTTTTGAAGAAATTTTACTAGAGAGGTCTTTCATTAAGTTACTAAACTTAGTGGAAGCCTCTTTTTTCAAATTCTTTGTCATATGGGCATAAATATCCATTGTAGTTTTTATATCAGAGTGGCCTAGTCGCTCCTGTATCTCTTTAATATGAACATCGACTTCCATTAATAATGAAGTATGGGTATGCCTGAATGAGTGTAATGTCACATGTTGTAACCGTCAAGTAGTTTTGGGTTCTTACGCAATTTTGGGGATAAGGGGTATTTAAAACAGGGTATAGTATAGTAAAAGGGGTGATTGTTATGCTTCATTCTATCACGAAACT
>NZ_QJJR01000020.1 GCF_003201605.1 Streptohalobacillus salinus | reverse complement strand
TCCATAAACTCTGTCCATAGTGTGTATGCCATTGGAGCAGCCCCCATCGGTAATCCTGGGTGACCAGAGTTTGCCTTTTGAATCGCATCAATTGAAAGTGTGCGAATCGCATTAATTGAAGTTTGTTGCGTTTGGTTTGTCATTAAACTTACATCTCCTTTCGAATTTTAAAACTTGATGAATCAAGGACCCCTAGTCCGACAAAGGTAGGGTTGAAAAATATACCAAGTGGATTAGGGGTACATTGAACAATAGCGAATCATTGTAAATCAACCAAGAGCGCTCTTCCGATATTGTTTGTGGCCTAATTAATGATTGTTTTTAGCTAATTGTTGTAAGAGTTCTTCAAGTTTCGGATCTCCGATATAGTTATCGATTGTAATGATCTTTTGGTCTTTAAAAGTCATACGTGCACGATCGAGCAGATTTTTATGAACGACAATGATGTCTGAATCTTGGGGCGCATCTTCAATGCGGTAATGTTTAACTTCAATACCATTTAAATCAGCTTTTTGTAATTTTTTTCTAAATGTTGTTGCACCTAAAGCGCTGCTACCTGCACCTGCATCACATACAAAAGATATTTTGTTAACAGCAGAGGTCTTTGCACTGTCATCTGAAGAGCTATATATTTGTTTGCCTTCAGATTTCATTGTTTTAGATCTTTCAATAGATTCTGTTAACTGATCATCATCTTCATCAGAACTCTTTTCGAATTTCAATATAAGTGAAGTTACAATGAAGGAAACAATTGTTGCTACAAGTACACCTAAAATAATTCCGGTGAAGTTACCTCTAGGTGTGAGTGCCAAATAAGCAAAGATAGAACCTGGACTTGGTCCTGCAACAAGACCGGCGCCGAATAGTTGGAAAGTTGCAATACCTGACATTCCCCCAGCAATCATTCCTAAGATTGTAAGTGGTTTCATTAAGACGTAAGGGAAGTATAATTCGTGAATACCGCCGAAGAAATGAATGATAATTGCTCCGGGAGCAGTTCTTCGAGATGTTTTGTTACCGAAGAAGGTAAAAGCTAAGAGTAAGCCTAAACCAGGACCAGGGTTAGAAGCAACCGTAAAGTAAATCGATTTACCAACTTCAAGTGTTTCTTGCATGCCTAAAGGATAATAAATGCCTTGGTCAATGACGTTATTTAAAAACAGAACTTTTGCTGGTTCATTAATAAGTGAAAGTAATGGCAAGAAACCTGTTGCGACAAGTGCTTCAATTGCTGATGTCACAAATCCGTTTGCTGCACTTATAACTGGACCAATAACCGTATAAGAGAGTAGCAATAAGAAGAATCCTAAAATACCAATTGAAAAATTGTTAACAACCATCTCAAATCCAGCACGAATTTTATTTTCGATTAATTTATCGAAGCGCTTAATTACCCAACCGCCGAAAGGTCCAATAATCATTGCTCCAAGGAACATAGGGATGTCTGAGCCAATAATTAAGCCGATCGCTCCAATCGATCCCATAACGGCCCCGCGTTGACCTCCGACCATTCTACCACCAGTATAAGCTAATAATAAAGGTAACAAGTAAGTAATAGTTGGTCCGACCATTTCAGCTAAATGTGCATTAGGTAGCCATCCTGTTTCAATGACTAATGCTGTTAAAATACCCCAAGCAATAAAAGCTCCGATGTTCGGCAATACCATGTTTGTTAGGAATCCGCCCATCGCTTGAATTTTAGCGCGAACTGATGGTTTAGATGCAGTAGCTTGATTATTTGCAAATTGATTTGACATAATTATTCCGCCCTTCATATTTAAAATGAATAAAAGTTTAAGGTGAAGATAGTGAACGATTTGTTACGCTAACCTAAGCGGATTATTCCGCTTGTTTGATAACATGTAGGATTTCTGTTTCGGTTTTGGCTTGTTCTAAAGCTTGCAAAACATCATCATCTACTAACAACGTTGATAAGTCAGAAATTAAATCAAGGTGACCATTGCTATCAACTGCCCCTAAAACCATTATCAAATTAACAGCTTTCTCTTCGGGATACATAACCGGTTCAGTTAACTTCAACAGTGACATCCCGCTTTTATTAACGCCGCCTTTATTTTGAGCATGTGGCATCGCGACTCCAGGGATTATTACAATGTACGATCCGAATTCATGCACATTAGCGATCATGTCATCAATATAGCTCTCATTAATATTCCCATTTTTAAGCAAAGGTGCGGCACCTAACCGAATCGATTCCTCCCAAGATGTAACACTATCAACGCACGCAATGTTTCCGGTTAAATATTGACTAAGCATCGTATCATCTCCTCGTATAGTATATTTAAGAACCAAAAATTGCTCTTAAAAAATGAATAATAGATTTGCGTTAAAGTTTTTGAGTTTTGAGCTTGTTGTAATTTGCTATAATTGCATCTGTGAACGTTGCGTCTTTTAATTCTGAAAAATGAGCTATAGCACTTTTAATCCCGTGCTCACTTATATAATTTTGTATCGTCACTGATTCCTCATCTTCGGGATTAAAAAATAAATATCCGGCAGCAATCGCCAATGTCAAATGGCTAATAGGTAGACCTAGCTTAGATAATTCACGAAGTGGTTTAACTAAGCGTTCATTGTATCCTAACTTTCTAATGGGTGAACGCCCTACTCGAAAAATATCGTCTTGAATATTACTGTTTTTGAATCGAAGCAACGTCTTGTTAATATAGTTTGTCATCTCAAGTGGTTCAACGTTAAAGACTTTAATGAAATATTGAGCTGTTTCTTGCATGGTGCCTTCAATAAACTGTTCAAGTTCTTGGTCCTTTAGAGTGTCTTGTATGGTTGATTTGTTAAATACAAAACCAAGGTAAGCGGTAGCAGCATGCGCCATATTTACTGAATATAATTTACGCTCAATAAATGGTTTTAAATCATTAACATAACGTGCGCCCTTAATGCGAGGTGCTGTGTTATTTTGTATCTCTGAAGCATTAATGACCCATTCGTATAAGGGTTCAACGAGTGCAATCTCATCGTCGTCATCTGTTTTTGATAGTGCAAGTCGATCGATAGACGTATTTGGAAAGCCAATCAAAGACTCTATGGATGCCAACTCTGCATCGGAAAGGTGGGTTGCAATTGCTTCTTTTAACTTGGATGAAGCATTTATAGCATTCTCATTTGCTAAAACATCCAACTTATTTTTGTTAGTATTAATTCTGTTTAATAATCCTTTAGCCAGAATTCCCGCAATGCGAGGTAAATTATTAACCCCAACTGAGGTGGTAATAATATCAGCTTGCTCAATGTGACGAATGACGTCCTGTTCTTGAGTTAAGCTATTTAGTGCTGTCACTGGAGCAACAACTTCCACCGTGTGAGTATCATCCAACAATTCAACAAGATAGCGATTTTTCTTATTGAAGCGATCGATCGTGTCTTGATTAATATCAACAAAGCAAAGATTGTAATCAGTTTTATTTAGTAAACTGCCGATAAATCCTTTGCCGATATTTCCAGCTCCAAAGTGTAATGCTAGCATGAAATCCTCTCCTCACTATTTTAACTGAAAAATCTCCACGTTGTAATTTATTATTCTAAGTTAGCGTGGTACTCCCATAGGCTATGCATGTCTATGTTCTGTTCGCGAACGAGCATCAAGGCTAAAGTATCTCCTAGAAGCAACAGACTTTGCTCAAATAAACTTGTCATTGGCTGTACGGAAGGGATTTCGTTTTCTAATTGCAACTTGGTACTAACAGGAATACGGACAAAATGATCAGAGTATTCTTTCATTGAACAATTTGGATTAGCGCCAATATGAGCTACGCTTGCATTAAATTTTTTTGCTTTTTTAGCGATGATCAAAGGAAAAGATGATTCACCACTTCCTGATCCAACAATAAGTAGATCATTTTCAGTTATTGCAGGCTCAGTAATTTGTCCAACGATGTAAGTTCTGATACCAAGGTGTGCTAATCGTTTTGCAATAGCTTCTAAAGAGAGTAAGACGCGTCCTACGCCTACGAAAAATACTTTATCGGCTTTTTTTATTTCATCTAATAAAACGCTTACATCATTGCTGTTGATTTGGCCTAGTGTGGTTGTGATTTCTGTTGTAACTTCTTTTTGGATATCGCTGTAGTTTATCATTATAGTTCCTCCTTCAATTTAATCCTGCTGAGATTTTCTTGTCGATATTTTGTTTATTTTCAGAAAGGCTGTTTCCTTTAATAAATAGGCTTGTACTGCCGGCAACCAGTATATCGGCACCTGCATTCACTAATTCCTCGATTGTTTCTATAGAAACGCGTCCGTCAACTTCTATTTTTGTATCGAATCCTTTGTCCTGAATCAATTGCTTCAAATCTTTAACTTTCTCAATTGCATAAGGGATTTGCTTTTCATTTTTGTCTGTTGCAAAACCTGGATTAATTAACATTAATAGCACAGTGTCACATTGCGGTAAGACATATTCCAAAGTAGATAACGGCGTAGCTGGATTTATTGCAACTCCTACCTTTGTATCGCTTTTTTTAATCAAGTTGATGTATCGATCAATATGAACGCTAGTTTCTAAATGGAATGTGATTTGCTCAACACCGATTTTAATCATTTCTTGAATAAAAAACTCGTTGTCGTTTGCCATGATATGAACATCAAAGTCCATATTCGTGATCTGTCTTAATTGCTTGATGGTATCAATTCCTAGTGGCATGCTCGGACTGAAACTTCCATCAATAACATCGATGTGCAATACCTCTAATCCTGCTTGTTCGATTTCCTTAACGCTTTTTTCTAAATTACATAAATCTGCACACATGATAGACGGAGCAATTGTCACTGCCTGTTTTTGCATGTTGTTGCCTCCTTTGTCTGTTTTTCTTTATTATATAGCGATTTTAATTAAAAGTAAAGACTTATAAGCAATATTTATGCATATAAGTGCTTGTTTGTATTTGTTTTTGTCTTTTTTGTGAAGATTATGGTAAAATTAAATGAGTTAACTAAGCAAAGGATGACGAGTATGTTAAAACAAGAACGTCAACAAAAGATCGTAGAAATATTAAATGATGAACAAAAAGTCATTGCTAGTGACCTTAGTCTTCGTCTTGACGTATCAGAAGATACCATTCGTAGAGATTTAAAAGAACTAGATAATAAAGGCTTGATAAGACGCGTGCATAGTGGGGCGTTACGAATTGGCCCGCCTGTAGAAGATTTTTCTAAACGGCAAGATGTGATGAAGGAAGCAAAGCAAGCTCTGGCGAGAAAAGCGATTGAATTTGTGAAGGATAAGATGGTCATTTTAATTGATGGAGGTACAACTAATTTGCAGTTTGTTAACCAATTGCCCTTAACGCTTAAAGCAACGATTATAACCAATAGTCCTCCAATTGCGATTGCTTTAGCAAACCATAATGATGTTGAGGTTATTATGTTGGGTGGAACATTGTTCAAAGAGTCAATGGTTAACTTAGGTATTGAGACAGTAGAAGCTTTAGAGAATATTCGCGCTGATCTTTATGTAATGGGTGTTCATAAAATTGATGCAACGATCGGTATTAGTGTACCTAGTTTAGGAGAGGCTTCAGTTAAAAGGAAAATGGTAGCTATCTCAAATGAGGTTCTCAGTATGGTAACATCTGATAAATTGAATACTTTTTCTAATCATATTGTGTCGCCAGCGAGTCAATTAACCTATCTAATTACTGATAATATACAGCCGGAAGTAACAAGGTTATATGATAGTCAACAGATTACTGTGGTTAACGACTAGTGTGAGTTTGTCAGTACTCGAGTCTTTATCTTTTAAATAATTCAAAAATTTTCAGCTCTAAAACAACTGTTTTTAGGCATATGTGTGAAATGACATACCAAAATAGAAGCATCACTTAGTTCTAAAGTTGTGCTTTAACAACTAAAAATATTACAAGGTTAACAAAAAGGTTGGTGCAGATTGCGCCAACCTTTTTTGTGTTTAAGCTCGTTACTGGAACTGGGAAATCCTATATTTATTGATGGTACTAACAGGTGGAGGTTTTAAGAAACGAAAGACGGGTAAAGTATAGACAATGGCATGTTTGTTAGTGTTTTTTTGTAAAGAAAGTGAGATGAATAAGCGCTCGATATAAATAAGCTAGTAGAAGGGAGACAATTATAGTGAAAATTACTGTAAATGATAAGGCGATTGAATGGTTTAAAAAAGAAGTAGGTGTTGAGGAAGGGGCAAATGTACGTTTCTTCTCAAAGATTTATGGCACGAGTCCGGTGCAAGAAGGGTACTCGCTAGCGTTTACAATTGACCATGATGCAGGAGATATGGCAGCAAAAACAGAAAAAGGCGGTATCACCTTCTTTATTAAAGAAGAAGATCAATGGTTCTTTAGTGGTCATGACTTGTCGGTAGAGTATGACGATAAATTAGATGAAGTGCAGTATAATTATATCAAAGAATAGCTAGATGCATTAATCCGTTACCTTAATTCTGATAAGCGTAACGGGTTTTTTGCTGATTTGTTTCGTGCATATTCATGTGACTGCAAGCCATTGTTACCGTAGTCCGGAATAACCTTCGTATAGTAAGTATTTTGACAAAAAAGTGACCCCATCCTGTTTCTGAGCTGTTCCTCAATTGATTTATCGCTGAACATCTACGTGATGTGAGTGGCTAAAATGTTGTTGATGAACAAAGCGTCGTTTTTATTAATGACCATTGGAACGACTTTGATAGAATGAAAACACAATGGGACCGGTATGTTGTGTTGCTGATTATGAATACAGCGGATAATCTAAGTAAAATCAATAACCGGAAATGTCACAAACCATGAGCGGCTCTAAGGCGAGTTGACAGAACCTTAACGCAGGTTGTTGGACTATGCATGATTGATGAAAGCCTAAGGGAACAGCATTAGTCTCTAAAACAGACATGATTGGCTGCAGAAGAAGGGTTTTGAAAGATCTTCCAGAGGTTAACTCTAACGAAAGATTTCTTATCAAAAAACAAAATTATTTATGCGGGTATGTGCAAAACGTATCTGGAACTACCTCTTCAAGCAGAAATAAAGAGTTTTTTACCTCGATTTTCAAGATCGAGTCTATCGTCTTACCACAACTGAACAAAGGAGGCACTGCCATGAAAATTGAACACGTAGCGATTTGGACAAAGGATTTAGAAGCTATGCGAGTGTTTTATGTGCAAAAATTTAACGCAACGGCATCGAAACGATACGAAAATAAGGGCAAAGGATTCGCTTCTTATTTTTTGCGTTTTAGTTCAGGCGCGCGCTTAGAACTGATGCAACGCACTGACGTGACAGGTACGGTCAAGAAGGAAAGCTTAGGATTTGCTCATCTCGCTTTCTCGCTAGGAGATAAAACAGCGGTGGATCAGTTAACGACGTTACTAATTGCTGAAGGTTACGAGTGTTTAGATGGACCGCGAACAACCGGCGATGGCTATTATGAAAGTGTCTTTTTAGATCCAGAAGGTAATCCAATAGAGTTGACAATCTAATTGCATGGTAAGGGGATTGTCAACACCTGTGAGAATAAACAGATGAGGTCTCCGAGTAGAGGTGTTGATAAATTAACTGAATCGTAAGCTTAAATCATCGTTTCTAATTCAAGGTCTGGTGTTGATGAGGAATAAAAGCAGTCAGTTCATTGATGTCTGTAAGGACTGAAATTCAACAAGGCTTTAGAAGGTAATTGATAGCGTAGGCTCTATACAGGTAAAAAGCACCGCGGTCTGAATTATCGTTACGTCCGGACGAACCCTTACGCCGATTTTAACAGATGGGTGCTTTCTTCGATTATTATAACGGATGAAACGCGTTTCATGACAACCTAAAAAAAGAATAGTACGATTATTTTTTAGGTTAACAACAAAGTAGAGATTCGCTATACGAAAGATTAGATGGAAAAGAGATGGCAGCAAGAAGGAGGACGTGTTAGGTGGTAAACATAAAGGATCTAGCAAAACAGGCAGGTGTATCGGTGACAACGGTTTCGCGGGTGTTGAACAATCATCCGTACGTCAGTGATGCTAAACGTCAAGCGGTAAATGAAGCAATTAAAGCAACGAACTACCGCCGAAATATTAATGCAGTCCATCTTAGCACAGGGCAAACGCATTTAATTGGTGTCGTCTTACCCTTTCTTGATCACCCTTACTTTATGAATGTGGTAAAAGGAATTACCCAAGCTGCAAAGGCAAAAGGGAAACATATTGTCTTGTTTGAAACGGGGTATCAACATGAGAAAGAAAAGTCTGCTTTAACGATGCTCGAAAATAAACAAATTGATGCAGTTATTTTTTGTTCGCGGTCACATCAACTAAAAACGCTGGAAGCCTATGCTAGTTATGGACCGGTTGTCTTATTTGAGGATGTGAAGACAAATAAATGTCGTACGACATTTATCAACCATTCCCGAGTCTTTACAGAGGCGTTGGGTTACTTGTATGATCAAGGGCATCGTCGGATTGGCTATTCCGTTTATCGTCAGACAGGGACAAATAGTCTAGCTAGAAAAAAGGCATATCAATCGTTTTTAGTGAGTCATCACCTATCGTATAACCCGGATTATGTTTTCACTGGGTGTTTATATGCGGAAGATGGAAATGCCTTGATTAATCAGCTGAAATGTTTAACGGCACCCCCGACAGCTATACTTGTAACGAGTGATCAAGTTGCTGCGGGTATGATTATTTCTGCTCGAAATGCAGGCATTAAGATCCCGCAAGATCTTGCATTAATTGGTTTTAATGATGAACCAATTGCAAGTTTGCTTGATTTAACAACGATTAAGCTCCCACTTGAACAGGTTGGGCAGTCGTTGCTTGATCAAGCGCTAGGCAAACAAGTAAGCCATCGCGAAATGGCATCAACGTTTATCCAGCGGAAAACAGTGGAAGCAAATGAGTGATACGAAAATCAAGGCTAAACAAATAACAGGAGGTAAAAGGATGAAGTTATCAAGTACGCTAGTCGCTTTAGGGGCTGTTGCCGTGTTTGGCGCAGTTGTTTTTATCTTTATGATGTTAATGGCGGATACGTCTGGTTTAGATTGGTTAATACCGAGCCTTCTAATTGTCTTAAATGGTTTTATTGCGATAGGTGTCGGTGATGGTCTCCATCACATTAAGAAAAATCAGTCAGCTAAATAAAAGGTGAGGTGACTGCATGTGGGGAAACAAATAGAAGAACAGCTTGGCTACCAAGCGTTGCCGTTGCGCTATTTTTTTGAATCACTTATCAGCTAGCGTTATTCCTCAGTAGAGGGCTGACTTTTTCGCTCAATATGTGCTTTTCCCCACTCGTGCATCGCATGTAAAATGGGTTCAAGTTTTTTGCCGTAAGGGGTGATGGTGTACTCGACCTTCGGAGGAACGACAGGATAGACCGTTCGAGAGACAAGTCCCTCCTCTTCGAGTTCACGCAATTGTTTGGTTAACATCCGCTGCGTAATATCAGGTATCTTTCGTTTTAAGGCATTAAAGCGTAAGGTATCCTCCACCAACAAATGGAGTAAAATTGTCGGTTTCCATTTGCCAACAATAATGCCCAAAGCCGTATCAACTTTACATAATTCAGGCTTGATCATCAATCGTCTCATATCCTTCCCTCTAACAGTACCCTTTAGGATACTTACTTACCTGAAAGTGCGTACTGTTTCTTTAGTAGTTATTCTATTATAATCACTAGTGATAGAATGAAACAATTGATGTGCTTAGTGCCATTCGTGTGCATCGGAACAAAACTCAACCTGAAGAAATAATGATTGAAAATAAAGTTAACGGGAATACGATCAAAATAAGGAACGATCAACACAATAACGTTTAGCCATGATAATGATTGGAGGAGAGAACATGAATGAATTTCGGATGCAACCAGATAATGGATTAGAATTTGGTGTTTATACCTTAGGTGATCATTTGGTTGATCCAACGACGGGGAAACGCATTTCCGCTCAGCAGCGGTTACAAGAAATTGTCGAGCTAGCAAAATTAAGTGATGAAGCAGGACTGGACTTCTTTAGTGTTGGTGAAAGCCATCAACAAGGATTTGTTACGCAAGCACATACGGTAGTACTCTCACATATTGCCGCGGTGACGAGCAAAATAAAACTAGGAAGTTCATCAACAATTATTAGCACATTAGATCCAGTCCGTGTTTATGAAGATTTTGCAACGCTTGATTTGTTGTCAAACCACCGAACGGAAATAATCGCAGGGCGAGCCTCGCGGATCGGTCTCTTTGAATTATTGGGTTATGATATTAGTGATTATGAAGCGCTGTTTGAAGAAAAATTCGAGTTGTTATTAAAAATAAATCAGGAAGAACGAGTGAATTGGTCAGGAGAGTTTCGTGCACCACTGACAGACGCGGAAGTTCTGCCCCGCGCGGTCCTGCCCATTTGGCGAGCAGTTGGAGGGACATCAACCAGTGCAATTAAAGCGGGACGTCAAGGTGTTCCGATGCAGTTAGCGACACTTGGTGGAGCAGTATCAACATTTAAACATGTGATTGAACGTTACCGTAACAGCCTTGAAGAAGTGGGGCTGGATCCCTTAGCCTATCCCGTTGGAACAGCCGGCTTTTTCCATGTAGCTGAAACCACGCAACAAGCCCAACAAGAAATGTACCCATATATTAATGAGGGCATGAAAGTGACCAACGGGCAGGGTTTCCCGAAACAAGCATTTGCTCAAGGGAAAAATAAAGATAATGTGATGAACATCGGAAGCGTCGATGAAGTGGTTGAAAAGATTCTTTATCAACATGATGCCTTTAAGCATCAGCGCTATTTAGGTCAAATGGACTTTGGTGGTGTTAGCTTTAAACAGTTGATGCGAACCATTGATCTAATTGGTGAGCATGTCTTGCCAAAAATTCGTCAATACACAAAAAAATAACCAAGGGGTCATCGTTAAGGAGAAAAACGCAGGTTTGCTATGAGAAAGTGAAATGAGGGGTGATGATATGAATATTGTCTTTGTATCGGGTTCAGTGGTTGGCACGAAAACTCGACGAGCAATAACAGAGCTAAAGAAGGTGTGGTTGAAACAAGACGCAGCTGCACAGATTGAGATCATTGATTTAAAGGCATTAAAATTACCATTTTGTGACGGTCGTCACTTTTTGGATTATGAAGAAGATGTTGTCGCAACCCTTAAAAAAGTGGTTGAAGCTGATGTCGTTGTATTTGGGACCCCTGTCTTTCAAGCATCAATACCAGGGAGTTTGAAAAATTTCTTTGATTTATTGCCTCAGGATGCTTTGCGTGAGACGGTTACAGGTATTGTTGTTACGGCAGGTTCAAGTAAACATTACCTGATGGCAGAGCAACATTTAAAACCAATTTTGTCATACATGAAAGCAGTAGTTGTATCGACGTATGTCTATATTTTAGCGGAAGACTTCGTTGGAAATGATCTGGTGAAGGATGACGTTGATTTGCGCTTGGCGCGACTTGCTGAAGATCTCATTTTTACAACAGAAGCAAAACGCTATATCCAGAAAAAACAGGAAGAAGCTTATGGTTTTTAAGCAATATGGTCTAAAAAGTTGCGTTAGGTTGGTATACAGCGTAAACTAAAATCATCAACAAAATCCTTACGTCAATGAAATGTTGAGTAAGGATTTTTCTCTTTTTTTAAGGGCAGTTATTAATGGCAATATTTGTTTTCAAACAGAACTAACGTGTAATATGAGGATAGTAGAAAGGGGTGCCCTATGCGAAAACGAATCATTGTCGCAATCATGTTGATGATTTCAATTATAGTTGTAGCTGGTTTTCAACTCTTGCCAATTACCGAATCGGATTCGTTTAAAATTGAAGATAGACGAGCACTCGTACCGAATAATTCTGACATTGATTTAGTTATTATTAGTGATATTCACTACATTGCCGATCGTTTAGTAGAAGATAGCCCGGTCTTTATTAACATGGTGGGAAATGGTGATGGAAAAGATTTGATTTACATCGATACGCTAATAGAGGCATTTATTAATCAAATGCTGATTGACCAGCCTGACGGTGTTATTGTAACGGGTGACATTACTTTTAATGGTGAACAGTTAAGTCACGAACAGATGGCTGACCTTTTTAGTCGCTTAAATGCTGCGGGTATCAAAGTATATGTGATGCCAGGGAACCATGATTTGAACAATTATTATGCGATTGGTTTTAAAGGCGAGGAAACATATCGGGTGGATCGTCTAAGTGGCGATGCTTTCAGTGAGCTTTATCACGCGTATGGCTATCAAGAGGCATTAGCGACAGATTCAGACTCACTTAGTTATGTGACAGCATTGCGTGAGGATGTTTGGCTGATTATGCTTGATTCAAACAATTACGAATCAAATAATATGCAGATGAAGTCTGTGACAAAAGGACAGATTAAATCAGGGACGTTAGCGTGGCTAGCGGTTGTTTTAGAAGAAGCGGAAGCCCAGCATGTGACCCCTGTTTTAGCGATGCACCACAATTTATTTCAACACCACCCTCTGTTTGAAGAAAACTTTGTTATTGAAAACAGTGAAGAAGTGCTAGCACTTCTAAGGGAGTATGACGTGCGTGTAAATCTAAGCGGACATATTCATGCACAACACATTGAAGAAAATGAGGGCATCTATGATATTGTTACGGGTGCTTATAGCGTCTTTCCTAATCGTTACGGAGCAATCACCATTGACGAAAAACGTCAATTTAACTATCAGACTAAACCGGTTGACGTCAGTAGCTATGCAAAAGAAATAGGTGAAACGAATCCGGATTTAATCAATTATCACACCTACGGTCCGGCATTCTTTCATGATGTTTCATACCGCAAAGCCTTTATGGATTTGTTGTTGTTTGATAAACCCGATGAAGTGATTATCCCCATGGCTGAAGTGTTTGCTGAAGTTAACACCCTCTTTTTTGCTGGGACCGTTGCTGAAGAGCGCAGTCGCTTACTTGAGTCTGAAGGTTACCAAAATTGGCTGAAAGACGGTAAGACGTTTTATTCGGAATATTTACAAAGTGTTTTAAATACGGAAGATCAAGATGAAAATAGTTTAACCATTGAGCTAGATTAGTTGCCTATGACTAATCTGGTTTTTTATTTAAAATTTTTAATCCGAAGGTTTATGCATTTGGCTTTGCAATGAAGAAGTTAAAAATATTATTTTTTAGTTTGAACCAGCGATGAATAGCGCATGAGAACAAAAAAATCATCGCTGAAATGACAATATTCAAAAAAATAGGGGAGACTTGGCTTCATCGATAGCTTGACAACAGTCATGAGCTATGATAGAAAATGAAGTGACCTTAAGTTTTTTAGACAGGAATTTGACATGGCTTTGGGATGCGAAAAATCCAGCAGGTGGTGAGCAAGTGGAAATTAAAAAAGTGCTAAACAATAATGTTGTCATCACACTGAATGCAGAAGAACAAGAAATGGTCGTGATGGGAAAAGGATTGGCATTTCAAAAGAAAGTCGGTCAAGCCGTCGAAGAAGAGAAAATCGAGAAAATGTTTGTTCTACAAGATGAAGAAACGTCCAGCAAGCTTGATCAATTATTGAAGTACACATCCGAAAAGTATTTAGACATTGCATCAGAAATTTTAACTTATGCGCAAAAGCATGTGCCGTACCAATTGAATGAATATTTGTATGTGGCATTAACTGATCACTTAAGTTTTGCAATTGCACGTTATGAACAAGGAATAGAACTAAAAAACAATTTGTTGTATGAAGTAAGGAAGTACTATAAACGAGAGTATCAAATTGCGCTACGTTGTTTAGGCATCATTGAAAAACATACAGGCATTCGGTTAAATGATGATGAAGCAGGCTCAATTGCACTTCACCTTGTGAATAGCCAAGTATCAGGTGAAAACATGCAAGCAGCTGTTCAAGTTACCGAGATGGTGGAAAGCATTTTAAATATTGTTAAATATTTTTATCAAATGGAGCTGGATGAAACAACGATTAATTACGAACGTTTTGTCACGCATCTGCGTTATTTTGCCGTCCGTTTTATTCGTAAAGAAACGGCAAAAGATACGGTTGATGATTTTATGCACGAACAAGTGATGCGGAAATATCAGCAAGCCTATCAGTGTACGGAACGAATTAATTTATATTTAGAAAAGAATTTTAATTGGCCTTTATCCCAAGATGAACGGGTTTATTTAACGGTGCACATTCACCGGGTCACCTACCGTGAACGCGAGATTAACGAAGAGAATTAATTTTAATCATTAAGTTATAAATGGATGGGTAAACGAGGCATGTTTGCCCTTCTTCAAAAATAAATCATGTAAACGCTTTAAAAAAGTGTTGACAGTTTTGAATGACCATGATAAATTTAAGGTGTTAATTAATTAACGCGACAAATGCATAACTTACATTTAGGAATGTTACCTATTTTGGGCATAACCTGAATCAATCGTACGGACACTACACGTGTGTGTCTCTTATGATTGATTCAGGTTTTTTATTTCCCAAAATTCAATTTAACTAACGAAAGGGTGTTAAAAATGAAACATGAACAATTAGCAAAAGATATTATTAAACATGTGGGTGGAAAAGAGAACGTGAGAAGTGTTGTACACTGTGTGACGCGTCTACGCTTTAAATTAAAAGACGAAAAGAAAGCGAATACAGAAGTGCTAAAAGATATGGATGGTGTCGTTACCGTGATGCAAAGTGGTGGACAGTATCAAGTCGTGATTGGTAATCACGTTTCTGATGTCTACAAAGCAGTGGTCGAAGTTGGTGGATTTCAAGTAGAAAGCGAAGTGGAAGAAGAAGAGGGTCCATCAGGCAGTCTCTTTGATCGCTTTATTGATATGATCGCTAGTATATTTACACCGATATTGGGTGTGCTAGCTGCTTCAGGTATGATAAAAGGTTTTAATGCTCTTTTTACAGCGACAGGCACACTTGACGATACGAGTGGAACGTACCAAATTTTAAACGCGACCGGTGATGCACTCTTTTACTTCCTACCAATCTTACTCGGTTATACAGCGATGAAAAAGTTTGGAGGCACGCCTTACTTAGGAATGGTCATCGGGATGGCGCTTGTTTATCCAGCACTTGAAGGTGTACCGGGTGCAACAGATCCGCTCTATACCTTGTTTAATGGAACAATGTTTGAGTCGCCGGTATACATTGAATTCTTTGGTATTCCAGTTATTTTAATGACATACTCAATGTCAGTTATTCCAATTATTATTTCAACGTTTTTTGCAGCCAAGCTTGAGAAATTCTTAAAAGATGTTATTCCTTCAGTTGTGCGCATGTTCTTGGTACCAATGTTCACACTATTAATTATCGTACCATTGACGTTTATTGTGATTGGCCCCGTTGCAACATGGGCAAGTCAATTACTAGGTGAATTTACCGGTTGGATTTATGAATTAAGTCCAACGGTGGCTGGTTTTATTATTGGTGGTTTATGGTTAGTCTTTGTTATGTTCGGTCTTCACTGGGGTCTTGTACCTATTGCCCTTAATAACTTCGCAGTTCAAGGATTTGATACAATTCTTGCAACGATGTTTGCGCACTCATGGGCGCTTGCAGGTGCAATTTTAGCAGTGTGGATTCAATCAAACAATAAAAAAATCAAGACATTAAGTGCACCCGCCTTTATATCATCCATTTTCGGGGTCACCGAGCCGGGGATGTACGGGATTGCCTTACCGCTGAAGCGGCCATTTATCATTACGATATTTAGTTCAGCGATTGGTGGTGCAATTTTAGGCTTCTTCCGTACAACAGGTTACGAATTAGGTGGACTTGGTGTCTTCCAAATTCCAAGTTTTATTTCACCCGACGGTTTTGATACAGGTTTCTTCGCAGCAATTGTTGCGGCAGTACTAGGTTTTGTGCTAGCCTTTGGTTTAACCTGGGCATTCGGTAACATCAATAAACAAGAAGAAGAATCACCAATTACGGACGGTAAGTCTGGAAAAAAGTAGAGAAGCCTAATGAAGGAACAGTGAAAAATACAGTAATCACGAGTCCCTTCAAAGGGCTAGTAAAAAAACTTGAGACAATTGACGATACAGCTTTCGCATCAGGTGCGATTGGACAAGGGATCGCGATTGAACCAGAAGAAGGCAAAGTTTACGCACCAGTCGCAGGTACGGTAACCACGTTGTTCCCAACACATCATGCGATTGGAATTACCTCAGATGAAGGTGCAGAAGTCCTCATCCATGTGGGGATGGACACGGTACGTTTAGAAGGCGAGCATTTCACAGCGCATATTAAACAAGGCGACCGTGTAGAAATTGGTCAACTCTTGTTAGAATTTGATCAAGAAAAAATTGAAGCAGCAGGGTATTCATTGATCACACCTGTTGTGGTAACAAACTTCTCGGATTATGATGTTGTGATCATGGAACAAACGGAAGTAGAAATGCAAGATTTAATTATGGAGCTTCGAGCAAAATAAGAGTAAGGGCGCAAATAATTTGCGCCCAGTATAAGCACAGTTATGTAAATACTGTCGAATGCTTAAGGTCAAAGCACAGCGATAGGTTAGACAAGGATTAGTTTACAAACGAGAGAGACATACACATAAGAAATGAGGAGGATAATTAATGTCAACATTTAAAGAAGGATTTTTATGGGGCGGGGCAACAGCTGCCAATCAATTTGAAGGCGGATTCGATGAAGGTGGACGTGGTTTAAATTTAGCTGATGTGTTACCAGGTGGCAAGGATCGCTTGAAATTACTTACATCATCAGGGTTTGATTTTGAAATGGATACAGAAAAATATCGGTATCCAAATCATGAAGGTATTGATTTTTATCATCGCTATAAAGAAGATATTGCGTTATTTGCGGAAATGGGCTTTAAAGTATTTCGCATGAGCATTGCCTGGAGTCGAATTTTTCCGAATGGTGATGAAACAGAACCAAACGAAGAAGGACTTGCCTTTTATGACCGTGTTTTCGACGAACTTGCTAAATACGATATCGAACCGTTAGTAACGATTGCGCACTACGAAACCCCGCTTCATTTAATTAAAGAATATGGCGGATGGAAAAACCGTAAGTTGGTTGAGTTTTTTGACCGCTATGTAGAAGCGATTTTTAATCGTTACAAAAATAAAGTGACACGTTGGTTAACATTTAATGAGATTAATGGTGCCACCCATATGCCCCTTGTTGGTTTAGGGTTCTCACCATCAAGTGATGATGTGCGTCTTCAAGAAAGTTTTCAAGGCTTGCATCACCAATTTGTCGCAAGTGCAAGAGCTGTTCAAAAAGCACATGCGATTATCCCAGGTTCACAAGTAGGCTGTATGTTGATTTATGCACCTGTCTACGCCTATGACTCAAATCCAGAAAATATTCTGCATGCTAAAAAAGAGGCAGATATCTTTAACTTTTTCTGTGGTGACGTTCAAGTGCGTGGTGAATACCCATACTTTATCGATCATTACTTTGAAGAAAATGGTATTGAAATCAAGATGGAAGAAAATGATTTAACTACTATAAAACAAGGGACTGTTGATTTTGTTTCCTTCAGTTATTATATGTCGCGTACAGAAAAGAAAGAAAAAACACCAGAAGAACAAGGGGAAGGAAACTTAATTGGGGGCGTCAAAAATCCATTCCTTAAAGCAAGTGATTGGGGATGGGAAATTGATCCGGTCGGCTTGCGGATTGCGCTTAATGAACTATATGGTCGGTACCGTAAACCGTTAATGATTGTTGAAAATGGCCTGGGTGCTTATGATAAAGTCGAAGAAGATGGTTCAATTAATGATGATTACCGGATTGACTACTTGCGTGCGCATATTGCTCAAATGAAAGAAGCTGTGAAGGATGGTGTTGATTTAATTGGTTACACCTCTTGGGGTTGTATTGATTTAGTTAGTATGTCAACGGGACAGTATTCAAAACGTTATGGATTCATTTATGTTGATAAACATGATGATGGTTCTGGTACACTCGAGCGGAAAAAGAAAAAATCATTTGATTGGTACAAACAGGTTATTGCATCAAATGGAAAAGAATTATAAATTGACAAAAAGTAAAGCATAACGTTAACAGGCCGAGTTGCTAGTTATTTGTTTATGAGAAGTAAAAAAATCAGTCATCGAAATCGAACGACCCTAACGGTCAGACGAAAAAGATGGCTGATTTTTAATGGGATGAAGTCAAAAGAAAAAGTTGTAAATAATACTGCCGACAATAATAATTAAGATAGCAAAAAACATGAAGAAAGGATTACCGAAAAACGTGCGATCAAATGTGTCTGGGTGTTGATGAGGGTGTTTGGAATCATCAGAACGGTTCATTTAAATCATCCCTTCTAAAAATAAGTACTTTCTTTATTATAAATGAATCCTGAATTGTAAAATCAAATGCATAAACTTTTTTGAATATATCCCAATATATTCAAAAATCTATACTTATACTATTTTAATCGATGCGGATGCTTGATTTTTATGCTATACTAGCCACCGCCTTGCGGCGTGCTCTTGACGTAAGTGCCTCTTCTTAGTGAGTCATTTGTTGGGTTCGGGG
>NZ_QJJR01000019.1 GCF_003201605.1 Streptohalobacillus salinus | reverse complement strand
CTGACTGGTGATAACCAACAAGTTGCCGATTGGGTAGCTGAACAGTTAGGTTTAGATGACGTCTTTGCGGAAGTGTTACCGCACGAAAAAGCAGATAAAATTAAAGCGATCAAACAACAAGGCTTGAAAGTCGCCATGACTGGCGACGGTGTCAATGATGCCCCAGCGCTCGCCAACGCGGATTTAGGGATTGCGATTGGCGCCGGGACTGACGTTGCGATGGAAACCGCTGACGTCGTCTTAGTCAAAAGTGATCCTAACGATGTTGTTTCGATCTTGTCACTATCAAAAGCAACCTACCGGAAAATGATTCAAAACCTTTGGTGGGCAGCCGGTTACAATATTGTAACGATACCGTTAGCGGCCGGGGTGCTTGCGCCCATTGGCATTGTCCTAAGTCCAGCGATAGGTGCGGTCTTGATGTCCTTAAGTACAGTCATTGTCGCTATTAATGCGCGACTATTAAAAGCATAGAATAATGAGACGCACCATGATTAATATCGGGTGTGTCTTTTTTCTTTATAAGAAAGTGTACTGCCTAAAAGCCTAGAGCTATGTCAAGCGCTAGGCTTTTTGTGTGGAAAAAACTACGCTGCTTATTTGTTTGAAAGCTGTCCGGTTTAGAGAGCGTCGAAATGAAGTCGCAGTCTCATGCCAAATCGATGATGTTTTATCAAATAACAGCATTGCTATATAACAGTGGCGACAAGTCGTCTGTCAAATTCGTGTTATCTTCTTCCCTTATAAACCCTACCTTTCATATATACTTAAAAGGTAGTCCACCACAATTCGTTAGTTTTTACCCCAGTTTCTATTCTGAAAAGAAACATCAGTAAGGTATCCTCAGCCCCTGTGTAATAACAATTTCTTTTTGTAAATCACAATGATGCACAAAAGCTCTTACAACAAGATGGGATGAAAACGGATACAAAACTTGAGTTAGCGGTGATACAATCAAAACATAGAGAGGTGATCAACCATGCAACTTGATGATCGAAGCAATAACTTTATCAATGAGTTGGTTAGTAATCCAAATATTAAGAGCAAGGATTTAGAAAGGAAATATAACTTATCTCGAAGACAAATTGACTATAGTTTCGAAAAAATCAACTACTGGTTGAGTACAAAAAATCTACCTGTAATTGAAAGAACGAGACAAGGTGTGTTTCTTGTAGATCCAGTAACTATTCAAACGTTATCCCCGCAATCAGAGGATGATGCGCAAATGGTTAAAATTTTAAATGAGGATGAGCGTGTTAACACAATTTTATTTATGTTAATTAGTAACTTTGAAGAACTCTCAATTGTGCACTTCACTTCTCAGTTGGAAATCAGTAAAAACACAGTGCTTAGCGACCTTAAGCGCGCGAAACACATTGCTAGTAAATACGATTTAGCTATTCAATATTCAAGACGTGAAGGCTATCTTCTGCAAGGCAAGGAATTCAACATTCGCCGATTACTGCTGAGTCTTGTCCACCTTATGCTCGAGATGAGCAATGGAAAAGAACTAATGGAAAGCATTGCGAGGATTGAACAAACTGAGCTGATTGATATTCGTAACCGAATCGAGATAATTGAAAATGAGTTAGGAATGAAATTCACTGATGAAAAAATTGATATGATGCCATATGTTTTTTCAGTCATATTAAAACGCATTCATGAAGGAAAGCTGATCAAGCAAACGTCAATGGATTATCAACAATTATCAGATACGAAGGAATATCGAGCGACTGAAGGGATTTTAGGAGATGTGGAAGATATTCCATTAGAAGAGCGGTTATATATTACGCTTCATCTTCTTTCAACAAATGTTTATTGGTCAGAGCACCTAACCACAGATGTAATACCTGAATTAACGTTAGCACTCGAAAAGATGTTAACACTGTTTGAAAAGAGTACCTGTATCGTGATTCAAAATAAACCACAGTTGTTGAATAAGTTATTACTACATGTAAAACCGGCCTACTACCGGATTAAGTATCATCTCACCGAAGTCATGGAAATTGAAGATCCAATCAGTGAAGAATTTAAGGAACTGCATCATTTAGTGAAAAAATCGACAGCGCCATTATCGCAGTTTATTGGCGTTAAAGTACCAGATAGTGAAACCGTTTACTTGACGATGTTAATCGGAGGTTGGTTAACGAAGCAAGGTGAAAAAATACAAACCAAAATAAAAGCAATTGTTGTTTGTCCTAAGGGCGTTTCTGTTTCAAGGTTGATGTTTGGTGAACTAAGAGAGTTATTTCCAGAATTCATTTTTCTTGATTCATTATCGATTCGCGCATTTAAAAACTACCAGTTAGATTACGATGTGGTCTTTAGTCCAGTCTACTTAGACACCGAAAAGAAACTATATATTGCTAATTCATTTCTGGGTCAAGAAGAGAAGAGCAGGCTTCGCAAGCAAGTCATGATTGATTTCCACGGCATTGCCTTGCAGGGCTTTAAAATTCGGGACATGAAAGCAATCATCAGCAAACACAGCACCATTCATAATGAAGAATTGTTAATCAAAGACTTATATCATTACATCAATGCATTGAATGATGTCCCGGTAGAGATCTCTGATCCTGCCCCGAGTTACTCATTACGCGATCTCATCAGCAACAGCAACATTAACTTAGTAGATCGTGTGGATGATTGGGAATCAGCGATTCGGTTAGCAGCAACACCACTTATTGAGCAACAGTGCATTACGGAAAATTATATAGAAGCGATGTTGGAGAATTGTACAGACGATCCTTACATCATTATCGGCAAAGGCTTGGCGATCCCACACGCTGGTCCAGAAGATGGCGTCAACCAAACAGCAATGAGTTTATTGCGTATCAAGGAAGGTGTAAAGTTCTCAGAGGATTATACCATCCATGTGGTTGTTGTCATTGCAGCGGTTGACAAAGATAAGCATATTAAAGCTTTGATGCAACTGATGAAATTATCTGCTCATAAGAAAGATATGGAGCAACTTGCGACAGCCAGTGATAGCGAAACAATTGAACAAATCATTGAAAAATATTCAAAAAAAGAAGAGACAGAGAAGTAGAGACTGGGGAGGACATAGACATGAGTAACCTAAATTTTGATGAATCATTAATTCTTAAAGATATTGAAGCGCGTACGAAAGAAGAAGTCATTGGCATGATGGCTAATAATTTAATTGAGAAAAAGTTAGTAAAGGAAAGTTATCGCAATGCTGTTATCCAGCGAGAGCAAGATTTTGCGACGGGATTACCGACCGCGGGTGTGTCAGTTGCCATTCCGCATACAGATATTGAACACGTGAATCAAAAGGCCATCAGCATTGGCATATTAAAAGAACCCGTGTTATTTGAAATCATGGGTGATAGTGAAACGACACCAGTCAAACTCGTGTTTATGTTAGCGATGGATGAAGAACATTCGCAATTAGAGCTCTTACAGCGATTGATGCAGATCTTCCAAGATGCCGACTTTTTAATGTATTTAAGTAATGAAACAGATAAAACTAAAATCAAAGAAAAAGTAACAGCACAATTAGACTTTTCATTGAAGGGAGGTGAATAAGATGAGCAGAAAAAAACAAGTATTAGTAGCATGTGGAGCTGGTATTGCAACTTCAACTGTTGTCAACAATGCAATTGAAGAGATGGCGAAAGAACATAAACTTTCTTTAGACATACAACAGATAAAAATCTCAGAAGTTGGTGGATATGTTGACACAGCAGATTTACTCGTCACGACAGCAATGACCAAAAAAGAATATACATTCCCAGTCATCAATGCGCGAGCATTCCTAACCGGCATTGGCGTAGAAGATACTAAGA
The DNA here is from genome assembly GCF_003201605.1 of Streptohalobacillus salinus. Classification (GTDB taxonomy): domain Bacteria; phylum Bacillota; class Bacilli; order Bacillales; family Amphibacillaceae; genus Streptohalobacillus; species Streptohalobacillus salinus. Next base: position 18,555 of record NZ_QJJR01000019.1, on the reverse strand, counting down.
AACAAATTTTAGATGAACTAATAAAATAATCGGGAACGCGCTAGGGGTTAGCGTCGTTAAAAAATGTATAAAAGATAAAAGGGGAGAGATGAGAAATGGAAGGTTTTGTTAACGTCATTCAAGGGTTTTTAGGTTTAGGCGCAACCGTAATTTTACCGGTCGCAATCTTTATACTCGGTATTGCTTTTGGTCAGAAACCAAGTAAAGCATTTCGATCCGGTTTAACAATCGGTGTTGCTTTTGTGGGGATCTTCTTAGTTGTAGATCTTCTCGTTAACAACTTAGGACCAGCGGCGCAAGGTATGGTAGAAAGATTAGGGGTAAGCTTAACAGTAATTGATGTTGGTTGGCCAGCGAGCTCTACAATATCATGGGCTTCAGCGGTTGCTGCATTTATTATTCCATTGGGCTTAGTTGTAAATGTGATCATGTTGGTTACAAAAACAACAAAGTGTATGAACGTTGATATTTGGAACTACTGGCACTATACATTCACGGCAGCGATGATTTATGCCGTATCTGGCAGTGTGATTCAAGCCTTAATTGGGGCAGTATTATTCCAAATCGTGTGTTTGAAAGTTGCCGATTGGACAGCACCTATGGTTGCAGATTTCTATGAAATGCCAGGGGTATCCGTCGCAACAGGAAGTACAATTTCTTATGCACCGGGGATTTGGTTAGTTAAGTTACTACAAATCACACCGGGGATTAAAAACTTAAATGCAGATCCAGATTCTATTCAAAAACGGTTCGGTATCTTTGGAGAATCTATCTTCATCGGTCTTGCTTTAGGAACAATCATTGGTATATTAGCTGGGTTTGGTATTGGTGATGTCATAGAAATTGGTATGGCAATGGCTGCAGTTATGGTCTTAATGCCACGTATGGTTAAGATTTTGATGGAAGGTTTAATGCCTGTTTCAGAATCAGCACGTGAATGGTTAAATAAACGATTTGGTCAGAGTGAAATTACGATTGGACTTGATGCAGCTGTACTACTTGGTCATCCATCAGTTATTTCAACAGCACTTATTTTAGTACCAATCACTGTTGTTTTAGCGGTTATTCTTCCAGGGAATGCCTTGTTACCGTTTGGTGACTTAGCAACAATACCGTTTATCGTAGCCTTTATTGTAGGTGCGGCAAAAGGGAACATTGTGCACTCTGTCATCGTTGGTGCAGTATTAATTTCAATCTCATTATATCTAGCAACAGATGTTGCAGGATTGTTTACTCAAATGGCACAAAATGCAAACTTTGATATGCCAGAAGGGTCAGCACAAATTTCAAGTATTGACCAAGGTGGTAACATCGTCAATTACGTGATCTTCAAAATATTCGATATTTTCAACTAACACGTTAACCTATCTATCACTATGTATTTAGTATACCTGCCAATGTTTAAAAATAAGATTGATAGATAGTGTTAATGGCTCGTCTTTAGAAGAGAAAGAATACAAGTCAAGGGGGACAAAAAACCATGAGAGCTTTAGTGAAAACGGAACCAGGATTTGGACATTTAGAGATTCGTGATGTTGAAGAACCAAAAGTTGCGAAAGATCAAGTGAAAATTGAAGTGAAGTACTCAGGGGTATGTGGATCTGATGTTCACATGTATGAGGGAAATTATAGCGTAAAAACACCGGTGACATTAGGCCATGAATTCGCTGGTGAAGTTGTTGAAGTAGGGGAAGGCGTAACAGATTTTAAAAAAGGGGATCGCGTTACCTCGGAAACAACATTTTATGTATGTGGGGAATGCGAATATTGTCAGTCAGAAGACTACAATTTATGTAACTATCGGATAGGTTTAGGTTCAAAGCAAGATGGAGGGTTTACGAAATACCTTGTTGCGCGTAAGGAAAGTGTGCATCATTTACCAGCGCAGGTAGATTATCAATCAGCAGCGCTAACAGAACCACTAGCATGTACACATCATGCAGCTGAAAAAGCTGAAATTAACGAAGGTGATGTGGTCGTTGTTTTAGGACCAGGACCGATTGGACTGCTCCAAGCCCAAGTAGCAAAAACACATGGGGCGACTGTCATCATTACAGGATTAACTAACGATAAAGTAAGGTTAGATAAAGCAAAAGAAATAGGGATTGATCACGCCGTTAATATACAAGAACAAGAAGTAAAAGAACTGGTCCAAGAGTTAACCAATGGCTATGGGGCAGATGTCGTGTTTGAATGCTCAGGCGCGGTACCGGCTGTTAAGATGGGACTTGATCTGCTAAGAAAGAAAGGTCAGTATGTGCAAGTCGGAATTTTTGCAACGCCTGAAATTCCATTTGATTTTGAAAAGGTGATTCAAAAAGAGATAAGGGTAACGGGAAGTCGGAGTCAAAAACCAAGTGATTGGGAGCCGTCATTAGCACTTATGAATGAAAAGAAGGTAGATGCTAAATCATTGATTACCCATAATTTTGACATTACTGAGTGGGATAAAGCTTATGCTGCAATTAAAAGTGGCGAAGCGATAAAAGTTACCTTAACGACAAATGAATAGGGGAAGGGTGTGAAGGTTTGGATATAGAAAAAGTGATTAAAAGCATTGATTATACACTTTTAAAACCAATCGCCACCACAGAAGCGATTACAACATTTTGTGACGAAGCGATTAGTTATGGCTTTCAGACCGTATTTGTGAATCCCTATTATGTTAAATATGCGAGCGATTATCTATCGAAACATGCGATTAAAGTAGGTGCGCCAATTGGGTTCTCACTCGGTGGGATGAAAACTGGAATCAAAGTAGCTGAGACGCAAGAAGCGATCAAAGATGGTGCTCAAGAAATCGATATGCTGATAAATCTTGGCGCTATGAAATCAAAAGATTACCCAGTGGTTAAAAGAGACATTTCAGAGGTGGTAAAAGCCTCTGAAGGTCTCACTACAAAAGTAATCATCGAGACGGGTTTATTAACAGAGCAAGAAAAACGCATCGCATCAGAGTTGATAGTAGAAGCAGGTGCGGACTTCGTAAAAACAGCCACGGGATTTAATGGTGGAGGTGCAACGGTTAGAGATGTGGAAATTATTCGTGGGGTCGTTGGGCCGGAATTTGGTATTAAAGCGGCCGGTGGCATTCGTAGTTTAGCAGATGTAGAAGCTTTAATGTCTGCTGGCGCGAGTCGGATTGGAACGAGCAGTGCCATTGCGATTATCACAGGTGGTCAAACAAATAGCGCCTACTAGGGCAAGGGGGGATTTAGTTGAAATTATTTATCGGCTGTGATCACGGAGGCTATCAATTAAAGAATGAAATCATTTCTGCACTAAATAAGGAGCAGGTTGACATAGAAGATTTAGGTATTCATGAACAGGTATCGACTGATTACGGTCCGATTGCGAAACATGTCGCGGAACTTGTCGTAGAAGATAGCGATGCGCGTGGAATTCTCATTTGTGGAACAGGTATTGGCATGTCGATGATGGCAAATAAAGTACGCGGTGCAAGAGCAGCTGTTGTCCATGATACTTTTTCTGCAGAGGCAACACGGAGCCATAACGATGCTAATATTCTTTGTTTAGGTGAGCGGGTGATTGGGCCAGGTTTAGCAATCAAAATCGTTGAAACGTGGCTTCAAACCCCGTTTGCAGGTGGGCGACATCAACGCCGCGTTGATTACATTAAGAACTATGAAGGAAAAGACGAGTAGGACAGTAAAGTAGCGGATAACTGACGAGACAGACGTTTGAAAAGTCGAGGTTCAGGGAGGGATTAACATGGTAGAAGCATTTTTAGATTTTGCATTAGGACCATATGGACGTGCAGTAGGTAGATGGTATTTTGAGAATCAAGGAATCTTAAATACGATTGTTGTCTTAGTAGCAATGGGTTCATTGTTTTTAAAATATAAAAAAACGGCACATGTCACACAAGAATAAATGGTGAGGTTTGGAGGAGAAGCAATGATTAAATTAGCGCCATCAATTTTAGCAGCCGATTTTTCACGACTCGGTGAGGTGATCAAAGAAACCGGTGAAAGTGAGGCAGATCTTATCCATATTGATGTTATGGATGGTCAATTTGTGCCGAACATCACTTTAGGAGCAGATATTGTAAAGGCAATCCGACCTTATACAGATAAACCATTCGATGTCCATCTTATGGTCGATCATCCGGATCGGTTTATCGACCAATTCGCCGATGCAGGTGCAGATATCATCACCGTACATGTAGAAACATGCGCACATCTACACCGAACGATACAGATGATTAAAAGTAGAGGGATCAAGGCAGGTGTCGTTTTAAACCCTGCAACACCAGTGGATAGCATTGACCCAATTTTAGCTGAACTGGATATGGTGCTATTAATGAGTGTTAATCCTGGATATGGTGGTCAAGTATTTATCCCTAGCACACTCGATAAAATCAGACAATTACGTCGTAAAATTGCTAACTTAAGTTTAGATATCGATATTGAGATTGACGGTGGTGTCAATAAAGACAATGTAAAAGCAATTCTTGATGCAGGAGCAAATGTTATTGTAGCAGGTTCGGCGATTTACCGAGATGCAGACATTAAGACAAGTATTCAAACATTTAAACAAGGGATGAGGAAATAACAGTAGTGGTGACTGAGTCATGGGGGATGATAAAAGGTGAAATCACTGAAATTATACGGAAAACGTGACATTCGGTATGAAGAAGCAACAAAACCAGCGATAGAAAAACAAGACGACGTGATTGTGAAAGTGAAAGCTGTAGGGATTTGCGGTTCTGATATTTCGCGGTATATGAAATTGGGACCCTACGAAGAGGGAATGATCTTTGGTCATGAATTCTCAGGCGTTGTTGAGAAAGTTGGGCGAGCAGTTGTGCAGCTAAAACCCGGGGACCGGGTGACAGGTTGTCCAGCTCTTTATTGTGGGAAGTGTGAAAGTTGTAAGAAAAGTGAGTATGCAAGGTGTGAGAAATTAACAGTGATTGGTTCAACATACCCGGGTGCCTTTGCAGAGTATGTAAAACTTCCTGCGGAAAACTTTGTTAAAATACCAGCTGACGTGGACTTTGATGCAGCTTCAATGGTCGAGCCTTCATCAGTTGTTATTCATGGGTTGTATAAAACAATGATGCATCCGGGTGCGGAAGTAGCGATTATGGGTTCAGGTAATATTGGCTTGCTAGCTGTCCAATGGGCAAATATTTTTGGGGCGAAAAAGATATATGCCATCGATATTGATAACGAAAAACTGGCCATCGCAAAGGCATTAGGTGCAAGCGCGACAATAAATCCTAAAGACGGTCCGGTTCATGAACAGTTGATGACGCTAACCGAAGGGCGAGGAGTTGATGTGGCGGTTGAAGCTGCTGGGTCGATTGTTACGTCGGCACAAGTTTTTTCTTTGTGTAAAAAAGGTGGATCGGTTGTGTTCTTAGGTATCCCTTACGGCGATGTAAACGTTGAACGTTTTTATTTTGAGAAAATTGTCCGTAATGAGTTAAAAGTATATGGATCTTGGAATGCCATTTCGGCGCCGTTCCCCGGTAAAGAATGGGAGACCTCGCTACAGTTTATGGCTTCAGGACAGTTAAAAGTTGATGGATTAATTACACATCGATTGTCTTTAAAAGAAGGACCGGAAATTTTCGAACAGATAGCAAATAAAGTGCCCGGGATAGGTAAAGTGATTTTTTACCCGGAAATTTAAGCGCTAAGGTCGAGTAGCCGAAGGTGAAAACGAGTGATTAGTGACTAAATTAAAATAAAGAGGAGAAAATAATAATGAATAAAACGATTGATCAATTAGCTATAAGTACCATTAGAACATTAAGTATTGATGCGATTGAAAAAGCAAAATCAGGTCATCCTGGCATGCCGATGGGGGCTGCACCGATGGCTTATTCGCTATGGACCAGCCACATGAAACATAATCCCTATAATCCGTATTGGCTAAATAGAGACCGGTTTGTCTTATCGGCAGGTCATGGATCAATGTTGTTATATAGCCTGTTACACTTATCTGGTTATGGACTTAGCATTGATGACCTTCAATCATTTAGACAGTGGGATAGTAAAACACCAGGGCACCCAGAGTATGGTCATACGCTAGGGGTTGATGCCACAACGGGACCGCTAGGACAAGGGATTGCAAGTGCTGTCGGCATGGCGATGGCAGAAGTGCATTTAGGTGCAAAATATAATCGTGATCAATTTGATATTATCGATCATTATACGTATGCGATTTGTGGTGATGGTGATCTGATGGAAGGTGTATCGTCCGAAGCAGCGTCATTAGCTGGACATCTTGGATTAGGAAAGCTTATTGTCCTTTATGATTCAAATGATATTTCTTTAGATGGTGATTTGGATCGGTCTTTTTCTGAGGATGTGGAAAAACGCTATCAAGCCTATAAATGGCAAGTTATCCGGGTAGAAGACGGCAATAACCTTGATGAAATCTCGGCTGCAATTGAACAAGCCAGAACAAATCTAGAACAACCAACGCTAATTGAAGTCAAAACGACCATCGGCTTTGGTTCACCAAATAAAGGGGGTTCATCAAGTTCTCATGGTGCACCACTAGGTAGTGATGAAGCAAAATTAACAAAAGATTTCTATAAATGGACGTTTGATAAAGACTTCCATGTACCGGATGAAGTGTATCAATATTTTGAAGACGAAGTTAAATCAAAAGGTGAGCAAAGTGAAGCGGATTGGGAAAAACAATTCAGTGCATATAAGAGACAATATCCTGGACTTGCTCTTGAGTTAGAAGACAATCTTGATGAGGTACTACCGGAGAATTGGGACAGTGCTTTACCGAAATATGAAGCAGGCACTTCGGTATCAACACGTGAAGCATCAGGAAAAACAATTAACTACTTAGCAGAAACATTGCCAAACTTATTCGGGGGTTCCGCAGACTTAGCCGGATCGAATAAAACATCAATTAGCAATGAAGAAGATTTCTCTAAAAATAATTATGCCGGTCGCAACATTTGGTTTGGGGTAAGAGAATTTGCGATGGGTGCTGCTCTAAATGGTATCGCTTTACATGGTGGATTGAAAACATATGGTGGGACGTTCTTCGTCTTCTCAGATTATTTAAGACCAGCCATTCGCTTGGCTGCAATAATGAATTTACCAGTCACCTATGTGTTTACGCACGATAGCATTGCAGTAGGGGAAGATGGTCCAACGCATGAGCCGATTGAACAACTGGCATCCCTGCGCGCTATGCCAAATCTATCCATCATTCGTCCTGCGGATGGTAACGAAACGTCAGCGGCATGGAAATTAGCGATTGAATCAAAGAATAAGCCGACGGGTCTCGTACTATCAAGACAAAACCTACCTATATTAGATGGTGCAACCGAGAATAGTTATGAGAAGGTAGCTAAAGGTGGGTACATTATTTCGCCAGCTCAAGGCGAAACCGCAGATGTAATTTTACTTGCATCCGGTTCAGAAGTGAGTTTAGCGGTCGAGACACAACAACAATTACGTGATGACAACATTGATGCCAGTGTTGTAAGTATGCCTTCATTTGATCTGTTTGAAGCACAGTCAAGTGACTATAAAGAAACTGTCTTACCTAGAAATGTTGTGAAGAGAGTGGCAATCGAAACAGCAGCCTCTTTCGGGTGGGACCGTTATGTGGGTCTTGATGGGAAAGTGATCGGACTTGATCGATTTGGGGCTTCAGCTCCTGGCGATGTATTAATGGAGAAATTCGGATTTACGGTTGAAAATATCGCAGCGAAAGTCAAGGCGATGTTTTAAAACAGATAGTTAAGCTCACTTGAGAATAAGTGATTAGATTTAATCAAGTAAGTTAATAAGAAGGATGCTGAAATTCTTAAATGAATTACAGCATCCTTTTTGGGTTGTCTTCATCTAAAGGACTTACCAATTACCCTTGTCAAGCTGTCTTACCTATATGTGCGGCAGGTGTCAGTGAAAGGGTGAAGCTATTTTTATGGGGGCGTATCAAGGTAGTAACAACATTAAATTAATCCGTTCGCAATATCTGTATCAATGATGAGGTGATTGATGAACCCTTTGTTTAAAAGTGCCTTAATACTTGGTATTTTCTCTTCACCAGAGGCAACAACGAGAACTTCTTTTACCATTTCTAAATCTTCGAGTTTTATCCCCAACATCCGATCAGAAATTGGTGTAGAAACAGATGTACCATTTTCATCAAAAAAAGTCGCTAGAACATCTCCAATAATCGGGGAGGAGCGGATTGATTTTTTCTCTTCGGAAGTAATATAACCTAACCTTTGATAAGTCGATGTTTCAGCTGGATTACCGACGCCGGTAATTGCTAAATCGACATTCTTTCCTTGATCATAAATTTCTTTCACCAAGTTTGTTGATTCGAAGGTGTCTTTTACTTCGATACTTTCAGCAAACGCAGGGGCATAAAAATAATTAACCCCGCAATTGTATTTTTCAGCTAGTTGGAAAGCGAGGTGATTAGAATGGAATTTAACATCGCTGATACCAAAGCCGCCCATTAGGGGGGTGATTTTTAAATGGTTGAAGTTTGTGTGAGATGCAGCATGGACAAACTCATACATAGTAGTTCCCCAACCAATCCCTAATGTTTGAATTTCAGGCGCAATTTGTTCGATGAAATCAGCACATAAACTTCCTACTAGGTTTTTGTTCGTAAGAGCACCGTAAGATTGTGGTGCGATATAGACGTTATCCAAGTTATATTTTGTTGCGATTTCATCCTGTTGTTTATTGGTGTTCATTTTGGAATGTTGAATGGTGATTCTAACGATGCCTCTATCTCTAGCTTCCTTTAATAGGTTAGATACGGTTGGTCTTGAAATTTTCAACCGTTTTGCAATAGTAGTTTGGGTCAAATTTGATTCATAATATAATGTGGCTACTTTTAAGAGTAAACTATCTCGATTTAACATTTGGAAACCTTCCTTCATAATTAATCAACCTAGAAAAAATGTTTTTTTACATTTGTAAAGTGTAATAAAAAAAGTAAATGAAAGCGTTGACATTGTTGTGGCTATTGAATAGTATACTTTATATAATACTTTAATACAAGAACTCAACGGGAGGGAGAATGAATTGTTAGTTAACTCTAAAGAAATACTTTTAAGAGCAAAACATGAAAATTTTGCTGTGCCAGCTACGAACTTTATTGATTTAGATTCTGCTAGAACATTTGTCGGGGTTGCAGAAGAAAGAGGCTTACCACTTATATTACCATTCGCGCAATCACATAAGGAAATCCTTTCTTTAGAAGAAGCAACTATGATTGGTAAGTATTTTGCAGAGAAAGCAACTGTACCAATAATCCTCCATTTAGATCATGGTGAGGATGAAGCGTTTATTCACAAAGCGATAGAATTAGGATTCACTTCGGTGATGATTGACGCTTCTAGAAAAAGCTTTGAGGACAACATTGCGGTAACAAAAAGAGTTGTGGAATACGCACACAAATTTAATGTAACGGTAGAAGCAGAATTAGGGCATGTTGGCGCAAACGATACATCGGAATCTAGTGAAATAACATCATCAGTATTCACCGAAGTGGAAGATGTGATTGAATTTGTTGATCAAACGGGGGTGGATTCTCTAGCGGTATCAATTGGAACAGCCCACGGTGTCTACAAGGGAACACCTAAGCTAAACTTTGAGCGATTGATTGAAATTAATCAAATGGTTGAGATTCCTTTAGTATTGCACGGAGGATCTTCTACCGGAGATGAAAACTTAAGAAAGAGTGCCATGAATGGGATGTCAAAGATAAATATTTTCACAGATTTCCTAACGGGTGCGATGAAAGAAATTAATCAATCACAACCTAAAGATTACCTCGAACTAAAAAAACGCGCCAATGTGGGCATGACTAGAGTTTTAGAACATTATTATGAAGTCTTTCAAACAAAATAAAAAGCAGTATAGCAGAAAGGAGACACATAATGTCAAAACCTATAATCAAAAAGCCGTTCTTTGTGTTTAATCCTAAGTCTTATCTTTATGGTAATGCGTTACTAGAACTTGCAAATGTGGCGGATCATTTAGCAGAGAAATATCCAATCTCAATATTTGTTACAGCGCCATTTGCTGATCTATCTGCCATATCTAAAAGCACGTCTAAAATTATAGTAACAGCTCAGCATATGGATGGGATTGAACCAGGAAGAGGAATGGGGCAGGTGTTACCTGAATCGCTTCATTACGCAGGAGCCCGAGCAACATTTTTAAATCATGCAGAACATCCGATGACCCTTTCAAATCTGAGTAAAGCGATTATTCAAGCGCAAAAATTAGGAGTTTTAACGATTGCCTGTGCAGATTCAACGCAAGAAGCCAAAGCAATAGCAGAATTAAAACCTGACATTATCTTATGTGAGCCAACCGATTTGATTGGGACAGGAAAGACCAGTGATGAGAACTATATAAATGAAACGAATGAGGCGGTAAAAGGAATCGATAGTGAAATATTAGTTATGCAAGCTGCAGGGATTAGTACAGCTAACGATGTATTTAGAACGATAGAACTGGGTGCTGACGGTACGGGCTGTACAAGCGGAATCGTCAAGAACCAAGATCCAAAGCAAATGTTGATTGATATGGTAGAAGCCGCAATGCACGCTGCAAATACACAATAAAGGAAGGAGGTAAAGTAAGATGGCTGTTTTTAAAAAGCAAATATTGTTGGAGACAAAAGAAGGAAAGGTCTCCTATGTGGACATTACGCTAGAAGTTAAACAAGCAATTGAAGAAAGTGACATCAAAAGCGGCATATGTACGGTAATATCACCACATACAACGTGCTCAGTCTTCTTTGAAGAATTTGCACACGATATAAATGAAGCGGGTGATGAATCATTACAGGAAGATTTAAATACGGTCTTAGAAAAAATAATACCTGACCACACATCGAGTGAGACTTATGTGTATCCAGGAGAAGAACATTACAAGGCTGTAGAATCTTGGCCAAATGCACAAGAGTATTTGCCTGATGGAGACAGAAAAGCACTTTGGAATGGCGATGCACATTTAAAGTCTACTATCTTAGGATCAAGTGAAACTTTCGAAGTGGAAAATGGGAAGTTGGCTGTAGGAAGTACAGGATATATTTACTTTGTAGATTTCGATCAAACAAGAGAGAGAACGAGAAAATGTAACATTTTAATTATCGGGGAATAATTATTTGAGAAATAAACTATAAGTACTTTAAAAGGGGAGAAAGTATATGAAGGCTATAGAATGGTTTGGTACACACTTTATTCAGTTGTTTCAAGCGGGGGCAGATGTATTTATGGGATTTATGACAGGCATTATCCCATTACTTATTGTCCTGTTAACATTCACTAATTCAATGATTGCTTTGATTGGTCAAGACCGCGTAGATAGAGCAATCAGAAAAAGCGCAAAATATACGTTGTTGAGGTATACAGTCATGCCAATACTATCTGTGTTATTACTTACAAACCCAATGGCTTATACGTTTGGTAAGTTTCTAAAAGAGGAACAAAAACCTGGATTTTATGATGCAGCAGTTAGTTTTGTCCATCCAGTTACAGGGTTATTCCCGTATGCAAATGCTGGAGAACTATTTGTTTACTTAGGTATTGCTAACGGGGTTATGCAAGCTGGATTTGATCAAGGGAGTTTAGCTGTTCGATACTTTCTGGTAGGTATTGTTGTTATCTTCATTAGAGGTTTTGTTACCGAACGTATTACCAAGATATTAATTAAGAAGGCAACAATATAAATTGTCTTTATGGTAGTAACGAAAATACAGACTAATTTAAAAGGCGGGTAGATAAAAATGACTCAACAATATAAACGCGTTTTTGTAGAAAAAGGTCAAGGGGGTTGGGGGAATGGATTAACTATTGCCCCGACGGAAGCGAAAAATAAGATAGTATCAGTTACTGGTGGGGGCATTCATCCAGTTGCAAAAAAAATAGCCGAATTATCTGGTGGAGAAGTTGTTGACGGTTTCAAGCATGCCGTGCCTGAAGAAGAAATTGCTGTAGCGATTATTGACTGTGGTGGTACCGCGAGAATTGGTGTTTATCCTATGAAGGGAATTTTAACCGTAGATGTTCTCGCTTCTTCACCTTCAGGACCGCTAGCTAAACACATTACGCCTGAAAACTTTGTTTCTGGCGTTAAACCGAAAAACGTTTCGTTAGAAGGTCAGTCTAGCGCTGCTGATAGTGATGCAGGACAAGCAGAGGAAGCGCCAAGAGAAAGCAAAGAAGCGTTTAAAGAAAAGTATAAACAAGTAAAAGAAGAGCATAATCAAGAACGCGCACAGAGCCAAAACATATTAATCCGTTTCTCACGCGGAATAGGGAATGTTATGGGTGTATTCTATCAAGCAGGTAGAGATTCTGTGGACATGTTACTCAAGAATATCATACCTTTCATGGCTTTTATCAGTATGCTGATTGGTATTATTAATTATTCAGGAATCGGTGATGTGATTGCAAATCTATTAGCACCACTATCTGGATCGATATTTGGATTCGTCATCATTGCTTTCATTGCAAGCTTGCCATTCCTATCACCGATTCTTGGACCAGGGGCAGTTATTGCTCAAGTTGTCGGTGTCTTAATAGGGTCACAAATTGCGGTGGGAGCTATCCCAGTCACTTATGCTCTACCAGCTTTGTTTGCAATTAATGCACAAGCAGGGTGTGACTTTATCCCAGTTGGTTTGTCGTTGGGAGAAGCGGATCCTAAAACAGTTGAAGTTGGTGTTCCAGCAATTTTATATAGCCGTGTCATCACGGGTGCATTATCAGTCGTTATCGCTTGGGTGTTCAGCTTTGGTATGTATTAAAAAAACAGGGGGAAATTTAAATGACATTATACGGTAAATTAAGAAAAAGAGAAAATGAAAAGAATCCAATTAAAGTAGGAGTTATTGGTGCTGGTCAAATGGGAAGAGGCATGATTGCTCAAATCTCTACTATTCCAGGCATGATTGTAACAGGAGTTAGTGATATTAATATCGATGCAGCGAATAAAGCAGCAGAAGAATTCAATAAATCTTCAAAGGAAGAAATTAACATTAAAACAAGTACAAGCTTTAAGGATATTATTCATAGTGATGAGGTTGAAGTTGTCGTTGAAGCAACTGGGGTTACAGAAGTTGGCGCACAGGTCACCTTTGAAACGTTATTGGCAAAGAAACACTTGGTCTTAATTAATGTAGAAATTGATATTACCATTGGTTCGCTCATGCGTAAGTTATTTAATGCAGCTGATTTAGTTTACACGGGATCAGACGGAGATGAGCCAGCAGCGATAGTTGAGCTATATGAATTTGCAAAATCGATGGGAATGGAAGTATTAGTCGCAGGTAAAGGAAAGAATAACAAGTTAAAGATCACGGCGAACCCAGATACTGCTAAAGAAGAGGCTGATTCTAAGGGGATGAATCCTCATATGTTAGCTGCTTTCCAGGATGGTACAAAAACCATGGCTGAAATGAATTTACTGTCCAATGCTATTGGCTATGTACCCGATGTCGTAGGGATGCACGGAATATCAGGGGATTTAGATAGTACTGTCGATAAGTTAAGGCTAAAAGAAGACGGCGGGGTACTGAATGATTACGGAGTTGTTGAATATGTAGATGGATTGGCGCCTGGTGTGTTTGTAATTGTTAAGGGGCAAAACGAAGGTGTGACAGAAGAGATGAACTATCTAATGAAAAAAGGAGATAAAGACCATCACATCTTATACCGTCCATACCACTTAGCTAGTTTAGAGACACCACTTACCATCGCCAAAGCAGTCTTGGAGCATGATCATGCAATAGCACCTGAAGGTCCTCCAGTTTCTGATACGGTCGCAGTTACGAAAAAAGCTATCAAAGTAGGGGAACCTGTGGATGGTATTGGAGGATATTGTGTAAGAGGTGTGATTGAAAAACATGCAGATGTTCTTGAGAAGGGACATATTCCAATTGGTTTAGTAACAGGGAAAGTGGTTGCAAAACGTGATATTCCTGAAGGTGCCTTTATTACTGAGGACGACGTTGATCTGGACAAAAGCACCACGGTATACAAGTTACGTGAGTTGCAAAACCAAATGATTGGTTAGAAGGAGTAAATGTTTTAGAATGATTTAAATTAGTTGACTCTTCTGATAGAATGAATTTATCAGAAGAGTCTTACTACTATGGAGAGGGGAGTGTAAAGTGAAAGAACTTGCCATTCTTGCTACCGTTATAATTTTTTTTCAATTCTTGTTAAGTCTATATCAAATACAGTATTACAATAAATTTTTGAAGACACTAGTTAAGAAATATTCAGCAGACAGTGGCTACACATTAGTGACAGATGTTACAAAAAGAAAAGTTAGATCTGTTGTTTTAGCAATAGTATTTGATCAAGAAGATCAAATTATCGAAGCTTATTATTTTGATGGTTCATCAATATTCTCAAAATTCAAGACTATCAAGTTGTTAGAAAGACAATACATTTCCGAAGCGTTAATATTGAAAACGAAGTCAATTAAAAGCAAGCTAGTGTCTAAAGCTATTGAAGACTTTTTGAATAAAAGACTAGAGAAAGCATAAGTCGAACAAAAAACTTAGCTTTAGAAGATGATTGATGTATGGGGAGGATGTAGAGAGATGGATATTAAATTAAAGGTAACAAACATCGGAGAAATGGTAGAAGCTTTTGGAGAAGAGAATTTACTTATTTTATTTGGTCCAAAAGCAACAAATGAATTAAAGCCAATTAGTGTGATGCATGAATTTCAAGAAGACCCAGAAGGGGATTTTCTGAAACCGGGAACGTTGATTACAATTAATGATGAAACCTTTACGATAACACAAGTAGGTAGTGCTGCTAATGATAACTTTAACGAGTTAGGCCATGTATCCATTTACTTTAAAGAGAACGTTGAAGAATTATTACCTGGAGCTGTTCAAGCAGAACCTGAGGGATTTCCTGATATTAAGGAAGGCGACATCATCACATTCACAAATTAATATTTTGTACGCGGGCAAACGTATGGATTAAAAAAACTTTCAGGGAACATTTTTCTATGTTAATGATGCGTTGGTTTTAGGCGTGATGGGGTAACGTACAGGCGCTCGAAGAAAAAACCTTGTGTTTTCATTGTACTGAATGAATGCGGTACACAGTGAAATAGCAATGCAAATATAGCGATTTATAATTAGTTATAGTGAAAGTAAACTGAAAAAGATTTGATCCAAAAGGATTTTACATTGGTCTTAACAATGTCAAAATCCTTTTTCTATTTCATAACGAAAGACTTTGGTTTGCCACGACCTGTTTGTAGCGAATATGATTTTGTATAGAAGTATTTGAGTCAAGTGAAAGTCATTCCGTTGGACATACCAACCTAGTTGATATACATTAATAATGACTAGGTCTAATGATTCATTATTATGAATAAAATGGATGACAAATTCATCAAATCCTTTGGTTTTTATGTTAAACTATTAACATTGACCTAAGATTGGCGATATAATAGGAAATGAATTTACATAAATAAAGTTCAGATAGTCTAATAATCATTGCGCAATAGATGGGGTGGGGTTTGGTGTGAGTAAAGTATTGCTAGCGAAACAACCGATCTTAGATCGGAATCGGACGTTATTTGGATATGAGTTGTTATATCGTACAGAAGATGTTGATCAAGTATGGGATGGTGAACTTGCTACAGTTGAGGTGATGATCAATGCGTATTTAAATATTGGCATCGAGCAGTTGGCTGGTCATTACCCTGTGTTTATTAATTTCACTGAAAATCTCTTAACTGAGAAGCACTTGGCGAAATTTGCACCGAAAGATATTGTGATTGAATTACTTGAAGATATTGAGTTAACAGAAACAGTAAAGAGAAGCATTAAGCAATTAGCAGAAGAAGGTTACCGGATGGCACTGGATGACGTAACGCCCGCGCTTTATCGAAGGTGGCATGAAGCGGGCGTAATGAAATATTTAACTTATGCTAAAGTCGATTTTATGGAAACAAAGGAAGCATTTCGGCGGAAAGATTTAGCAGATACGATAAAAAAACGGTACCCAAGTGTGTCTCTAATTGCTGAAAAAGTTGAAACTTTAGATGAATTTGATGAAGCTGTTGCTTCTGGTTATCATTTGTTTCAAGGGTTTTTCTTTATGAAACCAGAGTTAATGGAGAGTTTTGAAATACCAGCGTACTATTTAACCTATATTGATTTAATTAAAGAAATCGACCGAATGGATTTTCAATTGTTAAAATTCGCAGGTAAAATTCAAAATGATTTATCACTATCTTATAAGCTGTTGAAGTTAATCAATTCACCTGCGTACCGTCGCATCGGTCGAATTAATTCGATCGAACGTGCGGTTGTGTTATTAGGTCAAGCGGAATTAAAGAAGTGGTTATACATCTTAGCTTTGCGAGATAGTTTACAACACCCAGCCCTAAAAGGTGTAGATGCATTGGTGAAAAGTTCTTATTACCGAGCGAAAATGTGCGAAAATCTCGCTGAAATACTTGTCCCAGAGAAAAAGCAAGAAGCGTTTCTTGTTGGCTATTTCTCACAGCTTCCAGCTATTCTTCGCCAACCACAAGATCAGTTAATGGCTGCCCTTTCGCTTGATGAAATTATTGAAGATGCACTAAATAATCAAGAGAATGCTTTAACGGACTTATACCGACTTACCGTTGCATATGAACGCGTAGATTGGCCGTCTGTTGAAATTTTAACTGAAAAACTTGGGCTTGATGATGAAACGGTTTTTCAAGCA
The DNA here is from genome assembly GCF_003201605.1 of Streptohalobacillus salinus. Taxonomy (GTDB): domain Bacteria; phylum Bacillota; class Bacilli; order Bacillales; family Amphibacillaceae; genus Streptohalobacillus; species Streptohalobacillus salinus. The sequence continues at coordinate 1,823 of NZ_QJJR01000019.1, read as the reverse complement.
TACCGTGACGCAAATCAGTGGATCTATACGTTGTTTGATTAAAGCTCAACAATTGTTGAGCTTTTTTGGTTGCGTTGTTTTTTCTAAATATTTGCGAGACCCCCCTATCTTAATTGCCCGACTTATGATGTCATATACTTGAGTAAACCATCATTCGAATGTATGCTAAGGATATATAAGTGAAAGTGTTCGAACAGAAAGGAAGCGTTACGTTGATTACAAAACAACAAGTCATGACAATTTTACGTCCAGTTAAGGACCCATATATTCATAAGCGTCTGCACGAGATGAATGGAATTAAAGCAGTTCACGTAGATGAGGAAACAGGAAAAGTGAAAGCGGAGCTCCAGCTGGCTCAAATCGGTACCCAAGCTCAGAAACAACTTTATGAAGAACTTGTTGAAAAACTGAAATTGATTGGTGCAACCGAAGTCGTGTTGCAGTTTGGTCTGCTACCGGAAGAAGAATTAAACAAGTATCCGGTTTATAAGACAAAGCGATCACCACTTTTAAATGGTGAAACAGATACAGAATTTCTGGCGATCGCTAGTGGCAAAGGCGGGGTCGGGAAATCCACGGTTACCGTTAATCTAGCGGTGGCACTTGCACGTCTGGGTAAGAAAGTAGGGATCATTGATGCGGATATTTATGGTTTTAGCGTGCCAGCAATGATGGGGGTTACGACAAAACCAACGCTTAAAGGGAATCAAATTATCCCAGTGGAAGCGTATGGTGTAAAAGTGATGTCGATGGATTTTTTTGTCGAAGATAATGAGCCGGTAATATGGCGAGGCCCGAGACTGGGTAAAATGTTAAATAGTTTTTTTATCGAAGTTGAGTGGGGTGAACTGGATTACTTATTGTTAGATTTACCACCAGGTACTGGAGATATGGCATTAAATGTCCACACAACTATTCCCACTTCTAAAGAGATCATTGTAACAACACCGCATAAAACAGCGGCATACGTTGCGTCACGTGCTGGAAAGATGGCAATTAATACAAATCACGATATTATTGGTGTGATTGAAAACATGGCCTATTTTGAGAGTCAATTGACGGGTGAAAAAGAATATGTCTTTGGACGAGGTGGCGGTCAATCGTTAGCTGATATGCTTGGTGTATCACTATTGGCGCAGCTTCCATTAACACAACCTAATGATCAAAACGAGGGCGCCTCTGTATATCAAGAAGATGAACCAACAGCAGAGGCTTATCAACGGATTGCGAAAGCGGTAATTGATTTTAAATAGAAGTTATTAGCGGTTATTGAATAGATGAAAGACACACACCTAGTTGCAGACATTATTAATGGCGGCTAGGTGTTTGTTCTGTTTATCCAGCGGCGTTTCAAATGAATGGTGTAGGGGAAAAGATATACGGAAATAACAGCGTTTAAGAAATGGGGCGATGATTATGCTGGGATTAATGGTCTCAGAAGCTGAGATGGAAGAGTTAAAGTATCTCGTGAGACGAGAAATGGAAGAAATCCTTTTTGACAGCGAAGACCCACGCATTGACGAGCGAATCAAGGAGACGTTGCAGACACGTTATCAAGTGTTGTTTCAACTATTAAAGCGCATTGGTACTGAACAAGATGTGATGCCATATTTACCTCGATATAACAAAAACATAGTAAATACCTGAATTGTAAAATCAAATGCATAAACTTTTTTGAATATATCCCAATATATTCAAAAATCTATACTTATACTATTTTAATCGATGCGGATGCTTGATTTTTATGCTATACTAGCCACCGCCTTGCGGCGTGCTCTTGACGTAAGTGCCTCTTCTTAGTGAGTCATTTGTTGGGTTCGGGG
>NZ_QJJR01000018.1 GCF_003201605.1 Streptohalobacillus salinus | reverse complement strand
TCAGAGACGATGAGGTAGATAGGTTCGAGGTGGAAGCATGGCAACATGTGCAGCTGACGAATACTAATCGATCGAGGACTTAACTAAAATTTTTAATTGTCTGTCAGACTTCTTATCTAGTTTTCAGGGTATATACCCTTTGGTTTAGTGATGATAGCGAAGAGGTCACACCTGTTCCCATGCCGAACACAGCAGTTAAGCTCTTCAGCGCCGATGGTAGTTGGGCTTACGCCCTGCGAGAGTAGGACGTCGCTAAGCCAGAATTTTTAGCTTTGTGAAGTAATAATAAAATGATTTCTTATCTTTATTGTTCCACAGTAGCTCAGTGGTAGAGCAATCGGCTGTTAACCGATCGGTCGTAGGTTCGAGTCCTACCTGTGGAGCCATTTTGCTTCCATAGCTCAGGGGTAGAGCACTTCCATGGTAAGGAAGGGGTCGTCGGTTCAATTCCGACTGGAAGCTCTCGTTACATTTTTATATGGCCCGTTGGTCAAGCGGTTAAGACACCGCCCTTTCACGGCGGTAACACGGGTTCGAATCCCGTACGGGTCACCATAATGGAGGATTAGCTCAGCTGGGAGAGCACCTGCCTTACAAGCAGGGGGTCGCAGGTTCGAGCCCTGCATCCTCCACCATTTGCCGGCCTAGCTCAATTGGTAGAGCAACTGACTTGTAATCAGTAGGTTGGGGGTTCAAGTCCTCTGGCCGGCACCATTTTAATATGTTGGAGGGATAGCGAAGTTGGCCAAACGCGGCGGACTGTAAATCCGCTCCCATCGGGTTCGTAGGTTCGAGTCCTACTCCCTCCACCATTTTAATTTTATAGTACGATCTTTAAACAGTTGACATGGGTCACTGTTATTTTATTGGGCTATAGCCAAGCGGTAAGGCAACGGTTTTTGGTACCGTCATGCGCTGGTTCGAATCCAGCTAGCCCAGCCATTAAGAGCCATTAGCTCAGTTGGTAGAGCATCTGACTTTTAATCAGAGGGTCGAAGGTTCGAATCCTTCATGGCTCACTTTTATATTTTGGGGCCTTAGCTCAGCTGGGAGAGCGCCTGCTTTGCACGCAGGAGGTCAGCGGTTCGATCCCGCTAGGCTCCACCATACATAAGTGACAAAAGGGTTGAACGTTAATATTAATGTTTAGTCCTTTTTTTAATTGAACCATGTTTGAAATGGCTCGTACTAAACATAATTATCTGTACCACAGCCAGAACGGCTGTGGTATTTTTCGGATGAATACAACAGAGACCTTAACGGTGAGTGACACACATGGTATAGTAAAGAGATAGTCGTCAGACGAAAATGACATACACTTACACAGCGTAAGTTTATAAATATGAACAAGACGAGTCATTAAAAAATAAGGAGGCAGACATGCGAAAACAAGGATTTGATCCACAGAAGTATATTGATGAACAGTCAAAGTATATTTTAGAACGCGTTAATCATTTTGATAAGCTTTACTTAGAATTTGGTGGGAAATTAATTGGTGATAAGCACGCCAAGCGTGTCTTACCAGGGTTTGATGAAGATGCAAAAATTAAATTATTACAAAAATTAAAGGATAAGACAGAAATTATTATTACAGTATATTCAGGAGATATTGAACGCAATAAAATTCGTGGGGATTATGGCATTACCTATGACATGGATGTCTTTCGTCAAATTGACGAATTAAGAGGGTTTGGCTTATCCGTAAACAGTGTGGTGATCACACGTTTTAATAATGAACATTCAACCAATGTGTTTATTTCTAAGTTAGAACGACGAAACATAAAAGTGTATACACACAAATCGATACCTGGTTATCCATCTGAAGTTGATAAGATCGTTAGTGAAGAAGGCTATGGGATGAACCCATATGTTGAGACGACAAAACCAATTGTGGTGATTACGGCACCTGGTCCAAACAGTGGAAAACTCGCAACATGTCTCAATCAACTTTATCATGAACATAAATTAGGTACACAAGCAGGTTATTCGAAGTTTGAAACGTTCCCTGTTTGGAATATCCCCTTGAAACATCCGTTAAATGTTGCATATGAAGCTGCGACGGTTGATTTGAAAGATGTGAATATGATGGATTATTTCCACTATGATGCTTATAAAGAAGTATCGGTTAATTATAATCGAGATTTAGAAATGTTTCCGGTGGTTAAACGAAGCATAGAAAAGATTACTGGAAAAGCGTCAATTTATCAATCCCCAACTGATATGGGTGTTAACCGAGTTGGCTTTGGTATTACTGATGATGCAGTTATCCAAGAAGCTTCAAAACAAGAAATTATCCGACGAAACTTCTCAACAGAATGCGATTATAAAAAAGGATTAATTGACCAAGAGGTTGTTAGTCGCATGAAGTTAATTATGGAAGAGCTTGCGTTAAAGAAAGAAGACCGGATTCCAGTAGTGCCAGCGAGAACTTATGCAGAGAAGCTAAAAGAAAATAGCGCTACGAAGGAAATGCCGGCTGTAATGGCATTTGAACTAAATGATGGGACAGTTATCACGGGTAGAAGTTCAAACTTAATGGATTCCTGTTCAGCGGCAATATTAAATGCAATTAAATACATTGCGAACATTGGCGATGAAATCTTTTTACTATCTCCAGCAATTATTGAAACAATGAAAGATTTAAAAAAGGATAAACTGCACAGCAAGATAACGACCTTAAATGCGAATGAAGTTCTGATTGCATTAACGATTGGAGCAGTCACTAATCCGACAGCGCAGTTAGCAGTGGAAAAACTTCATGAGTTAACCGGTGTTCAAGCGCATTCAACCGTTATGTTAAATAAAGATGATGAACAAATCCTTAAACGATTGGGTATTGATGTCACATCAGATCCGGTTTATCCGTCAGAAAATCTTTACTATATGTAAGCATCACATTGTTAAATAGCGTGACGACCGTTTAAAAGAAAAGGGTTAGTATTTGCAACTTGGCAAATACTAACCCTTTTTACTTACTTTACTTAGCTGGGATGAAAAGCAAACCGTTCGCGAACCCATTCAAACGGTGACGAATACGTATAAACGATTTTTGCTTTAGCTGGTATGGAACGGATAAATCGAGAAAGGCTCTCTGGCTTATTTTCAATATCTTCCGTACCAACCGCAATAATCGCTCGATGAGTGTCGCCACTTTGGTCGCGTCGTCTAGCGGTGGCAGCTGTGTCAACCACTCGGCCTTGAACGCGCATCGCTGGTTGTGAAGGAGTTGTTAAGACGTCGATGGTCACCTTTTGACCCGGCGTAAGTTGGCAATTGTCAGAAGCTGATACATAACTATTAATATAATAAACGTGATGACGAGTATCAGTTGAGCGATCGTGCCTTTTAGCGTGTGGTTTAACGACCTGATGATACGTGCTGTCATTTCCGTGTGAAAGATGTGTCCGACTATTATAACAAGGAGAAACACCAGGTGTAGATTTATAAAAAACGAAAATCAACATCGCCACAAGCATCACCAAAATACTCGCGAAAACAAACGAAGTGCTAAGCGTCAGTTGTGCTTCAATATAAGGGAATCGTTTAGTTGTAAAAAATTTCATGTCGAATCATCCTCTCTAGATCGTACAGCTATCCGTTAAACGCCGCTATTGACAAACGTTAAGTCAACTTTGTTAGAAAAATCACAATATCTACAAAATTACCATATCCATAAATTGGTGTCAATCCTTATTTACATTTATTAACTAACGGTGACGTTTTAAAATGATGCAGCAAATAATCATGGTCCGTTAGCACAACGGTGTACGCAGATGAAACAAGTATTCAATATGACCAGAAGCGAGCGCTGAGTGGCGTGGGCAAGGAAAATATTAGCGGATTGTCTGTTTCGGTTATAAGCGGAGTTATGCTATAATAAGAACATCTGCGAATCTAGACAAAGTGAGTGGTATTTTATGAAGAGAAGGATGTGGCATCATGCTTGGTGAGGGATTTTCGTTATTTAATTTATTACGGGTTGTAGTTGATATTGCCCTTGTCTGGTATGTGTTCTATAAATTGATAATGTTACTTCGGGGAACGAAGGCAATTCAACTGTTAAAAGGAATTTTCGTTGTATTTATTATTTACTTGATTAGTTATTTCTTGAACTTACAAACGGTTCAAATTATGATAGAAAAAGTTATTATATGGGGACCGTTGGCAATTATTATCTTATTCCAACCCGAACTTAGACGTGCGTTGGAACAGATTGGGCGCGGTAGCTTCTTTAGTCGGAACCGCCGATCAGAAGAAGAAATTTTCAATCATTCGCTTGAAGCGATCGTTAAATCATGTAACTACATGGCCAAACGTCGAATTGGTGCTTTAATTACAATCGAAAGAGAAACAAACATGGGAGACTTTATCGAGACAGGTATTCAAATTCATGGGCAATTGACGCATCAACTATTGACCAATATTTTTGTTCCGAATACACCACTACATGATGGTGCGGTAATTATGCGGGAAAATCAAATCGTTGCAGCTGCATGTTATTTACCGTTATCTGAAAGTCCGTTTATTTCTAAGGAATTAGGTACAAGACACCGGGCTGCCATTGGCATTAGTGAGGTCAGTGATGCCATCACAATCATTGTCTCTGAAGAGACCGGACATATTTCCTTAACAAAAAACGGTGAGTTGTACCGTAATATTACCGAAGAAAAACTTGTTGAGATACTCTCTAAAGAACTTGCTCCAAGCTTAGAAAAACCTTCGAGCTTTAAACAATGGAGTTTTAGGGGGAAAAATAAATGAATGATTGGTTAAATAAACCATGGGTGATCCGGGTTATTTCATTATTTCTAGCTATTTTAACGTTTACGGTGATCTCATTTGATAATCAGGATACACGTAATGCAGATGTTGGAAACTTTGACTCAATCTTTAATAGTTCTCAAGAGTCAGTCGTCTTAGAAGATGTCCCGGTTAATATTCAGATTGATGATGAGCAATATGTGGTGAGTGGTGTACCCGAACTGATTACGATGGAGTTATCAGGAACATTAAGTGTCGTGCAATCAACGGCAACACAGCGTAACTTTGATGTATTTGTCGACTTGAATGATTTGGGCCCAGGCGACCATACTGTCCCCATTGAATACGATGGTATTTCTAATCGACTGAATGTTAGAACCGATCCAGAGTCGATCGATATTACGATTGAAGAACGCGGAGAAGATGAATACCAAGTCCGGATAGACTATACTAATTCAGATGCAATGCAGGAAGGATTTGAGGTTGAATCAGCAACCGTTACCCCAAGTGTGGTGACAATCACAAGCGCGCAAAGTGTGATCAACCGTATATCGGACGTTAGAGCAGTTGTTGATTTAGAAGGTATTGAGGAATCGACGACCTTAGATGATGTACCTGTACGTGTTTATGATAACGAAGGTAATCAACTCAATGTTAGGATTGAACCAAACACAGTCACGGTTGATTTATCAGTAATTAATCCGAATAAGACGGTGCCAATTGAGCTAGAAACGACTGGGGAACTGCCAGAAGGCTTTAATTTAATAGATATTGAAATTTTAGATGATGCTGAGGTGCAATTGTTTGCTGCTTCAGAAGTACTAGATGTAATTGAACAAATTGAAACAGAACCCGTTGATTTATCCACATTAACTGAATCGACCGAAGTCACGATTGCGTTAGATTTACCAGAAGGAATTCGTGAAAGTTCAATCGATGAGGTTACAGTGCGTGTCGAGTTAGAAGAAACGACTGAAACAGGCTTAGAAAATGTTGAAATTGAGTTAGATAATCTATCACAAGATTTGGAAACAAACTTTATTGATCCAGAAACCGGACGTCTTAATGTCTCGGTTTCTGGATACCCTTCAGATTTAGCTGGCGTTGAAGCAAGCGATTTACGTTTATCAATTAATCTAGATGGGCTGTCATCAGGCGAACATGAACTGCCAATAGAGATCGATGCACCAGAGAATGTGACGGTCGCACTACCTAGAGATGACGTAACGGTAGCTTTACAATAACAGGCTTACATAAAAGGAGAGAATATGCATGGGTAAATATTTTGGAACAGATGGGGTCAGAGGTGTCGCTAATAAAGGCTTAACACCGGAGCTTGCCTTTAAATTAGGTCGCTTTGGCGGATATGTTTTAACACAAGCAGAGGAAACGAAGCATCCGAAAGTTTTAATCGGTAAAGATACACGTGTTTCAGGTGACATGCTTGAAAATGCATTAGTCGCAGGGCTGTTATCCATTGGTGCAGAAGTAATGCGTTTAGGTGTACTTTCAACGCCAGGCGTGGCTTATTTAACACGTGTGATGAGTGCAGATGCAGGCGTCATGATCTCAGCTTCGCATAACCCTGTTGAAGATAATGGAATTAAGTTTTTTGGGTCAGATGGATTCAAGCTTACAGATCAACAAGAGGCACAAATTGAAGCATTAATCGATAGTGATGAAGATACATGCCCCCGCCCTGTCGGAAAAGAGTTAGGGCAGATCAATGATTATTTTGAAGGGGCACAAAAATACTTACAGTACCTAAAACAAACGGTTGATCATGAATTCGATGGGATTCACGTCGCGCTTGATTGTGCGCATGGGTCGACTTCATCGCTTGCGACACATTTGTTTGCAGATCTAGAAGCTGACGTTTCCACCATCGGTGCTTCTCCTGACGGTTTAAACATTAATGACGGTTTCGGTTCAACTCATCCAGAAAAGCTCCAAGCTTTTGTTTTAGAAAAAGAAGCCGATTTAGGCCTTGCTTTTGATGGAGATGGTGACCGTTTAATCGCGGTTGATGAGAATGGTCAACTTGTAGACGGTGACCAAATCATGTATATCTGTGCCAAACAAATGAACAAAGAGGGACGTTTAAATAACTCGACGGTTGTCTCAACTGTGATGAGTAATTTAGGTTTCTATAAAGCTGTCGAAGAAAACGGCATGAAGAGCGATAAAACAAGCGTGGGTGATCGCTACGTAATGGAAGAAATGCGTCGTGGCGATTATAATCTAGGTGGTGAGCAATCAGGACATATTATTTTCCTTGATTACATTACAACAGGTGACGGTATGCTATCCGCGCTACAATTGATTAACGTGATGAAAGAAACAGGTAAGAAATTGTCTGAGCTTGCAGGAGAAATGACAAAATATCCGCAAGTACTGAAAAATGTAAAAGTAATTGATAAAAATCAAGCATTAATGGATAAACGTATTCAAGAAGTGATTGATCGTGTTGAAAAACAACTTGAAGGTGAAGGACGTGTCTTGGTTCGTCCGTCAGGGACAGAGGAATTAGTACGTGTGATGGTTGAAGCGCCAACGATTGAACGCTGTCACGAAGCGGCGGATCCAGTTGTTGAAGTGATTGAAGAGTTATTAGGTCTTAAATAAAGATCAAGCATCATTAAAAGAACCGTAAAGCCATGAGCTTTTCGGTTCTTTTAATGGATTTGTTTAATGAAAAGCGGTAACTTTTCAATAAGAATGTTTACCGGTATGGCACCCGCGCCAGCAAACAGCAGCTATGTAAGAAGTTAAGATTTTTAAGAAATCTATTGCTAAATTGTGGGTATTCAGCTAAAATAATAGCTGTCATGATTAAAATGATGATTCAAAAAGAGAAAGGTGGGAAGTGAACAAGTTATTATGATAGCGCCTGAACTATTCAGTAACGAATAGTTGACGAGGAGGAGGAGTATCGAGTATTCGGCGGATGCCTCCCGGTTGTTTACCTCCAACCGACACAGTTATAAATAAAACAAAGAGGCGACTCTTTGGCCAGCATTTATAGCTAGAGCAAAAAAATGAAAAAGAGAAAGGGGCAAACGACGCCCCTCAATTTATGATGGTTGTTTGTTTGCCTCTTTACTTATTAGGAGGAAACGAATAAAATGTGTGGAATTGTTGGTTATATTGGAACGGATAAAACAAGAGATGTCTTATTAAATGGACTAGAAAAATTAGAATACCGTGGTTATGATTCCGCAGGGATTGCAATGTTAAATGACGAAGGTGTTCACTTATTCAAAGTGAAAGGTCGCATCCAAGCGTTACGTGATAAAGTGGATAACGATGTGCAATCAACGATGGGAATTGGTCATACACGCTGGGCAACTCATGGTGAACCGAGTGTGGAGAATGCTCACCCGCATCAAAGTACGTCTGGTCGTTTTACGTTGGTTCATAACGGTGTCATTGAAAATTACTATGAGTTACGTGATGCGTACTTAAAAGATATCACGTTAACAAGTGAAACGGATACAGAAATTGTTGTCCAACTGATTGAATTAGTAAACAATGAAGAGCAAGATGTTATGAAAACCTTTAGAAGAGTCATGGGAATGCTTAAAGGATCGTATGCGATTGCTTTAATCGATAAAGAAAACCCAGACATGATTTATGTATCTAAAAACCGAAGCCCATTACTTGTTGGTCTAGGTGAAGACTTTAACCTTGTTGCGAGTGATGCGATTGCAACACTAAAGGAAACAAACACCTATTTAGAAATTGAAGATGGTGAAGTTGTTTTAGTGAAGCCAGCCGGTGTAACCATTGAGAAATTGGATGGTACAGTTGTAACGCGGGAACCTTATATTGTCGAAACAGATGCTGCAGATACAGAAAAAGGTACCTATGATTACTTTATGTTAAAAGAAATTGATGAGCAACCATTTGTTATTCGTAAAATCATTCAACACTACCAAGATGAAGAAAATAACATTAAGGTTGAACAAGCCATTCGGACCGAAATGGCAGAAGCTGATCGGATTTATATCGTTGCTGCAGGAACGAGCTATAATGCAGGGCTTGTTGGTAAACAGGTCCTCGAGAATGTAGCGGGTATTCCAGTAGAAGTTCATATTGCGAGTGAATTCTCTTACAACATGCCATTACTATCTGAGAAACCATTGTTTATTTTTATTTCACAAAGTGGTGAAACAGCGGATAGCCGTTCGGTACTTGTGAAAACACAAGCGATGGGTTACCCATCGATTACCGTGACAAACGTTCCAGGTTCAACCCTTTCTCGAGAAGCGGATTACACATTACCGCTATATGCTGGACCAGAAATCGCTGTTGCATCAACAAAAGCTTATACAGCACAAATTGCTGTTTTAACGATTCTAGCGGTAGACACAGCGGTCGCAAAAGGATTGCCACTTGAGTTTGATCCATTACAAGAATTAGCGATTGTCGCAAATGCGATGGAAACGTTGACGGATCAAAAAGAAACGTTTGAACAAATGTCACTTGATTTGTTTAAAGATACACGCAATGCGTTCTATATTGGTCGCGGTGTTGATTATTATGTTGTGCAAGAAGCTTCGCTTAAATTAAAGGAGATTTCTTATATTCAAGCCGAAGGTTTTGCTGGTGGGGAACTTAAGCACGGAACAATTGCTTTAATCGAAGATGGTACACCTGTAATTGCGATTGCAACACAGGAGAATGTGAACTATTCCATTCGTGGCAATGTTCAAGAAGTTGCAGCACGTGGTGCGAATACGTGTATCGTAAGTATGGAAGGATTGGATCAACCGGGAGACACAGTCGTGTTGCCACATGTTCATTCCTTACTTACCCCGCTTGTAAGTGTTGTACCGATGCAGTTACTTGCTTACTATGCAGCTGTACAGCGTGACTGTGATGTTGATAAGCCAAGAAACTTAGCTAAATCAGTAACTGTAGAATAGACAAAGTGTTCGTTAGTAAAACCTGTAGTTTTGTAATAAAGATTGATCATTTATAATAAAGTTTGATTAAAATAACCTCTTACAGATATGATATCTGTAAGAGGTTATTTTATATTAGAAGATAAAATAATGACGTAAAGAAAGTGAATTAATCGTCTAAAATAAATTTTGCTTTCAGGGTGTTAACCGTGGATTCTGTCCATGCATTGAATCAGTACTTTGAGCTTTTTGAAAATACACGCACTAAACAAATATTTAAAAATAAAATGCTATTAAAAGTCAATGCCAACGATGGTTTAATGCTTTATCTAGTAATATCAAGGCTTATCTGTCATTATTAAGAGAGGAAAGTCTGGAGATAAGTAATAGCTAAATAAACGTATGCTTAGTGATGTATCATTAGGCTTATTATCGACTAAGGTGATTCATTTTTAAGGGGGTAAAAATTTAGTGTCAAAGATGATTTTAATTATCTCCGGAATAGGGTTTATCCTGAGCGTTTTATCGATGTATTTTCTGCCGCTTTTTTTGAGTGAGATGTATAGTGGCATCATAGCTTTAATTGGGTTGGTTCTGATTCTGTTATCACTGCATTTAATGAAAAAAGAACGCAGGTGACCATGCGCTCTTTATTAGGCTTTTAATAGAAGTCTGTCTAAAAACGCGAACGAATTTTCCGACATGGTGAAGCTTATGTCACCAACCCAAAAGAACAGTTGAAAATTTATCGAGTTTAGCACGGTGTGGGCAAATTCATAAAAGCTTTCAGAGTTAAAAGTGGTACCATTCCCAAAAATAGTGAAGCATAGACTAAACACCGAGTAGAGGCAAATGTTTTCTGGTGTGGTAGGTGAGCGCCAAGGTAATGCAACGTTTTAATTCTTGAATAGGTATGTCATCATCTTCAAGAAATACAATTGCACGATTTCCTTCATATCTAAACGCATCTTCAAAGACCTCTTTAAAGGTTTCGATAAGTCTGGTGTTACAGTTAAAATACATGGCATATGAAGCAGGTTGTGCTTCTTTCCAACCTAGTCTAATCGTGCTTCCTTTGCTTGTGAGATAACTAGGTTCGCCCCACTTCAATGTTTCTTCTACATGATCAACGGCATCAATCTCCGAGGCCGTATCTAAGATTAACTGACGAAGTATGGATAGTTTCTGCTGAATGTGCTCTGGGTATTGTTCAAATATTGCCCGTACGTTAGGGTTTTCTATATTATTCATATTACTCCATCCTTTTAAAAGCGCATATTTTCATATAATGAATAATGGTTCTCACACCAGTGGCGTGACAATGTTTAGTAAGAACTATCCTTGGTGTATTGAATGGCTAAAAATATTCCGGCTGCTATGAAAGCTGAAGCATATTTCAACAAGAAAAAGATTTGCCACATGTATTCTTTAGGAAATATGAGGTCAGAAATGACTACGACTAATAATATAATATAAGCACTTCGTAAATGGATCTGATTTGTTCTTTCATCAGGTGTTCCTATTTTTTTGTAATAAACGCCCATTAGAATCAATCCAACAATAAGTAAGATAAAACCAACACCAAGAAGGGTGTTCCAGTTTCCTGATGATGCTTCTGCCCATTTTTTTATTGGGGAGAAGATTGTGTTCGAAAGTTGATCAGGTGTCATCATTTGAATCATTTCCTTTCTCATAAGTAAAAATATCTGTAACATCAACTTTAAAAAAGTCAGCAATCCGAAAGGCTAGTAGAAGTGTTGGGACATAATTTCCCTTCTCCATGACAAAAATCGTTTGTTTGGAAACACCGACATTTTCAGCCAATTCTTTTTGAGTCATTCGGGCCAAAACTCGATATTCGTAAACCTTGTTCGCTATCGAATCGCCAAATTTATTTTTCATGATCCTCACCTCTTTATTTATAATATAAACTATTGTTTACTAAAAGTAAAGTAAACTTATATAAATGTAACGTATTATTTACTCATTAATGGTTAATTTTCGTAACAGCAAGATCATAAATATGACGAAAGGACTTCAGGTGTATCTATTGATGCGCATGCAGGTAACCCTCTAAAGAGTGATAGAATTTCGTTTTTCATTGATTAATATTCATCTGTTTTTATCTAAATATAGGAGCCCCCCTTCAAATAGCTCGTAAGAGCGTTAAGTGAGGGGGAGTTCAAACTTTGGATTAGTTCATTATTTTAATTTAAATAGAAATAATAATTCAATGAAGTTAGGAGAATGATTTATGGTATACGCTTTTAGCAAGATGACACAATCGCAAGCTGAAAATATTGCTGCAAATTGGCATTATCAAGGTCAATATGCTTTTTATGATTTTTCAGCTGATGAGGAAGATTTGGCTGAACTTCTAAATCCTGAAGCACGTGGTGAGAACTACTACATGGTTATGCAAGAGGATGAAGAGATAGGATTCTTCTACGTCGACAAAATAGGTGACACTGTAGACATTGGTTTAGGGATGAAGCCTGAACTAACGGGGAAAGGGTTAGGTTTGGATTTTTTAAAATCCGGACTAAATTATGTTAGATTAACCCATCACCCTAAAGAGATAACGCTATCAGTTGCTACGTTTAATGATCGAGCGATACATGTATATGAAAAAGCAGGATTTAAACCCGTTAAAACATATAGCCAAGCAACAAATGGAAGTCATTTTACGTTTTTGAAAATGACTTATTCAGATGCAACAGAAGACGCCCCAAGCTTTTAGGGATTTGAAAAATATAGGTCTTTGATCCAGCTATTGATGACTAAGTGCATAATGAGTCTCTCTCTAGGAGCATAGTGGATAAATAAATCATTGGAATCTTTCGGTCATAAGGCTGCACGACAAACAAGAGCAGAAATGTATATTTGATGCATTTTTTGCGCATCATAGTTGGTAATTGTTGATGTAATTCTCCATGCGGGCGCATCTGTTTTGGTATTGATTTGAGTGGTTTTGTTACTGACCACCGGTATGAGCTCTCTTGTTTTTAAATCGATATGCAAAAAAAGTTAATAGGATCCCTACAGCTCCAGCTGACAAAATGAATAACTGCTGTTGTATCGTTAGACGTGCTGAGAAGTTATGAAGGATAGGATTAAACCATTCAAATACTATTGAGAATAGCCATATTTCCGCAATGTTTCTTGCTAAAGGCATAAGCATGTTTACACCTGCAAACCCGCCGCCAATAATATAGGTGCCAATCGTAACGAGAATAATTATAGGTTGTAATATACGGTACTGTCTAAAAGACGCAGCCAATAGAAGACCGATACCAGCAAAGCCAACAAGTAACGGAATAATCGCTATATAGACAAGCAAGGTATTTATAAAGTAGAAATCAAAATGCAAGAAGATGATTGATAAAAGTAACGGGATGAAAGAAAGTACGATGCTCATCCATATGGATGTCAAAATAATACCGAATCCGGCCATTATTGATCCGGATGGTGTCATGATAATTTCTTTTATGGTGCGGTTCTCATACTCGAATGCGTATAAATTCGCTGCAATCATCATTGATCCTAAAAAAGTGTTAAGAGGACACTACTTCCACCGTAATATGCCGAACGCCAAACATCTTCTGGATGTGCTGTGAATTGTTCTGCTGTAATCTTTAATTCTCCGCGGTGTACTAAATAATTGTTTAATGTATGCTCTACTCTAAATCGGACATTTTTCATTGCATCACTGTTAATATTATAAGTATTGATATCAATCGTGTGGCTATCGTCAAAATCCTCAGGTATTTTAATATAGAGATGTAGCCGTCCTTTTGCTACCATTTCTTTAGCTTGATCTTCTTGAATCGGCAGAATGTCAAAATACGGTGTGATATTAGATTCACTTTGTTCAAATGCATCCACCAGTTCTTGTTAGGTACCTGTTTTTTAGTGTTGATTCTGGATGCTTGCTTAAGGTACGTGTCACGTTTATAACAAGACGAAGCCGGGAAAACTTTAATAGGGTTGAAATATCAACCCTATTAAGTGGTTGATTTGATCTGTTTAAATAAGGTGATTGTATATCGAGGGGAATGTTTAACTTGGTGAGATGGACTAAAGAGTAAACACTAGAAAACCAGGTAACATATTAATCATATCATAAAATTGAGGAGGGGTATGATGCGCTTTAAAAAGAACTGGGTCATTGCACTACTTGCAGCTTTGGTACTTGTACTAGCGGGGTGCATGAATACGGAAGATAACGGAACTGAAGATCCGGAAACAGATCCTAACAATGAGGATACAGAAGATATGAATGGTGATTCGGAAACTGATGAAGGGTCAGATAACGAACCGAATGAAGATCAATCATACACTTGGGAAACCTATGAAAACGAAAGATTCTATTTCACCATTGATTATCCGGAAAGTTGGACCTTTGAAACCGCTCAAAATAATGATGGAATAACCTTTCTACCGGAGAATCAAGAACAAGATATACGCGTGTATGGTGCGCAGTACCTTGAAGAAACATCAACACCTTATGCGAATGCAGATCATGCTGATTTAAGTCAGGAAGAAGTTACCTTAACTTCAGGTGTTGAGGCTACAATTATTGAAGGGGAAGCAGATGGTGTCTATCATTACGAAATGGTTGTGGTAGAGAATGGTTTAGAATACCATTTTGTTTCTAAAACAACACCCGAATATTACCAAGAAAATCAAGAGGTTATTCAAGCAATGGTAGAGTCATTTGCTATCCTTGAAGATGCGTTAGAAGAGGATAGTGTTACGCTCACAGAAGAAAAAGCATTCGAAATCGAAGACCAATTCTTTGATATGCTGTATACACCTGAGACGGTTGGGAGAACAAATGAAATTGAAAACTATCAAAATAAAGAAGCGTTAATTGACGCTGTTTCTGAGATTGCAAATCGCTCACTCGCAGCTGAACATGTTGAAGGTTATTACAGAGAAGAAGAAGGGGCGCTATATGTTGTGCCGACAGAAGGTCCAGCACAATTATTAGCAGATTCCCCTGTTGAGATCAATGAAATTGACAGACACACTTATGAGGTTATTCAAGAAGAAGAAAATGCACTGAGAGGTGCTTACACGTTAACTGTTGAATTCTCATGGGTTGATGGTCAGTGGAAAATAACAGATAGAACAATAGTACTTGATAATTAAAAACAGTGAACGTGAAGAAAAAAGCATCTAAAAATTCAGAATTATAGACAAATAAACCAAACTATGAGTTAATCGGCTTAAAGTGGATTATTTGCTTTGTGCTGCCCCTCAGAGGGGAGCTCTATTACGCTGTTAGTGTTAGTGCGCTAACAGCTCTTATTTTATCTAAATATAGCCGAGCCCCCCACTTCAAACAGCTCATAAGAGCGCGAAGTGGGGGGCAGTTTAAAGTATTATACAGATATAAACACGAGAAAGGACGTCGTGAGTTGCTTAAATCAAAAGAATAAATCTCGCGACCCTCGCTTTTCTTCTAGGGTATATCAACACGAAAAAATGGGCATGTTTGTTTTGACATACCAATCAAATGTTTTTCTTAAAAATAAAGCAAGTGGGTGTCTCTCTCTAATTATTTAAATTGAAAAAATCGAGACCTAAGATAATTAGCGTTAGAAAAGGATGAGTGATCGTGATATCTAGCGCGCTTCCTAATGAAAAATAAACCTACCACGTTAAATATGTCGCATGAAGTGTGGAAACAGCAATACTTCGATGGCACATCTTCCTGCACTTTTAATATACCTTAAGGCTGTGTTCTAAAATGTGATATAAAGCTTAGTTGGCGGATAAAACAGGGACTAAGAATAGACATCTAATCATTGCCTGACTACGTTAAGCGCGGCGCAGAGACTAGAAGATGTAACGCTAGCAACGCACATGTTTACGGTGGCGTTTAATTTTCTTTATTGCCCATGCGTAGTGACTACAGGTGGCGGAAACACAATAACTACCAACACTTGTCGTACCACTCCAATCATAGTAGCCTTTTTCAAACAAAGTCTCGGCGGGCAAGCTGTCAATGAAGTGAAGGACGTCATGATGGCTGTTTATTAACATGGCTTCAGCATCGTCATAAGGCGTGATTTGATGCTTGTTCCAAAACATCATGTTCATTTCAGTGTAGGTTTTCCAATTATACGGTGCGGGTAGAAATGGCTGCGGTTGGTTATTAAAGTTTGCGGTTGCCCAGTTTAAAAGCAATTGGTGCCATTCATAGAGATGTATGAAAACATCACGGAGGTTTTTGTCACGGTCCCAGTGCGCAGCTTTATCACTAGTCGGTTTGTCAAAGCTAAATGCTGCTGATTTTTCTGCAGCGCTTAGATCGTTAACGAGTTCCATCAGTTGATTGAATTGTTGCATTGCTTGTTCAATTAGTGCTGCTTTTGTTTGTGGTCGTCCCATTTGATCACGTCCTTTATATTTTTTTAGTTTAAAAAGAATAAGTTCTTCGTCCCCACCGCGGATGCTAAAAGCCTTTTAAAACTTGCAGTGGCGATTAAAGCGCGTAACTAAGTAGTGGACTGGATGTGTGATTTAGCCATTAAAGACGATTGTTGCAAGTAGCGCTGCAAATAACGACACGATAAAAGTCGCTGATTCTGCAATCCAGTTGCTTTGTCGAGCGCTAAATCGAATGTTATGGATGTTGCTAATGACGTCGAGACAATTATAGCTGAAAATCAACATAATCACAGGCAGAAATATCAAACCGAAAAAATGAAAAGACTTAGTTAAACACCGAATATCATCGATGCCCCCTTTATTTGAGAATGAATAGTAAATAATGATAAAAATTAGGTTATGAATAGTTTAACACAATAAGTGAATGATTGAACGATCAGGCGTGATTTTTTTAGTTCAGGTACTTAACAATTGTTGTTGTGATGAAAAATAATAGAGAAAGTTAACATCGACATAAGAGTTAGCGCTGTGGTGTAGGTGTTGTTAGCAGGGATTGAGGACAGTATTTAATAAGGAATAAAGTAAATATTAATGTACAAGGCAGGCTGTGTTGTTGACAACCATTAAAAAATCATGTATATTTATCTTGAATTCAAGATAAATTAACGACAGAATCATCACGAAACAAGGAACTCACATGGAAGTGATGGCTGAAATAGTCCAGATGTTAGGTTTGATAACGGAAAGGATCGTTAAAAAAGTAAGGTTAAAAAATTTTAAGCATTTATCTCGAATTCGAGATAAATGCAATCATATGAAAAACAAAGGAGACAATAATCATGGCCGATGTATTACAATTAATTAAAGAGCGCAGATCAGCAAGTAACTTTATACCGAATCAACCCATTTCAAAGAGTGAACTCGACGAGATATTCGAATATGTTAAATTAGCACCTTCCGCATTTAATTTGCAACATACGCGGTACCACGCCGTACTTGATGAAGATAAAAAGACCGCGTTGTTAGAAGCTGCATATGGCCAATATAAGGTTAAAAGTTCTTCAGCGGTAATTATTGTGACTGGCGATAGGAAAGCCTTTCAACAAGCTGGCGATATTTACAAGGGATTACATTTGCTTGGGATGGTGAACAAACAAGAGTATGATTTGATGGTCAACGATACGTTAACTTTCTATCAATCCCGTGGCGAAGCTTTTCAACGAGATGAAGCAATTCGCAACGGTGCTTTATCGGCAATGTTATTTATGTTGGTGGCTAAAGAAAAAGGTTGGGATACGTGTCCGATGATTGGCTTTGACCCCGCTCAAGTCAAGGAAATTATCGGCAGTGATGATCAGTCAGAAGTAACGATGATGATCACCGTAGGGAAAGAGAAAGTTGAGAGCCGGAAGCCACGTGGCTATCGCAAACCGGTCAATGAATTTGTTCGTTATCTTTAATGGCAAGGTAGAAGAAAGAGGTGCGATATATGCCGGTTAAAACACAAGGTATTCATCATATTTCCGCTATCGTAGGAGATGTACAAGAAAATGTCGATTTTTATGTAGGTGTGTTAGGATTGCGTCTGATTAAGAAAACCGTAAACTTTGATGATCCTGGTACGTACCACCTTTATTTTGGGAACGGGTCAGGACAACCGGGTACGTTGATTACCTTCTTTCCTTGGCAGGGTGCTTACAAAGGTCGAGTCGGTGATGGTCAAGTCGGTGTCATTAGTTTTGCGGTCCCTAGAGGTGCCCTTCGATTTTGGGAAGAGCGACTGCAATCATTTCAGATTCCTTATCAATTGACCATACGTTTTCATGAGCCAGTGCTAGTCTTTCGTGATAGCTACGGTGTAAAGCTTGAACTCGTAGAAAGGATAGAGGGTGAAAAAAACACATGGTCTTTTGGAGGAATAAGACCAGCTGTTGCAATAACCGGCTTTGCGGGTGCAACCTTATACTCAAAAGCCCCAGAGAAAACGAGTCGGACCTTGACAGAAGTTTTCGGTTTAGAAGAGCTGGCTAGAGAAAACGACTGTGTTCGTTTCCAACCAGGTGGTGCGGGCAAACAAACGATTGATGTACAACTGAAACGAATCGGACACGGACGAGCAGGAGCTGGTATGGTTCATCATATCGCTTTTCGGGCGATTGATGATGAGGAACATGCACAATATAGACGTTTGATTGCTGAACTCGGTTATGCAGTCACACCGGTTCGGGATCGCTATTACTTTAAAGCTATTTATTTTAAAGATGCGGGTGATATCCTCTTTGAAGTTGCGACAGATGGACCCGGATTTACTCGTGATGAGACGCATGAAGACTTAGGTGAAACGATAAAACTACCACCACAGTACGCAAATGAAAAAGAAAAGTACATCCGTAGCCTTAAGCCTATCATCGCTAGAACATTACCCCAAAAGCAGTAAATAAGAACAGTAAATAGCCAGAAGGTTTCCATTCATCATTGAGCAAAATAGTTACTTCAGAAGTCAGTCAATAAAATTGCTGGCGTCTGGAGTTTTTTAACCTCCATAATGATTTCTGTTGACTGGATGTTAAGTCAATGATGGTTTGGATTACCCGAATGACCTTTTCTTAAGTAAGGTAGAATGGCTCATTTACTGTGGCAATTTGTTTGCCAACGCTCCTTGTATTATCTTATGCTATCAGTCATTTGCAGCCAATGATGACAGACTGTATACCACTTCATACCTTCTGGATAATCAAAAATATAAAAGCATAGTTTATGTATCAAAACTATTAGAGCTATTATACATATTTGCAACACTTTAAATAAGGTCAGTCATCCACAGATTGCTGCAGATTAGTGTTGTTAAAAGCCTTTACATATATATAAGCACGAGGCAACGCAAATATCAATAAAGCGGGGCATTAACGTTAAAACCATGCCTAACTCGCTATCTTTTCTGCTCATGAATTATGCTCACGCATTCTCGTTGCAAAGGTATCGTTTAACTCTAAATTAGATGTGTTCATCTCTTCCACTTTAGGTAGCTTTCGTAAAACTGGAACAGATGAAATGTATAGGGCTAAAAATATAAAACCTGTTCCTAAAACCGGAAATACAACGATACTGCTTTCTAAAGAAGCACTCCATCCCCCGAATAAGGATCCAATCGGCATGGCTGAGGTGCCAATACTTGCGCTAACCGAAATCGTCCGTGCCATTAATCGTTGAGGAACAATCGATTGGATCGCTGTACCGAATAATACATTCGTTGCCCCAACAGGGACCCATGCAAGACCAAATAACAAAACACTTAGTGGTGCCCAAGGTACTAGAGCAGAAACAACCCAACTTATTCCACCAACAAAAAACGTAATGATAGACAATCGACCTAATGGATATTTAGATAAATAACTTGCACAAAAAGCACCTATCAAACTTCCGGCTGATAAACTGGCAAGAAACAACCCATAATACTCCGATCCGCCCCACCAGTCAGCATAGGCTGGTAAAACAGCCAAGGTTGCACCAATTGCAAAATTTGCAACGATAGATCCAACAAATAATTTTGCGAGAACGGAATTGATCACAAATGTAAAACCTTCTTTCATTTCTTTTCCATATTTTTTCAGATTATCTGAGGTGGAAGTACGTCCCTCTAAAATAGATGCATTCTCTTTTTCTGGAATGCGTAAGGTTGAAAATAACAAAGCAGCTATCACAAAAGTCACTGAATCTATTAGAAAAAGAGCCGTTGCGCCAATAAGTGCGACTGCCCCCCCTGCAATGGCATTAAAGGTCAAGTCAATTCCCTGATATGCAAAGGCGAATGCCGAGTTTCCTTTTACTAGATGTTTTTTCTCTAGGATCGCAGGCAGTGCCGCAGTTTGAGCTGGATACACAAATTGATTTAGCATGGCAACAATAGGCATAATAATCAATACAAGTGTTACTGTTAAAAAATCAAAATATGATGCAATTGGTATAATAAGCACAAAGATTGCCTGTAATATTTGGGTAATCAGTAGCGTTGATTTTAATGACCAGCGATCCACTAAAGGTCCGGCTGAAAATTGCAGCATATTGGGAAACATGACGAGAAAACCAGCAATCCCCGTGTAGAATGTTGATCCTCCTAATTCATAGACAAGCCACATGGTTGCGACGGTATACAAACTATCCCCTGCGTTGGTAATCATTCTACCGGCAAATAATGTACTGAAGTTCCGATTTTTTAAAAGTTCTTTCATTATTTATTCCTCCTTTTAAAACTGACTGTTCAGTTTTCTTTAAACTAAAAAAATATTATCTTCTCAAGCAAACGTCATTTCCATTTTTATACGGGTCAAGTAAAGATGATTTCTTTATTCCTATTTCTACGCGTAGATGATGCGTAAATACGTTTCTTCCATTTCTAATAGGTTCATCAAATTAGCCACGCCTTAGTTTTATTTAAATATAGAATGTGAACCTTCTATATAAACCGACTAACCAGTTTTTATTTTAGAGAACCCACTCTAACAGGGAGTAAGTCCTCGCATCAAGCTTTTAAATAATCGAACATCATTTCTTCAACTAAGTCCCATATGGGTTTATGATGGTTTGCCAATTCCTTTGAGGCTGTTCGTACAAGTAATCCATCCTGAATGGACCAGAACATTTTTGAAAAAACCGTTGCATTAATTTCTTTTTTGAACTCTCCATTTGAAATCCCTTCATTTAAAATTTCTTCTAAAAATGTGGAGATCCTTCCCAAGCGTTCAATCATTACCTGCTCTGAATCGCCCTTTCTTAAAAGGTACATATTTGTTTCAATTTGAAGAATGATAAACTTTTGCTCTTCTTCTGTAAATTCAAGATTTTTTTGAAATTTAATAATATAGCGGAGTTTCTCTTCGGCTGTATTAAACTTTCTTACACTTGAAAAATAATTTTCTAAAGATTCGTCAAACTTTTCTTCAATCAATTCGAAGTAGATATCTTCTTTACTTTTAAAATAAATATAAATGGTTCCTTTTGACGTTTTAGAGTGCTCAACAATATCGTCCACTGTTGTTTCTCTAAATCCTTTTTCAGCAAAACAAGCTTCAGCGCTTTTTAAAATGTGTTTTTTTCTTTGCTGCTTATATTCCTCTGAGACTTTAGGCATGCGGTTACGTCCTCTCTTTTATAAATAAAAAAACTGTGTGGTCACTTTTAACCCTAAATGATTAAAAACCACATGTCAATAAAGAAACTGACTGTTTAGTTTTTTATTAATTGTTTCGATTTGTATATTCAAGAAATGATGGTGATGTTCAGATTTAAACTTCATTTCCACAGGTCTATACTCACTATACGCTCTCATTTCCTATTCAACGAACGGTCAAGCTTTAGTACACAAACAACCAACCGACCTCTTAATACCGAATCCTAATGATTCTTTCTGCAATCCTCAATTTGCTACTAAGCACAGAAATAGAGTAATGGCACCTGTTGAAAAGCCTTGTGAGACGGGATCTTTTCATCGTTAATTTAATCTTGTCAACAGCATGTCTGACAAATATACATTTAGAATAGCTTGTAAACACCCGTGTAAACGCTTTATTATAAAGGTGTACTTAAAATAATTATTTTTAAATTTGAAAGGAGAAATTATTATGTCACAAAAAGGTGTTCGCGCCAAAATTCAGCAGTTCGGTAGTTATTTAAGTGGAATGGTTATGCCAAACATTGCTGCTTTCATCGCTTGGGGTCTTATTACAGCGTTGTTTATTCCAGATGGTTGGTTACCAAACGAGAAATTAGCAGAACTCGTTGGTCCGATGATTACGTATTTACTACCACTCTTAATTGGTTTCACAGGTGGTAAATTGGTTTATGATATCCGTGGTGGAGTCGCAGGTGCGATTGCTACAATGGGTGTAATTGTCGGTGCAGGAGGCACGCCAATGTTCCTTGGAGCCATGATCATGGGTCCACTTGCAGCATTCTTACTGAAATCATTTGATAAGCCATTCTTACCTAAGATCAGATCTGGTTTTGAAATGTTATACAACAACTTCTCAGCAGGTATTATTAGTGCCGTGCTTGCAGGGTTTGGTGTCCTTACAATGGGACCAACGGTTAGTGCATTAAATGATGCGTTAGGTTCAGCGGTAGAAGCAATTGTTGATGCCGGTTTATTACCACTTGCGAGTGTTTTGGTTGAGCCAGCAAAAATCTTATTCTTAAATAACGTAATTAACCACGGGGTGTTCACACCACTTGGAACGCAAGAAGCTGTCGAAGCAGGAAAGTCAATTCTTTTCTTAATTGAAACAAACCCAGGACCAGGGTTAGGTATTTTACTTGCCTTTGCGGTATTTGGTCGTGGCGCATCGAAATCTTCATCTTACGGTGCAATGTTAATTCACTTTATTGGTGGTATTCACGAAATTTACTTCCCATATGTCTTAATGAAACCTTCGTTAATCCTTGCAGCAATTGCCGGTGGCGCGAGTGGTGTCCTTACGTTCACGTTATTTGATGTTGGTTTAACATCATCACCATCACCAGGTAGTATTATTGCCTTACTAACAATGACGCCACGAGGAAATTATCTTGGTGTGATTGCAGGGGTTGTGATTGCGACCGCCGTATCATTCTTAGTGGCATCACTTATTCTTAAAGCAAGTAAGACAGATGATTCAGGCGATATGTCTGACGCAGCTGGAAAAATGGAAGCAATGAAAGGCAAGAAAAGTAGTGTTGCTGGTTCATTCCAAGCAGCTTCATCATCAGATAAAAGCTATGCTGACGTTGAAAAAATCGTTTTTGCTTGTGATGCAGGTATGGGATCAAGCGCGATGGGTGCTTCATTATTACGTGATAAGTTCAAGAAAAACAACATCGATATTGATGTAACGAACAAAGCGATTAATGACATTCCAGAAGATGCTGATTTGATCATTACTCACAAAGATTTAACGGACCGGGCGAAAAACAAACGGCCAGATGCTATTCATGTTTCAGTTGAAAACTTTTTAAATAGTCCTAAATATCAAGAATTAATTGATAAATTCTCAAAATAAATCATGTGTGTGATTAAAAACCTTGCCTTTTTCCTAGGCAAGGTTTTTATTTGGACAAGAAAAGGTATAGATAAGCATGCTGTGGTAGACGCTTGCTGAAAGGGATGATCTACGTGCAAACCAGTGGAGCCTTAGTATTCAAATAACGTCATGAACGAGTGTTAGTAAAACATCAATTTAATTCGAGTGATCTTATAACTTATTAAATATTGTCATGAACAGTTTGGACAAAATCATGACTACATTTTGTTGTGATTAGCCGATGACTGGCTTATCATTAAGGTATAAGTTAACTTATGCGGTTGGTGAAGCTAAGTACCTATCTTGTTCAAAAGGAGGTCGCAGGTGTATATATCAGGGAGAGAACGCAAAATCATTGAAGAATTATTAGCTCATCCATCAGGTATAACGATAGAAAAGATGGCGCAGATATTGGATGTGAGTAGTCGGACGATTCATCGAGATCTAAAAATGGTTGAAGATATCTTAAGTGAGTATGCATTAGTTTTGATAAAGAAATCAGGGATGGGGATTCAAATTGATGGAGACGCTTATCAGAAAAAACAATTAGACTTAGCGTTAACACAAGTTGAATTCACTGACTATACACCAGAAGAGCGCCAAGCGGTTATTTTAACAACGTTACTTGAAGCTAAGGAATCTACGAAATTAGTCGCGCTAGCAAATGAACTAAATGTAACCGTTGCCACCGTTAGTAATGATTTAGATAAAATTGAGACGCTTTTACAGGACTATCATTTAGAGTTAGTAAGAAAACGAGGTTACGGGGTTCAAGTAACAGGTAAGGAATCTGACAAACGTGCAACGCTGAGTTATTTGATTTTTAAATACGTTGATGAACTTGATTTCCTGGCCCATATAAAGCGGAAGATTGAGAAGAATGCAACGACTGTTGATACGGTTTCAGAACGTCTTTTAGGTCTCGTCGATCAATCAAAACTGGTAACCATTGAAAAGAGCATCAACTATGTGAAAGATGAATTACCTTATGAATTTGCGGATAGTTCATATATTGGATTGGTTGTCCATTTAGCATTAGCGATAGAACGTCTGCAAAAGGGTGAACAAATCTATTTTGATAACAATTACTTAGATGAACTTAGGGGTACGAAAGAATATCAAGTGGCAGAAAAAATTATTGAGGGGTTACGGACAGCGTTTGACTTGGCGATTCCTGAAGATGAAATTGGCTACATCACGATGCACTTACTTGGTGCGAAATTGCGGTCAGACAAGGGGATCATTATTGAGGAATCGGCAGTAAATATTATGTATTTATCGAAATTACTGATTCGCGAGGTTGAACAAAATATTGATGGATCGTTTGCCCATTTCGATAACTTGTTTAAAGATTTGGTCACGCATTTAAAACCAACGCTTTACCGTATTCAGAAAGGAATGCGTATCAGCAATCCCTTAATGGCAGAGATAAAAAGAGATTATCAAGCATTATTTCAAGTGATAAAGGATGCATGTAATAAGGTATTTGAAGTCACCTTCCCAGATGAAGAGATTGCTTATCTAGTGCTTCATTTTGCGGCAAGTGCGATGCACGGGTACCATGGTCAAAAACTCAGTGCATTAGTGATCTGTTCCAGTGGCTTAGGAACATCAAAGATGGTGTCTTCACGTGTGAAACAGGAACTGACAGAAATTGAGCATGTTGACCATGCCTCGTTGTTTGAAATTGATCAACTAGATTTAACACAATATGATCTTATCTTATCAACGATCCCGTTAAAAGATTACATCTCAGATTACACATTGGTTTCAACCATTCTCACTGAGAAAGAAATCGATCAGTTGAAACGAACGATTAAGAAAAAGCAATTGAAACAAGGCGTTTTGCAACAAGCGACAGCGTCGTTTGCGATTGGGGAACAAGACTTTTCTCTCACGCGAATCGAAAAGATGCAGCGTTATGCAAATGTCATTCTTGACCTGATGTCCGTCTTTACTTTAGAGGAGATCGCTAGTGAAGAGTCAAAAGATGTAGCATTGACAAAGATTTGCACAGCCTTAGCAGACAAGCAAGCTATTCCGGATGCTGATGCGCTTCATGGAGCGTTAGTAAAGCGAGAAGCTCTGGGCGGTTTAGGTATTCCAGATACACGACTTGCCCTTTATCACACACGAATAAGTGGCATTCAAAAGCCTATCTTTCAAGTCTGTCAGCTAAGTGTACCGGTATCGATCTTGTCGATGAGCAATGAATCTATGTCAGCAGATCGATTTATTTTGATGATCTCACCTATTGAAATTAGTGATGCCACCTTAGATGTTTTGAGCTTTCTCAGCACACTAATCATTCGTGATCAAGAAACGACACAGCTCTTTGAAGGGGCAACTGAAACACGCCTTAAAACACTATTATCAAAAGAATTGAATTTATTTATTAACGAAAAAATATGAATGGAGTGATTGACATGGCAAAAGAAATTTTAGCGCCTGACAACATTGTATTAGGAAAAAGTTTCTCAGGAAAAGAGGAAGCAATTCGTTTCACTGGCCAAGTATTATTAGACCAAGGGTATATTGATGAAGCATATATCGATAAGATGGTCGAACGCGACCAAATATCAACCACATATATTGGTAATAATGTAGCGATTCCACACGGAACTGAAGACGCAAAGGCTTCCGTTGAGCATACGGGTTTATCAATCGTTATTACGAAAGATGGTGTGTCATTTGACGGCAGTGAAGTAAATATACTGATCGGGATAGCTGGTAAAGGGAATGAGCATCTAGAAGTGCTTTCGAAAATTGCAATTGTCTGTTCAGATGAGGATAACATTCAAAAAATTATTCATGCAGAATCGAAAGAAGAGATTATTGCACTATTTAGTGAGGTGGTATAAGTGAAAGCTGTTCATTTTGGTGCTGGGAATATTGGACGGGGCTTTATCGGTATGATTCTATCACGTGCGGGCTACGAGGTAACCTTTATCGATGTCGATGCCGCGTTAATTGATGAACTTAATGAGAAACAAGCCTACACAGTTATATTGGCCGATGAGAGTGAACAAGAAGAAACGGTTAGTAATGTAAAAGGTATTAATAGTATGACAGATAAAGCCGAAGCTGTTGCGGCAGTTCGGGATGCTGATATCATTACAACAGCAGTTGGGGCTTCTATCTTACCTATCATTTCTGGTGTCTTGGCAGAAGGGCTATCAGCACGTGTGGAAGCGGGCACTGTACCTGTTAATGTCATTGCTTGTGAAAATATGATTGGTGGATCGCAAGCCTTAAAGGACCATGTCCTTGCTAAGGTTGATGCATCGCTGGCCAAGAAAATTTCAGCACAGGTTGGTTTTCCGAATGCTGCGGTTGACCGAATTGTGCCAAACCAGACCCAGGCGGAGCGTTTAACGGTTTCTGTTGAACCGTACTTTGAGTGGGTTGTTGATCAATCGATGATGGTTGGTGACGTACCAGAAATTAAAGGAATCACTTATGTGCCTTCACTGGATCCATTTATTGAACGTAAACTATTCACCGTTAACACTGGGCATGCAGTGGCTGCATATTTAGGTTATCACTTTGGTTATGACACCATTAAAGAAGCGATGGACCAAGAAGCGGTTGTCACACTTGTGCGCGGGGCGTTAAAAGAAACTGGAAAAGTGATCACAGCGCAGTATGATTTTGAAGAAGCTGAGCACAATCAATACATCGAAAAAATCCTTAATCGTTTCATGAATCCGTATATTTCAGATGAGGTAACACGTGTTGCGCGCGGGCCATTACGTAAACTTGGTAAAAATGATCGGTTAGTACGACCGGCGACGCTTTACTACCAACTTGTGAACGAGGAACCAACGTACTTAGCAAAAGCGATTGCAGCAGCCTTATTATATGATTATACGAAAGATCCAGAAGCAGAAGAGCTGCAAGATAAAATTAATCAACATGGTTATGAACAGGCATTGCAAGATGTATCAGGTTTAACAAGTGAGTCGCCACTCGTTGAAGCAGTACTTAAGCAATTGAAAACATTGCAAGGTTAAAAAGGGTTTTAGCGAAATTAGTTAAACGTAGAAAAAACTAAGAAATGTACAGATTGGTTTAAATAACGGGTGCACCATCAGGTGCACCCGTTATTTGTAAGGAATTAATTTTTAAGAACAGCCTCAAACTGCTTAACTACATTCTCAACAGTAAAGCCGTATTCAGCCATGATTTGGTTCCCCTCACCTGATGCGCCAAAGCGATCAATCGCAAGAATAGCTCCTTCGTCACCCGCATAACGGTCCCAGCCAAGTGAAGCACCCATTTCAATGGCAAGACGTTTCTTCACGTCTTTCGGTAAAACTGAATCTTTGTAGGCTTGATCTTGTTGCTCGAA
>NZ_QJJR01000017.1 GCF_003201605.1 Streptohalobacillus salinus | reverse complement strand
TCCACAATTCCACGGGCAATTGGATGTTCTGACTCTTGTTCTAACGAGGCAGCCAACGCTAAAACATCCGCTTCTTCGAAGCCATCGACAATGTGAACATCGGTAATGCCGAAGGCGCCTTCTGTTAAGGTGCCCGTTTTATCAAAGACCACCGACTGTAGCTTTCTTGCCTCTTCAAAGCTCGCGCGGTTTCGAATTAACAAGCCCCGTTTAGCCGCTAGTGCTGTCGAGCGCGCAACAACGAGTGGTGTCGCAAGACCTAAGGCATGTGGACAAGCAATAATCATAACCGTCACCATGCGCTCAAGCGCATAATTAAAGGTGTAACCGAGCGACAACCAAACCACTAAGGTAATTAAACCTGCAGCTAAGGCAAGGTAAAACAACCATCTTGCCGCGCGGTTAGATAAGTCTTGTGTTTTTGATTTCGATTCCTGCGCTTCCTTCACCATCGTCACAACTTGAGATAAGTAACTTTCTTCACCTGTTTTGACCACCGAAACCGTTAAGGAACCTTCGCCATTAATCGCCCCACCGATGACTTCATCATCGATGTTTTTTTCAACGGGCACCGATTCACCCGTCAACATCGATTCGTCGACCGCAGACTGACCTTTTTCAATCACCCCATCGACCGGTATTTTTTCACCCGGTTTCACAAGAACTCGATTTCCTTTGGTTAATTCTTGAATAGGTACCTCTTTAACGTTACCCTCTTCATCGATCAGGTGTGCCTCAGAGGGCATTAACTTGACCAATTCTTCCAGTGCATTGGAAGCACTCATCACGGAACGCATCTCAATCCAGTGACCTAAAAGCATAATATCAACTAACGTTGCTAATTCCCAGAAGAAATTATTACCTGGTAGGCCAAAGACGGTTAAGGAACTATAACCGTAGGCAACCACAATCGCTAAAGCGATTAAAGTCATCATGCCTGGATTTTTGTCTTTTAACTCATCTTTTGCCCCTTTTAGAAACGGCATACCACCGTAGAAGAAAACAAAGGTAGACAGGATAAATAAAAGATACATATCACCCGTAAAGCGCCAATCCACATTGACGAACGATTGTAGCATCGGTGATAAAATTAAGATTGGAATGGTCACAATTGTTGAAATATAGAAGCGCTTCTTAAAGTCATCAATCATATGGCTATGATCATGACCGTGATCATGCCCCTCGTGCTGACCATGATGATCTTGATGTGTCTCATCATGATGACTATGCTCTCCGTTATGGTTCGCTTCATCTGTCTGTTTATGTTGATGATGTTCGTGTTTGTTCATGTTTCCACCTCTTTTTGATTATTGTTAAACGGATCGGCGGCAAAAATCACCCCGCTTCTATACCCGTTCTAATCATCACTGCTCTTAACGATTTGCTTGCACCGGTTTAAAACGCTTCAATCGTAATGCATTTAAAAGTACGGATACAGAACTAAAACTCATAGCGGCAGCCGCGAAAATCGGGCTTAAGAGTGGGCCACCAAATAAGAATAATAACCCCATCGCTACTGGAATCCCAGCTGTATTGTATGCAAATGCCCAGAATAAATTCTGTTTAATGTTTTTGAGTGTTGATTTACTTAGTTGAACCGCTGTTGGTACATCCATCAAATCACTACGCATTAATACAATGTCTGCTGACTCCATCGCGACATCGGTACCAGATCCAATCGCAATCCCAACATCTGCTTGCGCGAGCGCTGGTGCATCATTAATGCCGTCACCAACCATGGCGACCTTTTTACCTTCTGCTTGAAGTTTTTTCACTTCACTCGCTTTATCCTCTGGTAGGACTTCACTAAGTACGCGATCGATTCCTACTTGTTTGGCGATCGCTTCTGCTGTCCGTTTATTATCACCTGTAATCATGGCAACTTCGATTCCCATTTGGTGTAGTTGTTCAATCGCTTTCAGACTGTTTTCTTTCACAGTATCTGCTACAGCAATGATGCCAGCGATTTCTCCATCAATCGCAATATACA
Source organism: Streptohalobacillus salinus (assembly GCF_003201605.1). Lineage (GTDB taxonomy): Bacteria > Bacillota > Bacilli > Bacillales > Amphibacillaceae > Streptohalobacillus > Streptohalobacillus salinus. The sequence continues at coordinate 52,986 of NZ_QJJR01000017.1, read as the reverse complement.
TGGGTGTTTTTCCATCAGACGCTAACTGGTCCGACGTGTCACTTAATTCTGCTAGTGAAATCATCCGGTCATCCATTAATTTTTTGTTTCCCAATAGCACGTTTTGGTCATCAATGGTTACTTCGATACCATGACCCGGAATCGCATGGAAGGTAGTTGTTTTCATTAAGCTTAACTGGCGTTCTTCTGCACCTTTGACAATTGCCTCACCTAAAGGATGTTCTGACCCCTTTTCGGCAGAAGCTGCTAGTGCGAGCAACGTATTATCCAAGATACCTTTTACGGTTACCACATCCGTCACAATCGGTTTCCCTTCAGTGATTGTTCCTGTCTTATCAAAGACAATTGTCTCTAGTTTATGGGTGGTTTCAAGGGCAACCCCACTTTTTATTAAGACACCGTTCTCCGCGCCTTTCCCGGTTCCAATCATAATGGCGGTCGGCGTTGCCAGCCCTAATGCACATGGACAAGCGATAACAAGCACCGAAATTAAAATGGTTAACGAGAAAATCAGCGACTGTCCACTAAGGTACCAAGCCAATCCAGAAATGAGCGCAAGTCCGATAACAATCGGCACAAAGTAACCGGAAATAATATCCGCCATTTTAGCAATAGGTGCTTTCGAGCCTTGGGCTTCTTCGACTAATTTAATAATTTGAGCAAGTGCTGTATCCTTACCAACTTTCGTTGCTCGGTATTGAATTGTACCATTTTTATTAATGCTTGCACCGATAACTTTATCTCCAGATGTTTTTTCTACAGGGATACTTTCACCTGTTAACATCGATTCATCAATGGCTGTCATTCCTTCGACGACCACACCATCAACGGGTAGCTTTTCTCCTGGTTTAACAATAATGATATCGTCGACGACCACGTCATCAATGGCTATTTCTAACTCTTGTCCATCCCTCACAACGTGCGCTGTCTTCGGTGCTAAACCCATCAATTTTTTAATGGCCTCTGACGTTTTTCCTTTAGTCAAGGTTTCTAAATACTTACCTAAGGTAATGAGTGCTAAAATAACGGCAGCCGTCTCATAATACAAATCATCGACATAACTTGTATCCCCCGTATAAATCATCACGGTGGCAAAAACACCGTAGAGCGCGGCAGCACTTGTTCCGATTGCGATCAATGCATCCATATTTGGATGACCTCTAAATAACGTTTTAAACCCTGTTGCATAAATCGTTCTATTCACTAAAATAACTGGAAAGGTTAAGAGTGCTTGAGCCAGAGCAAAAGCTTCAGGGTTAGCGACAGGATGAATGAATCTCGGTATCGGCGCACCGACCATATGTCCCATCGCAATGTAAAGGAGCGGGAGCGAGAAGATTGCAGAGATTAAAAACCGTTTCCAAAGCCCTTTTATTTCTTGTTCCTTTTTGATTCGATCTTCATCAACCGATGCTGACGATCTGTTAACCTCTTCTTCCGCTAAGTAACCTGCTTCAGCAACTGCATCTTTAATCGCTGCTGCAGTTACGGTTGCGGCATCATACTGAACACTCATTTTTTCAGTGGCTAAATTCACATCAACTTCTGTTACACCTGCCATTTTTTTTGTTGCTTTTTCAATCGTTTGTGCACAGGAGGCACAGGTCATACCTGTGATTGAGAAAGTCTTACGTTCTGTGTCAGCAGCTACCTTATAGCCTGCTTTATCAATCGCTGATTGAATGTCTTCCATTGACACATCCGCAGCATCATAAGCAACGGTTAATTTTTCAGTGGCTAAATTAACACTTGCTGTGTCAACCCCCTCAATCTTTTTCGTCGCTTTTTCGACCGTTTGGGCGCAAGAAGCACAGGTCATCCCTTCAATCTTTACTGTTTTCGTCTCCATTTTCTTCACCCTTTCGTTACTTAATGCCTTCTGTTTGATAACCCGCTTCATTTATCGCACCAGTTATCTCGTCTTGAGTAAGTTTAGCTTCATCATAGGCGACTGTAACGGTACCAGCATCTAAGTTAACGTCAACGTCTGTTACACCTGTTTGTTCATTTAATGCAGACTCAATTTTGCTTACACAGTGACCACAATTCATGCCTGTTACCTTCATCGTTGTTTTTTTCATATTTATCTACTCCTTCTCTATAATTTATCGTTTTAGTATTATTACCTTTAATACTATTACCTTTAAAAGGTTTCTGTTGTTTCCTAATTGACCGTTTTGCATAGACATTGGCCTTTGACACAACCACACCGAACTTCATCTACGGCTTCATTTTTCTTTTCTTGAAGCGCTTCTTCTAATAAGGTTATATCATCATGGCTCAGCGTTGCTTCAGCCATAATGCTAGCAATCACTTTCCCAATATCTTTGTTGCAGACCCGCCCTAGTAACTTTGTCTCAAACAGTTTGATGCCTTCTGATTTATTAACTGCTGCACGGTATTGATAACGATTGCCATCCTTCTCCGTATTCAGCAAACCTTTATGAACAAGTCGACCAATTAACGTTTTCGTTGTTGCTTGCTTCCAATTTTTCTTTGTCCACAAAATATCGGCAATGTCTTTACTGGTTGCTTGATTTAATGTCCAAACGACCCGCATCACTTCCCACTCTGCGTCTGTAATTTGGAAGTTTCCAGCCACGTCATCACCCCCCTTTAATCGTTTACGATTGTAAACCTATAACAGTAGTCTACAACTGTAAACAGAAGATGTCAACCCTTATGATCTAAAATCCCACACGTTTATTTACGTCTTTTTTAAAAAATGATCCTTTCATCAACTTTGCCATCACTAGAGTTCATGGCCGTAAACATTCATACCCCCCTGCGATAATTTCGTAGGAGGGTATGGGCGTTACCGTTATTGTTATGCTTCTGCTAAGTCATGATCAAACACGTTCATTTGTTTTGTTTCGCGCATACGTGCCATCGATACAGGCTGATGCTCTTCAAAATAAGCAAGATGCACCCCCTTTTCTTTTGAGAAGATTCGCTTACCGCCATGATTGTTACCCGTAAGCGATAACTATGGATTAAATGGTATTGGATAGCAGCGTTGCTGCGGTATGGATTCACAGCGAAACTAACAGGGTCCGGTGTTCACGAAAAGCATTCATTAGCTTCACCCACTTATCATTTAATATTCTTTCTCATATTGTACTAAAACCAAAAATACTTCACAGCAATGCTTTGTCTTTCCTACTTTTTATATTCTGTGAAATGTTTTAAACGTCGCTTGAAAGCATGTGAATGTTAGCACCTATTGATTGATGATTTCAAGAAGACCCGCGCGCTATTCAATACAATTACTCGCTGTTAGCTGGATTTTTCCGATAACGACACACTAAGACCCCAATCAAGTTCTTACTGCATGTTACAACATTCAGTAAGAACTCGAATGGAGCCTTCTGTGAATATACCCTCTATGAATGCTTTAAATAGCAACACGCTACTGTTTTTGTTATTTCCTATCGTTTCAAATGAAGCAAATTGCATCGATTATCGCTAACCGGCCACGGGTTGCTATTCTTCCTTATCGTCGTTTAACTCAGATGCCTTTTGCGTTTTTTCTTTTAGCTCTTGATGGTGACTCGACACCATCCCAAATCGATCTGCTTCTGGCTCAGTATACATTTTCGCTTGATTTACTGCGTTAACTGCATCTTGAAAACAACCCGCAATCAAATTCACTTTGCCTGGATAGCTGATGATGTCACCTGCTGCATAAATACCTGAGAGACTTGTTTTGCCTTCTGCTGTACCGGCCAAATAAAAATCATTGATTCGCTCAAGTGCCAAATCGCTCTCGTCAAGTAAGGACGTGTCCTTCTCGTAACCGTGATTAACTATTACGGCATCAACGGAAATGGTTGTGGCATCATCGGTTTCAACGTGTGTCAAGGAAACATTTTCAACCACACCTGTTTCATCGTCCGTTTTTAACGCAGTGATCGCGTGCTGTGGAAATACCGCGACAGATGAACTGAGCAGCTCTTTGACTGATCGTTCATGAGCCGTCGGGGTTTCTTTCCGGTAAGTGAGCGTTACTTCATGTGCGATTGGTTCCAGTAAACGCGCCCAGTCAATCGCTGAATTTCCGCCTCCTGAAATTAGGACCCGCTTATCCTTAAACTGCGTTAACGTTGGCATCGTGTGGTAAAGATTCGTTGCTGGTTTAGTGAGGGTCGCTTCTGCTTCTAAACGTTTTGGATGTAAGATCCCTCCGCCAACGGCAATAATAATTGCCTTCGTCCAGTGACGTTGACCACTCGCTGTTGTCAGAGTAAATGTTTCATCTTTTCCACGGGTGATCACTGTTACTTTTTCATTTAAAACAACTGTTGGATCAAACGTTAACGCCTGGTCTGTAAGTTGCTTAATTAACGCTTCACCTTTAATCGGTGGCACACCGCCGACGTCCCAGATGGTTTTTTCAGTGTAAACGTGCATCTTTCCCCCTAAACTCGGATGGGCATCAATCAGTTTTGTTTTCATGTGGCGTAAACCACTATAAAAAGCACTGTACAAGCCAGCAGGTCCACCACCAATAATCGTCACATCAAAAAGGTCTGTTTGCATCTTCTCCACTCCTCACATCTATTAAACATTTAGGATACCATTCAATTGATAATCATTATCAATGATAAATGAACCCTTGTCAATGTACAACCCTTTCTTTAACACGTAGAATGAAAACAAGGCATGATTCGTTCTAGCCATTATTCCTTACCAAAATTTATCATTGACAGAAAACTTCAACACCGCTATATTATACATATGTTACTGATATCGATAATCATTCTCATTACGGAGGTTTTATAGATGGATCGCCTGTCGACAGCGGATGTAACCATCGGCTATGACGATACGCTCGTCATTAAAGATTTAAATATCACCATCCCTGATAAAAAAATCACAACCATTATTGGATCCAATGGTTGTGGCAAATCAACATTATTAAAAGCGATGACTCGCATTCTCCCTTACCAAACCGGTGGCATCTTTCTCGATGGTAAAGAAATCACCACAGAACATACGAAGGCCCTTGCGAAAAAAATGGCGATTCTCCCCCAAGCACCAGAAGGAGCGCATGGTTTAACTGTTGGAGAGCTCGTTTCGTATGGCCGCTTCCCTTACCAAACCATGCTTGGCCATTTAAGTAAGAAAGATCACGACGTGATCAACTGGGCTTTGGAAGTTACCGGGACATCCAGTTTTAAGTATAAAGCCGTCGATGCTTTATCCGGTGGTCAGCGTCAACGGGTCTGGATTGCGATGGCTTTAGCACAAGAAACTGACATTATTTTTCTTGACGAGCCGACGACTTATCTAGATATGGCACACCAATTAGAAGTCTTAGAATTGCTAGAGCGTTTGAATAAGGAAGAAGGACGGACGATTGTGATGGTTCTCCATGATTTAAATCATGCCGCCCGTTTTGCTGACTTTATCATTGCTTTAAAAGAAGGGGCCATCGTTCGTGCAGGTGCGCCTGTTGATATTATGATTTCAGATGTACTAAAAAAAGTTTTTCAGATTGATGCCGTTATCGGCAAAGATCCACGCACCAATAAACCGATGTGTTTAACTTACCAATTACTTGAAGGAGGAACATTGACATGAAAAAACTATTTTTTGTCGCGATCATTGCACTCGTTGCACTTGTCGCTTGTAATACCAATGATGAAACAACTGAACCGGAGACAGAAGGGACAGATGAAGCAACCACCTTTACTTATCAAGCAGAAACAGGTCCGGTTGAGGTGCCGACTAACCCTGAACGCGTTGTCGTTCTATCTGGTTATACGGGTGATGTCATCAAACTTGATGTCAACATCGTTGGGGTTGATACGTGGTCAAAAAACAATCCGACGTTTGCGGATGAATTAGCTGATGTTGAAGAAGTCTCAGAAGATAACCTTGAAAAAATCATTGAACTTGAGCCTGATTTAATTATCGCGCTTTCAACGGTTAGCAATTTAGATACCTTGCAAGAGATTGCGCCAACGGTGACCTACACATGGGGCGCGATGAATTATCTTGAGCAACATATTGAAATTGGCAAACTATTAAATAAAGAAGAAGCAGCGACGGCTTGGGTTGAAGATTTCCGCACGCGTGCTGAGTCAATTGGTGAAGAAATTAAAGCTGAAATTGGTGAAGACACCACGGTCTCTGTATTAGAAGCTTTTGATAAAACCGTTTATGTCTACGGAAACAACTGGGCACGTGGAACCGAAATTCTTTACCAAACAATGGAGCTGGCTATGCCTGAAGCGGTCGAAGAGGATGTCGTTGCTGATGGTTACCTTGCTTTATCAATGGAAGTCATCCCGGAATATGTTGGTGACTATCTTATCCTTAGTAAATACGAAGGTGCAGACACGGCCTTTGAAGAAACAGAAACATTCCAAAACATGCCTGCTGTCCAAAATGGCCATGTGATTGAAATGCAAGGTGAAGGCGCGAGCTTTACCGATCCGATCACCTTAGAAAAACAACTTGCATTCTTTGAAGACGCCTTTCTAGGCGAATAATACCTTTGTTAGCCTAAGAGGACGATGTGGGTTTTTAGCACATCATCCTCTTCTCTTCTGTTTATCCTGTTAAAAAGCGAGGTGATTCACCATGTTACAACCGATCAATCAAACTAAACGCTTCAGTCTCACCTTCATGATAAGTCTATTGCTTCTATTTGTGATGTTTACATTCGCCATGATTTTTGGTGCGGCTGACATTGCTGTCAAAGACGTTTTATCATCACTTTTCACTACCGAGACAAGTGATCAAATACTTATTATTCGGGAGATCCGCTTGCCACGTGAAGTGGCTGCAGTCTTCGTCGGCGCAGCACTCGGTGTTGCCGGTGCGATGATGCAGGGCATGACCCGCAACCCCTTAGCTGATCCTGGGCTGCTTGGGCTTTCTGCCGGTGCTTATGCAGCACTCGCGATTACCTCGGCAATTTTCCCTTTTCTTAATTACTACATGGTGATGATCACGAGCTTTGTCGGGGCAGCGGTTGGCGGGGCGCTAGTGTTCGGTTTAGGGGCGGTTAAACGCACCCAGTTATCGCCTGTGCGGATGGTGCTTGCTGGTGCCGCTATTTCAACTTTCCTATATGCAATCGCTGAAGGCATTGGGCTTTATTTTAAACAAACCAAAGACATGGCCATGTGGACCGCAGGTGGGCTCAGTGGCACCACTTGGTCACAACTTGAAATTGTCATCCCTTTTACACTCATCGGTATCATTGGCGCAATCCTTTTATCTTCTCGCTTAACCATTCTAAGTTTAAGTGAAGAAGTTGCTGTTGGTTTAGGACAAAACATTAAACAAACACGTATTTTTTTATTTTTATTCATTATTATTTTAACCGGTTCAGCGGTTGCTTTAATTGGCAACATGACCTTTATCGGTTTAATGATTCCCCATATTGTCAGACGTTTTGTCGGAATGGACTACCGCTTCATTATTCCAGTCTCGGCTAGTTTTGGTGCGATTTTCATGGTGTTTGCTGATACGGTTGCACGGCTTATTTACGCACCCTATGAAACACCCGTGGTGGCCATTGTATCCATTTTCGGCCTCCCTTTTTTCCTTTGGGTTGTTAAGATAAAGCGAGGTGCTTTTCTATGATTCATGCAAGCTTGCTTAAAAAACAGCACTTCTATTTAGGACTCATGGCAGTTGTTATTTTCATTACTTTAATGATTGCGATGACTTCTGGGCACGCCAGTTTACCACTTCACCGCTTAATCCCAACACTTACTGGTGCGGGTACGTTTCAAGAGTCATTCATCTTGTTTTCGATTCGCATGCCGCGTATCATTATTACCTTACTCGCTGGCATGGCCCTTAGCTTATCCGGGGCAATTTTACAAAGCGTAACCCGTAATGATTTAGCAGACCCAGGTATCATTGGAATTAACGCAGGCGCTGGTGTGGCCGTTAGTATCTTCTTTATTTTCTTTAATATTGAAGCAGGGACGTTTGTCTACATGATCCCGTTGGTTGGCTTTATTGGGGCTTTAATCACCGCGGTTTTGATTTATCTGTTTAGTTATAAACGCACTGAGGGCATAAAACCGATGCACTTAATTCTCGTCGGTGTCGGATTTTCAACGGCTTTGTCAGGTTTAATGGTTGTCATTATTTCTTCACAAGAGGCAGAGAAAGTTGATTTTATTGCCAAGTGGTTAGCGGGTAACATTTGGGGAAGTGATTGGCCGTTTGTGTTTGCGTTACTTCCTTGGCTGATTGTGTTTATTCCGTTCACACTACTGAAAGCAAATCGACTCAATTTACTCAGCATGAGTGAATCGGTTGCGATTGGCGTTGGTGTTTCCATTCAAAAAGAACGGATCCAACTCTTATTCGCTGCCGTCGCTTTAGCTGCTGTTAGCGTCTCGATTACTGGTGGCATTGCTTTTATCGGTTTGATGGCACCGCACATTGCCAAACGTTTAATTGGACCTAGACACCAGCTCTTTTTACCTTTAGCGATTCTTACTGGCGGCTGGTTATTACTCGTTGCCGATACGCTTGGACGCAGTTTAACCAACACAATGATTCCTGCCGGGATTGTCGTATCACTGATCGGTGCCCCGTACTTTATTTATTTACTGCTCACCAGTGATTAGAGCTGACGAAAACCGTGTCTATATGTTAAAATAAGCGATCATTCATTATTAAATAAACAACATCAGCGTTAATTTAAAAGGCTTAGGAGGTCAGTAGATGACAGTCAAACACATTAACACCGCAGATGATTTAGCACAGGCTTTTTCCATCCGCAAACACGTCTTTGTCGAAGAACAAGGCGTCGCACTTAAAGACGAATTTGATCACTATGATCAGTTAACGCCTGCCGTTCAACACCTGCTAGTCCTAGACAAAGGTCAAGCAGTCGGAACAGCCCGCTTACGGGAAGTCGATGGCCAGGGTAAATTCGAACGCATTTGTTTACTGAAACAAGCACGCGGCCAAGGATTAGGACGAGACATACTCATTGCGTTAGAAGCATTAGCCATCACCCGCGGTCTTACAAGGGTAAAACTGCATGCACAAACCCATGCGGAAGGTTTTTATCAATCGCTCGGTTATCGAACCGATTCCGATGTGTTTGACGAAGACGGCTTGCCCCATGTACGCATGGTAAAAACGTTAAGCTAAACTAGCCCCACACCTTCACGGTTTAATGCATCACGTCGAGGTGTAGGGCTATTATTTATTTGCTTGCATATCTCAAACGTTTAACAACGCCTCTCCGGCCATCACCCCGGAAATAAACGCACTTTCAAGGCGGGTGTGTGTCGCCTTATCGCTCGCTGCTAGAAAGGCATCACCAGCAATCAGAAGTGGTTGTGCTGCCGTTACCGTCATATATGGCTGACGCAGAAATTCGATTGCTTCTGCATACCGCCACTTTTTCAGTTGAACCGATAAGACGTGGCGAGGATCGATATAGGGCGCGACTATCGTAGAGACTTCCGCTAAAATATCACGGTCTGTGTTATCGTCGTGGCGCAAACTCCAAGCACCCGTCATATAGACACTGACCGTATGTGCCGCTGATATCCCCTTCTGATAGTGATCAACGATGCGCATGACCCCCTCTGGTAAATCGTTATCAAGATGGCCGCTTTCCGGTAACGGTGGTGCTTCCCTTAGTTGAAAGAGCCCGACATGACAAGGATGAAAGCGAATCGCATCCAGTTGGTCGATGACGGGTTGTGCTAACGGCAACTGCCCTCTAATCAGCAGCGCTTTTGCTTGTGGTGCTGGTGCGGTGACAAGCACAGCTGCGGCATAAATTTTTTCACCTAACGTTGTCGTTAACAAAAAGCCGTTGTCTTGTTCTTTAATCTCGCTAATTTCAGTATTTAACCGGACAGGTAACTCGTTTGCTAACGCTTTGGCCAATGCATTCATGCCATTTGGGCTCATATAGCGCGCATGGTGTTCGCCGAACCATGGTTTCACTAGGCCACGCGCTAACCACTGCTCAATCGCGGTCTGAAACCTAGCTGTGCGTGCCGTAAAAAATTGCGCCCCGTGATCAACTTTCCCCTCATCTATTCGCCGGGTCGCCATTCGCCCACCTACACTACGGCTCTTTTCGATGATTAAAAAATCAGTCTGTTTATTTTCGCGTAACACGCATCCAGCACTAATTCCTGCCATTCCTGCACCTACAATAACTATTTTCACCTTAGTCGTCATTTATTTAGCTCCTTTTAATCAATCATTTCCTTTTCTGATTTGGTCACTCTTCTATAGCAAGCATACGTTTATATTTCGGCTTTCACAAGCGATTCACACTTCATAGCAATCGCTTATTATTCTTCTGTCTCTATGCGTTTAAAGAGACGGTGGTTCGCTTAATCAAAAGTTTCATAACCAAATCGCGGGCTACTGCCAGTTCAGCAACACATCCCCATCTTTTTTTACTGAAAGGTTGACAAACCCATTTATATCCTGTATATTAACAGAAAATTCATACGATTAACAACTCATCCAGAGAGAGGGAGGGACTGACCCTGTGAACTCTCGGCAACCGCTTCTTAAGCAAGGTGCCAATTTCAGACGTACAACACGTACTAAAGATGAGAAGCTATGGCTACGTTTATCTTAAGCCTCTTCTCACCGCAATGGAGAAGAGGCTTTTTTGTATCGTGAGCGTGAGTTGTTGTCAACATGAAAATACTTGTATTGAAGAGGAGCAGATCAAATGCGCACACAAACATTTCAAGCAACCGCAGAATTAAAGGAAAAATTCCTTGTCGACACACGCGCCCGTCAGCATCAAGTATTTGTTGATGAACCAGAGGCACTTGGAGGAACCGACACAGCCATTAATCCGGTCGAACTGCTATTGTCTGCACTAGGCGCTTGTCAATCCATCGTCGCCCGCACGTATGCTGAGAAATTTGATATTAACTTAAAACATTTTAAAGTGAACCTTGCTGGTGATATTGACCTTGATGGCTTTTTCGATAAAGCAGATGTTCGACCTGGCTTTTATGATATTCGTGCTACGTATGAAATTGAAACAGATGCGCGTGAAGAACAAGTCGCTGCATTCGTGAAATTTTTAGAAGCACATTGCCCTGTTGGTGATACCATTGAGCACCCGGTTCATTTTTCTTCAACCTTTCAATTAAATAACCAAAGATAACCAAAAGCGCCTTGCCTATGACTTCAGGCAAGGCGCTCTAAATCAATTTCAATAAAGAGATCCTGTACTTATGCATTGACCTGATTGCCTCAATATCACGCACGTTGATACATGGCTTCTTAGTCTTCTACCTCACGTTCTCTTTTCATATTAAAATTAAAGCTAAAAAAATCATCATTAAACCTACGAAAGCAATACGACCATGACAGACCGATTTCACAAACATAGGAAGACTATACAATGATAAAATACTCAGGATAAAACGTCTATCGAAAATGTCTAATCTGTAACATTAGACAACTTCTCTTTATTGAGCAGTTGCTTTTTAATTTGATAAATAAGAAATAATACGCCGATTAAAAGCACACCTTTTAAAAACTCAGGAGCATTCAGTATCGCTAATAAATAAACTGCTAACAGACCCAACAATTGCACAAAGATAAACTTTCCTTTTGGTTCTTGTTTTCTTAAGACAAGGAATATGTACACAAAACTAAATGATATAATCATCATATAGTTACCTTCACTAAGTTGGAAATATAAAGCGAACAATAACACAATTGAACCCATAAGAAACCAAGATACCTTAAAGTACTCTGAACTTCTTTTCTTTTCTTGTTCCGTTATGGTTAATTCTTTGAAGTTTATCATGTTCTCTAGCGTCATTATCTGAAAATCAATTAGGAAGATGCCTAAGATCGTTAGATAGAAAAACATAGCGTTCAGTTGATTTTCGGCAATGATGGGTTGAATAAGGAAAAACGTTACCTTAATGATCGTTAATCCCACGTAAATTTTGTGATTCTGATATTTTTTAAATAGTGCATAACAAATCAATTGAAAAAACAAAAACCCTGGCCATATAATAAACACAATCAATAAAGCTTGTGCACCACCGACATTTTCTGGTGTTGGCTGCAACATATGACCGTATATAAACGTCCAAATACTACTAATACACACTAATAATGATCTTGATTTCAATGCATTTTTCCCCTTGCTTGATTATGTATAGAAGATGCCTATATAATACTGTTTATCGTATATTAATATTGCATCTCAATACATGATAACTTACCTTTCCCTGTTAAACCAGCGTCTATGTCCCCACTTCAAACCTCTCCCCATCTGACACCATTTCCATGTTAGCGTTATGTTGGTTATCAAATACTGCCAGCAAATAAATAAATAGATAAAACTAAAACCCAACGAAGTCGCCTGATAGAAGTAATCAAACTACTTGGTGGGTTTTTTATTTCAAACAAACGGAGCGAAAATGAAAATGGCTTCGTTTGTTGGTTTATAAGATGAAGATGGATTAATATGAATGATAAATTAAACGTTTAAGATAGGCCACCTCCATGCCTTGATGATGAGGACCCTCGTTTGTTTTATTGAATTTTTCACTTATAAAATGATTCGTCAATCATTCTCGTCATTTGATTAAGATGAGCAACCCTGTTTAACCATTGACCAGTTTTGCTCTTAGTTTATTCGAAATCGCTTCAATCAAAAGAATTAAAAAGACCAAACCAATCAAGATTGAACCAACTTGTGACCAGCGGTAGCCTTGCATCGCAAAGATTAAAGGGGCACCGATGCCACCTGCTCCTACCAACCCTAATATTGACGCCTCACGCATGTTCATATCAAAGCGGTAGATCATCACGGAGAGAAACAGGGCTAACAGTTGCGGTAAAATGCCAAATCGAATCTTCTCAAACATACTGCACCCCATTGACGTCATCGATTCCAGAACCTTGGTATCCAAATCTTCAATTGCATCAACATAAAGCTTCGCCAGCATCCCAATGGACGTTACCCCAATCGTTAATACACCGGCAAAGGGACCAGGACCAGTAACACGAATCAACATTAACCCATAAACCAGCGACGGAATCGTGCGCACAAAGATAAGCATGACCCGCGTCAATCCACTTACCGGTTTCGGCACGATGTTCGACGCCGATAAAAAAGCTAGCGGCACTGCTAAAATTGCGCCAATAATGGTACCAAGAAAAGCAATTGAAAGTGTCTCCAGTAACAAATAGAGCACGCCTTGATTGGTTAAACTAAATAAAAAGCTTAGGTCTGGATTAAGTAAGCCGGTAAAGATATTTGAAGCAATAACCATGCCACGTTGGTCCAGTGCTAAACTTAATTCAGACACAGACCAAAGCATCAAGCCAGAGAGCGTCAACACAATCATCCAGACATAGCCACGCCGTTTTGGCGCTAAATTAAATTGTTTTTCTACTGCAGTTAAGGTCGACATACATCCAGCTCCTTAGACAAGTTTCTTTCGGAAATACTCACTTGTTGATTCAATTAAATACACAGTGATGACCAGCATAATAATGATCATGCCTAAACTATGATAATCTCGCCAACCAATCGTTTCATTGATTAAGCGACCAATCCCACCTGCGCCAACATAACCTAAGATGGCCGCGTAGCGAACATTGCCTTCAAAACTATACAACGATGTCGATAAGTAGTTAGGCAAAATTTGTGGGAAGATAGCCGTGCGAAACGCCGATAGTTTAGACATCCCAATCGCTTCCATCGCTTCAAAACTACCCATCTCAACATTTTCTATCGCCTCATACATTAACTTTCCGACGTATGACGTTGTAAATAAAAAGATTGCAACCGTTCCTGCCGTTTGAGGTAATTGAAAGATGTAGGTTGCGATTAATGCTGTAACTAAGGTTGGCATCGTCCGCACCAAACTTAAACATGTTTTTACGGTTGCCACTAACCACTTTTGTTTAATAATATTTTGCGAGGCGAACACAGCCAGCGGTAATGCCAATGCTGCACCAAGAACTGATCCGAATAAAGACATCTTAAGGGTCGACATTAACTCCGGCCAAATGCCTGAAATATAGCCCCAATTCGGTTGTAACATCTGCCTGATAATGGTGAAAAATTCCCCGATGCGTTTGATCAATTGTTCAATATCAAACCCGGTGACTACCGCAGCGTAATACATCGCTAGGATGAGCACCGTTAGTATAATTGGTAATTTCGATCGTTTTTCCGTCACGCTTTTTCCGTTTGATAAGACAATTTTCTTTGGCGCTAATCGTTTAGCCCACATACGTCTGGCTCGCTTCCCGGGCAGAGACTAACTCTTCTACATTGCCTTCATAGATCATTTTTAAGACGTCTTCATCTACCGTCGCTGCTTTCCCGTCAAAGACCACTTCCCCAGCCCGAATACCAATGATGCGGTCTGCATATTCAAGTGCGACTTCGACATGGTGAATATTCATTAAGATGGTAATCCCCATCGTTTGATTAATTCGCGTGAAATCTTTCATGACCCGCTTCGATGTCACTGGATCAAGTGAGGCGATCGGTTCATCCGCCAAGATAATGTCTGGTTCTTGTGCTAAGGTCCGGGCCAGAGCGACCCGTTGTTGTTGTCCACCTGAGAGTTGATCAACACGGGCATATGCTTTATCTAAAATTCCGACTTGATCAAGCGCTTCAAGCGCTTGCCTTTTTTGCGTCTGTGTATATACCCCTGTCAAGGTTCGCCAAAATGGGTTGTCGGGGGCAAAGGCCACCAGAACATTTTTTAACACCGTCGTCCGATTCACCAAATTAAATGATTGAAAGATCATCCCGACTTTTCGTCTAAATCGGCGAATGGCTTTGCCTTTTAACGCACCGACATTTATCTCATCAACGTATAACTCACCCCGCGTGATATCATGCATCCGGTTAATACACCGAATGAGTGTTGACTTACCTGCTCCAGATAAGCCAATAACAGCGACAAATTCACCATCTTCAATATGAAGATTAATAGCTTTTAATGCTTCTATTCCATTTGGGTAAACTTTTGAGACCTGTTTAAACACAATCATTTGATTCCCTCATTTCACCAGTTAGTCTATCTCTTTGATTGCTGAGTTGTGAAAAATGAGACCTTCACACAAAGCGTGAAGACCTCACTCGTTTATGTTACTGCTGAATGATTTACTTTAAGTTCCGTAAGAATTCCTGTGCATCACGTTCACCATCATAGTCAGCTGCGGCTGCTTTTTGATAACCTTCATGACTGTAGATGCTGATGACTTCTTTACCTTCATCGGTCTTAGCAATATTAATGAACGCATCTTGTAACGCTTGTTTTAACGGATCACTCATCACTTCTGCATGTTTGCTGACAGATACGGTATCATTATAAATCGGCCGTGTCACAGCAAGAACATCCGTCTCATCCCAAATCGAAACATCACGACCAAAGTCACCGGTCCAGTTTTCTTCGTTATCACGGCGGGCATCAGCGTAAACAACGACAATATCTGCTTGTTCTGCTGCAAGCTTAGCAAAGGTGTCACCGTAACCGTTTGATTGAATTGACTGATCTAAATCCGTAATGCTTTTACCGTAATTTTCTTGTAACCATAAGGTTGGGTAAATGTAACCTGACGACGATGAGGTCGATTGCACTGACCAACGCGCACTGTTCACATCCTCCCACGTTAATGCTTCGCCATTGTTTACTTTCTCAGCAAGTGCTTGCCCTTTTTCAGATGGACCAGCAATAATTAAACTGCGATAATAGGTGGCTTGTTCATCCGTTAAGCCTTCGGTTGGTTCATTCGTGTTCCAATCGACAGGATTTTCTGAATCATTCGACAGGGCTGCACGTGTGGCTGTTAAAATCACTTCGGCACCGTCATCATACAAGACGTACGTGCCACCGGGAATTAAGCCAACATCGGTTGTCCCTGAGGATAACGCTTCACCAACGGCTTCATATGTTGTCCCCACATTAATATCAATCGTATTGACATCAAAACCTAGCTTTGCGAGTTCTTCTGTCAGTAACCCTTTTAATGGCGCTGTTGCCGTTACGATTTCGTCTGGGTCACGCGAGGGTACAAAAGATATTTTCAACGTCTCAATTGCGACATTTTCTTCCTCTTCTGGTGTAGCTTCGCTATCTGTTGCTTCATTTGTCTCACCTGAATCCTCATTTGCTGAAGCTGTTGCATCGTCTTCACTCTCTGCACAACCAACAACGACAAACGCCATGAAAATTAACCCCAATAGAATGAATAATTTTTGTTTCATTTCCAATTCCCCCTCAGAAGCTATTTTGATTACGAATCACTTACAGCTGCAGTATAGCACGGATTTCGCGCTTTACATTGTTAACTTCTGGTAAAATAATCTTTACATTGTAAAGCCTTGTCAAGATCGAAATAGGTTGCTTATACTGAGAGGACATGGGTAAATATAGAGGGGATGGTGAGTGAAGATGACAGACAAACACACGCTAACAATTCTTGCGACCAGCGATCTTCATGGGCATGTGTATCCAACAACCTATCGTGGCAAGATCAATCAACCGCTTGGAATTGCTAAATTAGCCACGCTAATCGAAAGAGAACGCCGCCGCAGTAAAGACGTTGTGTTGATTGATAACGGCGACGTGATTCAAGGTTCTCCACTAATGGCTCATTTTCATGGGTCCACACTGGAAACGAATCCAATCATTAAGGCGATGAATCAACTCGACTATGACGCCGCCGTCATTGGTAATCATGAGTTTAATTTTGGTAGAGGTGCGCTTGATGCGGCCGTTCTAGCGAGTCGCTTTCCTTGGCTGTCGGCAAACATTTTAGATCAATCAACAAATGCACCGTTATATGGTAAGCCCTATCTCATTAAAGAAACACCACATGGCGTGCGCGTCGCTATTTTAGGTGTAACCACGCACGCAATCCCGAACTGGGAACAGCCGCGTCACCTCAGTGGGATTGCTTTCACTGATGCCTTTGAAACGACACAGGCTTGGGTCAACACGATTCGAGAAAGAGAGGATGTGGACGTGTTAGTTGTCAGTTATCACGGTGGCTTTGAACGCGATTTAACAAGTGGCAGTGCCACTGAGGCCTTAACAGGAGAAAATCAGGGGTATCGCATACTTAAAGAGATCGATGGCATCGACGTCTTACTGACTGGGCACCAACACCGAAAAATTGCCGAAGTCGTTGGTAAAACAGCGGTGCTTCAACCTGGCGTGAACGGTGAAGCACTCGGAAAAGTGACCCTTGATTTAACAAGACAGAAAGACACATGGACAATCACCGCACAACAAGCCGATCTGATGCCTGTGACAACAGCTATTCCAGCTTCTGCAGGCATCTTAATCACGACCCACCGGGCCCATCACGAGACGGAGATGTGGCTAGACCAACCGGTTGGATTAATTGATGGTGATTTATCCATTCGTGACCCGTTTCAGTTACGGCTTAAAACACATCCGTTTATCGCCTTGATTAACCACGTGCAGATGGACGCAGCAGGTGTTGCTATCTCGCTAACCAGCCTCCTCCATGACCAAGCACCTGGGCTTAGTGGTGCAGTAACCCTAAGAGAGATTGTCAGCAATTATATTTATCCAAATACGTTAACCGTCCTTGAACTGACAGGGAAAGACATCAAATTGGCCCTTGAACAATCGGCCACCTACTTCCAGTTAGATGACCAGCATCAATTAACCGTTAACCCTGCTTTTCTCTCACCGAAGCCAGCGCCTTATAATTACGACATGTGGGCAGGGATTGAGTATCAGCTTTCCATCAATCAGCCGCCTGGACAACGGGTGCAGTACCTACATCGTAACGGCCAACCTGTCCAAGACGGTGAGACGTTTCCAGTTGTGATGAATAGTTACCGGGCCAGTGGTGGCGGAAATTTCGAGTTATTTAAAGACAAACCGGTCCTTAAAGCGATGCAAACCGATATGACCGACTTATTGGTTGCTTATTTTTCACAACACCCTACGATTGAGCCAAGTGCTTATGTCAATTTCACAGTGACGACCGATTAAACCCGGTCAATGCAAGGGTTGAATGCCGGCAAAGCGCCGGCTTTCAATCGTTAACCGGAGCCGCTCGCACCACCTTCGTGTTTCGTCTAAAGCACAACCGGGTATCTATAACGATTACCTTCGTTACTAATCATGCATCGTTTCTTAACATGTTTTAGCCTCTTGATTAGTCACTAGAAGCGAGATAGGACTTGATAACCATGCCAACAACGCCGCGATCAACGAAAAGACAACTGATTGATTTATCCATATTACTTTTTCATGTGGGCTTTATTGTTTTTTCTTTTGCCGTCGCCATGCTTTTGCCCTTTTACTTCGGTTTTTTACTGATTGCCCTTCACTACACCCACGAGAAGCTACACGGTGATTGTATCCTTTCAACCTGGCAGCGTGATTATGGTTTTGCACGTGAAAAAGAAGATTTTTTTCATTATCTCTTCCGTCGATTGGGCATTGATGTAGACCCAAAAGTCACTTTTAAGTTCCATCATTTAATTAAGACATTGATCTTAATTCTTATTTTGATTGATTTATTTACACGCATCGTTTAGTCATAGCGCCTAGATAAAACCCCCGTCAGCGCCTCGCTTTATACAAGCGAACTGGTGACGGGGGTTTTTGAGGTTGCTGCTGTTAACGACACGATGCCGCCATTCAAGCATCCGTGTTAATTACTTATTGCTCCGCCTCTTGACTATACGTGATTATATCGCCCGGCTGACAATGAAGCGCTTCACAAATCGCCGCTAACGTCGAGAAGCGAATCGCTCTCGCTTTGCCATTTTTTAAAATTGATAAATTAGCCATCGTAATCCCAACCTTTTCTGATAGTTCGGTTACACTCATTTTTCTTTGCGCCAAAAGCACATCAATATGAATTTTTATCGCCATTTCTTCACCTCAGACCGTTAAATCATTTTCTAGTTTAATCGCGATCGCTTGCGCCAGTAGCTTTTCAAGTAAAGCCGCAAAAACTGCGACAATAAATGAAGCAAAAACAGGCATCATTCCGACTAAAATTAATCCTGGCGCATCATCTCGTTCAGCAATCATAAAGATCAGTGGTAATACAATCACATATAGAAAACTAATGGTGCAAGCCGCACGTTTGATTTGTTTTAATGCCTTTACAGCGATCGACTGAAACGCTTGGTTGTTGTCAATATAGATCAATAGCTGAAAACTTTTAAATAAGGCAAAGAAAAACGGGAGGACTGTCAAGCATATCCCGCCCACAATCGGGTATAACAGATAAGCATAGTCGGCGTTAAACGGATGATTCACTAATTGATAACCGCCAATTCCAACCGCTGCTATAACGGGTAAACTAATTAAAATAATCGCAAGTTTTAATAAACGGGTATGGGTCTGTTTCATAGGAAAACCTTCTTTCTTGTTCATTTTCATTTAATTATACCTCTACATTTATCGTTTATCAATATATATTAATTGAAATTCAATAAAAAATCACACCAATGGTTCGGATTAATGCTGGCGTGCCACATCTTGGGAATGGTAATTGTCTAATGACTGGAAACGTGCTATACTTTTTCTATTGTTTGTGAAAGTACTAACATGAAGGAGGAATCGCCATGACCTTTTCGACCATTCTTTATCACGAAATGCGTGAAGCTGACAATTTAAATCCAAACCGTCCTTCTCCAATTGATGTGAAACAAGCGTATGACGATCAATTGCCAGCAGCATTGTTTGTAACCTTAGCACAATTCAAAGAACAGATGCAGTATTTAAAAGACAATAACTTTCATACGTTAACCTTGCATGAAGTGATTGCACATTATTACGAAGGCCATCCCTTACCAGAAAATGCGGTTCTACTAACCTTTGATGACTGTTTTCAATCATTGAAAGAATATGCCTATCCCGTTTTAAAAGCACACGGGTTTCATGCAACGGCTTTTGTTGTAACCGGATGGCTGCATGACGCAGCACGTGCATTTGATCCTGATCTATCGATTTGTTTATCTAAAGATGAGCTGCGCGCGATGACGGATGTGTTTCAGTATGCAAACCACACCGATCAATTCCACCAACGCAGTGATGAACAGACGAGTGTGATGATGGAAGAAAGCGATGACGCGCTCGCTCATGATTTAGCTACGTGTAATCATTTTGTGACGGAAACCGATGTCTTTGCTTACCCCTTTGGGCTATTTAATGACCGTAATGTTGCACTGTTGAAAAAACTTGGCTTCAAGTTAGCATTTACGACTGAACAAGCAAAGAATGAACCAACGACTGATCCGTTACGGCTTAATCGTTATGTTATTCCACATTTTTTACCGTTTGAACAA
This sequence comes from Streptohalobacillus salinus, assembly GCF_003201605.1. GTDB lineage: Bacteria > Bacillota > Bacilli > Bacillales > Amphibacillaceae > Streptohalobacillus > Streptohalobacillus salinus. Next base: position 32,672 of record NZ_QJJR01000017.1, on the reverse strand, counting down.
TTTAAAACCATTGTAAATTAAAGGAGACACTCACTTGAAAAAATTAGTTAGCACCACCCTTGTTATGATCTTTGGCCTGTTGTTACTGACAGCTTGCCAGGAGACAGAAAAAGAAGCCACCGAAGACAATCAAACAGATACCACTACCGCAGAAGCGGCTACCGGTGAAGAAATCACAATCGGTACGTTACCAGCAGAAGCTGCGCTACCAATTATTCTGGCGCACGAAAACGGCTATTTCGCTTCACTTGGGGTCAATGTTTCCATCAAAACATTCACATCACCCAATGACCGTAATGTTGCGCTTCAAGCAAATGAACTTGATGCTGCGATTGGTGACGTCATGACTGCCGCTGCCTTTGTTGACCGTGGCATGGACCTTAAAATCACTTCAGACATCAATGAAGATTTTAAAATCCTTTCATCACCAGCATCAGACGTCACATCGATGGAAGCACTTGACCAAAAATCAGTATCACTGGTACCGAACTTCATTTTAGAATACATTATGGATGAATTTGCTGACATGCATGACTTTAGTTATGACATTGTTGAAATTCCATCATTTTCTGGTCGGGCCGAAGCACTATTATCAAACCAAATTGATGGTGTCATCTTTACTGAGCCACAAGCAGGTATGTTAGTTGAGCAAGGCGCTCACTTGTTAGCAAGTTCAGCTGATGCAGGGATTAAGGGTGGAACGATCTTCTTTACCGAAGCGATGCTTAACGACTTCCCGGATGACGTGCGCGGTTTTTATACCGCCTATAACCAGGCCATTGATTACATGAATGAAACAGATGCGACTGCATATGCCGATGTTTTAGCAGATTATCAGTTCCCAGCTGCAATGAGTTCTTACATCGACAGTAAAACAGAACCGTACCAACATGCAGGCGTGGTTGATCAAGATCAGTTTGACAGCATCATTGCTTGGACACTCGAGAAAGAACAAATCACACAGTCCTACAGTTATGAAGCGTTGACCGATTTCTCAGTGATTAACTAAGTATGATCATCTGCGGCTATGAACGATTGATCATCGAACCGCCTATCACTAACACCTTTATAACCACTTAAAAACCCCAGTGACAAGTTACCTTAGCTTGTCGCTGGGGTTTGCCATGGGGTTAGCTTTCTTTCGGTTACATCTAACGTCTTAAACATGAGAATGCCTAAAAAGCTAAGTGCTAGAATACCACTAAACATCTCTACATAATTCATCTTCGTCCATGCACTTAAAATAAAATAACCAATTCCGTAAGTCGTCGCATAATTTTCGGCGAAAAATAACGTTGCCAGTGAGACACCGATGCTGACCCTTATGCCTGAAAAAAGTTGGGGCAAGATGGCCGGAATAATAAGGAACCGTAAGGTTGCAAGTTTAGAGGCTTTAAAACTTGCCATCACCGTGAACTGTGTCGCAGCAATTTGTCTGACGCCGTCGCGGACCGATAAAATGATTTGAAAGACGATGATTAAAACCATTAAAATGATTTTTGACTGATTCCCTAAACCATATAACAACATCAAAACAGGTAAAAAAGCCACCTTCGGGATTGGATAAATATAATAAAGAAACGGAGAGAACCATCGATTAAAACGAGAACTAACCCCCGTTAAGATGCCAATTGGGACACCAATCATTAAGGCAATGCCAAGTGCTACTGCGACCCTTAGAAAGCTCGCACCGAGATGAATCACCATCACGTCGCTAGCCTCCACCAAGTAAATAATGGCTTGCCAAGGCGCGGGTATGGACCGGGTGTCCATAAGGACATAGCCGAGATACCAAACCATCATTGTCATTAAAAAACCCGTCAGTACAGGATGGAAGATAACCATTTTTAACTTTTCATTCATAGCTGTTCTCCTCGCTGCATCGCCTGACGTATTTCGATGCATTTTTGATAAAATGCTAAACTTTCGCGTTTGTTCTCGGTCTCTACCAGTGGATTTTCAATAATTTCGATGCTGCCATCTTGGTGCATCAAAAGAATTTTTTGCGCTAAGAAGACAGCCTCTTCAATATCATGGGTCACAAATACCATCGTTGTTTGGTATGTTTGTTGCAAGGTTAACATCAACGATTGAATCGATTCCTTAGTCATCATATCCAAGGCAGACGTCGGTTCATCCATCAACAGTAGATCTGGCGCGGTGATTAAGGTCCGCGCAAGCGCCACCCGCTGTTTTTGGCCGCCACTTAACTGGTGCGGGTATTGGTGTTTAATCGCTTCAATCTTCAACGCCTGAAGCTGGGCCGTAACGGCTGATTTTCTTTCTGACGCCGTTTTCTTCTCTAGTCGCAAAGGCATCTCAATGGCTTGATAAGCTGTTTGCCACGGAAATAGACCGAGGTCTTGGAAGAGAAAGCCGGTTTTTTCTCGTGGTGCCGTACGTGTCGTTCCTTCAATTGTAATTTGTCCTGCGGTAGGAGTTAAAAAACCCGCCAAGAGACGCAAAAGCGTTGTTTTGCCAACGCCTGATTCACCGATAATCCCGTAAGAGATACCCGCAGAAAAATCTAAATTAAGTTTTTCTATGACAGCTTCTTCCCTGTAATGGTAGGACAATTGCCTGATTTCAATAAAGGATCTATTAGACATGTGCATTAACCTTTCTCGTTCACACTATAATCATCGCCGTTGTAATTAAACCGTATCTTACGCTTCATTCACAACACTTAGGGTGTCCGCAAAATTTTCTCCATCTTTTTCCCTTTCGCAAGTTCATCGACAAGTTTATCTAAGTAGCGGATCTCTTGCATTAAGGGTTCTTCAATCTCCTCAACTCGAATCCCGCAGATGACCCCTTTAATAAGATATCGATTAGGATTAAGTAGCGGTGCCTCTTCAAAGAAGCTTTCAAAGTCTGTCTCGTTGTTCAGGAGCGCTTCTAATTCCTTAGCGTTATAGCCTGTTAACCACGCAATAATCTGATCCACGTCTTGTTTTGTCCGGCCCTTCTTCTCCGCTTTTTTCACGTAATGTGGATACACACTACTAAAAGCCATTGTATAAATGCGGTGTTTTTTCATTGGGACATCGTCCTTTCTTTGCTGATGTCTTCATTGTATCACGATTTCACTGTGCCTTCTTATGATTTATTCATTATTTCACTTACCGATTATGACATCGAACACACGGGATTGATATGACGAAATCACTAATTCATGTCATAATAAACAGGTAGACAAATGAAGGAGGAAACTGAAATGGAAACAATTATTTTTGATGTGGATGATACCTTATATGACCAAGCTTTATCGTTTCATGAAACATTTAAACAATTGATCGACGACAGCTATAGTTATCAAGCCATCGACGCCGTCTATCGCGCCAGTAGACACTATAGCGAACAGTTATTTGATCAAAGTGAACGGGGTGAAATTACCGTGCTTGAGTGGCAAGCAGGACGCTTTAAGTTGGCACTTTTAGATAGTGGTGTTGAAATTGATGACGAGACCGCCCTTCAGTTTCACCAACTGTATAAAGAACACCAAGCAGCCATTACTTTATTCCCTGAGGTTGAAGCACTCCTTGAAACCTTGCACCAAGAAAATAAACAATTAGCAATTCTGACAAACGGCGAAGAAGCGCACCAACAGATGAAAATTGATCGGTTAGCACTCAATCGGTGGATTCCTGAGGCTAATATCTTTATCTCCGGAACCTACGGGATTGCCAAACCAAAAGAAGAAATCTTTAAGCTAGTCGAAGATAAGCTTGGCGCTGACCCTAATCAAACGGTCTACGTTGGCGATTCATTTGAAAAGGATATTGTCGGTGCTAAACGTGCTGGCTGGCATGCCGTCTGGATGAATCACCGCAACCGACAAGCAGATCCTAACAGTCCTTATCAAGCTGATCAAGAAGTTCATAGTGCGAAAGCATTGTTTGATTACTTAAAAAACGAGCACGTGAATTGATCACGTCACATGCCTAGCCGGTTATTTACGAGGTAGACAGCCTTTATACTATGCAAGAAAAAGGAGAACTTATGTCAAAAGTGCAACTAACAACGTTAACGACTAAAGGCGGTTGTGGCTGTAAGATTGGACCAAGTGATTTAAAAAAAGTCTTACAAGACTTGCCACCGCTTCAACCAAATAAACACGTTCTTGTCGGTTTAACGACCGGGGATGATGCGGGGGTTTATCAATTAACCGATGAACTAGCCATTGTCCAAACGCTTGATTTTTTCACCCCGATTGTCGATGATCCATATGATTTCGGACAAATTGCGGCTGCTAATGCGCTGAGCGATGTTTATGCCATGGGTGCGCAGCCAATTACGGCGTTAAACATTGTCGCATTCCCGATTTTCACCTTAGATAAAACCATTTTAACCGCGATTCTGACCGGGGCTCAAGATAAACTACAGGAAGCAAACACTGCCTTACTGGGTGGGCACTCAATTGACGACCAAGAACCAAAATTCGGGTTGTCCGTAACGGGAACGATTCATCCAGACCAGATTAAAACAAATGCCGGTGCGAAACACGGTGACGCGTTGATTTTAACTAAACCGATTGGTGTTGGTATCTCCACAACAGCGCTTAAACATCAATTACTCTCAAACGCTGAAATTAAACAGGTCACGACGATTATGGCTACGTTAAATAAAGCAGCCGCTGAGGTCATGCATGCCTTCAACGTGCATGCCTGCACCGATATTACTGGGTTTGGACTACTGGGCCATTTATCGGAAATGGCTCACGAAAGCAAGCAGGCTTTAACGATTAACTATCAAGATGTGCCGTTATTACCACGCTTAAGAGAACTGTGTCAACAAGGTGCCATTCCAGGTGGGTCACGAAACAATTTGAAACACGTGGCAGCATCGGTCCAGTTTGATGCTGGGCTTGATGAGATTGATCAGTTGATTCTTGCTGATGCAGTTACCTCTGGCGGGTTACTGATGGCCGTTGACCCAAGCGACGTCGAGGCGATGATGACACGCTTTACGGAACAAGGTGTTAGCGCCCATCTGATTGGGAGTGTTACAAGCGGCACTGCAGGAAATATTTATGTCAAGCGAGGTCTGTAGCTAATGTTTTCAGACATTTCTCCGGCAGCCTTGTTTACAGCGAAAGAACAGGGACAAGTCGTTGTTGATGTTCGCTCACCTGGTGAATATCAAGAGGCGACCATTCCTGGTGCAATTAATATACCACTATTTTCTGACGCGGAACGTGCCGAAGTTGGAACCCTCTACAAACAGGCGGGACCAGAACAAGCAAAAACGCGTGGATTAGAATTGTTTTCTGCGAAGTTACCGGCTTTTATTGCTGCGTTTAAACAGTTCGAACAACCCGTCACTGTGTTTTGTTGGCGCGGCGGGATGCGCAGTAAAACAGCCGCTACCGTACTAGACTTAATGGGTCTATCTGTGAACCGCTTAGCTGGGGGCATTCGGGCTTACCGTGACTGGATAAAGACACAACTCGACACTGTACCTTTACCCCCGTTCTATGTGGTAAATGGGCATACTGGTAACGGCAAGACACATATCCTCCATCATTTAAAAGACACAGGCTACCCCGTGATTGATCTCGAAGCAATGGCCGGTCATCGCGGCTCAATCTTTGGTCAGATTGGACGCAGAGCGAATAATCAACGCACCTTTGATTTTTTATTGACCGAAGCTTTATTACGTTATCAAGCGGAAGCCTTTATTTTGATTGAAGGGGAAAGTCAGCGAATTGGTAACGTCTTGTTACCAGAACGTGTTTATCAACACAAAGAAGAAAGCGCACAGTGGTTTATTCAGTTACCGATGGAGCAGCGGGTGGCCTTAATCTTAGGGGATTATACCCCGGATGTTCACCATTCGGCCTTCATTGAAGCTTTTCAACGCATCAAACGCCGGATGCATACCCCTGTCAGCGCCCGGATTGAAAAGGCTTTTGCAGACAAGGCTTATCACACCGTTGTTGAACAGTTGCTTACGCACTACTATGACCCGCGCTACAAGCACTCAACACGTTATCCGGCGCAACAATCACTTGTGATTACCGCGCACACCATTACTGAAGCAATTACGCACGTAGAAGAGATCCTTGAACGGATTGAGCATCACCTTAACTGATGAAAAGATGGTTGGTCAACACCCCGCTTAGTAAAAGACACCCTCCCGTACCCTTTCGAGAAGGATACGGAAGGGTGTCTTAATTTTTATCATAGATACGCTTCATCCAATGTAGATTTATTGCTATCGATCAGTAGCTAGACATGATTTTATGTGAACGCTTAGTTACTTGCTAAGCTTGTCTACCCGACGGATTGCTTCTTCAGCATCTTTTGCCACCTGTGTTAATGCGGTAGCCAGTAGCAAACAAAAAACAAACAGCAATACATAGCCAGACCCCAGGGGATCATAATAAAAGCGCGATGCGTTGAAAATAATGATGAAGACCAACAACCCACTTCCTGCGTAAAGCAGTCGTGCTAACCGACGTGTTCGTTCAAAACGAATCATCTACTCACCTCTTTATGCTTCATTGACGACCAAAGTTATCTTAGACAGCTTCGGTCTTTGACTTTTTTTCATTGCGCTTACAGCTGGCCTGTTTTCACACCTAGCGTTATCCCGATAAGACACCTGCTGCTTCAATCAACTGACCCAGATAAAGTAAATCGACATCTTGTCCTGCTGGTGCAATTAAAGTAATCCCAACCGGTTCACCTGTTTGGCGTTGATAGCCGGGTAAGGTTAGTGCCGGATAGCCGGACGTGGCATACAAGCTTGTCGCATAATTACTTAATGTGACTAACACATCCACTGTTTTAAACGCTTCATCTAAAGCGGCTTGCGTAACGGTTCGATTACGCTCAATGACTGATTCAATTGCTGAAGCAGTTAATTGATGATTGTTTGCTTGTTCGAGCAAATCTTGACCGTAGTAGCTCGCATTTTTCTCATCTTTTCGATTAAAGGCGATGACGTCGGCTAGCGTGATTGGGTTTGTTTCATGTTTAAAGTAACTTTCAACCCCAGCTTTAAATTGATAGAGTAAAACATCTGTGATATCAACATCGTAACAGGCATTGCCAAGCGAGAGGTGTTGGTAGCTGGCGCCTACCTGCTGTAACTGCTCTTCAAACGTTGCTAAGATTATAGCATCTTCATCGCGATACGTTTCTTTTAATGCTGCATCATCTAATTGACCAAAGCGATAATCAGCCAGGCGCTGAAATTGATCGTTAAACGTTGCTTCAGTGGTCGTCATCGCTTGAAAGAGGAGATAACAATCGTTAACGGTTTGAGCCATCGGTCCCGCTGTGTCATGCGCAGCTGCGATGGGAATAATACCGGCTTGCGCCACTGTTTTCAGGGTTGGCTTTAAGCCAACGACGCCATTTTGACTTGCCGGATAAATAATTGAACCGGCTGTTTCAGTCCCAATCGCCACCGGACTCATATGTAAAGCCACCGCAGCTGCACTACCGGCACTTGAACCACCCACGTCGAACGACCCGTGTGGGTTTTTTGTTTGCCCACCAACAGCTGAATAACCATTGGCGCTATTTTCCGTCATGAAGTTCGCCCATTCGGATAAATTGGTTTTCCCTAAGATGAGAGCCCCTTTTTGCTTCAACTCTTGAATGATGACTGCATCTGTTTCCGGATAAAAGTCTTTCAATATCGCGGCTCCTGCTGTTGTCGCCATCTCAGTTGTGGCGATATTATCCTTAACCAGGACAGGTATGCCGTATAAGGGATCGTGGCTGTCATCATACACCCGTGTTTTTGCTTCTTCAATCACGGCTGGATTCAAACTGATGACAGCGTGACTATCTTGGTGACGTTGTGCTTGATTGTAGAAAGCTTTCGCAATCTCAACGTAGCTGACTTTGTTTTGTTTAACCATGGCTTGCAGCGTCGCAATATCACTTGTGATAATTTCTTGGATCACTTCGTCGTTGATCGCAACGTCTATTTCAGGTTGGTTATGATAATAGCGTGAGAGCGGTACTTCTCCGTATTGTTTATTGATTTGATCGTTTAGATAGGCTTGACTATTAAAACTCATGCATACACGTCCTTTTCATTTTTTCAATAAATTCCATCTGTAAACACTGCACGAACTACAATTTAATTAGAAAACATTTACGTCGTCCACTTTTGTCAGCGTTCCTTTACACTTAAAACCGTAACCGTCACTAAGATCAGGCTCATGCCGACAACCTGTGACCAACTCAGCACTTCATTCATGACGAACAAACCAAACAAGGTCGCCGTTACTGGTTCAACCATCGCAATCACGGACGCGACTGTTGGTGAGGTGCGTCTTAAGCCGCGTACATATAAGAAAAAGGACAAGCCAGCACCGATTATCCCTAAAAGAAGCACCCAGAGAACATCCTCAGACATTATCAAGGCAATCGCCTCACCTTGATTAATAACTAGCATCATCAAGCCGATAAACGTGGTAAAGGTTAGGGTCAAAATCAATGGTGGCTGCCCATACTTTGTTGCATATTTAAAGCTAAAGATAAAGAGTGCGTAGGACACGCCTGCGCTTAAACCGGTAATTAAGCCAACCGTTGTGACAACACCCGCATCCACCCGGTACACTTCTGTTAAGAAGACAACTCCAATCATCACGAAGCCAATCGCCAGCCATTTAAATAAGGATGCTCGCTCAATGCCTAAGATAAATGCGAGTAGAAAAACAAAAATAGGCGCCGTATACATCAATGTTGCCGCTACAGCAATGCTGGATTCTGACATGCTAAAGAAGTAGAAGGCAAAGTTACCCGTCACACCAATCCCCGCTAAAATCGACCAAAAAATTGTTTTTTTATTCCCACGTGCTGGTCGAATGATGAGCCAGATGACCATAAAGATTAAGCCCACCAATCCGCGATAAAAGGCGATCACTAACGGGTCCCAACCCTTATTAATCAGAAAACCACCAAGTCCTCCTGCAATGCCCCAAAGAATAGTTGAAACAATCACTAATCCGTATCCACCGATACGCATTGACTTCTCACCTCCTAAAAAATAAACCCCTCCTGTATGCGATAGCATGCCGCTGGGGTAACAAGGTTATTGAGCGACAAATGCCTGCTGCTTCTCTTAGATTTACTTATCGAGCGTCTGTGCATAAACACATGAAAAGCTAACTCTGGTTTTCATTTTTTAACCGGTGACTTTTTAATTAGTCTTGAGTAGCCATGATAATCAAAAACTTGAATCCTTTCAATGGCCCCCAGTCGAAACCCACATTTTCAACATAACGGTTTGTCCTCTATGATTACATCAAACATTGACACAACCCTACGTTATTTCGATTAACTGTTACTACGTAGTGGCTGTTCTGAATTATTTTAATCATGCACCTATTAGTTAAACTTCTACCCTCTAATTCACCAGCGTAAGACTTAAACTTTCTCAACCTCTAAAAATCTTAGGAGGCACCTTGCAAACTTATCCCTTCCTTAATATATTAAAGCATACCTCAATCTAAATACGCTTCCACTTTTTCACTGTTATCTATATAGGTATAACGATAACCTGGTCTACCAATGCCATATGTTAATGCTTCTTCAAGCACCCCTAACTCAACTAAAAAGATAAGGTATTTACGAATGGATACTCTAGATATTCCCGTGATTGCTGAAACATCGTCAGTTGTAAACGACTTTAATTGCTTAATGCTGTTAATCACAACAACTAAAGTTGTTTTAGTAAGGCCTTTAGGTAATAATTTTTGATTATACGTCTGTTCTTTGCTTGAAGCAAAGAGGCGCTGATCCAATTCAACTTGACTTAAACAATTATGTCCCTTTACCAGTTCTACGTTCCGTTGATACCGTAATAGCGCTTGCTTAAAACGATCAAATTCAAAAGGCTTAATCAAATAATCAATCGCACCGTATTGAAGCGCTGTGTTTATTTTTTCAGTATCTGAAGCTGCAGTAATCAAAATAACATCAATGGAATAGCCTTTTCTCCGTATTTCAGAGAGTAACTCAAGTCCACTTTGTCCCGACATATAAACATCAAGTAAAATTAAATCTATGCCCCCTGCTCTTTCTTCAATTAATTGCATAGCTTCTTCACCTGTACTGGCAGTTCCTACTAACTGATAGCCCTCCACTTTATTCATAAACCGTTTATTAATCTCGGCGACCATTGGATCATCTTCTACAATCAGTACGTTAATAATCATATCGAACCTCTTTCTGTCGTTGTCTCATAAGGTAGTATAACTTCAAATACTGTGCCATTTTCATTCGTTTCAATAGAAAAATCACCCTTTAATTTCTCAATGTTTTGTTTGATTAAATACAATCCAAATCCTCGATTGGGTCCTTTCGTAGAATAGCCTTTATCAAAAATCTGTTCCAAGTTTGTACAAGCTATACCTGGACCTGAATCAGCTACAATTATTTGTAAGCTTTCGTTTATCGTTTTTATTCGCAATTCAATTTCCTTTTCATTGCTATAGGCTAGTGCTTCAATGGCATTATCAACTAAATTACCAATAATCGTGATCAGTGCTTTTACAACTTCAATATGAATTTCTTCAGTGATGGTGGTATCTTTTGCGATTTTAAAACGTACATTTTTTTCTCTCGCATAACTCATTTTCCCCATTAGGAAGCCAGCCAAAACTGGATCTTTAATGCTTTTGGAAATCGAGAGTTCCTCTTCGCTAGTCAACTCAACTATTTTCCGAATAAATACAGCTAATTCATCATAAGCTTCTATTTGAACCATACCAAAAATAACATGAAGACGATTTTTAAATTCATGTGATTGTGAACGGAGTGCCTCTACATATGTTTTAACACCCGTTAACTGCTTGGCTAACTCATTTACTTCCGTCTTGTCTCTAAATGTCGCTATTGAACCAATCACCTGATTGTCTACCACTAATGGTTCGCTATTCGTCACGATAGCAACCCCATTTAAGCTCTGCTCATCATTATGCACCGCTTCTTTCGTTTTCATGACCCGTTCAAGTGTTGTCCCAGGAATATAATCCGTTATTCTCATGCCTGTTGGGTGGCCAGATATCCCTGCTTTTTTAAATATTCGGATTGCCGCTTCGTTTACGAGGGTGATTTTTTGATGCTGATCAACTGCTATAATGCCTTCATGAACCGAATTCAGCATGGCATTTCGTTCCTCTAATAATTTAGAGATTTCATAAGGTTCTAAGTTAAACAAGGTATGTTTGATATATTTAGCAAGCAGGACCGCTCCAATCAAGCCAACAAGTAATCCTAGTAAGGTTCCACCAATAATACTGCGGTGATTCTGCGCTAAAGCAAGCGTAACACTTTCTAGTGATACACCGACGGCAACAGCGCCAATTTGGTTATCATTATCGTCATACACGGGAGTAAATGCTCTTAGAGACTCACCAAGTGTACCTTCAGATATCGATACGTACGCTTTCCCCTGAAAGACCGCTTGCTCGTCACCTCCTGCGAAAAACTGGCCAATCTTAGTTGGATCAGGATGCGTATAACGAATGCCTTCAATATCCATGACAACTACAAATAACATTTCTGTTATCGCTTGAACGTCACTCGTGTAAACTTGTAGTGCTTCTGCCTGCTCTTCAGCTAACAAACTTTCTATCACGATTGAAGATTTAGCAACTGTTTTTGAAACAATACGTGCCTTTTCTTCTTCATGTGCTCTGATTCGCTCATTGGTTGACGTTGTAATCAAAATGTCTGTCACCAGTAGCGCAACGAGGACAACCACACAAGCAAATACAGTAATGATTGTGCTCAATTTAAATGGTCGATTCAAATCCTCACCTCTTCTTCTATAAAAGAATTATAGCAAAAAAATCTATTGCTGTGTGCTGCCCCTTGATATGCTTGACGAAAGCATATCAATAAGGCATTTCTCCCTAACAAACAGATAGTTTCTTGTAACTAGCATCAATGCTTCTACAATCGTTTTTTCTGCTAAACATGGTCATAATTTATGTGAAAAAATTAAAAGAGAGATTAAAAAGCTAGGCTTTTTAATCTCTCTAACAATGACTATTCTTATTTATTACTCTATTTCACTTGCTGCTGTCATACCTGCAATACGACCAAAAGTTAAAATATCCGCAATCGCATTTCCACCTAAGCGGTTTGCACCATGAATACCTCCCGTTACTTCTCCTGCCGCATATAACCCTTTAATAGGGGCGCCGTCTTTGTTTAAGACACGGGCTTTTGTATCGATCCGCAAACCACCCATCGTGTGGTGCACAGATGGTGTAACCGGTATTGCATAGTACTTACCCTCTTCAAATGCTTCCGCCAAATTATCTCGACCATAAGCTTCATCTGACCCATTTGCTACATAAGAGGCATACTGTTTCATCGTTTGTGTTAGTGTTTTAGCATCTACATGCATGGCTTTAGCTAGATCTTCGAACGTATCACCTTCGACCCCATAACCATGTTCGATATACTTAGCAAGCGATGCATTTTTCTCTCGCATTGCATCATTTGCGACCAGAAACGCAACACTGCCACTCTTTTCAAGAATTGCTTTAGAAACCACATCTCTTGTTTCTAATTCATCGATAAATCGCTGACCTTCTTGATTGATTAATATACCGCCATCACCACGAACTGCTTCAGTAAACATATAACCTGTTTCTGGATCAGTCGTTGGATGTGCTTGAATTTCAGCAATGTCTGTTAAATCAGCACCAACCGCTTCAGCCATCTTAATACCTGAACCTAGGGCACCTTTATGATTCGTCGTAGAAAAGCCCTCGAAATTCTCATTGTATTCAACAACCATCTCACTGTTTGCACCAAAACCACCCGTTGCTAACACAACTGATTTCGCTAGCACAGTAAAGCTATGATTCTGTTTGTCGGTTGCTTCTACACCTTTAATCTCACCATCTTCTTCTAACAATTTTACTGCTGTTGTTTCAAGTAATATCTGGACTTCTTCCTTTTTCAACTTGTTTGATAAAACTTCAACAACCACAGGACCGACGGGTGAACCGTCTGCTGGGCGGTGTGTTCTCGGTACGCTTTGTCCGCCGAATATGACCACATCTGATAAATCCGCACCTAAACCATTAATCCAATCAACAGACTCTGATGCATGATCAACTAAGGTTTGTACTAAGTCTGGGTTATTAATCTCTTTTCCTCCAGACATGGTGTCTTCATAAAAAATAGTTTTACTATCTTCAATGCCAAGGTCAGCTTGTACACTTGTTTCTGCTGCGTTCATTCCTCCTGTTGCGCGGTTAGTATTACCACCAAGAATCGGCATTTTCTCGAGGATGACGACTGATTTACCCGCAGCCTTTGCCTCAACAGCTGCTGCCATTCCCGCTCCCCCAGAACCAATCACAACGACATCAACATCAAGATCTTCTTGTTGCTCTGTTGCTACCTCAATTTTATTCGCTGGATCTTTTAACGCATCAATATCAGCACCTGCTTCTTCTAACGCTAGCGTTACCGCTTCAATAATTGCTTCACTCGATGTCGTTGCACCTGATACAGCATCCACTGCTAGGCTCTGCGAATTAATAATCGACGCAATTACCTGTGCAGAGGCTCCTTCTCCAATGCTTTCTGTTTCACCTTCTGCCGCTATGTCAATCGACGCAATCTCATCCTTCGTCAAAGTAACTGTCGCAATCACTTCTCCACCATGCCCAGTAGAAACCCCTTCGTATGTTCCTGCATTAAATTTTTCTTCTCCACTCGCACTTTGTGAACAAGCAACCAAAAGCATGCTTAGCCCCAAGATTACCATTATTGAGAGTACTCCTTTTTTCATCATGTTCATTCTCCTCTTTTGTGATTATTTGAACAATAATTCGTATAACAAAGCTCTTATTTTTGATATAATATACATGAACATTGGTAAATTAGAATTATCTTCTTATCTTTAAAGTTCATTATTTCACATAAAAATATACCACGATAGCTCTTTCGAGTTATTGATAGCCCAATTATAATTGGCGGCAGTCTTTCACAAAAGCTTTTGTAATTAAATAAATTAAACGAAGTAAAAAAAAGCGACATTTCATATTCTTGTATGAAATATCGCTTTTATCTAGTTATTTAGAGCGTTGTCCCAAACTCTGAAAAAGCCAAATGGAACATGAAAAAGAACCGTCAAAGTAAGAATGTCTTCAGGTTCAGTTTTAAAGGTCTCTTAGCTGTTGGGTCCTAGAGTCAGCATTGCTCACCCAATCACTCTTTTCATTTGGAAGCTTAGATGATCGAAAACCAGCTATTCCGCTATTAAAAGGTATTCACAATCAACTGTTTCTTTCTTCATCTAGACAGCAAACGCTGGACACGGGCTATGGTTATGTATCAATTTATGAACACATATATCGAATGGGTCAACACGCAAGCATTGCCTACAACAAGAAGAATGAACGAGCGTTGGTAGGGTAAGATGAACACTTTGTTCCAACATGTTTCCGTGAACATTCATATCGCTACGACAGCTACGATCCAAAGTATGAAACATTAAAGCACACACGCCCTAAAGAATAAAGTGACTGTCCAAAAAATGCCGAAGGCATTTGTCAAAAAGTATACAAAGTTAAAATAGATCAGGTTCCAAAAAAACTTAAGCTATCCTTTTATCTAAAGTTAAAAATTTCCACCTTAACTGTTAATTATAGCTTAGCATAAAAATACAAGAATGTGATTAAGAAAGATGGAAATAAAGGGTAGTTAGTTTTAACGACCGACGATACTTGGTAAATCCTAAAAAATTCTTTCGAGTGTGAATAATCTGTGATAAGATGAAATTTGCTTCTGTGCCTAGACAATCAAATGAATGAGGAGAGTTATTATGAAAAAAATAGGTTTACTTCCGCGTCTTATTTTAGGAATTTTAGGCGGGATGTTGATTGGGTTTCAATTCCCTGAGTGGATGGGAAATGTTCTCTACACGTTCACCCATATCTTCGGAGAATTTCTCGGATATATTGTTCCACTGATTATCATATCCTTTATTGTACCAGGGATCGCAGACCTTGGTAAAAAAGCAGGTCGCTTACTAGCTGGTACAGCCGGTCTCGCTTACCTATCGACCGTCACCGCCGGGATTATCGCATTCTTTATTTCTATTTTTATTATTCCGAAAATCATCACCGACGGCTCGATTGTCAATGCTGCGGCTTCAGGTTTGAGTCCAGTCATTGAACTAGAGATTCCAGCGATTATGGGTGTAATGACCGCATTGATAACAGCGTTTATTTTCGGGCTTGGAATCAATCATATTCGCCACGAAAAGTCTTATACTTTGCTTTATCAAGCCATGAATGAATTTCGTGAGGTGATTGTGCTAACCATCAAAAAAATTATTATTCCTTTGTTACCCATACATATTGCCGGTATCTTTGCTGATATGGCCGCATCAGGTGAAGCATTTCATATTCTAGGTGTTTTTGGTCAAGTCTTTCTTTTAATTATACTCATGCACGTTGGTTACATTTTGATTCAATACAGTATTGCCGCATTGCGTACCGGCATTCATCCGTTAAAAGCGATTAAAAATATGCTTCCTGCTTATTTTACTGCGCTTGGAACGATGAGCAGTGCTGCAACCATTCCTGTCACATACCGGAGCACACTTCGTAATCAGGTCAGTGATGAGACTGCCGATTTTGTTATTCCACTGTCAGCGACGATTCATTTAGCAGGAAGTACGATTACCCTCGTTGCCTGTTCAGTTGCTGTCTTGATTATCGGTGATCAGACGCCACAATTCTTGAACTTCTTACCGTTTATTCTATTATTAGCGGTTACCATGGTGGCCGCACCCGGTGTTCCAGGAGGCGCTGTGATGGCTGCGTTAGGACTCCTGTCTTCGATTCTCGGCTTTACTGAGGCTCAGACTGGCTTGATGATTGCTTTATATATGGCGCAAGATGGCTTCGGTACAGCTTGTAACATTACCGGTGATGGTGCGATTGCCTTAATTGTTGATTCATTCGTCACTAAGAAACCGAACGCTAAGACATAAATTAAACTAGCTGTGTCATCACAAGCTTGCTGACTATTACAAAAAAACAATCAGCCTTGGTACCAACCCCAAAAAGTTAGCGGAAAACTAACTGTTTGGGGCCTTTTTATGTGCTACTTTAATGCTTAAAGACCTTCTGTAAAAACCGTTCCCACAGCAAACCATTGCCTGATACAAACATAACTTTGATGATAGCTGTTGTGGTTAACCTATTGCTTTCTATCGGTTAGGATATCTTGCATCAACGTTTACGATCTCTGTCTGCATCTGATGGCTTAACTGATTTTCAGCACCACTACTCGTCACCTCTCTTACGTGGTATGTCAGCAAAAAACCGTACAACTTTTTTGTGTTGACATACCACCATGCGGTTCGACAATAGTATCTTCTGCTAAGGATTCTTTAGAAATTTCATCTAACTCTAACATAAGTTCTCCTTTGCCTTCTTCATTAATAATAAGTGTATTAGCCACTTTGTCAAAAACGCTCTAACATTAATTCCATTATCTACTGGTTATGTAATTCTTGCCTGCTCATTTTCTATAACATAACGAACCTGTCTAGTTTAGTGTTGCCTATCCAAATTAAAACATAGACCAAAAAGCGTAATAACTTGTTAAAGCAACACTTTAGGGCTTGTTTTTTTTCCGTTGCACTGTTGTTTTTAACTGCGTCTATAAAAAATACGCCTCTGGGCTTAGGAGAAGATACCGCTCCAGCCCGTTAACGGAAAGCTAGTGTTGGGCTACACTTAAGCTATAGAAAGGAGGACGTACATGATGCGTACATTTATCTTTATTATTTTTGTGGTGATAACCGGCGCCATTGTCTTATCAATGCTCGTGCCTTTAATTGCCTTTGTCCTTACCTTAGGTTTACTCTACTACGGGATACGACATTTTATCTTGGCTGATACGCTGTTAGCGAAGATAGGTTTTGCGGTGGTTGCCCTGATTGGTTTATCCCTCTCTTTATCTAACAGTCCTGCCCTTGTCGGACTTGTTGCAGCCGTCGTGTTGTATTATGTGGTTAAAGCTTGGCAAAAACCTGCCCCTGACACAGAGCGCTATGATTGGGTAACAGAAAACTAAAAAATGAAAAAGGAGCAATGACAATGACTAACATCTTTACGCGTTTAAAAGACACATTCGTCGCTGATATTAATCAGCTCATCGATCAAAAAGAGGAACAACATCCAATGACTCACCTCAATCAGTACATTAGAAAATGTGAGGATGAAGTGAAAAAGCTGAAAGGCTTAATTGAAAAGCAATACCAGATTCAACGCGAGTATAAAAAGGAGTGGCAAAAAGCTTCGCAAATGGCCGATAAACGTAGCCAACAAGTTGCCCTAGCCGAAGCACATGACCGCGCCGACTTAAAAGAAGAAGCGCAAGCCGATGTAGAAACTTACCAAGCGCGGGCTACTCAGCTTAAAGAGATGTATGAAAAAACGACAACACAAATTGCTGACATCGAATTAAAATATGAAACGATGCAACATCAGCTGAAGAATCTATATGTTAAACGCTTGGACTTACGGGGACGTGAGAACTTAGCCCGGGTCCATCGCGGGATTAACCAAGTCTTAAATCCCGAACAACTCGAGCGCAGTCAAGTCACCTTTAATGATGTGGAAGCTTATATCGAACGGTTGGAACATAAGGTTTATCATGACCACCGCTTGCACACATTAGATGCTCGCTTTGCTGAATTGGAAAAAAACGATTCAATTTCTCATTAAGTTCGGTTATTCTTATAAGTAGTAAGGTGCCAGATCCTGGCGCCTCTTGCTACTTATTGTTGATGAAAAGGAGACCGTTATGTTTAAACATGATAAAGACCACGTGCTACCCTACCTGATCCTTGCTTTGCTCTTATTTTTCTTATTTGAATTAATCTTTCTTCAAACAAGCACGTTTATTTGGCTGATCATTGCGAGTGTTATTACGTATATCGCCTGGAAACATAGCTATCGGCCGGAAGGAAAAGTGGTTTTTTGGATTGGTCTCGTCTTGGTCGGGGTGACTTTGTTAGATACCACGCTGTTTAAGTTTGGATTGTTTCTGATTTTAGGTATCTGGCTCATTCGACTTTACAAGCAACATCAACAACCGAGCTATCATCAACCCCAGTTTTTAGCTGATGCTGAGTTGAAACACGAACCGGTTTTACTCGTCAACCAATGGTTCGGCAAACAAACGACACCTAAAGACGGTTATCCCTTTCAAGACATCAACATTCAAGCGGGCATCGGTGAAACAATTATCGACCTTACAGCAACCATTCTCCCTAAAGGCGAGCCAGTTGTAACGGTCAATCAATGGTTCGGAAAAGTGATCATTATCGTTCCTTATGACGTTGAAATCAGTCTCCACCACTCTGTCCTCGCGGGTTCAATCAATCTTCTCGGTTATCAAGATGCCCGAATGACCAATCGAACCCTGCATATTATAACCGCCGACTATCACACCGCAGCACGCCGGGTGAAGTTACATACGACATTATGGTTCGGTGAGATTGAGGTGAGACGCGGATGATCCTCTATCTTATTCGGACTGTCGCTAAAGCGATTGCTGGTTCATTATTATTTGCTGCCCTATTCATGGGGTTGGTGTGGCTCCATTTCCCTGTCACGAGCTGGCAGATGCTGAGCGTGCGTGTCATCGGTCCTTTACCGTTTCCGGTACTGATTGTGCTGATAACGACTGGGTTCGGTCTAATCAAAGGGTTACTGCGTGCTTTTCGTCAACAGGCCCAGTGGCAAGACCTTGCTCATGCCTTAACTGACCTAGAAAGCGGACGGGCCCCGCGCTTTAGTCGGATCAGTCAAGTTACACCAACACTCAAGCAGGTGATGGTTTCATTAACGACGATTCATCAACAGCTCCAAGAACAGACGAAACGGTCCCAGGATTTAATTAGTCAACGGGTTGAAGACCAAGAAGCAGCGATTGAGAAACGCATCACCGCGGAACGTAACCGGCTCGCCCGTGATTTACATGACTCGGTCAGTCAAGAACTATTCGCTGCTTCCATGCTTGTCTCAGCAATCAATGAAATGCCAGATACACACGGCAGCACCATCGAAAAGCCGATTCAACAAGTTGAACAAATGATCCAACAAGCTCAGCTTGAAATGCGCGCCTTATTGCTCCATTTACGACCGGTTGCACTTAATGACCATAGCTTAAAAGAAGGCATCGAAGCGTTACTAAAAGACCTGGTGGAGAAAGTACCCGTCACCGTGCAGTGGCGCATTGAAGCGGTTCAAGTGCCCCGAGGAATTGAAGATCATTTGTTCCGGATCTTGCAAGAGGCGGTCTCGAATACATTACGTCACGCTAAAGCAACGACACTTGATATTACATTGATTAATCGCCAGGACAAAGTCATCTTAACGGTCGTCGACGATGGCATTGGCTTTGAAATGACCGATCAACCATTTAGTTCGTACGGTTTGAGTAACATGAATGAACGGGCATCAGAAATTGGTGGCAGTTTACGGATTGTCAGTGTGCCTGGTGCCGGAACAAAACTCGATTGTTTAGTCCCAATCATTAAGGAGTAGGTGAAGAACAATGATAAAGGTATTATTGGTTGACGATCATGAAATGGTCCGGCTCGGTGTCCGGACTTACCTCGCTACCCAGCCCGATATTGACGTGATTGGTGAAGCGGGAAGTGGCCAAGAAGGCGTCAAACAGGCCTTAGCTTTAAGACCCGATTTAATTTTAATGGATATCGTGATGGATGACATGGACGGCATTGAAGCAACAAGGCAAATCATTAGTGCCTGGCGTGAGGCGAAGGTGCTGATGATGACCAGTTTTGTCGACGATGATAAAGTTTACCCTGCCCTAGAAGCCGGGGCAACGAGCTACGTGCTAAAAACCACCAAGGCCAGTGAAATGGCCACAGCTATTCGGCGCACCTATCAAGGTGAATCTTTCTTTGAAGCAGAAGTCACAAGCAAGGTACTTGCCCGGATGCGGAGCCAAGACGCTCCCTTACATGAGCATCTCACTGCCCGTGAGAAGGAAGTGTTACTGTTGATTGCAGCAGGCAAAACCAATCAAGAGATTGCTGATACCTTGGTGATTGCATTAAAAACAACGAAGGTCCATGTCAGTAACATCCTCAGTAAACTCATGGTCAATGACCGGACCCAAGCAGCCATTTACGCCCATGAACATCATTTAATCAAACCATAAAGGAGACGGCGACATGGATAAGAAAAGCTATCTGCAAGAACTCACTTATCATCTTCGGTCTTTACCAACACGTGAGCAGCGCCTCATTTTAGCCGACATCGAGGACCAATTTAAGATTGGGGCGATTGATGGGAAGAATGAACAAACCTTGATTTTAGAACTTGGCCCACCTGAAAGAATCGCAGCGAACTATGTCACCCCATCTGATGGGCCGACAAGCGCTGAACCATTTGAACGTGAGCCTGATGTTGATTTCGGTACTGGCCAGCAACAGCGTGTCAACCTTGGCCGTTTACTGGTTGTGGTTCTCGTTAACGTAATCTTTATCATCGGTCCAGTCATTGGTTTTTATGGACTCCTGATTGGTGGCTGGGCACTGATCGCCACCGGGTTAATGAGTCCAGTGATTTGGCTCGCCTCTCTCTTTTTCCGTGCGCCTGTTGCGCTTGTAACAGAGGGGTCTTGGTTAGCGATTGGCTTTGGCATCGCACTGATTGCCTCAGCACTTTGGTACCTTCTTACAAAAGGGGTCGCAAGCATGACTAGAAAATATATCGAGCTATTAAGCAACTGGGTGAAGGGGTGAAACAATGCGAACAATAATTCGTTTAGGTATGGTATTGATTGTGCTAGGAACACTTAGCTTATTCATCTTTGGTGAGCCTTTGACAGTTTTTAAGGATGATGCCATGGTCATCGAAAGTGAAACAATTTCATCGCCTGTTTCTGCAATTGCGCTTGATGCAAATGCTGGGTCAGTTGTGCTTGAGGCAAGTGCTGATGAAGATATCCACATTTTCATCGGTGAAGATGATGCATCTGATTTACGCGTCACGTTAGATGATGATCATGCATTAACGATCCGGTTAAATCAAACGAGTGTATTTGGGTGGCCGAAATTTAGCTTGATCAGTAAACAGACACCACTGATCACACTTGCATTGCCAGATAATCTCTATGATGCGATTGATATTCGGTTAGACGTCGGGGAGATTACGATCAACGACGTAAGGGCACAGACACTTTCTGCGCGGACGCATGTAGGTAAACTAGACCTTGCCGCAGTGGAAACCGAGACTGCTTCGCTTAACGTTGATGTTGGTAAAATCAAAGTCACAGGAGGAACGGGTGCTTGGCATGCAAGGGCCAGTGTTGGGGAGATTGAGCTTAGCTTACTTCAGTTTGAAGCGGACGTAGATGCCGAAGTGAACCTTGGTTCGATTGACATGACCTTGTTCGAGATGCCGGAATCCTATCAGGTTGACCTTGAAACGGATTTAGGCGAGGTACAAGCTGAAGGATTGCCAGCAGCAGATGTAGACACAACACAGCAGTGGCAAACACAAGTAGGCACAGATGGACCGAGGTTAAACGCTTCTGTTGATGTAGGTCAAGTCACTATTGATGCCCAGTAAAAAACTTAAAGCGCTCCTTCTTAAAAGAAGAAAGAGCGCTTTTTTTACGATTGAATTATCATCATTTCTTTCACTGAAAAGTGTCCATTTTTATCAGGAGAAATCTGTATACTTTATTTTAGCAGTTACACTGTCTTAATACTTATTAATGCATAGTTCTTTTAGAGTTTTTATATAGTTAATCAAATCATTCATTTTTTACTTTAGCATGGCTACTTTACAAGGTATCAAAATGTATGAATAAATGTATGAATAAATGTATAAAATAACAATTCGTATACATTTAACAACCTGTTAAAAGTAATAAATGTATACGAATTGTTTAGTAAATGCATCTATATTGTAAAACTAGTCTCCAAGAACATATTTAGCTCCTCTTTCGTGTCAAACGACCTTAACACCTTCTAAGGGAATTGACTTGTTGCCGATCTAGCCTTGTCATTTGCCTTACTTCTTGATTTTTTAATGGACGTTCTTTTAATAAGGATAGAATTCTCATTTTTATTGCCTCTTTGTCTAAATTTTTATTTCGCTCATATGTCATACTTCCTTTAAGCATATTCTGTGTAAACCTAAACAACGTAATGTCTAGTCTAATATCGTTTAATCAACATGTGCACTTGATTGGGTAACATTTTATTTCTTATTATGTCTTAAATGATTTTTAAAAATGCCATTTAAGACATAAATTTCATAGCACAAAAGTACTTAACTCACTGTTAATACAGATGTACAAGAAATAAAACTGGTGATTACGCGGGTTTTTTATTTCTTAATTATTTCTAAAAAAGTATTTAGTCATCTTTAGATATTGAAATCCATTTTGATTTTTTATTTGAACCCACATTCTTTATAGTCTTATCTTTTTTGTGCATCTCATATAATAAATTTGTTATCTTTTTCTTCTTCTGTTGTTGATTAAGTGCATCAGACAACTTGTCTAGTAATAACGCATCTAACTCGGCTCTACTTGCTGAAGAATATTCTTTAATAAATGAAAGAATCATTTTTTTATAATGTTTTTTATCAAATGCTCTATTTTTTATATAAGAAGATTTATCTCCGGTTAAAGCGGCTATCTGTGAGGATACATAAACATTTGGATATCTACCTTCAATTAGTTTCTGTTTTCTCAAACGGTCTGATTCACTTTTGCTTAAAATTTGTCCCTTGAATTATCATCATTTCTTTTACTGAAAAGTATTCATTTTTATCAAGCGAAAGTTGTTAACTTTATTTTAGCAGTTACATCATGATATGCTCAATAAACATGAACAACTCTGATTGACACTGAGTCTATGATGTAAGTAATACGCTAATATCTCTTAATCATTAAAATAATGAAAGTCCTTTTGCCCCTGTTCATCCGCTTCTTGACGTTTCCTAACCAGGTCATCATAGGGCACGTTAGTCATTACATCAGTGAGTGAACGGTTATCATTCACTAATGCCTGGATATGGTGAGATGATGCCATACATTACCCCACTCCCTCTGTATGTATTAGCTTATGAATATACGTATCAATCATCCCGTAATTTGAAATAACCTGTAAGGACCATAGGCATCTTCTTCATTCGCTTCGTCTGAGAGGCCGTTGGCATCATCCACATGACAGTTTTTCAGTTGATTCCCTTCTTTTTTAAATTTTTTAAGTAAATCAATTTATTGTAGTGTTCGAATCGAATACTCAAGACTAATTCGCAATCTGCATCGTAAAAAAGAGCCTCAGATGGAAGAACGTTTACAGATATCAACAACAAAAGTGCACCGCTTAATCAAAAACGGGGAACTCATGGCAACGAAAGAACCGTTTAAAGCTCATGGCCGTTATATCATTGATAAAGAGAGTGCCAATCGCTACATTGAATCAAAAGGAACAACGCAGTCAATGCCATCATCGTATTACAACCTTAAACAGCAAATCTATATGTATCAACCGTTTATTCAGACAGGGACGAATCAATTGATCCGTGTGATGGATATAGATAATCAAGAAACGCTGTTCCAAACAAAGGACCAACATATCTTATCCTTTCATGAAGCCACAGCCCTGCATTATAAACCGCTTCAACCATTGGTAAAGAAAACATATATTCAAAAAAAAGGGGATGTCCGCTTTCAATTCCATCACCCCTTATCATTAAACGACCGTGTTTATGATGTGATTGATTGGCTCATGTCGGAAGTAGGCTATCTCAACTTAGATATTCAATCGGATAACGGGAGCATCTTGGTAAGCGTTAAAGAGCGTACATTAGAAACGAATCAATCGTATGAATTCATCACTTATTTACAAAAACATTGTATTGACGGGGATGTACAAATGAACGATGGCTTCATTGCTTTCATCTCTAATGAACAATACACGGCTTTATTGCTACACCAAGAGATTAAATCCGAGTTAAAAGCGATGGCAAAAGAAAGAAACGGCTCTATATCTGATGTTATTGCAGAATTAGTAAAAAAAAGAGAGAAATATTTCGAAATCCAATTTAAGTAAGGGATGAAAACATGTATAATAAAGGTAATGTCAACGTAACTTATTCATCAAAGAGCGGACAAGTCCTTCTTGCCATCTTTTTAAGCACACTCATCATAATAATCATTGATAACACCGCAACAATAACACTCACGCCAACACGAGCTATATGGGGGATGGCCACAGTCAACCTGTTCTTTATACGCCTTTTCCATGCATCAAATTTCCAACTTAAATATACTACAGAACAAACGATACATAATGAGACACAAGCACATCATGAAAGAGCTCAACCATTAAAAAATACCGATACACGAGCACTTGCTGAATTAAATCGTCTATATTTCCAAGCAAAAACAACATTTAAAAATAAACAGGTTGATGCTATGTCAGTAATGGAGGATTACTTTTATTTCTCACACAAATCAAAGCAATGGCAGCGGGTGATACGTTTAGGACAAGCTTTCTTTTATCTTGCCATATCGATAAGTATTTTTGTCTTATCAACCAGCAATCAATTATTTATTGTCTCACTCTTAACACTAGCAATAGTTTTGAATATCGAGGGAGTGATACATGCTTACAAAACAGACAAGCAAGCTCAAATATACAAACAAAAAATAGATGTGCTTTATAAAAAGAAGTATTCGGCAATATTAGATTATAATCTACAATAAGTAACGATTAGACTATTAAAAGAAACGGAGAGATATAACCAAATGACAAAAGTTAAAAAAGCAATAATTATAATAGGTGTACTTCTAGCATTATTTATATCGATATTTGCTTGGCCATTCAGCCTTCCCATATCACTTTTTGCATTCTGGTATTTTACAAAGAAAAAGCCTAAGAAAACATCTAAAAAATACGCTATTTACGCTTCAATAATTAGTGTATGTGGTCTAATTATGTTCGGCACGATAATAAATAGTGAAGGTTTTTCTGAATCTACAAGTGAAAAAGATGCGCCTGATCAAGTTGAACTATCTGAAGAAGACATTCAAGAACAAGAAGAGAGAGAAGAACAGGAACGTAAAGAACAAGAAGAAGCAGTTCAAGAGCAGAAGGAAGAACAAGAGGAAAAAGAACGCCAAGAACAGGAAGAGCAAGAACGAAAAGAGAAAGAAGCAGCAGAAGCTAACCCAAATAAATCAAATGAAACTCAAGTACCAACGGAACCTGTCAGTGTCCCATCGGGTCAAGAATCTGTCGTCATAAACGATAATATTCCTCTTTTTAGTAATGCGGATATATCAAGTACAGACGTTTACCACCGGAATGGCGCTCTAGATTCACTCGGACGCGTGACCGCCGCCAATGCTATTGTAGGCGTTGAAATTATGCCTGCAGAAGAACGCGGAGATATCGGACACCATGAGCCTACCGGTTGGAATCAAGAACGTTATGAAGGAATTGGCGCAGGCGGATGGTTATATAATCGCTCGCATCTCATCGGTCATCAAATGACTGGAAATGATGATTACGCAAACTTAATGACGGGTACCCGCTGGTTTAATATGCGCATGTTAGAGTATGAAAACTATGTCGCTAATTATGTAGAAATCACAGAAAATCATGTCAGATATCGTGTCACACCTATCTTTGAGGGGAATAACTTGGTTGCTTCCGGCGCTTATATGGAGGGATTCTCTATTGAAGATAACGGTGAAGGACTTATGTTTAACATTTATGTACCTAATATTCAACCAGGTATTGAAATTAATTATGCAGATGGATCAAGTGTCGCGTTAAATGAACCTAATACAGAAGATGCGGTAGCACAGAAACCAGAGCCAGATCCTAAACCCGAACCGAAGCCAACACCAGAGCCTGAACCTAAACCAGAGCCGGATCCTGAACCCGAACCGGAAGACGGTGATGTCTCATCAGTAGATACAAATGGAAATGGAACAGTAACAATCTCAGAAGCTGAAGCAGCGGGCTATTCAATGCCGATTACTGATGATCATTGGTTATATAAATATATGATTGACCGTGATGGTGATGGAATGGTTGGAGAATAAAACGCTATTTGAAAACAACTGGTCGTCGATGACTTCATTACTAAAACCGATAGAAACAGAACACTAAATAAGTTCGATGACTCAGAAAAAGCGCTAAATGTCGAAATCAACTTATAGAGAAAAAAGCTTTAAAATAGAGATAGCTATTTAAAACATATATCAGCTCGCAACCTACAATAAGTATCAATTAAACTGTTGGAGGCATGAAGATGGAAGATATTAAAAGCAATATTATGGCGTTGTTAAATTCAGATATTACCGATGGTACCTTGCGTCGAGAAACCGGCATTTCTCAAGGAACGATTCGGCGTTTAAGAAGCGGTACGTTTATTGATGGAAACATTAAATGATTCAATGGATACTGAACATCAAAATCATATTAAATCACTATTGTTTATGATTGCTGACAAAATAGGGTACAACAACTATTATTGGGCAATCAAAGATGATGAACGCGTGTCACACACTGATGATGGGACAATAAATGTAGCTGATGATGTAAAGGTTGAATTGTTGAAATTATTGATTGAGGATTTACAACTATCTAATTAATTTACACCGATTAATTAAAATCCTACTATAGTTTCGAGAGGAGTAATACCATGAATGTTAATAGTTTTATTTCAAAATTTAAAAATCACCCTGTTTTATTTGTTGGTACCGGAATGAGTTTACGTTATTTACAAAATTCTTATACTTGGGATCAACTTTTATATAAAATTGTCTTAGAAATAACAAACGAAGAAGAGCGATACTATGATATAAAAGCGAAATACAGTGTAAATAATGACTTCGATTATGCCAGCATAGCAGGAAATATACAAGATTTATTTATTGAATATGCAAATAAACACAGAGATGGAAAATTTAATAGAGTTAACGATATATTTTATAAACACATGAAGAGTGGTGTGAAATTAAATAAATTTAAAATTTATTTATCAGAAATTTTCAGCGAGTTAAAATATAAGAATGAGATGGAAGAGGAAATAAATAAATTAAAGAAAATACGAAAAAATATTGGTTCGGTTATTACTACTAATTATGATTGTATGATTGAAGATATTTTTGATTTCAACCCTTTAATTGGTAATGATATTTTATTAAGTAATCCCTATGGATCTGTCTATAAAATTCACGGATGCATTAATGATTCAGAAAGAATAATTATTTCTAAAGAGGATTATCTGCATTTTGATAAAAAATATGAATTGATAAGGGCCCAATTATTGTCGCTATTTATTCATAACCCAATTATTTTTTTAGGATACAGTATGGGCGACAAAAATATAAAGGATATACTACAAACTATATATACTTACGTTGACCCTAACTCTAAAACAGCTGAACAAATAAGATCGAATTTTTTGTTGGTAGAGTATGATGAAGGCAATGAAAATCAAGAAGTTGTTGAGCATGATATTGTACTTCAAGAAAATCAAACGGTAAGAATCAACAAAATAAAAACAGATAATTATGAGGCTATTTATGAAAGTTTATCTTCATTACAACTACCAGTTTCAGCTATGGATATCCGAAAAGTACAAAATATTGTTAAAGAAATATATTCAGGTGGGAATATTAAAGTCAGCATTACTGAAGATTTAAATAAACTCTCCAATGAAGATAAGGTGCTTGTTATTGGATCAAATAATACTATTCATTACGTATATCAAACAAGTTCAGAAGTAATTGAAAATTACTTCAATATTATTGAAGAAGAAAATATACAATTATTAAATATTATCGATAAATTTAAGATACAACCTCAACAATACTTCCCTATATACGGTTTTTGCAGACTGAACGCTTCACTCGAATCTGCTTTCAAACTAAAAAAACAGCAAAGCGAAAAACTAAACGGGATTTTGTCAGGCTTATCATCTAAATGTAAGATTATAAAAGAATCCATAGACTCTATTATGGAAGACGAAAATATTGCAAACACGAACAAGGAAAAAGTAATCTTTTACTCAGCCATGAACAAACACATTGATTTAGAAGCATTGAAAAAATATTTAAAAATATATAAAGATAAAACTAAAACAAATTATCGAATGCTTCTTTGTGCATATGATTATCTTAATTATTCTGAATCTGATGATTTAACGTAATAACTATATTCATTCAAATTTTTGTGGTTTTCTCAAAATTAGCTTAATGCATTAAAGGGATAGCGTTATCATCATAATCATATTGTTATTGATTTATCCATATAACTCAAATGATCCACATCTATTATTAAGGTGGGGATCATTTGAAACTCGTCTTTCTATATATTAATTATTACTCCCTTCTTTCTTATCCCAAAATTTCTCCATAAGAGCCGCCCTCTTATGTATCCGATCAAGTATGTTATTAAGACACTCAATGTATTCTGTCTCTTTTAACGGAAGCGGACGACCTTCTGATTGTTTTCTAAAAAGTAAATTCCCTTTAAGAGTATCGCCATTTACTGTATATTCATTATCGAGAAAAAGCTCCTGTCTTTTTTCTTTAAAGAACTCATGCCAAATTTTTAATGTATCTAAATCGATACAAATATCTTTTTGTATCAAACTCGTTTCATCATCTATATGTTTTTGTATTTTATCAATCATAACCGGAAGAAAATCACCTACACCACACATCCCCTTGACCCTATTAAATTTATTATCTGGGACAGGATAAAAATTAGAAATTGAGTGGCATTTTACAGCCAAATCTTTAATGTTTTTATATTTTTCTTCTAAGCATTTACTACTTTGCTTTTCTTTCACGTAATCCCTAGAATTAGTATTTAGATATCTTTTAGGAAAAGAGGGGATATGTATTTTTTTAGATCTTTTATAAGCATGCTTGATATTTTCAGCCTCTGTTATATAATAATATTCGCCATCAATCTGATGTAATCCATAAGAATACATATTCCAAAATGAATACATGATATCAAAATAACTGAATTTATCCCACTCGAATACTTCATATAGTTTATTAACTATCGGAAGATTCCCTTTTTCTAAATCCCCTTGTATAGAATTACTACAGAAAAAGGCCATTATACGATTAATACTATGCTCTTCCTTTGACACCTTTGTATCACATTGGCAGTGTAACTTTAAATCTTGTTCTAATATCGACAATTTATTTTCTTGATTTTTATGCACAACGTTCATCTCCTTTAGTAGTTTTATAATTATAATACATTTTTCGCGATTTGCTTAAATGTTCCTTCACTTTGACTGACTACTGCCAATGATATTTACCAGGCTTACAAAGTTCATGGTCAGTGATTGCCAACAATTGTACCACTGTTTGCCCAGCTATTTACCATTACTTGAGTGGGGCTAGGCTTTATATCGAGCTGTGGCCGTTCGGCAGAGCCAGCATACATTCGCTGGTTCTTTGGCGCAAGAACCATACCCGCAAAGGCTCAATGTCAAGCCACGTTAACTTCCTAGAGACCTCAAAGGTAAATGAGTACTTTAGCGTGCTGGTAAATAGGTTGGCACTGTGTGGTAGATTGATGATGGACTTATTCAATAATGAAATTTCCGCGTACAAAATACACAACCATCAAAAGACGCCGGTGGTCATCGATACCTTGAAAGAGGCGCTAGAGATGTGTGGGAATCCGAAGTGTGATTATCCACTCCAATCAAGGAAGTGTGTACACTTCGTTTGCGTACCAGGAGTTGGTCAAGAAGAGCCATCTGGTCAGCAGTATGTCACTAAGTGGAATTTTTTGGTATAATACAGTAATTGAACCATCTCATTCCAATATCAAATCGGAAGAATTCTATTACGTTAACCTGAATTATTCATACTTCGAACTTAAGTCATAAATGGAATCAAAATCTAGAATTTTTCTTTACCATCAAAAAAATTCATAGTAAATTGGAAAATTCGATGTGATTTTCAAGCAAGTGATTGAGGAGAGTCGGTTTTTGGGCAGACTGCTCCCTTGGTCTGACATTTACTTTTTAAAAACAGGTATTAAGATGTTTACTCTAGCTTTAGGTTCTGAATTCGCTGAAGTACTTTCCAAAAGAATTCTTAGTACACGAAACTTGAAGACAATTTAAAGTAAAGCGATCTTCCTGACTTTACTAATTTACTAGCAACTTTAATAACCCGTGTACGTATTGTTTCGATTTGCATTGTCTTTTGTTCTTCCGGAAAACAAAGCGTACGCAGCCAATTCGTTAGGTTATAAGCTAGTAGACTCAACATCACCTTTCCTTCATTTACGTGGAAGGAATGACTATTCATTTTATCTAAATAGAAACCATTCGTGGCTTCCTTGATATAGTTCTCCATCGTACCGCTTCTCTGGTAAGAAAGAACAATATCTTTTGGAGAGAAAGCATCTATCAAGTTCGTTACAAAAAATGAATGTGTGAAAAACAACTCGTCTGCAGGACGTACCGATTTTATAATCACTTTTCTAGGCTTAGACCATGAATTCGCTTGATAAATGGTTTCTTCATAATAACATTCCGTATTCGTTACATCGGAAGTCATTGATGATGGATGGAGTTCATTCGCAATTCTTTGTAGATTTGCATTTGCTTTGAGACGAATAACGTAATAAACAGATTCTTTTTCGCACAAATCGTACTAAGCTGGGACGGCAAAACCACTATCGCCACGAACAAATGGTGTAGTTTCCGGGAATTTTTCATTATAATGTTCAACCAACGGTTGAATAAAATCAACAACACCGTTAGAAGTATAGACATTCCCAGGACGAAGCTTAGCTTTGATAACTTCACCAGTTACTCCATCGAAAACAACTAACGGGTGGAAACCGACTGTTCCGTAATGGGCATTGTAAGCCGCGGATTCTTGATCTCCATAGGTATCAGAATGCGTAGAATCCAAATCAAAGATGAGTGCCTTTGACTCTCTGAATTGATGTGCTTTGTCGATAAGTTCTTGGTTAGCTTGATTTAATTCCTCTATGGATTGGCTATCAAACCGTTTAAAAAGCGTGACAAACTAGGTTGGGATGCTAACGCATCCGTTCCAATGATTTGAGTAAATACAGGGTCTTTCGTTAGTTGATCAGCAGCATCATCTTCAGAATAACCAGCAATAATTTGATATATCTTTTGGCGAAGCAAGTTTTCATTTGAATGAAAATAGTAACGTCTGTCATCTTTCAGGTTTAAATTTTTAGCCAATGTTTCTGAAAAACAGATTTTTTTCATCGAATTCTCTAAAGATGAATTCACCTGTATCGGACGAAAGTTCTCCTCCATCATTTGATAGTTTAATTTGACGATTGAAATCAAGCGTTAGTTGCGGTAAAGTAGCCATTATAAGAATCCTTTCTGATGGTTATTTCGTAGTTGCTTTAACCTTATCAGAAATGGGTTCTTTTTTCACTTTTTAGATGCATTACCTTTTAACAAAAAAGCTTATTAGGTAGGCGTTAGTAGCCTATTGTTGATTTTCTATGAATAATTCAGGAAAAGAATTGAAAAAACAAGGTTATTCTCTTCAGAAAATTAGCGACATCGTGAACATAGACAGACGAACAGTTAAGAAATTGAATACGGCATTCAGGCTTGTCGCCAAAATTATAAAGTAAAATATGTCCGTTTACCGGAATTATTAGATGAGTTTATTCTTGCGAAGAATGAAGCAGATGGTAGCTTTCGTCGATTAATCAAAAAGTATAAGGGGGTTAATCTATTGATTATTGATGAATGGCTCTTAACCCCTTTGCCAGATGAATACACGTTAACCCTTTTTGAGATTATTGAATCGCGCTTAAAGACAGCTTCCACCATCTTATGTTCACAAACAGCGCCTGAAGGATGGTATGACAAGTTAGGCGAAGCGCTCGTTGCGGATGCCATACTTGATTGAATTGTCCATGATTCATATAACATCATTATTGATGGCGAAATCTCTATGCGTGAACGACACGGATTGAAGAGAAGTAAATAAAGCCTTTAACCGTAAGCTTAAAACATGACACGAGCCACCGACTGGCTCTCTCTCCGCCCTCGGTGGCTCTATTTCATGCATTCAGTAGCTCTAAACTCCGCTTAAGTGGCTCTTTTTGTCCGCAATATTCAGAAATACGTTGAGATGACAGAACCACCATCTCTCAAGCGCACAAAACGTTCAAAACATTTAGATGTTTTTCAACAAGAGGTTATACAGTGGGAGACCGACGGTCTCACCATTCGTGCAATGTATCATAAATTAAAAGAAAAAGATTATACTGGAACCTATGGTGCTTTAAAATGTTATGTTGCACGTGTACGTAGAAAGAAAAAGGCTGGCCAAACGTTACAGCCTGATAGCTATTACGAAAGAAAAAACGTTAGAAAAATATTATGGTAAAATGATTTAGAAGATGAGAAGAAACGGAAAATAATGAATGAGATACTAACGAAACATCCTAAACTTAGACCAATCTATGCGTTCATTGTATATGGCAAGATAAAAATGGTTCTTACGCAATTTTGGGGATAATACATGCGCTTAACAAATATAAATTCGTTTATTTTTTGAAATTATGGTTGATAGAGCATTCTTAGACGTAAG
>NZ_QJJR01000016.1 GCF_003201605.1 Streptohalobacillus salinus | reverse complement strand
CTGACTGGTGATAACCAACAAGTTGCCGATTGGGTAGCTGAACAGTTAGGTTTAGATGACGTCTTTGCGGAAGTGTTACCGCACGAAAAAGCAGAAAAAATTAAAGCGATCAAACAACAAGGCTTGAAGGTCGCCATGACTGGCGATGGTGTCAATGATGCCCCAGCGCTCGCCAATGCGGATTTAGGGATTGCGATTGGTGCCGGGACTGACGTTGCGATGGAAACGGCTGATGTTGTCTTAGTCAAAAGTGATCCCAACGATGTTGTTTCGATCTTGTCACTATCAAAAGCAACCTACCGGAAAATGATTCAAAACCTGTGGTGGGCAGCGGGTTACAATATTGTAGCCTTACCGTTAGCGGCCGGGGTGCTTGCGCCCATCGGCATTATCCTAAGTCCAGCCGTAGGCGCGGTCTTAATGTCCTTAAGTACAGTCATTGTCGCGGTTAACGCACGGCTGTTAAAAGCATAATCCAATTAGAAGTACATCCAGAAGTTTAGTGGATGTGCTTCTTTTTTTTCTGTGTGAGCAATTGTTATGCGTGGGTATTAAACATAGCGTTCACTTGGTTGAATATAGCTATGAAGGTGTCGTTATACAATGCATGCGGTCATTGCCTTTAAAAAACATCAGCGGATTGAGAAAGGTAGACAAATGAAGCAGAAGATAATCACAAAGCTTAATGCAGTATGATAAGATGAAAGGAAGAGAGGTACCAAAAAATGAGTCAAGAGGATGACTAAAATGAAGAAAATTATGATTGTAGAAGATGATGAAAAAATCGCGAATTATTTACGAACGTGTATTGAAAAATATAATTATCAGGTAATTGTTCAGAAGAACTTTGACGATGTATTGACTACGTTTAATAGCGCAATGCCTGACCTGGTAATATTAGATATTAATTTACCTCAATATGATGGTTTTTATTGGTGCCGCCAGATTCGCAAAACCTCGATTTGTCCTGTATTATTTCTGTCAGCACGTACAGGAGAGATGGATCAGGTGATGGCGCTTGAGAATGGAGGGGATGATTACATTACCAAACCCTTTCATCCTGATGTGGTCATCGCTAAAATTCGTTCCCATCTGCGTCGCGCTTATGGGGAATATGCCTTGAGTGGGAAGGAACGTGAGGTTAGCATTTCAGGACTTGTCTTATTTCCTGAACGTTTTGAAGTGAGGTTCGGTGGTGAGACAATTCACGTTACACAGAAAGAATCTGCCATTATTGAAGCGTTGATTGAGCGTTATCCGCGGGTGAAAAGTCGCCAAGATTTACTTGAGAAATTATGGGATGATGAAACGTATGTAGATGAGAACACATTAAACGTAAATGTGACCCGCGTGCGAAAAAAACTTCAACATTTGGGATTGAATGATGTTATTGAAACAATTCGTGGAAGTGGTTACCGACTTGTTGTAAATTGGAAGGATGATTAACGATGGCAATATTCTTTAGAGAACATCTCGGATTTGTTTGCTTTCAGTTGTTGCAGCACGTGACGTTATCAAGTTTACTGCTATTAGCTGGGTTTGATAATACGGGGGTCTTGCTTTATATTAATTTGCTGCTGTTAGTCTTTTTCACTGCTTTTATAGTTTATCGCTATTTCAGTCGAAAACAGTTGTATCATCAACTTTCTGTGCCACTTAAACAGTTGGAGGAGGTACTTGAACCAACAGGATTTACGCCATTAGCTTTAAGTATAAATCAACTGTTAGTGTCCCAATACCGCATCTATCAAGCAGAAATCGCTGATTTAGAAACGCAACAAATGGAACACTTGCTATTTATCGATCGCTGGGTTCATCAAATGAAAACACCGTTATCGGTATTAACTTTAGCGGCAGAAGAACTTGACGAACCTGAGTCATCAAGTATTCGGGAAGAAGTTGACCGCATGCGTCAAGGGTTATCAACCGTTTTATATTCAGCAAGGTTACGAACAATCGAAGAAGATTTTCAAATTGAGTCAGTCAACTTAATCGCTATGGTTCATGCGGTTAATAAGGAACACCGACGGTATTATATACGTCACCGGATTTACCCGAAACTTACGGCAGATAAACAAGCATTTAAGGTGACCACCGATAAGAAGTGGTTGTTTTTTATTTTGTCACAGCTTATATTGAATGCGGTGAAATATTCAGCTAATCATCATGATACGATTGAGATTAACATCGAAGAGCAGCATCACGAAGTACACCTTCGTGTTCGTGATTACGGGGTAGGTATCCCTGTCTCAGATCAAAAACGTGTCTTTGATAAGTTTTTCACCGGTGAAAACGGGCGGATTTTTAAAGAATCCACGGGTATGGGATTGTATCTCGTAAAAGAAGTGGCTGAAAGACTTGAGCACGGTGTTCGCCTGACTTCTGAAGTAGGTAAAGGTACAATGGTCACGTTAATCTTCTCAGAAACGCAAAACCTTACACAAGTGTAAGGTCCTTGAAAGCTATTTCGATGGTTTGTTTAGTTAGCGTTTCGTATACTTAAATGAGTAACCAATCGAAAGTTATAAAGGAGAAGGTATGATGTTGACGTTGAATAAAGTAAGTAAAATATATGAAGGAAAAGTACAGTACCGCGCCTTAACAGATATTGACCTGGAAGTAGAGAGCGGAGAGTTTGTAGCGATTATGGGCCCATCTGGGAGCGGAAAGACGACACTGTTGAATCTTATTTCAACAAACGACCACCCAACGACTGGAAAGATCTATCTAGACGATAAAGAGCCCCATAGCTTAAGTAAGCATGAATTAGCTACCTTTAGGCGAACGGCGTTAGGCTTTGTTTTTCAAGACTTTAACTTACTACACACCTTGACGGTTGAAGAGAATATTGTTTTACCGCTCACTTTAGAAGGGACGCCGGTAAGAGAAATGAAAGAGAAAGCGGCAGCGATTGCGAAACGCCTTGGCATCAGTGAAATGATGACGAAACGAACTTATGAAATCTCCGGCGGCCAAGCGCAACGGGTTGCAATTGCTAGAGCAATGATTCATGATCCCTCTCTCTTACTTGCTGATGAACCAACAGGTAATTTAGATTCAAAAGCCTCAAAAGATGTTATGGAACTCTTAATGGACCTAAATAAAGAGGAGAAAACAAGCTTATTGATGGTGACGCACGACCCGCAAGCAGCAAGCTATTCTAATCGCGTCGTTTTTATTCGTGATGGTAAATTCCATGCTGAAATTAACCGTGGAGATAATCGCCAAGCTTTCTTTCAGAAAATCATCGATATGCTGTCATTGATGGGGGGCGACGCAAATGAGCTTTCGTCGATTCGCCTACCTTAATGTAATGCGGAATAAACGGTTGTATATTGCTTATTTCTTAAGCAGTATGTTTACCGTGATGGTTTTTTTCACTTTTTTGCTCTTTGCTTTTCATCCTGCATTTACAGGGATTAACCCAAATGTGATTACGGGTATTCTAACTGCGGGCGCGATTATTTATGTGTTTTCCTTTTTCTGTATTTTATATTCGATGAGTAGCTTCTTGCAATCACGGAAGAGAGAGTTCGGTCTTTTAATGATGCTGGGTGCATCGAATCGACAAATTAAAGCGATGGTTTTTTTTGAAAATATAATCATTGGTGTCTTTTCAACTATAGGTGGAATTAGTTTAGGCCTGTTATTTGCTAAAGCAATATTATTAGTGGCAGAAAACGTTTTAATCATTGAGGAGTCTTTGTATTTCTACTTCCCAATACAAGCAATTCTAATAACACTAGCAAGTTTTACGTTGTTATTTCTATTCATTTCATTATTTGTTGCGTTTATTCTTCGGACCACAAAGCTGGTCGATTTATTAAAAGGCAATGTGCGCTCTAAAGGTGAACCAAAATCAAATTGGATATTATCACTTCTAGGAGCAATATTATTAATCACTGGTTATATAATAGCTCTGATGGTAAGAGGGACTGAGGTTATTATTGCCCTTGTCCCTGTGGTGATTATCGTGATGATTGGCACTTACTTTTTCTATACGCAACTTAGTGTGTATGTTGTACGCTTATTAAAGAAAAACCGGTTTATCTTTTGGCGAAAAACAAATCTGTTGTTGTTTTCGGACTTATCATACCGGTTAAAAGATAATGCACGAACTTTTTTCATGGTAGCAATGATTTCTACGGTCGCCTTTAGCGCGATAGGCTCGCTATTTGGCTTCCATTCGTTTATAACGAAAGGCGTAAATGACTCGAGTCCATATGCTATGAATTATTTGCCGCATCGCGGGGATGAACCCGAAGCCGTTAGTCAAGATATTGAGAACATTAACACCTTATTTGCAGATGAAGGCTTGGATGTTGAACACGAAGTTGTGGATTTAGCATATGTAAATATTGGAAGTGACGATGCAGTCATATCCGTTATTCGTTCGAGTGATTTTAATCGCTTGGCACACTTGATTGATGCTGAGTTAGTCACACCAACAACCGAAGAAGCAATCGTTATCGAGCCAACAGATGTTCTGATAAGTGATGGATCTAGGGTAAGTAAGCGTCTATTAAATGAGACGGTTTCAACGTCAACGGGTGAGGTAATTCAAGCGACATCAGCGATGGGTTCACCAGTGATTGATTCGCCAAATGGTGCATTCGTCGTTCATGACGATGTGTTTAGGACACTGGAAAATATTGAGTGGACAGAAAAAAATGCGATGTGGATGCTAGGTGATTTATCGACTGAGACGGTCGTACGCCTTGGAGAGGAACTGGAAGAAATCGCTAATCAACGGATGTACTTTCCTGACTATACGATTTTCCAAATTGAAAAGGGCTATGGTCCAATATTGTTCATCGGTTTATTTATTGGTTTAGTCTTTTTTGTTTCCGCAGGTAGCTTTTTATACTTCCGGGTATTTACTGACTTTGATCAAGAGAAGTTGAAATTCAAAGCGATTACTAAAATAGGCTTAACAGAGTCAGAGCTAAAACAGGTGGTTACTCAACAACTTGCCATCTTGTTCTTTTCACCAATTGTTGTCGCACTTGTGCATGGAGCTGTGGCTTTAACGGCGCTTTCACACTTCTTTGACTATAATTTACTGATGGAGTCTACACTTGTGTTAGCTAGTTTTGGTATGATTCAATTGATCTATTTCCTAATGGCACGTCATTTTTATCTTAAACAAATCATGCGGATCCTTTAACTTTGTGATGTTATTACCACGATTGCAGTACTTGATAGAGATAACCCCCTAGATAAAGATATCTAGGGGGTTATCTTATGGATAAAAGTGTTATGTCACTACTCGAGTGTCGTATACTTATCTTTTTTACCGGTACTTTTCTTCACAGGGTATTTCATGTTGTTTTGATCAAGTTTCTCTTGGATAATCGTGGTGACGTCAAGCGATAAATCATCTGCTAACATTAAAGCGTAAATAAGCACATCGGCCAGTTCTTCTTTCATTGCTTGCTGATTGGTAGCAAGTGCTTCCTGACTAGTCTTCCACTGAAAGGTTTCCAGTAGCTCGGCACTTTCTAATGATAAGGACAGTGCCAAATCTTTTGGATTGTGAAATTGTCGCCACTCGCGTGCCTCTCTAAAATCATTAATTGCAGCAATTAGCTGCTTCACCTCACTCATCGTTTTCCCTCCCGTTCAAGTTCAAGTAACTTCTCGCGTAGTGCTGGATCGGTCGCATACAAATAAAGCCCATGAATGCCACGTTTCATTAAAACATTCAACGAATTTAAGATAATATTAATTTTTAATTGGTCATGTTCTGTCTTCGTTAGGTCTGAACGTTTTCGGTAAGCTTCGGTATCTTTATATTTTGCAGGGTCAATCACGAGTTGATCTGTTGCGTGATCATAACGGACGGAAGGACCAATGACAACACCAACATAATTCAAATCAAAGCCTTGTACGGTATAGATTGAACCAACTTCTTTTACGGTTGCGGCTTCCTCAGCCCAAGTTGTCTTTGCGCTTGTTTGATTCCAGGGTAGGTTAATACCATGCTCATCAACCATGTATTGATTTCCATCTTTTTTATGTAAATAATCGAACGTCGATACGAGTCGTGATAAACCTACCGTCGCATTTTTTTCGAAGATGGCTTGTTTAATCGCTTCCCCGTTTTTGAATACCTTGAACTCAAAACCTGCCGTTTCCTTCGGAATCGGCAAAAAGCGTCCCTGGATAAATTGATCAATCCAGTCGGGGACCTGTTGACTTGCTTGGATCCTGAATTGGTCAGTTAAGTGATAAAGTTTCGGCTGATACGGGGCCACGATCTGTTGGATGGTCTCGTCATTCCAATAACTTTTGAGTTTGAGAACTTGTTTCGGATCAAAAATAACGACCGTGACCTTACTGCGTTTGATGATCTCTTCCAGTTGATTATCATAATTAAAATTGTTGTAAGCATCAGCTTTACTGAGAAGCAAGTGGGCTTCGTCTACTAAAACAACATCAGCATGTTTAATGGCGCCACTGTCGACTTTATTAATGAAGCTGGTTGGCTTTAAAAAGTTTTTCTTTTTAAGGTTAGGTAAGCTCTCGGCAATGCTCTCATATGTTTTAATCATCTCACTATGATTCACAAGTAAATAATTCTCAGCCTGGTAAAGCGTGGAGCTTTTGTCATGGGCATAGTCTTGTAAAGTATTAAATAATGAGCTAAGGACAACACTTTTTCCTGTCCCCGCCTCACCTTTAATTAAGAAGACATGCTGGCCGGCTTGTGTGATATGTCGCGTGCAGTAGTCTAGAATTTCATTTTTGACATGAAGTTGTGATGCGGATAATGATTTATAAGGTGAGAGCTTAAATACATCACGATTTTCTAGTACCTCAATGTCTTGCTGGACAATCTGTTTGGTTTTTAACCCTTGCCAGATGTCTTTAAACACTTCACGATGGTAATAGGCTTTGTCGTAATAGTTATGAATTTGACTGACGGTTGTTTGGCTAACGTTTTGTAGTTGGTACCTCTTCTCAGCGATAAAGTAATTGATTAAATTTGATTCAATATTATAAGTAGCGGATTGATTGAACTTTTCATAACCAATCACTAAGATTTGGTTTAAACGTTTTCGTTTAGGGTCTTTTAGGTGTTGGTACATCCGTTGTTTGGCATGAACCGTCTGTCCGATGTAAGCCGTCGGCTTGCCTGTCTCACTATAAATAATATAGACAACTGGATAGTCATCAATAAAGGGGCCCTCAAGCTTTCTTAATGCTTCTTTTGTGAAGGGTTGTTTTTCAAAATAAATCTCTCCCATATGAGCAACTCCTAACCAAATATTCTCATTCTTATCATAGCACAGCTTGACCACCTGATGCATGAAGAAACCGATAAGGAAACAAAAAGCGATTAACTTTAACACGCTTATATTAGAGACACTTAAGCAATCCGTCGAGGTATGCTATAGTAACGAGAGACGTTACATTTAGTAAACCGTTTGTCGTTGAAAGAAAAAAGTGAAGCGATTATATCAACAAAAAGGAAGTGAAAGAAATGCCGGAGTATCAATGGATTGAATGGGTGGTCTTAATCATCGCAGCGATTGGCATTGGCTTTGCCAAAACAGGTATTCAAGGGTCGACAATTCCGGTTGTTGTCCTTATGGCCATTACCTTTGGTGGGCAACCTTCAGCAGGAATGATGTTGTTGCTGTTAATGATGGGAGACGTATTTGCTGTCCGGCATTATGGCAAAGAAGTCAGCATTAAGGATATTGGACATTTAATGCCAGCGACACTCCTTGGGGTTATCGCAGGTGTCGTCTATGGGCACGTCATCAATGATCAGCAGTTCAAGTGGACGATTGGCGTCATTGTTCTTGTCTGCATTGGTCTGTTGTTCTATCGTGAACGCTCCACCCGGCCAATTACTTTCACCAATAAAACGTTTGTTGCTTCTTTGGTCGGGGTACTCAGTGGATTTTCTTCAATGGTTGGAAATGCGGCGGGACCAATTTTTTCTGTCTACATATTAAGCAAACGCATTGATAAGCGTAAAATGATTGCAACGACAGCCTGGTTCTTTTTAGTGACAAATATGATTAAACTACCGTTTCACATCTTTATTTGGGAATCAATTGATGTGAGTAGCTTACGATTAGCGCTAGTATTGTTGCCGGTTATCTTTATCGGCACGCGATTAGGTATTTTGGTTATTCATCACATCGAGGAGAAGACTTACCGTTCCCTGGTTTTCTTTACGACAGTGGTCTCAGCTATTTACCTCTTTCTGTCGTGACATGCGTAAACGTTCTGGGTTTGGTCATCATTTGTCTAGAGGCCTGAAAAAAATCATTGAATTGACATACTTGGGGAAATATACGAACGATAAAGCTTATTGCTGGAGAAATGTCTATCTCTTTCTCCTCATGCCTTTCAGGGGAGAAGTAAGCGCCAGGATGAGCGATAAAAAAGGCGTGTGGTTATTGTGACATTTACTAAACGTGATGGAGTGTTTCTGATTTGTGCTGTAGTTAGCTCACTGATCATCTATATCGTACGTCATGATAAATTACCTGATTTATTGGTTGTTGCAATCATTGGATCCATCGGTGTGTGATTAGGCACATTAAGTAAAGGGATCAAAAATGAATCATCCAAAAGAGAGAAAAGGTAGTGGAAGAAAGAGGATGTACCTGTGCCATAAGCATAAAAAAACGGGAATAGCCAACGCTATTCCCCGGTAAAAAACCAGCGATGAGCCCCAATCAAAATAGGGCTTGTCGCTGGTTTCGTTTAATCATTCATCTTGTTGCCATTCATTCAATAAACGTTGCGCTTCTTCTTCATCAGCCTCGTGAGTAAGTCCGGTATCAACAAGTGGTGTGACTGTTGATACAGTAGCCATCTTATTGCCTTGATAGAAAGAGATAAACGCTTCTGGGTCAATCGATTTCAGAACAGCTTGACGTAAGTCTAAGTTGTCTGCAAGTACCCCATCACGCGTGTTCATCGCAAGGTAAGTCACGCCGTTACTTTCATTTTGTTGTAAGGTAAGCGATTCATCTTCAATCACCGTGTCATAACGCGTTTCACTCACACCATTTAAAATGTGAATCTCGCCATTACGCAAGCTTGATAGCGCACTTTCACTGTCTTGAATAAATCTGACAATCACTGTGTTAATGTTCGGCTCG
Source organism: Streptohalobacillus salinus (assembly GCF_003201605.1). Classification (GTDB taxonomy): domain Bacteria; phylum Bacillota; class Bacilli; order Bacillales; family Amphibacillaceae; genus Streptohalobacillus; species Streptohalobacillus salinus. Next base: position 47,531 of record NZ_QJJR01000016.1, on the reverse strand, counting down.
TATGCAGTGTCAGGCATATAACCCGGATTTTTAACGAAAGTTGCTTCATAATCATTTTTACTTGTCATAATGTAAGGACCACTTGCGTATAAGGTGTTTTCATAATCAGAGCCTTCAGTGACGGTACGTTGATCACCATAGGCGATATCGGTATTGACATCATAGTCCTCTACGTCAAATGTATTGATGCTTTCAACTTGTGTTTTTGAAACAATTCCCGCTGACTGGTGTGCTAGATAGTTGAGCACTTGTGGGAATGGATTGGTCGTTGTGACCTTGACAACTTGATACGTGCCATTTGCATTAGCTGCCTCATTTTTATCAGATGTTAAGCTATCAATCGGTGTTGAGAGATCAGCCTCAAGTGCTGCTTTAATTGTTTCACCAGTCGCTGTTGTTACGTCAAGTGCACGAACATCATCAACAATTTCAATTGTTTCCATGCTTTCATGCAAGCTGTAAGTCCGGTGGTCAGGCACAGCGTTACGATCTCTAGCGCGGTCGAGTGAGAATTTCACATCTTCAGCTCCGACACGTTCGCCAGTATTGACGACCTCACCTTCAGAGACAGCGGCAAAAGATAAATCGTCGCGTAAGACGAAGTAATAGTCAGTATTGCCTTCGGCAATCGCATGACTGTATGATAATGACCCGTCAGAGACCACTTGGTCATCGTCTGTTAAGTTTACTAAACGGACATACATATTTGTATTTAATGTGTTAATTGATCCATCATTACCTTTAATCGGATCAAGAGAGGTTAAATCGCCAATGGGTTGGTGCACAATGACTGGCTGCGTATCACGCTGCGATTCATCATTGAAGTCATACGCTTCCCAAACAGCTGCTCGAGACTTAGGTAAGCGGACCGTTGATTCATCAAGTACTTCATGATTGACACCTTGCGCTTTATAAGAGACATAGATTGGCGCAATGTATGCTTGATCAAAGACAATATGTTGTTCAAGTTGACGATAAGTCTCTTGATAGTCTTCAGGTAGTTCTGTACTTGCTTGATTGATTAATTGATCCGCTGTTTCATCTGCGAATAAACTGTTATCTCCATCAGAAGTAAAGAGTGAGCGAACCGCATAATCAGGATTACCGGTTACGGTGGTCCAGCTCGTTAAGGCAAGATCATAATTGCCAGCTTCACGTTGCGTGGCAAAGCTACCATAGTCTGGTTGAATGTTTAAATCCACGTTAAAACCCGTTTGCGTGAGTTGGTCACGTAAAATATTTAAATCATCTTCACTTGTGCTCATTCCAAGTACTGAAAGGGTTGGCGCTTCACCATTTCCTTCGGCGTCATCGTTATCCCCTTGGTCAGACTCCGTACTAACACAGCCAGCTAATACCAACATGAGAACGACTAAACTACTTAATACTAATTTTTTCAATTTCTTTTCCCCCTTATCGTTTATCTTACTGTTTGAAACGGTTAATTAATTTTTGGATCAAGCGCATCCCTTAATCCATCACCAAGAAAGTTAAAGGAAAGCACCAGTAAAATGATGGCGAGTCCTGGAAAGATGGCAAGGTAAGGCTCTGTTTCTAAATACGTACTCCCAATGCGTAAGACGTTTCCCCATTCGGGAATATGTGGTTCGACCCCGAGCCCAAGAAAACTAAGGCTACTCGTAGCGATGACAGCAGTGCCAATGGTTAACGTTGCTCGGACAATCATCGGAGCGAGCGCATTAGGAATCGCATGTTTAACTAAAATAATAAAGTCGTGTTCGCCAAGCGCACGAGCAGCTTCAATGTATTCTAAGTTCTTGACCATTAATATATTGGCCCGCATGGTTCGGGCAAACATCGGAATGGAACCGACGCTTAAGGCAATAATTAAGTTAATGGTATTTGAACCGAAACTTGCGATAATGGCAATCGCTAGTAAAATACCAGGAATTGCATATAATGCATCAAGCACGCGCATAATGACTTGGTCAATAGCTTCATGATAATAAGCGGCGATAGCCCCTAATAACCCACCGATAATAAGTGGAATCAACGTGGTTAAGACCCCAATCATTAACGATATTCGTGCGCCAAAGACAATCCGTGAGAAGACATCGCGCCCAAAGTTATCAGTGCCAAATGGATAGCTTAAGGACGGCGGTTCTAATAAAAGATCATAATTATTAGCAATCGCAAACGATTCAACGAAGGTTAAAAAGCTCGTTAAAGAGAGCGACAAAATAAAGGTGATGAACAATAGGCCAATCATTGCCGTAAAGCTACGCATTAGTTTCAACCAAAAGAACTGCCACTGTTCCCGCTTGGTCCGATCACTGAGCACCCCATTCAAGAGCACGGTGTAAGCAAGTAATAAACGGAAGATATTTCCAGTCAAGCTGGTCACAATCAGAAAGCTGATAAAAAGGAGCGCACGCCGTTTGGATAGCGGTTGTTTTTGTCGGTGAAAATAAAGCAACCAACCTATATCGATGAGCAGTAAAGCAAGTAATCCCCCGGTTGTTAAAAGAAAAGAGTTAGCAACATAAGGCTTAAAGAGATTTAGCAGGGTAACAGCTACAATGAGAAAATCAGTCAGAAGAATATAATAGCTTAAGGTATAACTGATGCTATCGGTTTTCTTCAGTAACCGAAAACTAAAAGTCGCGATAAAAATGTTACCAGTAAGTAAACCAATAAGCTGCAACATCCCCAGCCGCTTCGTCCCCGTTGACAGGGTCGATGCCGTTAACAAATCACGTTTTAATCGCTTTAAGAGGACAAGTTGTAAACAAGCGCCGAGAAGATAGCTACCGGCAAAGAAGGCGAAGATTAAGTTCCAACTAAATGGGTCCGTCTCCATGCTATTCCATAAAAAAACGAGCGCTAAGCCACTTGTAACCACGAGGCTAAAGACACCGTGTTTGTACAAGTCACTCTGTTTGAAACGTTGATTCGACATGTTTCGTGCCTCCTTCCTAGTCATTTTTAAGTTGTGAGCGAATCCGTGGGTTTAAAACAGCATAGAGTAAATCAACAAGTAGATTAACAAGTGAAATGGCAATCGCAATATAGACAACCCCGGCTAAAATAGCTGGAATATCAGGAATAAATTGTTTATCGACGATATAACTCCCCAGTCCTTTAATATTAAAGACCTTCTCCGTAACAGCAGCTCCGCCCAGCATGACGCCAAATTGCAAACCAATGACAGTAAGAATTGGAATCCAAGCGTTACGTAACCCGTGGGTTAAGAAGATTTGTCGGCTATTTAATCCTTTGGCTTTTGCCGTCATCATGTAATCCTCATGCATAACTTCAAGGAGCGAAGATCGAGTCATCCGGGCAATGGAAGCGGCCAGGCCTGTACCTAACACAATAACTGGCATAATTAAGGAGAGCCAGTTACCAGGATCGTAACTTGATGGTAAGAGGTTGCCTTTAATAGAAAAGGTTAAAATAAAGATCAACCCTTGCCAAAAGCTTGGAATCGATAAGCCAATTAAGGCAATAAACATAAAGCTATAATCCCAGAACGAATTTACTTTTGCTGCTGAAATCATCCCGACCGGAACAGCAATCGCCACTGCCAATAGGAGTGACGAAAACGCGACAGTCAAGGTGACTGGGAAGCGATTTTGAATATCATTTAAAATTGGTGCATTGCCGGTAAAAGAATAACCTAAGTCAAAGGTGAGTAAGCCTTTTAATTGCTCAGATAACTGGACCCAATACGGTTCGTTAAGGCCGTACTGTTCATTAAAAGCAATGCGTTGTTCGATTGTAGCTGCTTCCCCTAAAATATTTGCGGCCGCATCTGTTGGAGAAAAGTAAAGAATCGTAAAGACAACGACAATGACACCAATAATGACAAAGACGGTTGAAAAGAGTCGTTCAAAGACAAACCGTAAAAATGGTTGATGATATAAGAAATAAAAGCTGTAGAGCAGTAGCCCTGGAATAAACGTCAGACATAGGAATAGTGGCTCGGTTAGTTTTTTTTCATAGAAATCTTGATAACTAATCGGCTGGTTTTCTTTGTGCGCAAGTTGTGTTTTAGCTTTAAGTGTTAACGCATCATCGACTTGCCTATTAATGAGCCGCTGTTTTTTCGTGGCAGTCGCATCTTCATTGAAGTAGGCGAGCTTCTTAGCGTACTGATTGCTGTATTTTTCTTCGAGTTCCTGCTTTAATGGAGAAGTACGTAACTGTTCAATCGTTTGTTTTAGCTGGACCTGATAGGTTTCACCCCGATGCAACAAACGAAAACTAAGATATGTAAATAGATGGACAAGTATACCAAGCGTCCAGTTTATCCATCTCAAGTAGGGAAAACGGTTGACATACTGATAACCTGTCAAGAGGCGATTATGTGTTTGATTAGCTGTCATAAGGACGCTTCCTTTCATTAAACTTGATAATCCCGAGTAATCTAGTATAGAATAGCTTAAAGAGAATTATAGAAGTGTCTACAGTATTTGTCAAACTATAAACTTTACAATTGGAGTAATGTATATGAAATCACTACTAAACTTAGAAAATGTTTCGGTTCGCTTTCAATCCACTGATCGTTCGATAGATGCCGTCAAATCGATTTCCTTTCAGGTAGGGCCAGGGGAAACCCTCGGTATTGTTGGAGAATCAGGTTCGGGTAAAAGTGTGACAGCCAAAGCGATTATGCAGTTATTGCCCCTACAGGCAGAGGTTGAGGCAAAACAGATCAGTTATCAATCAGAAAATCTTCATCAAGCGTCGAAGAAGAGGATGGAAGATATTAGAGGTAAAGAAATCAGCATGATTTTTCAAGATCCGATGAGTGCCTTTAACCCGATTATGAAAATCGGGAAACAAATTGATGAAATGGTGATAAAACACCGTGGTCTATCAGGAAGTGAAGCGAAGGCAGAAACGATAGAGATGTTGACGCTAGTCGGGATTACCTCGCCGGAAGAACGCTACCATCAGTATCCGCACGAGTTTTCCGGTGGGATGTTGCAACGTGCAATGATTGCGATGGCACTCGTTTGCCGGCCAAAACTGTTGATTGCAGATGAGCCGACCACAGCACTTGATGTTAGAATTCAAGCACAGATTTTACAATTAATGAAACGGCTGCAACAACAATTTGATATGAGTATTATTTTAATTACACACGATTTTGGTGTGGTGGCCGGGATGTGTGATCGGGTAATTGTCATGAAAGAAGGCGAAGTGGTTGAGCGTAACTCAACTGCAGCCATTTTCAAAACGCCGCAGCACCCCTATACAAAAGCTCTATTAGCAGCACTTCCACGTATCAATCAACCTAAAACCATCCGTGCCAAAACGCATCTAGCTGAAGGCCCGGCAATTGTGGAAGCATCAGGATTAAAGAAACACTTCACCTTAAAAAGTGGGGAAGTTGTTCGGGCAGTCGATGGAATAGCTTTTCATATTAAGCCAGGCGAAACCCTCGGTCTTGTTGGTGAATCCGGTTCAGGGAAGTCGACGACCGGCCGGTTGTTGTTACAACTCATGGAACAAACAGAAGGGGAAGTGCTCTATCAAGGGATGGGGATTCATCGCTTTAACCGGAAAGAACTTAAAGCGTTACGTCGCGATATACAGATTATTTTCCAAGATCCAAAGTCGGCGCTCAATCCACGGATGAAAGTATTGGACATTGTGGGGCAACCGCTTGATATTCATAAGCTATCTCGGACCAAGAAAGAACGACGGGAGCGGGTAGAAGCGCTTCTTGAACAAGTAGGTTTAGATAAAGAACATGCGGATCGTTACCCCCATGAATTCTCTGGGGGACAGCAACAGCGGATTGGGATTGCTCGCGCGCTAGCGGTGAATCCCTCGCTAATCGTGTGTGATGAGCCACTATCAGCACTTGATGTCTCGATCCAGTCGCAAGTGGTGGATTTATTAAATGATCTACAGCAACAATACGGTCTGACATACTTATTCATCGCTCATGACTTAGCCATGGTGAAACACTTGTGTGATCGGGTCGCCGTGATGCATAATGGGAGAATTATTGAAGTTGCTCCGTCAGAAGAGTTGTATGATCATCCGCTTCATCCTTATACGAAGGCGTTACTGGATGCAGTGCCCGTACCTGATCCTGAGATAGAACGCCAAAAGATTGAACACTACGATGCTGCTTTATCAACATATGTGTTTGAACATAATCTTTTAGAAGAACAACGTCCTGAGCACTGGGTACTTACTTAATCGCGAGGGCCGTGAAGTGACAAATAGTCCCTCGCTCGTTAGACTAGAGGGACTACAATGATAAATGGAGGTTCAGTAGTGATGAGTGATAGTCAAAAAAGAGAAGCACTGATTCATGCCCATGAGTTTCGTCATGCGACCAAACAGTTTGATACGAGTAAATCGATTGACCAAGCAGATTTTGAGACGATTTTAGAGGTGGCCCGGTTATCACCGAGTTCTGTTGGTCTTGAGCCTTGGCGTTTCTTAGTGATTGAAAATAAAGCGTTGCGTGAAAAGATCAAACAGACGTCTTGGGGGGCAAAAGATAAAGTGATGGATGCCAGTCGATTTGTCATTATCCTTGCCCGGACAGCAGCTGATGTCCGTTATGATGCCAACTACATCAAGACGCATTATCTGGATACGCTCGGTTTTAAACCGGAGCGAGTCAGTGGTATTAGACAGATGCTTGAACATTTTCAGCGCGATGATTTTAAGCTGCTTGATGATCCCCGTTACCTAACAGACTGGGCAAAGCGACAAACCTATATTCCGCTTGCGAATATGATGACTGTAGCGGCAGAAATGGGGATAGACTCTTGCCCGATTGAAGGGTTTAATGAGCTGGAAATTAATCAGTTGTTGGGAGCGGAAGGTTTGCTGGACGGCGGTAACTTCACAGTATCGGTGATGGTTGCTTTTGGCTACCGAGTAAATGTGCCTTATCCAAAAACACGTCGGCCAGTAACTGATGTTGTTCAATGGGTCGAGTAACGCATAAAGAGGATCAGTCAATTTATGCTAACGAATCAAAAGCAGCTGTTGCGCGGGCTAAGAAATAGATAAAGTGAAAAGCACCCCATCCACTTAAACATGGATGGGGTGCTTTTTCTACCGGACTTGGCTGATGTTTATCGCGAGCCAGCTTGACGAAGGGTATTGCTTTTAGTCAACGAGTTGCTTAGCCGTCGCTTCAGTCTCAGCCATTTCATTTGCTAGGGTTGTGTTTTGCTTATTCAATGTTTCAATTGTCGCACTCATTTCTTCTAGACTTGCTGAAGATTGTTCAATAATCGCGGCCAATTCATTGGTTTGGAAACTAACTTGGTTGGTGTTGTTTTCAACTTGATGCGCCATTGACTCAAATTGCGCAAACTGTGTGTTTAAACTGTCTAAGTAGTTAGCAAGTGAACCAAAGGCTTGGTCGACAGCATTGGCACGGGTAAGGTTTTCTTCACTCATTGTTAAATTATGCTGCATTTGTTCTAAAGTAAAGTGATGCGTTGTATTCACGTCATTGAGGTTGGTTGTGATTTTTTCGGCAGCACCATTGGTGCTCTCCGCTAACTTTCTGATCTCATCAGCTACAACCGCAAAGCCTTTACCTGCTTCGCCGGCGCGTGCTGCTTCAATCGATGCGTTTAAAGCGAGTAAGTTGGTTTGTTCACTGACCTGAATGATACTTTCTGAGAAGGTATTTGTTTCTTCGATTTTAACAGACAGTTCGTTAAAGGCCGTGTGCATTGTTTTAAAATCAACCAGTAATTGTTTTGTGTTGGCAACGAGTGCTTGCAGCAATTGATTGCCTTCACTGGCCGTGTTCGTTGACTGTGCTAAGTTGTCTTTTAAAACACCTGTTTCTTTTAACATTTGTTGTGATTCATCGAGTGTCTCTTTTGCGAAGTCACTAATGTCGATGATTTTTTCGCTTTGGTCAGTACTGCCTGTTGCGACTTCATTAATGGCAATTGCGATTTCCTCTTGTGAGGTGAGATTCGCTTGAATGTTAGTGTTCATCGATGTTAGATGCCCGACAATCATTTCAACTTGTTGTTCTAATTGGTTACGCGACGCTGCTTTTTCTGCTGCGTCTTCTTCAGTCCGTAACAGTAAGGCCTCGACAGTTTGCTGTTGTTTATTATTTAAGTAAATCAAGATAAACGCAAGCATACCCGACAATAAATAGGTCGCGAGCGCTAAGGTTAAATTGTCAGTTAAGAGGGCTAATGAGGCATCCGCATAACTAGCATTTAAGTAAATCCCGGTCACGCCACCAATTAGCGCAAAGACAAATAAAGATTTCATTAAAAAGATGGTTGCTAAAAAGAGCAAGAAGAAAAAGATTAAAGTAATAGAAAGTGTGCTTTCAAATAAAAAGATACCAGTAATCGTATACAAATAACCAGCTACGATCAAGATGTAAGGGTAAAGATGATCTTTTTTGAAGGCGTGTTTAAAAACAAAATATAAAACGAGTAATACAACAATTTCCGAACCATAAAATAACGCTTTAAATGTTTCACCCGCTAAAAAAGCTAAAGCGAAACCACTGACCAATGAGATTAAGAAAGCAACGAGCGCTAACTTATTCTTTGTTTTTAAATCATTTAACTTCATTTCTTGAATGGCATGCATAAAATGTTTCCTCCGTTTTAATCATTTCAGTAATAGATAGTAAAGTATTTAGTTTAAAAACTAATACCACCTATAGTATCGGCAAGTATTTCGCAAATGTAAAGGTTTGTTGTAGCATTTTTCGGTAAGTGATGATGCGTCATTTAAAACCAATACATGCAGTTTATGAACCTAATAAAACTCACAAAATGAATGAGGATTTTTTGATCTAACGATTGTAATCGCAGTGCAATATTTTGCTGCATTTAAGGTGTTGACGACAAGGGTCTTTGTTCTTTTATCGATGAATCACGCTTGTTTAAGTCATTAAAGAACACCTACCCCTGTGATAAACGTCCATCAAGGGGCAGGTGTTCTTTAGTTTTGTAAGCTTAGTCGCCGGTAGCGTCTATTTTTTTAATTGATTCGCCAGCGTAATAAATTGTTTAACATCATTGACCATGAGTTGTATCCCGTTTGCCCAAAAGTTGACATCCGTTAAATCAACATCTAGGTGTTTCTTCGCTAAGTCTTCAACCGTCATCGCCCCTGTGTCTTTCAGTAAAGCAATATAGGTGTCTTCAAACCCATCTGGTTGCTCAGCATACTTGCTGTAAATACCGAGACTAAATAAGAAGCCGAAAGTATAGGGGAAGTTGTAAAAAGGCACATCGTCGATAAAGAAGTGTAATTTACTTGCCCAGAAATGCGGGTGATAATGGCTAAGTGCATCACCAAAGGCTTGTTTTTGGGCAGCTTCCATCATTTGGTTCAATGTCTCTTCGGCTACAACACCTTTTTGCCGTGCTTGATAGAATTGATCTTCAAACAAGAAGCGGGCATGGATATTCATAAACATTGCCACAGCGCCTTCAAGTTTTGTGTTTAATAACATCAATTTCTCTTGATCGGAAGTCGCTGCTTTAACGGTTGCATCAGCAATGATCATCTCTGCGAACGTACTCGCCGTTTCAGCCACATTCATCGCATATTGCTGGTTAGGGTAAGGTTGATCGGTAAGCACATGACTGTGAAAAGCGTGACCGAGTTCGTGTGCAAGCGTACTTGTGTCCGACGTTGAACCGGTAAAGGTCATGAAGATCCGGGATTGATCATCTTCAGGTAAGCTCGTGCAATAGCCGCCGGGTCGTTTTTGGTCACGGTCTTCAGCCTCGACCCAGCCTGCTTCAAGGGCGTGTTTTGTAAAACCGGTTAATTTAGGTCCGAAGTTTTCAAAGTGTTTTAAAATAAAGGCGCACGCCTCGTCAAAGCTAAACGTCGTTGCCTTTGCTTTTGAAAGGGTGAGCGGCGCGTCGACATCTTCCCAGCCTAATTGCTCTTTACCGAGTAGCTCCGCTTTTTTCATTAAGAAGTCAACAAATGGTTGTTTTGCTTGATCGACCGCTTTCCACATCGCCGCTAATGTCGCAGCGGACATTCGGTTATATTCGAGCGGTTCTTCTAAATGATCGTTATACGCGTGGCGTGCCTGCAAGGTAATCCGGTAGCCATCTAAGTGGTTTAACACATCAGTTAGAATGGGTGCTTGTTTGGTCCATGCGTCTTCCCAATTGTTGAAGAGTTGTTGCCTTACGTTAGGATCAGCGTCGGCATGCATGCGGTTCATCGCTTGGCCAACTGAGAGTGCCGTCGTCTCTCCGTCAGGCCCTGTAAAAGGAATGGTCATCGTCGAGACAATCGTGTCATAGACACTGCTCCAACCGCTTAGACCATCATTATTTAAATCGGCAATTAACGCTTCTTCTTTGTCAGATAGTAAACGCCGTCCGATCTGTCTACGCTCATTTAAACGAAAAGCGATTGGTTTAAGGATGGGATCTTTGATAAGAGAGTCCCATTCTGCTTCTGTTAGGGCTACCAATTGCTTCGTCACCAAATTATCTTGTTTTTGAAGTTGGGCATACAACGTCATCACTTGACCTTTAACGACGGTTGCGTGCGGGTCGGATGTATTAGCGTCGTGGCACATCTGGACGAATACAGACGCTTGTGTTAACGCTTTTTCAAGCGTAGCCTCCTCGTCAATCAGTGCCTTTATTTTCGAAGCTGTTAAGACATCAGTTGAGGTGGTCTCCAGTTTCTGTTGAAATTGGTCGAGTGCTTCTTTGGTTGCCATTATTTTTTCTTGAAGCGCGGCGGAGCTCGTTCCGCCTAGAAAAATCTCATCAAGGTTCCATCTGTCTGGGTAATGGGTGGTCATAGTTATCCTGTCCTTTCTTATTCGCAAAGAAAAAGACGACAGTAAGGATTTCCCTTACGCGTCGCCTAAATCTACATTATGATAGACGTTCTGTACATCTTCTAATTCGTCGAGTGCATCAATCAGCTTTTCAAATTGTTCAAGATCGTCCCCGGTAAGGGTCACTTCATTTTGCGGCAACATCGCTAGTTCAGTTACGGTGAATGTTTCAACACCGATCGTTTTTAATGCTTCTTGAACGGCATGGAATTGATCAGGTTCAGCATAAATAATGACTGCACCATCTTCATCAACCACATCACGCACGTCTAATTCTTCTTCCATCATCAGTTCAATGATTTCATCCACTGTTTTATCTTCGACGCCAAGGACAGCCGTATAATCAAACATATAGCTGCAAGAACCGGTCGTCCCCATGTTGCCACCATTTTTACCATAAGTCATGCGCACATCAGCAGCGGTGCGGTTAACGTTATTGGTTAAGGTATCGACAATGACCATTGAGCCACTCGGTCCAAACCCTTCATAGCGAAGTTCATCAAAGTTCTCTTCACCGCCGCCTTTCGCTTTTTCGATCGCGCGGTCAATGATGTGTTTAGGTACGCTGTAAGTTTTTGCACGTTCTAAAACAAATTTTAATGCTTGATTGGAGTCAGGGTTCGGTTCCCCTTGCTTAGCTGCTACATAGATCTCACGCCCGAACTTCGCATAAATACGACTCGTACTTTTATCTTTGCTAGCCTTTTTTTCTTTAATGTTGTTCCATTTACGTCCCATTAGGTCACGCTCACTTTCTTCTATGTCGTCGTCTTTTATTTAATTGCTCTCTTATTATACACTAATTGAAATCAACGTGTGGATTTGTATGAATAAGTCTAAGTATAAATTAATGATATTTATCAATCATTAACTCCCTTTTCAATCAGAGGATTTGGCTCTCCCTTTGCATTAACCAGCTCAGTTCTCCGCGCATCCATTCCTAAAAAAAGAGACCATGAGTGTGGGGCAAAACTTTGCCCAAAAGGCGAAACAACATCATCAAGTCAAACGTTTTTCAAGATGTCACAGAAACGCACGATAGCCTGGATATCCCGATTCCTTCGTTATAAATTATCGGGCATCCAGGTTCTAAAGGTCAATGTAAAAGAAAGTTACTAAAAAGGGGGGAAGTAATTGTTTATGAAGTCAATTACTTCTCCTATATCGTTCATTTACATTGATTGAATAACTATAAGTATAATGCTAATGAAAATTAAAACGTAATACCCAAATCTTTGACTCCTTATTAACTTCGAGTTTTCAATTAGCTGTTGCAACAACACAACAATAATTAGACTTGCTTTATGGATAGTATTAAATCCAATTTAAATACCTCCCATCTTATTTAGATGCTGCCTAACTGATAATAGGCTTCTTTCATCTATGATTTTGCAGATTTACTACTATATATTGTTATAGCTGCTACACCTGCGGTGCCAGCAGCTGCCAGACACTCTATTGCGGTATACCAAGTAATGACAGCGCCACCAATTGCCCCTATTATAGTTGGGGAGCAAAGTACGCGATAAGTGTTGCCATTATCGTTCGAAAAATGTTCCTAAATGCTTTTTATTGTAGCGGAAAATATAAAAAATTAACGGTAAGACGACAACTAAGTAAAGGATGAAAAAAGAATTGGCGCTGAGCCAACCGTATTCCGTCGCAAAGGTGAAGATGAGAAACAGGGAACCTAAACTGAAAAAGGGCAAGAACAAGCCTTTTTGGTAACGAGTACGACGCGCATCTGGTAACTGTTTTGCTTTTTTACCTAAGAAAAGCTGAGATGCTCGTGCGTGACTTAATGCATAAACAATAAGAAAAACAGCAATGAAAATTTGTAAGAACATAGGACACTTCCTTCTTTAAGTAAATGGTTAAAATGAAATCGTGCTGCTTAAATAGTTATCTAAGAAACGTTGAACCCTGAAGCGGTATTCGGCTTTATTTGTGACATAGCTATAAGCATGCTTGGCCCCAGGGACGATGTATAACTCCTTGGGTCCCGGCATGGCGTGAAATAGCTCGTAGGCCATCTGCGTGGGAACGAAGTGATCACTGTCGCCATGAATAAACATACTAAGATTAGTAGTGTAATATCCACGACGGTGGATTTACACTACTATTTTTTTTATAGTAGAAAGTGAAGAAGAGGCCGTCAACGTTATAAGACCATAGAGTCTGTACAATAAACTGGCCCCTTCACTATCCTTAATTGAATCAGTTTGTAGTATGTTGGTCCTTGAGACCGTGTATAGGAAATTGGAAGTGTTAAGGCATAGTAAATCGCTTCAAATCAATAAAAGGGAGGGGAATATATTGCGTGTTATGGCACTTGATATCAGTAAGGGAAAAAGTTACGTTGTTATTTATGATCAAGGAGAATGTGTAGATGAATGGGAATTAAAACACAATCAGAGTGGTTTTCATCAATTAAGAGAAAAGCTACGTGATTTTGATACAAAGGTTGTCTTTGAAGCAACAGGTGTTTATTCTTGTCAAATTGAGACTTTTCTTATATCTGAAGGTATTGCTTTTAGTAAATTAAATCCACTTTTAGCAAAAATGCAAACAGACGTGTTACGCGGAAATAAGACTGATAAAGTAGACGCTCATAAGTTGGCTCAATCACATTATCGTTTTGATAGAGAGTTAACACAACCTCAGACTTCTGTATATACGGAATTACATGAAGTATCTTCTTTATATAACGAAGTACATGAGACTTTAATGAAAGAAAAAAATTATTTACATGCGGGTCTACAGAAGGTTTTTCCAGAAGCTGAAAAATTATATTCTGAAAATTTATCTCAATTTACCTTAAATGTAATTGAGAAATTCGCACATCCAGCTTATGTATTAGAAATAAGTAAAACAAAAATTAAAAATCATATACTTGCTGGTACAATGAAGAAAATTTCTCAAGAAGAAGCGAAGCGTAAGGCTGAAGAATTAATTAAGATGGCCGAAGAGTCATATCCTTCAGTAAATAAAGATCATTTTGCTGTTACGAAGGTACAGTTTCGAATAAAAAGAATACGCGAACTTCTGAAAATGAAAGAAACACTATCTGCTAAAATGATTAAATTAACTGAAGAGTTATCTGAGTTTCACATTCTAGTAAGTATACCAGGAATAGGGCCTTTATCTGCAGCTTTACTCATCTCAGAGTTGGGAGATATTAGACGTTTTTCAACATCAAATAAAATAAATGCTTTTGTGGGTATTGATATAAGAACCCATCAATCAGGTACCATAACGAAAAAAGAGAGGATCAACAAACGTGGAAATGCGAGAGCTAGGATGATTCTGTTTTTTATTGTTCGTAATATGTTACGAACTCAAAAATCATCACCCAATCATATAGTGGATTATTATTATAAACTAAGAAAGCAACCTTATCATAAACGAGATAAAGTTGCCATGATTGCTTGTATAAACAAGCTGTTAAAAGTAGTTCATTTTTTAATCAATAAAAATGAACTATATGATTATGCTTTGTCCCCACACAGCTAATCAATCTATTTTTATTATACACACCTAGTTGTTTTTTTAAAAGTGAATAACTAGGTTTATTTGGAATGCTTATAAACCATAATCTTCTCAAATCTCAGACGAATAATAATTAAATACTGGTTATTTTTTATAAATATCACTTGACTACACGTAGGAAATAACGTTGGCGTCGTGCTTTTTTTAACTTGTTCTTCAGGTGCCGCTTCTTCAAAGGAGTAACCAACTTTTAATTTGGTTAATAAGCTAGTGAGCGGAATGAACGGATAAGCAGGTAGCTTATACATCGCTTTTATCTGATAGGCCAATTCTTTTGCGACCGAACTGTAACCACAGTCTTCAACGACGGCCTTCACGTTATCAGGTAAGCCTTCGCCGCTCACATTTAATACCGTGGCACCGCCCATGCTAATGCCGTATAAAACGATTTCACAATCCGTGCCAAAACGTTCAATCATTTTTCTGATCCAAATTAAATAATCTTTTCGTTCTGGCCATCCAAAACCGATATAATTTCCATCACTCTCACCATGACCACGGGCATCTGGTAATAAAATGTGAAAACCTAATTCATGAAAGAGACTTGCGAATGGTGCCATTTCGCGGTTGTTTCCGCTATAGCCATGTGCGAGAATTGCAACCTTTTTTGTAGGGGTTGTGTGTTCAATGAAGAGAGCAGATAAATTTAATGCGTCTGATGATTGAATCATGAGGATTTTTCGAGGGGTCGTTTGATACCATAGTTTTTCTTTTTCCCACGGATCATTAGCAACAACTTTAATTGGATCATAGTCATATTCAACAGGTTGTTCCGTTTTCTTAACGGCTTGTTTATAAAAATAGACCGAACTATATAATAAGGCACTAGTTGTCGCTCCAAGCGCACCAATTAAGCCAATCTTTGTTTTTTTTTTCATTTTAGACCCTCATTTCTCGTGATTGATTACCTGTCTTTAGTATACCGCATTTAGCTAAGTGATAGTGACTATTCGACCTGGGAATTAGTTGGGGTTTCGTTGTTAAAGATGAATAAAGCAGTATTTAGAAGCAATATGACGAAAGTGAATAAAAAAGAGTAGTCAAACAGACGAGAGGATAAAAAGCTAAAGGCAATGAGGGATTAACTCAAAATATCATATTTGAATGGGATACCCGATTAACGATATACTTATGTATAAATATGCGTTAAGTTTTTAAAACAGAGAAAAACAGGGGGAAATACAATGTTAAACTGGAAAAAAATATTGTTAGCATTAACGATTTTCACGCTCGTTCTCATCACAGCTTGCGGAGAAGAAAGTGAAGAAAGTGAAAGTGAAAGTGCCCAAATGGACTACACAATTACAGGAATAGAGCCAGGGGCTGGTCAGACTGAACTCAACGAGCAAGTGATTGAAGACTACGATAGTTTTACGGGTTGGAGTCAACAAACCTCTTCAACAGGAGCTATGTTGACCGAGCTTGATAATGCGATTCAAAACGAAGAACCTATTATTTTCACAGCGTGGTCACCACACTATATGTTTGCTAAATATGATTTAAAGTTTCTAGAAGACCCAGAAGGAATTTTTGGCGAAGGTCAGTACGCTGCAAAAATCGCGCGTCTTGGCTTTGAAGAAGATTTCCCGATTGCTTACGAGATTCTTGATCGTTTTGAGATGGAAGTCGGTGTGATTGAAGATGCATTACTTTTAGCGCAAGAAGAAGAACTTGATATGGAAGAACTAGCAAATCGTTGGGTAGAAGGGAATCGGGATTTTATTGATGTATACACGGAAGGTTTAGATCCCGTCGATGGAAAATCTATTGAAATTTTAACGACACAATGGAACTCAGAATTATTCATTTCATATGTTACGTCTGAAATCCTTACAGAGCACGGGTTTGACGTAACAGTTACTTCTGTTGATCCGTCGATTTTGTTTGAGGCTATTGCTTCTGGCAGTGGCGATGTAACAACCTCACCTTGGTTACCGAGTACACACGGTGAACTTTATGATAGGTATGAGGGTGAGTTTTTAGACTTTGGTATTGTATATGAAGGATCTAGGATTGGGTTAGCTGTTCCAACCTATATGGAAGTTGATTCACTTGAAGATTTTGAAGCAAATCCAAATGAATAAAGCTTGTGCAGCATAAAAAAGGAGAAGGATTATTGCGCTTCTCTTTTTTTGTGCCGTTAAGTAAGTCGTCTGTATAGGGACAGTAATCCTAAACGATATGTCTGCGATGTTGTCTAATATCTGAACTGCACTTTGAAAACAGAAGAACAAGAAGGACTAACACTCATCAATAAGGTTGCACCAACAGAAAGGGTATATTTTCTCGCTTGCTTTATCAATCGTATCAGTCTATACCATTGCGCCGCTGCAACCTTTTTCAATAATTGATGTCGTAATTTTGACAGAGATTTTGAAGTCAAAAAGATCTTCTTACTTCGCAATCGCTTTTTTCTTCACCGTTACATTGCCTTCAATTGCACGTGAGTAAGGACAAACCGCGTGTGCTTTATGCATTAAATCTTCTGCTTCCGTCTGTGTAACACCTTCCATTTCAGCGATTAACTTTACGCTTAAACCAAAACCTTTTAATTGTTTTTCAATGCTGACTTCAGCGGTAACTGAGGAAGTGATTTTTTTCTTTTCTTTGCCTGCGACTAACTGTAAGGCACTATCAAAACAAGCAGCGTAACCGAGTGAGAAGAGTTGTTCGGGATTGGTTGTGCCCGCTTGTTCGGAACCTCCAAGTCCTTTCGGAAGCGATAGTGAAAGTTCCATTGACCCATCTGCCGTTTTTGTGGTTCCTTGTCGTCCACCTGATGCCGTTGATTTTGCGGTATAAAGGGCTAACCCCATTGCATGCATCTCCTTTTCGTTTCGTATTATAGTTTTGAACAATTTAATTGTACACAATTAAATTGAAAAATGCAAATACGCATGCTTATGTGGTAAACTAACGTTAATGAATAGAGGGGTGATTGAGGTGACAAAAGAACAACTGAAGTTGGACAATCAAGTTTGTTTTCCTTTGTACGCAACAACGCGAGAGATGACGAAACGATACCGTCCGTTGTTAGACAAGTTAAAGTTAACCTACCCGCAGTATTTAGTTTTACTCGTCCTCTGGGAAGTGAAGGCAATATCTGTGAAAGCGTTAGGGAAACGGTTGTATTTAGATTCAGGGACATTAACGCCAATGATTAAACGGATGGAAGACCATAACTTGGTTAGGCGTCAGCGTTCCAAAGAAGACGAACGGGTCGTCAATGTATCTTTAACTAAACACGGTGAGGAAATGGAAGCATTAGCTGAAGACATTCCCTTAAAGTTTGTGGAGGGTACGAATCTTTCAGCAGAAGAGGTCAGTCAACTTAAAACCATTTTAAATAAAATGTTAATACAAATGGATGACTAATAATCAAAAGCATGAAGTGAATGGAGCGAATAATCATGAATAAACAATCAATCGTATTGTTATGGAATACCTTTAAGGCTGAGCATCCAGGTGTTGACGGAGACTATCAAGCATGGGCATTTGGTGATTCTGAACAAATGGCCGATCAACTTGCGGAGCTGGTAGTGAAAGGGATAAAAACAGCAACGGCATCGAATCAACTGCTTTATCAACACGAGGAGGAGCCGCTTCCTGAAGTAGGGCAATATAATATTATTTTAGATGGCAAAGGCATGGCGGTAGCCATCGTCGAAACCACGTCAGTTGAAGTGGTTCCATTTCGTGAAGTAACTGCAGCCCACGCGTTTTTAGAAGGCGAAGGGGATAGAAGTCTTGCCTTCTGGCGCGAGGTCCATGAAGACTTCTTTCGTCGTGAATTGGCGGAAGTAGGGCTAGCGTTTAACGAAGATATGCCCGTGGTTTGTGAGCGTTTTGTGCGTGTCTTTTAGAAGCTTCCACTAACGATAAGTAAGGGGAGACAATGCGCTTTCAGATGAACGGAGGGTGTGAAGGTTTAATGAGAAATGAAGGAGGCGAACAATAAATGAAACAGGAAGCGGTTTATGATGTTGCGGTAATTGGTGCAGGGACGATGGGGATGGCGACAGGTGCCTGTTTAGCTGGACAGGGCGTAAATACCCTACTCATCGATGCGTTTGATCCGCCCCATCATCATGGAAGTCATCACGGGAGTACACGAATGATGCGTCATGCCTATGGTGAAGGAAGAGAATACGTTGCATTAGTTAAACGTGCGCAACAATTATGGGAAGAGTTGGACCAACAAAGCGCTGCGAAGATTTTTGAGAAAACGGGTGTGTTAGGATTAGGTGATAAATCCTCTCCTTTTTTAAAAGAGACCATCGCTAGTGCTGAAACGCACCAGTTACCCCTTGAGGTTTTAACGAGTCAAGCGGTGCAACAAAGATGGCCGGGTTTTTCTGTGCCAGAGCATTTTATCGGCTGTTTTGAAGAAGATGCGGGTATTATTTATAGTGAGGAGGCCATACTGGCCTATCGCGAATTGGCGGTTAAACACGGTGCCCATTTAATCACGAACACACCTGTCACGGACATCCGTGAACAAGATGAACAGACAATCAAAATTGAGACCGAGGATCAGGTCTATTTTGCACATAAGGTGATTGTTACGGCCGGTGCCTGGGTTGGAAAGCTGTTAAAAGAGCTGCAGTTGCCATTGCAACCCACCCGTAAAGCGTTTGGCTGGTTTGAAGCGCCGGCAATCTATGATCTCGCTAATTTCCCGGCCTTTTATATTGAAGAAGGAGACCGGATGTGTTACGGGTTTCCTGAGCAGGCAGGACAAGGCTTGAAAATTGGGCGCGCTGAAGTGGGGCAATCGATTGATCCTGATCAACATAAACAGAACTTTGGTGCGTATGGATCAGATGAAGCAGATTTAAGGTTCTTCTTGACGCGTTATTTACCAGAGGCAAACGGCGAACTAAAAGAAGGAAAGACATGCTTATATACCAATTCACCCGATAGTCATTTCATTATTGACCAGCACCCGACACTCAATCGTGTCATACTGGCAGCTGGCTTTTCCGGTCATGGCTTTAAATTCAGTAGTGTGATGGGCGAGGTACTAAGTCAACTCGCTTTAGAAGGCACCAGTGATTTTGATTTGTCGTTATTTTCACTGGCACGATTCAATCAAGCATAAGTAAGGACGATAATAAGTGTGGCGCAACAGTTAAAAAACGAGACAGCCTAAATAAGCGGCACCCAAGTGAAGGGAATCACTTGGGTGCCGCTTGTTTCAAGAGAGGATCTAAGTAGTGAGTGTTTCAGCGACTTAGACATGTGTATAAAGTTATGCCTGTTCCTCGTTAGTGTTTTTCATCAGTTGTGCTTGCCGGTATACATGTTTAGAACCAAGCGATAAAGCGAAGTCTAATTTTGTTGGCGCTTGATGTAACAATATTTTCTGGGTGAAATAAACAGAAATAATGAGCGGTATTGCCGCACTTACCCACGCTAGTGGGTTTGACATAACAGCGCCGCTAAAGCCGAAGAATTCACTTAGAATGAGCGCGCCAATAACACGCGCAGACAATTCTAACACACCAGCAATGGTCGGAACGAAACTATTGCCAAGCCCTTGAATCGCAGGGCGCAAGACTAACACCAGTGCTAACAACATAAAAAACGGCGACTGGATGTTAAAGAATTGTTCGGATAAATCGAGCACGCTTGTGTTGCCTGCTTCCACAAAGAATCCTGCGAGAAAGCGACCAAAAAGAAGGCCAAGTACGCCGATAAAGATAGCATAGCCTAGCGCAACAGCCATGCCGCTTTTAATTCCTTGTTTAATCCGGTCAAATTCACCAGCCCCGAAGTTCTGAGCAACATAGGTGGACATCGCAATTCCCATCGTATTGAGCGGCATCGTGAGCAATTGTTCAATTTTTGAGGACGCGGTATAGGCGGCCACGGATGTTGCACCTAATTGATTTAAGGTAATTTGAATGGCAATCGCCCCAATGGCAATGATGGAATACTGGAACCCATAGGGCAAACCAATCCGTAAATGTTCTTTATATTCCGTTTTATCTGTGGTCCAGTCCTGCTTTTTGACACGAAGGATACGGACACGTTTTTTAATGTAAATCAGACAAAGAATCGATGCGATCAATTGTGAAATAACCGTCGCATACCCAGCTCCTGCGACATTCATATCAAAGCCAAGAATAAATATATAATCAAGAATGACATTTAACAGCGAGGTCACAATCAGAAAGAGTAAAGGTGTTCGAGAATCGCCAATGGCACGTAAAATATTTGATAAAAAATTAAAAATGACCGGTGCGCCAATCCCTAGAAAGATAATAAATAAATAATCATAAGCTTGGTCAATAATCTCTGGCGGTGTCTGCATTAACTCTAAAATGTTCCGCGTGTTAAGGGTGGCAACAATCGTTAAGATAATACTAACAACGACCACAATGATTAAACTCACGCCTAAACTACGTCGCAAGGCTGCTTCATCTTTTTTACCGAAACGTTGCGCGGTGAGGACCGCAAGTCCGGCTGTTAACCCAATCGCTAACCCTAAAATTAAGAATAATATACTACCTACCGATCCAACTGCTGCTAATGCATCCATTCCTAGTGTTTGTGATACAATAAATGTATCCGCCATCGAGTAAAACTGTTGAAAGACGTTACCTAAAAGCATCGGTAAGGAAAAGAAGATGATTAGTTTCAGTGGATGTCCTGATGTCATATCTCTACCCATCATCCATCACTAACCTTTCTATCGCTTAAATTATAAGTTGACCACCAACGGTGTTTTTTTGTCGTATTTCTTAGAAGAAAACGCTATATATTTTATAGTCTTTGAATAGTATAGTCTTATTTCAACAAAATGCAAGGTGTAAGGTTAAGTTTTTTAATTAAATTTTTAAAGTAGATACAGCTAGAATTAAAGTTACGAATAAACGAAAGAACTGGCGCGATTCACTCAACCCATGACTTAAAGAGGTACTAAAGCAGTGCTACGTGACGGATGGCAAGCACTAATTAGCACTATATTAAAGGCACTGGTTAGCGGGGCTGTTCATGGTTGATAAGCAAGGGATGAGGAGATAGGATTTTTCAACGGCAAAGATGAAAATTTGCTATAATGAAGAGGTTAAGTCACATCATTTACAAGTAAAAAAGAGGAGGCATTTTTATGACAGGTTGGATTATTGGAGGCGTGGTTGTTTTAGTCATCATTATTTTAATTGGCTGGGTTATTTCTACATATAACCGGTTAGTGAGCACGCGAGAGTTGGTTGAGAATGCAATGGGACAAATCTCGACACAAATTGAATCGCGCTGGGATGCGCTAAAAAGCATGATTGATGGCACAAAACGCTACGAAAAACACGAAGCGGAAGTTCTAGAAGGCATCACCGAAAAGCGTTCGCAAATTGGTAAAGGGGCAGAAGTATCCGATGTTAATCAGGATGATCAATTGTTTAACCAAGCCCTCGGTCGTTTAATTGCGGTCGCAGAGAACTATCCAGACTTAAAAGCGTCAACGGTCTATCAGGACACATTGAGAAACATTGACAAATATGAAAATCAAGTGCGTCAATCACGGATGATTTATAACGATACCGTGACCAAGTATAACCGGATCATTCAAATGGTACCTTCAAACATCATTGCTGGTATGTTCAACTTTACCAAGCGTGATTACTTTGAAGGCACTCAAGAAAAAACTGAAATGCCAAGTTGGGGTTGATAGCAATGAAAAAAATAGTCGTCGCATGGTTAACACTAGCGTTGTTTTTCGGGTTAGCGACCGTCGTCTCCGCCAATGAGATGGAGACGTTGGATTTAGAAATTGAGCTTCATCCAGACGGTTCAGGGACAGTAACTGAAACAAGAGACATGACATTAGATGAAGGCACAGAGATGTATATTGTGATGGAAAACTTAGGAGGCGCGCGTATCACTGACTTTCAGGTCAGTGACGCGGGAGAACCACTCACGTTTGTTGAGGACTGGGATTTGGATTGGAGTCGTGAACAAAAGGCAGGCAAGTATGGCATAGTTGAAACGGACAATGGGCAAGAACTTGTTTGGGGGATTGGTGCGTATGGTCAGCATCTCTATACCGTCACCTATACGTTAACCGATATGGTTCGCCAACTGGAAGACGGTCAAGGGATGAACTGGCGCTTTTTTAATGGGTCCGGCAACATTAACCCAGAAAAAGTCTCAATCGTTGTTTCGGGACCGGTTGCTTTTACCGCTGAAAACACAAAAATATGGGGATTTGGCTTTGAGGGTGAAGTTTATTTGCAAGACGGTGATTTGGTCGGTTGGTCAAACGAACCGATTCGTGATAATGGCCATATTACCCTACTGATGCAATTTACAGAACCATTATTTTCACCAACAAGCAATCAAGAGCTAACACTTAGTGAACAAGAAGCAAAGGCGAAAGAAAACAGCAGTTACAACAGTGGTAGCCAAGGAATGAGCCCTACTGACATCGTGCTAGCAATTGTGTTTGGTAGCGTGGCTTTACTTATTGTTGCTTTCATTGTAATGGTTGTTGTGCTTCGTCGTCGTGCAGTCAAAAAAGCAGAACCGCTCGTTGTCGGAAAAAACCGCGAGCAAATGAATGAAGGTGCGTATTATCGTGAGGTGCCTTATACGAAGGGGCCGATGAAAAATGTTCATTTCTTACTTCAAGAAGTAAATATGGGTAGCTTTGAAGATTACTTTAGTGCCTATATATTGAAGTGGCTTAAAGAAGGGCATATCACACACCGAACTGAAACGACAGGGAAAATCTTCAAAAGAGACAATGATCAATTTGTCTTAGCAACAACAAAACTAGCCAAAGATGTCGATGCGCTTGAGCGAAGATTTTTCAATGTTGTTGTCGAAGCGGCTGGAGATGATGGTGTACTTGAAGATGATGAAATTAAAAAATGGTCAAAAACAAATTACAAAACGTTAGAAACGTTAAAGAGTGACTTGAAAACAACATCGAAAAAATATCTCTTTGCTGAAGGTTATCTCTATCGTCAAGAAGTGAAGTTTATGGGTGGTTTAACAGCCATGGTTACAAAGGGAACTGAAGAAGGGGAAAAATTATTTGATCACCTCGTTCAGTTTAGAAACTACCTAAAAGATTTCTCTTTACTTGATGAACGGGTCGTTAAAGAAGTAAGCCTGTGGGAAGATTTGTTGATCTGGGCTAGTCTTTACGGCATTACTGAAGAAGTAGCAAAGCAATTGGAGACCTTTTATCCAGAGTTTATCGAACAAAGTCAGATTAGCTTCACTGATATTTATGTCGCCCACTTATTTATCTCGAGTATGAATAGTGGTTATTCGAGTGGCGTGTCAGCGGCCAGTCGCGGTGGCGGTGGAGGAACAAGCTTTGGTGGCGGTGGCGGTTCTTTCGGTGGCGGTGGCGGCGGTGCACGTTAGGGTGCAACTGTCATGGCTGAAACCATGAAAATAGCTCTTGAATAAATAGGAAATCATGAAAAAGCGTACCTCCCTTGAGTGGAGGTGCGCTTTTTATTGCGGATCGAAGGGGTATATCCCTAATAAAGAAGTGTGATTCATTCATGCGCTTCCGATAAGTAAGTGGATTTTCCGTACCTTCCGTGGATATACAATGTGATGAGATGATACAAGTCAGTAAAGCCTTTAACACTTAGGACGGAACCAAAAGCTAGTGTTCCGAGTTTTCCGCCTGCATTTTCAAGAAAGGGTGTACTGAAAATAAGCAGGGTTCCAGCAAATAAACTAGCAAGCAGATAAAGGAGGACGTGAGGCAAATGGTGTCGTTGTGTCATCCCAACAAATGACCCACACATAGCGGCAGCAATGTAAATGTGCGAAAAACTTCCTGATTCGAGATAGACACTAAAGGTGATCAAAAGGGTTACAACACTTGAAGCGAAGACAGGGTTTTGATTAAAGGTAGCTCTGATAAATAAGGTGATGGAACAGCCAATCAAACTAAAGAGAATAATCATCAGCCCAGTCCCAAGACCAGGGAAAGGTGATGAAAAAGGAAAGTGTCCCATGACTAACCCACTTAAAAGGGTGCCCAGTAAACTTAAGGTGCCGAGTTTACCACCAAAGCCTTGATAAGCAGATTGCCCCCAAATAAATAAAAGGCCGGTGATGATGAGTGCTAGACTAACACAATACAAATCAGGAAGAAAGTGAAGGTGGGTCATCCCAACAAAACTTCCGGTATAGATGGCTACGCAGTGTTTAGTGAACATGAGCGTGCCGATTAAACCAACAGTCCCGGAAGCCATGAAGCCACCAAAACCAAACGGATGATTTAAGCTAAAGGTGATCACTCCAGCTATGAGGATAATAATTAAGGTTTGTAGGTCGGCTTTTTTATGCTTAAAGGGTGTTTTAAAACGGTCATTAAAAAAACGAAAGGCTTGGCCGTGTAAGGTGAGTGTCATAGAAAGGATCACTAAGATAAACAATAAGCTGAGGGGAATCAACTGTGTGCGAAGGACAATTTCGATAAAGCTGGCGGTAAACAAGACAATACTTATGAGAGCAAGTGGGAGGTAGCCAAGGATTAAGATAAGTAAGGACATAAGACGCGCCTCCTTTGTCGAAGTGATTGGGCTAGCATGCCTTATTCATCTCTACCCGATTTTTAAGTAACTGATCACACGTTGAGCCCATAAAATATGACCGTTCGATGAACATGCGCGTGTCGTCATGTTTGAAATGACAAAGCGATAAGCCGTCCTTTTCATTCATCTTGTTTTTGCATAAAACCAATCACTTTAGGGTATGTATTTATATTAGACATTTAAATGAAAACCGACCGCGATTGGTGAATGAAGCTTTTAGCAGCTGAATGAATACATGCGTGAAAGATGCAAGTTGGTTTAGAAAAAACAAGGAGGCTGACGCATATGCGTATTGGGGTACCGAAAGAAATTAAAAATAATGAATTTAGAGTTGCGATAACGCCGTTAGGGGTGCAATTACTCGTGACACAAGGGCATGAAGTATTTATTGAAACCGGTGCAGGTGAGGGTGCGGGATTTGAAGATGAACGCTATCAAGCAAATGGAGCGATCATTGAACAAAAGGCGGTAACTGTTTGGGCTAGTGACATGGTCATGAAAGTGAAAGAACCACTCGCTTCGGAATATCACTATTTTCGAGAAGATTTAATCTTATTTACTTATCTACACTTAGCAAATGAACCAGCCTTAACAAAGGCATTAATGGAAAGTAAAACGACCGCGATAGCATATGAAACGATGGTCGGTGTTTCAGGGAACTTACCGATGTTGCAGCCAATGAGCGTGATTGCAGGCCGGTTATCGGTTCAAGTTGCGAGTCATTATCTACAGCGGCCTAAAGGTGGTGCCGGCGTATTAATCGGTGGGGTACCCGGTGTGAAAAATGGTAAAGTAACCATTATTGGTGGTGGTGTTGCTGGACAAAACGCCTTGCAAATTGCTCAAGGCTTGGGCGCACAAGTGACACTGCTTGATGTGAAGCCAGAGGTGTTAACCCAAGTAGAAGCGGATTATGGTCATCATGTGGTGACGTTGATGTCAAATGAAGTGAACATAAGTGAGTCAATTAAAGATGCAGATATTGTTGTCGGTGCAGTCCTTATTCCGGGAAGAAAAGCACCAACATTAGTCAGTGAAGCGATGGTTAAGGCGATGAAACCTGGATCGGTAATTGTGGATATTGCGGTCGATCAAGGTGGTATCTTTGAAACGGAAGATCATGTCACGACGCATGATGATCCGGTGTATGTTAAACATGGCATCTTGCATTATGCCGTAGCAAACATGCCAGGAGCAGTGCCGCGGACGTCAACGGTAGCTTTAACGAATGTAACGATTCCACATGCGCTACAACTTGCAAATCTGGGCGTGGAAATAGCGGCGACAAAAGACCACACGTTATACACCGGTATTAATGTGTATAATGGAAAAATCACCAATGGTCCTGTTGCAGAAACATTTGGTTATGAATATCATGATTTTGCAGAATTATCAGCAGTTAAATAATTAGCTGATGTTTATCATGAACACGTACCCTTTCAAAGTCAGTGGTGTTTTTACTGGAAAGGGTACGTTATTTCTATGTGGCCCTCTATAAAACGTAAATAATTATGATATAATAGGGAAAAGAAGGAAATGTTTGCGTTGGGAAGCAGCTGATTTTCTAGCGTGCACTTGTCACTTGAGGAGCTAAGGTCGTTAGATGTAGAGCTTTTTGTTAGGTGGTTGGCTAGGTAAAGTGAGCTGAACAGTAAGCCGAAAAGTAAAACTAATTTTGAATGAAATGAGGGAATGTCGATGCGTCAATTGTACATGCGTCAAAAAGTTTTTAGTTTAGGTGAGAAATTCACCATTACCGACGAACACGAACAACCAGCATATTATGTGGAAGGTAGCTTTATGCAAATTCCGAAAACTTTTACGATTCTAGATAAAGCAAACCAACCGGTAGGTGAAATCACAAAAAAAGTGATCAGCTTTATGCCAACCTTCTATGTTGAGATTCCGGGTTTTCAGTCGATTACCATTCAAAAAGCATTCACTTTTTTTAAAACGCGGTTTGATATTCGGGCGGAAAATATCAGCATTAACGGTGACTTCTTAGATAAGTACTTTGAAGTGCAAGCGAAAGGCGACGTTGTTGCATATGTCGAAGAAAAATGGCTTACGTGGGGGGACACCTACAAGATGGAGATCATTGATCCCCGTTTTGAAGCCCTCGTTGTCGCCCTTGTTGTGGCTGTTGATTTCGCAAAACAAGAGTCATAAACAATAGGTCGAAGCTGATGATTCATTCAGTTTCGACCTTTTTCGGTGGGTAATCTTTTATTTTGAATTCAAGATAAATAAGGTTTATAATGAGCATTAACAGACCACTAGCAATAAATAGCTTCAGGCTTGGAAAATAAAAAAATGGCGGGGGTTATAGAGGTGAATTTTCATAATCAACCAGCAACACATGTAAGTCGCATTGAACTTGAGGTTAAAGATTTAAAGGCATCTCGGCGGTTTTATGTGGATGTTTTAGGCTTTAAAGTGTTATTAGAAACGGATGAAGCATTGCAACTATCTGTTGATCAAACAAAGCCAATGCTCACACTGATTGAAAAGAAAGCTAAGCAGCAAAAAGCGAGGCGCGTTACGGGTCTCTACCATGTCGCAATTTTACTTCCAACGCGAGCAGATTTAGCTAAGGTAATGGTGCAGTTAATTAAGCACGATATTGAAATGGGGGCAGCGGATCATTTAGTGAGTGAGGCCATTTATCTTGATGACCCTGATGGTCATGGCATTGAAATATACCGTGACCGTGATCCAGAAGATTGGTCGTGGCGAGAAGGATTTGTCGATATGGCCGTTGACCCACTTGATGCTGAGGCGATTTTAAATGAAATCAATCAGGATACATCATTCGCTGGCTTACCAAATGATACGGTTCTTGGACATATCCATCTTCATGTGAAAGATTTACAAGAATCAGAACAGTTTTATACGGAATTGTTAGGATTTGAAGTGGTCAGTGCCCTTGGTAACCAAGCGTCATTTCTATCAACAGAGAAGTACCACCACCATATTGGTATCAATACTTGGAATGGAAAAGAACCCCCAGCAAACGATGCGATTCAAATGAAAAGCTTCACGATAACCTATCCATCTGAGCAAATACGTGAGCATCTGCTGGAAGCGTTGAAACAAGCAGGTGTAACTGTAGCAGAAGCAGAAGATATGCCTTATCTTTATGATCCACAAGGCATTCAGATTTATTTAAGTATATAAAAACAGGCGAACCAGCTAACTTTTGGTTCGCCTGTTTTGTGTAACAGATCTACATACGAGCATCATCGTTTTTAGCCTCTAAAGAATCAGAGGGATTATTTTCTATTGCAATCGGTGATTCGGCTGCTTGTTTTTCACCGAACACTTCAGGAATCATGGTAAAACCATCAACAACTGTTTCTTCATCAACCTCAATCATCAAGTAACGCCGGCCAAACATTTGTGTTTGTTTGACGTAACGTAAGTCTTCAGGACTGACTTTTACGTCAGCAATCTTTGTGTTGATTTTGATTGATTTTGATTTATATTTCGGGACGATGTTTTTAGCTTTTAATTGATAACCGTCGTCATCAATTAAGTCATGAAGCGCTGTTTTTACCTGCTCAGGTTCAACGTGCTGAACGCCATTAGCGGTTAACAGTTCGGAAATATCTTTATAGTCAAGCGTTGGAATTTCATCTTCCGCCTCGGCTTCTTCGACACGCTTATAAATATCTCCATACATACCAGCTAACGTGTCAGTTCCGATTTGGTGCCCAACAGTTCCGCGTACGACGCCTTCAAAAATCGCTTTATCTTCTTGCTGGGTGACTGTTTCTTCTGCATTTAAGACATCAAGAATATAAGCCTCATCAGGTTCGTTGGCTTTTGGTGCGGCATAAAGGATATGATTAACATCAGCCGCATGTTCGGTGAAACAAGGGAATAAAAAGCCACCAATCGGTGCTTTAATATTGATGACCGGGTCAACAATGACTTGATATTTAAATAGTTTTTCAACGTAGTCAAATAGTAAATCTTTTGGAGGGTCCTGTGTCTTATTGACAGTCGAAAGAATAAACTGATGGTCATAAGCTAAATCGTTTTTATGTTCAAAGTCATCATCGGTGTCTTTTTTCTTGGTTGGTTTTAGGTAATCCCCCTTGATAAAGGTGATGACAAGGTCGTGCTCGTATTCCCTTACCTCAAGCATTTTATCGACAATGATCAGCATTAATTCTTTGAAGCGAGCACGATCTTCGGTGATAAGTGCTTCATTTAACAACAGCTGCGTGCGGTCATCGCCCTCTTGTTGGAACTTTAATTCAAACAGTTTTTCATCCAGGTTACCAGTTAACACCTTTTTAAAATTGGTGTGGAAAAGCTCTTGTTCATCATCGTCCAAAATACTAAAAGGACGACTAATTTCATGATAGATTTCGCGCGTTTCTTTCGTTACATAAACTGACAGGATCTCTTGGATGTGTAGCAAGTCATTTTCCCGTTTGAATTGTTTTCTAATATCAGCAATATCTTTTTTATTCATGATCTTATGTATCCCCCTAAAGCACGAAGGTTTAGCCTTTATGCTTGTTCATGTTGATTTAATGTGCGTGCCAATGTTTCTAAAATATAAATGACTGGAACTTGTGTGGTAATATTGGTATCTTCATAATACTCTTCAGTCATGTAATATGCGATATTCACATCACTCATTTTTGCGATGGTGGAATGCTTGTGATTGGTGATACTGATAATCTTTGATCCTTCTCGTTTCAATTTATTGATGTGTTTAATTGAAAAACTATTTTCGCCAGAAACGGATAAAACAATTGAGACACTGTTTTTTTGGAGACGATTGTGGATCGGATAAGAAAAGTCTTTAATATACATCGAAAATTTCCCTAGACTCGAGAAGTAACGCGCACCGTATTCCGCTAAAATACCGGAACTACCTATCCCAAGAAATAACACGCTATCTGCGGCGGTCAATAAGTGAATGGCGCTATCAATCAATGCCTGCTGATCACTCGACAACGTGCGTTCGAAAAACTCAAAAACAGCATGGTCACCAGACTTTACCGTTTGATTACGACCTGCTAAATCGATCTTTAACGTGGTTTTAAATTCAGAGAAGCCTTCGCAACCAACCTTCTTGCAAAAACGAAGGATTGTTGCCGTGGATACATGCGTTTCATCAGCTAGTTCTCGAATCCGCATATAAGTAACTTCTTTTTCATGCGTCACGATATAATTATAAATATCTGTTTCTAAATCATTCAATGAGGCAATGACTTCACTCGTGAACATCACACCAACCTCCTCTCGTCCCTACATTCATCGTATATTAAATGCTATGTTAGTATAACATATTTCTGTTTTTGAAACATGGTGTAACCGATATGTTACATGCGACAAACGGAGTGACTTACAACAAGAAGAAAAGAGATGCTCGTCAAAGCGATGGGATTGTTTTAAAATAAAAGGATAAACAAACAAGATCATGTTAAGGAATGTAGGGAAAATAAGGAGGCAGATAAAATGGGCTTTAGAAAAGACTTTTTATGGGGTGGAGCAACAGCAGCCAACCAATGTGAGGGTGGTTATAATGCAGGTGGGCGAGGTCTCGCGAATGTAGACGTCGTACCGGTAGGCGAAGATCGTTTTCCAATTATAACAGGCCAAAAGAAAATGTTAGACTTTGAACCAGGCTATTTCTATCCAGCGAAAGAAGCCATTGATATGTATCATCACTATAAAGAAGACATTAAGCTATTTGCTGAGATGGGCTTTAAAACCTATCGTCTATCCATTGCATGGACCCGGATCTTTCCGAACGGGGATGAAGCTGAACCGAATGAACAAGGCC
Organism: Streptohalobacillus salinus; assembly: GCF_003201605.1. Taxonomy (GTDB): domain Bacteria; phylum Bacillota; class Bacilli; order Bacillales; family Amphibacillaceae; genus Streptohalobacillus; species Streptohalobacillus salinus. The sequence continues at coordinate 16,792 of NZ_QJJR01000016.1, read as the reverse complement.
TGGCCTTTTATGAAGATTTGTTTAAAACGTGCAAGTCCTACGGGATTGAGCCATTAGTAACCATCACCCACTTTGATTGCCCTATCCACTTAATCAAAGAATATGGCGGTTGGCGTAACCGTAAGATGATTGATTTCTACGAAAACTTGGTTCGAACACTTTTTACACGGTACCAAGGCTTAGTGAAGTATTGGTTAACCTTTAATGAAATCAACATGATTCTCCATGCCCCGTTTATGGGGGCAGGTCTCGTATTTGAAGAAGACGAAGATGAGACGCAAGTAAAATACCAAGCGTCACACCATGAATTGGTGGCAAGTGCACTGGCGACAAAGATTGCCCATGAAATTGATCCGGAAAATCAAGTCGGTTGCATGTTGGCGGCAGGTCTTAACTATCCTTATTCATGTAAGCCCGAAGATGTTTTTGCAGCACAAGAAAAAGACCGTGAGAATTATTTCTTTATCGATGTGCAGTCACGTGGAGCATACCCGAATTATGCGCTTAAACAGCTGGAGCGTGAAGGGGTCAAGATTGAGATGACTGAAGAAGATTTAGCATTATTAAAAGCACACACGGTTGACTTTATTTCTTTTAGTTACTACGCTTCGCGAGTTGTTACAACCGATCCTAAACTTAATGAGCAAACAGAAGGAAACATTTTTGCTTCGGTAAAGAATCCTTATCTTGAAGCAAGTGAGTGGGGTTGGCAAATTGATCCGCTTGGTTTACGTACGACGATGAATGCTTTATATGACCGGTATCAAAAACCACTCTTCATTGTTGAGAACGGGCTCGGTGCAGTCGATACCCCAGATGGAGAAGGTTACGTTGAAGACGATTACCGAATTGATTATCTGCGTGAACATATTAAAGCAATGAAAGATGCAGTTGAATTAGATGGAGTCGATTTACTTGGTTACACATCTTGGGGCTGTATTGACCTAGTTAGTGCGGGAACAGGTGAGATGAAAAAACGTTATGGGTTTATTTATGTTGATCGTGATAACGAAGGAAAAGGGACATTAAAACGTACAAAGAAAAAATCATTTGATTGGTATAAACAAGTGATTGCTTCCAATGGCGAAAATTTACGATAATAAAAAGGGTAAGCATGCCTCGGCATGCTTACCCTTTTAAATATGGTGCTTAAGCTAAGCGTAATTGGTGACGCTCAGTGTGTAAATTACCGAGTCGAAGCTGCTTTTGTTGGTGCCTGCTTAATCAATAACCAATTCGGGATAAATGTAAACAAACTAACGAAAAGGATCACGAGGAAATTAAAATCCACCTTTGTGTAATCAATCGATAAGAATAAATCAGCCAGGAATTGTCGTGATTCCGGCAAAATAATTGAGATGATGACAACAGCCAACCCAGAAAATCCACCGATTAAACCGAAACGGTAAAACAGTGAGCTCAACAAAAACCCGAGTGTTAAGAAGAGAAAAGAGAGAACGGCGTTTGTGAAGAACTCATGGTACCAGGTTTGACTTAGTGTTGTTAGTTCGGTAGTAAACATGACGCGGAAGTTGGCAACGTCAAAGAGTCGTGAAATGTAATTAAACAGATACGTACTAAGCATAGCGAGTAACGACATAAACATTGCTAAAAGGACATTAAAGACGAGTGCGACGATAAGGAAATTTTTTCTTGTGGAGCTAAATTTTAAAAAGTAAGGCAATGTTTCTTTGGTCATTTGGAAACCAGAGATGGCACAGAAAATATAGATGACAAGCCCAAATGCTAAATTTGATTGCGAGCTTGGAATGGACCAAGAAAGGAGCATCAATAGCAGTGACGATGCAAATAAAATCGACCAAAAGATCATTAAGCTGTAGCGAAAATCGATCAACATGTATTGTAAGCCTGCTTTTAATTGTTTAGTCATGTGTACGCACGTCCTTTTTTTCAGTTAAATACACCATCAGTTTTTGTATATTCGTCTCTTCAACTTGAAACCCACGTTGACGTAAATCGGCAACATCGTAAACGTCATTAAATAATAAGACCGTTTTGTTTCCCATCATTTCTGTTGCGTGAATGACCTGCTTGCCTTTTGTGTAGTGATCAATTGCTTTTGTCGGACCACTCAGTTGTAAACTTAACTGAAGCAAGGCATCTTTATTTTGTTTTAGTAAAACCTCCCCCTCATCGATGATGATGACTTCTTCAAATAAATTGCTAACCTCATCGATCAAGTGCGTAGAAAGAATAATTGTACGTGGTTCTTTTTGATATTCCTCTAATAAAATATCATAAAAGCGATACCTCGCAGAAGCATCCAAGCCGATATAAGGTTCATCAAAGATTGTTACTTTGGTTTTACTTGCTAAGCCAATCACAATACCTAGCGCGGAAGCCATCCCTTTTGATAGCTTTTTTGTTTTCATCTGTCGATCAAGCTCAAAATCGGCTAGTAACTTATCCGCGGTTTCTGTGCACCAGTTCGGATAAAATAAGGCGCCTATTTTTAGTACGTCTTTAATTTTTAAGTTGTTCTTAAAATTGTTGCTTTCATTTATTAATGAAATCTGTGACAATAAGGTGCCATTCTCAAATGGGTCCTGACCACCTACTTTAATCACGCCATGTGATTGGCGCTGCTGACCGGCTAATATTTGCATGAGGGTTGTTTTTCCAGCCCCGTTTCGCCCTAACAAGCCGTAAATTTTGTTAGCTTCAAACAGTAATGATACATTGTTTAAAGCTTTTGAAGCACCATAGGTTTTTGAAAGATTGCTGATTTCAACGTTCATCATTTCATCGCTCCTTTTAGTAAATGGATAAGATCCTCGTCTGTTAACCCTAACTTCACTGCTTCTTGCTTTAAAGGTAAAATATAGTCGTGAAAAAAACGACTTTTTCGTTTAGCTGAGATAATCGTTGGTGCACCTTCGGCAACAAACATACCAATGCCTCTTTTCTTGTAAATAATGTCTTCATCGACAAGCAAATTGATGCCCTTTGCGGCCGTCGCTGGATTAATTGCATAAAATTTAGCGAATTCATTGGTAGAAGGAACCCGTTCCCCTACTGCAAGCGTGCCTTCAAGGATGCTGGATTCGATCGTGTCCGCTATTTGTTGAAAGATTGGTTTGTCCTCGTTTAAATGAAATGTCATGTACACACCCTCTTTGTTGGTTCATTACTTATGTAACTAACCATATAACTTAATTGAGCATTTGTCAATCTTAAATGAAAAAAATAGGGTGTAGGGTGGACTGAGAGCGGTCGTTGGTTTTTGTTTTTGAAGGAAGAGCTAATCAGCTATGCGTCTAAAGATATATGCCGGTCATGAGCAAAATATACCACTATTTTGTATAACTGTTGTATAATTAATTCCGCACAATATTTTGTTAAGGAGGAAGGGGAAAATGACAACAATCTATGATTTTGAAGCTTTAACCGCTCAGGGCGAACCAGTAGCACTCAATACATTTGCAGGGGATGTTTTCTTGGTCGTGAATACGGCGAGTAAATGTGGATTCACCCCACAATTTGAGGATCTACAAAAGTTATATCACAAATATAAAGATCAAGGCTTCACTATTTTGGGGTTTCCGTGTAATCAATTTAATGCGCAAGAACCAGGGACAAATGAAGAAGCGGCGGCATTCTGTAAGAAGAATTACGGCGTTGAGTTTCCGGTTTTCGGTAAGGTCGACGTGAATGGACGTAGATCACATCCGATTTTTCAGTTTCTCAAACAAGAAAAACCATTTCAAGGCTTTGATGAAACAACCATGAATGGAAAACTCATTAAGAAAATTGTTACTGATCGATACCCGGAGTGGGTAGTCGGTGATGATATTAAGTGGAATTTCACTAAATTCTTAGTTAATCGTAACGGTGAGGTTATCAAACGGTTTGAGCCGACAGATGAACCCATGGATTTTGAAAAAGATATTCAAGCAGTCTTATCCTAAGCGATGGCGTATCTGTGATTACTATGCAGATACGCTTTTTTATCTACTTCAAAATCCGTGGTATAATGGGTTAATGAAATTTGAACGAATCGAGGTGGATCAATGTACCCGTTTAAAGCGATGAGACGACGCCCCTTAAGTATGCTTATTGCCATGGTTGTCTTAGCATGGGCTGGTATCTATTTGATGTTAAATAGTCCGAGTTTTTATGATGAACCTTTAGCAGTTATTATTAACCAAACACAATTAGATCAAGAAGTTATTACTGATGAGACGGAATCCGTTGATACCATTTACCGAAACGAGATTAACGTACGGTTATTAAATACGGCTTTTAAAGGAGAACAATTAACCCTGATGTATCAGTACAGTGATTCTAAAGTCTATCATGATGCGTTAGCGGTTGGTGATGAGGTGTTTATAAGTTTGCGAGAAACAGCTGAAGGTCTTTCGGGGGAAGTGGTTGACGAGAAGCGTGATCAGCCAGTGCTGTTTTTATTGGTGGCTTTTCTGTTAGTCATGATTGTCATTGGTAGAAAAGAAGGTTTATTCGCAATGGTTAGTTTAGCGTTAAATACAGCCATTATGGCGATGTTAATTTGGTATTTTGTTGCGAATGAAGGATCGTCATTGTTAGCTTTAATGGGCATCGCCGTAATACTAATGACGGTTACCTCTCTGTTTTTTGTGAGTGGGATAACGTATAAGACGTGGGCAAGTGTTTGTGCAACCTTATTAGGGACAGGCGTAATGCTTTTGATTAGTCTAATTGTGCTTGATGCAACACATCATGCCGGACTCCGATTTGAGGAGATGGGCTTTCTTACCCGTCACCCAGAAGCTGTATTCACCGCCGGTATCTTAGTTGGTGCGTTAGGAGCAGTGATGGACGTAGCTGTGACGATTAATTCGTCCTTGTTCAGTTTATATCAACAAGATCCGACAATTTCCTACCGGCAGCTGAGAAAAGCTGGGCAAGCAATTGGCGAAGACATCATGGGAACCATGACGAACATCATTTTCTTTGCCTACATTAGTGGAACGATTCCGACATTGCTGATTTATTTATTAAATGATGCACCGCTTGGTTTTGTGCTCGAGATGAACCTTTCTTTAGAACTTGTTCGTGCCCTTAGTGGGGGAATTGGTATTGTGCTTAGCATTCCGATTAGTTTATCTGTGAGCTTATTGTTTATCCGTTTTATGAGAAAGAAACAATCCGCAACAGCTCATGAGGAGGTGAATACTTGGACACATTAGTTGTCTTGTTGATCATTTTGTTTGTGTTGATGGTGCTAATCGGTCGGAAAAAAGGCTTTATTTCATTTGTCACGCTTTTTATTAATTTTGCGATTGTCATGGTGACTGTTTTTATCATGATGGATGACGCCGTAAGTCCAATTTTTGTCACTTTAATTGCCTGTGTATGCATTAGCCGCATCACGCTATTCTTTATCAATGGTGACAACAAAAAAACACGTGTCGCTTTTTATGCAACGCTAATGACGACGGCGTTGTTATTAGTCATCATCCAGGTGGTTGTTGATTGGACGGGTGTCGGTGGGTTTAGTACCGAAGAAGTTGAAGAATTAGCAATATACAACTTTCATTTTGGTGTGGATTTCACGCAAGTAGTTAGTGCGGTTATTTTGATGAGTACAATTGGTGCGATGACCGATGAAGCGATTTCGATTGCCTCGCCGATGTATGAATTTTATTTGCACCGGCCGACGCTTACTTTAAAAGAACTCGTTGAGCTTGGGATGGGTGTAGGGAAAGATTTACTCGTAACAAGCGCAAACACACTATTCTTCGCATTTTTCGGCGGCTACCTAGCGCTGTTTGTCCGTTTCTATGACATGGATTATTCACTATCTGAAGTGATTAATGCGAAAGTATTCGCAGGTGAAGTTGTAACGATTATTTTATCAGGGACAGGTATTATTTTAATCATCCCAATGACGGCTTACCTAACAGCTTTTGTGCTGACTAGAAAAGAAAAAGATACTGAAAAAAGCGATTGAAAAAGAACAAAACCTCAGTAAAAAATTTGAGGCTTTGTTCTTTTTGTTTGGTTTATTTTAAAAGGTGGCATCAACGGCTTTTTGTGACGTATAGCCAACATAAAAGACGTGACTGATGACGAGGATGCCTAATCCAACGAGGAAATAATCGATGTTATTTAGTTGGATTTGAAGATAAAATATTTTGGTGACAAAGATGGCATAGAGCAGTTGATCGAAGATATCTACTAAGAGACTCATGATTATAATGATCCAGCCTATGCGTTTTAATACATAAACACTGTCCAAAGTAAATGGTGAATGGTTGGTTGATATGGCATGTAACATATGGGTGAATAATTTAGTGATGTAACCAACCACCGTTAGGTAAATAATGATGGTGAATAACGAGACAATAAACAACCCCTTTGCGCTGGCTTCTGGAGACTGGAGATGCGCAAGTTTACCTGTAGATATACTGGTGAATAAGGTAATCTCCGAGATAGGATAGTTGACACGCCAAATTTCTAAGCCTTCCTCAATGGAAAAAGCTGTCCTAGGCGAGAACGTTGCACCAATTAACGTAATTATACTGATGCTAGCGAATAAGCAAATAAGCAAAAACGTAAGTTTAAAAAATTTCTCCGCACGATGAATCGTCTTAAGTCGCGTATCTTTCACGTGATTCACGCTCCATTTTTATCTATATTTTGTAAAAATTATAACATATTTTAACGGAGATACAAACTAATTTATCTAAATATAGACGAGAACCCCTACAAATCAAACAACTCGTAAGCGCGTTAAGGGGTGGGTAGTTCAAAAGGATTAACACTCCTTTTTCTAAGTTAGAAGGAGGAACGCCGCGAATGAAATAGGCGATCTGTTGCAGGTTGACTTGATCACCAGCAGGAAGCCAAACAAAATAGCCGCTTGCTACTGTGAGGTAGCAAGCGGCTATTAACAAGGTTGGTGTCAATTAGTTGCGAATCATGTAATCAAATGCGCCAAGGGATGCAGTTGCACCAGAGCCCATTGAAATAATGATTTGCTTGTAAGCTTGATCGGTACAGTCACCTGCAGCAAAAACACCCGGTAGACTGGTTTGACCATGTTTATCGATAATGATTTCACCCATGCGGTTACGCTCAACAGTATCACCTAACCAATCCGTGTTAGGGACAAGGCCGATTTGAACGAAGACACCGGCAAGTTCAACATGGTGTTCTTCTTCGGTAGCACGGTCTTTGTATGTGATGCCATTAACTGTTTCGTCACCTGTTATTTCAGTTGTTTGAGCATTTTTAATCACCGTCACGTTTGGTAGGCTGAATAAGCGATCTTGTAACACTTTGTCAGCTTTTAGTTCGGGTAAGAACTCTAATACCGTGACGTGTTGAACAATACCGGCAAGGTCAATCGCAGCTTCGATGCCGGAGTTACCGCCACCAATAACAGCGACATGTTTGCCTTCAAATAATGGACCATCACAGTGCGGGCAATACGCAACCCCTTTGTTTTTAAACTCAGCTTCTCCAGGTACGCCAACGTTTCTCCAACGTGCGCCAGTGGAAAGAATGACTGTTTTACTTTTTAGGACTGCTCCGTTTTCAAGCTCAACTTCAAACAGTTCATTTTTGGTAAGATTCGTTGCTTGTAAGCTCTTCATGATGTCAACGTCGTATTCATTTACGTGTGCCTCAACATTGCCCATCAATTTTGGACCTTCTGTATAAGGCATCCCAATAAAGTTTTCGATCCCTAAGGTATCCATCACTTGACCGCCAAAACGATCAGCAACTAAACCTGTGCGAATCCCTTTACGCGCAGCGTAAATCGCTGCACTACCGCCAGAAGGACCCCCACCGACAACGAGTACATCAAAAGGCTCTTTTTGATTGATTTCTTCAGGGTCTTGACCATCGCCAACCAATGCTAATAAATCATCCATCGTCATGCGACCTGACTCGATAAATTCACCGTCTAAGTAGACAGAAGGAACAGCCATAATGTTTTCAGCTTCTACTTCTGTTTTAAAGGCAGCGCCATCAACCATGGTGTGGGTGATATTTGGGTTTAAGACACTCATAATATTAAGGGCCTGGACAACATCAGGACAGTTATGACAAGAAAGACTAACATAAGTCGTGAAGTTAAGCGATTTTGAAATGCCTTTAATCTGTTCAACTTGACTATCATCAATCTTAGGTGCCCGACCGCTGACTTGTAGTAGAGCCATGACTAGTGAGGTGAACTCGTGTCCAAGTGGCACACCAGCAAAGGTAATGCGTGCCTCTTCACCTTTTTTGGCCACGGTAAAGCTCGGTGTGCGATTTAGTTTTTTATCTGCAACGGTAATCATTGAAGACATAGAAGCTAATTCATCAACAAGTTCTTTCATTTCAATTGAGTGCTTATCATCAGCTAAGCTGACGTTTAAAACGATATCAGACTCAAGCAAAGCAAGGTATTGCTTGAGCTGTTCTTTTATTTGTTGATCTAGCATGCGTATCAGACTCCTTAAATTTTACCTACGATATCTAGGCTTGGTTTTAGTGTTTCTGAACCTTCTTCCCATTTCGCTGGGCAAACTTCGTTTGGATGCTCGCGAACATATTGCGCAGCTTTTACTTTATTAATGATTGTCGATGCATCACGGCCAATACCGCCTGCATTAATTTCAACGGTTTGGATGACGCCGTCTGGATCAATTAAGAATGTACCACGGTCTGCAAGTCCTGCTTCTTCGTCTAATACATCAAAGTTGCGTGAAATCGTCTGTGATGGATCACCAATCATTGTGTATTCAATTGAACCGACTGCATCTGAATGTTCGTGCCAAGCTTTGTGTACGAAGTGTGTATCTGTCGATACAGAGTAAACTTCTACGCCTAGTTTTTGTAAAGCTGGGTATTCTTTTTGAAGATCTTCAAGTTCTGTAGGGCATACGAATGAAAAATCCGCTGGGTAGAAACATACAACGCTCCATTGTCCTTTTAAGTTTTCTTCAGATACCTCGAAGAAATCCTCGCCTGCTTTAAATGCTTGTGCTGTGAATGGTAGTACTTCTTTACCTATTAGTGACATAAATTGTCATCCTCCTTTAAATTTATAAGAAATTACTATCGTGAATCAATATATGGCTAACAAGTGATTAACGATAATAATTCTAATTCGATATAAGTTATTATAAAGTATCTATTTTATATGTCAAGCAAAACGAACATATGAAAAAAGCTAAAAAACCTTATTTAACAATACTTAGTGAAAGAAATAATAAATCAATAAAAAATAATATCAAACAAAAATTCTCTTTATCTTACATTCCTTTATCGTTTATTCTGGTTTTGATGATAATATACAAGGTATAATAGCAACCACTCCTATTCATACCCTAATTGAAAGTATTTTACACGTGTTTTAAGGGTTGATTCATTTTTAATGACGTTTTAGGGGGAATTCAATGTCACCAATTACCAAGAAGAGCAGATAAAGGTTCAAGGTCAAGTGGGGTTTACTTGCTTTAGTCAATCGATACGTGATGTAACGACGAAAGGTGTGGAAATAACTAGCGGTGAAAAAATACTGATCCGGTGTCTCTAGTGATGCAGACAGATGTGGTTCGTCTATACCTAGAAAAGAAAAAGGTGTTTCTCTATTCGCTAATGAAACCCAATAAACTGAAAAGACGTTCCGCAAATGGAAACGTCTTTTGTATCAGGTATCATTTTTAATAATCTGGCATTTCTGGATGTAAAAGAGTATCCCCTTTCAACTAAAAGACGACATAATTATTTCTAGTCGTGAGTTATTACTCTTCGGATTGAAAGACGGATAAGAACCAATCCCAAATCGCACGGAAGAAATCTTTGACAGCTTGAACAATCCCTTGTCCTTCTTCAGACTCAGCAAAATCCGAGATCCAGTCTCTTGTGTCGTTTAAGGTGTTATTGACTTTGTCCCAGTCAATGTTTAACCCTTTCAATTTGTTGAAAAGATCAACGAGTTGTTCTAATTGTCCATCTGATAAAGTGATGCCCATTTCTTCAGCCAAACGACTAATCAAGGCACGTAATTCTTCAGTTGTTTCGGGGTTTTCTTCTTCAATGGCTTCTTTAATTTGATTGATAAAATCGACAGCTTCATCATCGGAGATGTCTTCATCCCCAGCGAGTTCCGCAGTAACGACCATTTCCTCATTCGCTGCCTTTTTCAAGTCCTCATTAATAGCTTCACCAGTTGATTGTTCGTAAGCTTTTAAGATACCAGTGAGCGCACCCGTTCCAGAAACGTCGAAAGGTGCAGTGACATATATTTCAGCCCCAGTCACACCAGCGGTAGCAAGGGCGTTCGAATACATCTTGCCAGTGATGTAGGTGATGTTTTCAGTCGTGACCATGATCCCTGAGTTATCATCACGCATTGAAATTTTCGCTGATGAAATGGCCCGTGTACCAATTTGTTCGCTCGGTACAACATCGCCTAGATAGTTGTGTTCTTCACTATTTGATACGTAAATAATTTGTTCGTCTGCTAAATCCGTTGCATCCATTTCAGCTAACATGGCTTGCTGTTGGTCAGCTGATAAATCTTCGCCAAGCGTCACGATGACGTCGGTGACAGCATCTGCAAAGACAACGGGCTTGAAGCTACCGAAAGTAATCAGTAACGCAAGTAGAAGCATGGATCCTTTTATGAACCATTTTTTCAATGTGTTCGCCTCCTAATTTATCTGTAACATAAAACATTACCCTCCTATTTTACGCTAAAACCTAGCATTTGTCGCTCCGGAAATATACGCATGACTATTCACCCTTACAGACAAGTTTATTATTATCCGTTACACTAATAGAAAGACGTGAATATGTTAACGATTTTGAGGAGGAAAACGAATGACCAACCAATGGCTCGATATTTCAATGCCCTTAACAGACCAACTTGCCCCTTTTCCTGGTGATAAACCGTTTCATTATCAACTTAGCTACACTAAAGCAGAAACGGGTGCGTGTAACATTGGTGAACTCACAACGAGTTTGCATAACGGTACGCATTTGGATGCACCCTTCCACTACGATAACAGTGGACAGACCATTGATGAGATTGACCTTGATGTAGGGATTGGCCCATGCCTCGTTCTTAATCTGACGAATCAGCAAACGATTACTGTTGCGCTGTTAAGATCGGTTGTCCCGTTCGGGACAACGCGACTATTGCTTCACACAATGACACGTACGTCCTATCCATTTCCAAGGGAATTCCCACTGATTGCCCCAGATGTTCCTGCTTTTTTAAAAACACAAGGCGTTCGCTTACTCGGCATCGATGCGCCGTCGGTTGACCCAGAAGACTCAAAGACGTTGCCACGGCATCATGCGCTTTATCAAGAGGGAATTTATATTTTAGAGAACCTTGTTTTAAATGACGTTGTCCCCGGACGCTATCAACTTTTTTGCGCACCATTAAAGATAATTGGAGCAGATGCAAGTCCCGTTCGTGCGTTATTAAAACGGTCCGATGATTTAAACACGTAAAGAAATGGGTATAGTAAAAGTAAGCAATAATTTATGAAAAGTAGGTGAGCGAGGATGAAATTTATTGAGAAGATTAAACAACGTTTTGAACACGTGTTGACGGCAATGGGGCGCTATCCGTTAGCATTTGTATTTATTATGAGCTTAACCGTCGTTAATATGGTGATGATCTATACCGAGTCTGACGACTTATATCGCTTTAGTTATACGTTCGCGATTGGTTTTTTATTCAGCTTAGTTGCCGAGCATATTTATGAGCGTTTCTTTATTCAGATGCGCATCCGATTTATCTTAATGGGTAGTGCATTAGTGCTGACCTTTCTTTATCTATTCTTACAAAACTGGACAGACTTTGTCTCGCTACAAATTGGTATTCGGACAGGGGTTCTTGCCTTAATTTCTATCCTATTATTCATTTGGTTACCATCGATTCAAAGTAAATTACGTTTTAGTCAGAGTTTTTTTGTTGTCTTTAAAGTGTTCTTCACATCTGTCTTATTTTCGATTGTTTTAGGTATTGGTATAAGTTTAATTATTGGCATTATTAATCTCTTGTTGTTTTCTACAGATTATACCTTGATGTTACATGTCACTAATGTGATTGCTTGTTTATTTGCCCCCGTCTTCTTGCTATCAATGATGCCGTATTACTTTGGCGAAAAAGACGAAGACTTACCACGAAGCCAGTGGTTAAAACGTGATGAAAAACTAACTAACCTGACAGAGACCACACCAATATTTGATAATTTATTAAACTATGTAATTGTGCCAATTACCTTTATCTATAGTGTGATTTTACTGTTGTATATTGCGATAAATATGACGGGAGAATTATGGACAGAAGCCTTACTCGAACCCTTACTCGTCTCGTTTACTGTTGTGGTGCTGTTCGTCTACATTTTAGCGTTAGAAGTTGATAAGAAACTTGCGGAACTGTTCACGAAAGTGTACCCGAAAGTACTTCTCGTTATCGTGTTATTCCAAACCATCGCCTCCATTGTTAAATTGGCGGATACAGGCGTTACGTATGGTCGGTATTATGCGATTATTTTCGGTGTGTTCGCGACAATTATGGCACTTATTTATGGCTTTTTAAACAAAACGAAAACAGGCTGGATTGCCCCCGTGTTCTTAGTCTTTGGTTTAATCTCAATCACACCACCAATTGACGCATTCAGTGTCAGTCGTTATTCACAAACACAAGCGCTCGAACAAGTGTTAGTTGAAGAAGAAATGTTAGCTGATAATGAAGTGATACCAAGTGAATCGGTAAGTGAAGATGCTCAAATTGAAATCACACATCTGGTTTACTACTTGGATGAGATTCAAGCCTTAGACGAAGTGACTTACTTACCAGAGGGCATTATGAACCAACAACAATTTGAGCGTACCTTTGGTTTCAGTCCGACTTATGATAACCAACAGCCAGACCCAAGGTTTCAACGTTCGATTTATGTCAACCACGAAGAAGCTGAACCGATTCAAACAGCTGAGGGTAGCTGGCTGTTAGTTGAACGGATCAGCAATGAACAAGGCTCAGCGGACAAGCAAGTCACCTTAGAAGCAAATGGAGCAACTTATCAATTAGATCGAACCGTTGCAACAGATCGTTTCAGTTACCAACTCTCTGATGAATCTGATCAAGTCTTGATGACGTTAACGAGTGATGAACTCTTTGACGCATGGGGGATGGAAGACTCAACCAATCAAGAGCTGTCACAGGAGGAAGCAACATTTGTCAAAGAAAATGATGATGTTATGTTGACTGTAGTCTTACAAAATCTAAGTCTCTATGACGATTCACTTTATGTTTCAAGTTATCTATTCATCACCATTAAATAGAACGGTTGTTAAACATGGTGAAAAACATAGCTAAAAAAACAGCCAAACACAAAGGGGAAACCTAAGTGTTTGGCTGTTTTAAATGAAGGCGCAGCATGCTTAACAAACATAACTGGAATAACAAAGTCTTACTTTTTGAATATATCGAGTGCTCCGAGACGGCGACACGCTTCTTCTAAACGTTCAACGTTAGTAAGGAGCGCAACTCTAACGTAGCCTTCGCCATGCGGACCAAAGCCGACACCTGGCGCAACAAAGACATGTGCGTGCGCTAACAAATAATCGCTAAAGGAAACCGAATCAAAGCCGTCAGGCACCTTGAGAAAACAGAAAAACGTACCTTTTGGCGCCGTAACATCCCAGCCAATTGCACGGAGGCCGCTAATTAAGGTGTTGCGTCGAGTCTCATAAATCGCAGTAAGTGCTTCAACGTCAGTTTGAGGACCATTTAAAGCTTCTTTGGCAGCATCTTGTATGGCGCCAAAGAGACTCACATAATAATGGTCTTGGATATCTTCTAACATGGCAATGATTGAAGGGTTACCAACAGCAAAACCGACGCGCCATCCCGCCATATTATAGGCTTTTGATAAGGTGAACATTTCGATACCGATGTCTTTTGCCCCCTCAGTCATTAGAAAGCTCGGTGCTTTTTCACCATCGAATTGCATTGTATGATAAGCGAAGTCATGACAGACGGCAATGTTGTTCGCTTTAGCAAATTGAACGGTCTCGTCAAAAAAGTCAGGCGTTGCTGCTGCGGCTGTAGGATTATTTGGGTAATTTAAAAACATCAGCTTGGCTTTGTTTCTAGTATCAGAGGCAATCGCTTGATAATCCGGTAGAAAGTGATTGTCACTTGTAAGTGGCATATAGGCCGCATGCGCGGATTGAACACTTATCCCTGACATGTAATCCGGATAACCTGGGTCAGGTACAAGGCAGGTATCACCAGGATTAAGGAGACATTGACTAAGTTCTACGAGTCCTGTCTTCGTTCCGGGTAAGATGGCGACTTCTGTGTTAGGGTCAAGCGTAACGCCGTATTCTCTTAAGTAATAGGCACTAACAGCTTCCTTCAAATCGTGATGCCCACGAAAGGGGGAATATTTATGATTCTCGGGATGGTCAACCCCTTGTTTTAAAGCGTCGACGATACGTTGTGGGGTGGGCAAATCCGGGTTTCCTTGGCCCAGGTTAATAACGTCATAACCTTGTGCTTGATAAGTCTTTAGTTTTTCTACGAGCGTTAAGAAAAATTGTGTAGGTAACTGCTCGATGGTACGAGAGGCTTGAAACTCTACCATGTGATCACTCCTTTATTTAGTGGAACCGTTGCTTGGTTTAATGTGCAGTAGCTTTATCTTAGGGAATTTATCGGAATTTGTAAAGTTAAGTTGTAAAACAATTTTGAATCTTGACATTTTTAAGACGGACAGGGAAAATGATAGACACCAGAAGAGAAAAAGATAATGACTAAAGGAGGCAGATGATGACAACGATTAAAGTTCAAGGAAGCCCTAACATTTATCGGCACCATGAGGGTGCACTGGTTGAAATGAAACAAATTATTTTGAGGCAAGGGTTTAATCAAGGCTTGTTAGTGACCGGAGAAAAATCATGGCAACAAGCCGGTCAAGAGATCGATGCCTTGGATTTACCGCTAAAAAAAGAAGTCTATCGCGGTGAATGTTCACGGACAGAAGTCGAACGGTTAAAACAAGTGGCGATAGCGATGAATGCCGATTATTTACTGGCTGTTGGTGGCGGGAAAGTGATTGATGTCACGAAAGCAACGGCAGCTTCACTCGGTCTTCCTTATGTGATTGTACCAACGCTTGCTTCAAACTGTGCTGCGTTTACGCCACTAAGTGTGTTTTATACAGATGAGGGCGTCTTTACTGATCATGTGGTCTTTGATCAAGCTGCCTTTATGGTTGCTGTTGAACCCCGAATTATTTTAACAACACCAAAGGATTATTTACGAGCTGGGATTGGTGATACCCTTGCCAAGTGGTATGAAGCCAAACCACTCGTCGAAGCACTAGAAGAATACCCCGTTGCGGTAGAGATTAGTCAATACGCGGCAAAATTATGCCGTGATGTTTTAATTGATTTAGGAGAAATTGCTCGGACGGATCATCATGACGGTAAAGCAACAGCTGCCTTTACAAAAGTGGTTGATACGATTATTATGGCGAGTGGCATGGTGGGTGGTTTTGGTGAGCATTATGGTCGTATTTCTGGTGCGCACTCGATCCATAATGGTCTTACCGTTCTTTCAGAAACACATGCGCATTTGCACGGAGATAAAGTGGCTTACGGCATTTTAGTACAGTTGGCATTGTTTGAAGCGTGGGAAGACATCGATGCATTGCTGCCTTTTTATCACGCGCTCGGTTTACCCACCGCGTTTAGCGATTTAAATATCGGTGGTGATTTGCTTGAGAAATTTAATGCAGTCGCAGTACATGCAACAAAACCAGGTGAATCGATTCATTTACTAGGTGTGATAGATCACGTTAAATTAGCGGATGCGATGCATCAGCTTGAAACGTACGTTCAACATACGGATTAAGGGAGGACAGCTTGATGCATGTACATTGTCTACAAATCGATATTGCTTTTGGCGATGTTGAGAAAAATATAACGAAGGTAAAACAATTGATGGCGACGTTGCCTGAGGAAGTCGATACCGTTATCTTACCGGAACTATGGACAACAGGCTATGCGTTAGATGCATTGTCACAGCTAGTCACACCAGAGATTTTTGACACATTAAAAAGGTTAGCAAAACAATACCATGTTGATTTTATTGCAGGTTCAGTCGCAACAGAAACAGAGGGGCAATTTTTCAACACATTCGTAGTGATTAATAAAAAGGGCGAATTGGTGCACCGCTATGATAAAGTTCATCTGTTTCGCTTGATGGATGAGGAAAAGTATTTAGCCGAAGGAACAGGGATGGGTACCTTTAACTTAAACGGTATCGAACAAGCGGGTGTGGTTTGTTATGACATCCGCTTTCCTGAATGGATCAAAACGCAAATGCTTCACCAAGCAAAAGTTCTCTACGTGGTTGCCGAATGGCCGAAAAAAAGGATTGATCACTGGCGCACGTTATTGATCGCCAGAGCGATTGAAAATCAAGCGTATGTCGTCGCATGTAATCGTGTTGGAGAAGATCCAGCCAATGTCTTCGGCGGCCACTCAATGGTGATTGGACCTTGGGGTGACATACTTGCTGAAGCAGGCGAAACCGAAACAACATTGACAGTCGCATTAGATTTAACTGAAGTTGACCGGGTGAGAAAAAATATCCCTATCTATGAGGATCGACGACCGAATTTATACCGGTATGATTAAGTGATTAATTGTAATAATGCAAAAATGGTCTGTTGTAAAATGAAATGCATAATCCCATTAGATATTAAAAAAGCCATGTAAATGCGCTATACTTATGAGTGACTAAACAAATAAGTTAGGA
>NZ_QJJR01000015.1 GCF_003201605.1 Streptohalobacillus salinus | reverse complement strand
TCAGAGACGATGAGGTAGATAGGTTCGAGGTGGAAGCATGGCAACATGTGCAGCTGACGAATACTAATCGATCGAGGACTTAACTAAATTTTTAATTGTCTGTCATACTTCTTATCTAGTTTTCAGGGTATATGCCCTTTGGTTTAGTGATGATAGCGAAGAGGTCACACCTGTTCCCATGCCGAACACAGTAGTTAAGCTCTTCAGCGCCGATGGTAGTTGGGCTTACGCCCTGCGAGAGTAGGACGTCGCTAAGCAAATACTTACCTAGAGCCTTACGGTTCTAGGTTTTTTTGTATCTAAAAATGGTGTATGGCTGAGTGAGAAACGATGAAAATCTGTCACAACATACAGACTTTAGACGGAAGAGCGGCTAAGTGAACATTGTGAATGTGCGTGTGTTTGTGCTATAGTTAAATAAGAATTGTAAAAAAGTATAGTAACTAATGAAGGAGCATTGCCTTATGGAAAAAATTGCGTGGGTGACTGATAGTACGTGTGGATTATCTGAAGATTTTATTAAAGAGCACAACATCTATGTTTTACCTATGATTGTAAATATTAATGATATTTCCTATCGTGAAGATGTGGAGATTAGTAAAGAAGAAGTGTATGCATTGTTGAAACAGTTTGGAGAAGGTGCGAAAACATCACAACCAGCCTATGGTGAGTTTGTTGAACTGTATGAACGCTTAGAGAAGGATTATGATAAAGCAATTGCTATTCATGCCTCAAGCGCCTTAACAGGCACTTACCAAAGCTCTGTCAGTGCTGCAAAAATGTATGAAGACATTAGTGTTGAGGTTATCGACGCTAAAGTAGGTTCATTTGCATTAGGTCAAATGATTAGAAAAGGTTTAAAAATGGCATCTGAAGGTGCAGCTTATGATGCGATTGTCAAACAATTAAGATACCATGCCGATCATTTAGAAATGTATTTGTTGCCACAAAGTTTAGACCAAATGCGGAAAAGCGGTCGGGTAAGTACGACACAATCTGTTTTCGCAAATTTATTAAACATCAACCTTATTTTGAAATTCGTTGATGGTAAAATTATTATTGATGACAAAATTAGAAGCAAGAAAAAGGCCGTACGCTATTTATTTCAAGTGATTGAAGATGCCTACAAAACAGGTGAGTTAAAAGAGTTAGGAATTATGCATGCAGGGGCTAAAGAAAAGGCTGAGGCATGGAAGCAAGAATTAATTGGCATGTTTGAAAACCTCAAGATTCAGGTAGAACCACTAGTTCCAGTTGCGGGTGTTCATACCGGACATGGAACCATGGCTATTTCTTGGTTGAAAGAATAAGACCCTATATCCCGTTTAAAAATAAATGCGTTCAGATAAAGGAAATAGATCACCAACACGGGATCTATTTCTTTCTGTATTGTTTAACAGAGAGGAGAATGAGCTGAATAAGCGACGAGAATGATGGATGTAATTTTTCACGAAGATTTTTTCACGATGAGTATGCGCTTAATACTTGCACTTATACTATCCGGTGTGATTGGGTTCGAAAGAGAAATAAATAATCACGCGGCTGGATTTAGAACACATATCCTAGTAGGGGTTAGCTCGACTTTATTGATGCTTATGTCGCTTTACGGATTCGAAAGCTATATGGAAGCGCACAGTGGATACGTTAATTTTGATCCAGCAAGGATTCCCTCATATGTAGTAAGTGGTATTGGTTTTCTAGGTGCTGGGACAATTATTGTAAACGGAATGACTGTTAAAGGCTTAACGACAGCGGCTTCGATTTGGGCAGTTGCTGGGCTGGGATTGGTAGTAGGGATAGGTATGTATGATATTGCAATCTTAACAACAATCATTATCTTACTTAGCTTAGTATTGTTAAATAAACTTGAACACCGAATGTCAAAACAACGTAATATCGTTTCATTAATGATTAGTATTCGGGATATTAACGCGATTGAAGATGTATTGAAGAAGTGCCATCAACACGATATGCAAATTAAATCTTTTAATGTCACAACGGATGAAAACGAGGATCCAACGGTCTACACGGATATACAAGTTGGAAAGGCCGTCACCTTGACGCAGCTGATAACGTCGTTAGCAAAAATGGAAGACGTTAGTCATGTCGAGGAAAAATAATACAGGTCAATTACCTAACACGTAAACACTAATCCGATGTGAGGCCTTGTAAAAGCTTTAATTGTCTAACCTAAATCTTTCGAGGACTACGTTAGAAAGGTGAACGCGGCTTTGTAAGATGCCCTCGTACATTTTGTCATTCAGGCGCTGGTTCTACAAAGAACCAGCGCTTGTTTACCGTTGAGGGAGCAACAAAGATAAGGTGAACGATTAGGAATGAATTGTTTCCTGTGATAATTAAAACCAAAGTGTCATCAGTTGCATATTAAAAGCGAATTGTATAAAATGATAGCAAGGTCAAATATAGTCAAAGTCAACAAGGAGGCCGCTGGGCTATGCGTAATATATCTGATATTATTGAAGCGCATTTAAAGAAGATTATCGAAAGAAATCAACAAAATCAAATTGAAATTAAGCGAAGTGAAATTGCTGATCAATTTTCATGTGTCCCTTCACAAATTAATTATGTGATTAATACGCGCTTTACGAAAGAGCGGGGTTATCTCGTTCAAAGTAAACGTGGAGGTGGGGGCTATATTCGAATCCAACGGGTGGTAAACAATGACGAAACAGCCCTTATTGATGAATTGATTCGTGTAATCGAACCCAAAGTTACCCAAGCGGTTGCCCTTGCAGTAATTGAACGGTTATATGAAGATGAAATAATCACCGAGCGAGAAGCGAAGTTAATGCATACAGTCATCAAACGAGAAACATTAGCTTTTCAACTACCGCTACGTGATGAAGTACGGTCTCGGATTTTAAGCGCGATGCTTGAAACACTTAAATATGAGGAAGCATAGCTAAGGAGGATACCGGAATGGAATGTGAGATTTGTCATCAACGTCCTGCAAGCTTACATGTTACCAATTATGTCGAGGGGAACAAAGAGCAACTTCACATTTGTCATCAATGTGCTGTAGATGAAGGATACGTTGAAGCAGAACAAGCCTATCAGATTCATGATTTATTAAGCGGGCTATTTAATGTAAGTCATTCGGTAAAACAACAGCGGCAAGAACGTAATAAGGAAGCCGTGGCATGTCCGACATGTAGGATGACCTATCAAGATTTTGCGAAAACGGGGAAATTCGGATGTAGTGACTGTTATCAAGCATTTGATGCACAACTGGATCCGCTACTTAGACGTGTACATAGCGGCAATACAGTGCATGTTGGGAAAGTCCCCCATCGCCAGCATGAACATTTGAAGCAAAAACAATTGATCCAAGCGTATCGTGCGCAACTTAATCAATTGATTGAAGAAGAACGCTTTGAAGAAGCTGCAACATTGCGTGATAAAATACGTGCGATAAAAGACCGCCCACCTGGTGATATGAAGGAGGCTGACTGATATGTCGTTACAATCATTCATCAATGAAGCCATTAGTCCATGGATGCAAGAAAAAGGACCAGATGATGACATTGTCTTAAGTACACGTATTCGTTTGGCACGCAATTTTCGTGCTTATCCGTTTCCGATAAAAGCAACAAGTGAACAACAACAAGCTATTTTAGATGAATTAGAAATGCATTTTTCGGCAGGCAGTAAAGGGGCTTATCAAGCGTTAGATTTTATTAATTTAACAGAGTTAACGCGGAATGAACAACAGATTCTTGTTGAAAAGCATCTGGTTAGTCCCTATTTGATTGAGCAAAACCAACTAAGTGGGATACTTTTATCGAAAAATGAGCAATTATCAATTATGATTAATGAAGAAGATCATTTAAGAACCCAATTATATTTTCCGGGCTTTCAGTTAGAATATGCATTAAAGGAAGCATTTCGGGTGGATGATTGGTTAGAAGAACAGATTGATTATGCATTTGATGAACGTCGCGGGTATTTGACAAGTTGCCCGACGAATGTTGGAACAGGGTTACGGGCATCGGTGATGGTGCACTTACCCGCGCTAACTTTAACAAAAAAATTAGCCAAGATGATACCAGCTATTAATCAATTTGGGTTAGTGGTGCGTGGTATTTATGGAGAAGGAACAGAGGCGTTAGGCAATATTTATCAAGTCTCAAATCAAGTGACGTTAGGTCGTACAGAAGAAGATATTATCGAGAATTTAACGAGTGTGGTTCGGAAATTGATTGAGCATGAACGTGAAGTGAGGCAAGTGCTTGTCAATGAATCAGAGCGGCGGCTAGAAGACCGAATTTTCCGCTCTTATGGCGTGTTAAAGCATAGTCGGATTATCGAATCAAAAGAAGCAGCCGCTTGTCTTTCGGACCTTCGTCTCGGTATTGATGTAGGGTTTTTAGAGGACATCCCAACGTCTATTCTTAATGAATTGATGGTCTTAACCCAACCTGCGTATTTGCAACACTATTATAACTCACGACTCAAGTCGACAGAACGTGATATAAAACGTGCGTCACTGATTCGTGAACGCTTAAGGTTTTAACCGATAAAAGGAGGAATTTTATATGATGTTTGGACGATTTACAGAACGTGCACAAAAAGTATTGGCGCTCTCACAAGAAGAAGCAATTCGTCTCGGTCACAATAACATTGGAACGGAACATATCTTGTTAGGCTTAATTCAAGAAGGTGAAGGAATTGCTGCGAAAGCATTGATCTCTTTAGGGCTTGAGCCAGAGAAAATTCATGATGAAGTAGAGGCCCTCATTGGTGTTGGTCAAAAACAATCACAAACGATTCACTATACACCGCGGGCTAAAAAAGTTATTGAATTATCAATGGATGAAGCAAGAAAGCTGGGCCATACGTATGTAGGAACAGAGCATATCTTATTAGGATTAATTAGAGAAGATGAAGGTGTGGCAGCGCGTGTCTTACGTAACCTTGAAGTGTCGTTGAACCGTGCGCGTCAACAAGTCTTACAACTGTTAGGGACATCAGAATCAACCCGTAAAAACCAAGGACGTAATCAAACAAATAATACTGCAGAGACACCGACCCTTGACTCATTAGCACGCGATTTAACGGTGATTGCTAAGGAAGGAAACATCGATCCAGTTATTGGTCGAGGGAAAGAAATTGCACGTGTGATTCAAGTGCTCAGCCGTCGAACGAAAAACAACCCAGTACTGATTGGTGAACCAGGGGTTGGTAAGACAGCAGTTGCCGAAGGGTTAGCACAAATGATCGTTGATAATGACGTCCCTGAAACATTACGAGATAAGCGTGTGATGACCTTGGATATGGGAACGGTCGTTGCGGGAACAAAATATCGTGGTGAGTTTGAAGATCGCCTTAAAAAAGTCATGGAAGAGATCCGTCAAGCTGGAAACATTTTACTCTTTATTGACGAATTGCATACACTTGTCGGTGCAGGTGGTGCTGAAGGAGCAATCGATGCATCGAATATTTTAAAACCATCACTAGCACGTGGTGAATTACAATGCATTGGTGCAACGACGTTGGATGAGTATCGAAAATACATTGAAAAAGATGCCGCCTTAGAACGACGATTCCAACCGATTCAAGTCGATGAACCGACATTAGAAGAATCGATTCAGATTTTACGCGGCTTACGTGATCGGTATGAAGCCCATCATCGTGTTACCATTACTGACGAAGCAATTGAAGCAGCCGTTCATTTATCAAGTCGCTACATTACGGATCGTTTCTTGCCAGATAAAGCGATTGATTTAATCGATGAAGCAGGTTCGAAAGTACGCCTACGTTCTTACACGGCACCCCCAAACTTAAAGGAACTAGAACAACGTTTAGAAGAAGCTAAAAAAGAAAAAGATGCAGCGGTCCAATCACAAGCCTTTGAAAAAGCTGCTTCATTTAGAGATAAAGAACAAAAATTACGTAAAGAATTAGAAGAAACGAAAACGCACTGGAAAGAACAACAAGGTCAAGAGGACTCAGAGGTTATTACTGAGGACATTGCTGAAGTTGTGTCGACCTGGACAGGTGTCCCTGTCTCATCGTTAACAAAAGATGAAAGCACGCGGCTATTAAACTTAGAAAATGTGCTACACAATCGTGTAATTGGCCAAGAGGAAGCGGTAGATGCTGTCTCTAAAGCAATTCGCCGTGCGCGTGCAGGTCTTAAAGACCCTAAACGCCCAATTGGTTCATTTATTTTTCTTGGCCCGACAGGGGTCGGTAAAACTGAATTAGCACGTGCGCTAGCAGAAGCAATGTTCGGTGACGAAAATTCAATGATTCGGATTGATATGAGTGAGTACATGGAGAAACATACAACCTCACGTCTTGTCGGTTCACCGCCTGGTTATGTCGGGTATGAAGAGGGCGGTCAATTAACGGAAAAGGTTCGCCGTAAACCGTATTCTGTTGTTTTACTAGATGAAATTGAAAAAGCACATCCTGAAGTATTTAATATTCTCTTGCAAGTCCTTGAAGATGGCCGATTAACTGATTCTAAAGGTCGCTTAGTCGACTTTAGAAATACCGTCCTAATTATGACATCAAACGTTGGAGCAAGTGAACTCAAAGAAACAAAATATGTTGGCTTTAACATGGAAGATGATAAAAAGGATTATCAAGACATGAAATCAAAAGTAACGGAATCGTTGAAGAAAGCTTTCCGTCCAGAGTTCTTGAACCGGATTGATGAAACCATTGTCTTCCATTCGTTGGAGAAAAAACACATGAAAAACATTGTTGATCTAATGTTGGAACAATTGAAGAAACGCTTAAACGAAATTGACTTAGACTTCACCATGTCAGATAAAGCGGTAGAGAAAATTGCCGAAGAAGGTTATGATCCTGAATATGGTGCCCGTCCGTTACGCCGATCAATTCAGAAAAATATTGAAGATTTATTATCAGAAGCACTTCTCCGCGAACAGGTAAGAAAAGGAGAAACGGTTCGAATTGGCTTAAACAGTAAGGGTAAATTTATTATTTTAGATTAACAACGAAGCTGAAAGGACGGTCTTTTCCTTTCAGCTTTTTCTCTTTGTTAGAACGAGAATGCCCAGTGAGAAGTAAAAAGAAAGTTTAGTGTGACTCGGCGAGGGTAGCGTTCTTACAAAACAGGAAGCAAGAAAGAGCTGCTGGATTTTTAAGCGTTCCATCCTTTTTACACAAATTATTTATCCCAATGTAACCCAGGCACATGTGTTTTAGGTTATAATTAATCATGAGGTGATCAAATCATGGCTAAAGCAAAAGTGAAATTTGTCTGCCAAGAGTGTGGCTATGAAAGTGCGAAGTGGATGGGGAAATGCCCAAGTTGTGGGGAGTGGAATACCATGGTAGAGGAGACGGTCGTTAAATCGTCGCCCAAACATACCGGTATCGGCTCAGATAGTGCCCAAAAACCTGAAAAAATCACCTCAATTCACACAAAAGAAGAAAAACGTATGACCACAGCAATGCCAGAGTTTAATCGGGTATTAGGTGGCGGTATCGTGCCGGGTTCACTCGTATTAATTGGTGGTGATCCGGGTATCGGTAAATCGACATTGCTTTTACAAATATCAGATCAATTGGCAACCAAGAACTATCGCGTGCTTTATATTTCAGGAGAAGAATCAACGCGACAAACGAAATTACGCGCTGACCGCTTAGCAGTGACGGCGGATGAGTTATTCGTCTTATCAGAAACCAATTTAACTTTAATTAAGGCGCAGATTGAACAACTTGACCCAGATTTTATCGTTATTGACTCGATTCAAACGATATTTAAAGATGAAGTCACGAGTGCACCAGGAAGCGTAACCCAAGTTAGAGAGTGTACCAGTGAATTGATGCGCATTGCCAAAACGAAACACGTGCCCATTTTTATTGTTGGACATGTGACGAAAGAAGGCGCGATTGCCGGACCACGTATGCTGGAGCATATGGTTGATGCTGTCCTCTACTTTGAAGGGGAACGCCATCATAGTTTCCGTATTTTACGTGGAGTAAAAAACCGGTTTGGAAGTACGAATGAAATGGGTATTTTTGAAATGAAAGAAGAGGGTTTACGTGAAGTTATGAACCCTTCTGAAATTTTTTTAGAAGAACGTTCACAAGGGATTGCTGGTTCAGTGGTGGTTGCATCGATGGAAGGCACGCGTCCAGTCTTGGTTGAAATCCAGTCATTGATTTCACCGACAAGTTTTGGAACAGCAAGGCGGATGGCGACAGGCATTGATTACAACCGCGTGCCGCTATTGATGGCTGTGCTAGAAAAGCGGGTCGGGTTAATGATGCAAAATCAAGATGCGTATGTTAAAGTCGCAGGGGGCGTTAAACTAGATGAGCCAGCCATTGATTTAGCTGTTGCCGTCAGTATCGCGTCTAGTTTTAAGGATAAGCCGTGCCGTGCACATGATGTCTTAATTGGTGAAGTTGGTTTAACCGGAGAAATCAGGCGGGTAGCCCGAATAGAACAACGGATTCAAGAAGCGGCTAAATTAGGTTTTAAACGCGCAATTATTCCGAGTCGGAATTTAGAAGGTTTGCAAGTCAATGTAGATATTGAAGTTATTGGTGTACAATCGATTCAAGAAGCATTAAATAAAACATTCGCAGATGAATAAACAAGCAAATAATGACCTTAGTTAGATGAGTAAGGCATGCCTCATGTGGGCATGAGAAAAAATATTGAGGGGGTGAAGATGGTGCTCAGAAAATTTGTGCAATTATTTATTATTATTACCGGGGGAACGATTGGTTTTTTATACTTTCCGGATGTAGTTTCACTTATTTCATTTTTACGCGGCAGTGTGATTGACCAACCGTTTATCGCGCCATATGTCGGACTTGTGTTAGGTGCCATCATTTTATATTTATTATCATTTTGGTTAGTGGATTACATTGTGAGATTTATTACATTTGCGGAGGATATTTTAATCAAAGCCCCGCTGGCAAATTTATTCTTTGGTAGTTTTGGATTAGTCATTGGCCTTGTGATTGCGTATATTATTAATCAACCAATACAAGATTTTGAAGTGATCATCATTTCACAAATTGCGCCGCTATTTGTGACCGCTTTGCTTGGGTATTTAGGGTTTCAAGTTGGTTTTCAGCGGCGGGATGAATTTTTAAACTTACTGACGCTTGCTAAACGTGAGAAGGAACCGAAAGCCGTAGAGGAAGACCCAGCCGTCAAAGCTCCGAAAAAGAAATTGTTAGATACGAGTGTAATTATCGATGGGCGGATTGCAGATATTTGTCAAACAGCCTTTTTAGAAGGCACACTCGTTATTCCGATGTTTGTCTTAGAAGAGTTGCAGCACATTGCAGACTCATCAGATGCGTTGAAGCGTAATCGCGGGAGACGAGGGTTAGACGTCTTGAATCGCTTACAGAAAGACATTCCAATCGATGTGGAAATGTATGATGGAGATTTTGAAGAGATCCAGGAAGTGGATAGCAAACTTGTGAAATTAGCAAAAGTGATGGACGGAATTGTCGTCACGAATGACTTTAATTTAAATAAAGTGTGTGAGTTTCAAAATGTACAAGTCTTAAACATTAATGACTTAGCTAATGCTGTCAAACCGGTGGTTCTACCTGGCGAAGAGTTAATGGTCCAAGTGATTAAAGACGGGAAAGAACAAAACCAAGGGGTAGCTTATCTTGATGATGGCACGATGATTGTTGTCGAAGAAGGACGTAATTACATTGGCGAGACAATCGACGTGATCATTACAAGTGTTTTACAAACCTCAGCAGGTCGAATGATCTTTGCTAAACCAAAAGCACTTGAAAAAGCGCAATAAAAAAGGTATAACAGATAGAGAAGAAAAAGTGATAACCGTCGTTATCACTTTTTCTTATGCCAATGTGTGTAAGTAAGGCAATCGACACCGGTAGGTAGGGTTATGCATCTTACTTGTTGACGAGAGGCCTGCTTCTTCCAGCGTTTTGTCGCTCGGTAGAGGGCATGAAACAGCAATTCAAATAAAAGATTGCAATTGGTGAGCAAAAAGCAGAAAAAAATGATAAACTAAGGAAAGACAAACATGAGACGATTGAAAGGGGAACATATATTATGTCAAACGATGTACGGGTACGCTATGCACCAAGTCCAACGGGACATTTGCATATTGGTAACGCAAGAACAGCACTATTCAATTACTTATTTACGAAACACTTCGGTGGAAAATTCATCATTAGAACAGAAGACACTGACCAGAAACGCAACGTAGAGGGCGGCGAAGAAAGTCAGTTAAACTATCTGAAATGGTTAGGCTTAACGTGGGATGAAGGGGCAGATGTCGGTGGTGACTATGGCCCGTATCGGCAAATGGAGCGTTTAGATATTTATGAAAAATATGTAAACGAATTATTAGAACGAGGCCTTGCTTATAAATGCTACATGACAGAAGAAGAGTTAGATCTAGAGCGCGAGGAACAACGGCGTAATCATCAAACCCCTAAATATTCAGGTGCACACCGTGATTTATCAGCGGCACAAATCGAAGCATTTGAAAAAGAAGGGCGCGAAGCAAGCATTCGTTTCCGTGTACCAGAAAACACAAGCTATACCTTTAACGATATTGTGCGTGGTGATATTACCTTTGAATCAAGCGATTTCGGCGACTGGGTCATGGTGAAAAAGAATGGCATTCCGACCTATAACTTTGCCGTTGCTGTTGATGATCACTTAATGGAAATCTCCCATGTGTTGCGCGGGGAAGAGCATATTTCTAACACCCCAAAACAACGGATGATTTTTGATGCGTTTGGTTGGGAAGCGCCACAATACGGTCATATGACATTAATCTTAAACGAAGAACGTAAAAAACTAAGTAAACGTGATCAGCATATCTTACAGTTCATTGAACAGTATAAAAACTTAGGTTATTTGCCAGAAGCGATGTTTAACTTTATTGGCCTACTGGGTTGGTCACCGGTTGGGGAAGAAGAGATTTTCACCCACGACCAATTTGTTGAAATTTTTGACCCAGAACGTTTGTCAACGTCAGCCGCCATCTTCGATCCCGTCAAACTAAAATGGATGAACAATCAATACATCAAACAATTATCAGCTGAAGAAGTGGTTGAATTAACCATGCCACACCTAATGAAAGCGGGTAAATTAACCGATGATATGAGTGAAGCTACCAAGCAATGGGCAACGGATGTGATTTTACTTTATAAAGATCAATTAAACTATGGCGCTGAAATTATTGAATTAACGGAGTTATTCTTCCAAACCGACTTGGTGTATGGTGAGAAGGAACAAGCAGTCCTTGCTGAAGAACAAGTCAACACCGTGCTCACGCATTTCTTGTCGGAACTTGAAGCACTTGAAAGCTTAGATGCAGATGCTGTTAAAGCAGCAATTAAAGCAACTCAAAAAGCAACAAAAGTAAAAGGAAAAGGTTTGTTTATGCCGATTCGTGTTGCAACAACGGGTCAGATGCACGGACCAGAATTACCACAAGCGATCGCCTTACTCGGAAAAGCGGTTGTCACGACACGTTTAAAAGCACTTATTTCTGAGGCATCATAAAACGATAAAAACAGAGATGAGGAAGGTATATATAACAGACTTAACAGAAGAGAAAACCACCATGGCTGGAAGTGGTTTTAAGTCGTATGTATACAGTGCCCCTCGGAGTTCTTTAGTCGAACAAGAGTAGATTAAAGCGGTGATACCATCGTTATCAAAGATAAGTTTGGGGTAGTTGTTTTACCTAAACAGAGTGGAACCGCGCGAAAAGGCGTCTCTGTGTCATCAATACACAGAGGCGTCTTTTTGTCTTTTTTTAATGGAGGTGACGATAAATATGCAACTATTTAAACGCATGAAAGAAGATATTGAAGTAATTTTTGACCAAGACCCAGCAGCGCGTTCCTATGTAGAAGTCATCCTTACTTATGCAGGCCTGCATGCTGTCTGGTCGCACCGATTAGCGCACTTTTTTTACCGACAGAAATTCTTTTTCATTGCCCGTGTTATTTCGCAAATCAGTCGCTTTTTCACAGGGATTGAAATTCACCCAGGGGCTAAGATTGGTCGGCGCTTTTTTATTGATCATGGCATGGGTGTTGTAATTGGTGAAACGTGTGAAATCGGCAATAATGTGACCATCTATCAAGGGGTAACATTAGGAGGAACAGGTAAACAAAAAGGAAAGCGTCACCCAACCTTGAAAGACAATACCCTCGTAGCTTCGGGTGCGAAAGTATTAGGGGCGATCACAATCGGATTAAATTCTAAAGTTGGTGCAGGATCGGTCGTCTTAGAGGATGTCCCTGAGTATTCGACAGTGGTTGGTATTCCTGGTCATGTCGTTATTCAAAATGGTAAAAAAGTTCGGAAAGATCTCGACCATAATAAATTACCAGATCCTGTGGATGATTGTTTAGAAGAATTAAAAGAAGAAGTACGTGCGTTAAAACAAATGGTCGACCAACTAAAAGGAGTGAACACGCGTGACGATTAAGTTATATAATACACTGACCCGTAAAAAAGAGTTGTTTCAATCCATCGAAGCAAATAAAGTAAAAATGTATGTGTGTGGACCAACGGTCTATAACTATATTCATATTGGTAACGCTCGACCAGCGGTCGTGTTCGATACCGTGCGTCGTTATTTAGAATACCGTAACTATGACGTAGATTATGTATTAAATTTCACCGATGTGGATGATAAGCTTATTAAAGCAGCTAAAGCGGCGAACACGGATGTTTTAACATTAAGTGACCGCTACATTGAAGCGTATAAAGCAGATACAGCGAGTCTTGGTGTGAAAGAAGCCACTCACTACCCACGCGTAACGGATACGATGCCAGAGATCATCGCTTTTATTAAAGCATTGATTGACAAAGGTTTTGCTTATGTCGTGGCAGGGGATGTTTACTTTAGAGTCCGTAAGTATGAAGATTACGGCAAATTGTCACATCAATCATTAGATGATTTGCGTTCGGGTGCTCGGATTGATGTTGATAGACGAAAAGAAGACCCGCTTGATTTTGCTTTATGGAAAGATGCGAAAGCAGATGAATTATACTGGGAAGCACCATGGGGTAAAGGGCGCCCAGGATGGCATATCGAATGTTCAGCCATGGCAAAAGCACATTTAGGTGAAACGATTGATATTCATGCCGGTGGACAAGACCTTGCATTTCCGCATCACGAAAATGAGATTGCCCAATCAGAAAGTTGCAATGGCCATACATTCGCAAATTACTGGCTCCATAACGGCTATATTAATATTGAGGATGAAAAAATGTCAAAATCAATTGGTAACATTGTGTTAACACGAGAGTTGTTAGAACAATTTGACGGGATACTGATTCGCTACTTTATCTTAAGCGTGCATTACCGTTCGCCGATTAATTTTAGTATGGGCTTACTTGAACAAGCGAAGGCTGGTTTTAATCGACTTAAAACAGCTTATCAACGGGCCCAAGAAGTGACCCAAGATCTCGAGCTGGGGGAAACGGAAGTGGTAAAGGAGAAAGTGATTAAACTTAGACGCGATTTTGAAGATGCGATGGATGATGACTTTAACACAGCCAATGCGCTGGCGGTGCTTTTTGATTTAGCTAAGCAAATTAATCTTTATCTTCAAGAAGAGACACGGTTTGCGGGTGATCTACATGCGTATATCGGTCTGTTTGATGAGCTTCTTACTGTGCTCGGTCTGACATTTGAAGCGGATCAAGTGTTACTTGATGAAGCTGTCGAGCGATTGATTGAAGAAAGAGAAACAGCACGAAAAAATCGTGATTTCAAGCGGGCTGATGAGCTGCGTGATCAGTTGGTAGATCAAGGCATCTTATTGGAAGATACTGCTGGTGGCACACGTTGGAAGCGAGGGTAACGCGATGAAAGAAAATGATGTTCTGCAAATGAAAAGCTTAGCACTGGCATATATGGGTGATGTACTTTATGAAGTGTATGTGCGTGATCACCTCATTCGGTTAGGGAAAGTGAATGTCAATCGTCTCCATCAAGCGGCGGTGACATTTGTGAGTGCGAAGCAACAAGCTAAAGTATTGCGTTATTGGCTTAGTGAGGACGTGTTGACGGAGGAAGAACTGAGTGTGGTTAGGCGTGGACGTAATGCGAAATCAAAAACGGTACCAAAAAATACCGATGTAATGACATACCGCTATAGCACGGGGTTTGAGGCGTTACTGGGCTTTCATTATTTCTGTGAGCATCAAGAACGCCTTGACCATCTTTTAACGGAAGCGGTAAATTATATTGAAAAGGATGTGGCAGATAATGCGTGATCAAGCACATGAACAAGCGACTGACGAGTGGATCATTGGTAAGAATCCCGTTGTAGAAGCGCTAAAAAGTGAACGAGCCATCAACAAGGTGTTTATCCAGGATCAACTGAATCCAAAGACAACCCAGCAATTGAATCGCTTAGCGAAAGAAAAAGGAATCATTGTTAAAAAAGTGCCAAAGAAAAAACTTGACCAGTTGGTTGATGGCACACACCAAGGTATTGTTGCTTCTGTAGCAGCTTACCAATATGCGACACTTGATGATTTATTTGACCGCGCGAAGGCGAAAGAAGAACAACCATTTTTCATGTTACTTGATGAAATAGAAGACCCTCATAATTTAGGCTCAATATTACGGACCGCGGATGCGGTCGGTTGCCATGGGGTGATCATTCCGAAACGACGTGCAGTTGGGTTAACAGCGACGGTCGCAAAAACATCAGCTGGTGCGATAGAGTATGTCCCGGTTGTGCGGATTACGAATATGGCCCAAACGATTGACCATTTAAAAGAACGTGGGGTGTGGGTCGTCGGCACTGAAGCGGATGCTGATAAAGATTATCGTGAATTGGAAAGTGATATGCCGCTTGCGCTTGTCATCGGGAATGAAGGCAAAGGAATGAGCCGCTTAGTTAAAGAAAAATGTGATTGGACGATAAAATTAGCGATGGATGGTCATGTTTCCTCACTTAATGCCTCAGTTGCTGCCAGTTTGCTTATGTATGAAGTCTATCGCAACCGCCATCCACTGGGGAATTAAGGATGGATGTCTTATTGGTCGACGGCTATAACATGATTGGTGACTGGCCAGAACTACAGGTACTAAAAGATAAAGATTTAGATCAGGCAAGGCAAATCTTAATTGAGAAGATGGCTGAATATAAGGCTTATCGTGGTTATCGCGTCATTGTTGTCTTTGATGCCTATGAAGTAAAAGGACTTGGATCGGAAGACAATAAATACGACGTTGAGATTATTTACACGAGGGAAAAAGAAACAGCTGATGAGTGTATAGAACGCTTAGTGAAACAGTTGAAGAATGTTAGAACGAAAGTGTATGTAGCGACAAGCGATTACACAGAACAACGGACCATCTTTCAACAAGGTGCTTACCGAAAATCTGCCCGTGAACTTGAACTGGAAATTAAGCATATTCAAGCGGAAATCACGGAAGATTTGGTCCGTTATAAAGCACAAAAACAAACGCGGCAACCGATTGTTAACGATACGGTCTGGGAAGCACTAGAAAAAATGCGCCGTGGAGAATGATGTTAACGCGCAACCTAACTTTTTAAAAAGCTAAAAGTTAGGTTGTCAGCTTATCGGTGTACTTAAAGTGGTTGACGGAATTAAAGCGCTTACTGTATAATATTTCTAGTGTGTCCTTTTTAGGAGGTGATTGCTTTTGTATCAACAAGACCTAGGTATGGATAATGAACAAATAACGTATGAACAGCTATCAGACGAGCGCTTAACGGCTTATGTGAAAGCTGGGGACCCATTAGCGCTGGAATACCTGATCCAAAAATACCGTGGGTTTGTGAGAAAAAAAGCAGGCACGTATTTCTTAGTTGGGGCAGATTATGAGGATATCGTTCAAGAAGGCATGGTCGGTCTTTATAAAGCGGTCCGCGATTTTGATGACAGTTATCAAGCGAGTTTTCGTGCCTTTGCGGAGCTTTGCGTGACAAGACAAATGATAACAGCAATCAAAGCGGCGACGCGTTTAAAACATAGCCCATTAAATTCTTATGTCTCATTAGACAAACCGATGTATGATGAAGAGTCTGAACGCACACTCCTGGATGTTTTAGGTGACCAACAATATGTCATCGATCCTGAAGCGCAACTGATTAGCCAGGAGCAAAAAGGAATATTTCACGGTAAACTAGATAAAGCTTTGACAAGTCTAGAACGAGAGGTATTGTATTTGTATCTTGAGGGATTGACCTATCAAGAGATATCAACGACACTGAATCGTCACGTCAAGTCGATTGATAACGCTCTACAGAGAATCAAGCGCAAACTCGAGCGCGACTTTGATTGGTCATTGCTTAAAATCTAACCATAAGCAGGACTTTTTTCACAAGTTAAGTTGACACCAGTTAGTTATTAATGCTACATTAATAATGATGAACAAAGTTAGGGTGAAAAAAATGAAAAAGAAAATTGTACTCGCTTGTACAGAGTGTTTAAGCCGAAATTATCATTCGGATAAAAATACAGCAAATGCCGTGCGTTTAGAACTTAAAAAGTTTTGTAAGAGATGTAATAAACACACGCTACATCGTGAAACGAAATAGATTGAGCCATTATTTTATTTTTAGGTTTGGAGGAACACATTGTGAAATTAGTATCATTTTTTAAAAACGTCTCACGTGAAATGAAAAAAGTTTCTTGGCCGGGTAGAAAAGAATTAACAAACTCTACGATTACAGTGATCGCAACTGTTGCTTTTATTGCGCTCTTTTTCGTTATTGTTGATTTAGGAATTACGGAAATTTTAAATCTTTTATTTGAATAGTCATTCTATGAAGTGAAATATATGAATCTATGCTATAATAAAAGAAGCGAATGAAACATTTGTCTTTAAAACCCGTCTTTTTGCGGGTTTTTTAAATTGGAGAAATTTATGGTTATTAACAAAAAAGCAAAGGGAGGGTTTAAAAGATGGAAAAACAATGGTATGTTGTGCATACGTACTCAGGTTATGAGAACAAAGTGATGGCAAATCTTGAGAAGCGTCTTGCTTCTATGGGCATGGAAGATAAAATTTTCCGCATTCTTGTACCTGAAGATGAAGAAACTGAAATCAAAAATGGTAAAAAGAAAGTGGCGAAGAAAAAAGTCTTTCCAGGTTATGTGTTGGCCGAGATGATTATGACGGACGATTCGTGGTATGTGGTGCGAAATACACCAGGTGTCACTGGGTTTGTTGGGTCTGCCGGATCCGGTTCAAAACCTACACCACTCTTGCCAGAAGAAGCGGAAACGATTCTCAAGCGCATGGGTATGAAAGAAAATGTTATCGAGATTGATTACGATATCGGTGATCAAGTCACCGTCACAGATGGTGCGTTTATCGGACGTGAAGGTGTCATTAAAGAAATCGATGCAGACCGTCAGAAGGTTAAAGTACACGTGGATATGTTTGGTCGTGAAACACCAGTTGAACTTGATTATCAACAAGTTGAACGCATGT
Source organism: Streptohalobacillus salinus (assembly GCF_003201605.1). Taxonomy (GTDB): domain Bacteria; phylum Bacillota; class Bacilli; order Bacillales; family Amphibacillaceae; genus Streptohalobacillus; species Streptohalobacillus salinus. The sequence continues at coordinate 40,891 of NZ_QJJR01000015.1, read as the reverse complement.
CCTAAATAAAAATTTAGCGAATTGTAATTCCTGCCCTTGCATTATTTGTTCGGGCGTGCTAAAATTTTAATGTTCTTTATGCCTCGAGTATAAGGTTATATAGTATATGAAATTTGAGTGGGAGGGTCAACACCCTTTGACCACATCACGGACTTAAGGAGGTGTGTCTCGTGGCTAAAAAAGTAATTAAGGTAGTGAAACTTCAAATCCCAGCAGGGAAAGCAAATCCAGCTCCACCGGTAGGACCTGCATTAGGTCAAGCAGGTGTGAACATTATGGGATTCTGTAAAGAATTTAATGCGCGTACTCAAGAGCAAGCTGGTCTTATTATTCCAGTAGAAATCTCAGTATTTGAGGACCGTTCATTTACATTTATCACAAAAACTCCACCAGCTGCTGTATTGCTTAAGAAAGCAGCGGGTATCGAAACTGCATCAGGTGAACCAAACCGCAACAAAGTTGCAACGTTGAAGCGTGATCAAGTAAAAGAAATCGCAGAAACAAAAATGCCTGATTTAAACGCAGCTGACGTAGAAGCAGCAATGCGCATGGTTGAAGGTACTGCACGTAGCATGGGAATCGTTATCGAGGACTAATCAACGTGTGTAAGGAGAAGGTTGCGGTAATGGCTTTTGTCATGTCGCAACCTTTTTGTAGGCAGATGAACTAGGGGTAAATGTCAACTAGTGCCCGCTCGCAGCGCGTGAGCGGGATCCGCTTTTTTTAAGTGGGAGGTATAACCGTTAAAACCACATTCAAGGAGGAAATGATAATGGCTAAAAAATCAAAAAAACAACAAGAAGCGTTGAAATTAATCGACCGTACTAAAATGTATGATGTTGAAGAAGCGCTTAAATTAGTAAAAGAAAATGCAACTGCAAAATTCGATGAGACAGTGGAAGCCGCTTTTCGTTTAGGTGTAGATCCTAAGAAAGCTGACCAACAAATTCGTGGGGCAATGGTATTGCCACACGGTACTGGTAAAACACAAACTGTTTTAGTATTTGCTAAAGGTGATAAAGCGAAAGAAGCAGAAGCAGCTGGCGCTGATTATGTAGGTGAAGCAGATCTTATCAATAAAATTAACCAAGGTTGGTTTGATTTTGATGTGATCGTAGCAACGCCAGACATGATGGCTGAAGTTGGTAAATTGGGCCGCGTATTAGGACCTAAAGGCTTAATGCCAAACCCTAAAACAGGTACAGTAACTTTCGATGTTGAAAAAGCAATCCAAGAAATCAAAGCAGGTAAAGTTGAATACCGTGTTGATCGTCAATCAAACGTACACGTTCCAATCGGTAAAGCATCTTTCGACTTAGATAAATTGGTTGAAAACTTCAACGCACTTTCTGGCACGTTAATGAAAGTAAAACCTCAATCTTCAAAAGGTATTTACATGAAGAACGTAGCTGTAACATCGACAATGGGTCCTGGTGTTAAAATTGACCCATCAAGCTTTTCAAAATAATTATTGACTTTAGTGACGCGTTTAGCTATAATTACTAAGGTTGAAAATATACGTTATACCGTAGACAGCAGGGGCGTTTGCTTAAATAGCCTGCCGAGGTGTTGAATACAGGTGTTGAGTACGCTCTATACCTTAAACATTCACGCAATCTCCCTCACGTCTACACGGCGTGAGGTTTTTTATTGAGTTTCAATAAAAGACTCGAATACGGATCGGTATGATGTTTAATTCTGGTAGGAGGTGGAATAATGTCAAAAGTTATCGAGAACAAGAAACAGGTTGTTTCTGAAATCGCAGCAAAACTTCGTGAAAGTGAATCAACAATCCTTGTTGATTATCGTGGTCTTGATGTATCTGAGGTTACTGAATTACGTAAAGAATTACGTGATGCAGGTGTTGAGTTCAAAGTATACAAAAATACAATGACTCGTCGTGCAGCTGACGATGCTGAACTTTCAGAATTAAATGAAGTACTAGTAGGGCCTACAGCGATTGCCTTCAGTAATGAAGATGTCGTAGCACCTGCGAAAATCTTGAACAATTTTGCGAAAAAACATGAAGCACTAGAAATTAAAGGCGGCGTCATCCAAGGAAACATCGCAAGCGTCGAGCAAATTAAAGAACTTGCAGATCTTCCAAACTACGAAGGCTTACTTTCTATGCTACTCAGCGTACTTCAAGCGCCAGTTCGCAACTTTGCCTATGCAACGAAAGCAATTGCAGAGCAAAAAGAAGAACAAAGCGCTTAAGTGCATCGCCTAATAAGGCAACGAACGAAACTAAAAAACAATTACTAGGAGGAAATAAGAATGTCTAAAGAGCAAATTATCGAAGCAATCAAAGAAATGTCTGTTCTTGAATTAAACGATTTAGTAAAAGCAATTGAAGAAGAATTTGGTGTAACTGCAGCAGCTCCAGTAGCAGCAGCAGGTGCTGCAAGCGGCGAAGCTGCTGAAGAGCAAACTGAATTTGATGTAGTATTAAACGGTGCTGGCGCATCTAAAATTAAAGTTGTAAAAGCGGTACGTGAAATCACTGGTCTTGGTCTTAAAGATGCTAAAGACTTAGTAGATAACGCACCAGGCGCAATCAAAGAAGGTGTTTCTAAAGACGAAGCTGAAGAAATGAAAGCTAAACTTGAAGAAGCAGGCGCTGACGTAGAAGTAAAATAGTCACTCGACTATTTTGGATAGAATAAGAGCTCGTCTTTAGAGGCGGGCTTTTATTTTTCTTTATTTTATCCCTCGTTGGTTTTAGTGAACCACTTTCATGAAGATAAGGCAGGTGAATATTTCAAGTGTCTGAACAATACTTTACAGCCAATCCCCAAACAAAAAGCGATCAAAAAACATGGTCGTATACTCTCAAAGGTCATGCCTTCACATTTACAAGTGATGGGGGTGTTTTTTCAAAAAATGATGTTGATTTTGGCTCGAGAACACTGATTGAAGCTTATCAATCGCCAGATGTTCCCGGTGATATTCTAGATTTAGGTTGTGGTTATGGACCGATCGGTCTTTCATTAGCCAAAGTGTATCCGGAACGCACGATACACTTAAGTGATGTAAATATGCGCGCCCTTGAACTGGCAGAAAAAAATGCAAAAGCAAATCAAGTGACGAATGTTCAATTTCATTTGAGTGACATCTTCGAGAAGATTAGTGAAGATAATTTTGCTAGTATTTTAACAAACCCGCCGATTCGGGCAGGTAAACAAACGGTTCATCAAATGTTTGAAGATAGTTTTGAACATTTAAAAATAGGGGGTACGCTTTGGGTAGTGATCCAAAAGAAACAAGGAGCGCCTTCGGCGATAAAGAAATTAGAAACCTTATTCGCAACGGTTGATCTTGTGACCAAAAATAAAGGGTATTTTATTATTCGAGCAGAGAAGTAGCAAGAAGAAGAAGAGGAAATCCTTTGACTTGGATGACCTGTTGTGGTAACATTGAAAAATGCCAATAGCACGTTTTTTTGTCAAGTGTTTTTTTAGAAAACACGAAATTATAACGTGAATGGCGAACGTAAGTTGGAATTTTTGTGAGTGTACACGCCCGGGGATTAATTATGATTGAAGTTTTGATCAGGTAGTAATCCTTGTTTCTTTATGCGTGCAAATATCTATTGAGGTTTATGGCATTTGTTATGTTGACAAATGTTTGTCATAAATGGCTCGTTTTTTATCTTGAGCCAATGTTCGGTAGTTACCGAACATATTATCTGATTTAAATTATACCGATTCCGTTTGATAAGTCAATAGTTGACATCTGGGAAAGTATTCGGTATACAGGCTTAACAAAATTTTTCTTGATTAAGCTTTTTTGTTTTTTATTCTTGATTTGAGGGGTGAAGCAGTTGACAGGTCAACTAGTTCAGTACGGACGACACCGCCAGCGCAGAAGCTACGCACGAATTAGTGAGGTACTAGAGTTACCGAATCTTATTGAAATTCAGACAGCTTCTTATGAATGGTTCTTAGAGGAAGGTTTACGAGAAATGTTTAAGGATATTTCTCCGATTGAAGATTTCCAAGGAAATCTATCGTTAGAGTTTGTTGATTATAGTTTAAACGAACCTAAGTATTCAGTTGATGAATCAAAAGAGCGCGATGTGACGTATAATGCGCCACTTCGGGTAAAAGTCCGATTGTTAAATAATGAAACAGGTGAAGTAAAAGAGCAAGAAGTATTCATGGGTGATTTCCCATTGATGACAGACACAGGCACATTCGTTATTAATGGTGCGGAACGTGTTATTGTTTCTCAGCTTGTGCGTTCGCCAAGTGTGTACTTCAGTAAAAAGATTGATAAAAACGGTAAACGTGGCTATACAGCTACAGTTATTCCGAACCGTGGTGCGTGGTTAGAGTTTGAAACAGATGCGAAAGACGTTGTCCATGTCCGCATCGACCGTACCCGTAAATTACCAATCACTGTTCTGTTGCGTGCCTTAGGTTTTAGCACAGATCAAGAAATCATTGATTTAATCGGTGATAATGAATATTTACGTAACACATTAGAAAAAGATAACACTGAAACAAGTGAAAAAGCATTGCTTGAAATTTACGAGCGTCTTCGTCCTGGTGAACCACCAACAGTCGAAAATGCAAAGAGTTTACTTATTTCGCGTTTCTTCGATCCAAAACGCTATGATTTAGCTCATGTGGGTCGTTATAAAATGAATAAAAAGCTTCATATTAAGAACCGTTTGTTTAATCAAACATTAGCTGAGACGATTGCTGATCCTGAAACAGGAGAAGTACTTGCTGAGGAAGGCACACTTATTGACCGTCGTGTACTTGATCGTCTTATGCCTTACTTAGAGCGCGAGGAAGATCGTTTAGGTGATTTTGAGCTTGAATTACAAGATAGTGTCTTAGAAGATCCAGTGCGCCTGCAAAACATTAAAATCGTTGACCCGACTGATCCAGAAGGTGAGCGTACGTTAAATGTTATTGGAAATGGACTTGTTTCTGACAAAGTTAAAAACATTGCGCCAGCAGATATTTTAGCAGCAATTAATTATTTCTTTAATATCTTACACCAAGTTGGAAACACAGATGACATTGACCACTTAGGTAATCGTCGTTTGCGTTCTGTAGGTGAGTTGTTACAGAACCAGTTCCGTATTGGTCTATCACGTATGGAACGGGTGGTACGTGAGCGGATGTCGATTCAAGACACATCAGCAATCACACCGCAACAATTAATTAACATTCGACCAGTTATTGCGTCGATTAAAGAGTTCTTTGGTAGCTCTCAGTTATCTCAGTTTATGGATCAAACGAATCCACTAGCTGAATTAACGCACAAGCGTCGTCTTTCAGCGCTTGGACCCGGTGGTTTAACACGTGAGCGTGCAGGTTTTGAAGTGCGTGACGTTCACTACTCGCACTATGGTCGTATGTGCCCGATTGAAACGCCAGAGGGACCGAATATTGGTTTAATTAACTCGCTTTCATCATTTGCGAAAGTAAATAAATTTGGTTTTATTGAAACCCCTTATCGTCGTGTTGATCCTGAAACTGGAAAAGTAACGGAACACTATGATTACTTAACGGCTGATGAAGAAGATAACTATGTTGTCGCACAAGCGAACGCTCGTCTTGCTGATGACGGTTCATTTATTGATGATGAAGTTATTTCGCGTTTCCGTGGTGAGAATAAAAGTGTTGCCCGGGAAAAAGTTGATTACATGGATGTATCGCCGAAACAGGTAGTTTCAGCAGCAACAGCATGTATTCCTTTCTTGGAAAATGATGACTCGAACCGTGCCTTGATGGGTGCCAACATGCAGCGTCAGGCTGTTCCGTTGTTGCAACCACATTCACCAATTGTTGGTACAGGTATGGAGTATGTATCAGGTAAAGACTCTGGTGCAGCTGTTATTTGTCAACATGATGGAATTGTTGAGCGCGTTGAAGCGAAAGAAATCCGTATCAGAAGAGTAAGTGATGTAGAGGGTAATGAAGTCCAAGGTGACGTTGATCGTTACAAACTTCAAAAATTCATTCGTTCGAATCAAGGGACATGTTATAACCAACGTCCAATTATTAGTGTAGGTGACCACGTTGCAAAAGGGGAAATTCTTGCAGATGGACCTTCAATGGAAGACGGCGAACTAGCGCTAGGACAAAATGTACTTGTTGGTTTCATGACTTGGGATGGTTACAACTATGAAGATGCGATCATCATGAGTGAGCGTTTAGTTAAAGATGATGTGTATACATCTATCCATATTGAAGAATATGAATCAGAAGCACGTGATACAAAGCTCGGACCCGAGGAGATCACACGTGATATTCCTAACGTCGGTGAAGACGCACTACGCGACTTAGACGAACGAGGCATTATCCGCGTGGGTGCAGAAGTTGAAGATGGCGATCTGCTTGTTGGGAAAGTGACACCTAAAGGTGTGACCGAATTGTCAGCAGAAGAACGTTTACTCCATGCAATCTTCGGTGAAAAAGCACGTGAAGTACGTGATACATCACTCCGTGTACCGCATGGTGCAGGTGGGATTGTCCTTGATGTTAAAATCTTCAACCGCGTTGATGGTGATGAATTACCACCAGGTGTAAACCAGTTGGTGCGTGTATACATCGTACAAAAGCGGAAAATTCACGAAGGTGACAAAATGGCTGGTCGTCACGGTAACAAAGGTGTTATCTCGAAAATCTTACCAGAAGAAGATATGCCATTCTTACCGGATGGTACGCCAATCGATATCATGCTTAACCCACTAGGGGTACCATCACGTATGAATATCGGTCAAGTTTTAGAGTTGCACTTAGGTATGGCTGCGAGACATTTAGGCATCCATGTTGCAACGCCAGTATTTGATGGCGCTTCTGAGGAAGATGTCTGGGAGACCATTGAAGAATCCGGCATGCCACGTGATGCGAAGACAATTCTTTATGATGGACGTTCAGGTGAAGCATTTGATAACCGTGTGTCAGTTGGTGTCATGTACATGATTAAACTTGCGCACATGGTTGATGATAAACTTCACGCGCGTTCAACAGGTCCTTACTCACTGGTTACGCAACAACCACTTGGTGGTAAAGCGCAATTTGGTGGACAGCGTTTTGGTGAGATGGAAGTTTGGGCATTAGAAGCTTACGGTGCTGCTTATACATTACAAGAAATCTTAACAGTTAAATCGGATGATGTGGTTGGTCGTGTGAAAACATACGAAGCCATCGTTAAGGGTGAGAATGTACCAGAACCGGGGATTCCAGAATCATTTAAAGTATTAATTAAAGAATTACAAAGTTTAGGTATGGATGTGAAAATGTTATCAGCGGATGAAGAAGAAATCGAGCTTCGTGATTTAGATGACGACGAAACATCACAAGACCAATTTAATTTAGAGTTTGAAGAAAAGTAAGTCGAACAAAGTAGAATAGATGTAGGACCTCATCTGAAATCGGATGAGGTCCACCACATACTAAAAGGGAGGTTGACCCCTTGCTAGATGTAAATAATTTCGAATTTATGAAAATAGGTTTGGCATCACCAGACAAAATTCGATCATGGTCATATGGGGAAGTAAAAAAACCAGAAACGATTAACTACCGTACGTTAAAACCAGAAAAAGATGGTTTGTTCTGCGAAAGAATTTTCGGTCCACAAAAAGATTGGGAATGTCATTGTGGAAAGTACAAACGTGTACGTTACAAAGGCGTTGTTTGTGATCGTTGTGGTGTTGAAGTAACGAAATCAAAAGTGCGTCGTGAGCGGATGGGACACATTGAACTTGCAGCACCTGTATCACATATTTGGTACTTTAAAGGGATTCCAAGTCGTATGGGACTTATTCTTGATATGTCACCAAGAGCACTTGAAGAAGTTATCTACTTTGCTGCCTATATCGTTACCGACCCAGGTGAGACGGCTTTAGAAAAGAAACAATTACTGTCGGAAAAAGAGTACCGCGCTTATCGTGATAAGTACGGTCAAGGCTTCCACGCCCAAATGGGTGCAGAAGCAGTCAAGAAAATCTTACAAGATATCGACTTAGAAAAAGAGGTCGAGTTGTTACGTGAAGAGTTAAAATCAGCACAAGGTCAACGTCGTACACGTGCGATTAAACGTTTAGAGGTTGTAGAAGCATTTAGACACTCAGGTAATAACCCATCATGGATGATTCTTGATGTGTTACCGATTATTCCTCCGGAAATTCGTCCAATGGTTCAATTAGATGGTGGACGTTTTGCAACGTCAGATTTAAATGATTTATACCGTCGGGTGATTAACCGTAATAACCGTTTGAAGCGTCTGCTTGATTTAGGCGCACCAAATATTATCGTGCAAAATGAGAAACGTATGTTACAAGAAGCGGTCGATGCGTTAATTGATAACGGTCGTCGTGGTCGTCCGGTAACGGGACCAGGTAACCGTCCACTTAAATCGTTATCGCACATGCTTAAAGGTAAACAAGGGCGTTTCCGTCAAAACTTACTAGGTAAACGTGTCGATTATTCTGGTCGTTCAGTTATCGTCGTTGGTCCTAACCTTAAAATGTATCAATGTGGTCTACCAAAAGAAATGGCTGTTGAATTATTCAAACCATTTATTATGAAAGAACTCGTTGAACGCGGACTTGCACACAATATTAAATCTGCAAAACGTAAAATCGAACGTCTTCATGACGAAGTTTGGGAAGTCCTTGAAGATGTGATTAGTGAACACCCAGTCTTGCTGAACCGTGCTCCAACGCTTCACCGTCTAGGTATTCAAGCATTTGAACCTACCTTAGTAGAAGGCCGTGCGATTCGTTTGCACCCATTAGTTTGTACAGCTTATAACGCTGACTTTGATGGAGACCAAATGGCTGTTCACGTTCCGTTATCTGCAGAAGCGCAAGCTGAAGCACGCATTCTTATGTTAGCGGCACAAAACATCTTGAACCCTAAAGATGGTAAGCCAGTTGTAACACCATCACAGGATATGGTACTTGGTAACTACTACCTTACCTTAGAACGTGAAGGTGCAATCGGTGAAGGGTTAGTCTTCAAAAACATTGATGAGGCAATGCTTGCTTATCACAATGGTTATGCACACTTGCACACGCGAATTGCAGTTCAAGCATCATCACTAGGTAAAGCAAACTTCACGGACGAACAAAAAGATCAATTGTTAATCACAACAATCGGTAAATTAATATTCAACTCGATCTTGCCTGAGTCATTCCCTTACATGAATGAGCCAACAGCTTTTAACTTAGAAGTTAAAACGCCAGAGCATTACTTCGTAGCTAAAGGAACGGACATCAAGGAAGATATCAAAAATCGCGAACGGATCCTGCCGTTCAAAAAAGGTATTCTAGGTGATATCATCGCTGAAGTCTTTAAACGCTTTAAGATCAGTGAAACATCTAAAATGCTTGATAAGATGAAAGACTTAGGTTTCAAATACTCAACACAAGCGGGTATTACTGTAGGTGTGGCGGATATCGTTGTACTTGCGGAAAAACAAGAAATCTTAGATGAAGCACAAGGAAAAGTTGATAAAGTTATGAAACAATTCCGTCGTGGTTTAATCACTGAAGATGAGCGTTATGAACGAGTGATTGCAATTTGGTCACAAGCAAAAGACGTTATTCAAGATAAATTGATGAAATCATTAAGTCACAGAAACCCAATCTTTATGATGAGTGACTCTGGTGCGCGTGGTAATGCATCTAACTTTACCCAACTTGCAGGGATGCGTGGTCTGATGGCCAACCCGGCTGGTCGTATCATTGAGTTACCGATTAAATCAAGTTTCCGTGAAGGTTTAACGGTCTTAGAGTACTTTATTTCAACGCACGGTGCGCGTAAAGGTTTAGCCGATACAGCACTAAAAACGGCGGATTCCGGTTACTTAACACGTCGTCTAGTTGATGTTGCACAAGATGTGATTGTTCGTGAAGACGACTGTCATACGGATCGTGGTTTAACTGTTTCAGCGATTAAAGAAGGAACAGAAGTAATTGAGCCTTTAGCTGACCGTTTAATTGGTCGGACGGCATTCCAAACCGTTCGTCACCCAGAAACAAAAGCCGTATTAGTTGAACGCGATGCATTCATTAGTGAGGAAATTGCGAAACAAATCATTGATGCAGGTATTGAAGAAGTAACGATTCGGACGGTCTTTACATGTAACACAAAACACGGTGCATGTAAGAAGTGTTATGGACGTAACTTAGCTACTGGTCAAGAGGTTGAAGTTGGTGAAGCTGTAGGTATTATCGCTGCTCAATCAATCGGTGAGCCAGGTACACAGCTAACGATGCGTACATTCCACACCGGTGGTGTTGCTGGTTCGGATATTACCCAAGGTTTACCGCGTATCCAAGAGATTTTTGAAGCGCGTAATCCAAAAGGTCAAGCGCTTATTAGCGAGATTGATGGCACAGTATCAGACATTACCGAAGTAAAAGAAAAACAAGAAATTGTCGTTCAAGGGGCTATCGAATCGCGTACGTACACGGTTCCTTACGGTGCGCGTGTTAATGTCGTTGTTGGTGATACCGTTGTTTCAGGTGGCGCTTTAACAGAAGGTTCGATTGACCCGAAAGAATTGCTTAAGTTCCAAGGTGTCGATGGCGTCCAGTCATATCTTCTTAAAGAAGTTCAGAAAGTATACCGGATGCAAGGGGTAGAAATCGGTGACAAACACGTAGAAGTAATGGTGCGCCAGATGTTACGTAAAGTGCGTATCTCAGATGCTGGTGAAACAGAAGTTCTTCCAGGTGCATTGATTGAGATTCACCAATTTAAAGAAGCAAATAAGAAAGCATTGTTAGATCAAAAAGAACCAGCAGTTGGTCGTCCAGTATTGCTTGGGATTACGAAAGCATCACTTGAGACAGACTCATTCTTATCAGCGGCGTCATTCCAAGAAACAACGCGCGTCTTAACGGATGCGGCGATTAAAGGTAAACGTGATGAATTACTTGGTCTTAAAGAAAATGTCATCATTGGTAAACTTGTACCGGCAGGTACGGGTATGCAACGTTACCGTAAAATCGAAGCACAAACGGAAAAACCGGTTGTGAACGTTGTGGAAGATGAAGCGGACAACGAAGAAACTGTGGAATAGAATTTTACTTTGAACAATGGGCCATCCAGTGAAAAGAGTTAATGATTTTTCTTAAATTAAGTTGACATTTACTTTGCTGGATGGTACTATATTCAAGGTGCTTCTGTTACTTTAAATGCTTTGGAGGATATGAAAATGTCTTATGAAAAAGTCATTCTAGCAAGTGATCGTCTAGTCATTGGGACTAAACAAACGATCAAAGCGATTAAAAGTGGCGATGTGAAAGAGTTGATTATTGCAGAGGACATTGATCCTTATATGATAAACAAGCTCATTCATTTAGCTGATAAAACGGAGATTCCTTATGCTCTGGTCGATTCAAAGAAGCGATTAGGCAAAGCGTGTGGAATTGATGTAGGTACAGCAGCCGTAGCGATAAAGCAATAAGGTTTTGGTAAATTGACGGTGTTGATTTACGAAGGCTTTGTTTTTTGCTTATAAATGAACCACCTGGATGTGTGGTATTACAAAACGTAACGAGAGGAGGAACAAGTTATGCCAACAATTAATCAATTAGTACGTAAAGGCCGTGTGACAAAGACTAAAAAGTCTGACTCACCAGCTTTAAATAAAGGTTATAACAGTTTCAAGAAATCTTTAACGAACCAATCATCTCCACAAAAACGCGGTGTTTGTACGCGTGTTGGTACGTTAACGCCTAAGAAACCTAACTCGGCGCTACGTAAATATGCACGTGTGCGTTTGACAAATGGTATCGAGGTAACTGCTTATATTCCTGGTATTGGTCACAACCTTCAAGAGCACAGTGTCGTGTTAATTCGTGGAGGACGTGTTAAAGATTTACCTGGTGTGCGCTACCATGTTGTACGTGGTGCGTTAGATACAGCTGGTGTTGATGGACGTATGCAAGGCCGTTCTAAATACGGTACAAAACGCCCTAAAGCAGCAAAATAATTTAAAACAATCGATAAATTCTACTATATGAAAGGAGGTTAGACTATGCCACGTAAAGGTCCTGTAGCAAAACGTGATGTCTTACCAGATCCGTTATACAACTCAAAACTTGTAACTCGTTTGATCAACCAAATGATGGTTGATGGAAAAAGAGGACAGTCTCAAAAAATTCTTTACTCAGCATTCGAAGCTGTTCAAGAACGTAGCGGTCAACCTGCTATTGAAGTGTTCGAACAAGCAATGAAGAATGTTATGCCTGTACTTGAAGTACGTGCTCGCCGTGTTGGTGGTTCTAACTATCAAGTACCAGTTGAAGTACGTCCAGAACGTCGTCAAGCATTAGGTCTTCGTTACATTGTTAACTACTCACGCTTACGCGGAGAAAAAACAATGGAAGAGCGCCTAGCTAACGAAATTCTTGATGCATCTAACAACACTGGTGCAGCAGTTAAGAAACGTGAAGATATGCATAAAATGGCAGATGCAAACAAAGCGTTTGCTCACTACCGTTGGTAATAATCTCTTGATGTTATTCAGTACACTGAATAACATCAACTCGAGATTTTTTGTGTGTCAGAACTTAAAAATTCAAAAGATTTAGATAAGAGGAAGGAGAAACACATATGCCTAGAGAATTCTCCTTGGAGAATACGCGTAATATCGGGATCATGGCTCACATCGATGCCGGTAAAACAACAGCTACTGAGCGTATTTTATTCTATACTGGTCGTATCCACAAAATTGGTGAAACGCATGAAGGTGCTTCACAAATGGACTGGATGGAACAAGAGCAAGAGCGTGGTATTACTATTACCTCTGCTGCGACTACTGCTCAGTGGAAAGGTCACCGAATTAACATTATCGATACACCAGGACACGTAGACTTCACAGTTGAGGTTGAACGTTCACTTCGTGTACTTGATGGTGCGGTAGCCGTACTTGATGCACAATCAGGTGTTGAACCACAAACAGAAACTGTATGGCGTCAAGCGACAACATATGGTGTACCTCGTGTTGTATTCGTCAACAAGATGGATAAAACAGGTGCAGATTTTATGTACTCAGTAGGTACAATGGTAGACCGTCTAGGAGCTAACGCTCACCCAATCCAATATCCAATTGGTGCTGAAGATGATTTCGAAGGTATTATTGACCTTGTTACCATGAAAGCATTCTACTACGAAGATGATTTGGGAACACGTGCAGAATCAAGAGAAATTCCTGCGGAACTTCAAGAAAAAGCTGAAGAGTTACGCGGAACATTGATTGAAGCTGTAGCAGAACTAGATGAAGACATGATGATGCGTTACCTTGAGGGTGAAGAATTCACAGAGGAAGAGATTAAAGCAGCAATCCGTAAAGCGACATTGTCTGTTGATTTCTATCCAGTAATTTGTGGTTCAGCTTTCAAAAACAAAGGTGTACAATTAATGATTGATGCGGTTGTAGATTACCTCCCATCACCACTTGATATTGCTGCAATCGAAGGAATTGTTCCTGAGACTGAAGAGCCAATCAAACGTCATGCTGATGACTCAGAGCCGTTCTCTGCGTTAGCATTTAAAGTTGCAACAGACCCATTTGTTGGTAAATTAACGTTCTTCCGTGTGTACTCTGGTACATTAAAAGCAGGTTCATACGTGAAAAACTCTTCTAAAGGTAAACGTGAACGTGTAGGTCGTATCCTACAAATGCACGCAAACTCTCGTGAAGAAATTGCTGAAGTATTCGCGGGTGATATCGCGGGTGCTGTTGGTCTTAAAGATACAAGTACTGGAGATACTCTATGTGACGAAAAAGAATTAGTAATCTTGGAGTCAATGGAATTCCCAGAGCCAGTTATCTCGGTAGCAATTGAGCCAAAATCAAAAGCTGACCAAGATAAAATGTCTATCGCATTAGGTAAACTTGCTGAAGAAGATCCAACATTCAAAACTGAAACTGATGTTGAAACGGGACAAACAATCATCTCTGGTATGGGTGAATTACACCTTGATATCATCGTTGATCGTATGCGTCGCGAATTCAAAGTTGAAGCGACTGTTGGTGCTCCACAAGTATCATACCGTGAAACTTTCCGTAAATCAGCGGAAGTTGAAGGTAAGTTCGTTCGCCAATCTGGTGGACGTGGACAGTACGGACACGTTTGGGTTAAATTTGAGCCAAACGAAGAAGGCGCTGGTTACGAGTTTGTTAACAACATCGTCGGTGGGGTTGTTCCGCGTGAATATATTCCTTCTGTTGAAGCAGGGATTAAAGAATCACTACAGAACGGCGTTGTCGCTGGTTATCCATTAATTGATGTTAAAGCAACATTATACGATGGTTCATACCACGATGTCGATTCAAACGAAACGGCGTTTAGAGTAGCTGCATCTATGGCACTTAAAAACGCTAAAACGAAATGTGATCCCGCTCTACTTGAGCCAATGATGAGAGTAGAAATTGTTATCCCTGAAGAATACATGGGTGACATTATGGGTGATGTTACATCACGTCGTGGACGTGTAGATGGTATGGAAGCTCGTGGTAATGCACAAGTTGTCAAAGCTTTCGTTCCGCTTGCAGAAATGTTCGGTTATGCAACGGCATTACGTTCAAATACGCAAGGTCGTGGTACGTACACGATGACATTCGACCACTATGAAGAAGTACCTAAGAGTATTTCTGAAGAAATTGTCAAGAAAAATACTGGACAATAATTGATTTTTTACTAAAATTAAAGTATAACTTGTATTGTGTGCTTCATATTTTATGGAGCTCGCATATGAGTCATAAAAAATAAAACTTTTTATTTATAACAAGGAGGAATTATAGAATGGGTAAAGAAAAATTCGACCGTTCAAAAGACCACGTAAATATTGGTACTATTGGACACGTTGACCACGGTAAAACAACATTAACTGCAGCTATTTCTACAGTACTACACAACAGATCAGGTATGGGTACTGCAATGGCTTACGATCAAATCGATGGTGCTCCAGAAGAGCGCGAACGTGGGATCACAATCTCAACAGCACACGTTGAGTACGAAACTGAAAACCGTCACTATGCACACGTTGACTGCCCAGGTCACGCTGACTACGTTAAAAACATGATTACTGGTGCGGCTCAAATGGATGGTGCGATCTTAGTAGTATCTGCTGCTGATGGTCCAATGCCACAAACACGTGAGCACATCTTACTTTCACGTCAAGTAGGTGTACCTGCGATCGTTGTATTCTTAAACAAATGCGACATGGTAGATGACGAAGAACTTCTTGAATTAGTTGAAATGGAAGTTCGTGATCTATTATCTGAGTATGACTTCCCTGGTGATGATGTTCCTGTAATTAAAGGTTCAGCTCTTAAAGCACTTGAAGGCGAAGAAAAATACGTAGATGCTATCTACGAATTAATGGATGCTGTTGATGAGTACATTCCTCGTCCAGACCGTGATACTGAAAAACCTTTCATGATGCCAGTTGAGGATGTATTCTCAATTACTGGTCGTGGTACTGTAGCTACAGGACGTGTTGAGCGTGGTGTAGTTAAAGTAGGTGACGAGATCGAAATCATTGGTCTTGCAGAAGCGCCATCAAAAACTACTGTAACAGGTGTTGAAATGTTCCGTAAGCTTCTTGATTACGCTGAAGCTGGCGATAACATTGGTGCATTACTACGTGGTGTTGCACGTGAAGACATCAACCGTGGTCAAGTACTTGCTAAACCAGGTACAATCACACCGCATACTTCTTTCAAAGCAGAAGTTTATGTTTTATCTAAAGAAGAAGGTGGACGTCACACGCCATTCTTCGACAACTACCGTCCACAGTTCTACTTCCGTACAACTGACGTAACTGGTATCATCCGTCTTCCTGAAGGCGTTGAAATGGTTATGCCTGGTGACAACGTAGAAATGACAGTAGAATTAATCTCTCCAATCGCTATCGAAGATGGTACTAAATTCTCTATCCGTGAGGGTGGACGTACTGTAGGCGCTGGTGTTGTAGCAACAATTACTAAGTAAGTTTAGCCTTACTTTACAAGATGAAAGAGCAGCGAATGCATTCGCTGCTCTTTTCTTATGGTTAGACTTATAGAGAAGATCATGTATGTAAACAGCTGTATAATATTTGGTGTTGGTGAAGGGGTTTTGATGCGTCAGTTATGACCCATTAAAATATATTCACTGGCACCATTTTTTCTGTTTAAATATAGAAAACAAGTGAGTTACCCTGTAGAATTGGTTTTACCACTAAAAACAACCTAGGAGGGAACTCACTTGTCTATATCTCATACTATAAGAATGTTACTTGATATTCAAGATAAAAATATTATTTTTGAAGGTGATTGTATCTATGAAGGAACGCTAACGCATATACCGACACAATGCGAGAACTGTGAAATTGAGAATGAACACTATACAGTGATTAAAAACGAGACGAAAATATCAGTCATTGTTTTGCCGAAGAAACCCCCTCATGCATCTGCGTGAGGGGGTTTCTTAATTAGTTAGTGGATGAATTAATTTGTTAAATCACTTGGATCAATATGACCTTCTTGGATGACTGTTTCATCAATATTGGATACATCTACACTGACAGGGTCCAGTAGGATTGATGGAACATCCGTCAAGTTGTTGTTAACCGTCTGATTTGTCTCAATGGTGTTACCGATAGCCAATTCATAGGCGCTTGTTGCTGCTGTATTTGCAATATTCTCTAACGATTTATAAACCGTCATGGTTTGTGTGCCATCAATAATGCGTTGAATCGCGGCGAGTTCTGCATCTTGACCACTGATTGGAACACGTCTGTCGCCAAGAGCTTCAATCACACCCCCAGCCGTCCCGTCATTTGCGGCTATAACTGCGTCAACAGTTGCATCATTTAAAAAGGATTGGAAATTATCACGAGCAACTTCGGGAGACCAACCCTCAGTGAAGTTATCATAAACTAGGTTAATTGAGCCATCATCAATTTTAGGTTGCAGGACATTCATTGCGCCTTCTCTAAAAAGGTGTGCATTATTATCAGAAGGGGCCCCACCAACATAAGCAATGTCTCCTTCAGGGACTTCATTTAGAATAGCGGTAGCTTGTAGTTCGCCAACCTTTATGTTGTCAAAAGAAATATAGTAATCAATGGCAGCGTTCATCACCATTTTGTCATAACTAATAACAGGAATATCTGCAGCTTCAGCTAATGCGACGGCTTCTTTGGCGCCTTCGGCGTCGGCTGGAATAATAACTAAAACATCAATACCCTCTTCAATCATCAATTTGACTTGTTGGTTTTGTACCTCTTGGACACCGTTTGCGGCAAGTGTCTTAACGTTAGCGCCTAAGTCATGAAGTGCTGTTTCAAAATAATCTTTATCGCGGTACCAGCGTTCATCTTGCAAAGTATCCATCGCAAAACCAATGTAAGGCTTTGTTTGATCAACTTGCAGTTTTGATAAGGTCGCAGTCTCATTTGTTTCGCTTGTATTATCAGCTTGTTGACAACCAGCGATCATAATTAGCGCGATAAAGATAGTGGTTAAATATGTGAATAAGCGTCTCATGCGTCGCCCTCCTTCTTTAGTGTAAATTGCGCCATTAACTGATCGATTTGTGCAATGGATGCTTGGAGTGAATCAGCACCGGTAGCGACTTGTCCCATTGCCGTTTTCTGTTCAGCGGCTGATGCTGAAATCTCTTCAGCGCCGGCAGCAGATTGCTCTGATATGGCTGCAATGTTTTCAACCGATCCGTTAATATCAATACTGGCATCTTGGAAGTAGTTTATAACGGTTGAGATTTCATCAACCATTGTTGTCATTTGTTGGATATTTGAACGTATCTTATTAAATTGTTGACTCGACTGTTCCATTTGGTCTTTTCCGATATTTACTTCGCTAAATGTTGTCTCTAGTTCATTAACCATCGCTTTAGTGTTGGTTTGTATATGATTAACTAGCGTAGTGATGTTACCAGTGGCACCGTGAACATTCTCTGCGAGTTTCCGGACTTCGTTAGCGACTACAGCAAAACCTTTGCCAGATTCACCTGCGCGGGCAGCTTCGATGGATGCGTTCAGTGCAAGTAAATTCGTTTGTTCAGCTATATCGGTAATAATACCAATGAACTTTCCGATTTCTTGGGTATCTTTTTGTAGATCAGCCACTTTGGTGACGGATTGTTCAACCGTTTTAGTGATGGTTGTCATCTGATCTTTAGTCTGTTGCATTTTTTGATAACCATCATCAGATGTCTCTAACGATTGTGCTGAAAATGTAACGAGTTGTTGGCTATTCGTTTGAGCGGATTCGATGCGCTCGCTGAAAGCTTTCGTTTTTTCTGAAATATCACTGGCTTCGTCCGCTTGACTTGTTGCACCATTTGCAAGTTCTTCTATTGTAATGGCAACTTGCTCACTTCCCGTCTCAACATCTTTAGCTATAGAAACGAAAGTTTGTCCTTGTTGGTTAACTTCTGTTGAGAGAACGCCAACTCTAGTAAGAATATCTGTTAAATTTCTCTTCATTAGGTTGATTGATGTGGACAATTGCTTAAGTTCTGAACTTGCCTGTGCTGTTAAGTCATCAGTTGCTAGTTCGCCATTACTGATGGCATCAGATGTTTTAACGACAGCACGTAGATCTTTCTTAATGCGGTGGTTCATCCAAATGATTAATATAATTGATACAAATAAGGAAAGGACGACAGAAGCAACAAGCGTTAATATGGTTTGCTCGATATTGGAGTTAGCTTGTTGGATCGATTGTTCATTTGAGATGATTGATGCATCAATTAAAGCATCACCAGCGATTAAGGTGTCACTTTTAAGCTGACTCACTTCTGTTTGGAGTTCGGTAAATACGGTTGTGTTAATTTGTTGTACATTTGGTACGACGTCAGTAAAGTAATATTGATCTAATAAGTGATTGTTTTCAATGATTTTATTGAAGCTTGATAACTGTTCTTCGGTCTCAAGTAATGACCTAACATGTTTTGCTTTATCAACAAACTGCGAACTTAGTGTGAGGTAATCTAGAAGTCTAGCATCACTTTCTTCTATAATATACTCCGGGATAAATACGTATTTTTCTTGATAGAGTGACATCAGTTCATTGACGTGCACGACAACAGCGTTAGTATTTTCTGTTTCGACAATGGATTCATTGGTTTCACTCAATAAAAAATAGGTGGTGATAACCGATGCGGTAAACAGAATAAGCACGAGTGTAAAGATCGCACCATATTGTTGACCAATTGATTGCCGGTTTAAAAGCTTTAAGCGCAAAATAATTCCTCCTTTAGATTAATAACATCTAATAGGAGTATCGGTATAAATGTATATTTTTAAACCGATGAAAGCGGCGTCTTAACATTCTTTTAAAAAAATTCATCTTTTTCTCTTTAACCCTTGCAATGTAAGGATATTTTCTATATAATAAGCAATGTTGGTCATTAAAGGCGATGATGTGGAAGGTTGTTGGCACACCCGGCCCCTTTGCCATGGGTTCGGTTGCTAAAGAAATTTCCGCGGAGAATGTCTATTATAAAATGGGCGAAAAGGAGGGAAAATAATGGCAAATGAAAAAATTAGAATTCGTTTAAAAGCGTATGATCACCGTATTCTTGATCAGTCAGCTGAAAAAATTGTAAGCACTGCGAAACGTTCGGGTGCTGGTGTATCGGGTCCAATCCCGTTACCAACTGAGAAATCACTTTACACAATTCTACGTGCGGTGCATAAGTACAAAGATTCTCGTGAGCAATTTGAGATGCGTACACACAAACGTCTAATTGATATTGTAAACCCAACACCACAGACAGTTGATGCGCTTATGCGTTTAGACTTACCATCTGGTGTAGATATTGAAATTAAATTATAAACGAAAATTTTTAGGAGGTGTAACGGATGACGAAAGGAATCTTAGGTCGTAAAGTCGGCATGACACAGATTTTTAGTGAAGATGGCGAATTAATTCCAGTAACAGTGGTTCAAGCAGAACCAAACGTAGTTCTTCAAAAGAGAACATTAGAAAACGACGGCTATGAAGCGATTCAAGTTGGTGTTGCAGACCAAAAACCGGTTAATGCAAACAAACCAGCTACAGGACATGCTGCAAAAGCGAGCACTACTCCTAAGCGCTTCATTCGTGAATTCCGTGGCGTAAAACTTGACGAGTATGAAGTGGGTCAAGAACTTACAGTCGAGGTATTCCAAGCTGGAGATATAATTGATGTAACAGGTACATCAAAAGGTAAAGGATTCCAAGGTGCTATTAAGCGTCACAACCAACAACGTGGACCAATGGGACACGGCTCGCATTTCCACAGAGCACCAGGTTCAATGGGTGCAGCTGCAGAACCAGCGCGCGTTATGAAGGGTAAGAAATTACCTGGACATATGGGTAGTGAACTGACAACACTTCAGAACTTAGAAATCGTTAAAGTAGACGCAGAACGTAACCTGTTATTAATTAAAGGTAATGTTCCAGGATCTAAAAAATCATTCGTAAAAATAGCGAGTGCACTAAAGGCTAACTAATAATAACCGAAAGGAGGATATGTCATGCCTAAAGTAACACTATATAACCAAAGCGGTTCGCAAGTAGGGGATGTAGAATTAAACGATAGCGTGTTTGGTATCGAACCAAACGAGCACGTGTTACATGATGCGGTCGTTATGCAACAAGCATCACGTCGTCAAGGAACACATGCTGTAAAAAATCGTTCAGCAGTAGCTGGCGGGGGTCGTAAACCGTGGCGTCAAAAAGGTACAGGTCGTGCCCGTCAAGGTTCAATCCGGTCACCACAATGGGTTGGCGGTGGCGTTGTCTTCGGTCCAACACCACGTAGTTACAGCTATAAATTACCAAAGAAAGTTCGCCGATTAGCTCTTAAATCAGCACTTTCATCAAAAGTAATTGAAAATAGCCTAATTGTTTTAGAAGGTTTAGCATTTGATGCGCCAAAAACAAAAGAAGCTGTTAAAGTATTAAAAGCGTTAGATGTAAATGAAAAAGTTCTTATCGTTACAGCTGAAAATGATGATGTTGTAGCTAAAAGTGCAAGTAACTTACCGAACGCAAAAGTTTTATCAGTAAGTGGAATCAATGTTCTTGATTTACTTACTCATGACAAGCTCATCATGACTAAGGATGCAGCGGAAAAAGCAGGGGAGGTGCTTGCATAATGAGAGATGCTCGCGATGTTATTAAGCGCCCGATTATTACGGAACACTCTGCCGACCAAATGGTTGATAAAAAGTATACTTTTGAAGTAAGTACAAAAGCTAATAAATCACAAATCAAAAATGCTATTGAAGAAATTTTTGGTGTGAAAGTAGTTAAAGTAAATACTTTAAACATTAAAGGTAAACTTAAACGCATGGGTCGCCATAGCGGTTACCGTCCAAATCGTAAAAAAGCTGTGGTTCAGTTATCTGAAGACAGTAAAGAATTAGATTTCTTTGAAACAGCAGAATAATTAATTATTGAGTGAAGGAGGGAAATAAGATGGCGATTAAGAAGTATAAAGCAACTTCTAACGGTAGACGTAATATGTCAACGTCTGATTTCGCAGAAATCACGACGAATAAGCCGGAAAAATCACTTTTACAACCACTATCTAAACGCGGTGGACGTAACAACCAAGGTAAGTTAACGGTTCGTCATCAAGGTGGTGGCCATAAGCGTCAATACCGTGTCATCGATTTCAAACGTGACAAAGATGGTATACCAGGTCGCGTTGCTACAATCGAATATGATCCAAACCGTTCAGCAAATATTGCGTTGATCAACTATGCAGATGGTGAAAAACGTTATATCTTAGCTCCAAAAGGAATTCAAGTAGGACAACAAATCTTCTCTGGTGAAGATGCTGATATTAAAGTAGGTAATGCATTACCACTTATGAGTATCCCAGTAGGTACAGTTATCCACAATGTAGAATTAAAACCAGGTCGCGGTGGACAATTGGCGCGTTCAGCAGGTGCTGAAGCTCAAATTTTAGGCCGTGAAGACAAATACGTTTTAGTACGTCTTCGTTCTGGTGAAGTTCGTTTAGTATTAGGAACTTGTCGTGCGACAGTAGGTCAAGTTGGTAATGTCGAACATGAACTTATTCGTGTCGGTAAAGCAGGTCGCTCACGCTGGAAAGGCATTCGCCCAACAGTACGTGGTTCTGTAATGAACCCTAACGATCACCCACACGGTGGTGGTGAAGGACGCGCACCAATTGGTCGTAAATCACCAATGTCACCATGGGGTAAACCAACTCTTGGTAAGAAAACACGTACGCGCAACAAACAATCAGACAAATTTATCGTTCGTAAACGTAAAAAATAACGGGGTTGAAAGACGGGCATTAACACCCGTCCGACAATCACGAAGGGAGGTTTATGTATGGGTCGTAGTTTAAAAAAGGGACCTTTCGTAGATGACCATTTAATGAAAAAGATTGAGAAATTGAACGAAGATAACAAGAAACACGTTGTGAAATCTTGGTCTCGTCGTTCTACAATTTTCCCTAACTTTATTGGACACACAGTCGCTGTTTATGACGGTCGCAAACACGTACCGGTTTATGTAACAGAAGATATGGTAGGACATAAATTAGGTGAATTCGCACCGACACGCACATTTAAAGGGCATGCGGGCGATGACAAGAAAACAAAACGCTAATTGGAGAGGAGGCGCTCTTGATGCAAGCTAAAGCTGTTGCAAAAACTGTTAGAATTGCTCCTCGCAAGGTTCGTTTAGTCATTGATTTAATTCGAGGCAAAAATGTTGGAGAAGCAATTGCTATATTAAACCACTTACAACGCGGTGCAAGCCCAGTTGTTGAGAAAGTATTAAACTCTGCGATCGCAAATGCAGAACATAACTATGAAATGGACGTAGAAAACCTTTACGTTTCAGAAGCATTCGTAAACGAAGGTGTTACACTTAAACGTTTCCGTCCACGCGCGCAAGGTCGTGCAAGTGCAATCAATAAGAGAACAAGCCACATTACAGTGGTTGTATCAGAAAAGAAGGAGGGATAATCTGTGGGTCAAAAAGTTAATCCAATAGGACTTCGAGTTGGCGTTATCCGTGACTGGGATTCAAAATGGTACGCCGGCAAAGATTATGCAGACTTATTACATGAAGATATTAAAATTCGTGACTATGTTGAAACTCGCTTGAAAGATGCAGCTGTATCTAAAGTTGAGATTGAACGTGCAGCGAATCGTGTTAATATTTCAATTTCTACTGCTAAACCTGGTATGGTTATTGGTAAAGGTGGATCAGAAGTTGAAGCACTTCGTAAAGCATTAAATGATTTAACAGGCAAACGAGTTCACATTAACATCGTTGAAATCAAAAGACCTGATATGGATGCTAAATTAGTAGCAGACAACATCGCGCGTCAATTGGAAGGTCGTATTTCATTCCGTCGTGCGCAAAAACAAGTAATCCAACGCGCTATGCGTATGGGAGCTAAAGGTATTCGTACACAGGTATCTGGTCGTCTAGGCGGCGCTGATATGGCTCGTGCGGAAAGCTATAGTGAAGGAACTGTTCCACTACACACACTTCGTGCTGATATCGATTATGGTACTGCTGAAGCAGATACTACTTACGGTAAACTTGGTGTAAAAGTGTGGATTTATCGTGGAGAAGTCCTTCCAACTAAAAACAAAAAGTAAGGAAGGGGGCACACATTATGTTAATGCCTAAACGTGTAAAACATCGTAAGCAACATCGTACAAGTTTAAAAGGAAAAGCAAAAGGCGGTACTGAGGTAGCGTTTGGTGAGTACGGATTACAAGCTCTTGACGCTGCTTGGATTACAAGTCGTCAGATTGAATCTGCTCGTATTGCTATGACTCGTCACATGAAACGTGGTGGGAAAGTTTGGATCAAAATCTTCCCAGATAAGCCATACACTAAGAAACCTTTAGAAGTTCGTATGGGTTCTGGTAAAGGTGCTCCTGAAGGATGGGTAGCAGTTGTTAAACCAGGGAAAATTATGTTTGAAATCGCGGGAGTTTCAGAAGAAGTAGCGAGAGAGGCACTTCGTCTAGCAGCACACAAACTTCCAATCAAAACTAAGTTTGTAAAACGTGAAGAAATTGGTGGTGAAATCAATGAAGGCTAATGAAATCAGAGAACTAACCACTGCCGAAATTGAACAAAAAATCAAGTCGCTTAAAGAAGAACTTTTCAACCTACGCTTTCAGTTAGCTACAGGTCAATTGGAAAATACGGTCCGTCTTCGTGAAGTTCGTAAATCAATTGCACGTATGAAAACTGTCGTTCGTGAAAGAGAGCTTAGCGTAAATAACTAGTAATGAGAGGAGGTTAGCCTCAAATGACAGAACGTAATAATCGTAAACTTTATACTGGTAAAGTTGTCTCAGCTAAGTCTGATAAAACTATTACAGTTGTAGTTGAAACTTATAAGTTCCACCCGTTATACGGCAAGCGTGTTAAATATTCTAAGAAATTTAAAGCGCATGATGAGAATAACCAAGCAAAACTTAATGATGTGGTTTCTATTATGGAAACTCGCCCATTATCGAAAACAAAACGTTTCCGTCTTGTTGAAATAGTGGAAGAATCAGTAATTATCTAATTGAATGCAATCAATGTAAAGATCGCTCGGATTGATTCCGAAGGGAGGTAACAAAGTATGATTCAGCAAGAAAGTCGTTTGAAAGTTGCAGATAACTCAGGTGCACGTGAAGTCTTAACCATTAAAGTTTTAGGCGGAAGTGGGCGTAAAACTGCTAATATCGGTGATATAATTGTGTGTACGGTGAAACAAGCAACACCTGGTGGCGTTGTCAAAAAAGGTGAGGTTGTTAAAGCTGTTATCGTACGAACTAAAACTGGCGCTCGTCGTAAAGATGGTTCATATATTCGCTTTGATGAAAATGCAGCGGTTATTATCCGTGACGATAAAAGTCCAAGAGGAACACGTATCTTTGGCCCAGTTGCACGTGAATTACGTGATAACAAGTTCATGAAAATTGTTTCATTAGCTCCAGAGGTACTATAAGCTCATAACAAAGCACCAAAAAATATTGTTTTATGAAAAGCCTTGTAAGGAGGTGCGTCTAGCATGCATGTAAAAAAAGGTGACAAAGTACAAGTTTTATCTGGTAAAGATAAAGGTAAGCAGGGAACTGTTCTTGCAGCATTTCCTAAAAAAGAACGTGTTCTTGTTGAAGGTGTAAACATCGTTAAGAAACATCAAAAACCATCACAAGATAACCCACAAGGTGGCATTCTTGAAAAAGAAGCGCCAATCCATGTTTCTAATGTATTACCAATTGATCCGAAATCAGGCGAGCCAACTCGCGTAGGATATGAAGAACGTGACGGAAAGAAAGTTCGTATCGCTAAAAAATCCGGTGAAGCGTTAGATAAATAATTAGCGACGAAAGGAGGGCTACTCAGATGAACGCATTAAAATCAAAGTATAAAAATGACATCGTGTCATCATTAGTAGAAAAATTTAACTACGATTCGGTAATGGAAGTTCCGAAAGTAGAAAAGATCGTAATCAACATGGGTGTTGGTGATGCAACTCAAAACACAAAGGCACTAGATGCTGCAGTTGAGGAATTGAAGTTAATCTCAGGGCAACAACCATTAGTAACTAAAGCAAAGAAATCAATTGCTGGATTCCGTTTACGTGAGGGTATGCCAATCGGGGCAAAAGTAACCCTTCGTGGCGAGCGTATGTATGAGTTTCTACAAAAACTTGTTGATGTATCACTTCCACGTGTTCGTGACTTCCGTGGTATTTCAAACAAAGCCTTTGATGGTCGTGGAAACTACACATTAGGTGTAAAAGAACAATTGATTTTCCCAGAAATAGATTATGACCAAGTAAGTAAAGTTCGCGGAATGGACATCGTTGTTGTTACAACTGCTAACACTGACGAAGAAGCTCGTGAATTATTAACTCAACTTGGCATGCCTTTCCAAAAATAAGCTAATGCGCTAATACAAGGAGGGAAAATAGTGGCTAAAAAATCTATGATAGCAAAACAACAGCGGACGCCTAAATACAAAGTGCAGGAGTATACTCGTTGCGAACGTTGTGGACGTCCACACTCTGTACTGCGTAAATTCAAACTTTGCCGTATTTGTTTCCGTGAACTTGCCTACAAAGGTCAAATTCCTGGTGTCAAAAAAGCAAGCTGGTAAAACCCGATTAGGGGAAGGAGGTAATATTTAATGGTTATGACAGATCCAATTGCAGATATGTTAACACGGATTCGTAATGCAAACATGGTTCGCCATGAGAAGCTTGAGCTTCCAGCATCAACAATTAAAACTCAGATCGCTGATATCTTAAAACGTGAAGGTTTTGTTCGCGATTACGAATTCATTAAAGATGATAAACAAGGTGTACTACGTATTTTCCTTAAATACGGTGCAAACGAAGAACGCGTAATCACTGGATTGAAACGTATTTCTAAACCTGGTCTACGTGTGTATGCGAAAGCAGACGAACTGCCGCGCGTACTTAACGGACTTGGTATTGCAGTCGTTTCAACTTCAAAAGGTATTCTATCAGACAAAGAAGCTCGTGAACAATCTATTGGTGGCGAGATTTTAGCATACGTTTGGTAATCATTTTTTCAATTAAGATAGGAGGTGCCATGTAGATGTCACGTATAGGTCTTAAAGTTCTTGAGATTCCTGAAGGTGTTGAGATCAAAAATGAAAACAACTTTGTGACAGTTAAAGGACCAAAAGGTACATTAACTCGTCAACTTCACGAAGATATGACAATTAACATTAATGGTAACGAAGTAACGGTTTCAAGACCGTCAGATATTAAATTACACAAAGCGTTACACGGTACAACTCGCAGCTTGATCGCTAATATGGTTGAGGGTGTACACACAGGCTTTGAAAAAGCATTAGAAATCCAAGGTGTTGGTTACCGCGCAACGAAACAAGGAAACAAACTTGTTGTCAACGCTGGTTATTCTCACCCTGTTGAGATCGAACAACCTGAAGGTATTGAAATTGAAGTACCAGCTAACACTAAAGTTATTGTTAAAGGAATTGACAAACAATTAGTAGGCGCAATCGCTTCTGATATTCGTGCAATCCGTAAACCAGAACCTTACAAAGGTAAAGGTATTCGTTATGCAAACGAACATGTTCGTCGTAAAGAAGGTAAGACTGCTAAGTAAGGCAGGATAATTTCTTAATTTCTCAATAGTTAGGTTAGTTAGGGAACAGAAAGGAGTGACCTAGATGATCACAAAGCCAGATAAAAACTTGGTACGTAAAAAAAGACATTTACGTGTACGTAAGAATCTTTTCGGTACTGCAGAACGTCCGCGTTTGAATGTATACCGTTCTAATAAAAACATCTACGCACAATTAATTGATGATGTAAATGGCGTTACTTTAGCAAGTGCTTCTACTGTTGATAAAGCTTTTAAAGGCGATGCAACAGGAAACGTTGAAGCTGCGAAGCAAGTCGGTACATTAGTTGCAGAACGTGCGCTAGAACAAGGCCACAAAAACGTGGTATTCGACCGTGGAGGCTATTTATATCACGGACGTATTCAAGCATTAGCAGATGCTGCCCGCGAGGCAGGTCTTGAATTTTAATCGCAAAAGGAGGGACATACATTGCGTACTCATATCGATCCAAACAATTTAGACTTAGAAGAACGCGTTGTTACAATCAACCGTGTAGCTAAAGTAGTAAAAGGTGGACGTCGTTTCCGTTTTGCTGCCTTAGTGGTTGTAGGAGATAAAAATGGTCACGTTGGCTTTGGTACTGGTAAAGCTCAAGAGGTTCCAGATGCCATTAGAAAAGCTATCGATGATGCAAAGAAAAACTTAATCGAAGTACCACGTGTAGGTACAACAACACCTCACGAGGTTATCGGACATTTTGGTGCGGGAAGCATCTTAATCAAGCCAGCTCCAGAAGGTACTGGAGTTATCGCTGGTGGACCAGTTCGTGCCGTATTAGAGTTAGCTGGTGTTGGTGATATCGTTTCAAAATCACTAGGTTCAAACACACCAATTAACATGGTGCGTGCAACTGTTCAAGGCTTAACTGAACTTAAACCTGCTGAGCATATTGCTAAATTACGCGGTAAATCAGTAGAAGAACTGTTAGGATAAGGAGGGAAATCACATGGCTAATAAGTTAGAAATTACCCTCACGCGCAGTGTTATCGGTAGAACTGAGACACAAAAGCAAACTGTTAAAGCTTTAGGCTTAAACAAAATCAATAAATCCGTTGTACGTGAAGATACACCTGCGGTAAGAGGTATCATTGGCAAAGTATCACACCTAGTAACGGTTAAAGAAGTATAATACATTTAGCGCAAAGAGGAGGTGCTCGCATGAAACTTCATGAATTGAAGCCATCACAAGCTCGCAAGAGCAGAAATCGTGTAGGTCGTGGAATGTCCTCTGGTAACGGTAAGACTTCAGGTCGCGGACATGGCGGTCAAAACTCTCGTTCTGGCGGCGGTACTCGCCCAGGGTTCGAAGGGGGCCAAATGCCTTTATTCCAACGTTTACCAAAACGCGGTTTTACAAATATCAATCGTAAAGAATTTGCTGTTATTAACCTATCAGCACTTAACAAATTTGAAGAAGGTACAGAAGTAACACCTGAGCTTTTACTTGAGACAGGTCTTGTAAGCAAGTTAAAAGCTGGCATTAAAGTTCTTGGAAACGGTTCGATTGAAAAGAAACTTACTGTAAAAGCTCACAAGTTCTCAGCTTCTGCTAAAGAAGCTATCGAGGCAGCGGGCGGTCAAACTGAGGTGATCTAATGTTCCAAACTATCTCCAATTTCTTTCGAGTGAAAGATATCAGAGACAAGATCGTGTTCACATTATTAATGCTAATTGTTTTTCGGGTTGGGACATTCATCCCAGTTCCGTTTACGGACCGAACTGCAATTGGTTTTATGAACGACTCGCAAAATGTGTTTGGGTTTCTAAACACATTTGGAGGCGGGGCATTACAAAACTTCTCCATTCTAGCAATGGGGATTATGCCTTATATTACAGCCTCGATTATTATGCAGTTGTTGCAAATGGACGTTGTTCCTAAATTCGCTGAGTGGAAAAAACAAGGTGAAGTAGGACGCCGTAAATTAGCGCAAGTCACACGTTATGCAACGATTGTTTTAGCGTTTATCCAAGCAATTGCAATGTCGGTTGGATTTAATGCAATGTCAGGTGGCGGTTTAATCCGTGATCCTGGTGTTGATAAGTTCTTAGTTATTGCGATCGTATTAACCGCTGGAACAGCGTTTTTAATGTGGTTAGGCGAACAAATTACTGCATATGGTGTTGGGAACGGCATATCAATTATTATCTTTGCAGGTATTGTTGCTGCTATTCCGAATACAATCAATCAAATTTATACGCAATACTTTGGCGGTAACGCTGGTGATGAATTATTCATTAATATCGTGATCGTAGCATTGATTGCATTAGTTGTATTAGGTGTTACAGTTGGTGTTATCTTCATCCAACAAGCAACACGGAAAATTCCCATTCAATATGCAAAGCGTTTAGTTAATCGTTCGCCAGTAGGTGGTCATTCGACTCACTTACCGTTGAAGGTAAATACTGCAGGTGTTATCCCTGTAATCTTTGCTGTGTCATTCATCATGGCACCACGTACGATTGCTAGTTTCTTTGACGGTGGATTTGCTGGAACGATTGAACGCATTTTTGATTATACGCAGCCAATTGGTATGGTTATCTATGTTGTTCTAATTATTGCCTTCGCTTATTTCTATACATTTGTTCAGTCAAACCCTGAACAAATGGCAGAGAACCTTAAAAAGCAAGGTGGATATATCCCTGGTATTCGACCTGGTAAGAAAACAGAAACGTATCTTACTCGCGTTTTATATCGCTTAACCTTTGTTGGTGCGATTTTCTTAGCTGCAGTTGCTGTCTTACCAATTATTCTCGGTGGGTTAGCTGGACTACCTCAATCGGTTCAAATTGGTGGAACAAGTATGCTGATCGTTGTTGGTGTAGCACTTCAAACAATGAAACAACTAGAAAGTCAACTAGTTAAGCGTCACTATAAAGGCTTTATTAAATAACCATAAACATCGATTTATGGAAATGAGATGAGAGCGAGGGGAATTGCAGTGAATTTAATTCTTATGGGTCTTCCTGGTGCAGGTAAAGGTACACAGGCTGAAAAGATAGTAGAGAAATATCAGATCCCTCATATTTCAACTGGAGATATGTTCCGTTCAGCAATCAAGGGTGGAACAGAGCTCGGTAAGAAAGCAAAGTCGTTTATGGACCAAGGTGAGCTTGTACCTGATGAAGTAACGATTGGGATTGTTAAAGAACGATTACAAAAACCGGATTGTGAAAAAGGATTCTTATTAGATGGATTTCCAAGAACAATTGCGCAAGCAGAAGCACTTGAAAATCTATTAACAGAACTTAATTCACCACTTGATTATGTTATTCATGTAAATGTACCAGAGGAAAAACTCGTTGATCGTTTAACCGGTCGTCGTGTCTGTCCTGAATGTGGTGCAACATATCATGTCATCTACAACCCACCAAAGGTTGAAGGTAAATGTGATCATGATGGAGCGACGCTTATTCAACGGAAAGATGATCAGGCTGAGACAGTTTCAAAACGTCTAGAAGTAAATGTTGCCCAACAGCAACCGTTACTAGACTTCTATCAAGACAAAAATTATCTTGTAACTGTAAATGGTGATCAAGACATCAATGACGTGTTTGTTGCAATCGATGAGAAACTACAAACACTAAAATAAGATGACATCGTGTGAAAGTTGCCACGAAATAACTCGCTTGATTTCGTGGTATGATTTGCACCAACGATATAGCAAGCATCAAAATGGTTGTGATGGAGCCTCAAGGTTCTATCCAATAACTAAGAAAACCAAGTGTGACGCCTATTTAAATAGTGGACGATTCACACGAAACATGATAGAATTAAAGCTTGTAAAAAACATGTTTTACAAAAGATAAGTTGGTTATGTCTTAATAACAAAAACTTAAGTGAAGGTGATCATGTTTGAATGATACGGAGTCGCGTCCCGAGATAGGTCAAGTAGTTCAAATATTCAAAGGACGAGAAGCAGGTCAATATGCCATCGTCATTAATATTGTTGATGACCGTTTTGTTCTGCTTGCAGATGGAGAAAAACGGAAGTATGACAGGCCAAAGAAGAAAAACTTAAGCCATGTGATACCGATGAATTTTATATCTCCTGAGGTTCAAAATAGCCTTCTAGAAACAGGTCGCGTTACAAATGGTAAGCTGCGGTTTGCTATATCAAAATTTGTCAATGAAGTAGTGACTGATTTGAAGAAGGGAGATCAACTCAATGGCCAAAGACGATGCAATTGAAGTAGAAGGTACTGTCACGGACACGTTACCTAATGCAATGTTCAAAGTTGAATTAGAGAATGGACATACCGTTTTAGCTCACGTTTCTGGAAAGATTCGTATGCACTTTATTCGGATTCTTCCAGGGGATAAAGTAACGGTTGAACTTTCTCCGTACGATTTAACAAGAGGGCGTATTACGTACCGTTATAAATAATGATAAGCTCCGAATATAGAGGAGGTATGGGTGATGAAGGTAAGACCATCTGTAAAACC
The DNA here is from genome assembly GCF_003201605.1 of Streptohalobacillus salinus. Classification (GTDB taxonomy): domain Bacteria; phylum Bacillota; class Bacilli; order Bacillales; family Amphibacillaceae; genus Streptohalobacillus; species Streptohalobacillus salinus. Next base: position 9,279 of record NZ_QJJR01000015.1, on the reverse strand, counting down.
AATATGCGAAAAATGTAAGGTTATTCGTCGTAACGGAAAAGTTATGGTAATTTGCGAAAACCCTAAGCATAAACAAAAACAAGGTTAATCAAGGAGGTGCAAGGCTAGAATGGCACGTATTGCAGGTATTGATGTTCCACGTGAGAAACGTGTAGTAATTTCATTAACTTATATTTATGGTGTTGGAAAAACTTCTGCTAAAGAAATTCTTAAAGAAGCAGGTGTATCTGAAGATACACGTGTTCGCGACTTAACTGAAGATGAGTTAACGCGTATTCGTACAGCAGTTGCTAATTATAATACCGAAGGTGATCTTCGTCGTGAAGTTTCACTTAACATTAAACGTCTAATCGAGATCGGTTCATATCGCGGTTTACGTCACCGTCGTGGTTTACCAGTTCGCGGACAGAAAACGAAAAACAACGCGCGTACTCGTAAAGGACCAAGCAGAACTATCGCTAACAAAAAGAAATAAGCATTAAAGGAGGTTTATGATTCTAATGGCTCGTAAAACGAATACACGTAAAAAACGTGTGAAAAAGAATATTGACACGGGTATTGCACATATCCGTTCAACTTTTAACAATACAATCGTCACAATTACAGATGTTCAAGGTAATGCAATTGCTTGGAGTAGTGCGGGAGCTTTAGGTTTTAGAGGTTCACGTAAATCTACACCATTTGCAGCGCAAATGGCAGCAGAAGCAGCAGCTAAATCAGCTCAAGAACATGGCATTAAATCATTACAAGTAACTGTAAAAGGTCCTGGCGCTGGACGTGAAGCAGCAATTCGTTCACTTCAAGCAGCAGGTATCGAAGTTACTGCCATTGTTGACGTAACACCAGTTCCTCACAATGGTTGTCGCCCACCAAAACGTCGCCGTGTATAATTTTATCCGTATAGACTAAAATGTCAGCTTATCTATGATGGATGATAAATGCTTAGAGTAGAACGACTTAAAGACGAAAAACTTTATTAGTTTTAATAAAGCACAAAACTGACAGAACTAAATATACGAATAAAAGATAGTGCAGATACGGGAACTGCCTACCTGAGGAATTTCGGTTAGACGGGTGTCTAACCGGGGTTTCGACGTTAAAAGGAGGGTTTTATTAATGATTGAAATCGAAAAACCGAAAATAGAAATTGTAGAAATCAATGACGATGCTACTTTTGGAAAGTTTGTCGTAGAACCACTAGAACGTGGATATGGGACTACACTAGGAAACTCCTTACGTCGTATTCTATTATCCTCACTTCCGGGTGCTGCAGTGACATCAGTCCAAATTGAAGGCGTCCTTCATGAATTCTCAACAATCGATGGTGTTGTTGAAGATGTAACCACAATTGTCTTAAACCTTAAAAAACTAGCGCTTAAAATCTATTCAGAAGAGCTTAAAACGTTAGAAATTGATGTTTCTGGTGAAGGTGTCGTTACAGCAGCAGACATTACTTATGATAGTGATGTGGAAATCCTTAATCCGGACTTGCATATCGCCACTTTAGGTGCCAACGCTAATTTACGCATGAAAATGACTGCAGAACGTGGTCGTGGTTACCGCCCGGCTGACGCTAACAATCATGATGATCAGCCAATTGGTGTTATTCCAATTGATTCGATCTTTACGCCAGTAACACGTTGTACATTCCAAGTTGAAAATACACGTGTGGGTCAGATGACTGATTTCGATAAATTAACACTTGATGTGTGGACAGACGGAAGCATTCGCCCAGAAGAAGCTACTTCTTTAGGTGCGAAAATTTTCACTGAGCACTTAAACATCTTTGTTGGTTTAACTGATGAAGCACAACATGCGGAAATCATGATCGAAAAAGAAGAAGACCAAAAAGAAAAAGTACTTGAAATGACTATAGAAGAATTAGATTTATCTGTACGTTCTTATAACTGCTTGAAACGCGCAGGCATTAACACTGTTCAAGAACTTGCAAATAAATCTGAAGATGATATGATGAAAGTTCGCAACTTAGGTCGCAAATCACTTGAAGAAGTGAAGCATAAGTTAGATGACTTAGGGCTAGGTCTGCGTAAAGAAGATTAGTCATATTACCTTTACTAGATTTCGGAAAAAGGAGGGATAATCGATGGCTAGAAAATTAGGAAGAACAACAGATGCTCGTATGGCATTGTTAAGAAACCTTGCAACTGACTTGATTATTCATGAACGCATTGAAACAACAGAAGCGAAAGCTAAAGATCTACGTTCAGTAGTTGAAAAAATGATTACTTTAGGTAAACGTGGTGACCTTCATGCTCGCCGCCAAGCAGCAGCATTTCTATACAGAAAAGAAGCTAGCGAAACTGAAGATGTAATTCAAAAACTTTTCAATGATGTCGCTAAACGTTACGAAGACCGTCAAGGCGGTTACACACGTGTCCTTAAAGTTGGACCACGTAAAGGTGACGGAGCTAACATGGCGATTATTGAGTTAGTCTAACTTAATAATATGAATGAAGGGCAGGACGATGTCTCTATACAGAGGTGACTCCAAGCCCTTTTTTTGTATCGTCATCACATATATAAAGAATCATAACGCTACTTAACAGCGCTTATTTAGCTACCCAAAGCTTAATGGCATTCGGTTAGTAGTTTTTTTGGATTTATTAGGTTTACCGTTGATCAATTTAGTACTTGTACACACGCAAATGCAAGCTGGTGTGGTAAAATAAGCAATTAGAGATAGACGTGAAAATCTTTCGATTATTTCCTAAAGAGTGATGATTTCCTGGGAAATAAATTGATGGCGTTGGGGGAGAAATGTATGCAAGAAAATCAAATTGTTTTCAAAAATGTATCCTTTCGGTATCAAGAAGACCAACCATGGGTACTTAAAAATGTAAGTTTTTCCATTCAATCCGATGAGTGGGTTGCAATTTTAGGACATAATGGTTCTGGTAAATCAACGATTGCTAAATTGATGAACGGTTTACTCTTTCCGGACCAAGGGGAAATTTTTGTCCATGGTATTGAAGTGACGCCTGAAACGATTTGGGACGTACGAGCGAAGGTTGGCATGGTCTTTCAAAATCCTGATAATCAATTCGTAGGGACCACGGTAAGAGACGACGTCGCCTTTGGTCTGGAAAACCGTGGGGTTGACCGGTTAGTGATGATTAAGCGCATAAAAGAAAGTCTAGAAGCCGTTAGCATGGAAGATTACCTCTTACATGAACCGCACCGGTTATCAGGTGGGCAGAAGCAGCGGGTTGCGATTGCAGGTGTATTAGCCATTCAACCGGATCTAATTATTCTAGATGAAGCTACGGCGATGCTCGATCCCCGTGGGCGTAAAGAAATCATTTCGACAGTAAATAATTTACGGGTTGAAACAAGAGTTAATCTTGTCACAATTACCCATGATTTAAATGAAATTGTTGATGCGGATCGGGTTATTGTAATGAATGAGGGTGAAGTATGGATTGAGACAAGCCCACGTGAGTTATTTGCCAAGGAGACAGAGCTAAGAACAATCGGGCTCGATGTCCCGTTTGTCGCAAAGGTAACCAATCGGTTGAAAGATACCGTTGAATTTAGTGAACAGCCATTAAGACAAAAGGAGCTAATTGATACATTATGGACATTTCATTCACAGACGTAAGTCATATTTATCAACAAAATAGCCCTTTTGAATACCATGCTTTAAAGGACTTGAGCTTTTCTATTCCGAGTGGAAAGTTTGTCGCAATTGTTGGTCACACAGGCTCAGGTAAGTCAACACTCATTCAACATTTGAATGGTTTACTCCGTCCAACAAAAGGGACAATTGAAATAGGTGATTACCGTTTGATTGCTGGTGAAAAACCTAAAGAAATAAAAGGGTTGCGAAAAAAAGTCGGCGTTGTCTTTCAATATCCGGAGCACCAATTGTTTGAAGAAACCATTGCTAAGGATATCGCATTTGGCCCAAAAAACTTCGGCGCAACAGATGAAGAAATAGCAGAGCGAATTCCAGAAGTAATGCGTGCGGTAAACCTGAGTGAAACACTACTGGAACGTTCACCATTCGATTTAAGTGGGGGGCAAATGCGGCGCGTTGCCATCGCTGGGGTGTTGGCGATGAACCCAGAGGTACTGGTTCTTGATGAGCCTACCGCAGGTTTAGATCCGAAAGGCCAACAAGAGATTATGGATATGTTTTATCAGTTGCATCATGATAAGGGTCTAACGACGATTTTGGTGACGCATAGTATGGAAGATGCCCTTAAATATGCTGAGCACGTCATTATTCTTGAAGGTGGAAGAAAACACCTTGAAGGAGATGTTGGTGAGGTCTTTACTCAGAAACAAACGTTAAAGGAAGTCCAGTTAGATGTACCCGAAGTGATACAGTTTTTGATGGACCTAGATGAACGGATGGGTATTCGGATTCCATATGAAAAACAGACGATTGATGTGTTGTCTAATCAGATTAAACAGCACTTGAAAGCGAGGCGATAACATGGCGAGTTCCTTAATCATTGGTCAGTATGTACCAGAAGAGTCAGTGGTACATAAATTAGATCCAAGAACAAAAATCGTGATGATCTTTGCTTTTGTTATTTTCGTCTTCTTTGCGAACAATGGATGGAGTTACCTCTGGTTGACTGCATTTAGTATTGGAGCTGCCTTATCGACAAAAATCAAATTGCGCTATATTGCGAGGGGATTAAAACCGGTCTGGTTTTTAATTGTTTTTACTTTTCTGTTACATTTATTCGTAACGAGAGAAGGCGATGTGCTTTTTGATATTATCGGCTTTCCCATCTACACTGGCGCACTGATTCAAGGGGTGCAAATTTCTATGCGCTTTTTCTTATTAATTCTGGTAACTTCGATGTTGACGTTGACGACAACACCCATTGAAATTACAGATGCGATTGAGACACTGCTTCACCCATTAAAGAAAGTGAAATTTCCTGTCCATGAATTAGCATTAATGATGTCGATTTCACTGCGGTTTATTCCAACCCTGATGCAGGAAACGGAAAAAATATCAAAAGCTCAAGCATCTCGAGGCGTAGACTTTAGGACAGGGCCTTTAAAAGAGCGTATACAGGCGGTTGTGCCCTTGTTGGTCCCATTGTTTGTTAGTGCGTTTAAACGCGCTGAGGAGCTTGCTATGGCTATGGAAGCCCGTGGCTATAAAGGCGGCGAAGGCAGGTCGAAATTGCGTGAACTCGAAGTAAGAGCGCGTGATTATTTAGCAGTCGTTGTGTTCATCTTGATGATTGTCGGCCTCTTTTTGCTTAGAGATATGTAGTAAAGGATGAAGGTTTATGCGTTACTTAGTTACTGTAAGTTATGATGGCACGCATTATCATGGCTATCAAATTCAACCGAACCACGTTACGATTCAATCCAAGATTGAATCGGCGTTATCAAGGATTCATAAAGGTGAACGTGTAAACATTGTTGCTTCTGGTCGAACAGACAGCGGTGTTCATGCACTTGGTCAAGCCTTTCACTTTGATAGTGAATTAAGGTTACCGACTGAAAACTGGAAGTTAGCGTTGAATGCACATTTACCAGATGATATTGTCGTTCAAGCTGTCCAAAGCGTTGATGATCATTTTCATGCTCGTTATCATGTGATCGAAAAAGGGTATGAATATCGGATCTATAATCATCCAGATAGAGATCCCTTTCGACGTTATTATGCGCTCTATATAAAAGAGCCATTAGATATTAAAAGGATGCAGGAAGCACTGAACCTGTTGATAGGTACGCATGATTTCACAGCTTTTTGTTCATCAAAGAGTACAGTAAAGGGTGATAAAATACGGACGATTTTTTCGGCTGAGGTCGTTATTGAAGAACCACTCGTCAAAGTGCGAATCAATGGGAGTGGCTTTCTATACAATATGGTGCGAATCATTATCGGAACACTCGTTGATATTGGTCGTCATCGGAAAGATCCAGCTATTTTTCAGCAAGCCTTAGACACCTTAGACCGAAGTAAACTAGGGAAAACAGCCTCCCCTTCGGGTCTTTATTTACACCACGTCAACTACTGACGGCACTTTTTTTGAAAAAACAACGGTTCCGGGCGAACAGCTATTGACTTTTCGTGATATTTATTATAAGATGGTCTATGGCATTTTATTTCTATACCACGATTAGCCCCGGAAAGTTAATTGTGTAGAATATAAGATCAAACCAATCAAATTGGACTAACTATTTTGGACTAAGAAACATATACAGGAGGGTAATTAATATGCGCACAACTTTCATGGCAAATGAAAGCAACATTGAACGTAAATGGCTTGTAGTTGATGCTGATGGTCAAACGCTTGGTCGTTTAGCAAGTGAAGTAGCAGCCATCCTTCGCGGTAAGCACAAAGCAACATTCACACCACATGTGGATACTGGTGATCACGTTATCATCATTAACGCGGAGAAAATCAGACTTACAGGTAACAAATTAAATGACAAAATGTACTACCGTCACTCAAACCACCCAGGTGGGCTTAAGAGCCGTACAGCTGGAGAAATGCGTGAAAACTACTCAGAAAAAATGTTAGAACTAACAATTAAAGGCATGCTTCCAAAAGGTAGCTTAGGCCGTCAAATGGGTAAAAAATTACACGTATTCCGTGGCGCAGAGCACAAACACGAAGCACAAAAACCAGAAGTTTACGAACTTCGCGGATAATTAAAAGGAGGTTATGAATAGTGGCACAAGTACAATACTATGGCACAGGACGACGTAAAAGTTCAACAGCTCGCGTACGTTTAGTACCCGGCACTGGACAAATTATAGTAAATAAACGTGATGCGGAAGCTTATTTCCCATATGAGACTCTACGTACAATTATTAAACAACCTTTAGTATCAACCGAAACTGAAGGTACTTACGATGTATTGGTTAACGTACATGGTGGTGGATTCACAGGACAAGCAGGTGCAATCCGTCACGGTGTAGCACGTGCATTGTTAGAAGTAGATCCAGAATACCGTGGAACACTTAAGAGCGCTGGCTTCTTAACTCGTGATTCACGTATGAAAGAACGTAAAAAACCAGGTCTTAAAGGCGCACGTCGTGCACCACAATTCTCAAAACGTTAATCTTTTGCGAATATTTAAAAAGAATCTCTTCTCGAAGGGGTTCTTTTTTTTGTGTGAAAGCCTTATAATGGTGACTGTTGTATGGTATAGAATCAAGATTTAAAATCATCTGAGACTAGTTCGATGAGCTATTCAACGTCGCTATCTATCGATGATACGTGGAGGTGTAAGAGAGTGAATAAACGCTGGACCATTGAAAAAATAAATGACTTTGTTGAGAAGAATTCTGATAGTAAGTTGTTGTCTACTGAGTATCATGGTTTTTCACAGAAGTTATTATTTAAGTGTGCATGTGGCAATAACTTTGAGAAAACATTTACGAAGTTCAAAGAAAAAAACCAACGGACATGTGGTGAGTGCTAGTCAATAGGTTTATCGAATAAGCGCGAATCCCTTTTCTTTTAAAGAAAAGGGATTCGTTTTTTGGTTTTATTTGTTTTTATGATGAAAAGACAAGGAGATGTAAGCTAGCTGTTTTTGAGAATGTTTAACAATTGATGCGGGTGGGTAAACATTTATTAACAACTAAAAAAGGAGTGGATGTATGATGGCAGAACAAGAAGGCTTAAGTGATAAAGTGAAAAGTGCAATAAATAAAGCAAAAGGAGAAGTCAAGGATCAGGTAGGGAATGCGAAAAACGATCCAAAACTTCAAGCCGAAGGTAAAGTAGACAAGACAAAAGGTGACATTCAAGAAAAAGTTGCTGAAAAAAAAGCTGATAGAGATAATGATGAACAATAAGTGAAAGAGTCATGGTCCTTCGTGACTCTTTTTTGTATGGATTAAATAACTAAGTCGAGATGATTATTAGTACGGCACTAATTAAATCTAAATGGGAATGTATCAAAGTAATCATAGAATTTATGTTGTTTAAGAATTGCTTGAAAGGTTATATAGAAAGGTAAGAAGCGATATTGTGCGTAAAAGTGCTTAAATATCGTTTAGTAAGGTATGAGAATAAGTAAATGAGGTGGGAAAATGGATAAACATGAGCAGCATGACCATCACAAAGACCAGGAAAATCATGAACATGGCAAGCATCAAGGGCACGATCATAGTCATATGATCGATGACTTTAAAAAACGCTTTTATATTTCGACGGTTGTAACGATACCAATCTTGATTCTTTCACCGCTAATTCAATCATTTTTAAATGTGGATTGGCGCTTTACGGGCGATATGTATCTTTTATTTATCCTGTCTACCTTTGTTTTCTTCTACGGTGGTATGCCGTTTCTGAAAGGGGCGAAGGATGAGTTAAAAGATAAAAATCCAGGCATGATGACTTTAATTGCTTTAGCGATTGTGGTTGCCTACGGTTATAGTTCCCTGACCGTCTTTGGTTTACCGGGGAGTAACTTTTTCTGGGAGTTAGCGACACTTATCGATATTATGCTTTTAGGACACTGGATTGAGATGCGTTCTGTGATGAGTGCTTCCAATGCACTGGAAGAATTGGTCAAGTTAATGCCCTCTGAGGCACACCTGATCGATGAAGAGGGAAACGTTAAAGAGGTACCCATTCAAGAATTAACCAAAGGAAATCGAGTTCTCGTGAAACCGGGTGAAAAAATACCGGTCGATGGGTTGATTGAAAAAGGCCAGTCTGCGGTTGATGAATCGATGTTGACGGGTGAATCGGTGCCCGTTGAAAAAAACATCGATGATGAAGTTATCGGTGGGGCAGTTAATGGCGAAGGTTCTTTAACGATTTCAGTAGTCAAAACAGGTGAAGAAAGTTACTTATCTCAAGTTGTGACGATGGTGAAGGAAGCGCAGGAATCGAAATCAAAAACACAAGACTTATCTAACCGTGCGGCAAAATGGCTGTTTTACCTTGCCTTAGCTGCTGGTTTAGTAACGCTAGTGGTTTGGTTGTCGCTCGGTTACACCTTTAATTATGCGCTTGAGCGCATGGTAACCGTCATGGTTATTACTTGTCCACACGCTTTAGGCCTTGCGATGCCACTGGTTGTTGCGCGCTCGACAGCACTGGCGGCTAAACGGGGCTTATTAATTCGAAACCGCGTGAGCTTTGAAGAGGCAAGAAAGTTACAGTCGGTGGTCTTTGATAAAACGGGCACCTTAACAGAAGGCGCCTTCGGCATTACCGATGTCCACATTGTCGATGGCTTCGAAGAAGCGGATGTTTTAGCGCTGGCTGCCTCGTTAGAACAAGAGTCAGAACATCCAATTGCCCGTGGAATTGTGGA
>NZ_QJJR01000014.1 GCF_003201605.1 Streptohalobacillus salinus | reverse complement strand
TCAGAGACGATGAGGTAGATAGGTTCGAGGTGGAAGCATGGCAACATGTGCAGCTGACGAATACTAATCGATCGAGGACTTAACTAAATTTTTAACTGTCTGTCAGACTTCTTATCTAGTTTTCAGGGTATATGCCCTTTGGTTTAGTGATGATAGCGAAGAGGTCACACCTGTTCCCATGCCGAACACAGTAGTTAAGCTCTTCAGCGCCGATGGTAGTTGGGCTTACGCCCTGCGAGAGTAGGACGTCGCTAAGCAAATACTTACCTAGAGCCTTACGGTTCTAGGTTTTTTTGTGAGCAAAGAGCAAAAGAATACGGTTCTCATAGTTCTTGAAATTGCGATAATCACAAGCGATACGATCTAAGACATTGAATTTATTATTAATGCCTTTAATGTGACCGATATTGTACGTATAGTTAAAGCTATTTTGAATGTGTGATACAAGTGATTTCCCTTCTAATGGTTTTGTGGTTAAAACTCATATGATTGGAAAGTTCACTTGTTTCCTACACTTAGACAGAAAAAAGGTGCCAGCGAGTTATTTTAGTAAGCAATCTCTGCCTCACTAAAAATCCCTTCACTGACACAAATAGTGTACAGCCAGAAAATCCTTTTACTTATTTATTTCGAAAATAAGTAAAAGGATTTTTATGTTGTGTCGCATCAAAAAAAGTTGTAGATAAACATCTAAAAACTTGCCCAAGCAGCATTTTGACCTGCGAGCCTGCCGGTGACAAGGGCCGCAGTAATGTTGTAACCACCTGTGTAACCATGGATGTCTAAAATTTCACCTGAGAAAAATAACCGAGGCATAATTTTTGACGCCATTGTTGTCGGAACTACTTCCTTAATTGAAACACCACCTCCGGTAACAAAAGCTTTCTCAATCGGTAAACTATCATACACGAGTAACTCGAAATGTTTAATGTCGTCAATGAAATGGCGGATGTGCTCATTTGAAATATTTGCACACTTTGTATCTAAATCAATCTTATTTTTCTCTAAGATAAAATGTAGATAACGCTCAGGAACTAACCCTTTTAAAGTATTTTTAATCGCTTTTTTAGAGTTTTCACTCATCATTGCTTGTAATTCACTTAAAAGGGCTTCCTTGTTCTTATCTGGCAATGCATCAATGTATAACGATACTTCTTGTTGGCCGTTTTTTAAGAGTTTGACAACATACTGTGAACAACGCAAAACAGCCGGTCCAGAATAACCAAAGTGAGTAAATAACATATCCATTTGGTGAGTCACAATGTGCTTGCCATCTTGATTTTTCACTGATAAAGCGACATCTCTCAATGCTAATCCTTGTAAAGATTTATTTTTAATAAATGGCTGGTTAGACTTGAGTGGAACTTCAGTAGGGTAGAGATCAGTTACGGTGTGGCCAGCTGTTTTTGCCCAAGGATAACCATCCCCTGTAGAGCCGGTGTGAGGAACCGCTTTTCCACCGACAGCAACAACAACTGACTTGGCTTCGATTTTCTGACCGTCTTGCAGTAGTACTGTGTGGCTGTTCTCATGGTAATCAATGGCCTTAACGCCTGTTTCTAACCATACTTTCACATCAAGTGCGGATAGTCTAGTAATTAAAGCATTCACTACATCTTGGGCAGAGTCACTAACAGGGAACATTCTTCCGTGATCTTCTTCTTTTAATTCAACTCCAAGTTCACTGAAAAATGAGATGATATCTTCATTATCAAACACTGAAAATGCACTATATAAAAACCGTCCGTTACCAGGAATATGTTTAATGATTTCATCCTTAGGCAAGCGACTAGTTACGTTACAACGGCCACCACCTGAGATTGCTAATTTCTTACCGAGTTTTTTTCCTTTTTCTATGATCAATGTACGAGCGCCTTGTTCGGCAGCTGCAATTGCAGCCATCAGACCTGATGGTCCACCACCGATAACGACAACATCTGTTTCCATTCTATCCTATCCCTTCAATTCAACTTCATTTCCGAGTATACTATATTTCTCGTATTTTTGCTTAAAATTCAACTATCATCCATGAATTATGCTAAAATAGAGGATAGCTTAAAATTAGAAAGCAATACATTCCAAAAGATTAAGGTGAAACTATGTCGAAAAATACAATTATCAGAGGGACTGCACTTTTAGCTGGTGCTTCGTTTATTTCTAGATTACTAGGTATGTTATATACAATTCCATTTGAAAGTTTGGTAGGAGCAACCGGGGGCAAGTTATATGGTCTTGCATATGGTCCTTATACTATATTTATAAGTCTATCAACCATCGGTATTCCTTTAGCCGTCTCTAAGTTTGTGGCAAAATATAATTCGCTAGGTGATTATCGAACAAGCTTTAGAATGTACCAAGTTGCGTTAAAATTAATGATTATTTCTGGGATTGTTTCATTTGCTGTCTTATTTGGTGGTGCTGAATTATTAGCACAACTTTACATTCCTGATCAGGCGGAAGGTATCAGTGTTGGTGATGTTGCGATGGTTATACGAATGGTAAGTTTCGCCTTACTAATCATACCCGCGACGAGCATTACTAGAGGTTTTTTTCAAGGATTCGAATCGATGGGACCAACGGCTATTTCCCAGGTAATAGAGCAAGTAGCAAGAATTGCATTTTTGCTAACAGCAGTGTATTTAATTATTAACGTATTTGATGGGAGTACAACAACAGCTGTTGGTTTTGCGACCTTCTCAGCTTTTATTGGTGCAATTGCAAGTCTATTTGTTCTTTTGTGGTATTGGAAAAAACGAAAAACACATTTAGATAAATATATAAAACAACAACGAATTAAATCAGAACCTTTGACTACAAAGCAATTATTTAGAGAGTTATTTAGTTATGCAGGTCCATTCGTGTTTGTAGGGTTAGCAATTCCGCTTTATCAACAAATTGATGCGATCACCTTCTCACGAACTTTAGTCAATACGGGGGTTGGCCAGTTAGAGATAGACCATGCATTCTCAAACATCAATTTGTACGGGCATAAATTAATTATGATTCCAATTACTTTGGCAACAGGCATGTCGCTGGCGACACTCCCAACACTAACAAAATCATTTGTTGATAAAAAACGGCAGCTCCTATTTAAACAGATAAACCAATCCATACAAGTGATTATTTTCATAGTCTTACCTGCAGTCGTAGGCATGTCGTTGTTATCTGAAAATATTTGGGGAGCATTTTACGGCATTAGTGCTTATCTAGATTTTAACGCGCGTATTTTAGCATGGTATGCGCCTGTTGCTTTATTTTTCGCTTTATTTACAGTAACATCATCAATCTTGCAAGGAATTAATGAGCAACGTTACGCGATTTATAGCCTTGGTTTAGGCTTAGCTTTAAAAGCTTTGATCAATGTACCGTTATTATCACTACTTGGACCAATTGGCGCTGTCGTGGGGACCTTAATTGCTTCAGCAACGACTGTGGTTTCTAATCTAATACGTGTTAAATACAGCATCGGTTTTTCGCTGAAAGCTGTTAGTAAACGTTCGGTGTTAATGGGGATTTTCACACTAATTATGGCGCTTACGGTATTTGGAACACGCGTAGCTATTTCTCCCTTGCTCCATTATTCCGATGGACGATTGGCAAATGTGTTAATTCTTGCGATTACCACCACAATTGGGGCATATGTGTATTTGTGGTTAAGTTATCACTCAACTTTAATGGAACGTGTTATGGGCGGTCGTATGCATAAACTTGGACGGATTTTTGGAAAGAGGGGATAACGATATGAGAATTGATAAATTAATTGCTAACGAGGGTTATGGATCACGGAAAGAAGTTAAACATTTATTAAAAAGTGGACAAGTTCTGGTTAACGGTGAAGCAATTAAACAAGCAAAAATGCATGTTGATCCAGAAAGAGATGAAATAACAGTTATGGGTCAAGTGATTGACTATCAAGAATTCATCTATTTAATGATGAATAAACCACCAGGAGTAGTAAGTGCTACAGAAGACCACCGAGACGAGACAGTTATTGATTTGATTGATCCAAGCTTTCAAGTAAAAGAGCCATTTCCAGTCGGTAGATTGGATAAAGATACAGAAGGCTTGCTTATCCTAACGAACGATGGAAAGTTAGCACATCAATTGTTGTCACCAAAAAAGAACGTGGGCAAAACTTACTTTGCTGAGATTGAAGGTGTCGTAGGTAAAGAGGATATCGAGACATTTAATAAGGGCGTCAGTTTAGATGATGGTTATGAAACTAAACCGGCACAGTTAACGATTTTGACAACAGATGCAACTACCTCAGCGATTGAGGTCGTCATTTCAGAAGGGAAGTATCATCAAGTCAAGCGTATGTTCGAAGCTGTAGGGAAAAGGGTTACCTATTTGAAACGAATGAAGATGGGTTCACTATCCCTAGATCAACAACTAGAATTAGGTGAGTATCGGGAGTTAACAAAAGAAGAGTTGGATTACCTCAAAGGGTTACATGGTTAATCAATATAAAAACAAAAAAAATAAGCTGACCATAAATATGGCAGCAAAAACTTGTAACAGAAGGTTGTCGCGATTAAGAAATTTTCACTTTCTTTTTCGTTACATCCCATTGTCCTTTATGGGGACTTGTAACAAGACCGTTGTACGCTAAGACATTTAAGTCACGTTGCACAGTACGATCAGTAATCTCAAACTCATTGGCAATCTCAGTAGTAGTGACAGGACCATTATTTTTGATAAATAGATACACAGCCTTTACGCGAGTTAGCATTCGGTTTGTAGATTGACTCAAAAAACCACTCCTTATTATCAAATAAATGAAAATCGTGGTGTTGCTGAATCTCTTTTGATTACATTTTACACCTGTTATTATAAAAATACCAGTCTTACCGTTTGTTTTTTACAATTTCTTTAGAAAGTTAAAGGAGATGATACAATTGAATGAAACGCCACATTATTTTATTGCAATCAATTTATCAGATGACTTAAAAAACAAACTCTTTAGTAACCAAATGATGATCAAGCAGCAAATAGGTAAAGAGACCTATGAGAAGTGGACAAATCAAACAGATTTTCACATTACACTAGCTTTCTTAGGAGCACTTACAGATAAAGATTTGATTACAGCAAAAAATTGCTTAAACAAAGTGAAAGACACGAAGTCATTTCATGTTCAGCTTGCGACATTAGCAGGATTTGGTCAGCGACAGTCACCACGTGTGTTGATGCATCAGGTTACGTTGAATGAGGAATTAGTTACCTTGCAACAGCAGTTAAAAAAGGTGTTACAGGCAGCCCAATTTAATGTTGAGAAGCGATCCTTTAATCCGCATGTCACATATGCTAAAAAATGCAAATATGGCTATCAGTTAGAGTGTTTATCCTGGAAAATTAAAGAAGATCAAATCCCTTTTATTGATCAAATCGTTGAGACCGTTACTGACATAAGTCTATTCCGTATCTATCCAGGCGATACGCCCCAATACAAAGCAGTTATGACTATTTTTTTAAAGTGAGGTGATCAAGCGATGAGCCAGCTTGTTAAATTAGAAAATTATATTTCTCGATATCAACAAGATCCGTTTCACTACCCAAGTCAGTATATTCGCTTGAAACAAGAAAATTGGAAACATCTACTTGATGTGTGGAAACAAGAACAAAACCAGATCCTTTTAGAAACTCCTGATGTAGAGTACCATTTGTTTGATAAATGGCGGAAGCGATTTGCGAAACGAACAGAGACAGATGTAATCGAGGAGTCATCATTAATCCTGCCACAAAATGAAGAACAGTTAAAACAATATTTCTTAGATTCCCTGTTTAATTTTCAATTGAAATGGGCATCGAGTACGATCAGTCAAATGTCATTTTTGGATCGTGATTATTTTGATGATTTTACTTTGAAATATCTACTGCAACGGTTTCCAGATACCTATCTGTTTATGTACAAGCCGATTTTTAAATTAAAAAATGCTGAAATAGAGACAGATATTGTTTTAATTGCTCCGTTTGAAGTTTTAATTATTAAAATTGTTGAATTCCCTCTTGGGGAGACAGTTATTGCAGAAGATGATCGAAGTTGGCTAAAGGAAGAAAAAAATATTCGTTCGAAATTTATGAGTCCATTGATTTCTTTAAAACGTTCAGATAAGCTGATTCGTAGTATTTTAAACCATAAAGAGATTGATATGCCTGTTAAAAAAGTAGTTTTGTCACGCACCAATAAAATTGAGTTTCACTTGGAACCTTATCAAACGGAATTTATTGACAAGGATCACCACGAAGACTGGGTACAGAGTCAACGTCAGACCAATGCACCACTTAAACATAATCAATTAAAGGTATTAGATGCTTTATTGACATTTAGCGATACGGTATCATTCAGCCGGCCTGAATGGCAGGCGACAGATAGTGATGATTTTAGTTTTGAGTAAAAATGGCTTGATTTTTATGGTCGACATACGTTAAGCTAAGGATAGTGTTTTAAAAGATAAAGTGGTGCATTGACACCATTTTTGTGATTTTTATATAGAAAGGAGCATGACTTGTGCAGCATATACTCGGTGATGATTGGATTATTGAATCCGCAGGTGGTTCGACAGGTGAAGCTTATTACGCACAATCAAAACATAAACGTTTATTTCTGAAAAGAAATTCATCTCCATTCTTAGCTGTGTTATCTGCACAAGGCATTGTTCCTAAACTTGTATGGACGAAGCGAATGGAAAATGGCGATGTGATAACTGCCCAGGAGTGGCTTGATGGCAACGAACTAAATCCTGAAGTACTGCAACACCCAAAAGTAGCAGAGCTGTTAGGAAGAATTCATCATTCTGCTGAACTTTTAGATATGTTAACACGTATAGGAAAAAAGCCGTTACAGCCAGCAGCTCTCGTTAAAGATTTAAGAAGAGACTATCAAACGTTAGCTAACGAAAAGTTATCATTATTAGTGATTGAGCGTGCCTTAGAATATATGGAAACGCATCTTCATATTGTCGAGGGGATAAAACCGGTAGTTTGTCATTGCGATTTAAACCATAACAACTGGATGATTACGGATCGTGGTGAGCTTTATTTAATTGATTGGGATAATGCCGAAATTGCGGACCCGGCGATTGATTTAAGTCTACTATTTAAACGGTACATACCGAGAGAAGATTGGGACAAATGGTTAGCATTTTATGGTGAAGTAAATGATGAAGAATTAACCGTCCGTATGTATTGGTATATGTTTTATGAGTTGCTTACTAGTCTAAACCATATTCAAACAGTTACTGAACAAACTGAAAAACTTGAAGAACTACAAGAAATATTGAATCAAGCTATGAAAAAACGTGATATAGCGAAGTAAGGGGTAATAAATGTGCGAGCAAGACATAAGCCGTGGGCTGAAGATTATTTAAAAGAACATGCGAATATTGTTGTCTTAGATCCTATACGTTATAAAGGAAAGTGGTCAGCTTTATTTGGTAATGACCGACCAATCCATGTTGAAATAGGTGCTGGTAAAGGTCAATTTATTACAGGTATGGCTAAACAGCATCCTGAGATTAACTTTATTGCAATCGAAGTTGTGAAAAGCATCATTGTTAGCGCAGTAGATAAAGTTGTTGAAGAACAACCAGGTAATGTAAGATTAATTAATTTTGATGCAAAAGATTTAAGAGAAATTTTCGCAGATGAGGAAGTCAGTCGGATTTATTTGAATTTTTCTGATCCGTGGCCAAAAACGAAACATGCGAAACGTCGGTTAACTTACCCGAGTTTTTTAGCTCAATATCAGCAAGTACTAAAAACAGATGGCGCTCTAATTTTCAAAACAGATAATCAAGGATTGTTTGAATACAGTTTGATTAGCTTTTCTGAATTTGGTATGGTCTTGGATGAACTTAGTTTGGATTTGCATCAACTAGATGATCCGCTTAATGTTATGACTGAGTATGAGTTTAAGTTTTCCGAAAAAGGACAGCGTATTTATCGAGTTGCGGCTCATTTTATTGAGAAATAATTAGATTGGCATGTTTAAATAGAGCGGTTAGATAAAGAAGAGCGATAAGACAACTGTCTTATCGCTCTTCTTATAACTGTTTAGTTTTAAGTGAGTGTTAAATGATTGCTTGCGTTTCTTTTGTTGAAATGATAGATCCAGTATCGGCATCAACAAAAAATTCATATTGTGTATTTGTATCATTAATCGTACGTGTGATACCCCCGCGATAAACGGTGTAATTTAAGCCGTGTAGTGTTAATGTTTCTGGTTTCATGTAAATCCAAGAACCACTTACACTGCCTAACTCTTTAAATCGTGCTTTCGCAAGTTTTAACGCATGCTCTGGCCGGATAGGCAATTTAGTTAACGAAGTCTTTAATGTAAAGCCTAAGAGTGCACCAGCGCTTACGAGTAAAGCAGACTGTTTCCAATTCATAGCGTTCACCTCAATTTTTAGTATCAATAGTAGTATACAATATTTTAAACAAATATGAAAACGGTATCGAGAAATTCTTTTGAAATATTCAATTCTTTTCTTTTTTGAAACTCTTTTGATATACTAATAAACAGCGTGTGCATTTAATTATCCTTTAGTTTACATACCTTAGATTAAGAGAAGGAGTTGTCAGAAATCATGAATCAAGAAACACTAGATATGTTCAAAACATTAACTGAGTTACCAGGAGCCCCTGGTAATGAACATGCAGTTAGAGCTTTTATGAAAGAAGAGTTAGGTAGGTATTCCGATAAAATAATTCAAGATCGACTTGGCGGTGTATTTGGGGTCAAAGGCAATAAAGGACCGAAAGTAATGGTTGCCGGCCATATGGATGAAGTTGGGTTTATGGTTACACAAATCACAAAAAATGGAATGCTTCGTTTTCAAACCTTAGGTGGCTGGTGGAATCAAGTTCTATTGGCGCAACGTGTTGAAGTATGGACAGATAATGGTTCAGTCGTTGGTGTGATAGGCTCAATCCCCCCACATAACTTAACGCCTGAACAGCGTCAAAAACCGATGGAAATAAAAAATATGTTAATTGACATTGGTGCAGATGATAAAGCGGATGCAGAACACATGGGGATTAAACCTGGCCAATCAATTGTTCCAGTTATGCCGTTTACACCGATGGCAAATGAGAAGAAATTGTTAGCGAAAGCATGGGATAACCGCTATGGGTGCGGCTTAGCAATTGAGTTGTTAAAAGAACTTAAAGATGAAACAACGCCAAATCAACTATTTTCTGGTGCAACTGTACAAGAAGAAGTTGGTTTAAGAGGTTCGCAAGTTGCTGCAAATATGATTCAACCAGATATCTTTTATGCACTTGATGCTTCACCAGCAAATGATATGACGGGTGAAGACAAAGAATTCGGTAAACTTGGAAAGGGTGCGCTACTGAGAATTTTTGATCGTTCCATGATAACGCATCGAGGCATCAAGGATTTTGTTTTAGACACTGCGGAATCAAATGATATCCCTTACCAGTATTTTATTTCACAAGGTGGGACAGATGCTGGACGGGTACACCTTACAAATAATGGTGTGCCGTCAGCCGTGGTTGGTATTTGCTCTCGGTATATTCATACACATGGCTCTATTATTCATGTGGATGATTATGCTGCTGCAAAAGAATTGATTGTGAAGTTAGTCAAAGCAACTGATCAGGCAACCGTTGACAGCATTATTAGCCAAGGTTAATGTTAAATGAAAGCTAAAAAACACAAAAGCGGGAGGATACCTTCCGCTTTTTGATTTGGAGGAATGTTTAAATGATTGCAATTGGATCACTCAATCAAACAAAGGTTAATGCGGTTGCGGCTGTTTTTAAACAAAATGAAGTTATTACAATTGACGCGCCATCAGCTGTTTCAAATCAACCCTTTTCTGACGAAGAAACACAGCTCGGTGCAATTAATCGTGCGAAATTCGCAAAAAGTCAGACAAAGGCATTAATTGGGGTCGGTTTAGAAGGTGGCGTTATGTTCATCGGTCAGAGGTTATATTTAACAAATTGGGGTGCTTTAATCGATGAAACTGATACCATTTATCTAGCTAGTGGAGCGCGTTTCCCTTTGCCAGAGGTTATTAAGCAAGGGCTACTCGAAGGGAAAGAACTGGCAATTGTGATGGATCATTACACGGGTACTAAAGGTATTAGACACAGAGAGGGAGCGGTGGGGGTTTTTACGAATGAATTACTCACGAGACAAATGATGTTTGAACATGTCCTGCTGCAACTACAAGGTCAAAAGGCTTATCATGACCAACTTAACAAATAATGTGTGAAATATTTCGTTTCTGTTACAAATTGCGTAAAAACATCGAGAACACTTGTAACTCAGACAAAAAGTAGTAAGATAGTTGATGGTAAGATTTATTCAAGGAAGGAGTCGCTATGCGTAAATTATTTGTTATATCATTGATTGCATTAAGCCTAGTGTTGTTAAGTGCATGCGGAGTTTCAGAAGAAGAAGTGGCTGAAGTACTGGAATCACGGACAGATGAAATGTTTGAAGCTGAAAAGCCAGCTCCTAACCAATCTTTCGCATCTTTTGAAATATATTTGCCAGACAACTTTGAAGTTCAAGAAGAAGCAGAAAGTAATTTGATTTTAGAATCGGACAATCAAATGTATTTAATGTTCTATAATACGTTAGAAGATCAAATGAGTGACTTTTTTTATCGTTCTATTGAAGAAAGTGATCAATATACTTTCTTAAAATCCTATCAAGATGATCAACGTTTTGGTTATGTGAAGGTAGCCTTAGTCGAAGAATTATATGAAGTTCAAGTAGGTATTGGTGGGATTCGCATGACAACCCATACAGAACTGGATCAGGTTGAGACAGAAGTTGAACAGATGATCACGATTATTGATTCTGTTGCGTTTATTGAAGAAGCTACTGAGTGAAATTTTACTTGGTAGTTTTTTTTTTTTTGAAAAACACATAAGTGTCTTGTCACTTGTAAGGTAATGGGTTAATATAAAGTGAACATACATATAAAAAGAACCAGGGGGCGACTTTATGCGAACATTTTTAGAAAAAAAACAAATTCATTTATCTTTACATGTTTATTTTATTCAAGCACTTAGTTTTATGGCATTAGGGTTATTTTCTTCGTTAATTATTGGTTTAATTCTAAATACAATCGGTGGACAAATTTTAGAGTTTTATGGTCCATCAACGATTGGTGATGCTTTGATTGAAATCGGAACATTTGCGATGGATGGTAAAGTTGTGGGTGGTGCGATCGGTGTAGCGATTGGTTATAGCTTAAAAGCACCGCCGCTTGTTTTGTTTTCAACATTATTTGCAGGTGCATTTGGTTACACGATGGCAGGACCTGTTGGTGCTTATGTAGGAGCGTTATTTGCAACTGAATTTGGAAAACTTGTGTATAAAGAAACGAAAGTGGATATTATTTTAACACCTTTTGTGACCATCGTTGTTGGTTTTATGGTCGGCCGCTTTGTGGGACCACCAATTGATTCCTTTATGACAGGATTGGGTGAAGTCATAAACTGGTCGACAGCACAACAACCATTTGTAATGGGAATAATTGTTGCAGTGCTCATGGGCTGGGCGCTTACCGCTCCTATTTCAAGTGTTGCGATCGCATTGATGTTATCACTTGATGGGGTGGCAGCTGGTGCTGCTGTTATCGGTTGTTCAGCGCAGATGATGGGTTTTGCGGTAAGTAGCTACCGCGAAAATGGATTTGGTGGATTTATTGCTCAGGGGATAGGTACATCAATGCTGCAAATTGCTAACGTTTTGAAAAAGCCAATTATCATGCTACCACCAACAATTGCAGCTGTGATCATGGCGCCGATAGGGACGGTTTGGTTGGAAATGACTAATAATCCATCCGGTGCCGGGATGGGAACATCCGGCCTTGTTGGACAAATTATGACATTTCAGACCATGGGATTTGAAATGTCGGTCTTCTTTATGGTAATCTTTGTTCATATAATCGGACCATTAGTGATTAGTTTTCTTCTTTCAGAATGGATGAGAAGAATTGGATGGATTAAATTCGGTGATATGAAAATTAGCTACGAGTAATCATAGGGGGGAAAATGATGAAAAAATTAGAGTCAGAACAAGAATTTCAAACGCTTATTGCTAAAGATAAGCAAGTATTTTTATTTTCAGCACAATGGTGTCCGGATTGTCGAGTCATTGAGCCAATCATGCCTGAATTTGAAGGGCAGTACCCGGAGATTAACTTTACTTATGTTGATAGAGATGATTTTATCGACATATGTATCGCTCATGATATCTTCGGCATTCCAAGTTTCTTAGCCTTTAACAACGGTGAAGAGATTGCTCGTTTTGTCAGTAAAGACCGAAAAACGAAAGCCGAAATTGAAGCCTTTCTAGATAAAGTTAACAATCAATAGCATATAAACCTAAAAAGAAAAGCAAACAGTTGCTTTTCTTTTTAAATGGTTACGAACATGATACAATTTTAGATGGAAGAGAGAGGAGTTGATAAAGTCGTGGGACCAGTTGAGTTAAAACGATTATTCGATCAATATTTCCCGGAAGAAGACTACCGAACGGTTTATGTCCGTGATGAAAATAGGTACCGTGTTGAATTATTGTCAAATGGCAAAGGCGTAAATATTGACCTAGCTAAAGTACTTGCAAAATTTGAACGTGAGGGTCAGTCAGCAATAGATAACCTAATTACACATATAAAAAAGTCATTAGCAATGACACAGACAACGCATTTACTTGATGGTAACCAAACGGCAATTTTTCCAGTTATCAGAGCAAAAAGCTTTCCGGATAAAACCAAAGAAGGCAAGGTGCTGATGACGATTAGTCATACGGCTGAGACCGTTATTTACTTCGCTTTAGATTTAGGTGATGCTTACGTATTAATTGATGAAGTCATGTTACAAGAAAGTTCACTTGATCAAGAAAGAGTTGTTGAAATAGCGTATCAAAATCTGTCTGGCATTCCAATTGAAACACGCCACCAGCAAGTTAGTGGGAATGATTTTTATTTTGTAACCAATAATGATGGATATGATGCGAGTCGTATTTTAAATACAACGTGGTTAAACAACTTTACTAAAGACATGAATGGAGAAGTTGTGTTGGCCGTTCCTCATCAGGATAGTTTTATTATTGCAGATATTCATAATGCAGAAGGTTATGATATACTACAACAGATGGCTATGCAATTTTTCGCTGAAGGTAGAATACCTATCACAGCTTTATCATTTGTCTATGAAGAGGAAAAGTTAGAACCTATTTTTATTCTTGCGAAAAAAAAGCCACGCGATACTAATTAAGAAAAGGATGAGCATAATGAACGCGTTTTACAACAAAGAAGGAATTGGTGACGTGCTTATGTTACCAATTAAAACCGGCAATCGTTACGAAAGAAGTTTCCGAACATATGGTGATGTTGTTGAAATTTATGATACAGCGAATGAAGCTATTTTAGGCTACAATATTTTTAACGCGTCGTTGTACTTTGATATTAAAGAAAATCCAATTGTACTTGATGAAGAATGGTTAAAAGCAATTAATGCTGTATTTAATACAAATCAAGTCCCAAAACCATTAGAACTTGATTTAACACCCAAATTTGTCGTTGGTTATGTGAAAAGTAAAACAAAACACCCGGATGCTGACAAGCTAAATGTTTGTCAAGTGGATTTAGGAACTGAAGACGTTCAAATCGTGTGCGGGGCACCAAATGTTGATGAAGGACAGCATGTGGTTGTAGCAAAAGTAGGAGCGATTATGCCTGGAGGGATGGAGATTAAAGATGCCAACCTACGAGGGATCGACTCTTTTGGTATGATATGTTCACAAAAAGAATTAGGTTTACCCAACGCACCTGAAGAAAAGGGCATCTATGTTTTAACTGATGACGTAAACGCAGGGGATGTCTTTACCTTCTGATCGGGCGAGATAGCAGAGCAAATATTGTATGTTATTAAATCTATAGTATAATGAGCGTCAAATGAATCGTTAAGCAGTGGTAACGAGTAATTTGACGCTTCCTTTTATTTAAAGCGTTTGACAGCTTCAAGAAAAAATTTTGTGAACATTTTGCCATTTTCTCTACAATTTCTGTTAAAATGAAAATTAATCATTATGATGGAGAAGTGAGTAGCTATGTGGAAACAAATTAAACAAACGATTAACCAACTATTAAACACAGATGCGGATCGTTCTGAAGCAAACCTTCAAAAAGATTCAAATAATAAGCAAACGAATTATTCAATGGAAAATAGATCGAATAAAGTAAAGGGTATTGAAGCTAAAATGACTTATCAA
This sequence comes from Streptohalobacillus salinus, assembly GCF_003201605.1. GTDB lineage: Bacteria > Bacillota > Bacilli > Bacillales > Amphibacillaceae > Streptohalobacillus > Streptohalobacillus salinus. The sequence goes on along the minus strand of NZ_QJJR01000014.1, from coordinate 46,565 downwards.
TATCCAAAAAACAAACCCTTTCCTTTTCCATTGGCTGTGGATCAGCCGAAAAAGTCAAGTAATAACAGTCGTAATCAAACACCTGTACATAGAAAGAACAATCGGGAACCTGAGCAAGTGAAAAAAACAAATGAATCAGGAGATGCGGTGAAACGTGCACCGTTTAAAGTACAAGATGTACCATCACCTGTATACGGGTTTCACAAACAACGCAAATTAAACGAGGTGTTGGATAACAACGTTCAGGCGTTAGCAACTGAAGCATTGCCCTCGCCTGAAGAGGTTGCTAAAGCAAAGGAAATTGCGAAAGTAGATAGGGATGTTATGCACACCATAACCGATCAATCGTTGGACCTTGATCAGCGCCCTGCATCTGCTTATTCAGCTGATGAATTTGGACAAACAGGAGATCACACTCGAGAAAGGTCTGAAGAATCAATCAAACCACCTATCGAGCACGCTATAAATGAGGACAATAATAATGATGCAATTTTAAAACGTCAGCCAAGACAGATGACTGAAAAGAAACCAAAAGGCGAACCATTCAACGTGCGCATGCGACCAAGTGATAAAAAACGTTATCATGATCGGTTGAAAGAGCGCTCAACAATGAATCGTCCTGAGTTGATACCTGTAGAATCGCAAAGCTTATCAACAAAACAAGTTGAGCCGGTTTCTCAAAACAAGCAACTTGAAAAACAATCAAACTCATCAACGTATGCGTTACCACTCCATTTGTTAGATGATGATGAAGCATCATTCACAAAAGATCATCACTTTATTAAAGAAAAGTCACAACAGTTAATTGATGCCTTAAAAGAATTTAATGTGAATGCGGAAGTGGTTAACGTGATGCAAGGTCCTTCTGTCACGCGCTTTGAGATTAAACCAGAGTCAGGCGTTAAAGTAAGTAAGGTAAAGAATCTCAGTGATGACTTAAAGTTAAGTTTAGCAGCTAAAGATATTCGTATCGAAGCACCTATCCCTGGTAAGCATGCCATAGGGATAGAAGTTCCGAATCAAGATACGTCTTCAGTCGGATTCAGTAAAATTATGCGTTCAAAAGCATTTCTGGCATCTGCCTCCCCGCTTACGGTAGGACTAGGCCTTGACATTGCAGGTGAAGCAATCATCACGGATATTAATAAGATGCCACATGGACTAATTGCTGGGGCGACCGGTTCAGGGAAAAGTGTCTGTATTAATACAATCTTATTGTCCTTGCTATATAAATCTTCACCCGAAGAAGTGCGCTTAATGTTAATCGACCCAAAAATGGTTGAATTAGCACCGTATAATGGTCTACCACACTTAGTCAGCCCTGTTATTACTGATGTGAAGGCAGCGACTCAAGCGCTGAAATGGGCGGTGGATGAGATGGAAGCCCGTTATCAAAAATTCGTAGACACAGGAAGCCGTGACATTACCCGGTATAATGCGAAAAAGCAGGAACAAAATGAGGAAAACATGCCATACCTTGTTATTGTCATTGACGAACTTGCAGATTTAATGATGGCTGCCCCTCAAGATGTTGAAGATTCTATTTGTCGAATAGCACAAAAAGCTAGAGCTTGTGGCATTCATCTATTATTGGCTACGCAACGCCCATCAGTTGATGTAATTACTGGCTTGATTAAATCAAACATTCCAACACGGATTGCTTTTAGTGTCGCATCACAAGTCGATTCACGCACAATGATTGATACCAATGGTGCCGAGCGGTTGTTAGGGAAAGGAGACATGCTATTCGTCGAAAATGGCGCAAGACATCCCGTTAGAATTCAAGGCGCTTATGTCTCAGATGAAGAAATTGAACGCGTCACACACTATATAAAAGATCGTAACAGTCCGAACTATCTATTTGAACAAGAACAATTATTAAATACCATGCAACACGTTGAAGATGCAGATGAATTATTTGATGAAGCATTAAGCTTTATTTCTGAAAACGAATCTGCAAGTACTTCGCTACTTCAACGACGTTTTAAAATAGGTTATAATAGGGCTGCACGATTGATTGATGCTTTTGAAGATAAAGGTATCATCTCTGGTCAAAATGGAAGTAAACCACGATCAATTCTTGTATCAAAAGAAGATATTGAATCGATTCGTTCAACTTAATATTACTGTTATAGTTTATCTTTTCTAACCTATGTTAACATCTGATCAAATACATTACTTTATGAGGAGTTAAAATTATGGAAAAAGAAATTGGCTTAAAGTTAAATGGCAAAATTGAACGCTTAACAAATAAAACATTTAAGTTTGATGAACGGATTGAAACCGGTTGGTTTTCTGCGGTATATTTTTTAAAAACAAAGGAAATTGCAAAACAAAAACGTCCGAATAATGAAGTTGTTATGCAGTTTTTTCAAAAAGATCATGCCGTACTTTGCGGAACTGATGAAGCAATTGCGCTAATACATACGTTTGCAGACCAGTCTGATCAGCTTGAAATTTTCTCCTTGAAAGATGGAGATAAAATTAGCCCGTTTGAAACAGTATTGACGATTAAAGGTCCTTACCAATCTTTCGGTTTTTTAGAGGGGATTATTGATGGGATTTTAGCACGACGGACATCAGTGGCAACTAATGTATATCAGGTTGTTAAAGCAGGGCGTACCTCAGGTAAACAAAAACCAGTTATGTTTATGGGTGACCGTGATGATCACTATACCCAACAAGCAGGGGACGGCTATGCTGCCTTTATCGGTGGTTCAACAGCACAGGCTACTCATGCTATGAACGAATGGTGGGGACGTACAGGCATTGGTACGATGCCACATGCCTTGATTCAATTGTTTGAAGGGGATGTTGTCGAAGCGGCAAAAGCTTATCGAGATGTCTACCCCGAAGATGAATTGACCGTGTTAGTCGATTATAACAATGATGTCATTACTGATTCGTTAAAGGTTGCACATGAGTTTAAAGATGAACTAAAAGGTGTGCGATTAGATACCTCCGGTAATATGGTCGATAAGTATTTCTTAGATAATCAGCACTTGATGGGGTCTTTTGATCCAAGAGGGGTAAACCCTGAGCTTGTATTTGCCTTACGCCACGCGTTAGACGAAGAAGGCTTCAAACACGTAAAAATTATCGCAAGTGGTGGTTTTACTGAAGAAAAAATAAGACGCTTTGAAAAACAAAATGTCCCAGTTGACATCTACGGTGTTGGGCGTAGCTTGCTCGATATTAAGGTAGGATTTACGGGTGATAGTGTCATTTTAGATGGAAAACCACAATCTAAATTTGGGCGTCAGTATAATCCCAACCCACGTTTAGAAAAAGTAAGTTACAACGCATGAAATTTTTATAGCTGATAATAATGACGGTTTGTGCTATAATAAATCCTTGTGCATGTTTGATCGTAACTTAAATAACAATTTAAATAGCAAGGGTTATTAGGATAAGGTAAGGACAATCAACCCTTTTTGGAGGTATTACCCTATGGCAACTTATCATTTTGTCGGAATTAAAGGTACTGGTATGAGTGCACTTGCGCATATACTATTTGACCTTGGCGAAACGGTTCAAGGCTCAGATGTAGACAAACATTTTTTCACTGAAAAAGAATTATATAAAAAAGGGATCCCTATCCTGAATTTCTCTAAAGAAAATATTAAGCCGGGCCTTGTAATCATTCAAGGCAACGCCTTTAATGACGATCATGAAGAGATTATAGAAGCTAAAGCGTTGAATTTGCCAATCTACAAGTATCATGATTTTTTAGGTGCATGGCTTGAAAACTATACGAGCATTGCAGTTACTGGTGCGCACGGAAAAACATCGACGACAGGATTACTCAGTCATGTGCTATCACAAACGAAGTCGACATCTTATCTAATTGGCGATGGGACTGGCGTTGGTCAAACGAATAGTAAATATTTTGCGTTTGAAGCATGTGAGTACCGACGTCATTTTCTCAGCTATCGGCCAGACTATGCGATTATGACTAATATTGATTTTGATCATCCTGATTATTTTTCTAGTGTAGATGATGTCTTCTCTGCCTTTCAAGAGATGGCTGATCAAGTGAAAAAAGGTATCATCGCTTGTGGTGATGATGAATATTTGCATCGGATTCAGGCAAAAGTACCCGTTCTTTATTATGGATTCGAAGAGCATAATGACTTTCAAGCAAAGGATATTAAGGAAGTAGAAGAGGGGACATCATTTGATGTCTATGTACGTCATGATTTTTATGAAACGTTTACTATTCCACTATACGGGAAACATTCGGTCCTAAACGCACTTGCTGTTATTGCATTATGCCACTATGAAGGCATGTCGGCAGAAGAAATTGGTCATCTAAAAACTTTTACAGGCGTGAAACGTCGATTTACTGAAAAAGTCATTGGTGAACGTGTAATCATTGATGATTATGCGCATCATCCAAAGGAAATTATTGCAACGATTGATTCAATTAGAAGAAAATACCCTGATCGAGAAATTACAGCAGTTTTTCAACCACACACATTTACACGGACTAAGATGTTTTTACAAGCGTTTGCTGATAGCTTAAAACTTGCTGATCGTGTATATTTATGTGATATTTTTGGGTCTCAACGTGAGTTAGTTGGTAAATTATCAATTAATGACTTGATGGAGCTACTTCCTGAGAGTGAATTACTTGACCTAAATAAAATTGAGAATTTGAAACCAGAGGCTGATGATGTTGTCGTATTTATGGGGGCTGGAGATATTCAAAAATATCAAAAAGCATATGAAGCGTACTTAAAAGAATCATAAACTAATGGAAACGTGTGTAATGAGGAAATCTCATGCATGCGTTTTTCATAATATTTTTTTAAGATTGTTATAATAAATGTTTAAGATAATAAACCGAGGGGTACATATGACTAGATTCAATTTTAAATTTATTTACATAAAGAAGGAGAGTGATTAACAAATGGATAGCCTTCTCTATATTTCCGCTTTAATAGCGGCAGTCGCATTTGCGGTTCTTGTGATTTATCTTGTTCGCCTATTAAAAGAGACAGAACGAACGATGACAAGCGTTGCGAACACATTAGAAGGACTTGAAACACAAATGGAAGGAATCACTACTGAAACGACTATTCTATTAAACCGAACAAATGCTTTAGCTGAAGATATTAACCATAAATCAGAAAAGTTAAATGGTTTAGTAGATAGTATAAGTGGTTTAAGTACAACCTTTACAACGTTTAGTGATTCAGTAAAAGAAGTTTCAGATACTGTTTCTAAAGTAGCTGTAATGAACAAAGAAGAAACAGCCCAAGTTATTAAATGGGGAAACGTAGCAATGGAAGTATTCAAGAAAAGAAAGAATAAATAACAATTAAATTTTATTAGGAGGAATTTATTATGACAAACGAAGAAAACAGATCAAATGATAACAACAATATCAATGCTAAAGATTTTTTAATTGGTACACTAATTGGTAGTGCGGTAGGTGCATCACTAGCGTTGTTATTTGCACCTAAATCAGGTAAAGAAGTCCGCTCTGATATTGGAAAAGGGGCTCAAGACCTTAAAGAAAAAGCAGGAGAATGGAAAGAAACGGCATACGATAAAACTGATGATTTTAAAGATTATGCGAAAGAAAAAACTGAAAATGTCCAAAAAGCAGTAAGTGAAAAGAAGGATGATTTTCAAGAAAAATATAACGAGACAAAAGGTTCTATTCAAGAAAAGATCAGTGAAACAACTGAAGAATTGAAAAGAAAAAAAGCTGAGATGCAAGCAAAAAAAGAATTAAAGAGTAAAGAGTTAGAGGCTGAACTTGATGAAGCCATAGAAGAAGCATCAGAAGCAACAGAAAGCAAGAAAGAAGCTGTCAAAAAAGCGACAAAAGATGTAAAAGAAGCAGTTAAAGATGCAGCTGAAGATGTTAAAAAATCATAAGTTGTGACGAAGGAAAAGCGAAGCCCTGATCGTAAAGGGCTTCGCTTTTTTACTTGATCTTGCTCTTTAATTTTATTTCTAGGTTGTCATCGTTAGTTAACGGATCTAAGAAAGTAGCTGGCGCGCCATTTTTTAAAATCGCTACATTTCCTTTTAAATCAGTGATATTAAGTGATACAAACCGAAAAACATCCTGGAAAATAATAGCTTGATCTTCATTGGTTTTAATTGAAATTTTACTGAATGGTTCAATAGCATCTTCTAAAGATAAGCTATGCTGATCTTTAAAGATGGTTGACATCTGTTTTTCTATCGTAACTGGTTCGTCATTAAAAGTAACGGTAAGAGTACGATTTAAATTGAGGTTCAAATGTTCCATAAGATCAGCGACTGATACGGTTTTGCGTGGTTGATAATTAATTGTGTCGTGAGGCTTTAACAAGGTGGTTAAACGTGCTTCCTTATTATTTACCAACAGCTGGCTTGAAAAGTCATCGATTTCTAAATAATCATCATCAAGATACAAACCGAACTTTTGCTTAGCCTTTACTGTGTCAGCAATACCATGATGGTGCAAAAATTCATTTAAAGTGAGAAATTGTTTAACAGTGATGGTGTCACTATCACTAATGTCGTCATCAAATGAAGCAGGAGAATCATTGATTTTACAGATAGGCTTAACGGTGTAGCGTTGTTGATTAAACGTCACAGGATAGCCTTCAAATCGTCCTGTAATGTCCTCGAGCGTAACGACAGGTTCAGAACCGTCGTTACCTTTCTCTACAACAAGCTCATCCCCGTGCTTGATGGAGTCTTCCACTTGGATCGGTTGTCCGTTTAAATAAACTTTAGGAGGTTCTCCGTGTGTGCCTGGGAGTGTAATCGTTTGATTGTTAAAGGTAATCATATAAGCCATTCCTGGTCGTCCATACATTTTTTCGATATGTACTCCAGCAGCAAGTAATGAATCACCAACGGTTAATTGCTTCATATCAAACAAACGTACAGCACGACCGTTGACAGTTACACTAATATAGTGAACGGGGCTCTGTTTAGCTGCGATGGCAATACCTATTGGTGTGATAAACTCAGGGCCAGTTGGTATTTCAACGTTTGTTGATAAGTTTTTAATCGCTTCTGTGCCCCGTGTTGCTACACGGTTCTCTGGTAGCCCTAGCTTCTTAGCCAATACATAAGTAAGTCGTGGTGTTAAGCTCCCCCCACCAACTAACATAACAGCTTTAGGTGAACGTTTGTTTAAAGTGATAATTTCAGTTGCGATTGCATCAGCTAAATCTTCAATAGCCGATTTAATATCTTGAGCGAGTTGATCAAAAGTAACTTCAGTTTCAAAACCGAGGATGTCTTCGATGGTGGCCACCTGATTTTCAGTTACTGCACGTTTAACCCGTTCAGCTTCATTGAAATCTAAAAGATAGTGATCACTAATTGCCTCGGTAATTTCATCACCCGCTTTAGCAACCATACCGTATGCTGTGATCGTTCCTTCATCTGTTAGGGCAATATCACTTGTGCCCGCACCTATATCAACAAGAGCCACGTTTAAACGACGCATAGATTCAGGGATTAATACATTAATAGCAGCAATGGGCTCAAGCGTTAAAGCTTCCATTTCTAAGTCAGCTCGTGTTAAAGCAGATAATAGACTTTCTACGACAACTTTAGGTAAAAATGTTGCGATAATTTCTACTTCTGCTAGATCGCCTTGTTGATCGATAAGAGAGCCAATCACGTCGTGATCTAATTTGTATTGTAAAACGGAATAACCAACGCAATAATAGTGAATGGTGTGATCAACATGTTTTTCTTCTTGTGCCAAATCAAATTGAGCCTTTTGTACAGCCGAAAGTTCCAGAAATGAAATGGCTTCACTATCGAGTAAAGGCTGTTGGTCAATTGCTTTTGTTACGGTGGTTCGACGTGTTTTTAATGCACGACCAGCAGCAGCTACACAAACACGATGCAATTTAATGTTTTGACGTTGTTCTAATTTATCTTTAACTTTTTGGATGATGCTTGATACGGCTACAATATCATGAATTTGTCCATCAAGCATGGCGCGTTCTTCATGTTCCATGCTTTCATAATCAATCAGCGTATAAGATTTTTCATTGACTTCTAGTAGCAGTCCGTTTACAGAACGAGTTCCGATATCAAGTGCAAAAATATATTCATTCATTAGGGCAGAATCCTTTCTTTAAGGAAAATCGATGTTACTGTTTAGTTTAACAGATTTTTAAGCGTTAGTATCTAACATATTTTTGTAATTATCATGAGTTGTCATCGTTTTTGTTTCTTATGTTATGTAATGTGATAAGATGGAGAGAAAATCTAATAAAATCAATAGTGTTTGCTACGATTAAATTGTAAGTGCTTAAAAATAAAGAAAATACTAAATATTTGAACAATGTAGTGACAAGTAGCAAAATATTAGCTATAATAATCTCTAATTATTCATTTCAACATAATGAAATGTAAAATCGTTGAAATTAATGACGCGTGATGTACTTAGAATAAATAAACCAAGGGGGAATTTTTAATGAGTAATGAAAAATTAGACAGTTTACGTGATGAACTTGATCAGGTCAATATGGAGATCTTATCTTTGATTAATAGACGAGGTGAATTAGTTAAAGAAACAGCTAAAGCAAAAGTAAACCAAGGACCAGATAAAAAATATGATCCAGTGAGAGAACACCAAATGTTAGAAAAATTAAAAAACCATAATGAAGGACCGTTCCAGGATGCAACAATCATTCATTTATTTAAAGAGATTTTCAAAGCGGGTCTTGAGCTGCAAGAAAAAGATTATAGTAAAGAAATGCTTGTATCTCGAAAACGTAAGGTAGAGGATACAGTTATTGATATCAATGGAGAAAAAATTGGCGATGGAAATCCTCACTTTGTTTGCGGTCCATGTGCTGTTGAAAGTTATGAACAAGTGGCTAAAGTTGCAGAACAAATTAAAAAACATGGACTTAATATTATTCGTGGGGGAGCGTTTAAACCAAGAACATCGCCTTATGATTTTCAAGGTCTTGGCTTTGAAGGATTAGAAATTTTAAAACGCGTTGGAGATGAGTATGGTTTAGCGGTAGTTAGTGAAATTGTCCGTCCCCAAGACATGGAACAAGCAGCTGAGTACTTGGATATGATTCAAATTGGTGCAAGAAATATGCAGAATTTTGAATTGTTAAAAGCGGCTGGAGAAATTGACAAGCCAATTATATTGAAACGTGGAATGTCTGCCACAGTCTCCGATTTTATTAACGCGGCTGAGTACATTAATTCCAAAGGTAATGGAAATATTATTTTATGTGAACGTGGAATTAGAACGTATGAAACATCTACACGAAACACGTTAGATATTACAGCTGTGCCAATTCTTAAACAAGAGACACATTTACCGGTCATGGTAGATGTTACACACTCAACTGGACGTCGTGATTTATTGATTCCAGCAGCAAAAGCAGCTATTGCGATAGGTGCAGATGCGATTATGGCCGAAGTTCACCCTGATCCTGCAGTGGCATTATCTGATCAACAACAACAAATGGACTTTGATCAATTTGATACGTTCATGAAAACACTAAAATAGAAGCATTTGAAAAGGCCTTGCGAATTCCCTTATTTTTGGGTTTCGTAAGGTCTTTTGTTTAATCGTTAGAAAAAGTCGTTAAATCAGGGAAATTAAACGGGATTTTTGTTATACTATAAGATATATTTTGCATGATTATATATGTAAATCACTGTCTATGCTATACTAAATACATATGTAAACGTAACTAAATAACTTATAAAAACGGAGGTTGATTTGAAATGAACATCACAATATATGATGTAGCTCGTGAAGCAAACGTTTCAATGGCAACAGTATCACGTGTAGTAAACGGAAATCCAAATGTGAAACCTGCAACACGCAAAAAAGTACTTGAAACCATCGAACGTCTGGGGTATCGTCCAAATGCCGTAGCACGGGGGTTAGCAAGCAAGAAAACAACAACAGTAGGTGTAATAATTCCTGACATTTCTAGCATTTTCTTCTCGGAACTAGCACGAGGAATTGATGATATTGCTAATATGTATAAATACAATATTATTTTAAGTAATTCAGATCAAAATGTTGATAAAGAAATAAAATTAATCAATACGATGTTAGAAAAGCAAGTAGATGGCATTGTTTATATGGGTGGTAAAATTACTGAAGAACATATTCAACAATTTAAAACATCACCAGTTCCAATTGCGTTAGCGGCAACGGTGGATGCAACACATTCCACACCATCTGTGAATATCGACTATGAACAAGCAGGCTATGAAGCGACAAAACTATTAATTGATAATGGCCATGCTCACCCTGCTTTTGTGACGGGACTTGAAGAGACGACAGCAAATTTATTGAAATTTGAAGGGTATAAACGTGCAATTCATGATACTGGTGAAACATTTGATGAGACCTTAGTCATTCGTGGTGATCTTTCTTATCATTCAGGTATGGATGCAACCGAACAATTACTAGAACGCGATCAAAAGCCAACTGCCATATTTGTTGCATCTGATGAGATGGCGTTAGGTGTTATTCATGGCATTCAAGATCGTGGCATGTCTGTACCTAACGATATAGAAGTTATCGGGTTTGATAATACACGATTAGCACAAATGGTACGTCCTACGCTTTCTACAGTTGTTCAACCTATGTATGACATTGGTGCTGTTGCGATGCGTTTACTAACAAAATATATGAACAAAGAAGAAGTCTCAGAACAAAATGTTATCTTACCTCATCAAATCATCGAGAGAAGCTCAACAAAATAAAATTTTCGTCGATAATAACTTTGTATGAATATTTTCAAAGCTAAGAAATCGATGAGAAGTTTCGAGCAATCTTAGATTGTTCATGAGGTAAGGAGAGAGTTTATGAAAAGAACAGATATTTTAACACCGATTGGAATTGTTTTAGGTCTTTTAATGATTGCTTTTGGTATTTTATCCAGTAGTGGGTCAATTGGCGGCGTCATTGCTTTTATCCAAATCCCTTCCCTCGTTATTGTTTTCGGGGGGCTAGCAGCGGCAATATTAATCAACTTTAATATTGATCAAGTTAAATCAATGGGACGTGTCGTTAAAGAATCGTTTAATAAAACTGATCAAGATCTTTCAGAATTGATTTCATTATTTGAACGATTGTCAGAACGTGCACGTCGTGAAGGTTTATTAGCTTTAGAAACGGAATTAGAAGAAGTTACTGACCCTTTCATTAAAAAAGGCGTTCTACTAGCAATAGATGGGATAGAACCAGAAGTGATTCACGATATCATGAGTGCGGAAATCACCGCTATGGAAGATCGTCATGCGAAAGGCCGCGTGATTCTAGAAAAAGCTGGGGACTATGCACCAGCGTGGGGAATGATTGGTACATTAATTGGGTTAGTGTTGATGTTAAATGATTTGAACGATCCGACAACACTAGGACCACAAATGGCTGTTGCCCTTTTAACAACGTTCTACGGAGCAGTGTTAGCAAACCTTGTCTTTATACCGATGGCAGGAAAATTAGAAAGTAAGACAGAACAAGAAGTGTTTATGAAACAAATCGTTATCGAAGGCGTTATTGGTGTTCAATCTGGACAAAACCCGAGAATTCTTAAAGAAAAATTAAGTGCATTTTTATCGGATGATATGCGTAAGCGTCGTTCTGAAGATAGTGATGATTCCCTGGAGGGTGCGGCCGATGAAGCGTCGTGAGAAAAAGCAACCAAAGGGTAGTCCAAAATGGATGACAACGTTCTCCGATATGATGACTCTTATTTTAGTATTTTTTATTCTCTTGTTTTCAATGTCCTCGATAGATGCGGCTCGTTTTGAAGCAGTAGCGGAATCGTTTAGAAACCGGATGATCTTTGAGGGCTTTCCTTCAACGATGCCTATGGAAAATCCAACAGAAAATTCAAATCCAAATCAAAATCAAGAAGGTGCAACAGACTTTAAGAATAACTTATTCGATGAGGAAACAGAAGATCTTGATGAATCACAATCAGGTAATACAGAGGATAACTTGGAAAATCTAGAGAACTTAGATGAACTTCTGGCAGAAGTTGAGGGTTATCTAGAAGAAAATCAACTGGAAAATGTCATTAGTGCCAATCGTACTGACCAAGGCGTGGTCTTAATTCTGCAAGAACGGATTTTATTTGATACAGCTGAGTCCAATCTCAAAGTAGAAGGAGAACCCTTTTTGGAAAAGATAGGTTTATTACTGGAGAATATTCCAAATGAAGTGCGTGTTGAAGGTCACACAGATAACCGGCCCATTTCGACAGTAGAATACCCTTCGAACTGGGAGCTCTCAGCTGCCCGTGCAAGTAGTGTTATTCGTAACATTATTAATACTCATGATCTTAATGAAGATCGATTTATCGCTGTTGGTTTTGGTGATACACGACCGATTGTACCTAATGATTCGGTTGAAAACTGGCGAAAAAACCGCCGTGTCGAAATTGTTATACTTGAATTGAGTCAGTCATTCGAATAATAATACCCCTAGCAAATGCAGCTAAACTTGCTCATAACATAGTTTAGCTGCATTTTTCTGTGCAAAAAAAAGCGATTTCCTCATCAAATAAGTGAAGAAATCGCTTTTGCGTAAGATTGTATGAATTTTTAATTCTGATTATTAAGCATCGCCTGTAGCTGGCTCATCATCAGGTGTCTCGGGAGGGTTTTCTTCAGTGTCGCCATTTTGATTGCCCCCGTTGCCTTCGTCTGGATTTTCTGGTGTATCCGGTACTTCGGGTTCTTCTGGTTCTTCAGGGACTTCGGGTTCCTCTGGTTCTTCCGGCTCTTCTGGTTCCTCTGGCTCTTCGGGCTCCTCTGGTTCTTCTTCAGTAAAGTCACCATCAATGAAAGGGCGCGTCGGATTTGATTCACGTCCGAAATAATCAACAGCACGAATTTGATAAACAGCCGGTGCGTTGCCTACATTTAATCGTGTTTCCACAGTAGTATCATATAAACTAAATTGGCTGTCTGGATCATTGGCTCTATAAATACGATATCCAATGACATCAGAAGTGTTTGATGCACGCCAGGTAAGAATATTACCTGATTTAGAAACAGAACTTGGTGGATTAGGCCTTGAACCATCATCTTCTATTTCATCAGTCAAATCCGGTAAATGAAGGTCTGCCCATCCACCATTCCGAGATGGATAAAGTTGTGTGATATCTTCTAATTGATCATAACCTTTTTCCTCTAGCCACTCTGGGTTAAACATATAACCGGAATCGCGAGTGAATTCATTAGGTGTTTGCCCGGTAACTAGTGCGGTGTCGTCACCAACACCAACAATTTCTGCAGAAATGATACTTGTGTCCGTTTCTGTAGGCACATATTTTGTATTGAATAAGTCAGTACCTACGAGACCGAGATCACTTGTTAATTCAGATGGTTGCATTCCAGAAACCAAGCTGAATGAACGCGAAACAATGTTGTTTGGTCGTTGGAAACGTCCGGATGGTGCCATCAGTTCGGGATCAACTTCTGTAGCAGCATTGACAAGTTGCGCCCAGAAGACTTGATTTCGACCACTGTAGCCGGTATTCAACTGCTGTTCATACTCATAGCCCATCCAACTACCTAAAGTCACATTTGGATTAGTAGCGACGAACCAAGTGTCTCTAAACTCATTTGAGGTACCGGTTTTACCAGCCCAATCAATTCCTGGATTATTGAGACTTCCTCTAGCAGATCGTCCTGTACCCGATGTTAAAACGTCTCTCAACATATCAATCATTAAATAATTCGTTTCTGGACTAAATACATCGGTAGGCTCTGCTTCATGTTGATAAACAACTTCACCCGTAACGTCTTCAATATGGTCAATCATATATCCTTCACTGTACTGACCGTTATTACCAAAAGTAGAGTAAGCATTTGTGTTTTCCTCAACGGTTGCGCCAATACTACCTAATGCATATGAAGGATAACGGTAAGCTTCTTCTTCAATCCCTGAAAAACCCATTTTCAGAAAGTAATCAGGGACGGGGTTAGCAATCTCTAATAAATCAAGATATGCTCGTGCAGCTGAGACGTTATAAGAACTCGTCAGTGCTTGACGAACCGTTGTTAACCCGTAATACCGTGAACTTGTAAAGTTGGTAGGAAACGGATTATACAATGGGTCATTTGTTTTTACATCGGCAATAATTGACCCTGGTTGAAATAACCCTTCTTCAAGAGCTGGCCCATAAACAAGGAGAGGCTTTGCTGTACTACCAATTTGTCTAGGGGCATTTGTTGCGAAATTACGATTTTGAATATCGAAATCACGACCACCAACAAAGGCGATAATTGCCCCAGTCGCATTATCTCTTAAAACACTACCCACTTGAACCGGTGCATTGTAAGGTACTGATTCACCGGTATCGGGATCTTCTGTCATAATTGGTTCACCTGTTGCATTATTACGTGCAATTTTATTCGGTCCGTAGTTGCTGTAATTAGCAGCAACCTCTTGAAAGACGTCATAAATATCTTTATTGATCGTGGTATGAATTTTATACCCACCTTGTGAAATTTCTCGTTGCGCATGGATGCTGTATTGTTCGTTTAGTGCATCGTTTTGATTTAACTCTTCTAACGTGTATCCATCAGCAAGTGCTAATCGTTCTTTAAATATTGCCTCAGCACGATTTTTAATCTCTTGTGTGAGGTAAGGGTATTGCTCGAAGGTTGAAGGCGCACCTTCAGTGAAGCTTGCGATTAGATCAAAAGCGATTGCTTCATCGTATTCAGCTTGTGAAATAAACTCTTTATCTAACATCCGGTTTAAAACAGTCGCTTGTCTACTTAAACCAGCAGCTAAGCCTGCTTCTTCTTTGACTTGCCCCCCATTAGTAAAAGGACTATAAGAAATAGGGCTTTGCGGTAAACCGGCAATAAATGCTGCTTGAGCCAAGTTAACTTCGCTAGCGTCAACTCCAAAAATACCTTCAGCAGCTGTTTGTACACCAGCAATATTACGTCCGCTCGCATTTCGGCCAAATGGGACAATGTTCAAGTAAGCCTCTAAAATTTCGTTTTTATCCATGAAGTGTTCTAATCGCATGGCTAAAACAATTTCTTTTGCTTTTCGATCAAACGATACTTCATTTGTTAAGATTTGGTTTTTGATAATTTGCTGTGTCAAAGTACTTCCACCTGTTTGAGTTGCTGCACCAGACACTTCTTGGAAGACGGCACGCATAATTGCCTTTGGAACAATACCGTTATGCGTCATAAAGTACTCATCTTCTGTTGCGATAACTCCGTTAATAATGTGTTGTGAAACTTGATCTAAGCTAGTCTCTTCACGGTAGATATCAGAACTAACTTCACCCATAAAAACATCATTATCAAAATAGACTTCTGACGTTTCTTCATAATTAAATATTGCAGAAACCATGTCTTCTTCGGTACGTAAAGGTTCATCTTTAACTAATGAACCAAAATATCCAGCACCTAAGCCACCAACGAAGAACAAACCGATGATCGCGATGACAATAAAGAATAAGATGATATTCCAAATGACATCATAACTAATTCGGAAAACCCGTTGTAAGGATTTTTTATCAATAAGTGCTTTGAATGCTGCTGTTTTAGATGTTTCATTATCTGAATTATTCATGATTATACCTCCTAAAATTCCAAAGTATATTATAACACATAAAGTTTGATTGTTTACTAATTTCACACTTTTTCTTTAAAAAGCTTGCACAAGGAGATAAGGTATGATAAAAATATAATCAACAACATATCAATACAAGCAATGATTGATTGCAGTAATCCTATATTCCCTACTTTAGAGACTTGGCGGTCGGTGCAAGCCAAGGTATAGTATAGTGATGAATTACGATCTGGAGCTTTTTCTCTGATTAAACAGAGGACGGTACATGTTTCGTATCGATAAAAATGAAGTGGCTGTAATGGCAATGAGGGTGGTACCGCGAGTGAGCTCGTCCCTTTAGGGGAAGGTGCTGCTTTTTTTTATGGGTAAATTTAAAGAGTGGCGCAAAATGTGTTCTCAGGTTTCAAAAATAGCTTAATGAATAGAGGGAGAAAGACAAATGGATATTATTAAAGATTTAGAAGCACGCGGATTAGTCCAACAATTCACTGATGAAGAAGGTTTGAAAAAACATTTAAATACCAATATTGTAACGTTATACTGTGGCTTTGACCCAACAGCAGATAGCTTGCATATTGGTCATTTAGTGCCAGCACTTATGCTTAAAAGGTTTCAATTGGCTGGACATCGCCCGATTGCTCTAATTGGAGGCGGGACAGGAATGATTGGTGACCCAAGTGGTCGATCAGATGAACGTCAATTAAATGATGAAGCAACAGTTGACCACTTTAGTCAACAAATTAAAAAACAATTGGCACAAATATTAGATTTTGACAAAGATAAGAATGGTGCCGTTGCGCGAAACAACAAAGAGTGGTTAGGAACACTAACTTTAATTGAATTTTTAAGAGATACAGGAAAACATTTTGGTGTCAATTACATGTTAGCAAAAGATTCGGTACAATCACGATTGGAAAATGGCATTAGTTTTACAGAATTCACTTATATGATTTTGCAGTCGTATGATTTTATGAATCTATTTGATAAAGAAAATTGCACCTTGCAAATCGGTGGTAGCGATCAGTGGGGAAACATTACGGCAGGAATGGAATTGATTCGTCGCACCCGTAAAGAGGGAGAAGAGGCGAAAGTATTTGGCTTAACCGTTCCTTTAATTACAAAGGCAGACGGCACTAAATTTGGTAAAACAGCCGGTGGAGCAGTTTGGTTGGATAAAGATAAAACATCACCGTATGAATTCTACCAATTTTGGATCAACACAGATGACCGAGATGTTATCAAATTCATTAAATACTTTACGTTCTTAGACATGGAAGAGATTGCTGTATTGGAGCAGTCTGTGCTAGAAGCACCTGAAAAACGCTTAGCGCATATCCGATTAGCTGAAGAATTGACAGTACTGGTTCATGGCGAAGAAGCTTTAGCACAAGCACAACACATTACTGCTGCGCTGTTTAGTGGTGATATTAAGTCATTAACCGGCGATGAGATTAAACAAGGTTTTAAAGATGTACCGACAAGTGTTTTAAAACGTGATGAACAAACATTGGTTAATCTACTTGTTGATGCAGAAATTGCTAAATCAAAACGTCAAGCACGCGAAGACATACAAAATGGTGCGATTTACGTGAATGGTGAACGCAACCAAGCACTTGACCATGTTCTCCTAGACGATGATATTATTGATGGCAAATATACAATTATTCGTCGAGGTAAAAAGAAATACTTCATGATTCAATTTACCGGTGCATAAACAAAAAAACGGCTTGGTTCACTTAAAAATGAACCGAGCCATCTTTATTTTTTAGCGATTATAACGCCCATTTTCGATCTTCGGTAAAGGAAACAGTTAACCAAATATCATAAGGGTATTGATTCAAATAGTGATTAATTTGTTCGCGAATTTTATCTTGCAACGCTAAGTCCAGGCTGGTTTCATTTGGAATGACTACAAAATCAACTTCCACCCATAGTGTTTGGCCGACTTTTGAGACTCTGGTGAAAGATTCTTTGAAGAGGTACGCTTGTTTTAATTTTTTGACATACAGCTTTATTTGATCAGGAATTTTTCCTTTCGGTGGCATATCAAGTATCTCTCTAAGGGCTGAATTAATCGCTCGCACTGGAACACGAATAAAGTATAAAGCAACAACAATAACCATAATAGGATCGATATAGGGAACGATAAAATCATAGGAAGTAAAGTGTACGATTGCGATTGATAAAATATAACCAATAAGGACACCAACACTAACAAGTGAGTCCATAAACCATTGGTTAGCTTCAGCGTGGATAAGACCAGAACGCACTTCTTTGGCAGCACGTTTTAAGTAATAAGTAATTCCTATACAAAGCGCTGTCGCAAATACAGAATAAAGGATGGCTAAATTAAAATTGATGGATTGACCACCAGTAGTAATCGAATAGACCGCGTTTACGGATGACCCAATAACGATTATGAAAATGAATATATATTTAATTATCACGACAAGAGGTTCAATTTTATCTTTGCCAAAGGGGTAGTTGTGTAAATCCACTTTAGACATGAAGCGTTGTGCCATAAGAGAAATTAATGATAAAGATAAACTCATCAATGAGTAGAGTCCATCAAATATAATCATTTGTGCATGAGATAGAAATCCGATAACGAGCCCTAAGATTGAAAAAAACACCGCTCCATAAACCGATATTTTTAGAAGATGACGTTCGTGACTAAGTTTTTCGTACATAGCATGTTGCTCCGTTTCTATAGAAAATAAATTAAGATTCAAGTCATTTAGACTAGTATAAGTGTAGCACAAGTTATCGATAAACTCCTATTGAAAAAAAGGAAAGCAAGTAAACACTTAAAAAGTAAGTGGGAGAAAAAGCTGTACTCCGTATATAGGCGTAAAAAAAATAAGCATCCATTGATTTATGCAAGGAGTAAGTAGGTTTTAAATCAGATAGATGGTGAAAGATATTTTTTTCTGAAACGCAACAGAAAAAAACCCTTAAAACATTGATAAATCAATGCTTTAAGGGTTTTAATTTTACTGATAATTGTAAGAGTTTCTTAACGTGAGTACCACTCAACGATAAGCGCTTCGTTAATTTCAGCTGGTAATTCAGTACGCTCTGGGTAACGAGTATATGAACCTTCAAGCTTGTCAGCATCGAAAGTTAAGTACTCAGGTACAAATGCGTTAACTTCAATTGCTTCAGCAACAACTGTAAGTTTTTGTGATTTTTCACGTAAAGAAATTGTTTGACCAGGTTTTACTGCGTAAGATGGAATATCTACGCGAGCACCATCAACTAAGATGTGACCGTGGTTAACTAATTGACGTGATTGACGACGCGTACGAGCAAGACCAAGACGGTATACGATGTTATCAAGACGCGATTCTAAAAGCATCATGAAGTTTTCGCCGTGAACACCTTTCATTTTTCCTGCTTTTTCGAATAACGTTGCGAATTGACGCTCGTTTACACCATACATGAAGCGAAGCTTTTGCTTCTCTTGAAGTTGTAAACCGTATTCTGAAAGTTTTCTACGTTGATTTGGACCGTGTTGTCCAGGAGCATAAGGACGTTTGTCTAACTCCTTACCACTACCAGTTAATGAAATACCGAGACGACGAGACTTTTTCCATACAGGACCTGTATAGCGAGCCATGTGCATTCTCTCCTTTATAATTAGATTTTGCATAAAACAGATAATGTGTTCCATGAGCGTTTGCTATTATGTTTTCATGTACCATCGCTCCAGCAGCAGAGAGTTACACGATACACCTTATCGGATAGATAAGGAACAAAATAGACAACCGGTGGTTCACAAAGGCTACCTTTTTTACACAAAGTCTATTATATAATTAATAGCGTAAGAAGTCAACTTGAACTTTACTGATTATCAACATGTATTGCCTTAAATATATTTTTCTAAAATTCGTACGAATTTTTCTAAGTATGTTTCATCAATAGCATCAAATCGATCCAATTCAGGGCTATCAATATCAAGCACTCCAATAACCTGGTTGTCTTTTAAAATTGGAATAACAATTTCCGATTTACTGTTCGGATCACAAGCAATATGACCTGGAAAAGCATGAACATCATGAATCCGTTGTGTTGATTTTTCACTGACAGCAGTACCACATACGCCACGTCCAACCGCAATCCGTACGCAAGCTGGCATGCCTTGGAAAGGACCAAGAACGAGTTCGTTTTCTTTCATTAAATAGTATCCCACCCAATTTATTCGATCGAGAAACTGATTGAGAAGGGCAGAACTATTTGCTAGATTGGCTAATTGATCTGGTTCGTCTTCTATCAATGCCTCGAGTTGTTTAAGTACTAATTGATAATTTTTTTCTTTCGATGCTTCGTATGTTGTTTGTTCAAACATAGTGATAGTCTCCTTTATTTAAGATAATATATCTGATGATTATACCTGTTGTCTGATTGAAAGGCAAAGAAAATGTAAAAAGGTAAAAAAACAACCAAGATTGTGAAAAATTTTGCTTTTTTTTAGCCAAAAACAAGCGGTTCATGATATGATATGGATAAAACAAATTGGAAAATTAATTGCATGTATGAATAACTTTACATAAATGATACGTTCGGGATGCTAAGGAGGAATAACATGGGTGGCTATACTTCCTATATTATAGGTGCTATTTTGGTTGTTATTACATTAATTATTATTGGATTGGTGTTAAGAAAAAGGATATATGATCAAGTTGACAAACTGGAAGCTTGGAAGATGGATATTATGCACCGTCAAGTAACCGCGGAATTGCAACGCGTTAAAGCTTTAAACTTATCGGGAGAGACACAGGACAAGTTTGAATCTTGGAAAGAGACCTGGGATCAAATCTTAACACGTGAATTGCCTGACATCGAAGAATTTTTATTTGATGCAGAAGAAGCAGCCGATCGCTTTAGAATTAATACATCAAAAAAGAATTTAAAAACTGTTGAATCAATCTTAAACCAAATTGAAGAGACAATTGAAAAGATGTACCAAGAGCTAGAAGAACTGCTAGATTCGGAGAAGCAAAGTCGAAACGAAGTAGAAAAGGTCTTACCAAGAATAAAGGCGTTACGTCATACGTTGCTTGAAAATCGCCATCTGTATGGACGAGCTGAGCAACGCTATGAGAACGAAATAAATGAACAGCAAGTTAATCTTGATCGCTTTTATAGTGAATGTGACGAAGGGAATTATTTAGAGGCACGTCAAATTATCGCTGAAGTTAATGAACAGCTAGATGATTTGACAGATCGAATGGAAGAGTTCCCGATCATATTTAAAAAATTAAAGCGTGAATTACCAGAGCGATTGAATGAGCTAAAGGCTGGTATTAAGGAAATGAAGCAAGCTGGTTACCGCATTGATAATGATGCATACGATAAAGAACTCACGCAGTTTGACTCACAACTAGAAGGTTACATACACCATGTCGAGGAAAAAGAAAATCCAGAAATATACGAATGGTTAACACATGTAGAAGAGCGTATTCAAGAAATTTATGCCACACTCGAAAATGAAGCGAAGGCAAAACAATACATTGAGCGTCACACAGATCAAGCAAGCCATGACTTGCAAACGCAAGTAAGTGTTTTTGACCAAACGGCTGAAGAAGTGGCAGAGTTACAAAAAACCTATTTACTTGAAGGTTGTGATTTAGAACTGTACGATAATTTGCAAAAGTGGATGCATCAAATCGAACGTGATTATAATCAGCTTTTGAATGGTCTTTCTAATGAAGAGGAAACCTATAGTGTCTTAAAAGATCAATTGGATTTGATTCGTCAAGATTTAGAAAAATTCCATCAATCACATATTGAGTTCCAAGAGCAAGTTAGAATGATCAGAAAAGATGAAATTGCTGCTAAATCTAGCATTATTACATTAGGACGTCAAGTGTATGAGTTAGAAAAATTATTAACCAAAAGCAATCTTCCGGGTGTTCCGTCATATTTGTGGTCGTTGGATAGTGAGGCGAAAGAAGCCATTCAACAAGTGGAGGATAAATTAGCAATGCAACCACTTGATATGGGTGAAGTGAATCACAAACTTAAAGAAGCAGAGCAAGCTGTCGATATATTAAGTAAGAAAGCTCAATTAATGATT
The DNA here is from genome assembly GCF_003201605.1 of Streptohalobacillus salinus. Taxonomy (GTDB): domain Bacteria; phylum Bacillota; class Bacilli; order Bacillales; family Amphibacillaceae; genus Streptohalobacillus; species Streptohalobacillus salinus. The sequence goes on along the minus strand of NZ_QJJR01000014.1, from coordinate 24,912 downwards.
GAACAGGCATATTTAGTTGAACAAGTCATTCAATATGCCAACCGATACCGTAGTCAGTACCCAATGCTAAAAGCAAAGTTACTTGAAGCTGAACAGCTCTTTTATCATTTTCACTACGAGGAAGCGCTGGAGTTAGCGACACAATCCTTGGAAGAAGTTGATCCAGGAGCAGTTAAACGACTCGAATCGAAAATTGAACTTCCTGTGTAAATACTAAAGATAGGGGAGGATGCGACCGTGAAATTTGTTTCAGTCATCAGTATGGCAGTGCTCACTATCAGTGTTTGGGCATTATTTTTCACAGTATTCTTTTTAAATGATGAGCCAGTCTATCCCGTTGCATCTTCACCTCAAACCGTTTCAGCTCTGAAGACAGAAGCATCAGCGACCCTAAAACGATTTGAAGCAGTGGAGAAAGTGAGCGAAGAACAAGAAAATCAGTATGCAGTTGTGGAAGAAAAACCACAAGCTGTGCAGCAGCCTGAACCGGAAACCTTAGAAGAAAGAGCTAGCAGCCCATACAATGATATTTTATATGACTTTGAACGAGATGATCCAATATCTATTGATGAGTTGTTATTTAATTTAGGTATTAATGATTAATCCTTTGCATAATCGCAAAGGATTTTTCACTTTATCTTACGGATGTTTCGCTTCAATACTGAATATGTGTTAAAATAATGCAGTCAATCAAGCAGATAAAGGAGCACATTCATGATTTATTTTGATAATAGTGCAACAACTAAACCTTTGGAAGAAGTTCTCGATAGTTTTGTTGCTGTTTCAGAGAATTACTATGGCAATGCATCAAGTCAACATCAATTAGGTATTGATGCTAATAAACTGTTACGGAAAGCTTATCAACAATCAGCGAACATGCTAGGCGTGAGTGAAACAGAAATTATTTTCACTTCAGGAGGGACTGAAGCAAATAATTTAGCGATAAAGGGAATTGCCCTTAATTATCATAAACATGGTAAACATATCATTACCACCGCAATTGAACATCCCTCTGTGTTAAATGCTTGCAAAGCACTTACACGCTTAGATTACGAAATTACTTATTTACCTGTAGACGAGCATGGAATTGTACGCTTAGAAGATTTTAAAGAAGCTTTAAGAGAAGATACCATCTTAGTTAGCGTGATGCACGTCAACAATGAAGTTGGTGCCGTTCAGCCCATCAAGGAAATTGGCGCATTGCTTAAAGATCGCAAATACACCTTTTTTCACGTCGATGATGTACAAGGCTTTGGCAAGATGTCATTAGACATTAGAAAGTCAAACATCGATTTATTATCGATCTCAGGCCACAAATTACATGGGTTAAAGGGTACAGGGTTATTGTATGTAAAAGAATGGATTGAATTATTTCCGCTTTTTCATGGTGGTGGTCAACAGGGTGATGTCCGCTCAGGTACAGAAAACATTGCAGGAATCGTTTCACTTGTAAAGGCAATGCGGGTGGTACAAGAAGAACAAATGCACCATCCTGAAGCCTTAACTCATATTAGAGACCTAATGCGTGATCGGTTAAGTAAAATAACGGAAGTAACGATAAATTCAGCCGAAAAACAGGCACCTCACATTCTTAGTTTTTCATTGCCAGGTTTTAAACCTGAAGTCGTACTACACGCACTGGAGGAACGTAATATCTATATATCAACCAAAGCCGCTTGTTCTTCAAAGAAGCCTGATCAAAGTGTTGTTCTAGCCGCGATGGGATGCCCTGATAATGTAAGTAATTCTGCACTTAGAGTCAGTTTTTCATACCAAAACACAGAAGGTGAAGTTGAACTGTTTTATCGCGCGTTAAAAAAAATAATTAAAGATCTTAGTAAAGTAATGGGGTAGAGAAATGTATTATGATCATATTCTAATTCGCTACGGTGAATTGTCTTTAAAAGGAAAAAATAGAAAAGTATTTTATAATAAGCTACATGAAAATATCCGCTATCAGTTAGTGAACTTTCCTGAAATTAAAATCAAAGCAACACGTGACCGGATGACGATTTTGCTAAATGGTGTCAATCCTAATTTGTTAATGCCCATTTTAACGCGGGTCTTCGGTATCCAATCGATGAGTTTAGCTATTAAAGTAGAAAAAGATGAAAATTTAATTAAAGAAGCAGCTTTATTTGCTTTGAAAGACGCAGAAAATGTAAAAACATTTAAAGTGACGACAAAACGTGCTGATAAAACATTTCCAATTGATTCTCAAGCATTTAACCAAATTGTCGGAGGTCACCTTTTGCGTGAAACAGAGGGCATTACCGTCGATGTGCATCATCCTGATTTAGAGGTTCATATTGATATTCGAACAGATGCAACCTATATTACTTCTAAGCGAATTGAAGGAAGTAAAGGACTACCGGTCGGTACTTCAGGTAAAACCTTATTGCTTTTATCAGGTGGCTTTGACAGCCCCGTTGCCGGATATTTAGCGATGCGACGTGGCGTGAAGTTGGAGATGGTTCATTTTTATTCTCCGCCTTATACGAGTGAAGCAGCTAAAGAAAAAGTGCTTGATTTAACAAAAGAATTAGTGAGTTATGGTGGAGATATTAAGGTTCATATCGTACCTTTCACAGCAATGCAACAAAAAATCCATCGGGAAATACCTTACGGCTATTCGATGACTGTCATGCGCCGAATGATGCTTAAAATAAGTGAAGAAATAGCAAAGAAACAGAATATACTTTCTTTAACCACCGGTGAAAGTCTAGGACAAGTGGCAAGTCAAACGATGGAAAGTATGCATGCCATCAATGCCGTTACGAATTACCCGGTGATGCGACCGTTGATTACAATGGACAAAAGTGAGATTATGAAAATTGCCGAAGATATCGGTACGTATTCGATATCGATTCGTCCATTTGATGACTGTTGTACCGTGTTTGTTCCTAATGCGCCTAAAACAAAGCCAAAAAAAGATAAAGTTGAGTATTTTGAAAGCTTACTCGACCTTAACAATGAGTGGGCAGAACTGATGCAAAATATAACGGTTTTGACGATTTCAAATGATCAATCACATCAAGAAGAAATTGATCAACTTTTTTAATTGAAAGAGCAATGTATATTCCATGCATTGCTCTTTTTTTTAAGGTATGCTAAAGATAGTTTATTGTCTAATGGTGAGGTGGAATAAATGAAAACATTATGGTACGGTGGGAAATTTCACACAATGATGGCTCTTGATGCTTGTGTAGAAGCAGTAGTGTCAGATGCCGGTTTTATCGTGGATACAGGAACGAAAGAAGAATTACAACAAACTCATATCTGTGAAAATAGGGTTGATTTAGAAGGTGCAACTGTCTTTCCAGGATTTGTCGATAGTCATCTACATATTGTTTGGCAAGGTGAGAAACTTGAACACTTAGATTTGTCAGTCATAGATAAGCGTGAAGATGTCTTAGAGGCGATCAAAGAACGATTAGAAAAGCTTTCAGATGGTAAATGGTTAATTGCTGAAGGGTGGAACGATAATCAATGGGAAGATGATCGGATTATTGATCGATTTGAACTCGATCAATTGTCGAGAAAACACCCCATTGTGTTAACGCGTATTTGCCGTCACGCGCTTGTTGCAAATAGTTTAGCAATTGAACTGGCGCATATTCCTGAGGGTATTACTAATCCGCAAGGTGGAGAGATTGTACGTGATCACTCTTATCGTCTTACGGGTTACTTTAAAGATAGTGCTCAAGAATTAATTAAACGAGCGATTCCTGAGAAGTCCGTTGAGGATGTTAGTCAACTCATTAATACCTCAGTTGATTATTTGATATCATGCGGCCTAGTGGGTGGGCATTCCGAAGATTTGAGCTATTTTGGACCGAATAGTTATCAAAAAGTTACCACAGCTTATCGAGAGAGTATTGATGGTTTGAAACGGAAGTTTAGAACACACTTACTTATTCATCATGAGGTAATAGAAGATCACGTAAAGGCTGCACCCAAACCGCATGCGTTTATAGAGTTTGGCGCAATGAAATTATTTGTTGACGGCGCCCTAGGTGGAAGGACAGCTTGGTTAAAGGAGCCTTATTCAGATCATCCATCGACCTACGGTTTAGCGATTCATGATGATCATCATTTGGAAAAACTTGTGAAAAAAGCGCGAAACCATGGGTTATCCATTGCAACACATGCGATTGGTGACCGAGCAATTGAAGTGATTCTGAAGTTAATGCGTAAATACCCGACGATGAATCGGTTACCCGATAGAATCATACATGGGATGATTGTAAATCCGTCACTAATCGAGCAATTGCAGCAGTTAAAGGTCATCATCGATGTTCAACCCACTTTTGTGACCTCTGACTTTCCTTGGGTGATTGACCGTATAGGCAAGCAACGAATAGATGAAGCTTATCCGTGGAAAACGTTTATCCAAAACGATATTGTTGTCGCGGCTGGTTCAGATGCTCCAATTGAAACCGTTAATCCTCTAGAAGGCATTCAAGCCTTTTGTGAAAGACGTTCAGTTTTGGATGGTAACGTCTACGGAGCAAGTCAGCGCTTAACGAGGTACGAAGCCATCAATTTGTACACGGATGGAAGCGCCAGAGCAATTTCTAAACATAAAGAAAGGGGCAAAATTGCCCCTGGATTTGTAGCTGATTTTACTGTGTTAGAAAACGACCCATTTGAAGTTGCGATAGATAAAATTAAGCAGATTCCTGTAAAGATGACTGTCGTTGATGGTACCATACAATATCGTAAAAAAGATTAGTTCAGGCAAAAGCTGTTTGCTCTCACTGCCGCATTAGTTAAAAAACAACTGTTGTAATTGTTTAAAGTAGGTAGTATCTAGCTCTTGCAATAGTTTAATTTTATCTGCAGTTAGTTCAATATCAATTGACTTCGTATGAAAGACAGGATATGCTTCGCTATCTAACCCAATGATTGGGTGATCATTTCCATCTTGGCGAATTTTCAAGGTGATTTTACGCTCTTTATTTAAGCATAAAGGTGACGGAAATGATTGTGTTTGATTGTTGGATAAGGGTGCGATTTTGGTTAATTGGATCAAATCGAGATCAGGATCAATGACTGCACCACCAAGGGATTTGTTGTAACCTGTACTTCCAGTTGGTGTAGAAATGACGAGGCCATCACCAGTAAATCGCTCAAATTTGAAGTCATCAATAAAGACATCAATGGCAATGGATTTGATAATACTAGAACGAATCGAACACTCATTGATGGCATGCACTGGGGTGCGATCATCAACTGTTATTTTCAGTAGTTCATGCGATGAATAATGTGGTTGATTTAACCGTTCGTTAAAGATATAAGTTAAATCTTCGACGAGATAATTGGTGTAAAAACCGCGGTTACCCGTTGTATTTACTCCAACATAGATAGGCTTAGTTGAAAATTGGTGTTGTCTTAGTGTTTGGAGAAAATGACTATCGTCACCAACAGCTAAAACAACATCACTCTCAGCTATCTTTTCTGTGAAAGTAATATTTTCATTTTTATTGGCTTCGATAATTTTTTCTTTTGATATCGGTTGGTGATAACCTAGTTGAATATTAACGTTTAGCATAGTGCGCCTCCTCATGAATCTATTAGTTATAGATTGCCTTAATTGTGCAACACTAAACATGCAAATGAAAAATATTGAGTGCGGAGAAATTGAGAGCTTAAAGTTATTACGATTGTGTTATACTTATAAATTATTTCTAAGGAGGAGTAGCATGAGTCAAGTAGAAATTGTTTTTAATCAGTTAAATGAACGGATTGAGGCCTTCCAAACGAAAGAAGACCTTACTTATTTAGACAGCTTTTTAAATGTGTTAAATTTAGTGTTGATGGATGAAGAAACGATAGGAACCCTTGATGCAGAGAATGCCGCGTTTGTGGAAGAAATTAAAGCAGTCCAGTTTGATCAGGAAGATAAAGAAACCATTCGTAAGGTGATTCAATTTGCTTTATTAAAAAGTTTTAAAGGTGCACAACAACAACAGCATACATTAACTCCAGATATGGTTTCATTTTATATGAGTTATTTAATTGAGAAACTATTTGAGAATAAACAGGACATTAGAATTTTTGATCCGGTGGTTGGTAGTGGGAATTTACTGACAGGTGTGTTGAATCAGACGAGAAAGCATTTCGTCAGTTATGCGAGTGAAGTTGATCAGACATTTATTGAACTTGCCTTAACTAGTGCAGAACTTCAAAAACAGACCATCGAATTTTTCCACCAAGATAGTCTGAAACCGCTGTTGTTAGACCCTGTGGACGTTGTCGTGTCTGATTTGCCAGTAGGTTATTACCCTGATGATGAAGTAGCTGCAAATTTTGACGTTGCTGTTAAAGATGAACATACTTATGCGCATCATTTATTGTTGGAGCAAAGTGTTAAATATGTGCAGCCTGGTGGATATGTTATTGCACTCGTTCCGAATCATCTTTTTGATAGCGATCAGTCAAAGCAATTGCATATGTTTATTCAAAAGGCTGCCCATGTCGTGGCGCTACTTCAACTACCAGACGATCTTTTTAAATCAAGTAAAAGTGCGAAAAGTATTTTAGTTTTACAACGTAAAGCAGAAAACACTGAAGCACCCAATGAAGTATTGATGGCTCAATTGCCTCGATTTAAAGATTATAAGGCAACCGAAAACATGGTCTTGAAAATGAATGCGTGGTTTAAAAATTACTAGTCTGGTGTTAGAATAGTCGGAATATAACTAATAAAACGTTTACAATAAACTTTCAAGTTGCAAAGTAAGGGGTATGTTAGTTAAAATGGTAGTGGTATATAAATAGACTAAAATGGGAAACTGAAAGGATTGAATGATATTGGGTAAAGTATTAGCAATTAACGCTGGTAGTTCTTCGTTGAAATTTCAATTAATTGAAATGCCTGAGGAGACAGAATTAGCAAAAGGTTTAGTTGAACGTATTGGGATTGAGAATTCCGTATTTAAATTGGAATATGGGGAAGAGGAAGACAAATTAACGACAGATATTCCTAACCATGCGAAAGCTGTAGAAGTTTTATTAGAACGTCTACAAGCATCAGGTGTTATTTCATCACTTGACGAAATCGATGGAGTTGGTCATCGTGTTGTACATGGTGGAGAACGCTTCAGTGATTCGGTATTAGTGACTGATGAAGTTATTGCGGAAATTGAGAAGGTATCTGAATTAGCACCACTTCATAATCCAGCTAACTTAACAGGTATTCGTGCCTTTAAGAAGCTGTTACCAAATGTTCCGGCAATTGCGGTATTTGATACAGCATTTCACCAATCAATGCCACCAGAATCATATCTATACAGCTTGCCATATGAATACTATGAACAGTTTGGTATTCGTAAATATGGTTTCCATGGTACGAGCCATAAATACGTCTCTGAGCGTGCAGCGGATATGTTGGGCGAACCTTTAGAGAAACTACGCTTAATTACTTGCCATATTGGTAATGGTGCAAGTGTTGCAGCGATTAAAAACGGTAAGTCAATTGATACAACCATGGGCTTTACACCATTAGAAGGTGTTACAATGGGTACGCGTTCAGGTAGTTTAGATCCTGCTCTTGTTCCATATATCATGGATAAAACAGGTAAAGACGTCAATGAAGTGTTACACGTATTGAACAAAGAAAGTGGTATGCTTGCGCTTTCTGGTTTCTCAAGTGATTTACGTGATATTGAAGATCGCGCACAAGAGGGTGACGAACGTGCAGAGTTAGCATTACGTATTTTTGCAGGTCGTATTCACCAATATATCGGTTCATATGCGTCTAAAATGCATGGTGTCGATGCAATTATTTTCACTGCTGGTATTGGAGAAAATAGTAAAGCGGTTCGTGAGCGTGTCCTTGAAGGTCTTGAATTTATGGGGGTTTACTGGGATCCGGCACGTAATGATGTGCGTGGTAAAGAAACATTTGTTAACTATCCACACTCACCAGTCAAAGTAATGATCATCCCAACAAATGAAGAAGTAATGATTGCTCGTGACGTACAACGTTTAGCGTTTAGCTAATCGTTAGCAGTCATTCTTCACATAAATAAATCGGCTACTACCTCATCTTTTAGATAGGTGTTAGCCGATTTTTTAACGGTTACTTTAATTTTCATTAAAAATGAAAAATGTTAGTCTTCATCATCTTCGGTACGAACAACTAATACATCACATGGTGCATAACGCACAATGTTCTCAGACACACTACCAATTAAGAAGCGTTCAACAGCATTTAAGCCGGTTGCACCACACATGATTAAATCTGCATTAAAAGATTTTGCCACGTATTTAGGAATGCGTACTTTTGGAGAACCATAGTCAATATGTGTTTCGACTTTTCGTACACCTGATTCTTCAGCCTGTGTCTTATAATCATTTAATAATTTAGATGCGTAAGTTTCTGACCGATTTATCATTGATTGATCATAAGTCTCAGCGGTTGAAATCGTTTTTGTATCAACAACATGAGCAATGATTAAATCTCCATCATTTCTTTTAGCAACTTGAACAGCTTTTTTAAAGGCCTTCAAGGAAGCTTGTGAACCATCAACGGCAATAACTATTCGTTTATATTCTTCTGCTGGCATATAAATCACTCCTAACGATTAATATAGTGTCCTATTCCACTCTTTTAAAATAACTAAACCTAACTGTCACCATTTTTATATTTTTTTGTCTAAATTGCACCAGGTCGGTAAGAACTGTATAATAACACTAGAGATTAAAAAAATAGTACAGATGAGAAAGTAAGGTGAGGCAACCTTGGCAACGAAACACGAACAAATACTGATGCATATAGAAACGTTAAAAGTTGGAAATAAAATTTCGGTACGACAAATAGCAAAAGATTTAAATGTGAGTGAAGGAACCGCGTATCGTGCAATAAAAGAAGCTGAGAACCAAGGACTTGTAAGTACAATCGAGCGTGTTGGAACAATTCGGATTGAACAGAAGAAAAAAGAAAACTTTGAGCATTTAACCTTCGCAGAAATTATTGGTATTGTTGATGGTCAAGTATTAGGTGGTCGTGAGGGGTTATACAAAACGTTACATAAATTTGTCATTGGTGCGATGAAAACTGATGCAATGATGCGCTATTTAGAAAAAGACTCCCTCCTAATCATCGGAAACCGGGTTGAAGCACATCGATTGGCCTTGGAAGAAGGGGCTGCTGTATTAATCACCGGTGGTTTTGATACAGATGATGACATTAAGCGATTAGCAGATGAATTAAAACTTCCAATCATTTCAACCAGTTATGATACATTCACTGTTGCAGCCATGATAAACCGAGCGATTTATGATCAATTAATCAAAAAAGAAATTGTATTAGTCGGTGATATTTATACCGCTTATGAGAAAACGCATTACTTAAATCGGACAGATCCCCTCCAAAAGTGGTATCATTTAAAAGATCAAACAACTCATTCGCGCTATCCTGTTGTCGACGATCAAATGCGCGTTGTAGGCATTGTTACCTCAAAAGATGTGATTGGAAAAAGTGATGGCTTAACAGTTGATAAAATTATGACTAAAAATCCGCTAACAGTCGTTAAAGAAACATCTCTGGCTTATGCGGCGCATATGATGGTCTGGGAAGGTATTGAGATTGTCCCTGTGGTTGATAACAATCAACGCTTAATCGGTCTGATTTCACGTCAAGATGTATTAAAGGCGCTACAAAATGTTAACCGTCAGCCTCAAGTTGGTGAAACGATAGACGATATTGTGACAAGTGAACTTTCGGTAGAAAAAGATGGTACCCAATATGTCTATAGTTCGAAAGTATCACCGCAAATGACAAACGCCCTAGGTACACTATCCAATGGCGTATTTGTGTCATTTATTACAGAAGTAAGTAGTCGAATGATGACAAACATGAAAAAAGGTGACTTAGTCGTTGAGACGATTTCGGTCTATTTTATCAAGCCTGTTCAAATCGAAAACATGTTGACGATTCATCCCAAGATATTAGAAATTGGCCGGAAATCAGTTAAAATAGATATAGAACTGTATCATGAGAAAGATATCGTTGGAAAGGCAATATTAATCGGTCAGTTAATCGATCGTTATTAAAGGAGACACTATGCAAATCACTAAACAAATTATTGAAACTTTAAAAAAACACCCGACGATTATTATTCATCGTCATGAACGTCCCGACCCAGATGCGATTGGGTCCCAGGCAGGATTAGCTGCGATTTTAACAGCAAGCTTTCCAGATAAGAAAATACTTATCACCGGCTATAATGAAGAGTCATTAACTTTCTTAAAAGCCATGGATACTGTAGACGATGCAAGTTACGAACTGGCAGCCGTTGTCGTCTGTGATACAGCCAACCAGCCACGGATTGATGATAAACGCTTCTCAGAAGGGCAGATACTGGTGAAAATTGACCATCATCCGATTGTTGATGACTATGGGCATGTGAGTTGGGTAGACACTAAAGCGAGCTCAACCTCAGAAATGATTTATCGATTAGCAAAAGAAGAAAGCTTAACGATAACGGATGAAGCAGCTAGACTTTTGTATGCAGGCATTGTAGGCGATACCGGTCGTTTTTTATATCCGAGCACAACAGATCAAACCTTCGCTGTGGCAGCAGCCTTAGCAAAGCATCACTTTGACCGGACCGCCCTCTACAATCAAATGTATGAAGTAGATCCGAAGATAGCACGATTAAAAGGGTACTTACTCGATCAAATCAATATTTCTTCTGAAGGATCGACAAATGTACGTTTAACGAAAGATGTTTTAGCTGCCTATGATATTACATCTGAACAAACCAGCGCGCTTGTCGGTGCGTATGGTGATATTAAAGGGATCAGATGCTGGGCTATTTTTGTTGAAGAAGACGATAAGATTCGAGTTAGACTTAGATCAAAAGGGCCAGTGATTAATCAATTAGCTGCGAAATATCGAGGTGGTGGTCATCCATTAGCTTCAGGAGCAACAGTGATGAGCTGGGAAGAAGCTGATCAGCTTATCAAAGACCTTGATGATATTTGTCGTGCTCATAACAACGAAAATAAAAAGGGATAGCAACATCTGCTATCCTTTTTAATAGTTAAGGTGGTGATTTTTTGGCGTTTACCCATTTAAGAGTAACGAGTGGATACAGTTTTATGCAAAGTACGGTTAAACTCGAATACTTGATTAATAAAGCACAACAATTAGGCATGAAAGCAATCGCATTAACTGATCGTGGTAACATGCATGCGGCGTATCAATTTTATCAACTATGTCATGCTAAACATATACAGCCAATTATTGGCCTAAGTCTACCAATTAAAATAAAAGAATCACGTGTTGAACTGTTGTTGTATGCGAAAAATAACCAAGGGTATCGTCAATTGATGAATTTAAGTTCAAGCTACCAATTGAATGAAGAGCCACTTGAATTAGAACAATTGCATGCAGCTCATTCAGGATTAAAAATAATTTTGCCACTCGATGGTTTTGGTGAAGAGATGACGGTGGATGAACAATTGCTTGTGGATCACCTAGCGCTATTGCCAGAGGGTGTGTTGTGTGGGATTACGCCACACAGGCAAGCTGTCTATCAAGCGTTTAATACCCTTCAAGATGTTTCTATTGCAATCGGTGATGTCCGTTATTTAGAAGCGGAAGAGCATGAAGCGTTGAGCTATTTAATGAAAATGAATAAAGCAATTGATCAGCGACCCATAAATGAAGATTATCCGCATCACTTCTTTACGACTGAAGAAGCACGGGTGCATTTTGAAGCGAGTGAAGCGTTATTAGCGCAAACGGTGGCGTTTGTTCAAGATATTAATGTTAATCTTGATCAATCAGTACAGCGACTGCCTCGCTATCCACTTCCAAGTGGGACCTCACCACAAGCTTACTTAAAGGAACTCACAAGTGAGGCCCTTACAAATTACTACGGTACTAACCAAAAGGCAAGCGCTCGTTTAGCGCATGAGTTATCGATTATTGAAAATATGGGATTTAGTGATTATTTTTTAATTGTCTTTGATTTTGTCCGCTTCGCCAAAGAGCAAGGGATACGAGTTGGACCCGGGCGGGGATCGGCAGCCGGCTCAATTGTAAGCTTCTTATTAGGCATCACGACAGTAGATCCTTTAAAGTATGATTTGTTATTTGAGCGTTTTTTAAATCCAGAACGCGTGACGATGCCGGATATTGATATTGATTTTACGGATTATCGTCGCGAAGAAGTGATTGACTATGTGAAAGAGAAGTATGGTAAGGCGCATGTGGCACAAATCGCTACCTTTGGCACCTTTAAAGTGCGCTCGATTATCCGCGAATTAGCAAAAGTGTACCCAATTAGTGATCATGAATTAAATTATATTCTCCGTCAGTTACCTGCCACACAGCAACAATCGCTCGTCGAAGCTGTCAAGCAATCGGATGCACTGATAAGTTATATAAAAAAATCAGAAACATTACCAGGATTTTTTCGTGTAGCAAGAACGTTAGAAGACTTACCACGTAATTTATCCACACACGCCGCAGGGGTTGTGATGCATGATGAGGCGCTGATTGAAACGGTGCCGCTTACAACTGATGGTCAAGGACATACACTCACACAGTACCCAATGGGGGACTTAGAAAAAATAGGTCTTCTCAAAATGGATTTTTTAGGTCTGCGAAACTTAACCATTATTGAACGCATTACGAAACAAATTCAGCGAGAAGCAGCTCAGTTTGATATCGATAACCTACCACTTGATGACCTGTTGACTTTTAAACTATTGCAAACTGGTGATACGTCAGGGGTGTTTCAGTTAGAATCAAAAGGGATGCGTGAAGTCTTGCGAAACTTAAAACCAACAGTATTTGAAGATATTGTTGCAGTTAATGCATTGTATCGTCCGGGTCCGATGGATTTTATTGATACTTACGTTAAACGTAAGCACCATGAAGCACCGGTAGAATATCTCCATCCTGACTTAGCAACTATCTTAAAACCAACACATGGCGTCTTGGTGTACCAAGAGCAAATCATGCAAATTGCTCATCAATTTGCTGGACTTAGCTTAGGAAAAGCCGATATTTTGCGACGAGCAATCAGCAAGAAAAATAAAACAGACCTTGATGAAGTTAAAGCCTGGTTTGTTGAAGGGTGCTTAGCAAAAGGCTACGATAACGCCACAATCGAAGAATTATTTTCATGGATTACTCGTTTTGCCAATTATGGATTTAATCGATCACATGCGGTCAGCTACAGTTTGATTTCATATCAATTGGCTTATTTAAAAGCGAATTATCCATTGTATTTTTATGCGGAACTATTAAATAGTGTTACAGGTCAAGCTGATAAAATCCATCACTATTTTAGAGAGTTACGCCTCAATCAGTTAACACTTTATCGTCCTAACATTAACCAAAGTTTTTATGGATTTAAGGTTGAGGCAGAGGGGATCCGTATGGGACTTGGTACAATAAAAGGCATCGGTTATCCTGTTGTTAAAAGCATTCTTGAAACGAGAAAAGCAGGACCGTTTCAAAGCTTATTTGATTTTTGTTTACGTGTGCCCTTGAAAGTTGTCAATCGTAAGATGATTCAAACGCTCGTACTTGCGGGTTGTTTCGATATTTACGGAGTTGAACGGGCTTCTGTCCTTGCTACTATAGACACAGCGATGGAACAAGGAGAATTATTTGGTGATATGGACGAAGACTTTCTAGATTTAATGGATGGTTTACAAATGGATGGTCAATATGAAGCGGTTGAGCCGTTTGAACAGATGGAGAAACTACAGTATGAAAAAGAACTTTTAGGTGTTTATTTGAACGATCACCCACTGAAAATGAATCGTACGCAATTAAGGCGTGCAGGGTATTTGAAGATTTTTTCTCTAGAAAAACAACAGGGATCCAAACGCAGCTATCGCTTTGCAGGTTTTGTGCAAGAAATGCGAGTGATTCGAACAAAACGAGGAGAATCGATGGCGTTTGTTGTTTTTAATGATGAAGATTTAGAAATAGATGGTGTCATCTTCCCCGATGTACTGCGCAACATCAAACCATGGTTTGAGGAACAAGTCTTTGTGGATTGTCAGGTACGTGTGGAAGATAGACAAGGGAAACTACAGCTTATCGTTGAAGAAGCAACACCATTAAATTTTGAAAAAATTAAAACCTTCGAGGCGGAAGGCGTCATCTATGTAAAATTTTCTGGTGATGATTTGGATGGAGCTATCCAGGCTCTAGAAGAAATTGCAAAAGACCATCCCGGTCCGACACCAGTTAAACTTTATCATGAACCATTTGAGCGATTATATGCGTTATCTGAAGCATTTTATTTGGTTAAAGATTATCAATCAATTAAGCGATTGACTGAACGCTTTGGAAAGGAACATGTTGTTTATAAAGAGAAACGTGAAAAAGGGTAACTACAAAAAATGTAGTTGCCTTTTTATATGTAATTTGACCTCATTCATATGTTCCGTTTTTTTCTAAAAAAACGGCTTGTTGTTTACACCAGGTACTAATTTGATGTAAGATAAAAAGTACGAGTGGCCAGACCAATAAAAATAGAGAGGTAGATCAATATGACAAACCTTAAAGCGAAGGCGTTAAAAATGCATAAAGATAATCAAGGGAAGCTTGCCGTTGAGGCGAAAGTTAAAGTTGAAAATAGTGAAGACTTAAGTCTCGCATACTCACCAGGGGTAGCAGAGCCATGTCTTAAAATAGAAGAAAATAAAGACGAAGCTTATACATATACGATGAAAGGAAACATGGTTGGTGTTGTCACAAACGGGACGGCAGTATTGGGCTTAGGGGCTATCGGAGCAGATGCGGCCTTGCCGGTGATGGAGGGCAAGGCCGTACTCTTTAAAAACTTTGCAAATGTTGACGCATTTCCAATTTGTTTAGACACAACTGATGGTGATAAAATTATCGAAACAGTGACGTTAATGGCGCCAACCTTTGGCGGGATTAATTTAGAAGATATTAAAGCACCAGAATGCTTTATTATTGAACAAGCGTTAAAAGAAAAGCTAGATATACCTGTCTTTCATGACGATCAACACGGAACGGCAATCGTAACTCTGGCTGGATTAGTGAATGCATTAAAATTGGTGGACAAAAGCTTTAATGAGATTAAAGTCGTTATTAACGGCGCAGGTGCTGCAGGCATTGCGATTGTAAAACTCTTAAATAGCTTTGGTGTCAAAGATATGATTTTATGTGATTCTAAAGGTGCGATTTATTCTGGTCGCCAAGAAGGGATGAATCAAACAAAAAAAGACGTATTGGCTTACACAAACCAAGATAATCAACAGGGAGCATTAGCCGATGTTATCAAAGATACTGATGTTTTTATTGGGGTATCACTAAAAGACTTGTTAAGTCATGAAATGGTGCGTAGTATGCGGAAAGACCCTATCATTTTCGCAATGGCCAATCCCGATCCAGAAATCAAACCAGCGCTTGCAAAAGAAGCAGGAGCTCGAGTTATTGGTACGGGACGAAGTGATTATCCAAATCAAGTTAACAATGTTTTAGCTTTCCCAGGGATTTTTAAAGGCGCATTATCGGTACGTGCTTCAGATATTAATGAGGAAATGAAAGTGGCAGCCGTACATGCTATCGCAAACATTATTAAACCGAATGAACTAACAGATGATTATGTGATTCCTGATCCATTTGATGCGCGTGTAGCTGAACGTGTATCTCAGGCTGTGGCACAAGCTGCTGTTGACAGTGGAGTTAGCAGAATTAAGGGGCCGGTCGTGCATGACAACTAAACAGAATAAAGCATATGAAAATGTGCTGGAAAAAATTAAGAATTATATTGAGCGAGATCATTTAAAACCAGGCGATCGCTTACCGTCAGAACGAGAAATGGCTGAAGAACTGCAAGTCAGCCGTTCAACCATTCGGGAAGGTCTTAGAGCGATAGAGTTACTCGGTATGATTGAAACAAGACGCGGAGAAGGGACGTTTTTACGTCCCTATCAATCGTATCAAACGTTATCATTGTTATCCACGTTCATTTTTCAAGACCCAGCAACAAAAAAAGATTTAGCGCACACGCTTAGTTTAATTGAACAGGCGATTTTATTTGAAGGGGCGACACATTATCAACAGTCAATCACTGCTGAGTGGTCGGGCCACCAAGTTAATTACTGGAAAAAAAGGGGCTATAAACAAACCTTTCAAGTGATTATTAAACACATTAACAATGAACTACTGGCGAAAATTTGGTATTTATTATATGCTTTTAGACTAACGTTAAATGAAGACAATAAAGAATCAGAAGTGAAACAATTGTTTGAGAGGTTTGATCAAATAAGTGTAACTGTGAAAAACTTATCGAGTAAAGAAGATATGTAGTTGATATAGGGGGAGTATGCATGTCATTAAAAACAATCTTTAAGAAAAAAAAGAAATATGCACAAATTCCAACGGAAAAGGCTAAACAAGAGATTCCTGAGGGATTAGTTGAAAAATGTAAGCATTGTGGAAAAATATATTATGAGAAAGAATGGCGCCAGCAATTGAAAGTTTGTCCTAACTGTGGAACGCACCACATTATGTCAGCTTACGAGCGAATCGATGCAACGGTAGATGATGATAGCTTTGAGGAGTGGTTTGAAACGCTTATCTCAACAGATCCACTTGAATTTCCTGATTACCAAGAAAAGCTAGTCAGTGATCGTGAAAAAACTGGACTCAAAGATGCAGTGGTAGCTGGACGAGCAACAATAAACGGTTATTCTGCGGCCATTGTTGTGATGGATACGCGCTTTCGCATGGCAAGTATGGGGGCTGTTGCTGGAGAGAAAATTGCACGAACCTTAGAAACGGCGCGTACGGAATTATTGCCTGTTATTATTTTCACTGCTTCTGGTGGCGCAAGAATGCAAGAAGGTATGCTTAGTTTGATGCAGATGGCGAAAACATCAATGGCTGTAAAACGATTTAGTAACAGTGGTGGCTGTTTAATTAATGTATTTACCCATCCAACAACGGGAGGCGTTACCGCAAGTTTTGCTTCAATCGGCGATTATCATTTTGCTGAGCCAAAAGCTTTAATCGGTTTTGCGGGTCGAAGAATTATTGAACAGACCATTCGTGAAACATTACCTGAAGATTTTCAAACGGCTGAGTTTCAGTTAGAACACGGACAAGTGGATCGTGTCGTTCATCGTCATGAACTAAAAAATTTGTTGACAACTGTCTTAGATCTTCATAGCGCGGAGGTGACAGAATCATGAGACAAGTATTGTCATTTGAAAAACCAATCCACGAACTGAAAGATAAAATTGCTGAATTAAAGAAGATGGCTGCCGGCAGTGAATTAGAGTTAGATGCCGAAATTAGTCGGATGGAAAGTCGTTTAAAGAAGTTAGAGCTTGATATCTATCATTCCTTAACAACGTGGGATCGCGTCCAAATCGCGCGACATCCGGATCGCCCAACAGCACTAGATTATATTGGAGAATTATTCACCTCGTTTGTTGAGCTACATGGCGACCGCCTTTATCGTGATGATCCGGCAATTGTCTCTGGTATCGCAAAATATAAAGGTGTACCGGTTACAATTATCGCCCAACAACGTGGAAAAAACACGAAGGATAATCTGTTTCGGAATTTTGCTAGTCCTCATCCAGAAGGTTACCGAAAAGCGTTAAGACAAATGAAGCTTGCAGAAAAATTCAATCGACCCATCATTAGTTTAATTGACACAAAAGGTGCACATCCAGGAAAGGGTGCTGAAGAACGAGGGCAAGGCGAGGCAATTGCTCGTAATTTACTAGAAATGACTGATTTAACGGTGCCAATTATTGCGATTGTAATCGGTGAAGGTGGAAGCGGGGGAGCGTTAGGTATTGGTCTTGCTGACTCTGTTCAAATGTTAGAAAATGCGACGTATTCAGTGATTTCACCTGAAGGAGCCGCAAGTATTCTTTGGAAAGATGCGGCGCTTGCTGAAAAAGCTGCAACCTCACTAAAAATCACGGCAAAAGATTTAAAGGCGCTTAAAATAATTGATGAAATTATTCCTGAAGTTAAGGGTGGAGCCCATCGTGATTTGTCAATGCAAGCAGCCTATTTGGACGCTTACTTAGAAAGTACTTTTAACCGTTTGCGTAAAATTGACAAGCAGACATTAATTGACAACAGATGGAACAAATACAATAATTTAGGTGGATTTACTGAATGATGATTATGAATATTCGCACAAATGGTAAAAACTTTGTTAAATAATTAAAATATCTTTAAAACGACCCCTAAATCTATTGATTTAGGGGTGAGATTTTTTGCGCTTTCATGTATAATCTTAAGTGAAATTATATTAGTGTATCTTTTATGTTATACTGAAATGGTTTTTAAAAGAGACAGAAAGTGATAGAGGTGAAAGCATGAAAAGAATTGGTGTTTTAACAAGTGGAGGCGACGCTCCAGGAATGAACGCTGCCGTTCGTGCTGTTGTGCGAAAAGGGATTTATCATGATCTTGAAGTGTTTGGTATTTATAATGGCTTTCAAGGCTTGATGGAAGGAAAAATTGAAAAGATGGAACTGGGCAGCGTTGGTGATATGATTCAACGTGGTGGAACCATGCTATATTCTGCACGCTGCGAAGAATTCAAGACGGATGAAGGACAGAACAAAGGGATTGAACAACTGAAAAAATTCGAGATCGATGGACTTATTGTCATCGGTGGTGATGGATCATTTCAAGGTGCCGCAAAATTAACTGCAAAAGGTTTCCCTTGTATCGGAGTTCCTGGTACAATTGATAATGACATCCCAGGTACGGATTACACAATTGGGTTTGATACAGCTTTAAACACAATTGTCGAAGCGATTGATAAAATCAGAGATACTGCAACTTCTCATGAGCGTACATACGTGATAGAAGTAATGGGTCGAGATGCTGGTGACTTAGCCTTATGGGCTGGACTTGCCAATGGTGCAGAAACCGTTGTCATTCCAGAAAAGGACGAGCCATTTGAAAACGTGGTCGACCGCTTGAAACGCGGGTCAGAACGTGGCAAAAAACATAGTATCATTATCTTAGCTGAAGGCGTAGGTAATGGGATGGATTACGGCAAACGGATTGAGGAATCAACAAGGTTTGAGACGCGTGTAACGGTTCTAGGTCACATCCAACGCGGGGGTCGACCGACTGCTTCAGATCGTGTGTTAGCGAGTCGATTAGCTGGTAAAGCTGTTGATTTATTGCTTGAAGGTCAAGGTGGATTAATGGTTGGTATTCAAAATAACGAATTGGTACACCATGATATTATTGATATTTTAAAACAACCTCATAAACTAGATATGAGTTTGTATCAATTAATGAATGAACTATCTATCTAATTTTAAAAAATAGATAAAAGTGCTTAAAAATTTTAAGGAGGAAATTATCGAATGAGAAGAACAAAAATTGTATGTACAATTGGACCTGCATCAGAATCACCGGAAAAGTTAGAGCAACTGATTGAGGCAGGAATGAACGTCGCGCGTCTGAATTTTTCACACGGTGACTTTGAAGAACACGGGAACCGTATTAAAACAATCCGTGCAGCAGCTGAGAAATTAGGTAAAACAGTTGCGATTTTACTCGATACAAAAGGACCTGAGATTCGTACAGGTACAATGAAAGATGGTCAAGTTGATATTGTTAAAGGACAATTTATTAATATTTCAATGGATGAGACAGTCTTAGGTACAACTGATAAATTCGCGGTCACTTACCCGCAGCTTATTGAAGATGTGCATGTTGGATCAAAAATCCTGCTTGATGATGGGCTTATTGAATTAGAAGTTGTAGAAATGCTAAATGAAGCAAAAGAATTAAAAACTAAAGCATTAAACTCAGGTGTGCTTAAAAACAAAAAAGGTGTAAACGTACCGAACGTAAGTGTTAACTTGCCAGGTATGACTGATAAAGATGCCAAAGATATTCTTTTTGGTGTTGAGCAAGGTGTTGACTTTGTGGCGGCATCATTTATTCGCCGCGCTGCTGATGTTCTATCAATCCGCGAACATTTAGATAACAATGGCGGGAAAGACATTCAAATCATTCCTAAAATTGAAAACCAAGAAGGTGTTGACAACTTAGATGCTATTTTACAAGTTGCTGACGGTTTAATGGTTGCACGTGGTGATTTAGGGGTAGAAATTCCACCTGAAGATGTCCCAGTTGTTCAAAAAGACATGATTAAAAAATGTAATAGAGCAGCTAAACCAGTTATTACGGCAACACAAATGTTAGATTCTATGCAACGTAACCCACGCCCAACGCGTGCAGAAGCATCAGATGTTGCTAACGCTATTCTAGATGGTACAGATGCAATCATGCTTTCAGGTGAGACAGCAGCTGGTGACTATCCAGTAGAATCTGTTCAAACGATGCACCGCATTGCGTTGAAAACAGAATCAGTACTTGATCACAAAGAAATCTTAGATAATCGTTCGAAAATTAGCGAAATGACAATGACTGATGCGATCAGTCAATCAGTTAATCATACAGCGATGAACCTTGATGTTGATGCAATTCTTACACCAACTGTAAGTGGTGCAACGGCGCGTATGATTTCTAAATACCGTCCAAAAGCGCCAATTATTGCGATCACTTTTGATGAAAAAGTAAGTCGTCGTCTTTCATTATCATGGGGTGTTCGTGCAATCACTGGTGAACTTGCATACACAACTGATGAAGTACTAGATCTTGCGATTGAACGTGGTTTAGCAACAAATTGCTTCAACCGTGGTGACCGTGTGATTATTACTGCAGGTGTGCCTGTTGGTGAACGTGGTACAACAAACATGATGAAAGTACACATCATTGGTGATGTATTAACAAGTGGACAAGGTGTTGGCAAAGGCTCAACCATTGGACGTACGGTTTTTGCTAAAAATGCAGAAGAAGCAAATGCTAAAGTAAAAGGTGGAGATATCCTTATTACTATCGGTACAGACAAAGATATGATGCCAGCACTTGAAAAAGTAAGTGGGATTATTACTGTTGAAGGTGGTTTAACTTCACATGCGGCTGTTGTCGGTTTAGATCTTGGGGTTCCTGTAATCGTAGGTGTAGACAATGCAATGGAAGTTATTGAAGAAGGTAAAGAAATCACAATCGATGCTAAAAAAGGTGATATCTACGCTGGGCGCGCAAGCATCCTTTAATTATGAAATAGAATAATAAATCTGTTATAATCAAGAAGGGACATTGTCCCTTCTTTTTAATTTATCATTTTACTACGTTAATCAAAGGAGATACACAAATATGTTTAAATGGATTTTTTTGGCGTTACTTATTATGCCTGCATTAGAACTGGGCATTATCATCTGGGCAGGGCAACTGATTGGTGGCTGGTCAGTAGTTGGTTTAATTATTTTAACCGGTCTAATTGGTGCAACCCTCGCAAAACAACAAGGAACTGAAACCTTGCAACGCGCGAATTTAAGTATGCAACAAGGGCAAATTCCTAGTGAAGCAATCTTTGACGGGATTTGTATTTTAATTGGTGGAATTGTCCTTCTGACCCCAGGGTTTATTACCGATTTAATTGGTTTCTTATTGCTTATCCCATTCACGCGGCGACCACTCAAAAATAGTATCAAAGCAATTTTTCAGCGAATGATAAAAAACGGTCAAGTGATATACGTCCGACGTTAAACACAATCAGGACATTCTTTATCCAGATTAATGGATCATGCAATTGTTGATTCGCTTCTGTTTGATTACTAAAAGTAATAGCTGTTTTTTCACTGTGAGTTATCTGAATTTTCATTATTGTGTCAACGATAAACGAATGAGGCTGTATTTTTTTACGTATTTATGATAAGATTAAACGGCAAATATTCATCGATAATTGCGATATGTTCATTTGTATGCTCAGTGTTCGGTGATCAAGGAGATTATTTTTATGTTTAATCAATCAACACTATTTTTGATTATTTTATTATTGCTCGGTTACTTCGGTAAGAATCAAGCAATTATTATTACCGTCTATATTTTATTAGGGTTACAAATTCTTAGACTGGATGATAAATTGTTTCCAATGATTCAAGCTAAAGGGATGTCGATCGGGGTAACAATTATCACGCTATCGGTGATGATCCCGATTGCGACTGGAGAAATTGGATTTAAAGAATTATTGGAAAGTGTAAAGACTTATTATGGATGGATAGCACTAGGAGCAGGGATGTTTGTTGCTATTGTTGCTCGAGGTGGTTTAGATTTATTAGCAAATGATCCGCACTTAACCACAGCGCTTGTGATGGGGACCATTTTAGCTGTTGTCTTCTTACAAGGCGTAGCAGTGGGTCCATTAATAGGTGCAGGAATTGCTTATATGGTTATGCGCATTGTTGATTTTTTTATTGCGTTATAAAGGAAGTAAAGGAGGATGGCCATGTCTACATCTAAAGGGTTAGAAGGGGTTATTGTTGCTGAAACAGACATTACTGCTTTGTCAGATGATCAGTTAAGCTATGTTGGTTATTCCATCGATGAGTTAGCTGAAAAAGCTGAATTTGAGGAAGTTATTTATCTGCTTTGGTATAAAAAATTACCGAATGAAATAGAATTAGAATCATTCAAACAAGCATTATTTGATGAAATGTTTTTACCAGAGGCATTAATCGAACAACTACGTGGCCTTAATTTACAACGAGCACACCCGATGTCAATATTACGGACAGCGGTGTCGATGTTAGGCTTATATGACGATGATGCGAATCAAGAAGTATCTGAAGATGTGAATGAGCGTGAAGCACTACGCTTACAAGCAAAAATCGCACCATTAATTGCGGCTTTTTCACGCCTAAGAGAAGGTAAAGAACCGATAGCTGCAAAGCGTGATGTCAGTTATGCTGAGAACTTTTTACATATGTTAAAAGGAAAACCGGTTGATGCACTGGAAGTTGAAGCATTTAATAAAGCGTTAGTCTTACATGCTGATCATGAATTAAATGCCTCAACGTTTACAGCACGCGTGTGTGTTGCAACCTTGTCCGATTTATATTCGGGTGTGACAGCTGCGATTAGCGCTTTAAAAGGGCCGCTGCATGGTGGAGCAAATGAACAGGTTATTAATATGCTGATGGAAATTAAGGAAGTAGAGCAGGCGATTCCTTATGTTCAAGATAAAATTAATCAGAAAGAAAAGATTATGGGAATGGGTCATCGTGTCTATAAAACCGGTGATCCACGGGCAAAACATCTGAAAGAAATGTCTAAACAGTTGACCAAAGAAAAGGGTCAAGAAAAATGGTATTTAATATCTGAGAAGATTGAAGATTACGTCAAGAAAGAAAAAGGATTGCCGGCGAATGTTGATTTCTATTCCGCATCTGTCTATCATATGCTCGGGATTGACCACGATTTGTTTACACCGATCTTTGCGATGAGTCGAACGTCTGGATGGATTGCGCATATTTTGGAACAGTATAAAAACAATCGCCTGATTCGTCCGCGTGCTGAGTATGTCGGACCGGAAAATCAAGTCTATCAACCTATTAAAGAACGTTCTTAAACGTTTCTTATATACTAAATTACAGGAGGATTTTAAAATGGCAAATGGAGAGAAAATTACAGTAGAGAATGGTCAAGTAATCGCACCGAACAACGCAATTATTCCTTATATTGAAGGAGACGGTACAGGTCCTGATATTTGGAACGCAGCAAGTCGCGTGTTACAAGCTGCCGTCAAAAAAGCATATAATGGTGAAAAATCGATTGTTTGGAAAGAAGTGTTAGCAGGAGAAAAAGCATTCAATGAAACCGGAGAATGGTTACCTGAGGCAACCCTTGATGCGATCCGGGAGTATAAAATTGCAATCAAAGGCCCCCTTACGACACCAATCGGTGGTGGAATTCGGTCATTAAATGTTGCGTTACGTCAAAAATTAGATTTATTTACGTGTCTGCGCCCCGTTCGTTACTTTGATGGTGTACCTTCACCGGTTAAACGACCTGAAGATACTGACATGGTTATTTTCCGTGAAAATACGGAAGATATTTATGCGGGAATTGAGTGGGAAAAAGGTTCCGATGAGGTTAAAAAAGTAATTGATTTCTTAGAAAATGAAATGGGTGTCAAAAATATTCGTTTCCCTGAAACATCTGGAATCGGTGTGAAACCAATTTCAGAAGAAGGAACGAAACGTATTGTACGCGCTGCGATTGAATATGCAATCAAAGAAGGGCGTAAGAGCGTCACGATTGTTCATAAAGGTAACATTATGAAATTTACGGAAGGCGCTTTTAAAAACTGGGCGTATGAATTAGCTGATTCAGAATTTAAAGATCAAGTATTTACTTGGGCAACTTATGATGAAATCACTGAAGAAAAAGGAAGAGAAGCAGCAGATGCGGCACAAAAAGCTGCGGAAGATGCCGGAAAGCTTATTGTAAAAGATGCGATTGCTGACATCTTCTTACAACAAATTTTAACTCGACCTAAAGAATTTGATGTTGTCGCAACAATGAACTTAAATGGTGACTATATTTCTGATGCACTTGCTGCACAAGTAGGTGGAATCGGTATAGCGCCGGGTGCCAACATTAATTATGAGACAGGCCATGCAATTTTTGAAGCAACACACGGAACAGCACCTAAATATGCTGGTTTAGATAAGGTGAATCCATCATCGGTTATTTTGTCAGGTGTGTTAATGCTTGAACACTTAGGTTGGACAGAAGCGGCTGACTTAATTACGAAATCGATGGATAAAACAATCGGTTCTAAAGTTGTCACTTATGACTTCGCTCGTTTAATGGATGGGGCGACTGAAGTTAAAACTAGTGAGTTTGCTGATGCGTTAATTAATAACATGGCATAATGAATAAGACATAAGCTGGGGGTGATATGCTCCTAATAAAGTAGACAGTAGAAATAATAAAAATTCTACTACTTTATTAGGAGTGTTTTTTATGCGTAAAAATAAGAAATGGACAGC
>NZ_QJJR01000013.1:47142-62147 GCF_003201605.1 Streptohalobacillus salinus | reverse complement strand
GGGATTAACAATAAAATTAAGGTATTAAACCGTGTGGCATATGGCTACAAAAATTTCTATAACTATAAGTACCGTATTCTCATACACTTTAAGTATAAAGCCATTGATTCACAGAAGAAACAAGCACAAAATAAAACACACGCTCTGGTAGCTTAAATGCACCGAAAACGTGTGATATATAAATTTTAAATAATTGGTTAAAAATTCTCACCAACACGATTTGACAAAGAACCATAAAAACACCTTGCGCCTGGCTTTAATTACAGCCAGGCACAAGGTGTTTTGTTGATCTTTTTTACTACGCTTTTTCCCTACTTAATCTAGGCGGGTGTTTTCATTGACCCGCACCTATCAGTCCTTTAATATTCGGGGGTGCGTGTCTGGATGCGCATGTTAGTTCGTTTCACTGCGTAGGCTAAATTGATAGTGATAGCTTTGATTTGGATAAATCGTAAACTCTGGGTGCGTTTTCTGTCCCCAACTATCATCGCCACCAATACCCATTTGTACGTGATTAATGGTCATTACCGTTTGGTTTGACGAGCCTAGTTTATGGTGATGACTTGCTGCTTCTAGTTCTTGGTCTGTGTACGGTAAAACGGTTGCTTCAAATCGATCATCGGTCTGAACAATTAATTTCCGTGACTTCCCAAGTAACGTAAGCTGTTTGACATCAAGCTTATTCCCACACGCTTGCGGTTTCAAATACGGAACCATCTGATCTTTAACCGTACCGGTATAGTGACCAAACAATTGACTCGTGTAACGGTCAATATAAGACTCATTCGGTCCACGCCCTAACCAATCGATGGCATCAAGGTCTTGCTTGACTAAGAAAGTTAAGCCAATCGCTGGTATTTCAGGAAGTGAACGGTTCGGGTTAAAGTGATAATGAACGGTTAACACGCCTGCCCCAGTTAATTCAAAGCTGAAGCGTGATTGGCTCTCTTTTAGTGACGGATACCGATGACTAACACTAACGCGGACACGATCGGTTAATGTTTCTACTTGGATTGCCTCTAGCTGACGTGTTTTATTCGCATCACGGTAGACGGCACTCCGTTGATCCAACCCATTGCCGCGATCATTATCCGTCATTGCCCGCCAGAAGTTAGGGGCAACGGGTTCAGTTAAATAATCCCCTGACGCATCAGTGAATTGCGTGATTAGTCCTGTCTCTTTTGAAAGCACGACCGTCAGTTGATCTGAAACGAACCGTAAATCTGTTTCGTTTTCGACCTGCTTGATTTCACCTGACTCGACAACCTTTGTCTCAACATTTGCTGCGCTGACTGGCAACGCAAACTGATCGTAACTCACAACATGACCTTTACTCGCGTAACGTGTAGCTTCTGTTAACTTAAAGCCTACATTGAGGTGATATACACTGCCAGCTTTAGCTTGTGGCAAGGTATAGTCCAGGGTATGCGGTTTTGACTCACCCGGTGCAACCGCCACAACTGCTTCGCCGGATTCAATCACGTCACCGTTTTCTAAAAGGTCATAATAAAACGTCAATTGATTTAAATTGGTAAACAGATACCGGTTCGTCATGGTGATTTGACCTTTGGTTAAATCACCAGCACTAAAGCTTGCTGGTTGATACTGGCGTTTGACTTCATCAAGTTTCGGTGTCGGGCTTCCGTCACCGAAGACAATCCCGTTCCCGCTAAAGTTACTGTCGTGAGGAGATTCCCCAAAGTCGCCACCATAAGCAAGGAACTCGACACCGTCTGCGGTTTTATGTTGCAGGGATTGATCCTTAAAGTCCCAAATAAAACCACCTTGAAGGATCGGGTACTGATAGAACAAATCAATGTATTGATTAAAGTTGCCGAGTGAATTACCCATCGCATGTGAGAACTCACATAAAATGTATGGTTTTTTATCCACTTTTTCTTCTTTTGCATACGTTTCTAAACCATTCGGTGAAATATACATCGTGCTTTCAATGTCCGATGCCCGTTCGGACTCGCGGTAATGGAAGATGCCTTCATAATGCACCAAGCGACTTGGGTCCTTCATTTTAAAGAAATCGTGCATGTGTAAGAAATTATCGCCACCAAATGACTCATTCCCGAGCGAATAGATAATAATGGACGGGTGATTTTTATCGCGTTCAAACATGTTGTTACAGCGATCTAACACATTCTCTTTCCATTCAGGTCGGCTACCTGGCACCGTATCTTCCAATGTTTCTTGGCCGTAATACCAACTACCGTGTGTTTCTAAGTTCACTTCATCAATCACATACAAACCGTACACATCACATAAGTCATACCAATACGGGTTATTAGGATAATGCGACGTTCTCACGGCATTAATGTTTGCTTTTTTCATAATAAGTATATCGTTTAGCATTTGTTCTTTCGTGACGGCTCGGCCGACATTATAGTGAAACTCATGACGGTTAACGCCTTTAAAGACGATTCTTTCGCCGTTGATCTTCATTAACCCATCTTTAAGTTCAAAGGTACGGAACCCAACCTTCGTTGCTTCTGCTGTATAAATTTGACCAGTTTGATCTGCAAGACTGATCGAAACAGGATACAGATGCGGCGCTTCTGCTGACCATTTTTCAGGTTCAGTAACGGCTTGCGTTAACGTGACGGTTTGATACCCCTCACCCACTGTGACGGTTTCTTTGAGTGGTGCATCAAAAACTTTTTTCCCTGTTTCATCATAGAGGTTAACAAGAACATCCACCGTTTGTGCTTCATCCGTATAGTTTCTTACCGTGACGTCAACCGACAGCTCACCATCATGATACGCCTCATCTAACGCCGCCTTCACGAAGTAATTATCAATATGGACCAGCGGTAACCGGTAAAGGTACAGGTCTCTAAATATCCCACTTAATCGCCAAAAATCCTGATCCTCAAGCCAACTCGCATCGGACCAACGGTAAACTTCTAAAGCGAAGACATTCTCACCCTCTACAAGGTATGGCGTGAGATCAAATTCACTGGCAGTAAAGGTATCTTCACTGTAACCCACCAAGTCACCATTGACCCATAAGTAGAACGATGATTCCACCCCTTCTAACCGTAAATAGACCGGCTCAGCTAAAAATGCTTCTGGTAGGGTTATGGTTTTCCGGTATTGCCCCACTGGGTTGTAATTGGTTGGAGCAAAGGATGCCTTGATGTCTTCATGTTCGACCCATGGGTAGGTTGTGTTACTGTATTGTGGGTAATCATAGCCTTCAAGTTGCCAATGACTCGGTACCTTAATTGGTTTGAAGTCAGTTAAATCCGCATCAACCTTGAAAAAGTCAGTTAACTTTTCACTCGGGTTTTTCGACCAGTGAAAATCCCAGTCGCCACTAAGTGATAAATACCGTGGTGATGCGTCTTTTTCATTTGTTAAGGCCGCTTCTTCTGTGTCAAATGGCATGTGATCAGCCGTCGGTTGACGTCGATTCAGTTGAAAAATATCGGGATTGTTGTTCCATTCTGGATACCCATTTGCGGGTGCTTGATAGTTGTACTTCGGATAACGTTTCATCAATTGTCTTCCCCTTTCAATGCTTTAAAATGTAATAGATAGCCGCGGTAATCACCGGCATCACTACGGTCAATGTAACGATCAAGTTCAATCCCGTGGTGCATCAGTTGATCACCATAAAAGACTGCGTCGCTACCGACTAGTTGATACTGCGCTTTTGGCTGTAACGCTTTTAACTTTAGCTGTCTAAAGCCTGGATTAGCGATAGCACTCAATTGCACAAACGTGACTAACACTTCTGTTTCGTCTTGACTCTTAACCATCCAGGCTGCTCGCCTATGGTCATCAAATGGGCTCAGTAACCGCGTGAAAGTCCCGGTTTGAACCGTCTCCTGGATTTGTTTATAGGTTGTAATTTGTTGCTTTACAATGGCTTTTTCTGTCTCGGTTAATTGACTTGGGTCAAGTTCATAGCCCAACATGCCACTGAAACTAACTACTCCGCGTGTTTCAAGCGGGGTGATGCGATGGGTTTGGTGATTCGGTACCGCTGAGACATGTGCCCCCATCATCGATAAGGGGTACACCATTGAGGAGCCGTACTGAATATTGATCCGTTCAACTGCATCGGTGTTGTCACTCGTCCACGCTTGCGGAGCATAGTAAAGCATGCCCGGATCAAAACGCGCCCCACCACTGGCACATGATTCAAAGAGCACATCGGGAAAATCATTGGTTAAACGTTCATATAAACGGTAGACCCCTAAAATGTAACGGTGACGTACCGATTGTTGATCACCGGGATCAAGACGTCGTGAAGCCACTTCTGTCATGTAGCGGTTCATGTCCCACTTCACGTAGCTGACTTTCGCTTCACTAAGTCGCTGTTTAATGAGCTGATAAATATAATCGACCACATCCGGATTAGCAAAGTCTAACACATATTGGTAACGTCCGATTGTTTTATCACGGTCTGGTACTTGAATGACCCACTCGGGATGGGCGCGATACAAGTCCGAATCACGTGAGACCATCTCCGGTTCAATCCAAAGACCAAACATCAAACCAAGTTCGGTAATTTTATCTGATAGCGCACCTAAACCATGCGGTAATTTTTCTTGATCGACGTACCAATCACCGAGTGAGGATTGATCACTGTTTCGTTCTTTAAACCAACCGTCATCAAGCACAAATAAATCCACACCCAGTGCTTTCGCCTCGGTGGCCATCGCTAACAATTTTGTTTCGTCAAAGTCAAAATAAGTGGCTTCCCAGTTGTTGATTAAAACGGGACGCAACTTGTCACGCCAATGCCCACGTGCAAGGCGATTGCGGTACAAGTCATGATAGACCTGACTCATTTTGTTTAATCCCGCATCTGAATAGACCATGACCACTTCCGGTGAGACAAAGGTTTCACCCGGGCGCAACAAATAACTGAAATCAAACGGGTTAATCCCAAGCATCACACGCGTGGTTTGGTAATGGTCGACCTCACACTGTGCTAAAAAGTTACTGCTGTACACTAAACTAAACCCATACACCTCACCTTGATGTTCGGTTGCATCCGGGTCAAGCAAGGCAAAAAACGGATTATGTTGGGCTGATGACGTGCCGCGCGTTGAGCCAATCTTTTGGATGCCGGGATGGAGGGCTTGGCGTTTCACATGACGTTCCCGTGCCCATGAACCGTGGAGTTCCATCCAGTCCCATTGGTCATGATTGAAATCAAGCGATGCACTCATCAAGCGGTCAATTGCTAGTTGCTGATCACTTTGATTGGTTAAGGTCACGTGACGGGTGATGACCGGATAATCACTAAACACGGTATAGTTTAAGTCAAGCGACGTGTCTAAGTGCGCGTCGTACATGGTTACAGTTAAGGTTGTTGCCTCTTGATCACTTTCGACATACGTCGCTGGTAGTCCTGCCAGTGGGGCTTTTCCTTCTTTAATCTGATAGCCTTGATAGCGAAATGCCGTCACTCGACTCCCCGCTTCGTCTTTTAGCTGAATCGCTGGTTCACGGAAATCACTACGCCCAAAACTCGGGTACTCGCCCCGAATATAATCAAACGACAGTGGCGTTTCACTTGCTTCAAAACAGCTGTTATCTTTTATATCTGTGTAGAACAATTGATTGAAGTCATCCACGTGCGCCAATGCTTTCCCGTAATAGAGATGGGTAAGTTCTTGATTGGGTAACACTTTAAAAAGATAACTCACACCCCGACCGGAAAGGTGGAATGTGAGTGTTTCTTCATTTACATAAATCGGCATAAAATCATCCCTTCTTCATTGTTTCTTTTGTTCCTATCTTTACCTGTTTGTTAACCTTTAACTGAGCCCATCATACCGGCAACAAAGTGTTTCTGCATAAAGAAGAAAACAAGTGCCGTTGGCAAGGTCGCAATTGTAATGGCTGACATAATCATGCCATAATCAGGTGCATAACTTGAACCTAAGTTTGAGATGAGGAGTGGAATCGTTTGTTTGTCTGGTGACTGTAACACAACCAGTGGCCAGAGGAAGTTATTCCAGCTATTCATGAAGGCGATAATCGCCGCTGCCGCATAGGTTGTTTTCATCGTTGGTACATAAATTCTAAAGAAAATGCCGATTTCACTTAAACCATCAATCCGTCCTGCTTCAATTAAATCTTTCGGGAACATCTTCGTGTTCTGTTTAAAGAAGAAAATGAAGAACGCTGTGGTAATCGTTGGTAAGAAAGCAGCGGTTAACGTATCAATCCCTAGAAACGGTGCTGTTTGTGAAATCTTACCGAAGAGACGATACAACGGTACCATGATTGACGCAAATGGAATCATCATTGATAACAGTAAAATATTAAAAACAATGTCTTTGCCTTTTGAGCGATACATTTGGAACCCGTAACCCGCAAGTGACGCAATCAATAACGTTAAGAAGGTCGAAGCGATTGCGATAATTGCAGAGTTGGTTAAGGCGGTTACCATATCGACTTGATCAAATAGTTTAGATAAGTTTTCAAAAAGATGCGTACCTGGCAATTGACGGCCTTGGGTTACATCGACTGACTCATTGGTCATCGAAACAATCATCCAAAAGAATGGGTAAATTGAGATAAGTGTTGCAATCGATAAGAAGAGATAGGTTAATGGTCGTTTGAATTTTTTCATTCTTTATCACCTGCCACTTTGAATTGAATCACCGATAGAATAATAACTAAGATCACAATCACGTATGAAACGGTTGCGGCATAGCCAAAGTTCGGTGTGTATTTAAACGATAGATCATAAATGTATTGCGAGATTGAAATGGTGGAATTTCCTGGTCCACCGTTTGTAATGTTGACAACTTCATCGAAGATTTGTAACGTACCAATCGTTGACGTAATGGTGGTAAATAAAATAATTGGTTTTAGCATCGGTACGGTAATCTTTAAAAATTGTTGGAAGCTTGATGCTCCGTCAATCCGAGCTGCTTCATAAATTGATTTATCTATATTTTGAAGGGCGGACAAGTAGAAAATCATGTTGTAACCCGTCCAGCGCCATGTGATCGCGACAATAATAACTATCTTTGCCCAAAAACCATCAGAAAGAAAGGCAATGGGTACATCAATTAGATTGAGGTTTATTAATAATTGGTTAACAATTCCGTCACCACTAAACATGTATTTAAAGATAACTGAATAAGCAACCAATGAGGTTACAGCGGGTAAAAAGATCGCTGTTCTAAAAAACCCTCTAAATTTAAGTGTCTCATCATTGAGTAATACACTAAAAAACAAAGCAAGGACAATCATAATCGGTACTTGAACCATCAAGTACGTGGTTGTATTAATTAACGCTTGGATAAAAGTCGGATCATTGAATAACCGTGACCAGTTACCAAAGCCAACATATTCTAAATTAGCACCCATTCCCGATTGGAATGAAAGTAAAAGTGCATCAAACATTGGGTAGAAATAAAACATGCCAATCGCAATGACTGAAACAATGATAAATAGCCAGCCGATATTATTCTTTTTCATGAGCTGCTTCATGGTCGTAAACTCCTTTTTGATAAAATTATAGCCGTAAGGAGGGGGTCTTTATCTATTCCTTACGGCTATTGCTTTTTAAATTAACGTAATTGTGTTTCTGCTTGATCTTGCGCATTAGATAAAGCTTCATCTAATGAACGTCCATCAAGGTAGTGTTGCATTTCAACAACTAAGATATCATCAATTGCGTATGTGTGCATGCCGTAGTTGACTGGAGGAATTTCTTCTGTCCAGTTAGAGAAGTCTTGAATGATTGATTGCCCATCAAAGAACTCATCGCCTGCTTCAAATGCCTCACCTTGTGTACCTGGTGTATACGTACCAAGTGCACCAATTTCTTCTACTAATGTTGTGTAGAATTCTTCATTTGAACCGAAAGTATTCGCTAAGAATTCAGCTGCAGCTTCTTTACCATCTGTGTTGAGTACATACCATGAGCTACCACCTAAGTTTGAAGCGGTCGTGCCACCATCAACTTCTAAACGTGGTTGAGGAACAACTGCCCAGTTTCCAGCTTGTGATTCTTCTGCCTTAACTGATGGCGTAATCCAGTTACCGGTTGGAACACTTGCCACATCGCCACTGTTAAAGCCACCAACGAATTGGCTCCAGTCAGAGTGTAAACGAACAATGTCTGCTTCCATCATTGCTTTGTGTACTTCAAACGCTTCACGAAGGGCTGGGTTGCCTTCTAAGTTCGGTGTTGAACCGTCTTCTTCAAAATACCAGCTACCTGCTGATTGAAGCATCATTCTCACTAAACCAAAGTCATTTGGATCCATCGTGATCATGTTGTAACCCGTTGCTTCTTTAACATCTTTACCAATTTCAATGTATTCACTCCATGTAATATCGGTAACGTCTTCAACCGTGTAACCTGCTTCTTCTAAATAATCGGTTCGGACGTATAGACCCGTTACACCTGAATCAAATGGTAAACCGTAGTTCTCTCCGTCAAAGCTCGTTGCTTCAACTTTATAGCTAGCAAAGTCATCGGGATTGATGTAATCGGTTAACGGATAAAAAGCTTCCGGATACGATTGCAAGAAACTTTGTGCGCGGTAATCTTCAATAAGTACAATGTTTGGCATCCCTTGTGTTGTACCTGAAGAAAGACCTGTGTTTAAACGTTGAACAATATCATCTTGTGCATTTTCAATAATTTCTAAGTCAAGCTCTGTCTCGCCATCGTAAGCTTCTTCAGCAAGTTCAAGTGCACGAATGTTAAAGTTAGGATCCCAAGCCCAAGCCGTTACTTCTGTTGGCCCGTCTGACTCAGTGCCTTCGCCACCATTGTCGCCACTTGTGTCTTCATCTTCACTGCCGCCACATGCTGCGAGTGTGATAAGTAATAATAATGTTACCAATACCCCTAATACTTTCTTCATGTTAAACCCTCCTGTTTTTTATAAAGAATGTTTTGTAAGCGTTTTCTAACGCTGTAACTTTAGTATAACCGCTTACATAAAAGACCGTTAGCACGATTTTTAGAAAACAACTAGTAAAATCTTTATTTGTTCGCTTGCCGTATTTACGGTGTTTTTGTCATATCTTTAGAACTTGTCTATTCTTTGGTTTTGTGCAAGTCTTCACAGTTCGCTTATTTAGACCTAACATAAGGCTGTGGTGTAACACCCCGCGTAAGACGAGCCGGGTTTCTTTACAAACGAAGAGACAGGAATCGGTAAAACGATCCCTGCCTCAAGCGTTCCGTTTAATCGACAGGCGTCTTTATGTTCTGCCGATTTATTCTTCGGTTTCTTCTTCACGTATTGCTTTCACGAGCGGTAAAGTTACGGTTACTTTTGTGCCAGCACCTTTCTCACTCTCAACACTAACACCGTACGGGTCACCATATAATAGTTGAATCCGTTCATGGACATTACGCATGCCAATCCCACTAAACATCTGTCGTTTTTGTTTGACCACATAGGGGAAATGTTCTTTCGTAATGGTCATCCCATCACCATCATCGATCACTTCACAGATCAGTTGCTCATTTTCCTGATGAATCAGAATTTGAATAAAGCCTGTTTTCTTTTCATTAAACCCGTGGAAAAAGGCATTCTCAATAAATGGCTGCAAGACGAGTTTAGGTAAACGGTAGTCATAACAGTCGGGTGCAACAAAGTAATTCACCTTGATTCGGTCACCATAACGGGCTTGGTTAATCCGGACGTAATACTTCATATGTTCGAGTTCTTGTTTGACTGGCACGGTCTCACCTACGTCAGTTAAAGAACTTTGAAGTAAGGATATCAAGGCATGAATCGTATCAATTGCTCGTTCGCCCTCCCCTTTGGCAACCATAAACTTAACGGTAGCGAGGGTATTATAGAGGAAGTGCGGGTTGATTTGATGTTGCAAGGCACGCAGTTCAGCATCGCGTTGCCGCTTCTGTGAATCGACAACAACCTTAACATAGTGATCAAGCTCATCCAACGTATAATTAAAGGCACGGGCAATCTCTCTTGATTCATAACCGCCTTCTTCTTTTAAGCGTTTGGAGAAATTATGACGATTGAGCTTACTGATTTGACGTACCAACCGTGTTAAAGACCGAGTGATTCGACGCGTGATCAGCCATGACATGCCACTGGATAACCCGATTATCGCTAAAATGATCCAGAATAGTGTATCGGTATTAATTACATGATCACTAATCGCTTGTTGGTCAATCACGTTAACAAGGTACATGTTAAAGCCGGGAATATACTCAGCAATATAGATATAGTTGTTACGCTCAAAGGTAACCGAAGCATTACCCGTCTCACCGGAGAGCCCTTGGTTAATTTCTGCTAGTAACGCCGGTTGCGCTTCGCCGAGCCAGCGTTCATTACTAGAGGAAATCACTTGGCCTGATTGGTCCAAGAGTAACACACTGTTTTCAGCCGTCGTATAGCCTTGATAAAAACGTTTTAACTCTTGTTCGCGGATCGGGATATAAACAAAACCGTAAATGGCATCCCCTAACCGCTCCGTTAACGCTTTACCGGCGACGACTAAGGGCGCATTATTATCGCGATTTATGATTTTATAATGGATTTTATCCGGCTCAGCGCTTAATGTTTCCGTTATTTCTAAGTCAAGTAAAGCTTCATGGGTAATCGGCCAGTACGAATAGTTCATGTTGTAAAGCTGACTCCCTACACCGGCGACCATCAAATTGGCATTTTCCGGTTGAATATGTGAATAAATCCGTTCCACTTCAGTAGCAACATCAAAATAAGCACCAGCCATCAGTAACGAATCCATTTCTTCCATGCTTAACACCCGTTTAATCGTCCCGCTGTTTTCAACTTCTCTGACCGCAGTCACCACTGCTGTCGTGAAGTTTTCAAAGCGATGCTTCACTTCACTAGTGATCCGTGAATTCGTTAAGCTAAAGCTATCTAAAAAGTAAGTCGTTGATAACCTAATTGTTGAATAACTAATCGCCGCAGCAACTAAAATCACACTCACTAATGTAACCAAAAAAACCTTTAGAAAAAGACTGTTTCGTTCAATCCAACCTTGCAGCGTTTCCTTTAGCTCACTCATCATTGCACCTTCCGGTACTTACTTGGTGAGAAATCGGTTTGTTTTTTAAACACTTTACAGAAATAGCTATGGTCGCCGTAGCCAACCATGCTGCCAATGTCAGCAATTGATAAATCGCTATCTGTCAACAGTTGTTTTGCTTTATTGATGCGGACACTGGTTAAATAATCACTAAACCCTTGGTTATGATGGTTACTAAAATAGCTCGATAAATAGGACGGGTTAAAATGAAACGCATCCGCAAGTTCAGTCAACGTTAAACTTTGATCATAATGGGTATCAATATAGTTAAGCAACTGTGCCATGTTGTTCGATGGTTGTGGTTTTGTTTCATCGACAATGGCGCGCACTTCTCCAATAAACCGGTAAAAATGGTCAACGGCTGCATCAAACGTTGTTGCATGGTTAATCGCATTAAAGTAC
Organism: Streptohalobacillus salinus; assembly: GCF_003201605.1. Taxonomy (GTDB): domain Bacteria; phylum Bacillota; class Bacilli; order Bacillales; family Amphibacillaceae; genus Streptohalobacillus; species Streptohalobacillus salinus. The sequence continues at coordinate 50,711 of NZ_QJJR01000013.1, read as the reverse complement.
TGATATTTCTTGTGTTCTAACGTTTTCGTCTCTTTTTTTAGCGCCGTGAGGGCAATCGTTACATTAAACAAGGCATTGCCTAAAAAGTTTTTCAATTCATTCGCGTCATAGAGATAATCCGCTTGAATTTGTTCCAAATGGGTATCAAGGTAAGCGGTCGCTTCAGTTAATTTATTTTGTTTAAACAACAACAAGAAAATGTTCAAATCAAACATTGAGGCATATATTTTCCGCTCAGGTAAGCGGTCCTTGGTTAAGACCGTTTGATTCGATAAATAAAAATACGCTTGTCTTAGCAATTGGATATCTGCTTGAAAGCGGGTGTGTAATTGTTCAAGTGAGGTAAAGGCATCGCTGATTAAATAGCTCACATGAGCCATTTCCTTGGCACGCTGACTGATCGCTTTGATTGCTTCAGGCGTCGTATTTATCAAATACAAGGATTGTTGCTCATCGTCTTCGATTAAAATAACTTTCGTTGCATCATCAGACAGGGCAACGCCCTTTTCTTGATCTTTATTCGGGAAGTGCCGACGTTCTTCAACTAAAATAAATTGCGGATCGAGAAATTGGGCATCAAGTGTGCCGATGTCCTCATCGATTTGATAGTGATTAATCAGTTTTTTTAACGTTTGTTTTAAATCAATTGTCGCTTTATTGCTAGGCGTCTTCGTTTCTTTTTCAATCGAGTCTGTTACCCGGTGCAACGCTTCAAGTAAGGTAACAGCATCTAACTTCGGTTTTAAGATATAATCAACCACACCACTTTTAAAGGTGGCGCGTACATAATCAAAATCAGCAAAACTACTCAAAACAATAAATTCAATGGTCGGGTATTGCTCTTTTACGTGTTGAATAAACGCCATCCCGTTCATGACCGGCATCACGATATCCGTAATAATAATGTCTGGTTGTTCAGATGCAATCATCGCAAGGGCTTCCTTACCGTTTGACGCTTCACCGATAATTTGAAAGCCTTCCTCTTGCCAATTAATATAATGTAAGATCCCTTGACGAATCAATAATTCATCATCAACAATCATCACTTTATAATAATGGTTCCCCATTGTGTATCCCCCTTATAACCTAACTATTTCATGCCCTTAGTATAGCATGCGGGACGGTGCTTGCGTAAAGACTCTTTCAAAAACTGACTTTAACTTTCACAACTCAATACGCTTTCTTTTTATGCTGCGAAAGTTAGTGACAACAAAACCATTGCCATCATTTCCACGTGCTCGCACGTAAAAAGCACACACCCCGACGTCGCCGTCATTCGCATGTGCTTTTTACTTCGTTTAATTCAAGGGCCCAGCTTTCGCTTAATCTTTCCCCTTTATGCATGTGTATTGATGGTTTTACTTGATTTTGAGCGGAGCGAGCTGGTCATCAATTGCTTGCTTATCATTGCCACCATTTATTAAGACACTGGCAGTATACGCGCCTTCAATAAAGGCACAATCGACAATTTCTACCGACTTCTCGCTCATTTCACTAACCATTTCTAGCGTCATCTTGGCACTCCCTAAATCATAAAATGCATAGAGATAATCAGCTTCATTCTCTTCTACCGCTTGCATGATTTTATCAAAACTTGATCCAATCGCACCATCATCGGTACCACCAGCATAAGTGAGTGGTGTCTCTGTCGCACTTTCTTTAACTAACTTATACGCACCATAAGCGAGTTCTTCAACGTGTGAGACCAAGACCACACCAAAGCGTTTAGTCATTAACTTCAACCTCCTCGAGCAAGGCAATAAATAGGTAACTGCTTGACACAGCACCAGGGTCAAGATGACCTATTGAACGTTCATTTAAATACGAAGCCCGGCCTTTTTTCGCTTTTAGTGGCTTGGTTTGTGCTTTCGCTTCCTCGATAGCCTCGACGCTCAGGCGACCGTCTTGTAAAGCATCAACGACAGGGGCCCACATATCAACCATCGTCTTGTCCTCGACTTCTGCTTTGCCGCGCTTTTTAATCCCGTCGAGACCAGCAGCGATTACCCGGGCAATTGCCTCGTTATCAATCACCTTCGCCATCTCCAAAAAGGCTGACCCATATAAAGGACCGGAAGCGCCACCAACTTTACTAACCATTGCCATTGCCGCTTTTTTCATCACATCACTTGCTTTTTCGAGGCTTTCATCGGTGATTGCTGCTTCAACAGCCGTTACCCCACGACTCATGTTAGAACCATGATCGCCATCACCAATCGCTTGATCTAAATCGCTTAAATACTGTTTATTGTCGTGAATCTTGTTACTGAAATTCAGTAACCACGCCCGTGTTTGTTTAGCTGTTAGTGTCATTGATTATCGCTCCCCTATGTCCAACTTGGTGTATCGACGGTTTCTTCTAACGCATCGATTTCTTCATCTGTCTCAAAAGCAATCACGGTTAATGATACCCCGGCCATATCAAGTGAGGTCATATAGTTCCCCACTTTGGTGTAAGCAATCGTGAGCGCCTGATTGTCCAGTTCTTGTTTCACATCATTTAAAAAGATGTATTGTTCCATTAAAGGCGTTGCCCCTAAGCCATTAATTAAGACCCCATATTTTTGATCTTGATTAAAGCTAAAGGCTTCACTGAGTTTACTCACCAGTTCCTTAGCCATTTCCGCAGATGTTTTAATCGCTTCGCGTTTATAGCCCGGCTCACCATGAATACCGACACCATATTCCATCTCATCGTTACCAATTTCAAAGCCAGGCTTACCGACTTCTGGCACCGTCGCAGCTGTTAGCGCGACCCCAATTGTTTTAATCCGCTCGACTAACGCGTCACCGCGTGTTTTAAGCTCTTCAAGTGTTTTTCCCTGACGTGCATAAGCACCGAGAATTTTGTGCACAAGGACCGTCCCAGCAACACCACGTTTACCGGCGGTATAAGTGCTATCTTCGACCGCAATATCATCATCCACAAGCACCGATTCCACTTTGATGTCTTCCATCTCAGCCAGTTCTTTCGCCATATCAAAGTTCATCACATCGCCGGTGTAGTTCTTAACAATGAGTAACACACCGTGACCCGTATCACTTGCTTTAATCGCTTCTAAAATTTGATCCGGCGTGGGTGAGGTGAATACTTCACCACAGATTGCTGCGGCGAGCATCCCGTCGCCTACAAAACCGGCATGGGCAGGCTCGTGACCACTTCCTCCGCCACTAATTAGCGCGACGTGGTCTGTTTTTTTCTTTCTTAACACGACACGAAAATCGGTCAATTTCTCAACCTGGTTCGCATGCGCAAAACAAAAACCGTCAATCATTTCGTCAACCACTGTGCCACTGTCATTAATAATTTTCTTCAAATCGTCCACCCCTTATTGTTCTCGCTTGATTATTGACTATAAACGAATACGTAACGTCGGCTTGTGACGCTTAAAGCGAACGTTACGTATCATCTTTTAACCTTTATTTGCTCGTTTATTTATTTGCTTGTTTTTTTCAAATAAGCTTTGGCGTATACATCAACGGCACGAATCGCTTCAACGACATCCTCAGCTGTCACGTCAAATGGCATGTTTTCCATCGTTTCGCCCGCTTTTGTCGCCGACTTACCA
>NZ_QJJR01000013.1:0-47046 GCF_003201605.1 Streptohalobacillus salinus | reverse complement strand
TATACATCAACGGCACGAATCGCTTCAACGACATCCTCAGCTGTCACGTCAAATGGCATGTTTTCCATCGTTTCGCCCGCTTTTGTCGCCGACTTACCAACGGCTAACAATTCTTCATAGGATTTATCTTCTAAATGCATCTGTTCTAACGTGACCGGTAAATCAAGGGCCACATACATCGCCAAGTAACGTTCAATTTCTGTGAGCGTTTTATTTTCTAAGACCAATTGCGTCAAAGTTCCGTAGGCCACTTTCTCTCCATGTGATAAATGGTGGATGTCACCATCGACGGCGGTAAAGCCGTTATGAATCGCATGTGCTGCCGCTAGACCTGAGTCTTCAAAGCCAAGACCAGAAAGCAACGTATTCGCTTCAACAATCGCTTCGAGCGCTGGTGTCACAACGTTTGCTTTATTGGCTTCATAGGCAAGCATCCCGTAATCAAACAGGACTTCTTCACATTTTTCCGCAATCGCAAAGCCAGCAATCGTTGCTTTTCCCCCACTCATCGTGTTGCCGTTTTTTTGTTTAACCGCGCGTGCTTCCACGAGTGTCGCTAAGGCATCTGAGATGCCTGATGCCAACATCTTCGCTGGTGCACCCGCAATAATTTTAGTATCCATTAAAACGAGATCAGGATTCTTTTTATAGAATAAGTATTGATCAAATGCCCCTTCTTCTGTATACACAACCGATAAGCCAGACGTTGGCGCATCCGTTGAAGCGAGGGTTGGGAAAACGACAACTGGCACATTCAAATTGTTCGCGACAGCTTTTGCCGTGTCCAGCGCTTTACCTGCACCCATGCCTAAAACAAAGTCGACATTGTTTTCTTTCGCAATCGCACTGACCCGTTCAATTTCTTTCATTGAGCACTCACCGTTAAAGGTGACTTTCGTAATGGTAAAGCTATCTTTTAAATGATCAATTAATGTGTTAGCGGCGAGGTCTTGGACAAATTCATCGGCTAAGACAATCACCTTTTTACCGAAGTGTTCGATATACTGACCGGCGTGATGCATTAAATCTTTCCCTTGAATGTAACGACTTGGACTTACAAAAATTTTATCCATTTAAAACCCTCCATTTTTTTGTTTAGAAATAATTAAAAATCGTTGTTCTATTATTACCTTACAATGAAAACGCTTAAATTAACACGGACAATTTTTAAAATCTGTCAAAAAGAGTCACCTTCATTCGCATCCTTGACAAATTGCAAGACTTTGAATGAGTACATCAGTTGAAAAACAGTTTCACCGTCTTCAAGGTCAAGATTAAGAAGTTGACGTATCTTTTTCATCCGGTTTTGCAGCGTGTTTCGATGAATATAAAGCGCGTCAGCAGTGCGGGCAATGCTCCCATTATGCTGCAAAAAAACATGTAAGGAATGATAATAATCTGTATGTTCGTTCTGGTCGCGTTGACGCAATTTAAGCAATTCAGTCTGACATAGGCCAAGCATTGTCTTCTCCGCTAAATCAGCATTGATCAAATGATAAAACTTCAACGCTTGAAACCCTATTAACCGATCCGTATTCTTTAACCTTTCAGCTATAACAAAGCTTTCTAGCAGTTGCTCATATAGCTCTTTCAGCGCTAAAGGCGCTTCAAATACTTCGCTAGCAATTGCGATCAGGTTATGCTCCTTTAGCGTATCAATGAGTCTTTCACGAGCTACTGCTTCTTCCATTTCCTCGCCAAAACTGGTTGTTAAGACAAGTAAGTGTTCCTGGTAAATGACTTGTCTTCCGCGGGGGAATATCTGATACAGTGCTCTTTCAATCGTTTCTCTTGTTGCCCGTGACTTTCCTTTACTTTTAATCAACAGTAATCGATTGGTTTTTCCGAAAAGATGCTTACTGGCTTTTTTTCGTTCAGCTAACTCCTCCTTTGTCTTGATATGTCCCTCAATCAAATCGATGATCAGCTTTTCTTCGACATCTAGATGCAAGGTTACTTTTCCCCGTAAATAATTAGAAACCACCTTGCTTATGTCACTTAGTAATACTTCTTTATAATTAGGAATTGGAGTGTCCGTTTCTAAAACAATCATAAACCCATATAATTTACCTTCAAAAATAATTTTACTTACACGTTTACGGGTCTGACTTTTATGACAAACAACTGTAAAGGGCACCTCAGATTCAGGCGCTTCTAAAACCGATTGATAGCTGATCACTTCTTTTACGAATTCATATGAACAATACCCTCTTCGGCAAATTTCTAACCATATGGGATCACTCATTTTTTTGTTTTTAGCGTAATCAATCACTTTAAAGTTGCTGTCAATCATTAGTACAGGATTTAAGAAAATGCTCTCTGCGTAGGTTAAAATCTCATGTAAAGTCTGTGAGTGACCAATTGTATCGTATAACGCTTTGTGTAAACGCAAATAAGCGTACGTTTCATCAAATATTAAGTTGAGTCGTTGATGTACATCATTTCCTTGGTGGCTACTGTCACAAATAATCACGTCACAATTTTGATCGTCAACCTGCCTGATTAAAACTGGGTTAACTGGTTCGTTTGTTATAACAAGAAACGTTACCTCAAAGCAATCTGGTAAATGTTTGGCTAACATGAAAACATCGGTTAGATAAACCACTTTGTCACTAACGCTTGACTGGTTACAAGTTGAAAGGTTTTCAAAACCAGTCAATGTTTTGTTATTATCATGCGTCAACAGCTTGGCATTAAAAGCTGCTAACTCTTCTACTAATTGAGGCACAGTTATCATCATGATCACTCCAGGTCTTTTTTTGTGCTTTGATTAGAACACCTCTACCTTTGCTACAACCGTATTAAAGATCCCTTATCAGGTAAACGGACACATTTAAAGATGTGTCCAAAACATGCTTTAATTAATGGTGAATCCGTCCATCCTTTTTACTTCAGAACAGCTGGTTTAACAGCTTTTCTTTAGAAACTCGTTTCTACCACTGTTACTTGTGAACAGTTTCACCTATGATATTTAGTCCTGATGAATATTGTATGCGCGATATGGCTGTGATAATTTTGCAATAGGACATGTTCATTATTTCACATTATTGACAGGAGGACAAAGATTATGAAATATCCGTTACTTTTTTCTGAAGGTCAGATTGGATCCGTCAAACTTAAAAACCGGATTGTTATGCCAGCGATTGGAACATCACTCGCCAGTGCCACCGGTGAAGCATCTGCTGAATTAATTCGTTACTATGAAGAACGCGCTAGAGGTGGTTGTGGGTTAATTATCACAGAAATCACAAAGATTGATGAAACGTATGGGGCTGGGTTACCCACGCAATTGACTGCTACGGATCCTGAACAGGTCCCACAACTGGAGCGTTTAACAAAGACCGTTCATAAATATGGAACAAAACTATTTGTTCAACTTCATCATCCAGGTCGAGAAACACATGGTCATCTACTTAAAGGGAAACAAATCGTTGCCCCTAGTGCAATTATGTGTAAGAGCACACAGGAAGAGCCCCGGGCACTAACAACTGAAGAAACTGAAGGCCTTGTCAAAGCTTTTGTTAAAGGGGCACGACTCGCGCAAATTGCTGGGGTTGATGGTGTCGAATTACACGGGGCGCATGGTTACTTAATTAATCAATTTTTAAGTCCTTACACAAATAAACGTTCTGATAAATACGGTGGCCATTTTGAGAACAGGATGCGTTTCATCACTGAGATCATTCTCGGGATTAGACACATCTGCGGGGCTGATTTTCCAATTAGCGTCCGCTTAAGTGCTGATGAGTTTGTTGAGGGAGGACTTAAACTTGACGATACGGTGAAAATAGCGCGCTACCTTGAAAGCATTGGGATTGACGCCTTAAACATTAGTAGTGGTATCTATGAGTCTGGCGCAACCATCGTTGAACCGACATCGTTTGCTCAAGGTTGGAAAAAACATTTAGCCAAGACCATTAAAGCGGCGGTAAAACTTCCGGTTATTGCCGTCAATGTTGTCCGTAAACCTGACTTTGCTGAAGAATTATTAACCGATCACGTTTCTGATTTTATCGGTTTAGGCAGAGCTCATCTCGCTGATCCCGATTGGGCAAACAAAGCGCTACTTGGTCAAGATGAAAGCATTAGACCTTGTATTTCATGTTTACATTGTATTGCAGAAGTCAGTGCGGGTCGGGCCGTCAAATGTGCGGTCAATCCCAAAGTTGGACGAGAAGAAGAGTTTAGTCATTTAGAAACCGATGGCGACAACAAGGTCGTTGTCATCATCGGTGGTGGACCTGGGGGAATGGAAGCAGCAAGAACGCTTGCACTTCGCAACTACCAGCCTATCTTATTTGAAAAAGAAAGTGAACTTGGAGGCGCATTAAGACTCGCTGGTAAACCTCCAGGCAAAGAAAAAATGACGTGGTTTGTTGACTATCAAGTCCATGAACTTAAACGCTTAAATATTGACATTCGACTGAACACGTCACCAACACTCGCTGATATTCGTGCCCTTAATCCCCATGCCGTTTTTTGGGCCGCTGGTGCTGAACATATTGTTCCACCAATTAAAGGTGTTGACCAGTCACGCATTAGTGTTGCCAGTGATATTCTCGACGAAAAGGTTACTTTAACTGATAAAGAAGTTGTCGTGATCGGATCCGGTATGACTGGCTGTGAAACAGCTGAAATGTTAGCCGCCGACGGGAACCGTGTCACGATTGTTGAAATGCAAAAAACAGTCGGTAATGGCATTTACCCGTCGATTCGCTTTGATATGCTTCAGAAACTAAATAAATATCAAGTCGAGATCATGACAGAACATAGTGTCAACACGATTCACGACGATAATGTGACGGTGACAAACTTAAAATCGGGCACGACAAATGAAATCATTGCTGATCATGTCGTTTTATCCGTCGGTGTAAAACCTCGCGTCGGATTTGTTGATCAACTGAAAGAAATCTGCCCGCATGTTGCTGTTATTGGGGATGCAAATAAAGGTGGACGTATTGCTGACGCTGTGCGCGAAGGTTATGAAAAAGCCTTTGTTTTAAACTAATCGCTCGAAGTATCCTATAACCATGTTCACAAGGAGGAATATTTAATGAATGAGTTTTCAGGTAAAGTTGCTGTTATTACTGGGGCCGGAAATGGTTTCGGAGTGGAATTTGCCAAAGCATGCGCCAACCGACAAATGAAAGTGGTGCTTGCTGACATTCGTGAAGATGATTTACAAAAAACAGAACGTTTATTAAAAGAAATGAATTGTGACGTATTAGCTGTACCAACAGACGTTTCGATTTACGAGCAGGTCGCTCAGCTTGCTACAAAAACGATTGAGCACTTTGGCCAGGTTGACTTGCTCTTCAACAACGCCGGTGTCGTCGTGCCAGGACCCGTTTGGGAAATCCCGATGAACGACTGGGACTGGATCATGAGTGTAAATGTAAATGGAATCGCTTATGGCTTACGCGCCTTTATTCCGATCATGCTTGAACAAGAGACGGCTTGTCACATCGTCAACACCGCCTCAATTGCCGGGTTATTAACAACACCAAGTATGGCTGCTTATCACACCAGTAAACATGCGACCGTTGCACTTAGTGAGTCAGTGAATTATGCAATGCAAGCAAAACAAGCAAACATTAAGCTCTCAGTATTTTGTCCGGGCTTTGTTCAAACCAATCTCCATCATTCAGATGATTACCGGCCAGAGCGCTTTAAAATAAACCCTAGTGAACCCTACTACCAAAGTAAAACTTTCCTAGAAGGTTTAAAGCGTGCTCAACATGTGATTAACACAGGGATACCAATTGATTCAATTAGTCAAAGTGTATTCACAGCGATTGAAGAAGAACGTTTTTATATCCTAACTCACCCAAAATACAACCCCATGATTGGAAAACGGGTAAAAGATATGTTAGAAGGTGTCATCCCGTCCGTTCGTATCTTTTCTTCTTAACAGAACGAACAGTGGATGCCTAAGTTTAAGATGATATTTGAAAAACCTTGCCCCCTTTTTGACAGATCACTTGCTGTTAAAAGGGGGGCTTTATTTACCTGTTTGCCAAAGTGCTGCTTTTTTAGACAGGCGTACCTGAAACAAAAAGAATGCCCGACATCGTCAGTCACATGGTTGTGGTCTAACGGCGCCGGGCATTCATCATGATAATGACATGCTAACTGTTCTTATTTATCTGCAACATGTATACTTTCAGATAACTCAGTAAAGATAACACCAAGGGCATAGGCACCTGCATCTGGGTGACCAATGCTTCGCTCGCCAACTGTCCCTGCTCGACCCATATGAGCAACAATACCTTCTGTTGTTCTTGCCCCTTCAACGGCCGCTAGAGCACCCGCTTTAAAAGCCGTATCAAAGCCCATGTTCTCAGCCGCGCTCTTTGCCCACGCTTGTTGACACGGAATCAAGGCATCAATTAATGTTTTATCACCAATATCTGCTCCCTTACCAAATGAACGTTCACCAGTTGCTTGAATGCCTTCAACTGCTGCTTTTAACATGTTGGCAAACTCCCCGACTGTTAGCTCGGTTTTACCTTCGACTGCTTTACCCGCAGCTCGAAAAGCTGAACCCCAAATCGGACCTGACGCCCCGCCACAATATTCCATGATGACTAAGGCACTTTCTTCTAAGAACGCACCAATATCATCTGACTGCTTTAAGATATCTGTCCATTCTCTTTTCAATTGTTTAAAGCCATTCGCAATGCTCATCCCAAAATCACCATCACCAGCATGGGCATCTAACTCACAAAATGGCGCTTCGTTTTCAATAATAATTTCACTCATCTTATCAACCAAATAGATCATGTTAGGTAACGTTAGTTTCGTTTGGTTGACCGTTGCATATGCCGTGTCTGTTTCAACTGTGAATGACACCGAGGCGTGAGTCTTTTCCTTATCAAGTGCTAAATACTGTGCACGTGCAACAGGCCCTGATACTTTAAAAGCAGGTGCATCACTTTCTCGAGAGATAAGTGTTTTTAGTTCGTCATCCAATTTTAAAATTGACAACGAGACACCGGCCATATCAATACTTGTCATAAAGTTACCAACAAAGCTCCGGTTAACGTTCAAGTGACGTTTTGATAATTCTTTTGCTACTTCATGATTAAAGGCATACAATTCTTGGAGCGGTGTCCCGCCAAAACCATTGATTAAAACAACCAGTTCAGCTTCACTACCTTCAGTAATCTGTAAGTCTTTTAAAACGTCAGTGGTCATTCGCTTTGCTAACGCACCAGCAGATAAGACTTTTTCTCTACGGATGCCTGGTTCACCGTGAATTCCTACACCATATTCCATTTCATCTTCTGCTAACTGAAACGTCGGTGACCCCTTCGCTGGAACGGTACACGAAGTGAGTGCAATACCAATGCTTCGCACGTTATCGGCTGCTTTTTGAGCAATACGTTTCACTTCTTCTAGCGAACGTCCCTCTTCAGCTGCTGCTCCGGCCGCTTTATGTACCAAGACGGTACCGGCCACACCGCGACGTCCGACCGTATACAAACTATCCTCCACGGCAATATCATCTTCTACCCGGACATAATCAACTTTTCTACCATCTTCTTCAGCTAAATGTGCCGCATTCTTAAAATTCATCACATCTCCTGAATAGTTCTTAATAATAAGCAAAGTCCCTTTAGTACTGGCTGTTTCTCTAATCGCTTGATAAACTTGAATTTGTGAGGGTGAGGCGAAGACTTCACCACAAACTGCAGCATCAAGCATACCTTTCCCAACGAAGCCTGCATGGGCCGGTTCATGTCCACTGCCACCACCACTGATAAGGGTAACCTTATCTGTGTCCAATTGCTTTCTTTTAATCACTTTGTGTTTTCTTAATAACTCGAGTTCCGGATGGGCCATGACAATGCCATTCAGCATTTCCATCATTAACGTACTTGGTTGGTTGATAATTTTTTTCATTTCTTAACCTCCTCAATTTTCAAATGAGTAACTGCTTTTTTTGTGACGTCAGTCTCACTTTAACTTAATGATAATGTCAGATTCGTGTTTAAACCAGAGACACATTTGTTTAATTGTCAAAAGTAAATGATACGTCCTTCATAGGATTGAGGGATATAGCCGCGTACTGCTACATCCCTCAAATTTAAAAGCTATAACTTGTATTTGACTGCCACTAATCGCCAAGATTACCTATTTACAACGTGGCATACAAGGCTGTGTTCGCCAGTAGAATAAGCGTCATCAATAATGCATTAATGAATGCTCCTAAATAAATATTCCCAGTAAGTCGGTAGAAATACCGGTTAAAGATTGCTGCAATGATAAGCACCGGCACTAAACCGATAACAACAATTGAAGACAATGCTTCAGCTGGGAAGGCCGCTGTACCCGTCATAAAGAGTGAACCATATTGATAGAGCAAGTAGAAGATTAAACCGCCTACAAACATGAAGATCGAGACGAGGTAACCTTTGATCCCTTCAAACCGTTCATCAGCTGTATTCACATTGATTGATAAGCCAACAACGAAATAGAAAACAAAGAACAGTGGTGCATACTTCATTAAAGCAACAAGGTGATGCGCTTCAAATGTCTTCACGGCGAGGGTCCATAATCTAAAGTCTGTTTTAAAGATGGCATCAACAATAAAGAGCATTAAATAACCAACCGCAATTGCAATAACTGCAACAACGAAGCTAGCAAAGATAGGTTTCACCTTCGTTTTTAAACCGTAATTATCAAGTGTGACCCCTTTCGCTTTTTGAGAAGCAAAGTAGCTTATTACAAGGACTAATGCGGTAATAATAGCTACATGCAATGCCCAGTAAACAATCGTGTTCCCTGTTGGTGCACCAAAGAACTCACTCACTTCGATTAATGTGTCGCGGTACCTCAGCATCAAGAACTGAATAATACCAATAATCAAGACACTAATTGATAATTTTTTCATGTGGGTCTGTTTATCTTTTACATAAGCGACAATTAATGAAATTAAACTTGTCGCAATCATGATGTAGTTAATTTGTGTGATTAATCTTAAGCCAACTTCCACACCACTATAGAAAGTCGTAAATAACAGCGCCGGGAAAAAGGCACCAAAGATAATCATTACTAAATTAGACGTTTTTTCACTGTCGGTAGCTGGTAAAGGCAGTGCTTTTGGTTTTTCAACAACCGTGTCTGATAAGAATGGTACCTTAAGCAATAATTGCACCACAGGTACAAACAGCAAGAAGAAACCAATTAAAGCAACAAATGAGAACCACTCTTTATACATCCATGATTGCCCGGTTTCACTCGTCTCTACTACATCATACTCAGCAAATGCTTCATCATAAAAGTTAATGACATGGTCTGTGGTTGTCATCGAAAAATGATTCCATGGGTGCGTTTCCTCTGGCTGATAAATAATCCGTTGACCATCACCGACCGCATAGAATTCTCCAACAGTAGGGTCTTCGGGATGACCTAAGAAAGCTTGCCCTTCTTCAGTGGCAATATAATTTTTCTCTACTACGGTTTGACCTTGAGCGGTCGCTTCTGGACTGAAGAAGAATTCATCATAAGTCCCGGCAATTTTACCAGCAGTTCTCGGACCATATGCAGCTGCGATGTCTTCTAGTTCATACCCAAGTGCATAAATCCACTGATAATCAGAGCCCATTGATAAGTAGCTATCAATTTTTCTAATCCCTGCTTGTTCATAGAACATTTCGTCTAGTAAGATGGCATGGGTTGATGAGAAGCCACCCATTGAGTGACCAGAAACAGCAATAATCCCGTTTCCATCTTCATCTTTCAATACGTAATCTTGTTCATACATATAATTAACCGCATCATAAATTGATGTTGGCCAGAAAGAGAAGAATGGAATTGATTTATCCATCGTCCCAACAGAATGACCGTGATCGTATTGATCAAGCGCTAAAACAACATAACCTCGTTTTGACATTTCAATCGCTTGTGGTGCTTGCATCTCCGCTGAGTTTAAATAACCATGCGTTGCCACAATTGTTGGACGTGGTTCACTTTCTGCGCCATCAGGTAAATATAATAACCCTGAGAGTTCGCCGCTATCTGTTTCAAAACTTATCCGTGAGACATCTACGTCACCACCTGAGTTATTACTGATTGAAGCAATTAAACTCCCAATCAAAATTAAGGCTAATGATGTAATCAATAATACCAATGTTCGTTTTTTCAATTGACTTACCTCCATTTTCATCATAAATATCAACTACCTAAGCCGTGTATCTTTAACGAAAAGCTATAAAGAGCTTAAAATATATAAACGGCACTTAAGCAATTATTATTTATGTTTCGTTGTATTTACTGCTGCCGTGTCTGATACCCCTTTATTCCCCTGAACACTTCATCGATCCGTCTATGTTATTGCATGCTTTTTCAAATAGGCTTTAGCATAAACATCAACGGCACGAATCGCTTCAACGACATCCTCAGCTGTCACGTCAAATGGCATGTTTTCCATCGTTTCGCCCGCTTTTGTCGCCGACTTACCAACGGCTAACAATTCTTCATAGGATTTATCTTCTAAATGCATCTGTTCTAACGTGACCGGTAAATCAAGGGCCACATACATCGCCAAGTAACGTTCAATTTCTGTGAGCGTTTTATTTTCTAAGACCAATTGCGTCAAGGTTCCGTAGGCTACTTTCTCTCCATGTGATAAATGGTGGATGTCACCATCGACGGCGGTAAAGCCGTTATGAATCGCATGTGCTGCCGCTAGACCTGAGTCTTCAAAGCCAAGACCAGAAAGCAACGTATTCGCTTCAACAATCGCTTCGAGCGCTGGTGTCACAACGTTTGCTTTATTGGCTTCATAGGCAAGCATCCCGTAATCAAACAGGACTTCTTCACATTTTTCCGCAATCGCAAAACCAGCAATCGTTGCTTTTCCCCCACTCATCGTGTTGCCGTTTTTTTGTTTAACCGCGCGTGCTTCCACGAGTGTCGCTAAGGCATCTGAGATGCCTGATGCTAACATCTTCGCAGGTGCACCCGCAATAATTTTAGTATCCATTAAAACGAGATCTGGATTCTTTTTATAGAATAAGTATTGATCAAATGCACCTTCTTCTGTATACACAACCGATAAACCAGACGTTGGCGCATCCGTTGATGCAAGGGTTGGGAAAACGACAACTGGCACATTCAAATTGTTTGCGACAGCTTTTGCCGTGTCCAGCGCTTTACCTGCGCCCATGCCTAAAATGAAATCCACTGTCTCTTCTTCAGCAATGTCACTGACCCGATGAATCTCTTTCATCGAACATTCACCATTAAAGGTCACTTTTGTCACCTTAAACTCTCCAGTTAACTTTTCAATCAACTTGTTCGCAGCTAAATCTTGGACGAACGGATCTGCTAAAACTAACACGCGTGTTCCAAACGGCTCTAAATAAGGACCCGCATGAAACATCAAATCTTTTCCTTGCACGTAACGACTGGGACTCACGAAAATCTTGTCCATTTAAACGCCTCCTTGTTTTCCTTCCCACCCTATAACGATGAAAAGTAATTAATTCAATCATAAAATGAAAGCGCTTAAAAATAAACGGACAGATTTATTTAACTGTCAAAACTCACGCGCTTTTCGCTCGTCATTTCGATCGATCTTCGCTACAATATAGTGGGGTGATAAAATGAACCAATCGATTATAACGAAAAAAATTATTGCACATGCCTTTAAAACATTAATGCAAAAAGAAGCATTCGTTAAAATTTCTGTTAGTGATATTATGAAGATGGCTGATATGAGACGTCAGACGTTTTACTATCACTTTCAAGATAAATTTGAGTTATTAGAATGGATTTATCAAACAGAAACAAAAGAAAACATCTCAGATTTTCTTGATTATGAACGGTGGGACACCATTCTAAATCAAGTGTTTGTCTATTTTTACAGACATCAAAAATACTATAAAAACGCCTTAGCAATTACTGAACAAAATGGCTTCCGCGAATATCTTTACATTAATTTGAAAGCGCTCTTTTCAAAAGCATTAACGGATTTGTATCAATCGAGCGTTAACTTAACTGAAAAGAAGAAAGAAACCATCGCTAGTTTTTTCAGTCATGGCTTAGTTGGCATTATCACTGATTGGATTGAAGCTGGTTGTGTTGAACCCCCTGAAGAACTAGCCGATTATGTCTATACATACTTAATCAACAAAATGTGCGAGAAGAAGGAGTGACAACAGATGAAACACATACAGAATCATGCTAAAAAAAATGTACGGGCAATGTTAAGTGGTTACCAGGCGGAACATCGTAACCGTATCCAGTTAGACCTTACCCATAAAATCACTTATCAAAAGGTGACAGACCAAGTTGCTTTAATCAGTGGCGGTGGTTCGGGTCACGAACCGGCCGACTTTGGATACGTTGGCGCAGGAATGCTTACTGCAAGCGTCAGTGGTGACTTATTTACCCCCCCTTTTCCAGAAGCCATTGTCGAAGCCATTAAATTAACCGATACCGGGGCTGGTGTCTTATTGATCGTTAAAAACTTTGCCAGTGATGTCGAAATGTTTACGAAAGCAAAAGAAATTGCCGAAGCAGAGGGTCACAAGGTTGAACTGGTCACGATCTCAGATGACCATTCCATTGAAGATAAATTGACTTACAAAAAACGCAAACGCGGGGTAGCGGGAACTGTGTTTGCTCAAAAAATACTTGGCGCATATGCGAGAGAGGGCGCAACATTACCGGAACTCGTCCAACTTGCGGAAACAATTAACGATAACCTTTATACGTTAGGTGTAGCCTTAGCGCCGGCCTATGTTCCGGGTACAGATGCGCCGTCATTTACATTATCTGATTCAGAAGTGTACTTTGGGGTTGGGATTCACGGAGAGAAAGGGTACCGGAAAGAGGCATTTAAATCATCCGAACAGCTTGCGATTGAACTCGTCAATAAATTAAAACGCATCAATCACTGGCACCCAAATGATCACTATGCCGTCCTTATTAACGGCCTCGGTTCAACACCCTTAATGGAACAATATATTTTCACAAATGATGTCCGGCGTCTTTTGCAATTGGAACAATTAACCATTCCTGTCCTTAAAGTCGGAAATCATTTAACGTCTTACAACATGCACGGCATGTCACTAACACTATTGAAACTCGCTGACCAGAAATGGATCCGCGCACTTGAAGCAGCCACAGACGCATCGCATTGGTAAGAAGACCGAAACGCCTGAGGCTTATGAACAGAGCTTAACAATGCTAGCTTTTCACTTAAGGAGTGATTGAAATGTTTTCAACAGAGTGGTTCACATCAACCGATGGTACCCCTATTTACTTGTATCACTATAAGGCAAACGATCCGAAGGCTGTCCTCCAATTTGCCCACGGGATGGGTGAACATGCAGGACGTTATCATGCGTTTTTTACCTTTTTGCAAACAAATGGCATTTCCGTCATTGCCAACGACCACCGTGGCCATGGTAAAACCGGAGAAAAGATGGGAGTGATGGGCTTTTTCGCAAAAGAAGCAGGTTTTGAAATGGCTGTTGACGATTTATCCTTAATCCATCACCATATCGCAATGGATTACGCGTCGGTTCCCCAAATCATGATGGGCCATAGTATGGGGTCATTTTTAGTCCGTCGTTATATTGAGAAGTACCCAGATGATAAAACCGCCGTGATTTTATCTGGCACCGGTTATCATCAAGGCATCGTTGGAAAAATAGGCAGCTTGATCGCCAAATTGGAAACATTACTTTTTAATCAGACACATAAAAGTAGGCTGATGGACAAATTAAGTTTTGGTCGCTTCCAAAACCATTTTAAAACGGGGAGCTGGTTGAGTCGTGATCAAGCACAAGTCGCACTTTACAGAAAAGACCCGCTAAGCGGTTTTATCTCGACCAGTCAGTTCTTTTACGATTTACTCACAGGCATTGACACCTTGCATAAACCGGAAGCATTAACCAAGGTAAATAAAGATTTGGCTATCTTGTTTATTAGTGGCACAGATGACCCGGTTGGTAACTTCACTAAAGGTGTCAAAAAAGCGATTCATGCCTATGAACAAATTGGCGTTAAACAAATTGATGTTACTTTTTATCCAGGTGCACGCCACGAGCTAATCTTTGAGACAAACCGTAAAGAAGTCATTCATGATATTCAGCTGTGGATAGAGCGCCAGATTAATGCTTAACCACCAAAAAAATGCGTTCACATGACAGCCTCATATATGCTCTCACGTGAACGCAATGGTCTTTTAAATTAGTAAACAGGTTAATCCGCTAACTATTCTAAGTCAATACGATAACGTTTTTCTTCGGAGAGGGTTGTTGATGGTTTGGGTACGGTAACCGTAAGCACACCATTTTTAAACGCGCCTTTAATCTTTGTTTCGTCGATATCACCTACAAAGAATTGGCGTTTAAATGAGCCTGTGGCGCGCTCTTTTCGAACATAGTTGTCTTCTTCAACATTAACTTCTGCTTCGCGCTTACCTTCAATCATCAAATAGTCATCCTTGTACGAAACAACAACATCATCTTTCTCAAAACCAGGAAGTTCAGCATCAATTACATAGTGATCATCCTTTTCGACCACGTCCACCTTTGGCATCTCGTGGCGGTGAAAAGGTGAAAACAACTCATGATCACGGTCAAAGAGACGTGGCAATGCATCAAAGAAATCGTCTTTTCTTGGAAACAAGCTGCCCATCAATTCATTCCTCCTTTTTAATTTGGCCTCTCCACTATTTTTAATACCACCTTTGCAGCAGTATAAACACCTTTTTGGTGAAGATTTCTTGACATTTCTCCCTTTTTTTCACCCTGTTTAACGACAGCACTCCGATCGCTTATAACTAACAACGCTAACCATTCGTCCCCCCTAAAACGATAGAAAAATCAGAAAAAAGCTTCGATTCTCGAACAAAAGACACCACACATGACTAAGCTATGATATAATAGCGTTTACAAAACGAAGAAAAGTATGGTGACTATCTATGGAACGCTTAACAAATACTGCAGCTATCTCTGCGAAGCGCCAATTATTTTTAATCACATGGCCGATTTTTATTGAAGTTTTCTTACAAATGCTGATGCGTTTTTCTGACGTGTTTATGCTTAGTTACATATCCGATGATGCCGTTGCCGCGATTGGTGTCGTCAATCAAGTCATGATGTTTACCTTTGTCTTATTTAACTTTACCGCGATGGGTTCGGGTGTGGTCGTCTCACAATTTGTTGGCGCCAATAACCCCGAAGGGGTCAGAAAGACCATCGCTCATGCGATTACCATCAATTTATCCTTCGGTCTGTTTATAAGTGCAGTGGTCTTTAGTTTCCGTGAACAATTCATTGGTTTGTTTTCACTCGAAGCTGAGCTCTACGAATTTGCGATGACCTACATGTCCATAGTCGGTGCATTTCTCTTTGCGCAGGCGATGATTTTAACTGTCTCTGCGATCCTACAAGCGATGGGTCATACGAAAGATGTCATGTTTGTCGTCCTTATTATGAATGCCTTAAACATCTTCGGTAACTATGTCTTTATCTTTGGTGCGTTAGGATTTCCTGAGCTTGGTGTCCAAGGGGTCGCCATGGCCACCTCAGCCATGCGTTTCTTAGCGATGATTGGTATTTTTGTTTTACTCGTCCGCCGGATGCCGATTAAGTTACCATTCAAAGCGTTTCTTACCTTTGAGAAAGAATATTTAAAGAAAATCTTACAAATTGGTGTCCCTGCTGCCGGTGAACAGTTATCGTACAACATTTCACAAATTGTGATCACGATTTTTGTCACCTCACTCGGACCCACAGCACTTGCGACACGCGTCTATGCCCAAAACTTTATGGGCTTTATGACAATCTTCTCGATGTCGATATCAAAAGGGATGCAAATCTTTATTGGTCAATTAGTAGGAGCAGGTAAAGACGATGAAGCCTATCACAATATGTTCATCGGTGTGCGTCACGCCCTAACGGTTGCCTTAACCATCGGCTCGGTGCTTGCGATATTTGGCGAACAAGTCTTTGGCATTTTCAGTAATGATCCCGATGTGATTTCTTTAGGGGCAACAATTTTAGTGATTGGATTAATTCTCGAGCCTGGGCGGACGTCTAACTTGGTCATCATTAGTGCGCTCCGGGCCTCTGGTGATGCACGTTTCCCTGTCCTTATCGGTATGTTAATTATGTGGGGGGTGGCCATTCCGATGTCTTACTTACTCGGTATTCAGCTCGGCTATGGTCTTGCTGGGGTCTGGGTAGCGATGTTAATGGATGAGTGGATTAGAGCGGGAATCATGTGGTGGCGCTGGCGCAGTAAGCGCTGGATGGGTAAATCACTGGTCGACCGTGGTCAGGACATTATTGAAGATTTAGAAAGATAAACTTACGAGTCCTGTCGTCGTCTAGTCAAATAAGATAAAAAACGAGCGCCACCTCAAGCCATCTGCTTAGGGGGGCGCTCACTTCTTTTTATTAAGCCACGAGGGACCTGTCGCTTTAGCTCATTTTTTTAATACGGTCCGCGAATGTGTTGATGGATCTCTTCTTGATAGAAGTCACGTAATCTATTCAACTCAGCTTCGGTAAAGTCTTTGACAGCAACTGAACCTAGATTATCTTTGACCTGTTTTGTGTTTTTAAAGCCAGGAATAACCGTTGATACCCCTGGTTGTTGCATGATCCACTTCAAAGCTGCTTGGGCCATATCACCGTGATCATCGGCAATCCAGTTCAGTTTATTGGCAAGTTCTACCCCTGTTTCAAAGGGAAGTCCACCAAAGGTTTCCCCAACATTGAACGCTTCTCCGTCTTTATTGAAGTTGCGGTGGTCGTCACTTTCAAATGTATGGTTCTTATTGAATTTCCCGGTCAATAAGCCACTCGCAAGTGGCAAGCGTGCGATAATGCCAACATTTTTCGCCACTGCTTTTGGGAAGAGTTCATCCAATGGTTTTTGACGCATCATATTGAAAATGACCTGTAAGGTACTTACACCTGGTTCATTCTCAAGCAAATACAAACCTTCTTCAACGGTCTCGATACTGACACCATAGTGACGAATCTTACCCGCTGCTTTTAAATCATCTAAGACCCGGAAAACAGATCCTTCTTGTAAGATTTCTAATGGGGGACAGTGGATCTGATATAAATCCAACGTATCACGGCCGAGACGTTTTAACGTGTCATTTAAGTAATTCGTCACTGCTTCTTTTGAATAATTGTCTGGATCGTGAATATCTCCCTTGCGACAGAATTTAGAAGCAACATAAATCTCATCTTCTTTGCCTTTCGTTGCCTCCCGTAACAGTTCTTCACTATGTCCGTCACCGTAGACATCAGCGGTATCGAAGAAATTAACCCCCTTTTCAATGGCGATTTCTAGAGCACGTAACGATTCTTCATCGTTTGTCTTTCCCCAAGCACCACCGATTGCCCACGTTCCAAAACTGAGTTCACTAATCTTATAGCCTGTTTTACCTAATGTATGATAGTTCAATTCGTTCATCCCTTTCTTCTCTTATGTTTGTTTGCGCTTACATGACTAGTTTAACTTAAATGAGGAAAAAGAAAAAGCGACACAGCTTTAGGTATTCCCCTAATTTGTATCGCTTTTGACTTCTTCACTACATCCAGGAATTAGTCAATGGTCGTTCCTTCCACTAAATAGACAGAGACGTTGCCTGCTTCTGTTTTAAACGCACCATAACCCTCATCATCAATCGTCACCTTTGCTTCTGTGTGGCCTAGTACATCGGCAAACACTTTACCCGCATGTTCTTTGCCAATGAACATCTTAATCGTTGTCGCATCTCTTTGTGACATGACGGTGATGAGTTGCTGCGGATGTTTATCGTCTCCGTGGCGCACAAAGCCTAAACAATGACCACCGTCCAGATACAAGTCTTCATCCCCATAGGCATAAAGGCCTCTAATTTTCGCTAATTGTGTGATGACCTTATTGATGGGTTCAATCTTTGGTTGATTAATCCCGTAAACATCCCCATAAAAAAGACAAGGGTAACCTTCTTTTCGCAAGAGAATAATCGCATAAGCAAGGGGTTTAAACCACGGTTCTACAAATGACTCCAGTGACTGTTCCGGTTGCGTATCATGATTATCCACAAAGGTCACCGCCCGAGTTGGATGATCTTTCAACAGTGTATTATCAAAAAGTTTACTGAAATCATAATCATCTTTTTTCGACGCTTCATGAAAATGATAATGCAGATCAACATCAAATAAATCAATCGTATAGTTCGTTTCTTTCAAATAGATATCTTTATGATCGCCTTTTTGATCCCAGTACTCTCCTAACACATAGAAGTCATCATTGGTTTCTGCATGGACATGTTTAACAAAACGCTCCATGAAATGATGGTCAATATGCTTAACTGCATCTAGACGAATACCGTCAATATTCAGTGTTTCTATAAACCAACCTATCCAATCTTTCAGTTCTTGTTCTACTTCTGGGTGCGCATGATCAATATTGGCAAACATCAAATAATCAAAGTTTCCTTTGTCTTTACTGACACCATAGTTCCACCCTTTGTTTTCACCTAAAATACGAAAGATGCCCGTCTCATCATGTTTGCTGTCATAATCGACGCCGTTAAAGTGATGAAAGTTCCAGGTGAAATCTGAGTATTTTCCGTCTCGTCCAGGAAAGATAAACTTGGTCCATCCCTTGATTTCACGAGGCGTATCAATTTCTTGGGTACGGTCATTTTCATCGACCGGAACCGCTTGAAAGGTTTCTTCTTCATCTGCGCCTGCTTTGTGATTAATAACAACATCACAATAAACCCTCATGTCCCGCTGATGAATCTTATCAATCAATTGATGAAGTTGCTCTTTCGTGCCGTATTTTGTTCGAACATCGCCCTTTTGATCAAACTCGCCTAAATCATATAAATCATACACGCCGTATCCGGTATCATTTGTTCCTTGTGCTTTAGTTACCGGTGGTAACCAAATGCTATCAACACCCATGTCTTTTAATTCATCTAACTTTTCAATCATATCTAAATAATAGTTGCCATCATCTTTTAAATACCACTCAAACGCTTGAAACATTACCCCATTTGTTTGCATCCGTATTCCTTCTTCCCGTTTTTCCTACATATACCATTCTTTCGCTGTTTTTAAACATTTTCAGGTAACATTCGTGATGAACCCTTATCCGAATGAACATCATTTTACGTCCTTTAGCACAGTACATTATTTATATGTTGCCTGTTTGAAAGAGCCTTTTTGAATGAGCGTGTGGCATTGGTGTCTCGATGACGTGCTCCTGAAAAGCTAAAAAGACCTTTTTCGCACGGGCTTTCCCCATTCGAATAAAGGTCTTTATGTTTAGCAATACCGATTAGATCTTATCATTAATCCGTTTAACTTCCTTAGATTGCATCACTAGCTATTGCTTTTATTTTTTCTTAGTCCACCGAAATGAACCAATCCAAACACTAGGAAAAACACAGTAATTGCTAAAGAAATCAGCAAAAAGACAACCGGCCCAAATTGATAAATCAATGGCAGTGATGCAGCGGTAACTAAACCACCACCGACAAACGGTTCAAAGAGAATTTGTTTGTAACCGAAACCTTCTAGCGCCGGTGTTTGATGATCAGGATCAGCAATTTTCAT
The DNA here is from genome assembly GCF_003201605.1 of Streptohalobacillus salinus. Taxonomy (GTDB): domain Bacteria; phylum Bacillota; class Bacilli; order Bacillales; family Amphibacillaceae; genus Streptohalobacillus; species Streptohalobacillus salinus. The sequence continues at coordinate 27,448 of NZ_QJJR01000013.1, read as the reverse complement.
TAATAGTAGCCCGGTTGCTGTCATTCCGGTCGCTTGACCGAAGTCACCTAATCCTCGTTCAAACCAAGCCTCTGGAATCATGCGCGGACCGAGATAGAGAAAAGCAAAGACGTTCCAAATAATTGCAACAATTGAGATCAATAAGAATGGCAATAAATTATCACCAATCACCGCAAGGGACAACGTACCAAGCGCAGACACTAACAAGACATCCAGCGCAAAACCGGAAATCTTACTGATTAAGTTTTGATCAATGTACATATGAATGTTTAGTTTATCAAAGAATAGTTGCACAATCACGCCACCCACCATCGCAAGCGGGAAAAGCGGAACATAAGGGAATAAATAGACATCCGTCCAACTTCCCCAGGTCAAAGCTTCAAGACCAATTAAAGCTTGTTGAATCACATAACCGAGTGCGATTGCAACGGCTACAAGTGATAAGTGAAACGCCAACGGTTCAATCGCTTTTGCTTCTCTAACGTCACGTTCCATTTCAAAGCCATACGACTCACCAATGCGCTCACGTTCTTCATCAGTAAAGTAACTACGCCCACCAACGTGTTTAGCAAAACCTTTCCGAAAGCCCCAGTTGATCACAAAAATACCAATCACGACACCAGATAAAATACCAATCGTCGCCAGGCCAAGTGCTAAGTCAGCCCCTTCAGAAAAGCCTAACTCATCAAACGTTCCTGCGAGTCCAGCTGCTGTTCCGTGTCCACCAACAAAACTTATTTCAATCAGTGCACCCGACAGCGGGCTCATGCCAAACACGGGCGTTAAAACAAACAGCGCCAAAAGAATCCCCACAACGTACTGGCCCCACGAGACCGTTTGTCCCATCACCACTTGCGGACCAGCCATTCCCCAAATCTTTTTGATTGACGGCACTGTTTTCCCTAAAAATAACGTGGCAAAGACAATGTTTATAAACAACCCCGGTAGCGTTGACCAGACGCTTAATATATCATCAGGAATTAAGCCTCCTGCAAGAAATGACACGTCAGGGACAAGCATTTCCGCAAGTCTTCCGAGAACATCAGGGCCTAACAACAGCGCGATGAATCCGGCAATGATTGAACTCGGTAAAAACAAATCACGTAACCATTTGCTGTGCAGACGCACAACTTTCCCTAATATTAAAAAGATACCAATTAAAACAAAACTAAAACCAATGACGTTCGCTGACATATTATTCCTCCTCTAAACAAAAATAAAAATGCGCATTTTTCATAAATGGCACCAACGTTATTATAATGCAGCGTTTTTGGCTATACAAGGATAACTTGTAATATTCTACTATTTCGATTTTTCTGACGATAACACACTTCAGCGGTCTCCCTCACCAGAATCACAGCTAAAAAGGACTGATAGTTCACGCTTGTTTTTCACGCTTTCATGCTGAAAATTAAAAACCAGACAATGTTTTCGCTCTTTTTTTAAAAAAACTCAAAAAAACACTGGTGTAAGCGCTTCACTTATGGCATACTAAAAAAGATTTCACCCTTTATCACAGGGGTAGCACCATCCATCATTAAAAAATATGAACACATTTAGGAGGCTTTAATGAAGACGACGATTCCCCCCTACTTTTGTCATCAAGATACGCTCTATTTAGAACATACCGTTGGCCTTGAATTTGAAACACACATTGAAGAAACAAACCAAACCCTCTATTCCAGTCAAAGTTGCAAACAAATCCTAGAACAAACCTTTATACAAACAGGAACGACGTTAACCGGCAACACCAAAGCCTTAAAAAAGCTCTTTAATCTTAATCAAGTACCCGCCTTACCCCTACATCCTCATCACGATCACTACGTGTTTATGACCCACTCGATCAGAACCACTGACTGCATTTTTATATTTACCGCCCAGCTTAAAACCTACACAGAATGTAAAGATGCGATTACTTTTCATTTTAAAAATGGAAAAACAAAAACAGTCGAAATGTCAAAGCGAAAAATCGTTCGCATTATGGGACTGTTGCATAGTTACCACCTCTATTTCAAGCCGTAATTACCCTACCACGAAGACCCATAATTTCTGTCACACTTACCCGCTCGATGATTGTGATAACCGTTCAAAACAAATCATCGATGAAACAGGGTTTATTCTTTATCCTAAGCTTGAGGGCATTCCGATGATGGACGTTACATGCACGGCTTTTTGTCGCGTTTTTCGTTCGGTTAAATAGCTATTCCAGTCCTTTCAGTTGAACGAACAAAGAACCCACCACGTTGCTTGATTCCTTTAATCAAGCAACGTAGTGGGCTATATTTTTAATGATTCATTTCGAAACGTCAACTTCTTTGTGGGTCAATCAACTGCCTAAACGTCGACAGGCTATCCCCTCACCGTACCTTTTCGCTTACGACAAGACGGGTTTTAGCGGTCTAAAAACATCCATCTCCACGTGATCTTGATACTCATGGACGTAGACCGAAATGGTATCATCTTCTGTAACTAATCCATGATTAAAAATGTAAAGTTCGAGTTTCGAATAAGCAAAATGAAGCCGACTTCTTTTGCCTTTGTATCTGAGATGTAAGCAACGATCAAAACAAATCGATTCTGCTGTTTGGAAATAGTCTTGATTGCACGGATAAGCTTCAGCTTGAATAAACACCTCTAAATCCGTTGTGTGCCTGCCGTCTTTATCAATTCTTCCGCCTTTACGTCTAACGACAAGTGGTCCCGTCGTCTCAATTTGTCGCAACCGAAGTTCATAAATAAACTGATCGATCGTCGCTTTGATTGCATGAATATCTATCCGCTGATAGTGTTTCGTTAAGACATTTTTAAGCACTAACTTTTTGTTTTCTTTAATCGGTGACTTGATCATAAAAAACGCCCCCTTCGTAATTATCCCTATCCTTCACTGACAATAAGAACCTTGCCACATCGTTTTTCTCTTAAAGGATGGTGCAATTAAAGCACCACCCTTTCTACCAAACAGCCTCATTTCGCTCATCAGCTGTTGATGCTTTATTTATTAATCGATGTTACTGGGCTTGATGCACTCGCTCTACCTGAGAAAAGACCTTCGACTGTTTTCAGCCGCCTCCGCCTGTTAACCAAACAACTAAGATCTCAAACATGCGCTCACCTCTTTGTCGAAGAAGAAATGGATGCTTTTATCAGGTATATGTTACACTTTTCTAATAAGATATCTTATAATGAACACTATAATCACATTATTTTTTAGAGGAGTATTGTTTATGACGTTAGATAAGGAACAAATTGCACAAACATTAACAAGTGTTCGACACGGAAAAGGATTAAAACAAAAGGATATTACTGACCAACTGATGTCCCGGACGACTTACAGCAAGATCGAACGTGGCGTGATTGCACCAGGAATTGATAACTTCCATAACATCATGGGTCGGCTTAACATTAGCTTTGATGAGTTCTTTTATATTTATAATGGCTACCGTTTTGATGATCGCTGGGAAATTATAAATGCGTTTAAACAAACGCGAGGGAATTTTGATGTCGCTCAACTCAACAAAATCATTCAGCAATGCCAGTCATTTTTAAGCAAACAAGACGACCTGCATATCGAAAACATTCAACAGGTCTGTCAGGCGTTGCTGGCATTAAACGAAAACAATATGGAAGAAGCCAAAGTTATCGCAGCTGACGTTTGGGAGCATTTAAGCGAACGAAACACGTGGTATTTTGATGATGTTTTACTGGTTAATAACATTTTGTTTTTATTTGAAGAAGAAACAATGGCGGAAATGTATAAGCGCTCGGTTCTTACGTTAGATAAGTATCAAGGGTTTGAGTATCAGTTAAAAAAAACCATTTTGTTCTCCTTGAAACTGAATACCTTCTCTTACAAGATGTTCTATGATCCGATGCATACCGTAACTGTCGCAGAAATTGATGATTTAATTAAAGACGCTACCCAGATGCGCTATTATGATATGAAAGCGGTCTTACTCGTCCGAAAAGGCTTGGTCATGAACGATGACACGTTCATTCAACAAGGCCTAAGCATCCTCGAATTGCTTGAGCTTGAGGGCTTAAAAACGTCTGTTGAAAGTGAGATAGCCATGTATAATACAGCCACTGACTAACCATAAAGAAGGACCATGTCGCAATGCGACGTGGTCCTTCTTTATGGTTATATGGAGTATGAAGCGTGTCTAATTATTTGAAGGCTTAACTTTTCATAGAAATAGCCCCTTCAAACGGCTAATCAATAAAGGGCTGAACATGCGATTGGCCAGGCTCGTTAATTGCAGATCTTCACGCCCAGCTTAATTAAACCACATTATTTTTTAAGACACCTATCACTTTGCCGTTAATCTCAATGTCGCTCGCATGCATGATGATCGGTTCGTAGTTATAGTTCTCTGATTGCAACAAGATATCTGAGCCCATCGGGCGATACGTTTTCATTGTCGCTTCACCGTCAATCAGCGCAATAACCACATCACCCGCATCCGCTGTCTGTTGCCGATGGACGATGACGATATCTCCTTTATCAATGCCAATATTAATCATGCTGTCACCTTTAACCGTAAGTGCGAATGTTTCTGCTTGTCTGATGATAAAACCACGGGGCAAATACACGCTATCTTCAAAGTGTTGTGTCGCAGCAATTGGAACCCCGGCAGCGACATCGCCAATCACCGGCACGCGTTCTAGGGTTTCATCTAAGACAAGCTCTGAGGCCTGATCGATCACAGTGACTTGCCTCGCATCATCTTTATCCGCTAAATAGCGATAATCTTTTTGGTTTCTGAAATTATGATAGACGTTTTGATGTTCTGTTTGGGGCAGAAATTGCGGCTGACAGGGCGGAATATCCGTCACATAATCCCCTTGTTTATCGAAGATAAGTAGCTCTAAACCATCTGTCACAATGCCGTAACGAACCTGCGTATCTGCCTGTAAATAACTTGTTAACTGCGCCTTTGCTTCTTCGAGGCCTGATCCGAGGGCTTTTGTTTCCACAAAGAAATAAGGCTGTTTTTCATTTTCTTTATAGATTGAAACAGCAAGGTCGACATAGCCGCGTTTTGAGAACTGTTGGACGGGATACTCAAGCGCGATCAGTGTGTCGGGATAATGATAGGTTTCAACCAATTCTTTAATGAGCCATTGTCTGACCTTCTCTTCTTTTCCATTTAAATCATTCACTTGATCAGTTAAGCGATACTCTGGAATCGGTACAGTCTGATAGGGATGAAGCTTTTGGTCACGTAACATCCGTAAATGATCGACATTTATTTCCCGAAGGAATCGCGACGGTTTTTTCACTGACGTCATGTACAGTAAATCATTTGCTCGGGTCATGCCAACATATAAGAGCTTACGCTCTTCTGTCGCAACCGTCGCTTCATCTTCTTGGTCAACTTGTTTTAAGTTTGGTAGCACCCCTTCATCAAGATGAACGAGTAAAATCACTTTAAACTCTAACCCCTTGATTGAATGCATCGTTAAACACTTGATCGCTTCCCGGTCAAAGTCAGGCGCAGCCACCTTTAATTGATGGGCGGGAATGTCAGCCTTGGTTAAATGCTGTTCAATGTCTTCAAGTAAGCGATTTTCTTTCGCAACAATACAAATGTCTTTCAGTGCGTAATCATTCTGCAGTTTAGTAATTTCGTCAGTGAGAAAGGCGAGATGGTCGGCATGATTTTTAAACAAGCGGTAAATAGGCGCATGCCCATGCCGATCAATTAAAGCGGGTTTAACGAAATCGACATTGCTCATGATTGCTTCATCATGCGCAATTAAACCGTAAGCTGCCTTTGAAATCTCAGTTGTCGTCCGGTAATTCTTTGATAAGGTCCGAGTTCGTCCGCTCATATCATAACCAATTGATGCATAGGAGCGTCCTTTCCCTAACCAGGAATTCGCATAAATGCTCTGGGTATTATCTGCCACAAACATAAATGATCCGTACGGCTTATCACGGTGAATCGCACGTAAAAACAGTAGTTGTGTTTTCGTTAAGTCTTGACTTTCATCAACGATAATGTGGGTGTAACTCTCCGTGTCTGTTTCTTCAACTTCCTTTAACGCCATGATGTTCATCGTTTGAAAATCAATCAAATCCTCATCGAGAAGCAATTGATCATACCGCTCCATCAACCGGTAAATCGCTTCACGCGTACTTGAGTTTTTGATGATTTTTTGCGGCATGCCACTGGCGCCACTCGAACGACCCAACCGATCAATCGTTTGATAGGCCTCAAGCGCTTCAATATCACACGCTTTAATCCAACTAATTTCATCTAATAAAAACCGGCTATATTTCGGTTTTAATAAAGCCACATCCGGAAATGCAGTCATCAGTTGTTGAATCGCTTGGTTCATCACTTGAAGTCGTTTTTGAACCGGTTCGGCGAGTTGATAACGCGCGTTACGCCGGTTGCTCCGCTTTCTGAAAGATTGAAACATTAATTTATCAATGTTTGTGATGGTCGTATTCTTCTCGTTTGTTGCTAGAAGTGATGCATAGGTACCTGCTTCTGACAATTTATCATAGTGATAGTTTATGAAATGCAGCAAGGTCTTATTAAAGGTAACGAGTAAAATTTTATCGTCGGGTTCAAAACAATAGTTCTCTTTTAGGAACGATAGGCGACGAATCGCAACACTCGTTTTCCCTGAACCCGCCACACCTTTTACCGCTAAATGCCCTTGTGGTTCTAATTCAACAAGCCGCCGTTGTTCGACATTAAGTTTCATCGTTATACCTCCCAATTTAGCTGTCCCATTTCTTTCTAGTGTACCATAAGCTTAGCGGCATGCGTTGGTCTATTTATCACGCTTAACCCTGTTGTTTTATAAATACAGCACGCGTGTTTCGATTATTATGCCATCACTTTAAGCGACGTCAAGAAATGTCACCCTGACCATACCTAAATTATTTTTCACACGTTGAAGCGGTCTGTCTACACTAAAAACGACGAAACCCTTAAATCAATCGAGGGGTTTCGCCGTTTATTCAAGGTAGCTTGACTATCTATTATTTTTAAGAAACTACCGTTTGCGGTATCTAGACACTTTCACTCTTCTACGTCAGCCACCTCACCACTAATCGAGAAGCCATTGTCTCACGGATTTTCCATCCGCCCTAGTCGTTTTTAAACTGTAGCACCAATTGATCTAAATCCTTTGATAACTGTACAAGCGATGCACTCGCACTTGAAATTTCATCAATGGAAGCGGCTTGTTCTTCAACAGAGGCAGATACTTCTTCCGTTGAAGAGGCATTCTCTTCTGCGATTTGTGCAAGTGTTTCGAGAATACCGATGATCTCGTCTTTATTAACGGCCATCGTGTCACTGTTTACCGTAAGTGCTTCCACTTCTCTTCGTGACGTCTCCATTGCTGTTTGAATCACTTGATAGTTCTGTTTATTTTGAGCAACTTCTGTTGCTTGGTTTTGATAACTATCAAGAACAGCTTGCATATTCGTTACCGCATTTTGTGCGTTTGTTTGAAGTTCAGCAACGATTGTATCAATTTCCGTTGTTGAACGGGTGGATTCCTCGGCAAGCTTTCGAATCTCATCAGCCACAACCGCAAACCCTTTCCCAGCTTCACCGGCACGCGCAGCTTCAATTGCCGCATTAAGTGCAAGTAAGTTTGTTTGTTCAGCAACCGCAGCGATCATCTGACTTGCTTTTGAAATGTCGTTTGCACTTGCATTGGTCTTACCAATGCTTTGTTCAATCGCCTTCGTTTGTTTTTCACTTTCTTTTGAACTTTTCAACAACCGTTCACTGCCAGTTAACCCGCCAGTAACCGCTGATTCAACGGAAGCATTTGCTTCATTCAGCGCGCGCATGTGTCCTTGGTTTGTCTCAATATGCTTGCCTAAATCATGTGCTTTCAATGATCCTTCATCGATTGATTGTGCTTGGGTCTGAGCACCGCTCGCTACTTCATTCATCGCGTGCGCAACATCATTTGAAGCTTGTGACGTTTGACTAGCATTCGTTGACAGTGTCTCTGATGAATCATGGACTGATTCACTTGCTTGTCGTAAATCACGAACCATCTGGCGTAATTTCACTAATGTATGGCTAAATGCCAAGGCAATTTCCCCGACTTCATCCCGTTTCGTTGTCAAGTGTTCTGGGACATCCTCAGTTAAATCAAAATCACCAAGCTTCGTTGCTGTTTGAGTTAGCTTCGTAATCGGTCCAGCAATTGACTGGGCGACAAAGTACACTGCAACCAACATCACAGCCAACGCAAGTACCCCTACAATAAGAAAGATCCCTTGTAAACGGTCAAGGTAGCCCCCAATTAAACCATCAACCTCTGACTTCAAGGCTCCCGTAAAGAGTGCACCAATAACCACATCATCTTCAACAATCGGTTGGTAAGCGGTGTAGTAGCTTGTTCCTAATATATCTGCTTCCCCAATATACGTTTGTTTGTTCTCTAATGCCTCAATGACTTGATCTGACGTAAGGGCTGTGCCGACAATTCGCTCACCGTCATCGGTAATACTCGTCGCCACCCGTGTAAACGTATCATTGTAATCAAAAACGGTAAACACACTGTCAAGTGATCCCTCGAGCGCATCTAATTCTGCATTTAAGTCATCAGCTTCTGCACCTGTCTCGGTCGTCAGGGTGCTATTCGCCTCAGTAAATGTTCCAACCTCTTTATCTAACAACATCTCAGCGGATGTCAATGTATGGGTTAATGATTGATCTAAAAACATTTCCTCCATTTGTTTTGAAGAAAAATAAAACCCTAACAAACTAATACTTAATACAATAACCAATGTCAATACTGAAAAAAACATCATCATTTTCTGCTTAATACTTCTCATCGTTGTTCCCCCAAATTGATATATTTTTAACATTTTTCCTTTATATAAGAAAATAGTATGCCTACTCGTTCAATATATCACATATCATTTCCCATTAAAAAGAAGTTTTTAAGGACTTCTGATAAATTTCTCGTCATATGTGACATTTGTGTCACATATGACAAAAACAGTCAGTCGTTATGCATACGTTGCATAACGACTGACTGTTTCAAATGAATCAGGAATATTAAAGACGAACACCCATCTCAAGCGCTGCGGATGCGTTATGTGTCACTGCTGTCACGACACACGCCTTAGTTAAGTACCGGGCCTTCTGCTTCATCGACCGCTTTCGTGCTTTTTAAAATATATTTGATTGTCGCATCATCAATCTCGCCATTTTTAAAAATATCGTTCACATGGTGCGGGCGTTTCAGGTAACCACGCCCAATTAACTCTTTCAATAAGCCGCTGTATTCAACTGACGTTTTACCGATTAATAAATGATCAAAGGATTCCCCAGCGTTATGCTGGTTATACACTTTGATGAAACCTCTAAGGTATAAATAATCTTTTGTGAATCCACCGCCACGCATAACTCTTGCCGTTAAATCAAAGGCTTTATCACGACCAAAGTTATACTCATCAACAAGATACTCAAAGATTTCTCTAAAGCTTTTCCCTTTTACCATCATATTAACGGCAATGACTCGGTAAGCCAGGTCTTTCAACCGGTTAATGTGCATTGTACCGGTTAAGAATTCAGATAAGACCGCTAAGCCTTCCTGGGTTTCAACATTGTTTGGTGTCCCGAGTGATAAAAACTTAAGTGGCTGCTTGTTAGCATTGATTGTCGTTAACATATGCACCCCAATTTCATGTTGGGTCAACAATTTTATGTCATTTTCATTGAAGTTAGCTTTTTCATTGACAATTAACGTTTTTTTGGCCGAGTTCACCATTACACGGGCTGCCATGTTCTTGCCGAACGTTAATTTCCCACCCATGTCCCACGCCTTAAGGGCAGCACTAAAGCGTGCGCGTACCTCTTCTTTCCCGAGCGTTTTCGGTGCTTCATCATCTAAGCCATAGGACTGGATAATGTAATTGGCATTCATGACATCCGTTTTGTCCGGCTTCCCGTATAACCTAAGTGAATTGTATAAGAAGTCGTCGGTTCCTCGTGCTGCCAACATATCAATTGTAATTGCGTACTCCCGGATAATATCTTTATACAAGCGCTGAATAGAGATGTCATATATATCGGCAACCGGTAACTCGTAGAGCCGTTTCTTTAGTTCATAGGCATCAATATTAAGCGGGCGGTAGGTGAACTGTGGTACTTTACGATAATTCGAATCAAAAAACAACTTTTTGCTCTGTTCTAAGTTTCTTGGGTTCACGTACAACAAGGTTTCAAAACTTCGCAGCAAGGTGTAGAGCTTTTTATCAACAGCGAGAAGTACCGGGTCATCGACACTTGATAAGAGCTTCGTTTTATTGTTGATTCGCTGCTTACATTCACGGTTATTAAAATAGAGTGATGTGGCGATGATCGCATTTTTCATTCCTTCAGAAATGCGATCAATCACTTCCGGGAACATATCTCCGGTATTCTCATCACAGTAAATCTTCTTAACCTCTAGCGGGAACACCACCGTGTTCTCAAAATTTGAGGTAACAAATTTCGAAACGTAGCCCCGGCCAAAAAAGACCTCATTTTCGGCAACGGTATTTTCGATGTTATCAAAGCTAATTTTAGTTAATTCTTTTAATAGTCGCGTCACGTAGCGACCATAGCGATTTTTATTGATGTTTTCCGTACCTAAGTTAAACACCGGGTGCTTGTGCTCAACCACATCTCTTCGGTAGTTGTAAGAGTGAATATCGTACAGCATCGCTGCACCAAACTTTGATTCAATCTTTGCAACTAATGCTTTTAATACAGCATAAAATTCACGGTGACGACTTAGACTCAATAGCTTCATATCTGGGGTCAGTGGTTCACGCCAAACAACCTTCCCCCAAGCCACATCATATACCGCGGCATCTTCTGCCCGGTTCAAATCATAATAATAACGGGAATCGTTACCGATGATTCTAATTGGTAACGACTCAATAAATTTACCCGTGAAAGGATCTTCCTCATTCCATCTCGATTGCTCATCAAGGGCACACTGACCCGTCAGGTAATCACTCATTGAGCTACCGTCATGGACAGCTGCACAAATAAACGGCACGTATTTCTCAATATGCAAGGTAAAGCCACCGGCTGTATTTGTCGCCGTAAACACTTCTTCACGATTAATTTTCTCAATCATCGCTTCAATCGATAACTTATACATTGTTGACCTCGTTTTTATAAGACTCACGATTTCTAATCTTATGACTTTTCTCTTTCAATTGATTTTCTTTCTCTTTAACAACCTCTTCAACAAAGTCAATCACGTCACGTTGTAATTTCACTTTATTGAATTTATTAATGTTCACAATCCCACCCGGACTTTGGACATTAACTTCGAGTAATTTCTTGTTAATTAAGTCAATCCCGGCGAAATAAATGCCGTCATCTTTAAGTTTTTTCGCAATCGTGTTACAAATGGTTTTCTCCTCAGCCGTTAACGTATACTTCTCGGCTGAACCACCGGCGTGAATGTTCGAACGAATGTCGCCCTGATTCGGTACCCGTTTATAAGCACCAATCACTTTCCCGTTTAAGATCATCACACGGACGTCGCCATTTTCAGCACCTTCGATATACTCCTGCAGCATCACATATTTTTTTCCTTTGTCGGTGTTGATATAGAAATCAAGCAGCGAGTTTAAGTTTTGGGTCGCTGTTTTCTCAATAATAATGACCCCACTGCCACCGTAACCATCAACCGGTTTTAAAATCATCTTCGGCTGATCACTTTCTGCGACAATCCGTTTTAAATACTCGACGTTTTTCGACACGTATGTTTTCGGAATGTACTCGTTATCTGGATCGTGGAACGTGGTGGTGTATAACTTATTATTTGCTTTTCTGATTCCATGGATATTGTTGACGATAAAGACATCATCATCAATTGAATCTAAGAAGTTTAACAGTAAATTGTCGATGGGTGGATTCTTTCTTAAGAAGATAACATCAAAGCCTTTAAGCGGCAACATTTGTTCTTTAAATTGGACTTTCTTATAAAACGTCACCATATTATCTGAGAGGTTATCCATCTTATTAATCATTTTGATAAAACCATACGTTTCGTTATTTCTAATCGTCAAATTGGCAGTATACAGTACCCCAACATTGTGGTTTCGTTTACAGGCTTCGTGGATAATTCTTAAGGTTGATTCGGTTTCTGGTACCATGGTGTCCCAGTTATTAATAATAAAACAAATATTCATCATCATTCTCCTCGTTTTATTTATTTGTCATTCGTCTTTAATAACCTCTTTTTTCATCCGGCACACAAACTAAATCGCACGGTGCATGCTTAGCTTTTGATTGGTCCAAAGACGCTGTTTCAATGTCACCCGGTCTTTTTAACAGCACTTATCTGTTATATACCCGCTATCTAGACAGAACAATCCTCGATAACACCTTGATTGGATCAAGTCTCTTCGCTCTATCACGCGCGTCTAGACCGAGATCTGGGCATTTTTTAAACGATCCTCTTGCGTATAGCGGTGGATAACAAAGAAATTATAGCACCTTATTTTTAGAAAAGATAGCTAAATATTGTAAAGAAACACGGGATTTTTTAACGCCACTTAAACCTAGTCATACCAGGCGTTTCAAGCAATATTTTATTGATGAAATTTTTAAATTTTTGAACTATTTCGATTATCTAAGGATCGCTCAACACAGGCAGATTTATGTGCTATACTATTTCTTGTGTGAAATTATTCGAGATAGAGAAGGGAAGCATACAAATATGAAAAAATGGATCATTTTACTCTTCGTTACCGTTGTCATTGCCGGCTGCCAAGCCAACGATGAGGACACAACACCTGAGACGGGTGAAACACCTTCACCGGTTGAAGAAGCAACACTAACGTTAACCACCGCAATTGAGGAAGAACGTTACTTTGAAGTGAATAGCTTGATCAGTGACCTGGAAGCGAGTGATTTAACTGAGGAAGAACAAACAGAGGTGAAAGAAAATGCCTCAACACAGCTAATTGAAGCGATTGACACTGTAACGTCAAGGTTTGAAAATGATGAGATGGGTGTCAGCACCTTCAACAATACGTTAAAAGAGTTTGAAGCAATTGAACTTGACGGTGTGCCGGAAAAAGTGACCGAAATTCGGACCCAACACGAAACACTGATCGCATCACGCGAAGCCTTCCGTGATGGTGAAAAGTTCATGGCAATTGACTACAATGCGATGGCGATTGATGCGTTCGAACAGGTGTCAGAAGATGACTCAAACTACGAAGCAGCCCAAAATTACATTGCGGAATTAAGTGAATAACGCGACGTAAAAAGACGGATGACCACAGTTCCAACGGGTCATCCGTTTTTTTCTTCTTCGCACCTATAACAACAATCACATGATTTTAACACCTGGCTTTAGCACCTAACTACCTAAGTTATCAATTCCGCCGCAAGTCATGCAAGCCCAACTATCAAGGCACCTTTGCCCTATTTATCATGCTATGAAAGGGCTTCATGCTTCGACGCTAAATGAAGACGCATGCGCTCGTAGACGAAATAATGAGCCTAAACATCCCCATTGGACATAAAGGCTCATCTGTTTTTTATATTAACGCGAGTGCTTGATCAAGGACGACATCGCCTTGAATCCGACCATAGGCCATCGTATCAATCACAGCTGCGTTGATGCCTTTTGGCTCAACGAGTTTTTTTACTTGTTTTTCTAAGTAGCGCACTTGCGGACCAATTAAGACAACATCTAGTTGATCAAGATGATTTTTTAATTCTGATTCGGCCATGGCTTCAATCGATGCATCAAGTGCACGCTTGTCTGCTTCTAGTTTCATGCGTTCAACAAGTAGTGATGTTGACATACCTGCTGAACAAACCAAAATAATGTTTACTTTACTCATTGTCCTCACCCCTTCAATTGTCGATATAAATCAATCATGACGTGAGCCATGTCTTTCACAACCATGGCTGTCATTAAATGGTCTTGCGCATGGATCATAATTAACGTTGGATCAGTCATTTCTCCGCGTGCTTCTTTTTGTAAGAGATCGGTTTGTACGTGATGCGCTTCTGTGAATGATTGACTGGCAGCTTCAATTTTCGCCTCTGCCTCGTCATAGTTTCCGGCTTGTGCTAGTTGAATCGCTTCCATTGCTGAAGAACGGGCATCACCGGCATGAAGAATGATTTGAAATGCGATTGCTTGAATGTCTTCTTTTACTTTATTCATCTGCATTTGCCTCCTTATTCATTAGTGCTTTACTTCCTGCATAGACAAACGGTATATACATCGCTGTCGCAACCGCAAGGTTGAAGATTTGTAGGAAGATGCCGCGCATGCTGCCACCTGTCACTAAGTAACCTGAAAGAATCGGTGGCGTTGTCCACGGAACAAGCGCAACAGTTCTTGGCACAATCCCGAGTGACAAGGCAAAGTAAGAGATAATCGTTAAAGTTACTGGTACCAATACGAACGGAATTAACATGGTTGGGTTTAATACAATCGGTAGACCAAAGATAACCGGTTCGTTAATGTTAAAGAGACCCGCAGGTGCTGATAGCTTTGCAACTTCACGGTACGGATGCTTTTGTTCCCGTCTTAGGACAATAAAGATGGCCATCAGTAACGCTATTGTCGTTCCTGACCCCCCCATAAAAACAAATGAATCAAGGAATGGTTTCGTGACAACATAAGGCACGTCAAACGCTGACATCCCGTCTTGGAATAACGCTAAGTTTTCTTGGATAAGTGGTAAGTAAATCGGTTCAATAACCGAACCAATAATGTTCGTGCCATGTAAACCAAAGAACCAAAGGATATGATTCATGAATGCAATCACAATCGCTGCTGGTAAGGTATTACCTAACCCTTGAAGTGGTACTTGAATCGCTTCAAAAATAAGTTCAAATACACTCGAACCTACAAAGACGGTTAAGAGTGCTTGGAACAATCCAACAAGAAACAGAATGACTGCCGTTGGAATTAGCGCTTGGAATGAACGCGCCACCCCGCCCGGTACACCGGCTGGCATTTTGATCGTAAATTTTGATTGCACTAACACTCTAAAGAGTTCAGTTAACGATAAAGAAAGAATAATCGCTACAAATAAGCCTTGTGTGCCGAGCCAAGCAAAGTTAAGTCCCCAATCGGCAGTGACCGGTGCAAGCATTACGTAGCTGGCCGTTGAAATTAATCCAGCTGCGAGACCGTCAACGTCATACGACTTAGCTAGGTTATAGGCAATCGAGAAGGCAATCAGTAAGCCGATAATGGCGAAACTACCATTCCACACACTTCCACCAACAGCCTGCCAATTGCCTTCCCCAAAGATGCTGTTTAATAGCTCAACAAAATTGAAGGCGCCAATTGGTGGGAAATTGTTAAAAAGTATCGCTAAGGAACCAATAATAATTAATGGCATAACCGCGACAAAACCATCACGAATCGCAACCAAGTGACGCTGCGCACCAATTCGTCCAGCTATTTCAATAAATTTATCTACATATTTATTATTCATCTGTATTTCCTCCCTTATATACACGTGAACATTTTTACGACCAAACGGTCGTTTTGTTTTGATCCTAAACTAAATGTTGATACCCCCGGTAAAAAGTTAACGCTTTCAAAAAAACAACCCTATACGCGTCTCATATTCCCCCTGATATACAGCCCCTCACTTACGGATGATTTCACGCGTTGTGGATCGGTTTGACTGACTTAAATTGCGGTAAGAACGCTTGATGGGCAACTAACAATTCATCTAACACGGTTTTTGCTTTTTTCTCATCTTTAATCAATGGATTCATGATGAAGGCCAGGTAAGCATCTTGATAACGCCCACTTACGCTTGCAGCAATCACTTGTTCTTCAAAGGCTTTCATCATCAGCAAGTCTGCCTTAATCTGTTGCGGTAAGCGACCAATCACAAGTGGGACCGGTCCTTCTTTGGTGATGATGCTGTTCACTTCAATCACAGCATCATCGGGCAAATCAATAATCGCACCGCGATTCAACGTGTTAACAGTCATAATCGCTTCACTGTTGTTGTAGAGTGCTGACATCAAGCTACATGCCACATCACTATAGTATGCACCACCGCGTTGTTCTAACTGTTGTGGTTTCATATTTAATTCTTGATCACGGTAAACATCAAATAACTCTTCTTCAATCGCTTGAACGTGTTCTGCCCGTGTGCCGTGGTTCGTAAACGCCTCAATGTCTTTTTTCAACGTCTGTGCTGTTTGATAATAATACTGATGGTACGGATTCGGCAACAATTGCATCGATTTTAAAAATGTTTCAGACCAACCAAGGCTGACAATGTTTGCTGGTGAGAAATCAACGTTTTGGTGAATCAACGCATCAATGACTGTGTCGAGTTTGTTTTCACCGTTGACCCATACTTTCGAACCAAAGACAAAGTGGTTTAAACCAATAAACTCAATGCGCACATTGTCAGGGTCTTCATTTAAAATTTCTGCAGTTGATTGCGTCATGTTGTAAGGAATGTTACAGACACCAATCACTTTTTTGTGTGGCCCATGTTTCAACAAGGCTTCGGTGACAATCCCGGCGGGATTGGTGAAGTTAATGATCCAAGCATCTGGACAAATTTCATGAACATCTTTAGCTAAGTCTAATAGCACTGGGATGGTTCGAAACGCTTTAAAAATTCCACCCGCACCGTTCGTTTCTTGACCAATCATGCCATGACTGAGCGGGATCCGTTCATCTTTCTCACGCGCCTTAAGTCCACCCACACGAATTTGGGTAGAAACAAAATCAGCATTCTTTAATGCTTCCTTTCGGTCCAGTGTCCAACGAAGGCTAATTGATAGACCGGCCTTTTCAATCATTCGCTTAGCAAGCGCACCGACAATTTCTAATTTCTCTTTACCACTGTCAATATCGACCAAAGTAATTGTATCAACGGGAAAAACATCATGTCTTAGAATTAATCCTTCAATAATCTCTGGGGTGTAGCTTGAACCTCCCCCCACAATAACAATTTTCATCGCTGTCGTGCTCCTTTAATTTGTATTGTGATTAACCACAAATAAAATGTATCATACAAATATTTAAATGTAAATACTTTTAATAAAAATACACCAAACCATTATTTTAAATGTACATACATTTATTTGTTTGTTATACTTAGATTAGTAATCAAAGAGAGAGGATGGCTATTGTGGGGAAAAAGCAATCGTTACATGCCTATATAAAAGAAGAATTAATTGAACGCATTAAAACAAATGTTTATAAAATTGGTGAGCAATTCCCGACCGAACATGATATTTGTGAAGAATTCAATGTCAGTAGAACAACCGTGCGAATTGCGCTTAGCCAATTGGTCCAGGAAGGTTACCTAATCCGTCAGCGCGGCAAAGGTAGCTTTGTTGCCGAACCGAAAGTAAACCAAACCTTATCACATACTGAAGATCGCTTTAATCAACAACTAAAAGCCCAAGGGAAACAAGGGAAAATCATCTTGAAGAAGCTTGAAGTTGTTCCAGCACGCGGGTCAAAACAAGAACGCTTCAACCTTACCGAAAACGATCCGATTCAAAAAATTAAACGGATTCGCTTAGCTAATGAAGAAGTAACCCAATATGAGATTGCTTATGTGCCTTGGCGTGTGGCCCCAGGGCTAAAGAAAGAACAACTTGAAGCGTCACTTTATTCCACATTAAAAGATACGTATGATATTTCCATTCATAAAACAACGGAGACACTTGAGATCACCTTAGCTGATAAAGACGTCAGCAATTACTTGCAATGTGAGATTGGGCAGCCTTGTTTCTATATTGAAACAGTCGCAGAAGATGATACGGGTCGTGTGATTGAATTTTCTCGTTCTTACTTTAGAGGCGATAAGACAAGCTTCAAAGTTGAACGGTTCTATGATCAGTAATAAGTATGGATACATCACAGATAGCTGTTCTGGTGGGGCACCGAGGCGCGCTTTAACTAAAAGTAAGGGATACGACAAATTTATGAAACGAGGAGTGAAGACAAATGAAGGTAATTGTAAATGCGGATGACTTTGGTTTAACCGAGGGTGTCAATGAAGGGATTATTGATGCTCATCTTAATGGCGTTGTGACCCGGACAACGTTAATGATGAATGGACATGCGGTCTATCATGCTGTCAGACTTGCGAAAGAAACACCCACGCTAAAAGTAGGCATTCATCTTGTTTTATCTTTTGGTAGACCGCTGAATAAAACAGCGACATCACACTTAACAAAGGCTGATGGTACCTTTAAATTCACTAATTTAGAATCACGTCTTACGCCCGAGGAAATGAGTGAAGTAAAAGCAGAGTGGGAAACGCAGATTAATGCGTTCCTACAAATGGGGTTAACGCTAGACCATATTGATAGTCATCATCACGTGCACGGTTGGCAAGATTTAAAAGATGTTATCTTAGAACTCAGTAAGACTTACAACGTGCCTGTGCGTTACGTAGCGACACTAAAAAAACATCCTGAACATTTACTGACTGACTATTTGTGGTTGAAGTTCTATAAAGAAGGTGTGAGCACCGAACTATTTGATGACTTAAAAGCTTTGCCTTATCCGTCCGTTGAAGTGATGGTTCACCCAGCGAACATCGACGAGCATCTCCGGACATTAAGTAGTTATGTTGATATGCGTCAAGAGGAGAAGAAAGCATTGATAAATATTGTACCCGATGCGACCATGATACTGATATGAGTGACGAGCTCACGATTAAATACAGACAAAATGAGCGTAGCATTGAAATGCTACGTCTGTTTTGTTTGTTTATTTCTATTTACTAACTTTCTCAAAACATCTAACGAAAAGTGAACACTCGAAACAAGATGCCATCGTTTCAGTTAACGACGATTCTGTAATCGTTTTTCAATTTGGATCAATTGTTGATAACGTGGATCTTTCCGTTTGCGACGGTAGTCATGTATAAGTTGATCCATTAAAGGATATGCAGGCTGGTATTTAAATTTAAGAAGGCGTTTCATAATACGTACATTTAAATCAAATACGGTACCTATTAACGTTTCACCATAATGTTTTTCAAGTAAGTAATAGTAATCGGGTTGAATAAAGGGTAAGGTGAACCGTGCTAGATACAAGATACTTTCTCGACTGACAATGTTTCGTTTTATTAGACGTTGATACTGACTTAACAGTAAGAGAAAGCTAATGAGTGCATCCTCACTTACGTGGTAAGTCGTTGATTCCTTTTCTATCACAAGATAGCATTCGCCAGCATTATTCGTTAAAACCAGCTCACTATTCCAAACTTTTTCTTCATCCGCAAGGTATTGACGTAAGCTATACCTTTTCTGATTTGCTTGATTAATTGCAGCAAACGACTCTAGGGCATGCGTTAGCTGTTGATCGAAATGGTTACGTTCTGCTAAATGCAGCGCTTGACGCTGCACGAGACGTAAATGAATCAACTCTATGATCAACCATAATCCCATCAATAAAGCTATGATAAGGACGACTTCCAGTAAAGAAAGTAACTCAATCCAATCAAACACGATGCTCACCCCCTATTTATAGCATGCGTTTACAGAGCAGAATAAATACAATTCATAGTTTAAACACACATCTACATTATTTGTTTTGCGAAGTACAGGGTATGAATGCCTTCGCCGCGATGATTATTTAATTGATAAATCATTTGATAATCTCTTTTTTCTAACACATTAATGTGCGCATAATTTTCTGACCACGTTCGTGTAGATACAACACTATTAATTGTTGATGCCGTTTGTTTCTCCAATTCTTCATACAACTGATGAGAAATCTTCTGGCCGCGGTTTGCTTTAGTCACACAAATTGTTGTGACATAGTGATTGTTACAACCCGGACAATACTCAGCGAAAACAGCTTGCGGATAATCTTGAATATATGTTAAAAAGCCTATCAACTTACTATCTTCAACAGCAACAATAAAAGATTGTTGCTTAATTTCTTCATAATACGTAAGTGGTCCATCTTCCTTGACTGAATCACTTGTATTTAGGTGGCTTTGGGTTGAACTTGTCCGACTAGACAGCGGTGGATAAAACTCCTGATCACACGCAAACACTAATGCTTTTATTTGTTCTTGAATCACTGGTTCATCAGCAGCCAATCGATAGATCTCCATGTTATCGCCCCTTTTCTGCAAAAACATATAAACGGTGTGTGTAGACACTGTCAATTTTTTGCTTAGCTCGCTCGATAAATGCTCGCTTAAAAGTGGCTTTCATGTCTTCGCTTTTAATGTGTTGTAAATAGGGCAATAATGAAGCATTAGAAAAGTTCTCAATTAAATTGCTGTACTCTTGACCGTTAGATTCTACACTCTCAATTTTTATTGAAGAAAACCCAACACTTTCTAACAAGTCCTGCATTTCTCTTTTAGTCGGATAGAATAGTGGAATCTGCCAATTGCTGAATTGATCAGATTGTTGAAGCTCATTTAGCGTCTCATAAGCAACCTCATGTAACTCTCGGTAAGACCCTGCCCCGCCCTGATGAATGGCAATGGTACCATTCGGTTTCAGCGCCTCAAATATCTTTGTGTACATCACCTTACTTTCAATGATCCAGTGCAGCGCTGCATTACTGAAAATCAAATCAAATGCTTCTTTTTCTTTTAAATCTAATGCATCCAGTTGTTGAAAATCTATCGCCGTTGCAGGTATTTTAGCAGCCGTTCGATTTTCAATTGCGATATCAATCTGACTGGAGGATTGATCAATCGCTACAATCCGATTGGATGGTTCTGCATGATATAATTCAATCGTTGTTTTCCCATTACCACAACCTAAATCTAATATGTTCGCATGACGCGTTAGCTTAAGTTTATCAATAAGCTTGCTTCCTTGTTGATACTGGGTTTGTGAGGACTTATCATAGGCCCTGCCATCGTACTTGAATTTCATTTGCGATAAGTCTTCAATACTCGTTGTTGCTGAATTCAATATAATTTCACGACTTGCCGTAAAATCATTGACTAAATTTTTCAGTAAATCAAAAATTGCCGTGATGTCATGCAGAGCTTCTTCAGTTAAATTTTCTTTTAATTCATGATTTAGTTTAGTGATAAAGTGTTCATCGGTATCATGGAGAAAATCAATCAACATCCCCGGGTAAGTCATCATATAGGCATACACTTTTGGGTAACCAATTTGCAAGCTTACAAATACAAAGTTGATAATCCGATTCTCTTTCGTTGTTAGGACTGGACCGCGCTGTTTATCAATAATATCACTTAAGAATAGGGCATTCGCAATCCGTTTCCAACTTCTTGGGTTGTTATTGATTGTCTTCTTAACAATTACAGCAAATTTATTGTAATCCCTTTCGCTTAAAGGAAAGGTATTAAAATAGCCAATTTCCGTCAATGACTTTTCAATTAGGCGTTTGGAATCATAATGTTTAATTGGCATAGAAAAAGGCAATTGGATTAGTTTATCAAAATATGCACGGTAGGCTGCTTCATTTTGTATATCGCCTTCCCCATACTTTTCTTTTAATCCCCTTGTAATGATTTCATAATCAATCGCTAGAATGAATACACAATGATCGATATCAAATAAATTCTTTATAATCTCCAAAATACGAATCGCGTGCACAGGATCAATTCGATCTAAATCATCGACATAAAAGACAAAACCATAACTACTTAAACCATTATGAGTCTTGACTAACCGGTTGATGGTTTGCTCTATCGAATCTCGCAATTGGGATACCGTCGTTAAACGAGAGTCACTAAAAACATCGATGGTTGATTTTTTTGTTTGTTCAGTAACCCCAGCAATGTCCATCGTTATATTTGCGGCACTATTTAAATAGCGCTTAACATTTAATTTTAAATCTTCAATATCCGTGCGCGACTGTTTTGCGTTTTTTTGCTTTGTTATTTCTCTAAGTATGTATAAAATAATTTGCTCACACGCATGATCAGACGTGTTATTAACAAAGAACTCCCACGTATTTATCCACACACTCTCATAGTATTTAGTGGCGTTAGGGTTATTAACTTTCTTTTCAATCATTTTAAGTAGTGACGTTTTACCACATCCCCATTCCCCTTGCACCGAAATGGTTACAGGTGGCTTACTGTTTAATATGAATTGGGATATCGCATCTGCATAACTGCCTGTATCCAATAAGTCAAATTCTGTAGAAGTTATTGGAGCATCTCTTAAATCAAACGACATTTACATCACCTCAGTTGAATTAGTAAGATCTATCTAACACTCAACAAAGACCTATAAAAGGTATTCGTATTACGGACGAGTTTATAGTCAGATCCTCTTGCGTCTAAGTCCCACACCTATCTTTAAAGAAGAATTAAGCTTTTAATAACTTTAATACCCGTAAGAATGGTCGTAGACGATCTAACACCCTAAAAAACTTGATTCGCCTATTCTCATCGGCGAATCTTCTTTATCACACCTTAATCCTACCATTATCTATCTGAAATTGGTATCACAAGCTAAGCTTAATCCTTCTTGATGCTCAATTAGACGTTCCCTACGAACGATCATCTCGCTGCTTTTTGTCATTTCATCTGAACTTTTAATGAATAGGATTGTCTTTTGAGTCCTATAATATTTATAGCTAGCATCAGTCTTTTTGACATAGCTGTTCTTTTGAGTGATATTGCAGCGCACGTGTTGACAGCCTTACCCTTAAGAGATGCATTGCTTTTATGATTATGCATATCCCCTTAACGACTAAACTTATCAAAACATCCGTTTGCACAACCAAGAGCATCACTTCAAAACAACAACAGGTTTACCGGAAGGATAATTTATAATCGTAAACTTATAGACATCCTTTATCCGTTCATTAATTCTTTTCAAACCTCATTCCAAAAAAAACAGCGTATACGTCTTCAATTCTTAAGTCACTATGAATAGTCAGGCGCAACCACACCAAAGTATTCATCCATTGTCACACCACTGTCGTAGACTTTCTTGGCGACGTCTTTTCCTAAGTAGCGGAAATGCCATGGTTCGTATTTATAACCCGTAATATGATCCTTCCCTTTGGGGTAGCGTAAAATAAAACCAAACTTCCAACTATTGTTGGCCATCCATTTACCGGTCGCGGTACTTTCCATTCGTTCATCGGTGTAATAACCATCCCAACCAATATCAAAAGCAAGCCCCGTTTGGTGTTCAGAATGACCTGGCCGCGCAGAAAAAGTATCGGCAGCTTGTTGACCACGTTCATTCACATAGCGATTGTATAACTCTTTTTGATATTGATAGCTCCGGTACGTCGAAAAAGCTTCAATTTGGTAGTTTAAGCGACTGGCTTCTTTCTTCATCGCTTCAAATTGTTGTCTAGCTGCGTGACTTTCACCGGGTGCATAGTCACGTGGTAACCCGTAACCTTTATTGACAATCAGTACACCATCAATGACTGTTTTTGACACCGTTTCTTGATCATTTAAAGCACTTTTAGTTGTCACGTAGTTACGATGGACAAACCCTAATTGATTGCCTTCTGATACTTTGTACCAATCTTGATATTGACCTAATACCTCAACTGTCGTCCTTGTCCTAAGCGCACGAATCACTTGATAGTCTGTGCTCGGTCCTCGACGAAAGTTGACGTCACTACGAATTAAGTAATCTGCTTCTGGGACCGCATCTAATGAGTAAGTATCAGGGGCTTTTAAGTCTTGATTGTCTTGATCATCTTCATCATTATTGTCTATTTCTTCTTCATCTGACTCATCGCTTTCTTCATCTTGGTTAGACTGATCATCATCAGAGTCTGAATTTTCTTTATCCGTTCCCTCATCTTCATTTCCCTCATTACTTTCTTCTTCCGGTGGTTCAATCGTATCAATGATTTCTTCAGCATCTTTGTCCTCAATTCGGTCTGTTGCCTTATCTACAGATTCTGCCGGACTACTACCTTCACTGTTACATCCTGCTACGCCAACAATCATCACGCCTAGTAAGACGCCAATGCGCAGCATCCGAAAGAAAGGATACTGCACAGAAAATCCTGGTGTATTTAATTTAATTAACCTATTCATTATTATCTCTCCTAACGTCGCTAACAATCTTCGCTTTATTTAATAAGCAAAACTGATGACCTCAGGTCATCAATAAAGAAAACAAAGCCATGTTATTACCTATTTTAACATGAATCATTAATGAATAACTTGTCATTCTTCGTAAAAAATAACTTCACCTACAAGACATAAGCTTAAGTTAGCAATGTTTTTTTAATGTTTAATTAAAAGATGCAATCCCACTGATTTTGTTGGTTCACTCCTCTATTTATAGATAACGATTCACACGCTAAATTATAGAAGCCCTCTTAATTTCATGCATATATTGTCACATATCGTTCACTTACCATCAAAAAAACGACACATTATTAACAATATACTGGAAAATAAACTGAGCCTATTGTATGATATGATTACATTCAATAACTAAGGGGTATTTTACCATGACTAATTTAATCAACAATGATGACAGTGATCATTCACTCTTTCAATGTAGCATAGAGAACCAACAGGCCGTATCCCTTCACTATCACAACGCATATGAATTCATTCGTGTGGATGATGGTGAACTTGATGTCTTAATTGATGGCGCAAGCTATCACGTTAACAAGCAACAAGCGATTTTTATACACGTCCTTCAAATACATAAAATTGATATTTCAACTACCGCCAAGTTTACAATCATCACTTTTTCACCTGAATTAGTAAGTGAATTTGATGCAACGTACAAGAATAAAACAATCGTTAATCCCTTGTTTGATTGGCCTAATCCCATTGACATTGAAAAATTCACCTCACCTTATGCGGAACGGGCATTTACCTTTGACTTACTTAATAAGCTGATCCAACACGCACCGTTTGAGATCGAACACACCAACAAAAAACGCGAAGTGATTCATAAAATCATCGACTATGTTTTACATCATTTCGGTGAAAAATGTTCACTTAAAGTAATTCAAGAAAAGCTGGGTTATGATTATAATTACTTATCAAAATCATTTTTAACCTTAACCGGGATAAGATTTAATGAATATTTAAATAAGTTCCGCATTAAAAAGGCTTGTGCATATTTACTTGAAACGACACTAACTATCAATCAAATTGGGCGAATTTGTGGTTTTCAAAGTATTCGTAGTTTTAATCGGAATTTCACAAGCATAATGGATTAAACATCATCAACATACCGGCAAAATAAACTTAACTATTAAGAATAAGCGCTAAATAGCCCAGACCTATTAGCAAGGTCTGGGCTTGTCATATTATTAGGTCAGTACGCTTTCGGCACATGTTTATAACCAGGAATCTCTTCTGACTAAGACAAATATCTTTCGGCTAGTGTTGGGTCTAACACAATCCTCAAAAATCCGTAAGAATCACATTCGAGTTAGAAAATAGATCCACAAAACATTATTTAGTTCATGAACCAAGTATTTGTTTAATATGCTTTTTCCATTAACTCATAAATCTTAGCACTTAATAATGCTTTAATCTTCCCATGTTTTTTATCGGAGTATTGATATTCTGAATTGCGCCACTTATCACCAGAATATTGCCAAACTGGATAAGGAATTCGTTCTTCAGGTTCCCAACTGTATCGAGGAAACACATGAGCATGTAAATAAGCATCTGTATTTCCGTAAATTGAGTAATTAACTCTTCTAGGATGACATACTTTTAAAATAGCTTCTCCTATCAAGCTCATGTCTAACAAATATTCACTTCGCTGTTTGAAATCAAGTTCTTCAAGAGAACTAAATGCTTTAGATGGTAGAAGCACACAATATCCTGGTAGAAACTGAGTATCTCCAATGGCAGCAAAACCACTTCTCATTTCTGCAATTATCATTGGATTTTCCCCACGATGCGCAGATGCAATTCTATCTTTTTTCCACTCTTCATTTAAGTTTGTTTTCATTTTTTACCTACCTCTAAAAGTATATTTCATTACTATTTCTATAAAAAAAATTAGTCAAGTCCATAATATTGTGTAAAATACAGTACACTGCTTTAGAGCTTTAACCTATGGGTTAAAATTGAATATATTTTCTGGTAGAACTTAACCAGTCTTCGTGACGATCAATCAAAACTGCACCGATTAAACGATTGGCAGAGGCGTGATTCGGAAAGATTCGGATAACTATTTCTCTGCACCTAACTTCTTCGTTTAATCGTTCAAGAAGGTTTGTGCTCTTTAGTTTCGATTGACCTTTACCGACAACGGCGTATTGAAAGGCAGCTTCGAAGTCTTCGTCCAGCTTTTCACAGGCTTTGTGATATTTGGATTGGTCAATATAGTCGCTTCCTAGCTTATTTTTAGCCTTTCGAGCCGTTTCAATATGAGTAAATTTGAAGAGGGCTTTGACTTCTTCTCTGAAAGGTTTTGACTCTTTCTTAGGGATACAACTAAGGATATTACGCATAAAGTGAACCTGACATCGTTGCCATGTAGCGTTTATAAATGATTTCTTGATAGCTTTAACTAAGCCTTTTTGTGCATCTGAAATGACCATCTCCACCCCTTCTAAACCTCTGGTTTTGAGGGAGTCAAAGAAGAGAGACCAAGTCTCATCACTTTCTTCATCTTGAATCATAAAGCCAATTATCTCACACTCTCCATCTCCTGATATTCCGACCGCTATATGACAGCTTTTAGAAACAACACGATGATGTTCTCTGATCTTTATGTAGATAACATCGGTCATAATATAAGGAAAATGCTTGTCTGATAGAGATCGATTTTGCCATTCGGAGACCATAGGGTCCAACTGGGCTGTTAAACTGGAGACAAAGTACTTAGAGACTGATTTACCGCACAGTTCCTCAACGATTTGAGAAACTTCACGCCTAGAGACACCTGAAATATACACATTGCATGGATACCGCTAAAATACAGTTGGTGTAAATTCGCCATCGCGTGTTCGAGGCACTTTCAATTCAAGAGAACCAATACGCATCGTTCATTATCTTTCATAATAGCCATTGCGCTGACTTCTTCGGTTATCTGATCGTTCATAATTCGTTGCTTGAATATAATCGGTTCGCTGCTCGTCCATCAATTGATTAAATACCGTTTGTAGAATCTGTTTAGCCGCATTATCTTTGATCGACTGGTCAATTAAGCTTTGAATATCTTCGGTTTCCAGTGTAAAATGTACTTGGGTCATATGATTGCCTCCTGGGTATGTTTTTAGTGGTTAAAAACAGTGTACGTAAATAGGCAATTCATATGGCTTTTTTGCTTTTACACAATTATATGGACTTTATCTTATAATTTAGCTTTCATTTCTAATCCTGAATTGTAAAATCAAATGCATAAACTTTTTTGAATATATCCCAATATATTCAAAAATCTATACTTATACTATTTTAATCGATGCGGATGCTTGATTTTTATGCTATACTAGCCACCGCCTTGCGGCGTGCTCTTGACGTAAGTGCCTCTTCTTAGTGAGTCATTTGTTGGGTTCGGGG
>NZ_QJJR01000012.1 GCF_003201605.1 Streptohalobacillus salinus | reverse complement strand
TCAGAGACGATGAGGTAGATAGGTTCGAGGTGGAAGCATGGCAACATGTGCAGCTGACGAATACTAATCGATCGAGGACTTAACTAAATTTTTAATTGTCTGTCAGACTTCTTATCTAGTTTTCAGGGTAGATGCCCTTTGGTTTAGTGATGATAGCGAAGAGGTCACACCTGTTCCCATGCCGAACACAGTAGTTAAGCTCTTCAGCGCCGATGGTAGTTGGGCTTACGCCCTGCGAGAGTAGGACGTCGCTAAGCAAATACTTACCTAGAGCCTTATGGTTCTAGGTTTTTTTGTGTTGATTTTTAATTTAAAAGGATCAAGTCGGACAATTGAATAAGAAAGATGTTACAACTTCGTGAGGGTGACTAGAGGAAATGACGAAGTTTTTTGAATTTTATTAATATTACGGTTGCAAAATGCAACATAATGTATTATTATTAACTGAATTAATCCGATTGATTAAATAGGAATTAAAAAAACGAGTGAGTAGCTATCGATTAAGTAGTACATAAAATAATCAAAAATAACATGTGAAAAAATGAACATAAAAAGTTTAGCTTTTGAGAAGTAAGGAGGAATATGTGAATGATCTCTTTAGAAAATATCATAAAAAAATATCATCGAAAAGACACTGAAACAGTAGCACTTAAAGATGTGAACTTGCAAGTTGAGCAAGGGGATATATTTGGTGTCATTGGCTATAGTGGTGCTGGGAAAA
Source organism: Streptohalobacillus salinus (assembly GCF_003201605.1). Taxonomy (GTDB): domain Bacteria; phylum Bacillota; class Bacilli; order Bacillales; family Amphibacillaceae; genus Streptohalobacillus; species Streptohalobacillus salinus. Next base: position 64,044 of record NZ_QJJR01000012.1, on the reverse strand, counting down.
GTACATTGGTGCGGTTAGTGAATTATCTTGAACGCCCGACAAGTGGAACGGTTATCGTTGACGGCCAGAATTTAGCTAAGTTAACACCGCATCAATTACGACGCATGAAAAAGCAAATTGGGATGATTTTTCAACATTTTAATTTGTTAGAATCAAAGACCATTTTTCAAAATGTTGCGATGCCACTTATCTTAGAGAAAAAGAGTAAACATGAGATTCAAACACGTGTAACAGAATTGTTGCAATTTGTCGGATTAGAGGATAAAGCGAAAAATTATCCTAATGAACTGTCAGGGGGTCAAAAACAACGTGTGGGTATTGCGAGAGCATTAGCTAGTAATCCCAAAATACTGCTGTGTGATGAAGCAACCTCAGCTTTAGACCCACAAACGACTCAATCGATCTTACAATTGCTTAAAAGAATTAATAAAGAATACAACATTACCATCATGTTAATTACTCATGAGATGTCAGTTATTCAACAAGTATGCAATAAAGTTGCCGTAATGGAAGAAGGAGAAATCATAGAAATAGGGTCTGTAATAGATGTTTTCGGTAAACCGAAACGAGCAACGACCCAAACATTTGTCCAAACGGTTGTTCACAATCAGATCCCAACCGTTCTCGTTGAGCAGTTAAATCAAAAAGGAGTTCAAAGGGTATACAAGCTTGAAATGATTGGTAGTCATGCGACTGAGTCGATCCTTCAACAGCTAATCATTAAGTATCAACTAGAGCTAACTGTTATTTATACAAACATGACTGAAATTCAAGACACGATTTTAGCGGTATGGTATGTAGAAATTGCTGGAGATACACAAGCAATACAAACAGCAAAATACTTTCTAGAAGAACAAGATGTTGGGATTAAGGAGGTTAAGTTAGGATGATTGATACAAATATTACATTGGATCAGTTTTTGATGGCGATTATAGATACCTTATATATGGTCGGTATGGCATTATTCATAGGCTCACTTATTGGATTCTTCTTAGGGATTATGATTGTGGTAACCCGGCCCGGTGGTGTGATAGAAATAAAATTAATTTATACACTATTTAATCCGATTATTAACATGGTACGCTCAGTCCCCTTTATTATTTTAATGGTTGCGATTATTCCTTTCACAAGGATGATAGTAGGAACTTCAATAGGAACGAATGCGGCAGTGGTGCCATTAATTATTTTCATTTCACCGTTAATTGCCAGGTTGGTGGAAAATTCACTGCTTGAAGTTAATCCTGGAATTATTGAAGCAGCTGAATCAATGGGAGCAACCCCTTTCCAAATCATTCGCTACTTTTTATTACCAGAGGCCTTTGGTTCATTAATTCTTTCATTAACCACAGCGACAATCTCATTAGTTGGAGCAACAGCAATGGCAGGTACTGTTGGTGGTGGTGGGGTTGGTGACATCGCAATTCTTTATGGTTATCAGCGATTTGATACATTTGCGATGGTTATTACTGTAATTATCCTAATTATTTTTGTACAGACGATTCAATCAACAGGTAATAGATTAGCACGATTTATAAGAAGACATTAATCTAGGAGGAAGAACATGACGAATTGGAACAAGAAAGCACGATTTGATGCACTTTTAAATGGCAAACAGGCAGATCGACCAATTGTAAGTGGCTGGCACCACTTCTTAGACCAAGAACAAACAGCCGCTGATTTAGCAGAAGCAACCATTGCGTTTGCCAACAAATTTGATTGGGATTGGATTAAAATCAATCCCCGAGCGACCTATTTAGCAGAAGCTTTTGGCAATCGCTATGACTTTACCGATTATCAATGGGTCTTTCCAAGACAAACACATGCTGTAATCACAGATGTTAAAGATGTATGGAAAATTGATCAGGTTGAAATAAAGGAATCTGCTGCGCTACAAGAACAAATTCTAGCGGTAAAAACCATTCGCGAAGGATTACCAGATACACCAATTATTCAGACCCTGTTTTCGCCGTTAACCATCTTATTATTTTTAACCGGAAATTCTTCGTATGTTAATCAGTCGATGTACGGTAGTGATGAACCATTATCGATTGAGCGTTTATTTAATGAAGAACGCGCAGGTGTTCATCAGGCGCTACACAACATCGCATACACAATGGCTGATTATGTTAGAGCATTAGAACAAGCTGGTGTCGACGGTATATTCTATGCCGTGACAGGAACTGCCCACCCAGAGTTGTTTGACGAAGCAGCTTTCAATGAATTTTCACGTCCATATGATTTGATCGTATTACATGCGATGGAAAAAGGTCAACGTCTTTTGCATACGTGCGGAGCAAAAGCACAACCTGAGCGTTTTGATGACTACCCGGTCGAAGGCATAAGTTGGGATCCAGAAGCAGAAGGGAATCCTGGTTTAGACATTAGCTTAGTTAAAACAAAAGTAGCGGGGGTTAATCATAACATTTTCGCTGAAACAGATGTTGCGCCGATTCAAGCGGAGATTCAAGAAGCGTTATCAATCATGAAGGAGCAGCCATTTTTATTAGTACCTAATTGCGCTGTATCAGTAAATGCAACAGATGAAGCACTGCGTACACTACGTGACGCTGTCAAATAAAAACATGGAGAAAAAGGAGAGGTAGTAAATGAAGAAATTATGGGTTGTTTTACTAAGTGTAGGGTTGTTATTGGCTGCGTGTGGAAATGAGGCAACGGCGGATGATGATAAGACGATTGTTGTTGGTTTTGGAGTTGGAACATATGAAGAGCAGTTCCGTACAAGTATTTTGCCTATCCTTGAAGAAAAAGGCTATGATGTAAAGATGGAGGTATTCTCGCAAAACATGCAATTGAATCCAGCGATGCAGGAAGGTTCTATTGATGCAAGTGTATTCCAAAGTACAGCTTATATGGAAGGAATCAATGAAGAACTCGGCATGGAAATGACACCAATCGCATACGTACCTGGAGCACCGCAAAGTTTACATTCGGCTAAACATGATTCCCTTGATGCGGTAGAAGACGGAACAACAGTGGCACTACCAAATGATCCGGTCAATCAAGAGCGCGCAGTACGTATTCTAGAAGACTTAGGTTGGGTGAAAGTTGCAAGTGATGCAGGTACAACTGATTTCAACTTAAATAGTGTTGAACCAGATCAATATGATATTGCATTTGAAGTACTAGATCCGGCACAAATATTAGTAGCATTAGAAGATGTTGATTTCGGTGTAATCAATGGTAATTATATCGCAGATGCTGGTATGAAAATTACCGATGCGTTAAAAATAGAGGACACGCCTTTAGAACATCGCATCATTGTGACAACCTTAGCAGAAGATGCAGAGAGTGAGTGGGCAGAGGATTTAACAGCAGCATATGAGTCGGCTGAATTTGAAGCATATATTTTATCTGAAGAAAAATATGATGGTTTTATTTTACCGGAGGCTTGGGAAAATAATTAGTCAATCTAATCAGTAGGGATATCTCTACTGATTATCTTTTTATCACAAACACCCCCTTTTGAGAACAAAAAAGGAATACCATTTAATAAAGGAGATTTTTTATGAAGGAAAAGCAAAAACGCATACATTTTATAGGTGGCGGTCAGATGGCTGAAGCAATGATACGAGCTATCTTAGCCAATCGGGTCGTTACGGCAAATCAAATAACTGTTTCCGATGTTGTTGCCGAGCGAAATAGCTACTTAAACAAAACATTTGGTGTTGTAGCAAGCGAAAAACAAGAAGAGGCTATAAAACAGGCAGACATTATTGTAATTGGCGTGCGTCCTCAGGATGATTTAGATACAGTTGGTAACCTTATTAAGAAGGGCAGTCAACCGGATGCAACGGTCGTGTCGATTGTTGCTGGGGTAACAATCGAGAAATTAGAAAAAATTATCGCAAAAGATATAGCTATCATTCGAGTTATTCCTAACACATTAACTGATACCGGTTTCGGATACAGTGGTGCCGCATTGAATGCTCTCGCAACGAAGCATCAGGTCGATGATTTCTTGAATGGTTTCGGTAAAGTATTATACGTTGAGGAAAATTTGATTGATATTTTTACTGGTTTTGGTGTAGCTGGACCGAACTATATTTATTATTTTATTGAATCCTTTGCGGATGCTGGTGTATTGGCTGGTTTATCAAGAGAGCAGGCTTGGATGTTAACCTTGGAAAACATGCAAGGCGCGGTTGAGATGTTGAAACAAACCAACAAACATCCGAGAGCGTTATTAGATATTAATAATTCAGCCGGTGGTGTGGGAATTACCGCCCTACATGAGTTAAACAACTCAGATTTTGCAGCAGGATTGCAACGTAGTGTGTTGGCAGCGGTAAGAAGGACAACAGCACTTGGAGCAGATAAATAATGGAGGGCTTAAAATGACACAATTATATTGGGATCACATTGTTCATTACGTTAATGATTTAGATCAGGTCATCCAACAATTTGAGAAAAATGGATTAGTTGCATTTCATGGAGGGTCACATACACAATGGGGAACGGGGAATGCGTTGAGCTACTTTGGCTTGTCATACATTGAATTTCTGAGCATCGAAGATCGCCAATTGATTGAACAACTTGATACACCGAACGATGTTGTCAAAGATGCAATAAAATATTTACCAGAATATGAAGTGATGAGTCGAATGGCTTTAAGAACAGATGACATTGACCAGGTTGCATCTGAGCTTGCTAAGACGAATCTTTCGTTATCACCAATTATGGATGGCAAACGGATTGACGCGGAAGGACATTTGATTGAATGGCGCATGATGACTATTTCTGGTGATTTTTCTGGGTTATCTTATCCATTTGTAATACAATGGAAAGATAGTGATGAAGAGCGGCAAAGCAAGCGAGAAAAAGCAGGCATTCCTTTGAACCACCCGATAGGAGAAGTAACGATTGCAGAAGGTGTGTTTGAGGTTACTGACCCAGAAGCATCTGCACAGCATTGGCGTAAGCTATTCGGGTTTGACGTGATAGAACAAGATGGAACATGTGTAAAATTAGCAATCGGTAATCAATCACTTATCTTTAAAAAAGGAACAGCCAATCAACTGAAGAAAATTGTAATGGATATAGATTCAGATCAAGGGGCGAATAAAAGCATACAAATGGGTGCAGGAGAATATCTTTTCCGAAAAAGGTAACATCAAAAGATAAAAGTTAATAGAAGCTAAGCGGTGTTTTTTTGCTCCCACCCAAGTAGTAAACGATTATGGTGACCAATACGGATCATTGCTTTTACCAACTTTTAAACATGAGCTGATAGAATCGAACCTAACGCGATGCAACGTTGCTTTAGGTTCGATTATTTCTTTATGTCTTCCTTTAAGATGGGTAGCTAAGCAGCGTAAAGTAAATTATAATTAAAGCAACCATAACCTGAAGCGCACTGAATTGAGACTTGAACACGTTAGGGGCTCGATGGCGCATAGGTTAATCGATGAGCTTTAGCGGTAAAACGACCCAAGTGAAAGATTCTAATTTTGGAATTGATCGACGACCCTCTTGACATCAATTAGGGGGTGTTGATGAGAATGGAGGGAGAACATGGCACCAAATAAAGCACCACTATGGCAACAACTAAAAACATTTGTCGCGCGCGCACCTGTTTCTTTTCATGTCCCGGGTCATAAGAACGGACAGATTCTTCCACATTCAGATTGGGAAGCATTTCAGTCTCTATTAACTTATGATGTGACCGAACTTCCTGACTTGGATGATTTACATCATCCGACAGGTGTTATCAAAGAAGCTGAAGAGCTAGCAAGACGTTTTTTTCGTGCCAATGAGACGTATTTTTTAGTCAATGGTAGTACGGTCGGGAACTTAGTGATGATCTTAAGCACGGTTAAGCGGGGCGATACGATTTTGGTGCAGAAGAATTGTCATAAGTCGGTGATTAATGCAATCGAATTGAGTCAAGCGACACCTGTATTTGTTTCACCACAGTATGATCACCAACGCCAACGCTACACGCATCCCCCTTTTGCTACAATAAAGAAAGTCATCGAAGAAGAAAACATTAAGGCGATTTTTCTCACTTACCCAGACTATTACGGAACGGTTTACGATTTGAAAAAGATCATTGATTATGTCCATCAACATGATGTGATTGTCTTAGTTGATGAAGCGCATGGTGTCCATTTCAGCATTGAGGATGCACGCATCCCGGCTTCAAGTTTACACTTAGGCGCAGATCTCGTGGTTCAGTCCGCACACAAAATGGCACCAGCCTTAACCATGTCTGCGTATCTACATGTCGGCTCTATGCGTATTGAAACTTCACGAGTGCGTCACTACTTACAAATGTTACAGTCGAGTAGCCCGTCCTATTTATTAATGGCGAGTCTTGATTTGGCACGTTACTTTTTACAAGAGCTATCATCAAGACAGCTGACAGCTGTGCTGGAATCGATTGAACAAGTAAGAACGATTTTAGCTGAACTAGATGGGACCGAACTGGTTGCACCAAGTACGTCAGTGGATCCGTTCAAGCTGACGCTAGTTGTGGAACCGGGTTACGATACTAAGCAAATAAACGATCTTTTGATTTCACATGGCATCTATATCGAAATGATGACACCACATGTTTTGTTATTTGTCCATGGCCTTTCGTACTTTAACGAGATGAATCGATTGAAAGAAGCAATGAAAGATATCAATCTAAAATTAAAAAATATTGCTAAACATGATACAATAGATAATAATAAAGCAATTAAGACAAAACCGCTGACAAGACTCTGTTATACTTATCAAGCGATGCTGGAAATGGAGACGATGCGTGTAGCGCTCAATGAATGTGAAGGCTATGTGGCGGCAGAAGCAATTGTCCCATATCCACCAGGTATCCCATTGATTCTTAAAGGAGAATCAATTGATGCACTCGCAAAAGCTGCTGTAGAACAGATGGTATTAGAGAAACGTTATATTCAAAACGATATTACAGAGGGAATCCTCGTATTTAAAGGAGCTAATTAAGTGGAAGCAAATTTTATTACATTTGAAGGTGGCGAAGGCGCGGGTAAGACAACAGTTCTGCAAAAAGTTTCCGATCGCTTAAAGGAAAACGGTTATGATGTATTACTTACACGTGAACCCGGTGGCATTAGAATCGCTGAAGAGATACGGCAAGTTATTCTTAATCCTGAACACAAATCAATGGATGGACGAACGGAAGCCTTGCTTTATGCGGCGGCAAGACGCCAACACCTTGTTGAGAAAGTTATTCCTGCTTTAGCTAAAAAGCAAGTCGTCCTATGCGATCGTTTTATTGACTCAAGTTTAGCTTATCAGGGTTATGCCCGTGGCCTGGGCATTGATCAAATTTATGAAGTGAATCAGTTTGCGATTGATACCTGTATGCCTTCTTTAACACTGTGGTTAGATATTGATCCAGAAGAAGGGCTGAATCGAATTGCTGCTGACCAAGGTCGGGAACAAAACAGACTCGATTTAGAAGATTTAGACTTTCATAAAAAGGTTCACAAAGGCTATCAGATACTTGCAGAGCGATTTGATAATCGAATCAAGAAAATTGATGCCTCGCTATCGCCTGATGAAGTTAGTGAGTTGGCTTTTCAAAAAATTATTTTGCATATTGATCAATAGGAGCGCCAAGAGGAGGAAAAAAGATGAAACTTATTATTGCAGTAATTGAAGATAAAGATAGTCATCGTTTAATTGATGCGTTGTCTGAAAAAGAGTATAAGACAACGAAATTATCGACAACAGGTGGCTTTTTAAAAGAAGGGAATACAACGCTAATGATTGGTTGTAACTCTGATGCAGTAGATGATGCTTTGGAAATCATTAAAAACAAGACGAGCAAGCGCGAGCAAATGGTTGCGCCAATTTCACCAATGGGTGGTAATGCTGATTCATATATTCCGCGTCCAATTAATATTGAAGTCGGTGGTGCGACTGTCTTCGTCTTACCTGTTGATCAGTTCTTGCAATTTTAGCCTTCATTAAGGAAGTGACTGCCAATGAAAATTAATAAAGATATCCGGGCACAGATTGATCAAAGTAAATTAGTCCAACAGACGGGCCAACGTCAGGGCATTGATTTTCAAAAAATGGTGCAAACCCAAGCACAAAAAATGCAGGGCTATGAGCTAGAAAAGCTAATGGAAAACATTCAAAAACAGGGCGATAAAGTGGTGCGCTATCGCACCATTCGCGAGCTGGCCAAATACAAGCGCATGGTGAAAGACTTTGTGAAAGAAACCGTCGATTTCGGCTTAGGTTTGAGTCACAGCCATAGCTTTAACACGACCGGTAGCAATCGTAAATTAACATTGGTTAAGACGATTGATGATAAGCTAGTAGATTTAACAGAAGCTATTTTAGCTGATGAAGAGCGTTCGATTGATTTACTGAGCCTAATTGGCGAAATCAAGGGATTATTAATTAATCTTTATTCGTGAGTTCATCGCCATTTGGTGATGAACTATGCTAAAATAATGAGAAAGAGAGTGGGCAGCAGACATAAATGCACACTCTTTTTTAACAGGCAAAGATAAGGGTGTCAGCAATGAAAACATGGACAAGTTTAAAGGAAGACCAACCGGTTGTCATGAAGATGATTGAACGGATGATTAAAGATGATCGTATGGCGCATGCTTACCTCTTACATGGTGATCCGGGAACAGGCAAACAAGCCATTGCCCTTCATTTGGCGATGCGTATCTTTTGTAAGTCACCACACGGGGCAGAGCCATGCAAAACATGTACCGATTGTCGACGGGTTGAATCCGGCAATCATCCCGATTTACACTGGCTTAAACCTGAGGGTGCCTCAATCAAAAAAGAACAAATCCAAGACTTGCAACGGGAATTCACCTATCAAGGTTTAGAATCAAATAAAAAAGTCTATGTGATTGAAAATAGTGATAAGATGACGACCAATGCAGCGAACCGGCTGTTAAAATTTTTAGAAGAACCGAGTCGGGAAACAACAGCCATTTTATTGACTGATAATCAATACCGTCTGCTTGATACGATTCGCTCGAGGTGTCAACTGTTGGCTTTGCGCCCACTAAGTCCAAAAGCATTAGAAGCAGCGTTAATAAATGAAGGAATAAGTCCACACAATGCACGTCTTTTTCAAGCAATCGCGCCACAGTTAGAACAAGCAAAAGCATTGGATCAAGATACTTGGTTTGCAGATGCGCGAAAATTAATGGTACAATTGGTAAGTATGCTTCATTCACGTTCAAATGAAAGTTTGTTTTTCGTGGAAAAGCAATGGATGGAACATTTTAAAGATCGAGAACAATTAAAAATCGGATTAAATTTATTACTCCACTGGTTTAAGGATTTAATCTATATCCAAATAGAAGATAATGCATCCCTTGTGATGCTTGATTATAAAGAGCAATTGGAGCAACAAGCATTTAGATATACGAAACAACAGCTAACAACCATTTTAGAAACAATCACGCACGCGGTGCGTAAACTTGATCAGAATGTACATCCAACGCTAGTGATGGAGCAACTAACACTGCAGATGCAGAGGTGAAAATAGATGGTAGAAGTAATTGGAGTGCGCTTTAAGAAAGCGGGTAAGATCTATTATTTTAACCCAGATGGGTTTACGATTAAATTAGATGATTATGTCATCGTCGAAACAGCACGTGGTATTGAGTTTGGTAAAGTGGTAATCGCTAAAAAACAAGTCGACGAAGAAGATGTCGTCTTGCCACTTAAGAAAGTCATGCGATTGGCAACCGATAAAGACAAACATACCGTTCTTGAGAACAAAGAAAATGCGAAAAAAGCATTTGAAACGTGTGAGAAAAAAATTACGACACATAAGCTCGAGATGAATCTCGTCGATGTCGAATATACCTTTGATCGAAATAAAGTTATTTTCTACTTTACCGCGGATGGTCGTGTCGATTTTAGGGATTTAGTAAAAGATTTAGCATCAATTTTCCGAACACGCATTGAATTGCGGCAAATTGGGGTAAGAGATGAAGCGAAATTATTAGGAGGTATTGGTCCTTGTGGACGAATGCTTTGCTGTTCAACGTTCCTTGGTGATTTTGAACCGGTATCGATTAAGATGGCGAAAGATCAAAACTTATCACTGAACCCGGCGAAAATCTCAGGTCTATGCGGTCGTCTCATGTGCTGTTTAAAATATGAAAATGATGCATATGAGGAAGCGAAAAAGCAATTACCTGACCTTGGCCAAAAGATCAACACACCTCACGGAGCGGGTCGTGTCGTTGGTTTAAACATCCTCGAACGGGTCATTAAAATTAACCTTAAAGAAGAGGAACGTGTGATTGAGTATACCCTGGACGAACTAATTGAAGCAGGTGTATTAAAAGTATAAACCGCAGAATGATGAGGTGGTAGGTGAGATGAACATGAATAAAAAAGAAGTGTTCGAACAAGTTTCCGATATGGAAGAACAAATCGGTCAACTCTACCGACAACTCGGTGATTTAAAATCACATTTAAGTGAAGTTTTAGAAGAAAATCATCGTTTAGCTCATGAAAACCATCACCTACGTCAACGTCTTGATCAAAGTGTAGAACAAGAAAAAACAATCCATCAAGATAATGTTGATCAGGTGAATGAACATGACCCGATTGGTGAGGGCTATGACAATTTAGCGCGATTATACGAAGAAGGCTTTCATATTTGTAATGTTCATTTCGGAAGCCCAAGACAAGATGAAGATTGCCTATTTTGTCTGTCATTCTTAAACAAGACAAAATAAATTTAAAAGCTGTTCACTAAGCATTCAATTGAATCTTATGAACAGTTTTTTCATGCAAAGAGGTGAACGTGTGAGCTTACAAGGTGATGAACGAATTGATTATTTATATACCGACCAATCGATGCAGATTATTCAGAGTCCCAGTGTCTTTTCTTACTCGATTGATGCTGTACTGTTAGCGAATTTTGCCCGCCTCCCGAAAAAACGCGGAAAAATACTCGATTTATGTACAGGAAACGGTGTCGTCCCTTTATTAATGAGTAAATATACGCCTGTACCGATTAAAGCAGTCGAAATTCAAGCCCGGTTGATTGATATGGCGAAGCGTAGCGTGGCATTAAATAAAAAGGAAGGTCAAATCGAGTTGATTCATGATGATTTAAAACAGATGCCACATCGATTCGGCAATGATAAATTTGACTTGGTCACGGTGAATCCTCCTTATTTTGATACACCGCATGTGAATCATCATAATAAGAATGAATACTTAACGATTGCTCGTCATGAAGTGATGACAAATTTAGAAGAAGTGATCGAAACGTCAAGTCGTCTAGTTAAGTCCGGGGGAAAATTCGTTATGGTGCATCGTCCGAATCGTTTCGTTGATATTATTTATTTGCTGCGTCACTATAAATTGGAACCGAAACGCATTCAATTTGTGTATCCAAAAGAGGGCAAGGAAGCAAATATACTGCTGATTGAAGCTGTGCGTGATGGCAAGAGTGATGTTCATTTGCTGCCTCCTTTTTACGTGTTTGATGAAGCGGGCGAATATTCAAAGGCGATGAAAGCCATTGTCTACTAAACATGTGGTTTATATGTTGGCTTGCCGAGATGGTTCGTTATATACCGGCTATACGAACCGACTTAACCATCGTTTAAAAATGCACAGCGCAGGTAAGGGCGCAAAATATACGCGTGGACGCGGACCATTGACTTTGGTATTTGTTCAAGTTTTCGAGACGAAAGAAGCTGCGATGCGTGAAGAGTATCGGATTAAACAATTATCACGATCAGATAAATTAAAACTCATTGAAGAGCGGGGGAAACCAGATGCATCAACAGAAAAGTTATGAAACTTCAGCTAAAGGCTATCTTTATATCGTGCCAACACCGATTGGAAATTTAGAAGATATTACGATTCGTGCGATTAATACGCTTAAGGCAGTTGATCTTATCTTAGCTGAAGATACACGCAATACAAGAAAATTGCTGAATCATTTTGAGATTCAGCAACCGTTAAAAAGTTTTCATGAACATAGTGACGAACGGACACGTCTTTACTTCTTAGAACGCCTAGAAGCAGGGGAAGATTTAGCGCTTGTGAGTGATGCGGGAATGCCTGGCATTTCGGACCCAGGTCAACTGTTAATAAAAGAAGCGATTGAAAAAGAGATTCATGTGATTGTGTTACCAGGTGCAAATGCTGCGATTTGCGCGCTAGTTGGTTCAGGACTTAACACAGATCATTTTTATTTCTATGGTTTTTTACCGCGGAAAAACAAGGCCATTGAACAGGCCTTTGAGGAATTAAAACGTCAGAAAGCAACGATGATTCTTTATGAGTCACCGCACCGCTTGAAACAAACACTATGGCTGATTGAAAAGCATCTAGGTGATAGACAGGTAGCTGTGGCACGGGAACTAACGAAACGATTTGAGGAGTACATTCGCGGTCCAGTCACGGATGTATTAGGTTGGGCAGAGTCGACGGTGATTAAAGGCGAATGTTGCATCGTGATTGAACAAGGAAGCGAAGAAGATAATAATGTGGATCAATGGTGGTTAGGTTTAACACTAATTGAACACGTGGATCATTATATTAATGAAGAAAGCTTTAAACCAAAAGAGGCTATCAAGCAAGTGAGTGACGATCGACAAATGAAAAAGCGTGATGTTTATCAAGCGTATCATGTTGAGGGCTAACGAGATGTCTGCAAACTCATGCAAACGGTTATTTATGCCAACGGTGTGCTGTTAAATGGGTCTATCTTTCAGGAAACTGCGGCCGTGAAGCAGAAAAACAAGCGCTACGTTTAATAAAAAACATAAAAAAAGAGCAGTCCACCCTAATTTGGACTGCTCTTTCCTGGAATCGTTCTTATTTGTCTAATGATTGATTAATTTCATCCATAAGTGCTTTAGCGCCCTCTGGAGAAAGAATCAATTTGCCGTCAGCAAGTGATAAGTTATCATCAGAAATTTCACCAGTAACTTGACACGTCATGCTTGGCTTATATTTTTGAAGAATGATACGCTCATCATCGACATAAATTTCTAATGCATCCTTTTCAGCGATGCTTAATGTGCGACGTAATTCGATAGGAATAACGACACGGCCTAACTCGTCTACTTTACGAACAATACCTGTTGATTTCATATAGAAATCTCCCCTTTGTTTTATAAATTCGGCATATTTCGACAATACCTAAGTATAAGGTACCATTAATTTCTAGATGTGTCAATTGAAAAATCCCAAATAAATTCAAGTTTATGAAAGAAAAATTGAAAAACATCAAAAAAGTCTTAGAAAAGGGTACGGTTTTCCTGATGAACATGTTCAAATGAAAAATGGAGATATCTAAAACGTTTTAATGAAAAAGCGGCACACATCGCGCTCTGGAAAAAACGCGAAAAGATTGGCTATAAAAAATCAACCATAGTCATGGAAATATCACGATAAAAACGCTACAATGTAAAGATATACGATTTCTAACCAAAGCTATGCTAATCACAAGTATGAAATAAATAGATCAACAATCAAGGAGGAACAAGGAATGGCTGAGAACAATACATTTTATATTACGACCCCGATTTACTACCCGAGTGGTAATTTGCACATTGGACATGCGTATACAACCGTCGCTGGAGATGCGATGGCGCGTTATAAGCGTTTAAAAGGGTTTGATGTGATGTACTTGACTGGTACTGATGAACATGGTCAAAAGATTCAAAAGAAAGCAGATGAAAAAGGGGTCACCCCGATTGAGTATGTTGATGAAATTGTTAGTGGTATCAAAACACTTTGGCAAAAGCTTGATATTTCTTACACGGATTTTATTCGAACAACTGAAACACGTCATAAAACAATCGTTGAGAAAATTTTTAAACAGTTGCTTGATCAAGGCGACATCTATTTAGATGAATACGAAGGTTCTTATTGTACGTCGTGTGAGTCTTTCTTTACTGACCGACAACTAGAGTCGGGTAATTGTCCAGATTGCGGTGGACCGGTAGAAGTGGTAAAAGAAGAGTCTTATTTCTTTAGAATGGGGAAATACGTTGATCAACTTCTTGAATATTATGAGGAGCATCCGCATTTTATTCAACCGGAGTCACGTAAAAATGAAATGATTAATAACTTCTTAAAACCTGGTCTAGAAGATTTAGCTGTATCACGAACAACATTTGATTGGGGCATCAAAGTCCCTGGCGACGCCAAACACGTTATTTATGTATGGATTGATGCATTAAGTAACTACATTACCGCGCTCGGGTACGGGACAGATGATGATGGTAAATTCCAATCGTATTGGCCAGCCGATGTGCACCTTATGAGTAAAGAAATTGTCCGTTTCCATACGATTTATTGGCCAATTATGTTGATGGCGCTTGATCTACCATTACCTAAACAAGTCTTTGCACATGGCTGGATTTTAATGAAAGACGGTAAAATGTCGAAATCTAAAGGGAATGTTGTTGATCCAATCTCGTTAACGGATCGTTATGGCCTTGATGCGTTGCGTTACTACCTCCTCCGGGAAGTGCCGTTTGGCTCTGATGGCGTCTTCACTCCGGAAGGTTTTGTTGACCGCGTTAACTTTGATTTAGCGAATGATTTAGGCAACTTACTAAATCGCACGGTAGCGATGGTTGATAAATACTTTAATGGTGAAATACCTGCCTTCGTTCGTGGTGAAGATGCCTTTGATACATCGTTAGAAACATTAGGATTAGAAACAATTGATAAAGTAGAAGAAGCGATGGAAAACATGCAGTTTAGCATTGCGTTATCAACGATTTGGCAATATATTTCACGAACCAATAAATACATTGATGAAACCACGCCGTGGGCACTTGCGAAAGATGAAACAAAACAAGCGCGCTTAGGCAATGTAATGGCGCACTTAGTTGATGCCCTTCGCCGGAGTGCCGTCTTACTTCGTCCGTTCTTGACGGAGACACCAGAGAAAATTTTTAACCAACTAGGTGTTACAGAAGACGAAGCGAAAGCATGGGAAAGCCTGGCACAGTTTGATAGCATCGCTGCGGGAACACGTGTGAAAAAAGAAGGACCGATTTTCCCACGTTTAGACGTTGAGGAAGAGGTTGCGATCATTAAAGATATGATGAAAAAACCAGAGCCTGAACAAAACCAAGACATACCAGCCTTTAAAGAAGAGGTTACTTTTGATGACTTCTTAACGTTAGATATGCGCGTGGCTGAGGTTATTCAAGCAGAGAAGTTGAAAAAAGCAGATAAATTATTAAAAATATATGTTGATTTAGGCAATGAAAAACGACAAATCATTTCAGGCATCGCTGCTTATTATGAACCGGAAGAATTAGTCGGAAAGAAAGTTATTGTCGTTGCTAACTTAAAACCGGTGAAATTACGTGGGGAATTATCACAAGGGATGATTTTAACGGGTGAGGATCCTGATGGTCGGTTATCACTCACGACCGTCCAAGACCCCTCATTACCTAATGGATCAGTTGTTAAATAGTAAAGCTTAAATCAAAAAAACCAAGCGGAACCGTTTCGTTTGGTTTTTTTTGTAAGTGCGTTGCGATGAATAAATATATTTACGCGATAGAAGGAGGAAGCAACCATGTTATTTGATACACATGTTCATTTAAATGTTGACCAATTTAAAGAGGATCAAGAAGAAGTAATTAAGCGTGCACGAGCAAATGGTGTAGAGAGAATGGTGGTGGTCGGTTTTGATCACGAAACAATAACAGCGGCGATGGCTCTCGTTGAAAAGTACCCATTTATCTATGCAGCAGTTGGTTGGCATCCTGTTGATGCGATTGACTTTACTGATGAAGACTTGCGTTGGTTAGAAGAACTGAGTCAACACGAAAAAGTTGTCGCTTTAGGCGAGATGGGCTTAGATTATCACTGGGATAAATCACCGCATGATGTTCAAAAAGAAGTGTTTAGAAAACAAATCGCTTTAGCTAAAAAAGTAAATTTACCAGTTATTATTCATAATCGCGAAGCAACTGAAGATGTGCTGGCAATCTTGCAAGAAGAAAAGGCAAGTGAAGTCGGCGGTGTTTTACATTGTTATAGCGGGGAGGTTGAACAGGTATCTCAAGCGCTAGAAATGAATTTCTATATTTCACTCGGTGGACCGGTTACCTTTAAAAATGCGAAAGCACCGAAAGAAGTGGCGAAAATTGTTCCAAGTGATCGTTTATTAATTGAGACGGATTGTCCGTTTTTAGCACCACATCCGCATCGCGGGAAACGCAATGAACCGACCTATGTCCGCTTAGTTGCTGAGGCGATTGCAGCCTTAAGAGAAGTGTCGATTGAAACAATTGAAGCGGAAACAACCACGAACGCACAACGTCTATTTAAGCTACAAGGTTAATTTCCTTTTCTACTAGTTATTAGGGAATGTTACCGTTGTGTAACGAAAAGGGTGTTTTGTAACCTTTTCTTAATGCATTTGAGATATAGACACTTTATTGACCGTAAACCCTTGGTATACATGTGTTTCTTCGTGTCATAAACGCTTTTCGTTGGTTTGACACCTCCTTTTTGACCAGCTATAATACAAACGCAAGTCAAAAGGAGGCAATACGTATGAATATTAAGTCGAAGCTAATGCCGGTACTTAAACACAAAGTCATCATGCCTATCGTGACAATCGTCGCATTATTGTTTGTCGTTGGATTCATAGCGCTTGAGGTAACGAAAGCTGAGGTTGAATTCACCCACAATAATGAAACAGAAGTGGTTGTTACACGTGCAGAGACAGTTGATGCTTTACTAACTGAATTAGAGATAGAAGTGACTGAGGATGATTACCTCTCACATGAATTAGATGCACCAATTGAAAAAGATATGGCACTTGAGTATAAAAAGGCACAAGAAGTCATTGTTACAGATGGTGAGACCAGTGAAAGTTACATGACTACGGAAGACACCGTAGCTGAATTTTTACAAGAGGTTAATGTAGCCGTTGGTGAACATGATGCATTAACACCAAGTAAACAAACGGATATCGAAGCGGGACTCGAAATTGAGTTAGACCGTGCCGTTGAAGTTACCTTGACAGACGGTACCAATGAGGCAGAAACGTTGTATACAACTGTTGATACAGTTGAAGAGTTGTTAGCAGCAGAGGACATTACACTCGACGAATTAGATCGGGTTGAACCAAGTGAAACAAAAGCTTTAACAGATCAAACAACAGTAGCTATTACGCGCGTCGAAGAAGTAACGGACATTGTAGAAGAGGATGTTCAGTATTCAACCGTTCGTCGTAATGATGGTTCTATTAGCAAAGGAAAAGAACAAGTTATTGAATCAGGGTCGACAGGTTTAGTTGAAAAACACTATAAAGTTGTCATTGAAAATGGTGAGGAAGTCTCACGTGAATTAATAGAAGAAAACGTGAAAAAAGAAGCTGAATCGCGGGTAGTCGCAGTCGGTACCAAAGTAGCACAGCCGACAGTCTCGCGTGGGTCAAGCTCAGCCCCAGCGGGTGGAACAACGATTTCAATGAATGCAACAGCATATAACTGGAACTGTGCGACATGTGATGGTCGTGGCCGTACGGCAACAGGATATAATGTGAAGGCAAATCCAGATGGTGTTGTGGCGGTAGATCCGCGTGTCATTCCATTAGGGACGCGTGTATATGTTGAAGGTTATGGCTATGCGGTTGCAAGAGATACAGGTGGTGCAATCAAAGGAAACAAAATTGACTTGCATATGCGGAGTATTGCAGAGGCTAAACGATTTGGTCGGCGACAAATTAAGGTAACGATATTAGAGTAACAATGAGACATTAGGCTAAGTCTTACTTTGCCCTTCGGGGTGGGTAAGGCTTTATTTTTTTGTGATTTGTGAAAATATGTAGCGTGAAAGATGCATGGGTCAACCCTAAGTCACTTCACGGCAACAGAATAGTTTTTAATGAAAACAACCAGAACTTGCGCTATACTAGTAAAAGAAAATGCGAGGCAATAGGAGGCTAAGCTGTGCGGATAAAAGAAGTGATTGTAGTTGAAGGAAAAGATGATACACAAAAGATTAAACAAGCGGTTGAGGCCGATACGATAGAAACAAATGGCTCAGCGATAAATCCAACAATCTTGGACCAGATTAAACATGCTTATGAGAAGCGAGGCGTAATCGTCTTCACTGATCCAGATTATCCGGGCCAACGCATTCGCAGTATTGTATCTGAACGGGTACCAGGTGTTAAACATGCATTTCTAACCAAGGATGAAGCGCGTGATAAATTTGATCGTGGGATCGGGATTGAACACGCCTCAAGCGCGGCGATTAGACAAGCATTAGCGGCTGTCTATGAACGTGATGATACACCGTATCAAAGTGAAATGACACGCGACGATTTAATGCGTTATGGACTTATTGGTCATGAAGGGGCGAAACGTCGCCGTGATTACGTCACCAAACAGCTGAGAATCGGCTATTGTAACGGTAAGCAATTACTAAAAAGATTAGCAATGTTTAAGATTAGCAAAGAGCAATTAGAAACGGTTGTGAATGCCATACCAGAGGAGGACAAGCATGTCTAAAGAGAAACGCATTGCCACGCCTACGATGACGAAGGCCTATTTAAATAAATATGGCTTTACCTTTAAAAAAAGCTTAGGGCAAAATTTCATTATTGATGTAAATGTATTAGAGAATATCATAAAAAAGGCTGGAGTCACAAAGGAAACGGGAGCAATTGAAATCGGTCCAGGTATGGGTGCGTTAACTGAACAGTTAGCAATTCATGCGGATAAAGTTGTGGCACTTGAAATTGATCAGCGGTTAGAGACGATTTTAAATGATACATTATCAGATTATGACAACATTGATGTGGTCTTCCAAGATGTTTTAAAAGCAGATATGCAAGCAATTATTCAAGAGCAGTTCAAAGATGGACAGCCAATTAAGCTGGTCGCCAATCTCCCTTACTATGTAACGACACCCATTATTATGAAATTATTAATGGATCACTTACCGCTAGATAGCATCACCGTCATGATTCAAAAAGAGGTAGCTGAGCGAATGAGCGCCTCACCTAATAGCAAAGCTTACGGTTCGCTCTCCATCGCTGTACAATACTACACAAATGCGCATGTGGCACTAATCGTCCCAAAAACGGTCTTCATGCCGCAACCTAATGTGGATTCAGCCGTTCTGCATTTATCATTCAGAGATGAACCACCGGTGCAAGTAAACAACGAACACTTTTTCTTTGATATGGTGCAAGCATCGTTCGGTCAACGCCGCAAGACCTTACGGAATAATTTTGTTCGTTATTTTGTTGATAAATACGATAAAGCAGAGATTGAACAGCGCTTTATTACTGCGGATATTGACCCGGGTCGACGTGCAGAATCATTAACGATGGAAGAATTTGCGCGCTTAGCAAATGCGTTTGAATAACTGTGGTGTGAAAGCGTTAAGGGCTGCTTTTCCTAACGGGGTGAAGCAGCCTTTTACTTATGATGTTTCTGTACGAGCATAGGCTAAGGAGCAAGCGAAGACTAAATGGGGAGGCTAAAAGTGTTATGCAGCTTATTATTTTTTGCTAGGCAGAGCAACGTTTTTGACAGAGGGTGAAAACATTTTGTTGACAAGGAAAATACTATACTGTTATAATAAAATATTTTATTGACGTAACCTTTGCTTTTGTGTTATACTTAGAGAAATGAGGTGGAGTATAGTGGCAAAAACTTTAGTTGAGATTAAACGTGGATTAGATGGTCAGATTGGCAAACGTCTACAGCTTATAGCTAATGGCGGTAGAAAAAAGACAGTCGAACGTTATGGTACACTTGAAGAAACCTACAATGCAGTATTCATCGTGGCATTAGATCAAGATGAGAACGCATTTGAACGTGTTTCGTATAGCTATGCAGATGTTTTAACAGAAGCAGTTGAGTTAAACTTCATCGAGGAAAACAATATGGTCGCAGTTGGTGAGCAGTAAGCACGTTTTACTGCTTTTTTTGTTGCTTAAATTTAGCTGTGATAATTCGTCATCACGGTGGTGTCTTCTTTAAAGTGGTCGGTCATTTAAAAGGTAAGGAGAACCATGAATATTTTGGATGTTTATTTAGGAATCTCTTGCTAAAAACCGTATAAAATGTTATATTTACTTAAAATTATTCGGTTTTGGGGTGGAAGCATGAAAAGAAGTGATCGGTTAATTGGTATGACAGAATATGTACTGGAACATCCGATGCAGCTTATTTCTTTACCGTTCTTTTCAGAGCGGTATCAAGCAGCTAAGTCATCGATCAGTGAAGACTTAACGATTATGAATAATATGCTTAAAGAAGAAGGGATTGGCTATCTGGAATCAATTGCAGGGGCTGCTGGTGGTGTGCGTTACATTCCGAAATATAACGACCAACATAGCTTAACCTTTCTAGAAACACTAGCAAATCGTCTTGAAGACCCTACGCGTATTTTGCCGGGGGGCTACTTATTCATGAGCGATTTATTAGGTGAACCTAAAACGGTAAGAAATATAGGACGTTTATTTGCAACGGCTTTTAGTCATTTAGATATTGAAGCGGTTGTTACGGTCGCAACAAAAGGGATTCCGATTGCCTATGCTGTGGCTGCTTTCTTAAATGTACCGGTCATTATTGTCAGACGTGACCCAAAGATTACAGAAGGGTCAACGGTAAGTATTAATTATGTATCGGGTTCATCGCGGAAAATTCAAACGATGGTGCTCACTAAGCGTAGCTTGAAGAATGGGACAAAGGTCTGTATTATTGACGACTTTATGAAGGCTGGCGGAACCATAGATGGAATGAAAAGCTTATTGAAAGAATTTAATGCAGAAGTTAAAGGGATTGGTGTATTAGCAGAAGCAGAGGATGAAGAAGATGAGCGGGTCGTTACCGATTATTTATCATTACTACAAATATCAAATGTTGATGTAAAAAACGCGAAAATTGACGTGTCACTAGGTAACTACTTTGATTATGTGAACTAATTGTCTAAATTGTGAACCTTTGTTTTAATTTTTTCAAAAATGTTGAAATTATGCAGGAACTTAGCCGTAGGTTGTTGAACATATGTTAAAGCAGTTAAAACAATTAAGGTGGTGAACATAATGGAAGTTACAGATGTAAGACTACGTTGTGTTGATAGTGACAATCGGATGAAAGCAATCGCGTCAATAACACTTGATGAGGCGTTTGTTGTGCATGATATACGTGTCATTGACGGTCATAATGGCTTGTTTGTGGCGATGCCGTCAAAACGAACACCAGATGGTGAGTTTCGTGATATCGCTCATCCGATTCATGCCAAGATGCGTGCAGTCATTCAAGATGCTATTCTAGCGAAGTATGAAGAAGTAAACGCTGAACAAACAGAAGCTGAAAGTGTGGTCTCATAGTTGAATTATTTATTATTTTAGAAAGCCTAATCGTTTGATTAGGCTTTTTGTGTGGCCGAAAGTAAACAATTAATTAAATCGCTGTTTCACCATTGCTTTTCCGTACCTTTTAAGATATATTTTTTAGTGGTATAATTTTAAGAGACATATACATAAGGTGATATAAAATATATTTTTGCGGAGGTTTCGTTATGAATAAACGGTTTGCTGTAGTATTAGCTGCAGGACAAGGCACGCGAATGAAATCTAAGTTATATAAAGTACTTCATCCGGTGATGGGTCGACCAATGGTTCAACATGTGATGGACCAGTTGCAGACGTTGAAATTAGATGAAATTGTCACTATTGTCGGTCATGGTGCCGAGAAAGTGAAACAAGAACTTGGCGATGTGACGCGTTTTGTCTTACAAAGTGAACAGTTAGGTACAGGTCATGCGGTTCAACAAGCAGAAGACTTATTGAAGAATAAAGCAGGTGTCACGCTTGTCGTTTGTGGTGATACACCGTTATTAACAGGTGAAACGTTAGAAGCGCTATTTAATTATCACGAGCGTGAACAGGCGAAAGTTACTGTTTTAACGACATCTGTAAGTGAACCAACCGGCTACGGTCGCATTATTCGTGATGAGCATGGAGCTGTTGAAAAAATTGTTGAACAAAAAGATGCCAATGAACAAGAACGTAAGGTGAAAGAAATCAATGCAGGAACGTATTGTTTTGATAACCGTTTCTTATTCGATGCGTTGAGTCATGTTTCAAATGATAATGCACAGGGTGAGTATTATTTACCAGATGTAATTGAAATTGCCCAAAAACAAGGAGAGACTGTCGCGGCCTTTAACACGCCTGATGCCGATGAAATATTAGGTGTGAATGACCGTGTTGCGCTTTCAGAAGCGGAACGTTTGATGAAAATACGGACAAATGTCATGCACATGCGTAATGGTGTGAGTATTATTGATCCACTAACAACATATATTGCACCGACGGTCACAATCGAAGCAGATGTTGTGATTCAACCGGGGACCACCATTAGAGGCGCATCACACATTAAGGCCGATGCAATCATTGGTCCAAATAGTGAAATTAAAGATGCTGAAATTGGTGAAGGAACGATTGTTAAACAAAGTGTCGTCCATGACAGCAAAGTAGGAAACCAAGTAAACATTGGACCATTTACGCATATTCGCCCAGCAACTACGATTGAAGATCACGCAAAAATAGGAAATTTTGTCGAAGTGAAGAAGTCACACATTGACGCCGGCAGCAAGGTCTCCCATTTAAGTTACATTGGCGATGCTGAGATTGGAAAAAATGTGAATGTTGGTTGTGGCTCGATCACAGTGAACTATGATGGCAAAGATAAATTTAAGACCATCATCGAAGATGATGTTTTTATTGGCTGTAACACGAATCTCATTGCGCCACTTACAATTGGGCGTGGGGCACTTGTTGCAGCAGGGTCAACCATAACGAAAGATGTTCCAGAAATTGCGTTATCAGTCGCCCGAGCGAAACAAGTCAATAAAGAAGGATATGCCAAGCGTTTTAATAAATTGTTAAACGAATAGAGCATGGTTTTTAGTGTATCGGTTTAGCGTAAGCTAACTATTATATAATTATAAATATATGGAGGTTTGACTAAATGTCTGTTGGGTATCAAGATCGTACGTTAAAGGTGTTCACTCTAAATTCAAATCCAGAATTAGCAAAAGAAATTGCAGAGCAAATTGGCGTACCGCTTGGAAAGTGTTCAGTATCTTCGTTTAGCGATGGTGAAATTCAAATTAATATTGAGGAAAGTATTCGTGGTTGTGACGTGTACGTTGTGCAATCAACGTCTGCGCCTGTCAATCAGCACATCATGGAAATGTTAATTATGATTGATGCATTAAAGCGTGCGTCTGCA
Organism: Streptohalobacillus salinus; assembly: GCF_003201605.1. Lineage (GTDB taxonomy): Bacteria > Bacillota > Bacilli > Bacillales > Amphibacillaceae > Streptohalobacillus > Streptohalobacillus salinus. Next base: position 40,795 of record NZ_QJJR01000012.1, on the reverse strand, counting down.
GCAACGATTAACGTTGTTATTCCGTATTATGGCTATGCGAGACAAGATCGTAAAGCGCGTGCACGTGAACCAATTACTGCTAAACTTGTGGCAGACATTATCCAAGTAGCTGGCGCTGATCGGGTTATTACACTGGATCTGCATGCACCACAAATCCAAGGATTCTTTAATATCCCAGTTGATCAACTGGTTGGTGTACCTATCTTAGGTGATTACTGGAGTGAAAAGAACTTAGATGATATTGTGATTGTTTCACCTGACCATGGGGGTGTGAGTCGTGCCCGTCAATTAGCAGAGCGCTTAAAGGCACCGATTGCAATTATAGATAAGCGTCGTCCACGACCAAACGTGGCTGAAGTTATGAACATCGTAGGTAAAGTAGAAGGAAAAACAGCGATTCTGATTGATGATATGATTGATACCGCCGGTACGATTAGCTTAGCAGCTAATGCTTTAATTGAAAATGGGGCCAAAGACGTTTATGCATGTTGTACACATCCCGTTCTTTCTGGCCCAGCGATGGAACGCATTGGTGAGTCACCAATTAAAGAGTTAGTGGTAACCAATTCAATTGTTTTACCTAAAGAAAAGAAGACAGACAAAGTTGTTACGCTCTCAGTAGCACCACTGATTTCAGAGGCAATTATCCGTGTTCACGAACAGCTGTCAGTCAGTGTTTTATTTGATTAATTTAAAGATTTAGGTTTAACAAAAGCTGATAGAGGGAAAGTACTTCATTAGAATCGTTTATATAAAAAACGAAAATGCATAAGGTAATGCTTTATTACTTTTTGCGTTAAATTTATTGGAGGTTGACACTTATGGCAGTTAAGTTAAAAGCAGTAAAAAGAGAAGATTTAAAGAAATCAAATACGAAACAAATTCGTGAAGAAGGTTCAATTCCGGCGGTAGTCTACGGGCATGATAAAAAATCAACACCTGTAGCAGTAAATAGTATTGATTTACTAAAAACCGTTCGTGATGAAGGACGTAACGCGATTATCACTTTAGATGTTGAAGGTGAACCTGTTGATGTTATGCTACATGACTATCAAGTGGAGCCGGTTAAAGATCAGTTAATTCATGCTGACTTCTATGTCGTTGATATGAAACAAGAGATGGATGTTATGGTTAATGTCCACTTAGAAGGCGAATCAGTTGGACAAAAAGAAGGTGGCGTCTTACAACAACCACTTTATGAGTTGGAAGTTCGTGCGAAACCTGCAGATATTCCAGAAGAAATTTTAATTGATGTTTCTAGTCTTGATGTGGGTGACTCAATTATGGTCTCAGATTTGAAAGCAGATGCGAAGTATGAAATCTTAGAAGATGAAAATACTACTATTGTAACAGTAACAGCACCAGATGATGTTGAAGATCTTCTTGATGAAGAAGAGACAGATGAAGAAGTTGAACCAGAACTTGTTGATCAAAAAGGTGCAGAAGATGAAGAAGAGGGCGAAGATAAAGAGTAAGACAAACTTTTTCAAACCAAGCGCTTAGGTAAGTTCTTACCTAAGCGCTTTTTCTATGTCAAGCACTTAGGACATAGTAGCTTTTGCTTAGAACATTTGGTTGTTTAGCTTTATTTTTGTGATGAAAACAAGTAGAATGTAAGCTATACAAGTCAAATAGAAAGATGTGAATTTAAATGAAGTTAATTGCTGGTCTGGGTAACCCAGGCAGGAAGTATAAAGATACCCGACATAATGTCGGGTTTTTAGTGATTGAAGAAGTAGCGAGGCGCAACGGTTGGGGCTTAAACAAGAAGAAGTTTCAAGGGCATTATGCAATTGAGCATTTAGGAATGGAACAAATCATCTTATTAGAACCACAGACTTATATGAATCTCTCAGGCGAGAGCATTAAACCGTTAATGGATTTCTATTCGATTGAGCCAGAAGATGTTTGTGTCATTTATGACGATTTAGATTTACCAACCGGTAAAGTGCGGATGCGCCAAAATGGTGGTCATGGTGGTCATAATGGCATGCGATCTATTATTGATCAACTTGGAACAAAAAACTTTAACCGTGTCCGCGTGGGCATTGATCGCCCTAAACCGGGTATGACAGTCACTGATCATGTGCTAGGCAAATTCAGCAAAGAGGAAAAAGTTGAAATGAGTCAAGCGATTACGCTTGCAGCCGATGCGTGTGAAGCGTGGTTTAAGCACACGTTCCAAGAAGTGATGAATCAACATAATTGATGATAAACCCTTTCTTACCGTCAGTGCGGTCTGAAGAAAGGGTTAGCTGTGTGTCCTCGAAGAGGTAAAATCAAATAAAAAATGAGTGCTTTGGTTTTCCGCCAAAGCGTTTTTGCACCTAAGAGATAAAGCATGAGGGGGGAGAGAATAACATGCATATATTTAGTCAATATTTATCAACTGCTACAGATATTGAATCGTTAGTTGACGGTGTCGAGAAAGGTCTAAAAGAACAACTGGCGACGGGCTTGTCGGGCTCACTTAAGAGCGTATGGATGAACACGGTAAAGCAAAAAACTTCCAAAAAAACATTGATCGTGACGCATCAACTCTCACAAGCACAAAAGATTTATGATGATTTTATTGAGCTTGTTGATGAAGCAAGTGTCCAACTCTATCCTGTGAATGAATTGATTGCAGCGGAAATGGCGATATCAAGTCCAGAACTTAGAAGTCAACGCATCAAGGCACTTAGCGAATGGATTGATAGTACGTCAGGCGTGCTGATTGTTCCGGTAGCTGCCTTAAAGCGGGTCTTGCCTCCAGCGGATTACTGGAAAATGTTTGAGCTGACGTTTGCTTTAGGCAAGGATATCGACCGTGAAGAAGATATAAAACAATTGGTCCAAATGGGCTATGAACGCACAGAAATGGTGCAATCACCAGGAGAGTTCAGTCTGCGCGGGGGGATTCTAGATATTTATCCAATTACTGAAGCGGATCCCATTCGGATTGAACTTTTTGATGATGAAGTCGATTCGATTCGCTATTTTGATCCGGAGAGTCAGCGTTCCAAAGAAAAGGTGACGCAGGTAAGCATTCAACCCGTCACAGAGCTGTTGCTCACCCAGGCTGATCGCGCGCACTTAGTGAGAACCTTAAAAGCGTCACTGGCAGAAGCGGTCGCTAGTCGTAGTGGTGATCAGTTAGAATTACGCGCTACCATTGAACATGAGATTGAGTTGTTGGAATCAGGCGATACGTTTGAAGATCTTTATAAATACGCACACTATTTTTATGAGGATTCGGCGAGCTTACTCAGCTATTTACCAGAAGACGGATTAGTCTTTTTCGATGAGATGGGCCGTATATTGGAGTCAATGAAGCAACTTGATCATGAAGAAACAGAATGGATTGAATCGTTACTGATGAACCAACGTTTCTTACCTAATATGCAGGTCTCTTATAACTGGCAAGCCATTGAAGAACAACTGGTCCAGCAACGCATATATTTTTCAGTGTTTTTACGTCAGGTACAAGATATCCAACCTGAAAATATTGTTAATGTTACTGCACGGATGATGCAACAATTTCATGGACAAATGCATATCCTAAAAAATGAAATGATACGTTATAAAAAAGGCGACTATTCCGTTGTCTTTCTTACTTCAACACCAGAACGAGCCGAGAAAGTCCGAGCGATCCTTTCTGATTATCAAATTGACGCGGGCATTGGCGATGAAGCTACGACATTACCAGCGAAACAACCCATTGTTTTAATTGGACAATTAGATACGGGCTTTGAACTACCGCTGTATAAGTTGGCAGTGATTACTGACCAGGAATTGTTCAAGTCACAATCAACCAAGCGCAAAGCAAAACCAAAGAAAATGTCAAATGCAGAACGCATAAAAAGTTACCAAGAACTAAAAATAGGCGATTACGTGGTTCATGTCAATCACGGGATTGGTCGTTTTGTTGGGGTTGAAACACTAGAAGTTCAGGGTATTCATAAAGATTTTATGTTAATTAAATACACAGGTGACGATAAATTATTTGTACCGATAGATCAAATTGATTTGGTGCAAAAATATGTTGGGGCCGAAGGAAAAGAGCCAAAACTGTATAAGCTTGGCGGTAGTGAGTGGAAAAAAGTCAAACGCAAAGTCCAAACAAAAGTAGAAGATATTGCCGATGATTTAATTAAACTTTATGCTGCAAGAGAAGCGTCAGTCGGGTATCAATTTGGCGAAGATACCTTAATGCAACGAGAGTTTGAAGATGCATTCGTCTATGAAGAAACAGATGATCAATTACGTTGCATCGATGAGATTAAACAAGACATGCAGAAGAAGCGTCCGATGGACCGCTTGCTTTGTGGTGATGTCGGTTACGGCAAAACGGAGGTAGCCCTGCGGGCAGCATTTAAAGCAATTGCTGAAGGTAAGCAAGTTGCGATTTTAGTACCCACCACCATTTTAGCGCAGCAACACTTTGAAACAGCGCTCGATCGTTTTCAAGATTATCCGGTTGAGATTAGCTTGTTAAGCCGGTTTAGATCGCGCAAGCAGCAAACCGAGACATTAAAGCGTCTGAAAGAGGGCGTTGTTGATTTAGTTATCGGCACACACCGTCTATTATCAAAAGATGTTGTTTATAAAGATTTAGGTTTATTAGTGGTCGATGAAGAACAGCGCTTTGGTGTGAAACACAAAGAAAAGATCAAAGAATTGAAGACCAATGTTGATGTGTTAACCCTAACAGCAACGCCAATCCCGCGGACCTTGCATATGTCGATGCTCGGTGTCAGAGATTTATCAGTGATTGAAACACCACCAGCGAATCGGTTCCCGATTCAAACCTACGTATTAGAATATAATCCAGTCCTATTACGGGAAGCGATTGAACGAGAAATGAGTCGCGGAGGTCAAATCTTTTTCTTATATAACCGCGTTGAAACAATTGAACGTAAAGCTCAAGAAATTCAAAGTTTAGTTGAGGGAGTACGCGTAGCGGTCGCGCATGGTCAGATGAGTGAAACCGAGCTTGAAAATGTAATGTTAGCCTTCTTAAACGGCGAATATGATGTCTTAGTCTCTACAACCATCATCGAGACGGGCGTAGATATTCCGAACGTGAATACCTTAATTGTTGATCAAGCCGATCGAATGGGGCTAAGCCAGTTATACCAACTTCGTGGACGCGTTGGTCGAAGTAACCGCGTCGCGTATGCCTATTTCACGTATCAAAAAGACAAAGTGTTAACCGAAGTCTCAGAGAAACGTTTACAAGCCATTAAGGAATTTACGGAACTTGGTTCTGGGTTTAAAATAGCGATGCGCGACTTATCGATTCGTGGGGCAGGCAACATCCTCGGCGCGCAACAACACGGCTTTATCGATTCTGTTGGTTTTGATTTATATTCAGAAATGTTAAGAGAAGCCGTTGAGCGTCGCAAAGACGGCTATCATGAGGTCAATCAACCGATAAATCCAGAACTACAATTGGTACTGGATGCTTATATTCCAGACAGCTATATCAATGATGGTAAGCAAAAAATTAATATGTACAAGCGCTTTAGAGCCGCCGATGATTTAGAAACGCTTGAGGACATAAAAGAGGAATTGGTTGATCGCTTTGGTGATTATCCCGATGAAGTGCGTGACTTATTACATGTGACAACCCTTCGCATATTGGCTAAACAAGCAGGTGTTGAAGCGGTCAAAGAAACAAATCAGCGCATTCAAGTGGTGATGTCCAAACACGTGACACCAACGATTGCTTTTGATCGCTTACAACGCTATGTGAGTGACTATGGCCGCATGTTGAAATTTAAAATTAGTGAAGACCAGGTGATCTTTACTTTTGTATTTGATAAACGTTCAGAAAAAGAGCGGCATCAGTACTTGCGTGGATTTTTAGAGGAAGTAACACAATTCAAGTTATAAACATACCAGAACCATTATGCGGTCAATTGCGATGGTTCTGGTCTTTTTTGTGTATAATCACGTCAAATGGTCACGAATGCAAGCTTTTACTTGTCAAACGCGTAAAATACCGCTAGGATAGTAATAGCATTCCCTAAGAGATTGGAGGTTTAGCAGTGACTCACGTGTTAACTGTTTCGAAAGCGCTTAATAATAATGTCGTCATAGCCCAGGACCCTGTTCTTGATGAAGTTGTCCTTATTGGTAAAGGTATTGGTTTTAACCGAAAAAAAGGAGATACAATTGAAGCCAGTGACGCCGAAAAGACATTTTTATTAAGTGATAAAAAAGAAATGGAACAATATCAGTATTTACTAAAGCATACACAACCTGAACTTATTGAATTTTTAAATGATATTATTTTTTATATTGAACAACGCATGGATAAACCGTTAAACGAGCACATTCACGTCGCGTTAACCGATCACTTATCGTTTGCGATTAAGCGAGCAGACTCGGCGATTCATTTTAATAACCCTTTTCTATTTGAAATTGAATCGCTTTACCCAAAGGAATATCAAGTTGCGACAGAAATTGTCGAAAAGATTAAGGGGAAATTAGCCGTTGACTTTCCTGCAGGTGAGATTGGCTTTATTGCTTTGCACATCCATAGTGCGATTACCAATCGTCAAATTCGGGATTTGAATAAACACCACCTACTAATCACTAAGATGGTAGATTTAATCGAAGAAAATTTAGACGTCACTTTAGAAAAGCATGAAGTAAACTATAACCGTTTAATACAGCATTTACATCGTGCGATTGACCGTGTTGACCAGGGGAATTTACTCGGTGAAGAAAATAGTTTAAAAAAAGTCTTGAAAATGACGTACCCAACATGCTATAATTTAGCCTGGAAGCTAGTTAAAGTCATGCAGAAGCAACTAAACCGCACCGTTGATGAATCAGAAGTCTTGTATTTAACGATTCATTTGCAACGGTTAACCAATAAAATATAACACGTGTAACTGATTCGATCAGGCATGAGTAAAGAAGATTCTTTGTTGCGCACCACGTGCGTAAAAAAGCTTTTTTACTCATGCCTTTTTGTTTTCTCATTCCCTTATTTTAAGATTTAAGCACTTTTAAAATAATCGAGTCATTCACGTGTGGTTAAAATGTATGCGTTTTAGTTTTTTCTGTAAGGCAAAAAAAAGGAGGAAAAATGAGTATGTCAAATTTCTTTGGAACACTACAAAAAATTGGTAAAGCGTTGATGTTACCGGTTGCGTTATTACCTGCGGCGGGTATCTTGTTAGCATTTGGTGCGAGTTTCGCCCAAGAAAGCTGGGTTGACCGTTTTCCATGGTTTGGTAATGAAACTGTTCAACTGATCCTATTGGTGATGAACGAAGCCGGTGGGGTTGTCTTTGCAAACTTGCCACTCTTATTCGCTGTTGGGGTTGCGATTGGACTCTCTAGAGGTGACGGTGTCGCTGGTTTAGCGGCGATCATTGGTTACTTAATTATGAACGTAACCATGGGTGTTTTTGCAGGCGTTGATGCTGAGATGATCAGTCAACCTGCTTATACATCAATGCTCGGCATCAACACCCTACAAACAGGTGTGTTTGGTGGGATTATCGTCGGGGTCCTTGCTTCGGTGATGTACAACAAATACTTTAATATTGAATTGCCACCATTCTTAGGATTCTTTGCTGGTAAGCGTTTTGTACCGATTATTACAGCGTTTACGTCATTACTTCTTGGTATTGTGATGGTTTACTTATGGCCATTTGCACAAGATGGATTAAATGCATTATCTCACTTTATGTTAGATACAAACCGCACGCTTTCAACGTTTGTCTTTGGTGTCATTGAACGTGCACTTATTCCGTTCGGTTTACACCACATTTTCTATTCACCATTCTGGTTTGAATTTGGTGAATATGTATCACAAGCAGGCGAAGTTGTCCGTGGTGACCAAACCATCTTCTTTGCACAATTAAGTGATGGTGTTAACTTTACATCTGGTAACTTTATGACGGGTAAATTCCCATTCATGATGTTTGGTCTTCCAGCAGCAGCACTTGCTATTTACCACACTGCACGCCCTGAAAAGAAAAAACTTGTGGGTGGTTTGATGGCTTCTGCAGCTTTAACGTCATTCCTAACAGGTATTACTGAACCACTAGAATTCTCATTCCTATTCGTGGCACCAATTCTATTCGGTATCCACACGATTTTTGCAGGTTTATCATTTATGACGATGTATCTATTAGATGTTAAAATCGGGATGACGTTCTCCGGTGGTCTGATTGACTTTATTCTCTTTGGTGTTATGCCTAACCGTACCGACTGGTGGTGGGTAATCATCATTGGTTTAATTTTCGCAGTTATTTATTACTTTGGTTTCCGCTTTGCGATCACTAAGTTTAACTTAGCAACGCCAGGTCGTGAAGAGTATGATGAAGCGGATGAAGCGCATGTTACTGCAAGTAAAGATGACCGTCCATACGAAATATTAGCGGCTATGGGTGGGGAAGAAAACATCTCAAATCTTGATGCATGTATTACACGTTTACGTGTAAGTGTTAACGACATTAAACATGTTGATAAGAAACGTCTGAAAGAATTAGGCGCATCTGGTGTGATGGAAGTTGGTAATAATATTCAAGCCATTTATGGTCCCGTATCTGATACGATTCGTGGTCAAATGCAAGATATTATTGATGGAAAAGCACCGCGTAAACAAGTGGAGCCAGAAAAAAACTCACCGAACGTTCGCATTGAATCACTTGACATCGCAAGCCCAATGACCGGTGAAGTGATGGCGATTACTGAAGTTCCTGACCAAGTCTTCTCACAAAAAATGATGGGTGATGGTTTTGCCATCAAGCCAACTGTTGGCGAAGTTGTAAGTCCTGTAAACGGTAAGATTTTAAATATCTTCCCAACTAAACACGCAATTGGTCTTGAATCAGAAGATGGCTTAGAAATCTTAATCCATATCGGTATTGATACAGTGAAATTAGAAGGTAAAGGGTTCACACAAGTGTTAGAAGAAGGTCAACAAGTTAAAAAAGGTGACGTCATTATGAAGATGGACCTTGATTACATTGCTGAGCACGCCGCTTCTACCATTACGCCAATTATCTTTACTAATTTAGAAGAAGGCAAAGCCGTTGATGTTACTGCAGGTAACGTCGATAAAGGCCAAGCTGATGTTGTTAAATTAAAGTAAGTCAATTTATTCGATCGATTTAGTATACCAACGCTATGATTGCCTCATCCTTGCCATGGATGAGGCTTTTTTTATATCTAGCGCGCTGAATGAATATGTTATAATAAGTGAAGTTCATTAAAGCAGAAAGGGATTAACACAAATGACAGAGCAACGATTTATTAAAGGGGCCTTGTTGCTGACTTATGCCGGTCTTCTAAGCAAAGTGCTCAGTGCCTTGTACCGTATTCCTCTGCAAAATATAACCGGAGATTACGGTTTCTTTATCTATCAACAAATCTATCCTTTGATTGGAATGGCCACCATATTTGGTCTGTACGGGATGCCGCAAGCCGTCTCGCGCTTTTTTACCGGACGTGAAATAAATCAAGCAACTACTCGCCAGATTCGCCGCCTTGTGCTAGGCCTAGGTGCAAGCATCGCAGCCTTGTTGTATCTCATCGCGCCCTCGTTGAGTAGGTTAATGGGTACCCCGTCCTTGGTTCTTGCCATTCGGTTAAGCGGGTTGTTATTTATATTAGTGCCGAACTTATCATTAAAACGCGGTCTTTATCAAGCGCGTGGAAATATGGGGCCAACAGCAAAGTCACAATTGTCGGAGCAACTGATTCGCGTCTCGGTCATCATTAGTAGTGCCTACTTAATCACTCAGTTCAATCAATCTGTTGAATGGATTGCGAGTTTGAGTGTCTTGGCATCTGTATTAGGTGTGATCGTTGCGCGTATTGTCATGAAAGGAAATGAACAAGTGTCCGACAGTCTGCTTGAAGGGGAGCCCAATCGGATACCGATGTCAACGCTATTCAACCAAATTGTCCTTTTTGGTATGGTGATGGCGATTAACCATATGATTTTGTTGTTGCTTCAAACTGTTGATGTCGTCAGTCTTGTTCCTTTATTACACCGTGTGGGCTATAGCACAAGTGATGCTCAACTTCTAAAAGGTGTACTAGACCGCGCCCAACCACTAAGCCAATTAGGTGTGGTTGCCAGTTCATCAATTACTTTAAGTCTTGTGCCCCGGGTAACTGCGGCACGAAAGAATAAAAACCAACAACAATTTAACGACTCGATTTGGTATGCGTTTAAATTATCGCTATATTTATCAGTTGCTGCGACAGCAGGTTTGGTGCTGTTGATGCCTAAGGTTAACATGCTTTTATTTAAAGACACCGCAGGGACATTGAGCTTGCAAATTTTTGTGTTTGCGATTGTCTTTAGTTCGTTAAGCGTGACGCTAGCAACCATTCTTCAAGGGTTTAATGACGTGTATAAAACTGCAGGCTATGTTTTTATAGGTGTCCTGAGTAAAGCCTTGTTTAATCTCTTATTGATTCCACACTTTGAATTACATGGTGCAGCGTTAGCGACAGTCTTGGCTAGTCTTTTGATTTTCTTACTTCATGCGAAGCGATTAACCGAGCATCTCAAAAAGGTGCGGATATCGCGGTTTTCGTTTCGTCCGCTTTTATATAGTTTAGCCACACTCATCGTTAGCGTTAGCGTATTTGAAGGCTTGTTTCAATCATTCTTTACTGGCGTACGCAGTCATCAATTATTTTATCTCATCGTTATCATTACAGTAGGGACAGCAAGTTTTGCTTACGTCCTTAGTAAAACAGATCCGGACATCAAACGGGTGTTAAAAGACCGAAAACGCTAATCGCATATAACTGGTAGGGGGAACGTGATTGCTATCGGTTATATAAATGCTTAAATATTTAAATGAAAAGGTGAAACCTATGCAAACCATTCAGATCATCGGGCTCGGCGCAGGAGACATTGAACAACTCTCGCTCGGCCTCTATCGTACATTAACGAAAACGAAGCAAAAGATATTCACAAGAACATTAGATCATCCGGTCATCCGCACCTTAGAAGAAGAGAGCGTGCGCTTTGAGAGCTTTGATCGTGTTTATGAAGCGCATGACCAATTTGAGGATGTTTACCAGGTGATTGTGGAACAATTAGTAGCAGCTGCCTCAGAAGAAGACGTGCTTTACTGTGTCCCAGGGCATCCGATGTTGGCTGAGCGGACGGTCCAGTTACTACTTGAACAAACAGCGGTAACGGTGAAAATTTTAGGTGGTCAAAGTTACCTTGATGATTTGTTCACCGCCTTAAAGCTGGATCCAATTGAAGGTTTTAGTTTCATTGATGCCACCGCTTTTTCTAGGCAAGAATTGAACTATCATCAACATCAAGTATTTTGTCAAGTCTATGACCAAATGATCGCCTCGGAGCTCAAATTAACGCTTCTGGAGGATTTACCAAGTGACTATCCAGTGACCATTGTTGAAGCAGTGGGGACAAGTGAGGAACGAATGGAAACGGTGGAGCTTGCCTTATTAGACCAGGCAGTTGAATTATCGAATTTAACGAGTGTTTACCTTACTAAAGTAGCACCTGAGTACCTCAATCATCAATTCGATGCCTTGCGAGATATCATCTATCAATTACGCGCACCCGGTGGTTGCCCGTGGGATCAAAAGCAAACGCACACATCTTTACGTGGTCATTTGTTAGAAGAAGCGTATGAACTGATTGATGCAATCGATGCCTTAGATGACGATCACATGGTTGAGGAATTAGGCGATGTGTTGCTACAAGTCATGCTGCACAGTCAAATTGGTGAAGACGAAGGGTATTTCACCATCGACGATGTTATCCGAGGCTTGACTGAGAAAATGATTCGGCGTCACCCGCATGTTTTTGGTGATGTTGAAGTGGACTCAGAAGAAGACGTGATTGTGAATTGGCAAAAAATTAAGCAAGCGGAAAAAGGCAAAGCAGAAGATCAGGACCAGCCTTTTGCGCGGATTCCTAAATCAAGCAGTGCTTTGTTAAAAGGTAAGGAAGTTATCAAAATATTAGATGGACAAGCACAATTGCCTGACAAAGAGATCGTGATCAGAGAGCTAGACCAACAACTTAAACACCTGCAACGAGCGACAAGCGAAGAAGAAAAAGCACAAAGCTACGGAGCGCTATTGGTTGCAACATTAACGCTTGCGCGCTATGATAAAGTAAACCTAGAGCTTGCTTTAACTGGCGCTTTAAATGAGGTCATAAAGCATTCAGACTAATGGCTAACTAACGGTTAGCTTTTCAAAAAAATAGAGGAGTGACATGATGCGTTTAGATAAGTTTTTAAAGATTTCTCGATTAATTAAGCGAAGAACCTTGGCAAAAGAAGTAGCGGACCAGGGACGTATTACCGTCAATGGTCATACAGCTAAGGCATCGACAACGGTAAAGCCAGAAGATGAATTAGTCATTAAGTTTGGCCAAAAGCTAGTAACGTTAACAATTAATTCATTGCGAGAGAATGTAAAAAAAGATGAAGCAGCTTCGCTGTATACCATTTTAAACGAAGAACCCGTTAAGAAAGAACCAACTGATTTTTAAGCTTAAGCAGCCACTTCCATATACAGAAGGGCTGCTTCTATGTTTTAATCCAGTTAAAATAGGGAATTTATTTGATGACCTTTGAGAATGACGATGCTTTATTAAAAATGCATGCGCTCAAAAAAAGAAATTGACTTCATCACGCAGAAATCATTCTTTTTTTGTTATTTTGTAGTACAATAGAGACATCAGTCATAAACATCATGAAGGAGGCTTGCCGTGATGGACACTCGCACAGATAAAGTCAAACGTATTAATTCCAGATACATGAATAAATACGATGCTCACATGGAACGACAACAGAAGCGGAAACGTTTATTGCGCGGTCGTCTGATGGTTTTTATGGTTATCTCATTTATAACTGTGGTCTTTTTTGCGATGCAGTACCTCGAAAAACGAGAATTGTATGCACAAAAACAAACAGAGTATGAGGTGTTACAAGAAGAGATGAACACATTAGAAACTGAAGAGACAGCGCTCAAGGAAGAAATACAGCTGCTTCAAGATGAGGATTATGTGCTTCGGATAGCAAAAACGAATTATTTCTTCACAAAGGAAGGTGAAATTGTCTTCAAACTTACTGAAGAGACACCATCTTATTGACATTGTTTTTATAGCTTGGCTATAATATAGAGTAGTAGGTATTATATCTTTTTTTCATTCTTAAGGAGGAGCATTTTTTTTATGTCAATCGAAGTAGGCAGCAAGCTGCAGGGTAAGGTAACGGGGATCACAAATTTTGGCGCGTTCGTAGAGTTACCAGAAGGTAAAACAGGACTCGTTCATATTAGTGAGGTTGCTGATAACTATGTCAAAGATATTAACGAACATTTAAAAGTAGGCGAAGAGATAACGGTTAAAGTACTAAATGTTGAGGCTGATGGTAAAATTGGTTTATCAATTAAAAAGGCCAAGGATAATCCGGCACCTAATCGTCGTAAACCGAGCCAAAGTCAACCAAAACGCAAACCTGAGCGTCCAGAGAACTTTGAATCGAAAATGAATCAATTCTTAAAAGATTCAGAAGATCGCTTAGCGTCATTACGTAAGCACACCGAGTCTAAACGTGGTGGCCGAGGCGCTAAAAAAAGCTAGTTAGTCTTTAGTCCTTAAGTAAAGATACACAAATAAAAGTTACGTTCTTCTTTTGAAGAGGGTAACTTTTTTCTGTTGATGATTTGTTAGCGTAGGAAACAACAACACTTAATGTTCGTAAAGGAAAGCGAGACATAAGAAAGAGCAAAGGACAGGGGCAGAAAGAAGGGGTAGGATGAAGCGACAAGCGAAAAATCCGTATTTACCGAGTTATGAATACGTTCCGGATGGAGAGCCCTATGTGTTTGGCGACCGGCTTTATGTTTATGGTTCACATGATAAATTTAATGGTAAATTGTTTTGTTTAAATGATTACGTTTGCTGGTCGGCACCAGTCGATGATTTAAGTAATTGGCGATGTGAAGGCGTGATCTACAAAAAGAATCAAGATCCGATGAATCGCTTAGGTTTTTATCAAATGTACGCACCGGATATGGTTGAAGGTTCAGATGGGCGCTACTATTTGTATTATACGTTAGCCTTTCAAAGTGTCATTGCTATTGCAGTTAGTGACACACCAGCTGGACACTATCAGTTTTACGGTTACCTTAGCGATGCCAGTGGTAAGCTGTTTTGGAATAATCACAAGGATCCGTTACTCTTTGATCCGGGTGTTCTTGTCGATGATGATGGACGTGTTTACTTATACTCAGGGTTTGCTCCTAAAAATGATGTGCCATTCTTTTTAACGGGTTGGAAAAAGCGAAGCACAAAAGGTGGCTATGTTATCGAGCTTGAGTCCGATATGAAAACAGTAAAAACTGAGCCTGTTTGCATTTTCCCGAAGGTAGGCGAAGCGGAAGGCACAGGATTTGAAGGTCATGAATTTTTTGAGGCCAGCTCGATTCGAAAAATAGCCGATACATATTATTTCATTTATTCTTCGATTAATGGCCATGAACTATGTTATGCCACAAGCCAAAGACCGACGGGCGGCTTTACCTATCGTGGAACAATTATCAGTAATGGTGATTTATTCATTAATGGATGCTCTAAAGACCGTCAAGCTTATAATTATATTGGGAATAATCACGGAAGTATTGTGTGTGTAAAGAATCAATGGTATGTCTTCTATCATCGCCAAACGAACCGCCATCATTATTCGCGGCAAGGTCTTGCAGAGCCGATTGATATACAAGCAGATGGAACGATTCCACAAGTGGGCATGAGTAGTAGTGGTTTAACGAATGGTCCGCTAGTAGGAAAGGGAGAATATCAAGCGGCAATTGCTTGCCATTTGATGGCCAAGCACGGTGCTGGCAGATATGGTACATACTTTGGTGCGCTCACATTTAGAACGCACCCGTACTTCACTCAAACCGGTAAAGACAGAGAAAATCATCCAACTCAATACATTGCTAATATGCGAGATGGTGCGGTAGCGGGGTTTAAATCTTTCCTAATTGAAGACTTACAAGAAATAGCGGTTCAGGTGCAGTCAACAGGTGTGGGTGTGATGTACGTGTCAACAGCGCTATCGAGTGAACCGATTGCGGAGATTTCGGTAAACAAAAGTAACAGATATAGCTATTTTAGAAGCAGTGTGGACTTAAAAAATAAAGAAGTGGCGCTTTATTTTTGCTACAAAGGCTCGGGGAAAGTCAATTTTAAGTCATTCGTTTTGAATGAACACGCGCACGAAGTACAATGATTCCACGGAAAACAAAGAGTCGTAGCGGTAATGCTGATGACACATAGGGAATAGAAACATGAGCTTCTAAGGCAGATGGAGTCTTCATAAAAGAATAAGCAGGGCGCCGGTATTGTTGTTAATTCCGGGGCCCTGCTTACGTGTGCATATTAAGTAATGACATGGCTATTGATTATTTCCAATTTGTGAACGTGTCCACGTCTAGTCGCACAGAATTGTAGCCGTCTTCTTTTGCTTTCCCGATTGAAAGAATCATTACGGGAACATAACGTTTTGGATCAAGATCAAAGGCTTCAGCAAGTTGGTCAGCTTCAAAGCCACCGATTGGATTCGTATCATAACCGTAAGCGCGTGCTACTAACATGAGCTGCATGGCAACTAAACTACTATCAATCTTAACAATATCGCTCATCACGTGTTTAGGAAAACTTTTATAGTAGGGGATGATCATGCTCAGTTGTTCATCTCTTACTTCAGGTGACATTTTCCCTTCAGAAACTGCTTTATTGTATATTTCTTCACCATACGTGTAACATTCTAAATCACCAAAAATTAAAAGCATCGCTGATGACGTGTCGTTTTGGCGGGTGTTAAAACGAATCAGTGGACGGAGCTTGTCTTTTCCTTCATCACTTTCAACCACAACAAAGCGCCACGGTTGCATATTAACGGAAGACGGTGCTTTCGTTGCTTCTGTAAGCATTTCGGTCATTTCTTCGCGCGGAATCTTAATCGTTTCGTCATAGACGCGGATGGAACGACGACCGTCTAATAGGTTATAAAAATCGTTTACTTTAAATGTATTGCTCATGGTTAGTCCTCCTCTAAATCGTGTGATCGTTCAACAGTGTTGTTGATCGCTCATTTACATCGGTAAGAAATGCCTTAAACAGTGCCATTTGTTCTTCGCTATAATGATCAAACAATTGCTCAATAATGACATGTTTCTTTTCGTCACAGCGCGTAAGCAACGTTTTTCCGGCAGAACTGATTTGAACAAGCACTTCCCGATTATTTTTCGGATTACGCGCGCGTATCGCTAACCCTTTGTCCTCAAGAATTTTCACATGTCGGGTAATTGCCGCTTGGTTGATGCGCATTTTTTGCTGTAACTGTGTTTGGGTCATGACCGTTGCACTCAATAGGTGCAGCAACATTTCATAACGGGTCACGCTAATATCAAGTTTGTTTTCAAATACTTGTGTCAATTGCAAATCGACTTGTTTGATTAAGAAGAACAGCTCACTGTAATTTTGTCTTGGGCACATAAGAAACCTCCATGTATGATTAATCAACTGTTGACAAGTCAATTATAAAGATGTTTGAGAGACCTGTCAACGGATGCGCTTTTGTTGAAGAAAGAGATTCGCCATGGAAAGAATGAGGTTTTATCTAATCGTGAGGTGGTACAGTATACTGACGTCGTTTTTTCGTTTACTCTTATTCATGCATTTAATAAAAGGGCAACGGTAATAACCTGAAAGGAGGGAGTGATGATCATTGATAACTGGCTTAAAAAAGTTAGTCGGTTTGATTAGCGCGCCAAAGAATGGCTTTGCTTATTGCGTTTAAATCCAGTAGCGCTACAGATCTTACGCGTTGAGTGGACGAAGCTGTTGAAAAAGACATGAAAGAAAAGTTTGTGAGTTGTTTAACTTTAAGGTAGAAAAAGTAGAGTGATATGTTATAATAGGAGTTGTACGGTTTTGTACAAACAATATAAATACAGGGGGAATTTCAGATGAAATTCAAATTATTTTTAGCGATGATCCTTTCCGTAGCATTACTTGCTGCGTGTGGATCTGATGACACGTCTTCAGATGACAATGGTGCAGATGAAGATACAGATACGGTAACAGCAGCGTCACAAGCAGACGATGCAGAAGGCTTACACGAAGCGGCATCAGAAGACGGTACATGGATTGTTATTCCAACACAAGATATGACTTTTGAAGAAGATCTTGTTGTTGCTGGTGAATTCCGTGATGGCGGCGAAGAAGACGGCGATATTTACCGTAAAATTGCAGCTTATACACAAGATGATGAGCGTAATATCATTGATCAGTGGACCCTAACTATGCCACGCCTTGTTGTTCAAAGTGAAAACTTAAACTTCCAAGGTGGTACTGTTGACGGTGATGTGTATGTAGAAGCAGATGGTTTCTTATTACATGAATCAGCAACTGTAACAGGTGATATCGTATTTGCTAACGCAGACTATGAAGCGTCAAGTGATATTCAAGGTACAGTTGAAGGCGAAACATCAGTCGAAGAATAAAGCGCTAAAAGCTTAGACCACCTGGTCTAAGCTTTTTTAATTGATGGCAGTGCATTAATTAACTTTACGCTTATAAAAGAAAGCAACCGACATGACCTAATAAGTCATGTCGGTTGCTTTTACTTACATAGTGCGAGCTAACATCTTCTCAGTTATCGATTTTAGGATCGCTTTATATTCGCCGTTCGGTAATTTATCTATTGTTGATAGTGCTTTTTTAGTGTAACGTTTGGCCAATTGCAATGCTTTACTTAAACCATCAGCTTGATCAATTAGGGCTTGAAGGTCATGCAGATCTTCACTGGTTAACGATTGTTTAGTTAAGAGCGCATCAATTTCAGTTGCATGGTTTTGATAGGAATAAATTAAAGGTAAAGTATAAATGCCGTTTTTTGCATCAGCCATGGCTGGTTTGCCTAAAGTGTTATCGTTTGCTTGATAATCTAAAATATCATCAATGATTTGAAAGGCCATTCCGATATAGTGACCTGCGTTATAGGCGAGTCGGGTCTGTCGTTTTGACGCGTTACTTTCAACTGCACCAGTATAACAGCTAAGGGCGAAAAGTTGAGCAGTTTTTCCTGAAATGCGCGCAAGATAACGTTTGATACTTTTAGGTGATGTATAACGTGACTCTAACTGATCAAGTTCCCCGATTAAAACTTTTTCCATACTGCGGGCATTGTATTCAAGCATGCTGACAGAGTTGGTATGATTAGCTAAGATAGTAAAACAAATTGAAAAGAGGTAGTCACCTGCATATATAGCATAGCGATTATCTTTTTTTGCGTGTAACGTTTCTTGTCCACGCCTTAAATCAGCTTCATCAATCACGTCATCATGAACAAGTGTTGCCATATGCAAGGTTTCAAGTGCTGCTGCGATGGCAATCGCTTTTTCTTCATCATAATCCGGTCCGATTTGGCTGCATAAGAGTGCATAGACAGGTCGCAGCATCTTGCCGCTATTTTCTGCCACACGTCTAATTTGTGCTTCTATTTTTTTATTTTTAATGCGAATATGCTGATTGATCACAGCTTCAACTTGGTTTAGATTCTGTGACAGATTAGGGTAATCATGCCAGAGTGGATGTGTACTTACCATAACGTTAATAACCTCTTTCATCAATTCGATTTATATAAGATCACGCTTTAGTGTGCGTAAGTCCATGTAGTAATGCAAGCGTTCGATATGTGTTAATAAATAATTGGCAGTAATACCGATGGCAATGCCTGTTAAGATACCGATCAGTGAAAGGACAGGTAAGTATAGCATAACTGAAAACGTTTGAGCGATAACGCTCGCAATCAGCAACTGACCGACATTATGTAGAACGGCGCCGGTTGCGCTCACCCCAATTAAACTAACAGCTTTTTGAGGCAGCAACTTAATGAACCACATCCCAATAAAACTAAGGGCAGCACCAGAAGCACTATAAAAGAAAGTCGACAGAGTACCGCCAAGTAATGTTTGTAATAAGAGTCGAATGACGACAACTTTAATTGTGTCTTTAGTGGGGAGTGTATAAAGGGCCATTACCGTAATGATATTAGCAAGACCGAGTTTCGCCCCAGGAGCAAAAAAGAACGGTGAAGGGATTGCTCGCTCAACGAGACCAATCACCACCGCTTGACTGGCTAACAAGGCAATATAAACGAGGCGTTGGTTTTTAGTCATGGAAATAGCGCTCCTTTAATGAAAATGTATGAATGAACTGATAATGTCAATATCTTGCGGTGGATCTTCTGATTCAGCTTTGATTTCGATAACCAGCCGGTGTGGTAAACAAACAATGGTTTCGCCAGCGTGTTCAATAAAGCCTGTTCGAACACAGACCTGATCAGGGCAGGTTGCTGATGAAATGCGCAGCGTACCATCAGAAACAGCAATGGTATTTGTTTCACCAGAAGCCGTTTCTACATTAAATATATCATGATTAGGATGGGCTGATAAATTAACAGTTTCAATGTTTTCCCCGTCAAGAGAAATGACCGCTATGCGGTCTCCATCTGATTGTGATTGTAAATAGAATATCCCAAAAGGAAGAAAAGAAATAATCAATAAGACAACGATGAGCAAAAGGTCACCGGGTTTTATGATACGCAAGAATGCTTGCATTTCTTCACTTCCTTTCATGATAATCAAAAGTTGAAGCTGTTAGCGCGGGAAATGTGAACTGTCATGTCCATTATACCTGAAAATTAATCAATATAAAGTAGATTGCGATGGCTTTCATTAAGAAAGCCATCGCAATCATGGTGTTTATTTATGATCTTTATATATTGCCTGCGGTTCACCGTACCACCATTTACTTAATTTAGTTTGGATAAATGGAATCACCCAGTAATCTAAACCGAACGTACGACCTGAGCCGTTGAGTAAAGCGATTGAAGCAGGTAATGCCCAAACTTTATCCCAACCAAGCATAGCAGTTAAGGTAAACATTACTAAGAATGCGGCACTTGCAGCAGATGCTAACCAAGTAAAGAGACCAGCGATTAAAGCAAGACCAATACCGATTTCAACAAATACCATTGCTTTTTGAGCAAATAAGGCAATGCCTTCAGTTGGTACCATGATACGCATGATCCACTCAAACCAGAATGGCATTTCTGAAAGAATTGGTTCTGCCCATTCCGTTGCTTCAGCACTTGCAGCTGTTGTAGGGTCTTGCAACCAGTGGAAGTTGATTTGTAATGTATCGGATTTAATCCATGAATCTTCGCCAATACCAGTGAAGAGGGTGCCGATGTTAGAAAGACTTGATGTTGCTTCTCCCCATTTCTCATAACCCCAAAGCTTAGCGCCACCTTCAACAATCCAGAACCCACCAACGAATATCCGAAGTGGTACGCTCCAAAGGACGTTACCATAACGCGTCAAGAAGTCGCGGAAAATGTTACGCTTATCTTTCGTGTGGAAAAATTCATGCTCAATGTACTTCGTCATGTAGTAACCACTGCTAATACCAAAGAAGTAATACAAGTTAACCATGTGCTTAACGAAGTTGGCAAACCAACCACTTAAATGTAAGCCCATTAAGTCGGCAACACCATAACGTGCACCGATTGAAACCATAATCCCGTGATATTTACCTTCATAAGCAACTTTTTCAGTGCCTTTAATGTCAGCAATAATGTTTTTAGCAGCGGTTGTTCCCGTTTGTTCTGCTGCTTCAACGATTTGAGGTGTTGGTGTACCTGGTTCTTCTTCAAAGTAAGCAAGGTCACCGACAACATAAACGTTTTCGTGTGTTTCAGATTCCATGTGTTTATTTACTTTCAAGCGCCCTGCTCGTGCTTGTTCTAAATCAAAGGAATCTGTATCTGTATTTGCTTTAACCCCAGCCGTCCAAGCAAGCATGTGTGTCGGGATGGTTTCACCACTTTTTAGTACGATGTCGTTTTCACGGACTTCAACAATTGGTGAATCTTTCATGATTTTTACGCCATGCTTAAGCATATAAGCTTCTGCTTTATCAGCATCACGACGTTCTAACATATTTAAGATTGTAGGCGCAGCTTCAATCACGTAGATTGAAATTTCATCAACATCTAGTTTATGATCTTTAGCTAAACGATCTTTCCATTCAATTAATTCACCTGCAAGTTCAACACCAGTGAAACCAGATCCACAAATGGTGAAGGTTAACAATGCACGACGTTTTTTCTCATCATGCTCATGTGCTGCTTGTTCAACAAGTGTTTCAATGCGTTCACGCATGCGAACGGCATCTTCCCATGACCATAGCGTATAACCATGTTCTTTAACGCCAGGTGTACCAAAGTCATTTGGTTCCCCGCCCATACCTAAGATAAGGTAGTCAAAGTTGAATGATCCGTGCTCAGTGATTACTTTCTTCGCATCGTGATCAACGTTAGTGACATTGTCTGTGACAAGATTCACTTTTGTACGGTTGAAAAGACGACGCAAGTCAAACTGAATTGCATCAGGTTCTACACGGTGTGCAGCAACTTCATGTAATTCTGTCATCATTGTGTGATACGAATGACGATCGATAAGCGTAATGTTTACACTATCGTCTTTTTTAAATTTTTTCGCTAGTTTCTTAGCGGCATGGACACCAGCGTAGCCGGCACCAATAATGACGATTTCTTTATTAGCCATTAAAATTTCACTCCTATAATAGAATTTATTAATGCAAATGTTCATAAAATGTTCACAAATCGTTCAAATTCGAGACTTGTTGTGAATTTGTGAACAACCATCCTATATTCTAACGCTCACACCGGGTGATGTCTAGCCTTTTTTAAAGATTATATAAGAAAATATATAAAAAGTTTTGATTCTGGTCATTCTATTAACAAAAATAGTCATTCTTTATACAAGTTTACGTAGGTATGTCTATATTTGGAACAGGTAATAAATCAATCGCAGTAAAAAGGTCACCTTGCTTAAAGCAATTAACGGTTTGCTTCATATTATAATAGAAGAATAAATTTTCGTTGTTTAAATTGAACGTGGAAAAAGATTAAAACCATAGAAGTGGCCACACAGGCTCTTGACTCAGCCTTCGAATTGTCTGTAAGAATAAAAGGACGCATTTAGATAGAGGTCTCAGAATAATGTACCGGACTCTACTTAGTACTCGAGGGCGACGTATCCCGGGTCACAATGGAAGAGTGGTTTAGCGTTACACGCATGTTTAATTGTTTTTTTAAACAAAAAAGTTAGCTAAGTATTCACATCTTGAAGAAAAAAGTCTAAAATATACAGTGAGCTTCCAGAACCATCATCATCGACAACCGTTTTAAATCGTGGTATGATGCGTTACGAAATCAGTATGTGAAAAAATGCACACGAAAATAGATGAAGACGAAGAGGGCTATCTTTTCTAGTGTCTCTAACGATAATACAAAAAGGGGAAGAGTCTTGTGAGAAACTTACGTTTAGGGTATATAGTTATTTTAGTAAGTCTGTTATTGGTTTTAACAGCGTGTAATGATGAAGAGAGCGATTTGAGAAGCCAACCGGTTAAAGAAACGTCTTTTTTATTAGGTACCGTAGTTAACCTAACGGTTTATGACAAAGACAGTGAAGCGACAGTGGACGAGGCAATTGCGATGATTGATCAGTATGAGCAGTTACTCAGTGATGAAATTGAAACATCAGAAGTCAGCCAAATCAATCAACAAGCAGGGATTAATCCCGTTAAAGTCTCCGAAGAAGTCTTTCAATTGATCGAGGATAGCATTGATTACGGCGAGCTATCAAATGGAGGCTTCGATATTACCGTTGGTCCGTTAACGAATTTATGGCGGATTGGTTATGACGATGCGAGAAAACCGAGTGATGAAGAAATTACAGAGGTGTTAGCCATCATCGATCATCAGTCGATTGTATTAGATGAAGAAAACCAAACGGTTTTTTTACCAGAGGAAGCCATGGAATTAGATCTTGGCGCTATTGCTAAAGGTTATATCTCAGATAGGGTTAATGAACTATTTGATGAAGCTGGTGTGACGACAGCAATCATTGATTTAGGTGGAAATATATACGTGAAAGGCAATCGCCCGACAGGTACGCCTTGGACGGTTGGGGTACAGAATCCGTTTTTAGGCCGCGGTGAGTTAATTGGACGAATTGAAGCGGTAGATAAATCGGTCGTCACTTCAGGAATTTATGAGCGTTATTTAGAAGTGGATGGTGAAACCTACCATCACTTACTAGACCCAGACACGGGTTATCCTTTCGATAACACGATTGCTGGCGTAACGATTGTTAGTGAAACATCGGTACAAGGTGATGCACTCTCGACGGCGGTCTTTGCTAATGGTGTGAATGGTGGAAAAGAAATCATTGAATCGCTTGAGGAAGTAGAAGCTATTTTCGTAACGAAAGATCAAGAAGTGATCCTAACAAGTGGTTTAGTCGATCAATTTGAATTGTTAAATGAGCAATTTACGATAATAGAAGAGGAGTAATCGAAATGACGATTAAATCGTTTTTAAAACTAGTTGAAATTCAGACAAAGATAGCGAGTGTGTTTCCATTTACGATTGGTATTTTATTTGTCTTGTTGCGCTACCAAGAGCTAAACATAGTGAATACATTGTTGTTTTTTGTGGCGATGTTACTGTTCGACTTAGCGACAACAGCAATCAATAATTTTATGGATTATTTAAAGGCGAGTACAGATACGTACCGGAAGACCCGAAACATTATTGGACAAGAAAACATTTCAACAAAAACGGTATTTGTGACAATTATTACCTTGCTGGTCACGGCTTCTAGCATCGGTGTTGTTTTAAGTTTCCGTACCGACTTTTTTGTCTTATTAATAGGGGTGATTTGTTTCGCAATCGGAATCTTCTATACATTTGGTCCAATTCCACTTTCTAGAATGCCACTAGGCGAAGTGTTTTCTGGCATGACGATGGGGTTTGGCATTATTTTTCTGGCCGTATATGTTAATGCATATGATCAGGGGATTGTCCATTTAGGGCTTGATGGCCCCACTTTGATATTTGAAGCGAATTTACTCTTGTTACTCGAAATTTTCTTAATTGCGCTACCAAGTGTTTTGACGATTGCGAATTTAATGTTAGCCAATAACATTTGTGACTTAGAAGAAGATATCTATAACCATCGTTATACGTTACCGTATTATATCGGTAAAGGAGTGGCTGTTAAATTATTTAATGCCCTCTATGTGATTAGTTTTATCGCAATTATCGCGAGTGTCATTGCAGAAATTGTGCCCTCTATTGTGCTGTTAAGTCTACTCGCGGGTTATCCTGTTTTTAAACAGGTACGTCTCTTTAATCGTAAACAAGAAAAAGCGGAAACGTTCGTTGTCTCGGTTAAAAACTTAGTCCTTGTTAATGGTGCGGTAAGTTTAAGCTTTTTGCTTGCATTGATTATTAACTAAGAAGACCTGCACGTGAGCTAAACAGATCATCGAGGAGGTTAAAGATGTTGAAAGAAGCAGTGCTTACTATTAAAGACTTATCGTTTCGTTATGACTTAAGAACAAACGATTACCAGTTAAATCAGATCAGTCTAGACTTTAACCGAGGCGAATGGGTGACGGTTATCGGTGACAACGGATCAGGTAAATCAACATTAGCACGTGTCATGATTGGCTTATACCCAGTAGAGCGAGGCATCATCCAGTTGGATGGTGTTCATTTATCAGAAGAGACCGTCCCACTATTCCGGCGTCGGATTGGCATGGTGTTTCAAAACCCGGATAATCAATTTATCGGAACGTCTGTAGAAGACGATGTTGCTTTTAGTTTGGAAAATCAAAATTTAACACGATCAGATATGAAGCGACGGGTTAAAGAGGCGTTACAAGAAGTAGGGATGTGGCAAGAGCGTAAGCTCGATCCACAGCAACTTTCAGGTGGGCAAAAACAGCGGGTACAAATCGCAGGTCTCTTGGCCTTACAGCCTGAAATTATGATTTTTGATGAAGCATTTGTGATGATTGATCCAGCAGCACGACGGGATCTGCTGGAGCTATTGCATCGTTTGAAGGAAAAACATCACTTAACGATCATATCGATTTCTCATGAACGCGAAGCATTGGTTTATAGTGATCGCATTATTCAATTAAAACAAGGAACCGTCTTTAGAGACGGGAGCCTGACAGAGATTTTTGCAGCAGATGAGAGCCTTGAGCCACCGATGGTCGAGCGATTAAATCGTGCACTTACTGCGCGAGGTCGAGGTATTTCTGAAAGCTATTTAACAGAAGAAGCGTTGGTGAATTTTCTATGCAAATCCAATTAAATGAGGTAAGTGCTGACTACAGTGTGGGTCCTTTCCGTAAGACAAATGTATTATCGGAGCTTTCCCTTTCGATTGAACAAGGTGCATTTACGGCGGTTATTGGTGAAACCGGCGCGGGGAAATCGAGTGTGTTGAAACTTGTTAATGGGTTATTGTTACCAACGAAAGGACACCTGCAGGTCGGTGAGTATACCTTAGAAAAGAATGTTGATAAACAGACGCTAAATGCCATTCGGAAAAATGTCGGCATGGTGTTTCAATTTCCTGAAAACCAATTGTTCGCAGAGACGGTTTATGACGATATTGCTTTCGGTCCGCGCAACTTTGGTTTCACTGAGGTAGAGGTTGAACGCTTGGTTGAAGAAGCGAGCGCGACCGTTGGCTTAGCGCGGCACTTGTTTACGCGCTCACCTTTTAATTTGTCCGGTGGTCAGCAACGCCGTGTTGCAATTGCTGGAGTTCTTGCGACAGAACCAGAAATCTTAGTGTTAGATGAACCGGCTGCTGGGTTGGACCCAGAGGGCAAGCGTGCAATTTTTGATATGCTTAAAGACTTGCACCAACGAAAAGGCTTAACAACGGTAATGGTGACACATGACATGGATGATGTGGTCCACTATGCAGATGATGTGATTGTGATGGCTAAAGGTGAAGTGAAAGCGCATTTGTCGGTTGCGGAGTTATTCAATCAAGAAGCCTTACTAAAAAGATACCGACTTGAATTACCTGAAGTCTTGCGCTTAAAGCAGACAATTGAACAGGCCAAAGGTCAGCCATTACGTGCACACCCGAAGACGGTTGATGAGTTGGCTAGAGCAATGATTGAGGAGGGCTGGGTATGAATCAACTTATTTTCGGTCGGTATTTTCCGGGTGATTCTTTTATTCATCACCTCGACCCACGCTTCAAATTAATTTTTGCCCTCATCTATGTAGGTTTACTGTTCTTTCTTGAATCGACCTTCTATTACTTATTGTTTTTTGTACTGACTTTATTATTAATGGAACAAACGGGGGTAAAGCTAGCGATTTATGTCAAGGGTGTAAAACCGTTAATTTGGTTAATTCTTTTTGCGGTAACGTTACGGATAATGACGACAAGTGGGGGAGATGTCTATCTGCGCTATGGTCCGTTTGCGATTTCTTCGTTCGGTTTAACGTTAGGATTGCAGACGTTTTTACGGTTTGTGATGATTATCTTTATTTCAACGGTGCTGACCCTAACAACAAAACCCGTTGAAATCACCGATGCCTTGTATTTTCTATTGAAACCGTTGAAGTACATTAAGGTACCGATTGAAGACTTAAGTTTAATGTTATCGATTGCTTTACGATTTATTCCTAATCTTTTAGATGAAACAGATAAAGTGATGAACGCTCAGAAAGCTAGAGGAATGGTGTTTGGCCAAGGGTCCTTAATCAATCAAATGAAAGCTTTAGTTCCCCTTGTGCTGCCCTTATTTCAAAATTCATTGAAACGAGCCGAAGATATGGCGGATGTACTTGAAGTGAAAGGTTATCAATCCAATCAAAAGCGAAGCCACTACCGGGAATTAAAGTGGAAAAAGCAAGACGTCTTTGGTTCTTTATTTCTCCTGATGTTGATGGTGGTTGTCTTTGTTTTTCAGCAGTAGCTAAACTGCTCGTGTAGCTAATCCTCGTTTTTTTATTAACGCTTAATGCAGTGATGGATAAAACAAAAAAAGAGGTGTCTCTATTCGTAGAGACACCTCGGTTATTTATTAGTAGCTAATGTTTATTGAAATTTAGAAATGGTAGCGGCGGAGGGGATCGAACCCCCGACCTCACGGGTATGAACCGTACGCTCTAGCCAGCTGAGCTACACCGCCATAAGAAAGTCACAAGTGATATAATACAATAGCCATTCCCTTGTGTCAATAGTTTTCAAAAGAAAGTTTCAGTTTAATGATGGGTTATAGTTGTCATGGTGCGTTGATCTTTGGTACGATGTAACAGTCAAATTAAACGTAAAGTAGGGTTTGTCATGCTAGAAAAAGTGAAGGCAACAATTACGGCGAATCAATTATTGGAACAAGGCGACCATGTTTTAGTTGCTGTCAGTGGTGGTGCTGATTCAATGGCATTACTCCATTGTTTAGAAGCCTTGCAGGAACAGTATCAGTTAAATTTAACGGTCTGCTCGATTGATCATGGACTCCGTGGAGCAACGTCTGCAGCGGATGTTTTGTTTGTAGAAGCTTATGCAAAGCAGCATGCGCTCACCTTTAAAGCTGTGACATTAGATGTGTACCCGTACAAAAAAGAACAGAAGATCAGTACGCAGGTTGCCGCACGCACGTTACGCTACAAAGCATTAGCTGAAGTCATGGAAGCTGTTGGTGCGACCAAGGTTGCTCTCGCGCATCACCTAGATGACCAAACAGAAACGTTGCTTATGCGACTTGTGCGACAAACTGAGCCAGAAGCACTTTTAGCGATGCCGATCAAGCGCGCCTTTTTTGGTGGTGAGCTTATTCGTCCGTTCATGGATATCGAAAAAGAAGCCATTTATACCTATCTAAAAGCGCATCAGCTATCCTTTCGTGAAGATGCATCGAATCAAGAAGATGCTTATCGTAGAAATGCGCTTCGTTTGCATGTCTTGCCAAAGTTAAAAGCAATGAATCCAAATCTTAACCAAACCTTAACGGTACTACGAGAACACCTTGGCGATGATGAAAGTTATCTTGCGCAACAAACAGAAGTGTTGCAAAAAAAGGTGCTCAGCTTTAATGCGGCCCCTTTCGAAATATCTTTTGAAATTGAAGCGGTGAAAAACCAGCCCCGTGCTTTACAAAGAAGGCTGTTTCATCTAATATTAAACTATCTGTATGATACCGTTCCAACTGATTTAAGTTACAAACATGAAGAACAATTTTATTCATTGCTTCACGCACAAACCGCTCAGCAATCATTCAACCTGCCTGAAGGTGGTCTGATGCGTAAAGTTTACCGAGGCGTCACGTTCACGTTTAAACAGGTTAAAGACGCTTTTGACGTTACACTTTCAGTCCCAGGTGTGACAAGATTACCTGGTGGCGATCGCGTGCTATGTGAACGAGTAACCCAAACAACAGCTGCCTCGCCGTGGGAAGTTTATCTCGTTGACACGGGTGAACCCATTTCAGTGCGGACACGGCAAGATGGAGACCGTATCTATTTAGCTTCGTTAGAAGGGCATAAAAAAATTAGTCGAATTTTTATTGATCAAAAAGTCGATCAAGAGCTACGGAAGACATGGCCAATCCTTGTCCAAGGCGAAGAAATTTTATGGGTCATTGGGTTAGCGAAAAGTGAAGCGCATAAACGAATGAATACTAATCAGTATGTGAAGATAACGTATCAAAAAAATAATTTGTGATTTAGTAGGAGGACCAAAGATGCATAACGACATCGAGAAGATATTAGTGACAACAGAAGAAATTGAAGAAAAATGCAAGGAGCTAGGCCAACAGTTAGCAGAAGAATACCGTGATCGCTTCCCACTTGCTGTCGGTGTCTTAAAAGGTGCACTTCCATTCATGTCTGATGTTCTTCGACACATGGATACATATTTAGAAATGGATTTCATGGATGTATCAAGTTACGGTGGAGGAATGACCTCATCGGGAGAGGTTAAAATTGAGAAGGATTTAAATACGAAGGTAGAAGGACGCGATATCTTAATCATTGAGGACATCATCGATAGCGGTCTTACCCTTAGCTATTTGGTCGATTTATTCAAATACCGCAAAGCACGTTCAATTAAAATTGTAACCTTATTAGATAAACCGTCAGGAC
Organism: Streptohalobacillus salinus; assembly: GCF_003201605.1. Taxonomy (GTDB): domain Bacteria; phylum Bacillota; class Bacilli; order Bacillales; family Amphibacillaceae; genus Streptohalobacillus; species Streptohalobacillus salinus. The sequence goes on along the minus strand of NZ_QJJR01000012.1, from coordinate 11,705 downwards.
GGACTGCGAAAATTTCTGCTGATGTTGTTGGGTTTAAAGTGCCAAACGAGTTTGTCGTAGGCTATGGGTTAGATTATCAAGAAAAATATCGTAACCTGCCTTACATCGGTGTATTGAAACCGCATGTTTACGGTGGCGATTTAGAATAGAATGATTAAAAAAACAAAAAATTAACCAAAACGATAACGATCAAACATCGAGTCGGATAAATTGCTATAAGTGATTTTTTTATGATAAGATGTACTATAGTTTTCTCGTTTGGGAGGAGGAATGTCATGAATCGTTTAACCCGTAATTTGATTTTCTATTTCGTAATCTTTCTCGTATTGCTTTCATTGATGCAGTTGATTACTGGAAATACAAATCAAACAAAAGAATATCGTCTCGATGAATTCATCGAGGTATTATCAGATGAAGAAATAGAAGAAATGCTGATGCGCCCAGCGCATGGTGTCATGCAAGTCACTGGGGTGTTAAAAGATGAGGAAGAAACACGCTTCATTACACACATTCCTTTAGAATCAGAAATTGTTGCTTATGTTGAAGGACAAGGTGCAAGTCAAGAAATTTTAGAAGTTCAACCCGAAGAACAACCGAGTGCGATTCTTAGTTTTATTACTGCAATCGCACCGTTTATAATCGTGGTCGTTATTTTCTTATTCTTAATGAACCAATCACAAGGTGGAGGAAACCGAGTGATGAACTTCGGTAAGAGTAAGGCGAAGATGTACTCCGAAGAAAAGAAAAAAGTACGCTTTACTGATGTAGCAGGTGCAGATGAGGAAAAACAAGAACTCGTTGAAGTGGTCGATTTCTTAAAAGACCCACGAAAATTCACTGCAATTGGTGCAACTATTCCTAAAGGTGTCTTGCTCGTTGGACCTCCAGGAACAGGTAAAACATTACTTGCACGTGCCGTCGCTGGTGAAGCAGGTGTGCCATTCTTCTCAATTAGTGGTTCAGACTTTGTTGAGATGTTTGTCGGTGTGGGTGCGTCGCGTGTTCGTGATTTATTCGAAAATGCGAAGAAAAACTCACCGTGTATTATCTTTATTGATGAGATTGATGCTGTCGGTCGTCAACGTGGCGCAGGTGTTGGTGGTGGTCACGATGAACGTGAGCAAACCTTAAATCAATTACTCGTTGAAATGGATGGTTTTGGTGATAATGAAGGCATTATAATTATCGCGGCAACTAACCGCCCTGATATTTTAGATCCAGCGTTATTACGTCCAGGTCGTTTTGACCGTCAAATTACTGTAGATCGTCCCGATTTAAAAGGGCGTGAAGAAGTCTTGAAAGTACATGCGCGTAATAAACCGTTAGCGGATGATGTGGATCTTAAAACAATCGCAATGCGTACACCAGGTTTTTCTGGTGCGGACTTAGAGAACTTGCTGAATGAAGCAGCCCTCGTTGCAGCCCGTACAGATAAAACTAAGGTTGAGATGGAAGATGTTGATGAGGCGATTGATCGCGTCATTGCTGGTCCGGCTAAGAAGAGTCGGGTTATTTCAGAAAAAGAACGCAACATTGTTGCCTACCATGAGAGTGGTCATACGATTATTGGTATGGTATTAGATGAAGCTGATATGGTTCACAAAGTAACGATTGTCCCTCGTGGACAAGCCGGTGGTTATGCTGTGATGTTACCGCGTGAAGACCGTTACTTTATGACGAAACCAGAACTTTTAGATAAGATTACTGGACTCTTAGGTGGACGTGTTGCCGAAGAGGTCATCTTTGGTGAAGCATCAACAGGTGCACACAATGACTTCCAGCGTGCGACAAGCATTGCACGTAAGATGGTGACAGAATACGGCATGAGTGACAAGATTGGTCCATTGCAATTTAGTAATGGCAGCGGTCAAGTATTCTTAGGTCGTGACATGCAGAATGAATCAAATTACAGCGATCAAATCGCGTATATCATTGATCAAGAAATGCAAAGCATTATCAATCTCTGTTATAGACGTGCGAAAGATATCTTAACTGAGAAACGTGATAAGTTGGAGTTAGTCGCACAGACGTTACTTGAAGTTGAAACCCTCGATGCCGCTCAAATTAAATCATTATATGAAGATGGCGAGCTTCCAGAAGAAGTTGTTTCAGAGCAATCAGGAGAAGCGAGTGAAGAAACACCTGTTAGCGAAGAAACGGCTGAGACGTCAACTGAAGAAGAAACTGAGGCAGAACCTGCATCTTTTGAAGAAGCAGCTGAAGCTGAAGAAGAAGAAACAGAAGAAAAGAAAAACGACGAATAAATGATAAAGACCAGTCATGCTTTAAGAGGTAACCACTTCTTAAAGAGGAAGCTGGTCTTTTCTTTTCTGAAAATCTTTCTAGCGTTTATCTAAATTAGGCGAGACCCCCCATCTTCAAGGAATGTTAAGCGCTTATCCCAATGAGTAAGTGGGGGATGAATCGCCTTCGGGCAAGGGATGGGGCCTCTCCATCTTAATTGCCCGACTTGTCGAGGGCTACTTGTATTAGGTGAAAAATAGCTTGTGTACGAGTGCCAAACCCTTTTTCATCTTTGTTTTTGTCCATGCTATTCAAAAGTGTTTTTGAGAATCTTAATACAACGGACTGTTTTTCCATGAAAACCATCTAAAATGATAGATAAAATATATTGAATATGCGATATAATAGGTACATCATGTCGTAAAGGAGGCGGATTTCAATGTTGGTGAATAAAGCCTATAAGTTTCGCATCTATCCGAATAGTGAACAGGAAACCCTGATTGCAAAGACCATCGGCTGTTCTCGTTTTGTGTTTAATCATTTCCTTTCGGTAGGGAATGATACTTACAAGAAAACAGGCAAAGGGCTTAGTGATTACGCTTGCTCCTCTCAACTTCCCAAGCTAAAAAAAGAATACGAGTGGCTCAAAGAAGTGGACAGTATCGCTATACAAACAAGTGTTAAGCATCTTGCTTTGCGTGAATGGCTATGTCCAACGTGCCCTACCCATCACGACAGGGATTTGAACGCAAGTAAAAATAGTGAAGCCGAAGCTATAAGGCTTCTAACCGAAGGGACTTCGGAGATAGCCTAACCCATAACTGACCGCTAGGTCGGTGTTCTTAGGAATCTCCATCTTCAAATGTCGTAAGAAATTAAGGTGGAGTAATTCAAATTTGTTGTTCCGCTAAAAAAACAGTAAAATAGAACAAGGCTAAGTAAATTTAATAAAAGATGGTGAAAATATGTTATTTGTTTTGGATGTAGGGAACACAAATACAGTGATGGGCTTGCTAGAAGATAAAGAAATCATTTATCAATGGCGAATCAAGACCGACCGTGAGAAAACAGAAGATGAATTTGCTGTGTTAATGACAGCTTTATTCGCTCAACATGAGTTAACATTTGATTGTGTAGACGATATTATTATTTCGTCGGTGGTGCCGCCAATTATGTATGCATTAGAGAAGTTAGCACTGAAATATTTTGATAAACAAGCAATTGTCGTTGGAGAAGCGCCAATCGAATCTTATTTAAATATGAAATACCCGGTCCCGAAAGAGATTGGGGCAGATCGCATTGTTAATGCAGTCGGTGCAATCAAAACATACGGTGCACCACTAATCGTAATAGACTTTGGGACGGCAACGACCTATTGCTACATCGATGAAACAGAAAGTTACGTCGGAGGTGCAATTATTCCTGGTATTAAAATTTCGATGGATGCTTTGTATAACAAAGCCGCTAAACTACCAAAGGTAGAAATCAAGCACCCCGAGAATATCATTGGTCAATCAACGGTTGAAGCGATGCAGTCAGGTTTATACTTCGGTTATGTTGGTCAAGTCGATGAAGTTGTGCGTCGATTTAAGGTAGAAAGTAAAAGTGAACCAACGGTTGTTGCAACCGGTGGACTGGCTGATCTAGTTGCGGATGAATCAGCAACAATTGATGTGGTTGATCCGGTCTTAACCTTAAAAGGGCTAGCGGAAATTTATCAATCTGTTAAGCCGTAAGCAATAGATCACGTTTAACGGTGAGGCCGTTAGCGGAATAGCTAAGTTAAATGAATAGACAAACATAAAAGGAGTTTTTAGAGTGAGTGATTATTTAGTGAAAGCAACAGCCTATGACGGGGCAGTGAGAGCATATGCCATTCAATCGACAGCGTTGGTAGAAGAAGCAAGACGTCGTCATGATACATGGGCAACGGCATCAGCGGCATTAGGTCGAATGATGACGATATCAGCAATGATGGGTACGATGTTAAAAGGTGACGATAAATTAACGGTAAAATTAGAAGGTAATGGACCGACAGGTCCAATTGTTGCAGACTCTAACGCAAAAGGTGAAGTAAGAGGTTATATTACGAACCCTCATGTAGACTTTGAGTTAAGTGAACAAGGAAAGCTTGATGTGCGTCGCGCCGTTGGGACAGAAGGCTTTCTCAGTGTCGTCAAAGACCTCGGCTTAAAAGAGCATTTCACTGGGCAAGTACCGATTGTCTCAGGCGAAGTAAGTGAAGATTTTACCTATTATTTTGCTCGTTCAGAACAAGTTCCTTCTGCGGTGGGTGCAGGCGTACTTGTGAATCCGGATCATTCCATTCTAGCTGCCGGTGGTTTTATTATTCAAATCATGCCAGGCGCTACAGAAGAGATGATTGATACCATTGAACAAAATATAGCAAGCATTCCACCGATATCATCGCTTATTCAAGAAGGCATATCGCCGGAAGAAATTCTTTATCGTCTCTTTGGTAAAGAAAATGTACATGTTCTGCAGCATATGCCAGTCCGCTTTCATTGTTCATGTTCACGCGAGCGAATTAAAAATGCAGTCCGCGGTTTAGGTGATGAAGAGATTGATATGATGATTGAAGAAGACGGTGGGGCAGATGCGACATGTCATTTTTGTAATGAGCACTATCATCTAAATGTTGAAGATCTTAAAGAACTAAAACAGGCAGGAGACTATCAATAATGAAAAAACGATTACTCGTGATACTTGGTTTATTGTTGATTACTAATGGTTTAACATATTTTTTCGCCCGTTCAGCGGAAGATCAAACAAGTCAGCCTTATCCAGAAAGTGAAACAGTTGACCGAGAAGAGCCAGTAGCAACAATTAATGAAGAACCTGTTCACTTTGATGATTGGATGCGTTATTTAGAGAATGAGTATGGAAAGGTTGCGCTAGAGGATTTGATTACTGATCGTGTTGCGCAAGAAATTAGTGACGAAGAGAACATTTCAATTGAACCACGATTGATTGATTTAGAGGTTGCGCATATGCACACGATTCATGGACAATTAAGCGAAGAGGAAGCAGCCAAACAAGAAGTGATTTGGCGTGAACAGATCAAGTCGCGATTGTTGACTGAAGCACTGTTTGCGCGAGATGTTGAGGTAGATGACAATGAAGTCGACGCCTACTATATTGAAAATGATGGGGACTTTGATTTTAACCGTCGCTTAGAAATCTCTGAGATTCGTGTGGGTGACGCAGAAACTGCTCAGGCCATTTATCAAGAATTAGAAGAGGGTGCTAATTTTAATGCGTTAGCTCGTGAGCATGCGACAGATGAAGAAACACTAGAAAATGGAGGGTATCTCGGTTTCTATGCTGATTCATCAACGTTTTTGTCAGATGATTATATCAGTGAAGTAACAGCATTATCCCCTTACAGCTACAGTGAGCCTTTTTCGGAGAATGGTCAATATATATTGGTGTACTTACACCGTGACATTGAGGCGATTCAACTAGCGAAAGATGAAGTAACTGATCATATCAGGCGTCAGATTGCCTTAGAAACATTCACTTACATGCCGGATAGAAAAAGCTTATGGGATGAGCAAAATGTTGAGTGGATTTATTGACAAAATCGTCCAATTGCGCTACAATGTAATAAATTCAAATAAGAATACTCGGAATTAGGAGGCGTTTTAATAATGACTGTTGAACAAACAATAACAGATTTAATTGGTAAAACCCCGATCGTGAAACTTCAACGCTTAACAGGTGAGAATGATGCAGATGTCTACGCGAAATTAGAGTACATGAATCCAGGTAGCTCAGTTAAAGATCGCATTGCACTGGCAATGATTGAACAAGCAGAAAAAGATGGGGTTATTAAACCCGGTGACACCATTGTCGAACCTACCAGTGGTAACACAGGGATTGGTATCGCTATGGTTGCAGCCGTTAAAGGCTATCAAGCTGTGTTGGTTATGCCAGATACGATGAGCTTAGAACGTCGTAATTTATTGCGTGCTTATGGCGCGCGCTTAATCTTAACACCTGGTTCGGCAGGAATGAAGGGTGCAATTAAGAAAGCAGGGGAACTGGCTGAACAAAATGGTTATTTTATGCCGCAACAGTTCCAAAATCAAGCCAATCCAAAAGTGCATGAATTGACAACCGGACCAGAAATTGTAGAAGCCATGGGCGATTCTCTCGATGCTTTTGTTGCCGGTATTGGTACAGGTGGAACGATTTCAGGCGCAGGGAAAGTTTTAAAAGCGAACTACCCTAACATTACTATTTATGCTCTGGAACCTGAAGGGTCAGCGGTGTTATCAGGTAATGAACCAGGACCGCATAAAATCCAAGGGATTGGCGCTGGCTTTATTCCGGGAACATTGAATACAGAAATCTATGATGAGATCTTTACTGTAACAAATGATCAAGCCTACGAAACGGCAAGAGAAGCTGCACGTCTAGAAGGTTTACTTGGTGGCGTTTCATCTGGCGCAGCGCTTTATGCGGCGAAAGAAATTGCTAAAAAACTAGGTAAAGGTAAAAAAGTTTTAACTGTTATTCCAAGCAATGGTGAACGCTATCTATCAACACCGTTGTATCATTTTGATGAAGAATAAGAGCTAATCTTTAAGCTGAATAGCGTTTATATTAGAAACACGTACCTAGCGTTTAGGTGCGTGTTTTTTTCTCTATGTAGCTGAAGGATTTATCTAAACAACGATGATTCGATTCATGGTATGATAGTGATAAAATGATTGTGTTTAGGGGGATGAGTGTTAAGTGAAGCCAATCGAGAAGATTAGCAAACTAAGAGGAAATAAAACAGCAACAACATTGATAATGGGAATTTTAAATGTTACCCCAGATTCATTTTCTGATGGGGGTTCTTATATGGAGGTTGAGCAAGCACTTGCCCAAGTGCGACAAATGATTGGTGATGGAGCAGACATTATCGATATTGGTGGAGAATCAACCCGGCCCGGTTTCACACCGGTGTCGATTGAGGAAGAAATTGCTCGAATTGTACCCGTTATTAAGGCAATTCGTAAAGAGAGTGAGGTATTAATTTCAGTTGATACCTATAAAAGTGCGGTAGCGCGGGAAGCGATCGCTGCGGGGGCAGATATGATTAATGATGTCTGGGGTGGAAAAGACGATCCTGAGATTCTTGATGTGGCCGTTGACTATGCTTGCCCAATCGTTTTAATGCATAATCGTAAAGATTCTGAGTATAAAGAGTTGATTCAAGACATAAAAAGTGATTTAATCGAAAGTATTGAAATGGCAAAATCCCGGGGTGTGAAGGATGAACAGATCATTTTAGATCCTGGTATTGGTTTTCAAAAATCGAAACAAGATAATTTATCTGTGCTTCGGCGTTTAGATGAGTTGAACAGTTTAGGGTATCCACTTCTACTTGGGACATCGCGAAAATCATTTCTTGGTTACGCGACAGGTTTAAGTGTGGATGAACGCGATGAAGCAACCGCAGCAACGACGGTTGATGGCATAATGAAAGGTATTCAAATTGTTCGCGTGCATAATGTTAAATTGAATAAACGCGTCAGTGTAATGGCTGATCTACTGGCGGGAAGAGGTGTGGGATTTGACGGATAAAATTCATTTAAACGGGCTAATGTTCTACGGTTACCATGGTGCGATTAAAGAAGAAAATGTATTGGGACAACGATTTGTTGTTGACTTGGAGCTCGACGTTGATTTATCAAAAGCCGGAAGAAATGATGCACTTGATGCCTCGGTGCATTACGGTGAAGTTTACGATGAAACCAAACATATTGTTGAAGGGAAACCTTATCAACTTATTGAAGCAGTTGCAGAAGCCGTCAGTACAGCGCTGTTAACCCGGTTTTTAAAAATTGAATCCTTGACCGTTAAGGTTACAAAACCAAACCCACCAATCAACGGCATTTATGACTCAGTAGCGGTTAGTATTTACCGGAAGCGAGGTTGACGAATGGAAGCTTATATTGCGCTGGGATCAAACATTGAACCGAGGGTTGATTATTTAGCAGAGGCGATAAAACAGCTCGAAGCAGATCCGCAAGTGAAGGTGATTGCTCGGTCATCCATTTATGAAACAGAACCAGTAGGTTATACAGAACAATCAAAATTTTTAAATCAAGTTATTCAAATCGAGACCGACTATATGCCTGAAGCGTTACTCGAGACAACGCAGGCCGTTGAACAAATGCTAGGTCGAAAAAGAGCTATTCGATGGGGTCCGCGGACGATTGACTTAGATATATTACTGTTTGAAGAAATAGTCATTGACACCGAACAGCTAACGGTGCCACACCCACGTTTGCAGGAACGAGCATTTGTGCTAGTCCCTCTTTCGGAACTTGCACCGAGGGCTATCATTCCAGGTGTCGATCAAACAGTGGAGAAGGCATTGGCGGCTGTGCCGGCACAAGACCGATTGGATGTAAAACGCCTGTCAATTGGTTGATGCAATGACATGAGGTATTTGATGCAAAGGTATGATAAGAACATATAGATAAAATATAGGGTGTGGCGAAAGGGGAAGGCAGATGTTTCAGATTGGCGATATAACAATTCCGAATCGAGTTGTACTTGCACCGATGGCGGGTGTTAGCAACTGGGCATTTCGGTTAACGGTGAAAGAATTCGGCGCTGGACTTGTATGTGCAGAAATGGTCAGTGATAAAGGGATTGTAAATAAGAATAAAAAAACAATGGACATGTTGTATATTGATGATGCGGAAAAACCGATGAGTCTACAAATATTTGGTGGAGAAAAGGATTCAATGATTACAGCGGCGCAGTTTGTGGACCAACACACGAATGCAGATATTATTGATATCAATATGGGGTGTCCCGTACCGAAGATTACAAAATGTGATGCAGGTTCACGTTGGTTGCTCCAACCTGAAAAGATTTATGAACTCGTTTCTGCTGTTTCAGCAGCGGTTGATAAACCAGTAACCGTAAAAATGCGTTCTGGCTGGGATGATGATTCTATTTTTGCGCTTGAAAATGCGAAAGCTGCTGAAGAAGCGGGAGCGAAAGCACTTGCTTTACATGGTCGAACCCGTGAGCAAATGTATGAAGGTAGAGCGGATTGGGATATCATAAAACGCGTGAAGCAACAGGCGAATATTCCGATTATCGGTAACGGTGACATTGACTCACCCGAAATAGCTAAAAAACGATTAGATGAAACAGGTGTAGATGCGGTGATGATTGGTCGCGCAGCTCTCGGGAATCCGTGGATCATGTATCGAATTACCCAATATATTGAGAAGGGTATTTTAATTGATGAACCTTCGCCTGAAGAAAAAGTGAAAGTCTGCTTACTTCATGCAGACCGGTTGACTAAAATTAAGTCAGAAAAAGTAGCGATTATGGAAATGCGAAAACATGCAGCGTGGTACTTAAAAGGACTTAAAGGTAACGGTAAAATTCGCAAACAAATCAATGAAGTAGAAACTCGATTTGAATTAGAGGCATTACTAAGCGACTATGTCACGCAACTTGAGCAAATCAATCGTTAAGTATACAATAGAAAAGATAGTTTACAGACTGGCTCACTATGCTATAGTAGCAAAGTGAAAGAAATCATTGATTATATTAATCTACTATTAAAACATACGGGAGTGAAACAAATGTCAGAAGAAGTAAATGAGCATATGCGGGTGCGTCTCGATAAGATGAATCATATGATGGAGCAAGGCATCGATCCATTCGGCGCTAAATTTGAGCGGACACACTTGGCAAGTGAACTAAAAGCAAACTACGATGCACTCACAAAAGAGGAGTTAGAAGCGGAGGGCATACGTGCAACGGTTGCGGGTCGGATCATGACTAAACGTGGGAAAGGAAAAGCGGGTTTTTCTCATATCCAAGACTTATCAGGCCAAATCCAACTTTATGTGCGTAAAGATGGTGTCGGTGAGGAGGCTTATGAAATATTTAACTCGGCTGACTTAGGAGATATCGTCGGTGTAAGTGGTACGGTTTTTAAAACAAATGTTGGAGAATTATCAGTGAAAGCAGATCGTTTTGAAATTTTAACAAAAGCCTTACGCCCATTACCAGAGAAATTTCATGGTCTCAAGGATGTAGAGCAGCGTTATCGTCAACGTTACCTTGATCTAATTACGAATCCAACAAGTAAAGAAACTTTTATTATGCGGAGCAAGATTATTCAAGCAATGCGTCGATACCTTGATGGTCAAGGATTCTTAGAGGTCGAAACGCCGATGATGCATAGCATCGCTGGTGGGGCTGCGGCTCGCCCTTTCACAACACATCACAATGCTTTAGATATGCCGTTGTTTATGCGGATTGCGATTGAGTTGCATTTAAAACGCCTTATCGTTGGCGGTCTAGAGAAAGTTTATGAAATCGGTCGTGTCTTTAGGAATGAAGGTGTATCGACACGCCATAATCCAGAATTTACGATGTTAGAACTCTATGAAGCATACGCAGATTATGATGACGTGATGGATCTTGTTGAAAACATGGTCGCATTTATTGCTAAAGATGTAACGGGTTCAACAACCGTACAGTACGGGGACGATGCGATTGATCTAGCGCCGCGCTGGAAGCGGGTCCATATGGCTGATATTGTTAAAGAATATACGGGCGTTAATTTCTTTGAAGCATTAACGGACGATGAAGCACATGCGCTTGCTAAGGAACATGGTGTGGATGTGAAGCCATCAATGACATTTGGTCATATTTTAAATGAGTTCTTTGAACAGAAAGTGGAGGAACATCTTGTTCAACCGACATTTGTTTATGGCCATCCAGTTGAAATTTCACCACTGGCAAAGAAAAATAAAGAAGATGGCCGATTTACGGACCGGTTTGAGTTATTTATTGTGCGTCGTGAACACGCGAATGCATTTTCGGAATTAAATGACCCGATTGATCAGCGCCAGCGTTTTGAAGCGCAAGTGGCGGAAAAAGAGGCAGGTAATGATGAAGCGCACGAAATGGATGAAGATTTCTTAGAAGCATTAGAATATGGTATGCCACCAACAGGGGGATTAGGAATAGGAATCGATCGTTTAGTTATGTTACTAACGAATGCGCCATCGATTCGAGACGTGTTACTATTTCCACAAATGCGCAATCGCGACTAATTTTTCACTAAGAGATAGGATATAGCGCGCTTATACAAACACGTGCCATTTAAATGTGGCACGTGTGATTTTTTTTAGCGAAAAGAGTTGATTTCATTTGGTGAGCGTGTTATATTAATCAAGTCGCAAAAATACATTGTAAAATGTGAGTGACCTTCTTAATAGAAGCGAGTTAAAAAAGTTGTTGACATTTACTGATCAGCTATTATATAATATAAAAGCTGTCGCGGAAAAAGTGACAACACATTGATCTTTGAAAACTGAACAAAACACACAGTATGTTAAGAAAAACAAGTAAGTAAAGCTAGTGCTTTAACCAGAGTTATTATGACTCTTTCAATTATATTG
>NZ_QJJR01000011.1 GCF_003201605.1 Streptohalobacillus salinus | reverse complement strand
GGGATTAACAATAAAATTAAGGTATTAAACCGTGTGGCATATGGCTACAAAAATTTCTATAACTATAAGTACCGTATTCTCATACACTTTAAGTACAAAGCCATTGATTCACAGAAGAAACAAGCACAAAATAAAACACACGCTCCGGTAGCTTAAATGCACCGAAAACGTGTGATATATAAATTTTAAATAATTGGTTAAAAATTCTCACCAACACGATTTAACAAAGAGCCTGTTTTGTTTAAAAGTTCTATTATTGAAATGACGTTAGTAAATAGTAGACTTTGTAAAAGGTTTAGCTTAGTCAGTAACCCTGCAGGTGATGTTTACATTGGAAAACCCTTAGCTCTTTTGAGCTAAGGGTTTTTGGTGTGGTTTGATACCTAATTATTATAATGTTAGCTTACTTTTTCTGATGCTGTTTGTTTAAATGCAGCCATGTTTTTCTTCATGACTAATGAAATGACTAGAGCGATTGATACGAGAACTGCGAAAATATAAAAGGCCATATCATAGCTCCCAGTTGAATCATTAATAAACGCAACGAGAAGGGGGCCAAAAATACCAGCTGCTGACCAGGCGGTAAGCAGAAGACCATGGATCGCTCCGAGTTGACGCGTACCAAATAAATCACTAATAAAGGCAGGGAGAAGGGCGAAGCTACCACCGTACATTGATACGGTAATAAAGATCAATACTTGTAGCAACAACGCATTCGTCACATTTGGCAGTGTTAACATAACGAGAAGTTCAACACCGAAAAACATCATGAATACGTTACTACGTCCTAAGATATCTGAGAAGGCAGACCAACCAATACGGCCACCACCATTAAATAATCCCATGATTCCTACCATCGCTGCAGCAGCAGTGACAGACATACCCGCTTTATCTTGCGCAAGCGGTGATGCCGCAGAAATCAACATGATTCCTGTTGAAATATTAATGAACATCATCACCCATAGTAACCAAAAGCGCGTCGTACGAATTGCTTCACTAGCATTTAATTGTTGTAGGCTGTCTTGACTTACTCTAGGTTTTTTAGCCTTTTTGCCGTTACTAGTACTAGTAGCTGATTTAGGAGACCAGTTTTCTGGCGGCTTAACGATATAACTTGCACCACTAAGCATCAGTACAAGATAAATGGATGCCATAATAAAAAACGTGTTGGACAGGCCAACCGTTTTAATTAAGTTTGTGATAATTGGTGCTGCAATTAATGAACCGGCACCAAAACCCATAACAGCCATTCCGGTTGCTAAACCACGACGATCTGGAAACCATTTTACTAAGGTGGACACTGGCGAGATATAACCTAAGCCAAGTCCGATTCCTCCAACAACACCATATCCAAGATAAAATAATGGAATTGAGGATAAGTACATTGCAAGACCTGTAATTAATTGGCCGCTTGCAAAGAATATGGCAGCGATTGTTGCTGATTTACGCGGTCCCCATTTTTCGACGAAACGTCCAAAAGTTGCCGCTGATGTTCCGAGTAATGCGATGGCAATAGTGAATGAAACAGTAACTGTTTTGTCACTCCAACCAAGTTGTTCGACAATCGGATATTTTAATACGCTATAAGCGTACACCGAGCCAATTGATAGATGTATGGCGATAGCTGATAAAGCTATAAGCCAGCGATTCTTTTTCATGATAACCTCCATCGTTATCAAACCACAACCACTGGATATACTATATCAGATTTGTTCATGTGAATCAGTGAACAATTTGTGAACTTTATGTGAAACTTTAAAAAATATGATTAAAAGATAAAAAAGAGGGTAATATCTACGTTTAAATAAAAAAATCCATCCTTATATGGATGAATTTAACAATTTTTTTAGTGGCTTCTACTTAGAGAAAAGAAATAACCAAGAAGTGCTTACATGGAAATCATTCAGTAAAGCTTCTAATTATAATGTGTCGGGAACAGAAACGATTTTTTCTTGATTAGAATAAACATTTACTAACTTAATTGTCCAATTATTTGTCTCTGCATTAAAATTGATTGAAGTGATAACAAACAAGCGTGCAGGATGTTGTTTGTGTTGTTCAAATACAGTTTGAATGACCTCTTTTTCATTCTTTTTTGCATGGTTAGGTTGTTTAGGTGTATAGGTTTCAAATGATTTGATTGTTGATCGTCGTGGATAATAGTTTTTTTTCGTGTCGTCATAATAAACATCGACTTTGTCACCAACTTCTAACGGTTCAGGCGGGTTAGAAAACCAGATGAGCTCGTAATAAGTATCGACGCCGCCAGTAGACGATAAATCTTTTGCTGTTTCAGCTTGGATGAGAATCCTTTCATCTTTTCGATTAATAATATAACCGGTTAGACGAGAAGAGGGGCTATGGATCAACAGGGTGAGTAAAACGAATCCTGTTAATGTACAGAGGAGATAAATCAATCGTCTTTTCATCTGGTATCAACCTTTCTTTTGATCTCTACCAAATAAGACGTGATGTGCAAGCATGAGGTTACAATATTTTGAATATTTTTAAAGGAATATGGGAAACTAAAAGACATGCAATAAAAAAGATCAACCATTTGATCGGTTGATCTTTAATAATTAATTGATTAATGATTGAAGTGGAGCAGGAATACGTCCACCACGTTTGATCATTTTTTCTGAGCTAAATGGTTTAACACCAATGATGGGGGCACGACCAAGCAGTCCGCCAAATTCAACCATTTCACCTTCTGCTTTACCAATAACGGGAATTACACGGACAGCAGTGGTTTTCTTATTGATCATGCCAATTGCAGCTTCATCAGCAATAATGGCAGAGAGCGTTTCAGGTGTAGCATTCCCAGATAAAGCAATCATATCTAATCCAACCGAACAAACACAAGTCATTGCCTCTAGTTTATCAAGTGTCAGTGAACCGTCTTGGATCCCCCGGATCATCCCGTTATCTTCTGATACAGGAATAAATGCACCACTTAATCCACCTACATAAGAACTAGCCATTGCGCCACCTTTTTTGACAGCATCATTCATTAACGCGAGCGCTGCAATGGTCCCGTGCGTTCCAACACTTTCAAGTCCGATTTCTTCTAATATTTCAGCAACACTATCATTCATCGCATTGGTTGGTGCTAATGATAAATCCATAATGCCAAACGGAACATCTAAACGTTCAGCAACAACGCGTCCAAGTAGTTCACCTGCGCGGGTGATTTTAAAGGCTGTCTTTTTAATCACGTCGGCCACTTCGCCTAAGTCGGCATCAGGGTAGCGTTTCAAAGCATGAAGGACAACGCCTGGGCCACTTACGCCAACGCTTAATACAACTTCGCCTTCTCCGGAGCCATGAAAAGCACCAGCCATAAACGGATTGTCTTCTACAGGGTTGCAAAAGGCAACGAATTTTGCGCAACCAATGCTGTTCTCATCTTTGGTTAATGCTGCGGTTTCGCTAATGACATGCCCAAGTTTTCGAACGGCATCCATGTTGATACCGGCGCGCGTTGAGCCAATCGAGACAGAACTGCAGACACGCTTTGTTTCAGCTAAGGCGCGAGGAATGGCGTCAAGTAGCGTTTCATCGCCTTTGGTCATGCCCTTATGTACTAAAGCAGAATATCCACCAATAAAGTCAACACCAGTTTTTTCAGCAGCCTTATCTAAGACTTTTGCCAACTCAATCGCTTGTTCAACGGTAGCTTTTCCTAATATTTCTGCGATCGGCGTAATTGAAATACGCTTATTTACAATAGGGATTCCATATTCTTTTTCAACCTGTTCTGCAACAGGTTTTAAATTGAGCGCATAATCGACAATTTTGTTATAAACGTTGTCTTTTACTTTCTCAAAATCAGAGTCTTGACAATCACGGAGACTAATGCCCATGGTGACTGTTCTAATATCTAAGCTTTCCATCTGGACCATGCGAATGGTCTCTTGTATTTCTGTCTGGTGAATAGCCATTTTCCGATTCCTCCTTATTATATACGGTGCATGGCTTGGAATACATCTTCAAGCTGAACACTAATTGTTAAATTCATCTCATCTTCTATTGCTTGGAAATTCTCTAATAAATCATCTAGACGTTCTTTATCTTTCATTTCAACTAGCATCATCATTGTGAAGTAATCTTGTAGAATTGTTTGTGAAATGTCATGGATATTCATTTCGTGTGTGGCAAGTACGTTCGTTACTTTTGAAATAATGCCAACCTGGTCTTTCCCTACTACGGTTACTACTGCGCGTTTTTGCATGTCCTTCACCTCATTATAATATTTGGATAATAAAAAAAAGACTGGAGTATCGTCCAATCTTAGAAAACGTGACAACAAAACATATCCATGTGCTATCTGTTGTCTTCTGTCCGTTTACCTGAGATTGTGAATCCTTCGGTGCCGCAACTCGCGGGCTCTCCAGAAGTTGCTCCCATTATAGTGTCATCCATAATGATCCTTGCGACTTATATGTTAGATACAGAGTATCAGTAATTGCAATTTTCGTCAATATCAAGTTATGAGACAACGCGAAGACCTTAATAAATTGGATGAGGGGGAAACGCTTAGTGACTAAGCGTTTCCCCCTCTTTTGGAAATTAGGTAAAATAATTAAGTTTAACTTTTAATACTTGCCGCGGTATACATCCACCTGGAACGTTTTAACTTAAACGATATGAACCCTACCTCTTTCATATCCTTACGACTCTATAGTCGATCCAGTGTGAATAAGTCTTGCTTATTAAATCAATCATTCGCATTGATCTTTTTTCTATTATTCTTATCGTGCCTTATAAACATTTTGAAAACATTTGAAGCAGATGCCAGAATTTTACCTTGTCTTTTTTTCAAGACAAATTACATTATCTCGTATATTGTTTGATTTGTCAATTGAAATCATTCGAAAAACTAGTGCATCCCTTGAGAATTTGATATAGTAGAAAAGAGGCGAAGGGGGAAGGAATTTATGACAACAGGCATACGTTTGATTGCTTTAGATTTAGATGGAACATTGGTCGGTCATGGCGAAAGTGAAGTGTCTGAGCGGCTAAAGCGAGCTGTGAAAAAAGCGCAAGCGAATGGAATCGAGGTCGTGATTGCGACAGGTCGTCACTTTTCAACGAGTCGCTCGATAGGCGAAACACTCGGTGTCGATTATATGGTGACATTAAATGGAGGAGAAGTACGAAATATCGATGGATCACTTATTCATCGGCAAGCGATCGATATTGAGACTGTGGAAGAGATTGTGAAAATATATGACACGGTTGATAGTCATTACTGGCTTGTCTCTAATCAGGCTGTGTACCAACGTGCGTTACCTGGAGATTATCAATCACATGAATGGATTAAATTTGGATTCGATATTACAGATGATAGAAAGCGGATGGAATTGACTGATTTCTTTACCGCATTTGAAACGTTAGAAGTTACAAATTCAAGCGAAACAAATATTGAACTCAATCGAAAAGGTACACACAAACAAGCGGCTATTCAATACTTGTTGGATGAGCGTGGGATTGATGTATCGATGGTAATGGCGATGGGTGATAGTATGAATGATTACTCAATGATTCAATCTGCTGGTTTTGGTGTAGCGATGGGAAATGCTCAAGAAGCGGTGAAGGCTATGGCAGATTATATTACTGATAGTTATGATCAAGATGGTGCTGCTAAAGCAATTGAGAAAATACTCAAAGATTAGTACTCGGCTTATAATGTTAAGTTCATAAAGCAATGGGATTCGCGACTGTCGCTGGCATGATTAATGTGAGAAAAAAATGAATTTTTAAAAAATTCATTTGCATCTCACACTTTTCTGTTATAAGTTAGTAGAGTGGGGGAAACGTGTAAAGGTAGAATGTTTGCGCATTTACTGAATTCCACGTATGATAGAATTAGAATTACATAGATAAAGGAGCTAAAATAATGACAAAACAAAACTTTGGTGTTATTGGCCTTGCGGTCATGGGTAAAAATCTAGCCTTAAATGTAGAGAGTCGTGGTTATAGCGTTTCTGTTTTTAACCGGACGTATAAAAAAACAGAGAACTTTATGGCAGATGAAGCAAAAGGGAAGAACTTTTACGGTGCAGAAACAATTGAAGAGTTTGTTGATTCACTAGAAAAACCACGTAAGATCATGTTAATGGTTCAAGCAGGTAAAGCAACAGATGCTACGATTGGTAAACTTCGCCCATTATTAGATGATGGTGATATTATTATTGATGGGGGTAACACATTCTTCCAAGATACGATTCGTCGTAATAAAGAACTTGATGAATCTGGCATTCACTTTATTGGTACAGGTGTATCTGGTGGTGAAGAAGGTGCGCTTAAAGGGCCTTCAATTATGCCAGGTGGACAAAAAGAAGCGTATGATCACGTTGCGCCTATTTTAGAAGCTATTTCTGCGAAAGTAGATGGTGATTCTTGTGTCACTTATATTGGACCAAACGGCGCTGGTCACTATGTGAAAATGGTGCATAATGGAATCGAATATGGTGATATGCAATTAATCAGTGAAGCTTACTTTATGATGAAGAATATTTTAGGACTATCAGCAGAAGAATTACACGAGGTCTTTAAAGACTGGAATCAAGGTGAACTTGATTCATACCTTATTGAGATTACAACAGATATCTTTAAGAAAAAAGATGATGAAACAGGTAAGCCGATGGTGGATGTTATTCTCGATACCGCAGGTCAAAAGGGAACCGGTAAATGGACAAGTCAAAGTGCTTTAGATTTAGGTATTCCTTTACCAGTCATCACTGAATCAGTTTTTGCTCGTTTCATTTCTGCTCTTAAAGATGAGCGGGTTAAAGCAAGTAAAATTTTATCAGGTCCTAGTGCGCAAGATACACCGTACGAGGGTGATAAAGATGAACTAGTTGAAGCGATTCGCCAAGCGTTATACATGAGTAAGATTACATCATATGCTCAAGGTTTTGCACAAATGCGCACTGCTTCTGAAGAGTATGATTGGAATCTTGACTTTGGTGAAATAGCGATGATTTGGCGCGGCGGTTGTATCATCCGGGCGCAGTTCTTACAAAAAATCAAGGAAGCTTATGACCGTGACAAAGCAATTGCAAACCTTATGCTCGATGATTACTTCAAAGGTATTGTTGAAGAATATCAAACATCATTGCGTAAAGTACTGTCAATTGCAATGGAACGTGGGATCCCGGTACCAGGTTTTGCGAGTGCTCTCGCTTATTATGACAGTTATCGCACGGAAACCTTACCAGCTAACTTAATTCAAGCACAGCGAGATTATTTTGGTGCTCATACGTACCAACGTCTTGATAAAGAAGGTATCTTCCATACCGAATGGTTAGAAAAATAAAATAAATTGATTAAATCCCCAACAAATTGATCAATCTGTTGGGGATTTACTTGGTTTTAATCAATTATTTACAAAGAACGAACCCTTCACCATGATTATCCGGTGAAGGGTTCGTTTGATTAATGAAATTATGTTATGTCTAACAGCATTCCCACCATTTAAAACCGTCTTTTTCTAATAGTTTATCAGCGGCATCAGGACCATTGGTACCTGATTCATAATTTGGAAAGTCTGCTTTTTGTTTCTCCCAGACATCAGTGATTTTATCAACAAATTGCCAAGACAAGGCAACTTCTGTTGCGTGAACAAAACTGGTAGAATCACCATTTAGACAATCATTAATTAAGTTTTCGTAAGCTTCTGGGCTTTCTAACCCTTCATCTTTTTTATCATAACTTAAACTAATTGGGGTACTCGTTGTTTCATAATCAGTCTTCTTAGCATTTAGATGGAGAGTGATACCTTCATCTGGCTGTACGTTAATGACGAGTAAGTTCGGATCAATTGTATCACCTTTATCTTTATAAAGGTTAATGGGTAAGTCTTTAAACTGTACAATAATTTTTGTTGATTTTTCTTTCATGCGTTTCCCGGTTCGTACATAGAACGGGACCCCGGCCCAACGGAAGTTATCAATCATGAATTTACCTGCAACGAACGTTTCGGTGTTAGAATCTTCTTCAACGCCATTACTTTCTCGGTAAGAATCAACCGTCTCACCATCAATTTGACCGTGATCATATTGGCCACGAACAAAATAGTCGTTAATCTCGTCTGCTTTTAAGTCGCGCAAGCTGCGTAATACTTTAACTTTTTCATAGCGGATCTCATCTGGTTGTAAACGCGCAGGTGGTTCCATGGCGAGTAACGAGACCATCTGGAGCAAGTGATTTTGAACCATATCACGTAAAGCGCCAGATCCGTCGTAATAGCGGCCACGCTCTTCAACGCCGAGAACTTCACTTGATGTTATTTGTACATTCGCAATGTACTGGTTATTCCAAAGGGGTTCAAACATAGCGTTAGCAAACCGAACAATCTCAATGTTCTGTACCATTTGTTTCCCTAAGTAGTGATCAATTCTAAAAATTTGATCTTCATCAAATGCCTGTCCAATTTGTTTGTTGAGCTTATCTGCCGTGTCAAAATTATGACCAAATGGTTTTTCAATTACTAGACGTGACCAACCAGGATTGTCAGTCAAACCTTGTGATTTTAAATTTGCGGCGATTGGTCCGAAGAAATTAGGTGCCATTGCCATATAAAATAAGCGATTGCCACCGGCATCATGTTTCTGATCGAGTTCCTTAATGAAGTTATCAAGTTTTTGATACTCTGATAAGTGTTGAGCGTCAAAAGGATTGTAGTGAAAATGAGATGCAAATTCATCGTGATCAAGTGCATCATCTTTAAATTCTTCAATTGATGCTTTTACATTATTTCTGAAATCTTCATTTGTAAGTGGTCGTCTTGCGACGCCGACTACTGCAAAATGCTTAGATAATTTGTTGTTACGATATAATCGATATAATGATGGGTATAATTTTCGGTTCGCTAAGTCCCCTGTCGCTCCGAAAATAACGATTACTGCTCTTGGCGTTTCTTTTGTCATTGACTTTAACTACCTCTCTTTTATGAAAATTTTAAAAATGTATGTATAAATGAATTCTATTTATAACATACCACTTTCATGCTATTAGATAAACCATTTTACATTTAGACGTAATAAAAGTTATACTTTTAAATGGTGATTACGTTCTATATTATCACGTATTCAGAAAATAACAAATAGTTTTACAATTATACAGGAGGATTTTATGAAAAAATATGCAGGTTATCTGATTGATTTAGATGGTACCGTTTATAATGGCACAGAACGAATTGACGCCGCGGTTCAGTTTGTGAAAGAGCTTAATCGTTTGCAGCTTCCTTATCTATTTTTAACAAATAATTCGACGAAGCATCCGAAAGATGTAGCGAAGAAGTTAATGGAAATGGACATTCAAGCCACTGAAGAGCAAGTCTTTACGACGAGCATGGCAACTGCTCAGTATGTGAAGGAGCATTACCCGAATAAAAGAATTTACCCAATTGGTGAAGAAGGGCTGCATAAGGCAATTGCATCCGCTGACCTTACCGTTGCTGAAACGGATATTGATGTCGTTGTAATGGGATTAGATCGAGAAATCACTTACGAAAAGTTAGCGATTGGCGCACTGGCGATTCGTAATGGTGCTACTTTTATTGCGACAAATGGTGATGTTGCACTCCCTAGTGAGCGAGGCTTTCTTCCGGGGACGGGTTCAATCATTTCTGTGTTATCCGTTACCACGGGGGTTGAACCTAAATTCATCGGTAAGCCGGAAGCGATTATTGTTGAACAAGCGTTAGCTGTATTAGGCACGAAAAAAGAGGATACCTTAATGATTGGTGATAATTATGACACTGATATTTTAGCAGGAATTAATGCTGGGATAGATGCTTTACTTGTGCTTACGGGTGTAACAACAAAGGAAGACTTAACGGCAATTGATGTTAAACCAACCTATACGATTGACAGTTTAACAGAATGGAAACTCTAAGGAGGTAACTCAAGTGGCGATTCAATACGAAATTATTGAACAGATCGGTGTCATCTCAAAAGGTTCAAGCGGTTGGCAAAAAGAACTCAACCTTGTTTCTTGGAATAATCGGCCCGCAAAATATGATTTACGTGATTGGTCAGATAATCATGAAAAGATGGGGAAAGGTGTGACGCTATCGGAAGAAGAAGTGAAGGCATTAAAAAAACTTCTTCAAACACTGGAGTAAGTCGTACCAAAGAGTGAAGTTCGCATGTCGAGACATGCTTAAGATTGCAAGAAAGAGGGTATATGAGTCTATAGAAGAACACGAGGAGGATGAAGTATGTTCAAAAAATTATTTGGTAAAGAAGAGAAAGTTGATAAAGAGGTG
This sequence comes from Streptohalobacillus salinus, assembly GCF_003201605.1. Classification (GTDB taxonomy): domain Bacteria; phylum Bacillota; class Bacilli; order Bacillales; family Amphibacillaceae; genus Streptohalobacillus; species Streptohalobacillus salinus. Next base: position 58,990 of record NZ_QJJR01000011.1, on the reverse strand, counting down.
TTAGTATCACCAGTAACTGGAGAAGCAGTAGAAATTACCGAGGTACCCGATCCAACGTTCTCGGAAAAGATGATGGGCGATGGTATTGCGTTTAAACCAACAGATGGTGAATTTGTCGCACCCATAGCTGGAGAAATTGTTAATCTATTTCCAACAAAACATGCGATTGGAATTAAGTCTAAAGCGGGAGTGGAATATTTAATTCACATTGGTCTCGACACGGTTATGTTAGATGGTGAAGGGTTTACTGCGCACGTGAGTCAAGGGGATAAAGTAGAGGTAGGTCAGAAACTGATTACGGTAGATCTAGATTTTATCGCTGAAAAAGCCAATACGATTACACCGCTTGTCATCACGAGTGATATTGCTTCGATTGACAAGCAGGTGAATCAAACAGTCATCAAAGGTGAAACAGAAGTGCTAACTGTTCATTTATAAGAAATGTTAGGAAAAAAAGCTTGGTATTTAGCCAAGCTTTTTTACTATCTGAATTTGTTTTATCGCTTCACGCGTACCAATCGCAATTGCCTCTAGAGGTGAATCAGCAATTGTCACTGGCACATGTAAGTGCGATTCTAACCACGGCTTAATACCATTGGTCAGGGCACCCCCACCGGTAAGCGTAATGCCTTGTTCAACTAAATCGCCGCTAAGTTCTGGAGGGGCTTGTTCAATCGTCTGATGAATAGTAAGGAGGATTGAATCAAAGGTATCTACAAGCGCGCGTTTAACATCGTAAGAAGACAAGGTCACATGTTTAGGTAGCCCAGTAAGTAGATCACGACCGCGGACGTCCATCGTTTCTTCAGTATGTTCGATAGGAGCATAGCCAATTGTTTGCTTGATAATTTCAGCCGTTTGTTCGCCCAATAGGACATTAAAATTTTCTTTTACATAGTGAATAATTGTTTCATCCATCGCATCCCCAGCCAGGCGAAGTGAGCGTGAAGTAACAACCCCACCATATGAAATTAAAGCAACCTCTGTTGTACCACCGCCAATGTCAACAATCATATGACTGATAGGTTTTTCAATTGGTAAACCGGCACCGAGTGCTGCAGCAACGGGTTCTTCAATGATGTGCACCTTTTTTGCACCATAGGCCTCAATTGCATTTTCAATTGCGCGTTTTTCAACGGCAGTACTTCCTGTAGGTGCGCAAACAATGACAGTTGGTTTACGCATCGCTTTGCCGAGCTCTTTACTAATCCGTTTGAAAATGATTTTTAACATTTGAACGGTGATGTCAAAATCGGCAATCACGCCATCCTTTAACGGTCGGATGGTTTCAATGTTTTGTGAGGTTTTTCCAACCATAACACTTGCTTCTTTACCTATCGCTTTAACGTGTTGCGTGCGTCGATCGACCGCAACCACTGCAGGTTCGTTAAAGACAATTCCTTTTTCTTTTGTGTAAACCAATATATTTTTAGTGCCTAGGTCAATCCCAATGGTCATTGATTGAAATATCATAGTGCCTCCTTTATCGTGCTGTCGAAATGGTTTTGTTTGACGAGGATTTTCCGTTTGTAAGGTCTGGATGTTCGTGGTTCAGTGTATCATTGCTTGAGCGTTTCAAACAAAAGAACAAAGCACTAGTTCCTAAAAATAGTAGATTTGCTTCACGAATGCGCGACTTTCTTATATAATAGACGATATCGCTTGAGAGAAAGAGGAGAGAAGTATGAAAACATTTTGGATTTATACATATGCCGTTTTACTTGTCGTCAAGTCAATTCCGCAATTGATTAAGGTAAAAAAAATGAACGACCAACCTTTTGAAAAGAAAGCATGGACAATTCATCAGACAGCGGTAGATATCTGTACAAAAGCCATTAGAGAAACCAAGTCAAACGTAATGGTTCAAGGTTTAGAAAACTTACCAGAGGGACCGGTGTTGTTTGTAAGTAACCATCAAAGTTTATTCGATATTTTATTGTTTCTCGGTTATATTAATCGTCCAATAGGCTTTATCGCAAAAAAAGAAATAAAAAAGATTCCGCTTATTAATGCTTGGATGGAAGAAATGCAATGTGTTTTTATTGATCGCAGCAATCGTCGAAGTGCGCTTAAAGTTATTGACGATGGTGTAGAGAGTCTCGAAAAAGGACAATCGATGGTGGTGTTTCCTGAGGGAACACGCTCAAAAGATGGTAGTATTCAACCGTTTAAATCAGGAAGTCTCAGACTTGCCACACGTGCCAATGTACCAATTGTACCAGTAGCCATTAAGGATACCCGTTATATGCTAGAAGCAAATGATGGGAAAATCAACGCAGCAAATATTGAATTATTAGTAGGAACACCGATCATGCCAGAGACATACCAATCATTGAAAGCAACTAAAATTGCTGATAGGGTATACCGAGAGGTGCTTGAGATGTTAGGGCATGAACTTCCTAAATCAAAAGCAACTGAAACTAATGCTTAGCACAGTGTCTTAGTGGACGCATGATGATTAAGAGGTACCTGATCAGAAGCGAAATTTTAGAGTCATAACAAGTGTTAAGAAAGATCAAAATTAAAATTTTTAAAAATTATGTCGATATATAAGAGTGATTGTTTAGCTAGACATCAAGAATAGACAAACATGTGAAGGACTTTTTATTCATTTAAAGCTTTGTATCTTAAAGTTATTTAGGTATAATGGATGAAAGTGATTTGCAAATACTAAACAAAAGGTGACGCTATGACATTGAATGCTATGACTGAACTATTTAATCAGAAAACACTATCGGAAACATTAGCGCAATTTACAGATAACATAGATTTAAAACAAAAACTCGAAACGGTCATTGATAGCTACATAAAAAGTCAAGTTTTTACTGTTGATGCGTTGAACGAAACGGTAAGTCGAGCTTTTCACACGCTTATGATTGATAAGGAAGGCTATATTACATATATAGATAAGGATTTTTGTGAAAAATTAGGTTACGAAGAAGAAGATTTATTAAATCATCATTATCGCATTTTGCATGCAGGCGTCCATGATGACCAATTTTATAATGATCTTTGGCAATCCTTACAAAAAGGGAATTGGTGGCAGGGGGACATTTGTACCTCATCAAAAGATAATGAGGTTTTTTGGTACCGGACAACGATCTTACCGATGCAGAATGAGAGCGACGAAAAGACTCAATTTGTTGTATTTCGGACCGACATTACTGATGTCAAACGTAACGATAAGCGAATCATTGAACAATTAGATGATGATTACCGTAAAGTCCTGGGACAACTAATGAACTTAACTTTTCGTATTCATCAAGATAAAGAAACACATGCGTACCAATTCCGGTTGTTTGAAGGGAAACTGGTGCGGAAATTAAGTGGCTCGCACGAGACCTTTGTCACGCCTGAAGCCGTTTTCTTTAATGACGAGAAAGAACTCTTAGATGTGCACTTTACACAAGCTTTTGGTGGTGAATCTGTTAGTTTCAAACATCAATATCAAGATGCAGTTCTGTATACTACCCTTACCCCGATTTTTGAAGGGGATATGGTGATTGAGGTGGTTGGTTCTTCAAGTGATGTTACATCGTTAGAAGAAGCGAAACACAAGGCGCGACGACTGACATACTATGATTCATTAACCGAGTTGCCCAATCGAAACAAATTTAGGGAAGATCTAAAGGCAACTGTTCACCACCATCGCGAAGGACAATTTGCTGTGGCCTTTTTAGATATTGATCGGCTTAAATACATTAATGATTCATTAGGTGAAACCATAGGGGATCAAGTTATTGATGTGATTTCAAAACGAATTGATACCTGTCTTTCTGGTAAAGGCACCCTTTATCGCTATGGTGGCGATGAGTTTGCTTTGCTAATTCATGCTGAAAATTCAACCATTGCCCGTTTAGCTGACAAAATATTAAAAGACATTAAACAGCCAATTGTTATTCAGGGCCATGAATTTTTTGTAACAGCGTCAATTGGCATCAGTGAATATAATCAAGATGCTTTTAATGTTCATGAACTGGTTAAGCATGCCAGTGTAGCGGTTCACTACGGAAAAGTAAATGGGCGCAATGCTCGCCTTTTCTATACTGAACAAATGAATGAAGACTATCATGAAGTCTTAGTGCTCGATGCAGATATACGAAAAGCACTTCAGCGTAATGAATTTGAACTTTACTACCAACCACAAATTGATGTAACATCGGGTGATGTCATTGGTTTAGAAGCGTTGATTCGTTGGCATCATCCGAAAAAAGGCCCAATATCACCTGCGAAATTTATTCCGCTTGCTGAGGAGAGTGGTGTGATTACTCAAATTGGCGAATGGGTCATAAATGAAGCCTGTCGTCAACACCGCGAATGGGTTAATCAAGGGTTTGTACCGATTCGTATTGCTGTCAATGTATCAGCAATTGAGTTGCAACGTGTTGATTTTGCTGATCAAGTTGCTGAAATTATGCACCAGACAAAAATGGATCCACGTTATTTAGAAATTGAAATCACTGAAAATAGTGTCATGCAGAATACTGAAGATTGTATTCAGACAATGAATACCTTGAAACAAATGGGCATCTCGCTTTCAATTGATGATTTTGGAACGGGGTACTCATCATTTGGTTATTTGAAGCAATTCCCAATTCAGTATTTAAAAATAGATCAATCATTTATTCGCAGCGCTTTGAAAGAACAGAGTAGTGCTGCCATCGTCAAAGCGATGATTCAGCTTGCTCATAATTTTGGTTTGAAAGTTATTGCAGAAGGTGTGGAAGATAAGGATATTTTGCACCTGCTTCAACTTGAAAGTTGCGATTACTACCAGGGATATTATTTCAGTCGTCCAGTAGCAGCTCAAGTCGTTCAAGATAATGTATTAAAACGTAAAATTAATTAATGTATCTCGGATTATATAAAGCTATTGAAATCATATGTATAATGTTTAGAATAGTAGGCAGACAGGTATATTAATAACTGTCTGCTTCTTTATATCTCAAACCCAACAGTTAAAGAATTTTACGAGAATAGGCATAGAATGAAAGAAAAGGTGGTATAACTATGATAAAGGTTCTCTTTGTTTGTTTAGGAAATATCTGTCGTTCACCAATGGCAGAAGCATATTTTAGACACTTGGTCACACAACAAGGTTATCAAAATAAATTCGAGATTGACTCAAGTGGTATCGGTGATTGGCATGCAGGTAAGCCGCCATACCAAGGTACACAGAAAAAGTTAGATGAGCAGGGCTTTTCCTATGAGGGTATGTATGCGCGCAAAATAACTTTTGAAGACTTAGATGCTTTTGATTACATTGTTGTAATGGATAATCAAAACTTAGCTGATTTAAAAAGTCTAAGGCATGAAGCGCCGAAAGCACGTGTTTTTAAATTACTGGATTTTGTTACTGAACTTAACGAAGAAGAAGTACCAGATCCTTACTACACGGGTAATTTTGATGAGACCTACCGGCTAGTTGAAGCGGGGTGTCATGCGTTATTTAATTTGATCAAAAGCGAACAAGATCTATCAAAATGAAAAATAAGAGGTGCAGTTAAATGAAAAAGAATTTCTTTATGTTAAAGATGATAGGGATTGGTGCAGTGAGTGGTGCGTTAATTAGTTTGTTAGATCCGGAAGTTCGAAAAGATTGTAAAGAAACGATACGTTCGTGTAAAAAACAGGTGACCTATTCCATTGAACACCCGGCTGAGATGATGGGCTATTGTCGTGAGGGTTTAGATGTGGTAACTAATGTAACGAAAGATACTTTAGATATGACGATCTATGCCATGGATAAATTGGAAGATGTGATTGATAACATCGATATAAAATAGTGAACAAAGGAAGTGAGTCTCATGCCTTCATTTAATTTTGGGAAAATAAAGAAATTCGCAATCGATCTATTCAAAAATTTCACAGAAGATGAAGTGCCAGGACTAGCTGCGCAAATGTCTTATTTCTTTCTCTTAGCGCTCTTTCCTTTACTGATTTTTCTTGTAACTTTAGTCGGCTACTTGCCTATTGATCATCAAGCATTATTAGAGACAATGAGTGGGCTCGTTCCGGCTGATTCAATGGCCTTGATTGAATCAAACCTAGAACAAGTCGTCGATTCAAGTGGTGGTGGCTTATTATCTGTAGGGATTATTGGTACACTATGGTCAGCTTCCAATGGGATAAAAGCCATTATGCAATCGCTCAATAAGGCCTACGATGTTGAAGAGAATCGCTCATTTCTTGTAGGGCGATTAATCGCTATTTTGTTACTGATTTCAATGTTAATTTTAATTATCGTTGCGCTACTGCTGCCAATATTCGGGCGAGCAATTGGTATCTATGTCTTCTCATTCTTTGATGCTTCTGATCGCTTTATTGATATTTGGAATACGTTACGATGGGTCATTTCATCCTCAATCTTCTTTATTGTATTCATGTATCTCTACCGATTAGCACCGAATGCGAAAGTGCATTTAAAAGATGTTATTTATGGTGCACTATTTGCCACGATTGGCTGGCAATTAGTATCCTTCGGTTTTAGTTTTTATGTTAATAACTTTGGTAACTACTCAGCGACTTATGGAAGTCTAGGTGGGGTTATCATCCTCATGTTTTGGTTTTATTTATCAGGAATTATCATTATTACAGGCGGAGAAATAAATGCATTAACCGCTCGTTATCGAGGACGGATTAATAAGAAGGACAAACGCAAGCTTAATAAATCAAAAAAGCTGCCTGACAAGGAGAGAACATCCGATAATAAGCGTGAAGCAAGTGATCATGCGTTGATGGTGCGAAAAGAACATCATTTAGTAAAGCAGAAAAGGCAAAAAAACAAGAAAAAATAAGAAGAACCCTTAATTGTTTTCAGTGAACTAACAATTAAGGGTTCTTTTGTGTTAAGGAATATCTTGTTGATGCGTAAAGACTATTTATCACGGTAATCTAATGGGATTACTTCAATAAACGTAGACCGTTCAAGATGACTAAAATGGTGCTCCCTTCATGTCCAATAACGCCTAAAGGTAAGTTAATTAATTGGAAGAGATTAGAGATGATGAGTAAAATAATAACTGAAACAGAAAAGAATATATTTTGTTTAACGATCCGATTCATCCTTTTAGATAAAGATATCAAATCAAGCATTTTTTCTAGCTTATTTTTAATCAAAACAATATCAGCAGTTTCTAACGCTACATCGGTACCAGCTCCCATCGCTACACCGATATTTGCGGTAGCAAGTGCAGGCGCATCGTTAATGCCGTCTCCAACCATGATAACCGTTTTGTATTTTTCTTTTAACTTTTTTAACGCGGTTACCTTATCTTCAGGCATACAGCTGGCAACATATTCATCAATATTGACTTCTTTAGCAATTGCTTCAGCAGTTTTCTCATTGTCTCCTGTCAGCATGACTGGATGTAACCCAAGTGCTTTAAAGCGTTTGATTGCATCAATGGTGTCCTGTCTAATTTCATCCTTCAAAGCAATAATAGCAACAACTTCGTTAGCTCGTGTGAGGTAGACGAGTGTTTTCGCTTCTTCCTTTAAATTATTAGCTTGTGATTGGTACCAAGGTTCTTGATGCGATTCCTCAAAAAGTTTTTCATTTCCAATCGCCCAGGTATCACCGGCAATCGTAGCTTCAACACCTTTACCAGTAATTTCGCTCATTTCCTCAACAGCATCAATTAAACGGGTATCAATGGTTTGTTTTGCATAACGAATCATTGCTTCAGCTAGTGGATGGGTTGAGCCTTTTTCAATTGCAACAATTCGTGCAAGTACCTCTTTTTCATCTTGATTGTCGCTTAAAATCATATCCGTGACTTCTGGGTGACCAACGGTTAGAGTGCCGGTTTTATCAAAGGCAACCGCTGTTGCAGATTCTAAATTTTCTAAGTGCATCCCACTTTTGATAAGCATGCCTTTTCGCGCTGCATTTGATAGAGATGAAAGGGTTGCTGGCGTAATCGAAGCGACGAGTGCACAAGGCGAAGCAACAACAAGTAGGATCATGGCCCGGTAAAAGGTTTCATTCCAACTCCAGCCAACAACAAATGGTGGTGCTACCATCATAATCGCCGTAAAAATTAAAACTGCATAGACATAAATATTTTCAAATTTCTCAATAAATTGTTGAGCCGGTGATTTTTCGTTTTGAGCAGTACGGACCAACTCAAGTATTTTTTGGACGAAGGATTGACTGCTGTCTGTTGTTACCTTAACGGTTAAACTACCCCCTGCATTCATCGTCCCCGTATAGACGTCATCATCAATGGATTTTTCAACAGGAATCGATTCTCCAGTCAGCGCGCTTTCATCGATAGAAGTTTTACCTTTCACGATCGTGCCATCAGCAGCAATGCGTTCACCTGACTTGATAAAAATGTAATCCCCAATTTCTAGTTGGTCGACGGTGACTGTCTCTTCTTTCCCGTCTTTAATCCGTAAAGCTGTATCCGGTTGTAAATGCATCAGTTGTGACAAATCACGTTCACTTTTTTGCATGGTATAGGTTTCGAGTGCACCAGATAAAGAGAAAATGAAAATAAGAATTGCCCCTTCAGCCCAGTAACCAATAATTGCTGATCCGATAGCAGCTAAGATCATTAATAATTCAACATTTAATGTTCTATCTTTAAGTGTTTCAGTAATGCCTTCTTTAGCTTTGGCATACCCACCAATTAAGAAAGCAAAAATATTCAATGAGATATAAACGGTAGATGGAAGTTCTGATTTTAACCCCCAAGCAACCAAAATCAAGCTCCCGCTTATAATGGCACAAATCAGTTCAATATGTTTTTTGAATAGTACAGCTAAAGGGTGATCTAATTGAGAATGACTATTATTTTTATTTGTATTTGTTTTAATTGTTTCTTGCATAACTAATCCCTCGCATTCTAATTGAGAATCGTAATCACTTAATGGTTTGTAAATGTTTGTGTATAAAGGATTTATTAAATTATTTAAATAATAATTATTATAATTTAATTATAACAAACTGTTTTCGGAATACAAGTTAAATTATTAAAGTCAAGGGAGTAATATGACTATTCTGTGACAATTGATAAGCGTTATCATACGTGTTGTTTTATAACAGAAGCGAAAAAAATAATAGTACAGTTAAGTTTTTTGGTTGATTTCGCCTGAGAGACCTGTTATATTAACTACAGACAATTAACGTCAGAATATTTAAAAAGGGGATGCAAGCATTGAAAAAAATATTAACATTACTATTGGTTGTTCTAATAAGTCTTGTTGCATGTCAAAGTAACGATGATGCTTCGACTGAAACAACTAAAGACGAAAATACAACAAATCAATCAGAGGAATTAACACTTTGGGAGACGATACAAGAAGAAGGCGAAATGACTGTTGCAACTTCAGGAACCCTAATTGCTGCTTCATACTATGATGATAACGATGAGTTAACTGGTTATGACGTTGAAGTTGCAAGAGAAGTTGCGAATCGTTTAGGTGTCGATGTTAGTTTTGAGATAATGGGCATTGATGGTATGTTGCCGGCAATTGATTCAGGCCGAATTGATCTAGCGGCAAACGATATTGAAATAACCGACAACCGTAAAGAATCATTTGATTTTTCTGATCCATATAAATACTCTTATTCAACAATGGTTGTTCGCGAAAGTGATTATTCAGATATTCACTCACTTGAAGATTTAGAAGGTAAGATTGCTGGCGGTGGTGCGACAACGATTTATTCGCAAATTGCTGAACATTTTGGTGCAGAAGTAAAAACTTATGGTAACGCTGGAAATGAGGCTTACTTAAGTGATGTTTCAAATGGTCGTAGTGACGTAGTTATTAACGACTTCTATTTAATCAGTTTTGGAGTTGCTGCCTTTCCAGACTTCGACATTATGATCCATCCAGATTTGAAGTTTCATCCAACTGAACAGGGTCTAGTGATGAAAAAAGGCGAAACGGATTTCCAACAAGCGATTAATGAAGTGCTTACTGAGATGCGTGAAGACGGGACGTTAACGGAGATAGCAGAAACGTTTTATCAACAAGACGCTTCGAAAAAACCAGAAGAAGAAGTTGAAGAAATTGACGGACTAGATATCTAAAACAGTGTAGGGAGGGGTGGTCATGTGCTAACGCTAGGTTTTTTTGACGTAGACAAAGCGATTGATAATTTACCGTTAATTCTATCAGGGTTTCCAATGACCATCTATGTTTCCTTTTTAAGTATGGCAGTAGGACTTATTCTGGGATTGCCGCTTGCATTAATGCGCAGTTCACGCTTTAAACTATTGCGATGGCCAACCCGTGTATATATTTCATTTATGCGTGGTACACCTGTGCTTGTGTTGTTATTCATTATCTACTTTGGATTACCCTCTGTTGATATTGAATTTACTGCTTTTCAAGCAGCTGTAATTGGGTTTGGTTTTAATTCAGCTGCTTATATCGCAGAAGTGAATCGCGCAGCGATTAACAGCGTTGATGATGGTCAATGGGAAGCAGCATATTCATTAGGTTTAACCTATCCCCTTGCTGTTACAGGTGTTATACTGCCGCAAGCGATGCGGATTGCGATACCACCCCTTACAAATATATTTCTTGATCTCGTTAAGGCTAGTTCATTGGCGGCGGTCATTACAGTACCAGAACTGTTTCAGAAAACACAAATTGCTAGTGGAAGGTCGTATGACTTTTTAACGATGTATATATTGGTTGCTTTATTGTATTGGCCACTTTGTGTCGTCATCGCCTTTGTGCAAGAACGTTTAGAGATATATTTTACACGCTTTATTAATAAGAAAATCTATTAACAAGACGCCATGCGGAGTTTGCATGGCGTCTTGTTAATCTTATAAATATTTATAGTGAATGCGACAGCTTTAACTTTCAGGCAAGATGCTTTTTCTTAGAAAAGATTACGGTTATAATAAATAACGTACCCGACAAACTGTAAAATAGTGACGTGTTTGGGAATAAGTCGATAAATAAACCACCAAAGTATGGGCCTATCATACTGCCGATACTAAAAGCGATACCGCACATAATATTTCCAGCTGGTAGAAGCTGTCGCGGAAGAATATCCGTCATGAACGAAACCCCCATTGAAAATAGTGAACCAAGCAACATGCCACTAAGTAAAAATGTTAAGATTAAAACTGTAAAGGTGCCTTCAAACATGGCACCAAGTAAAAAGATGATTGAGCCGAACGCAGTTACAGTAAATAAGGTTTTTCCTCGACCAATCTTATCACTAAGCGCCCCTAATGGAACTTGAGTGAACAAGGTGGCAATTGAAAACAGGGGAATGATGAAAGCAATTGTATCGACATTATAGCCAATCCTAATCCCGTAGATAGGGAATATCCCGTGAAGGATAGCTTCTAAGACGCCATAAGTGAACGGCCCTAATAATGCGATCCAGGCGAGCTTTATCGTTAAGCCAAAACGTCCAATGGTTGATTGCACTTGGATTGTATGAATCCCATCATCGTTTTCAACCTGTTCATTATGAATGAACAGAACGAATCCCCAGGCAACCATACATAATAAGCCAGCTATAATGAAGGGAAAATTTTGATGGAGTTCAATAAATCGTAACATCGTTGGCCCAACTGAAAAACCAAGGCTGAAGAATAGTCCGTAAATCGCGATGATTTTCCCGCGTTTAAATTGCGGCGTGGTTGAAGTGATCCACGTTTGTGTGGCAAAGGTTAACATATGATCGCCAATACCGACTCCAAGCCGTAAAATGAACCAAAACCAAAGTGAGGGAAAGAGCGGAAATAGCAACAAGGAAACAAAGACTAAACCGCCACCAGTTAAAATCATTGGTTTATACCCGAATTTATGAAGAGGCTTTTCCATAAACGGTGACGCGATTAATACCCCTATATAAAGACCAGTGGCATGGAGACCGTTCATGCTTGAGGAGACACCCATGCCTTCTAGTAAAATGGCAAGTAATGGCAGTAACATCCCTTGCGTAAATCCTGAAATGGTAACGAAACTTATCAATATGTAAAAACGCATACGTGCTGAAAACATCTAAACTCACCTCAACTAAAAGATAGACAACAGTCTTACTTTAGTACGCAAATTATAAAAATACAATCTTTTTTTCGGAAATAGGCATATCTTTTTGCGAAAAAGGGAACTAAAAACTAACCGCACCTTAAAGGAGTAGATAATTATGTTGTTTAAATTTAAAGAAGAAGGTATCCGTGTTGAACTTGCCTATGGCATTTTAGATATATCGGAAGATCTTTATCATGGTTACAAGCCAGAACACTTATTGGTGTCATCAATTGCGGGATCAAGCGCGCAAGAATTCACGGATTTATTAGAGTTGCATCATACACATGTGGATGATTTTTTTATTCGTAGTGAAGTGAAAAAAAGTGAGAAAGACAATGGTCGGATAACTCAAATTAAATTGCACTTTGTTGTAAAAGGACGTAATTTAAATATTGATAAACTCTATCGTTTGCTAGAAAGTGCCCGTGATAAGTGTGCGATTATAAATTCAGTTGAAGATAGCATCGATATTGTGGAAACGTTAGAAATTGTCTCGTTAAATTAATACGGAAGCGTTTTGAATAAAAATTGCGGGAAAATGACCAAAAAGCAGCAAATCATTAGCAAAGAACAAAAGGCGCCAATCTCAATGGTCTACTGAGATTGGCGCCTTTTTCACCGAGCTTAGTGTTGTTCTTGTTGTGCAAAGCCTTGTTGGAGGCGAACGTTTTGTTCAGGCATAAGTATATGATTTTTATAAAAGTGTTTAGCAATAATTGTTCGGACTGTTCGTGCATTGCCAAAATAATTTAGATCTTCAACTAAACCACTGATGATATAGCGATAACCCTGATTCTCATCATTAAGTGAGTCAACGCCGAGCAAGTGAAACGGCTCAACTGGATCACCAGATAAGTCACGCTTTAAAAAAGCATCTAACTCTTGATTAAGCTCAACACAAACCGCTTCTAAAACGCTCAGTGTGATCTCGGGGTCTTGGTAATAACTCGTGGTTACCCGTTCTAAAATACGCATTTTGGAACGATTAAAGTTCTCAACGCTTTGTACTTGACCATTGTTAATGGAAACAATGGTTGCTGACCATTCACGAATCTTTAAAACGCGAAATCCAACTTCTTCGACAATGCCCTCATGGATGCCATTAACGATGACCCAATCCCCTTTTTGTAATTGTTTCTCATAAACAATAAAAATACCTGCAAGTAAATCTTGAACCAAACTCTGGGCACCGAACCCAATAATAATACCGAGCACTCCGGCCCCGGCTAACATGCTGGCAACATCTAAGCCAAACACAGTTAATACGTAGAAAATAAAGCCTAAAATCCCAATGTATCTAATGATGGAACGTAACAAAGAATTTACTGTATCTGATTCTTTTCCGTCCATCAGTGTGGTACGTGTTACGACAGAGGTAATTAGCCTTTGTAAAAGAACTACGATAATTAATATGACCAGACCACCGAATAACACTTTCGTTATATTATTTTCATAAATAAGCGTAAGAATTTCAAAAAAGCGTTGCCAAGAAAATTCCATCGGATCAATCCTTTCTTGTATAGAGTTATATTGGTATTGTGAAATTAGTTGTTGTGACCTCTGACTTAACCCAAATAGATCGATCACGACTTGAAGCAATAGTTATTATAACATAATTATGATGAAAATAAATCGAGGTAGACAGAGGTGGATTTTTTTTGTACGATGGGTGAGGACAAATAAAAGCATAAAGGGGTACGTCATGACAGAATCAAATAAAATTAGTCAGTTAAAAACACAGCTGCAAACATTTCTTGATCAACTTGATCAATTAGAACCAAGTGAAACATCCGTTGAAGACATTGATCGTCTAATTGAAATGCTTGAGCAAATGGAGCGGAAATTAAAGTAGTCTTGAACAATCCTTTTTTAGTGGGTGAAGCCATTTAAATAAAAGGATTGATTTTTTTAACGGTATACTTTACCATGTTAAAGTGGTAAACACATAAAGAATTAAATGTATCAACGATCATTATAAAAAAAGGGGAGTTATAAGTTGTTAGAATGGATTGTTATTGTTAGTGTACTTAGTTTATTATTGTTTAGTCTATTACGCGTGCACGTCTTAATCTCGTTAGTTATTTCAAGTTTGATCGCTGGATTAATGGCTGGTCTAGATCTTATCACTGCACTCGATCGAATGGTAGAAGGGATGGGAAATCAAGCAGGCACAGCGCTTAGTTATATTTTACTCGGTGCATTTGCGATTGCAATCAGCCGTACGGGAATTACGGATGTACTTGTTCAGGTTCTCATCAAGCACCTTTCAGGGAAGCGCATTACGCTCGTGTTATCTATTGCTGGGATTGCTTCACTATCACAAAATTTAGTTCCGGTACACATTGCCTTTATTCCTTTACTCATTCCGCCGCTACTAAAAGTTTTTGATCAGATGAAGATTGACCGTCGAGCGGTTGCGAGTGCGTTAACTTTCGGTTTAAAAGCACCTTACATCATGATACCGGCAGGTTATGGTTTGATGTTTCATGAATCGATTCAAGAAGCAATGCAAAGCAACGGCTTATTCATGGAACGCACGAGTGTTTCGCTTGCTTTAATTATTCCTGGGGTTGGCATGATTGTCGGCTTACTTATAGCTGTGCTCATTAGCTATCGTAGCCCCCGTGATCTGCATCAGTTAGGTGAAGTTCCTGAAGAAGCATTGGAACATGATACACCGGTGACGTTTAATCGTCAACATGCGGCGACAATGGCAATTATTGTGTTTGCACTTGTTGTTCAAATTGTTTCAGGTCAATTAATTATCGGTGCGCTTTCAGGGCTTATTTTAATGTTTGCTTTTAAAGTGGTCCCCTTCCGAGATGGCGAGCAGGTTGTCTCAGACGGCATCAAAGTGATGGGAACGATCGCGATGATTATGCTTGTAGCTGCGGGTTTTAGTGAAGTCTTAAAATCGACAGGCGCTGTCGATGCGCTCATCGAAACGACGGAGCCGCTACTCGGCAATCAGAAATTAGTAACAGCTTTCATTATGTTGTTAGTGGGTTTACTTATAACAATTGGAATTGGATCATCATTTGCTACCGTCCCAATTTTAGCTGCCCTTTATGTTCCGATTGGATTGGTCAGTGGTTTTTCTCCCTTGGCAATTGCTGCCCTCATCGGAACCGCCGCCGCATTAGGTGACGCTGGTTCACCGGTGAGTGATTCGACCTTAGGACCCACATCAGGTCTTAATGCGGATGGTAAACACCACCATATTTTCGATACCTGTGTGCCGACTTTTATGCACTATAACATTCCACTTGTTATTTTTGGTGTGATTGCTGCACTGGTTCTTTAAGAAATAAAACAAATGATACTCGTATAAAAAGCGCTTATTTGCTGAGGGTCTTCAGCTAAATAAGCGCTTTTTCGTACGTGATATGTGAGCGGTTCAACACGTAAGCATTCTGTATCACAGCCGATCAATGTAATTAAACGCGTGTTTGACTGAGCTTGAGACGTCGCATAAGAAATCAATGAGAACGTGAGCTACTGATACAAAAGAAATGTCCTTATTCCCCCTTGAAAACAAGCGGTACTGACGGGTGCTGTTTGGGCACTAAAATATATCGTCACGTATATTCCGTTCTTTATAAGCAAGTGCATAGAGGGATAGCTGAGCGTTTACCAGTGGTTCCGCTTCAGTAAGCGCCTTGCGAACATAAACACCCTCATTTGTTTGGATCCGCGCTTTTAGATTATCAGCTAGGAAGGTATCGATGATATGTTTAATGCGACTCTGATGCGTTGTATCTAATACCGGGAACAGTAATTCAATCCGTTTTGTCATGTTTCTCGTCATCATATCACACGATGCCAAAAAGATTTTTTCATCACCGTTATGTCGGAAATAGTAAATGCGACTATGTTCTAGAAAGCGACCAACGATACTTGTCACGGTAATGTTAGCACTGACGTCTTTAATGCCAGGCTTCAAACAACAAATACCACGGACAATTAAATCGATTTTCACGCCTGCTTGTGATGCTTGATAAAGTTTTAAAATAAGCGGTTTGTCTGATAATGCATTCATCTTTGCGATGATGCGTCCACCACCATAGGTCTTGTGATAAGTAATTTCATCATCAATGTAACGGATAAAGTCATTTTGAATCGAATAGGGTGCCATCGATAGATGATGGAAAGTGGGTTGTTTTGTATAACCACTTAAAAAGTTAAAGAATTGGGTTGCATCGATACAAAATTCGCGTCGAGATGAAAGGATAGACAAATCAGTATAAAGTGTCGCAGTTTGATCATTGTAATTACCGGTACCGAGATGAACAAAGCGTTCAATTTTGTGATTGTTTTTCCTAACAATTAAGGTAATCTTGCTATGTGTTTTTAAGCCATTGATCCCATAGATAACATGACAACCTGCTTTTTCAAGCATTTTTGCCCATTGGACATTGTTTTCCTCATCGAATCGCGCCTTTAATTCGACGAGTACGGTAACTTGCTTACCATTTTCAGCTGCTGTTTTTAAACTATTGACCACAGGAGAATCCCCACTTACACGATAGAGTGTTTGTTTGATTGCGAGGACTTCTGGGTCGATGGCTGCTTGTTCAATCAAGTCAACCACAACTTCAAATGACTCATAAGGGTGATGAAGCATAATATCTTTCTGCCTAATTTGTTCAAAAATATTAATTATAGGTTCTACTTCTCGTGGTGGTTGCGGAATCAATGTTTGATAAACCAAATGCTCAAACGGTTGTTTCAGTTTCTCATAAACTGAAAATAAAAAGGTGAAGTCCAAAGGCCCTTCTTGAAAGTAAATATCTTCATCATAAACATCCATCACGTATTGTAAAAAGCGGAGGAGTTTCTTATCATGTTTTTCACCCATTACTTCGAGACGGACAGCTGCACCCCAACGGCGTTTTTTTAATTCTTTTTCAATTTCTTTTAGTAAATCACGCGAACTTTCTTCATGAATCGTCATGTCAGCGTTACGAGTAATGCGGAAACAAAGCGTCGTTTTCACTTGATACCCTTCAAAAAGTGTTGAAATAAAATAACGAATGACATCCTCCAGCAATAAGTAGTGATGTTTATCTTTCACTTTAATAAAACGATCAAGCAGTGCAGGCACTTGAACGATCGCAGTGAGCACCTTATCTGGATAAGCTGTATCTACTAAGGTGACAGCAATATTTAATGATTTATTTTGCAGTAACGGAAAGGGGCGATAAGCGTCGATCGCCAGTGGCGTTAAAACAGGACAAATCAAATCAGCAAAATAATTACTTAGCCATTTAAGTTCTTTTTTAGATAATTTTTCAATAGAACCAATTTGGATCTCATTATTCTCAAGTTCTGTTTTTAATTGGTCATAGTAAGCTTGTTGTCGCTTCACAAGCGGATGTGCTTCTTTAGTAATCGCTTCTAATTGTTGCAGCGGTGTGAGTCCTGATTTATTGTCCGGTAAATTAAATCCAGCGCGCACCTGGTCTTTCAAACCCGCTACGCGAACCATGTAAAACTCATCTAAATTAGATGAAAATATCGCAATAAATCGTAACCGTTCAAGTAAGGGGTTACTTAAATCAATCGCTTCGTCAAGAACGCGCTCATTAAATCGTAACCAACTAATTTCACGGTTATTAAAATTTTTTGATTGATCGATGGTTGTTAACTCAGTTGCCATAACTGTCACCTTCTTTCATTGAAATGCTTTAGCATTGCTATGATTATTTTCTAACAAACGATAAGACAAGATCGCGTTTTAATGCTTTTTCTAAATGTTTTTTTTGTTTTTCAGCCTGATAGATCTCTGGTGCGGCATTCTTTTTTGTGTAAATTGTTAACTTGATTTTTTTGCGTTTGACTTCGACGTCAATATCAGTAACCACTTGACGTTTCGTCGCATCAAGACAATATATGAACTTTAATAAGGCACCAAGGAGTCGCAATTTCTTTCGTTCAGACTTTGTCAACCAACTTTTGTAGGGGCGGGTGAATTGTTTAAAGACTGTTTTATTTTTAAACGAACTAACAAGGGCAATTTTAAGTTTATCACGATGGCTTAATCCATCAATTGTCCGATTGGCAAGTAGATAGAACGTATGCTGAGCGCTTGATTCATTATCAATATATTCACCCAAGTTAAACACATAAGCAGCACGATTAAGCACTTGCCAATCTTGCTTATTCACGCCTTTCATCTTATGACTATAAAGCGCATTGAACACCGTGCGGGCTAGTCTTTCGATTTGGAAGATTTGTTTTAAATCCAAATTAAAATCATTGACTAACTCCTGCATACTATCTTCTAAGACATTTGGTGAATAAGGATGTGTTTTATCTTTAAAGAATAGCGCATAATTGATACCGTCACGTAGACCTTTTTGGCTTAAGACGAAGCGATCTGCTTTAATAAATTGGTGAAGGGTGATAAACGTTGTTAAAGCAGGCAAGATAATATCAGCACGATCTTTTGATAACCCTTCAACTTTTTGTCGTTTTTTTAATGTTAGACTCAACAATTGGTCCTGAATTCGATCTAAGTCTTTCTTAAGCATAGGGTATTGATGTAGACCAGCCATCGGATAATCTTTATCAACTTGATCAATTTGCGCAACATTTCTCGCACTGCCGCCAATCGCGATTAAAGGAACAGCACGATTTTTCAACCAATCTAACGTTTCGAATTGTTCGAGGACATAACGCTTAATCCGGTCGAGACTCGTTTTTTCAGCTTCCTCATACTGATACATGCGACGGAGACTTAGGGTACCAAAGCTAAAGCTGTGAGCGTGGATAATTTTACGCTCTTTAAAATAGGTAACTTCCGTACTCCCCCCACCCATATCAACGGTAATTCCCTCGGTAAGAGACGTTGAGTTAACGACAGCTAAATAGCCAAAATAAGCTTCTTCCTCTTCTGAAAGAATCTCCATCTCCCAATCAAGTTCAGCTTTAACTTTTTTGACGAGTGCCGCTTGATTTTTAGCTTGACGTATTGTCGCAGTGGCCACACAAGTGAAATGGCTGAGCGGATAAATTTTCAATACATCTTTAAAATCAGAAAGTGTATCAATCAAAATTGTCTCACCATCTTTTGATAAATAGCCATCATCGTTTAAATGGTTACGTAATCGCGCCACAGCTTTGACGTTCTCAACTTCGCGAAATCGTCCCAGTTCATTCGGTAAGTAAATAACTAGACGCATCGTATTCGAACCAATATCTATTAAAGCATAGTAATCTTCACGTTGGGTTATCAATTCACGCCACCTCTTTTTATTTGTCATAGTCTCTATATACCACGGACAACGTATCTCTAACCCTGAATCATCGTTGAACCCGTCAAATCGTTAAGAAGAGAGTCCGTTTATAAATGCATTGACTTTTCACAATGCTCTAAGTATACATGTCGTTTGTTAAGGATGATTCACGTGAAAAATCAAATAACTTGAAAGTCAAAGAAGGTCAGAGTATACTATAGTCAGGAAAGGTCAAACATTACCTTTGATCATTAAGGAGGAATTACGAATGAAATGTCAAAAATGTCAAACACGTCCCGCAAATGTTAATGTCACCTTACGTATGAATGGCCACACTGAACAGCTCCATGTCTGTAATGTATGCTTCGAAGAAATCCGTCAAGAATCTCTCCGCCCATCAGGCATGTTTGGCTCAGAAAGTTTTGGCGCAGAAGAGTCACAAGCCAATGGCTTTACGGGTAAACAAAAAAACCAAGCCCGTATGAAAACGAAACAAAATCAAGGCGGGAATGGTTTATTAGATGAACTGGGTCAAAACCTCACAGATGCAAGTCGACAAGGTCTGATTGATCCTGTCATTGGTCGTGAAGAAGAAGTAAAACGCGTGATTGAAACACTAAACCGTCGTAATAAAAACAATCCGGTATTGATTGGTGAACCTGGTGTTGGTAAAACAGCAATTGCTGAAGGGTTAGCGCTAAAAATTACTGAGGGCAACGTGCCACGTAAATTAAAAGACAAAGAAGTATATTTACTCGACGTTGCTTCACTAGTAGCCAATACGGGTGTCCGTGGTCAATTTGAAGAACGGATGAAAGCCATGATTCAAGAATTACAAGACCGAAAAAACGTGATTCTATTTATCGATGAAATTCATTTGCTCGTTGGAGCTGGAACGGCTGAAGGCTCGCAAATGGATGCCGGGAATATTTTAAAACCGGCACTTGCCCGTGGTGAACTTCAGTTGATGGGTGCGACAACACTAAAGGAATACCGTCAGATTGAAAAAGATCAAGCGTTAGAACGCCGTTTCCAACCCATTATTGTTAAAGAGCCATCGGTTGCGGAAGCGATCCAAATTTTAACGGGGATCAAGGACCGTTACGAAGCCTATCACCGCGTTAATTACTCAGATGAAGTGATAGAGCAAGCAGTCATTTTATCAAAACGCTACATTCAAGACCGATTCTTACCAGATAAAGCGATTGATTTAATCGATGAAGCTGGAGCAAGACTAAATTTAAGTCTGTCAGAAACAGATAAATCAAGCATTGACGAAGAATTAGCGTTGATTGGTAAACAAAAGTTAGAAGCCGCCGAGCGCGAAGATTATGAAACAGCGGCCAATTTGCGACACAAAGAACTACAGCTTGAAAAACAATTGGAACGTAGTGAAGATTCACCGTCGATTGACGTAACGATTGAAGCGATCCAAACATTGATTGAAGAAAAAACAGGTGTCCCCGTTCGGAAAATGCAAAAAGATGAACAAACCAAAATGAAAGATTTGCGCATACACTTAGCAAGTAAAGTCATCGGTCAAGATCACGCGGTCGAAAAGGTGGCGAAAGCGATTCGTCGTTCGCGTGCGGGTTTAAAATCAGAACACCGTCCAATCGGTTCTTTCTTATTCGTTGGTCCGACTGGCGTAGGAAAGACGGAACTTACTAAGGTGCTTGCTGAAGAGTTATTTGGTACAAAGGATAGCTTGATTCGTCTAGATATGAGTGAATACATGGAGAAACATGCTGTTTCTAAAATCATTGGTTCACCGCCTGGATACGTTGGTCATGACGAAGCAGGACAGTTAACAGAAAAAGTGCGTCGCAAACCATATAGCCTTATTCTTTTAGATGAAATTGAAAAAGCCCACCCGGATGTCCAACATATGTTTTTACAAATCATGGAGGACGGACGCTTAACAGATAGCCATGGTCGGACAGTTAGTTTTAAAGACACTGTGATTATTATGACAAGTAATGCTGGAACGGCTCATAAGGAATTACATGTGGGGTTCAACAATGACCATAATGAAGCAGTTTCGACATTAGAACAACTCAAAGACTACTTCAAGCCTGAATTTCTTAACCGCTTTGATTCAATTATTACGTTTAATGCACTCGAACAAGCGGATTTAATTAAAATTGTTGAGTTGATGCTTGATGAATTACGCGAAACCTTAACACATCTTGACTACCGTTTAGAGGTTTCTGATGAAGCAAAAGCGTTTTTAAGTAAGAAAGGTTATGATCGTCACTTCGGTGCACGGCCATTGCGTCGTGTCATTCAAGAAACCGTTGAAGATGGGATCACTGATTTATTATTAGAAGAGGATAGCGTGGAAACGATTTTTGTGGATGTTGTTAATGACGCTATTGTTGTTACGGGAAAATAAACAGAGGACACAGCAATTTGATGATTCTGCGTGCTCAAATGTTGGTGCAAGTGGTTATTATATACGAAAATCCGCCTACGCTTAGATCGCAGGCGGATTTTTTTGTTCTTAAATAAAAAGGTCAAATTCAATCAATTAGAACGAAGCGTTATTGCGCTTGTTTTTGAGCCAATTGAAGCCCTGACGAGATGTGCAGCAGTTATTTTTAGCGCGGGAAGTGTTTTAGCTAGGTCTCATATAGAGAATTCAAAGAAGTGATCGGGGTCATTAGCTACAGACTGGCCATGTAAGTTAGGTAGGGTGGCGTGATGTGTCGCTTTAAAATAGTCCCTTTTGGACACTTTCATCTGTTTAGATAAGCGAATTAATTCTATCCATTTTCATTTTACCGAACATCAGTGTATCATGATAGATAGAAATCATAATTCGTATGGCTAAATATGGGAGGTCTTTTATGTTTACTTTGGGTCGGAAAATTAGTTTGACGTATCAACCGAATCAAATGATTCTTGTTGCATCTTTGCTGTTTGCTGTGATTGGCTATTTTTTCAGCGGGGAACTGTTAACTGCTGTCCAGTTTGGTGCGAGCTTATTTCTGACTTGGGCGTTGGTAAGAGAAATTGATTGCAAGAGAGAGTATGCAGCTGTTTGTGCAGCCGGTCTCGGCATCCCTTTTCTATTGAATGATTTCCAAGTAAGTCTAGGCACAATTTTACTTATCCTTTTGCTTTTAAGAGTGATTAACCAAATCACAGGAAAGCGTCCAACAGTCGTAGATTTTTTAGTGCTAATTGGACTTGCAGCATACCTCGTGTATGCCAACGAAAATAGCCTCTATATTTTTCTCGTTTTTCTAGCTTACATTTTTAATTTGAAGGGTAATCAGAATGATAAGCAGAATTATTTGTTTATAAGCATGAGTTTTATTCTCTACATTGGTCTCTTTTGGTTCGATAATCTCACGTATTTAAGTGTTGTTGATACAGATCTTATTGACGTGTTGTTTTATGGATTTGGCTTGGTGCTTTATTTTGTCTATATCCTAATGGATGAAGACAAAGAAAGCCAGACCGATGATGGAAAAAAAGCTTCGGTCAATAAGCTATTTAAAGCACAGCTATACTACGGTATCGCCATTGGTCTCTTACTAGTCTTTAGTGAATTACCTCGTGGCAACGTTATTGTGTTTTTCTCTGCCATCTATGGTGCTGTTCTGTTTGGTCTCTATGATCACGTTCGCAAGCAGCGAAAAAAAGAATAGCTACCTGAAATCGTGTGACTAAGACACCTTTGATAATAGCCATTCATGTGTTCTGATAAGTATCCTTAATAAAAAAGTTCAGAAAAATTTTCTGAATATTTATTCATTACTATAAGCCAATCCAGAATATTTCCCGCGTTATTGAATAAAGATGTGAATATTCATGTAGGAGACTGGATAAATCCCTTTGTGGTAATGGTTAGACTGATTTTAATTGTGAAGATATTTGTTATAATGAGAACAGTTCTGGCTTTTTTGAAGGGAGAGTCAATTATGCAAATAGAAAATCACATCGGTTGTCATTCAGAATATGATGAATTAAAACGCGTCATTGTGGCACCTGCAACGTATATGGCAATTACAGAAGTTATCAATGAAACACAAAAACATTATATGCACGATAACATTGACCCGAACCGTGCTGAGAGACAGCGTCAGCAACTCGTGGATGTTTTAGAGGATGCGGCGATTACGGTAGATCAATTACCGGTAAAAGAAAAACTAAATGAACAAGTCTTTACACGAGACATTGGCTTCACCTTAGCGGATCAATTATTTATAGCTCACATGGCCAGTGACATTAGAACAAAAGAAACGACGATTTTAAAAGAATATCTCTTAAATCAAGCCTTACCTTTTCGCGATGAGTTAGTCGATCCCATTGAGGGTGGCGATGTGATGATTGATCGTGACCGAGTGTTTATTGGTGTGAGTGATCGAACCAGTGCGGCAGCAATCAAACAAATTGCAGCAGCCCTGCCGTCGCACAGCATCTACCCAATCACATTGGCTGGTGATATTTTACACTTGGATTGTACGTTTAATATCATTAGTGAAACAGAGGCGCTTATCTATCGCCCTGGTATGAAAGAAAAAGACTTAAAAAAACTTGAAGCTATGTATGATCTGATTGATGTCAGTGAAGAAGAGCAATTCACTCTAGGAACAAACGTGTTGTCGATAGGTCAAAAAAGAATCATCAGCATGCCGACTAATCAACATGTGAATAAAACGCTAAGAGAACGGGGCTATGATGTGATTGAAGTAGCTTTTGACGAAATCATCAAGTCAGGTGGTTCCTTTCGTTGTTGTACCTTACCAGTACTGCGTGCGTAGTGCAATTAAACACCATCAAAAAAGCGAGACAAAGGGTCTATCAACCTTTTGTCTCGCTTTTTAATTATGTCAAAATTACTTTTAAGTACAAATGATAAGTTATAGTTTCTCTTTTTTATCGAATAAATAAACGCTAACGGCTAAGAGCAGGAGTGATGTCCCAAAAAGGAGCACAAGATTGATGATAAGGTCGCTCGAGATTTGTTCTTGTGTCAACATCTGACCAATTAAACTGGATAAATTATTATAAAACCAAGGCATCTTATGATGGAAAAGACCATTTATAATCGATAAAGACGTCAAGGTTAGAACTGTTAAACCAAAGCCCAGTATTTGCGTGCGCACCAGTGAAGCGAATACCATGGTTACACTAATAACAAAGACAAACCAGAAAGCATAAAAGCAGATGGCCAGCAGTGTATAAAGGAAACTAATCTCACCAAATAAAATCGTCACATAATACCAGCTAAGGAGTAGACCTAAACCTAACGCTGAAGTGAAGATAATGATTTTTGCGAGCCATTTTGCGCCGAGATAGTTGCCAGTCTTGACAGGTTTGACTAAGATAAGTTCTAATACACCTGTCTTACGCTCCCCACTAATCGTTGAGAGTGTCAAGAGAATAACGATAAGGACACCAAACATACTTAGCTCACTGAGGCTCAACATGAACGCATCGACCGGTGGAATCTCAGGTATAGTAAAGACTGCACCTTCTGGCATACCACCAACTTGTTCAAGGATAATCGGTAAGTAATAGGTGGTAATCGGGTCCATGATACTCAGAACGATAAAGACAATGGGAATCCAAATCAGACTATAGTTACGCATATGCATTAATAGTTCTTTTTTCAATACGGTTTTAAATTGCATCACGTTCAATCACCTCCATGAACATTTCTTCAAGTGACGTTTTGTTAACGGAAAAGTAATCGAGTGGCCATTCTTCACTTAACGTTCGTCTGAGAATGTCTGCTTTAACCACATCAACATGGGTGACCTCTAGGAGTAAGTGACCCTTTTGTTCATGGATGGAAGTTACCCCTTCAATTGTCGCGAGCGCTTTTTTAATGTCTATCGCCGACGGTTTGAAGTGTAAGTCGATGACTTGCCGTTGATAGGTGTCTCTTAAAGAATCGAGCGTCCCTTGTTCAACAATGCGTCCCTCATTCATGACAATCAAGCTATCACAGACTTCTTCCGCATCTGATAAGATATGTGTAGAAAAGAGGATCGTTGTTTCTTCTTTAAGTTCCTCAAGTAAATTAAGAATATCCCGGCGACCCACAGGATCTAATGATGAAACAGGTTCATCAAGCAATAAAAATTTCGGACTATGAATCATGGCTTGCGCAATACCTAAGCGCTGGCGCATTCCCCCTGAGTAGGCACTGATTCGCTTGTTCTTAGCTTCTGAAATTCCTGTTTTAACAAGTAATTCATCCGCACGTGTACATGCTTCTTTTTTTGAGAGGTAGCTCAGTTCGCCGACGTAAATAAGAAATTCACGACCAGTCATCCAGCCATGGAACTGAGGATACTGCGGGAGATAGCCAATGTGCTGACGCAAGTCCTCATCATTTTTAATGTTATCAAAACGAATGTTGCCGGAAGTCGGTTTAATCAAACCGCTAATCATTCGTAATGTTGTTGTTTTTCCGGCACCATTAGGGCCAAGTAAAGCAACGGTCTGACCTTTAGCTAATTCAAAAGATAAGTGATTGACGGCTTGTTTTTGCCCAAATGTTTTAGACAATTCGCTTATGAGTAAGGTCATTTAATCTTGTCTCCTTCCTAAGATGAAGAATAGGATAGGGCCAATCGTGTTGATTAAAATAATAACAAATAGCCAGGCCCACTTATTCCCCTTTATTGTGTTGTTTTCATCGGCTTTGTACCAAGCAAAAATACCAACAATCATTAAAATGAACTGTAAAGCGAGTAGCGGTGCAATTAATCGAAGTAAGTTACCTAATTCAGCAGCTGCCATGATTTTTTATTCCTCCTTTTGTTCTTTTTGGTAAATGATATATGAATAAATGGTTGGGATTAAACCGACCATTAGCGCCCCAATGACAATAAAGTATACAGCGAATGCTGAATTGATAAAGGGAACAATGAAAAAACTAAGTCCAGTTAAAATGAATAATTTTGCCCCTAAACGATGAGTTTTACGCCAAACAGCCTCGCTTGATAACGTCCATGGGGTACGAATGCCCAAAAACCAGTTTGCTTTAACGGTTTGCATGTAGTTTCCGATAATGATAAACAAGATCCCAATCATAAGTGGAATGATGACTTCAATTCTTAAGTTAACACCTAGACTCTTAAAAATAACAAAGGCATTAACAAAGACCAGCAGCACCATTGTCGCATAGACAATCACCCAATATGCTTTTGATGTTAGGAGGTAGCCTTTCCGTTTTGGATCAAGTCTTGGGGTAAGGACAAGTATGGGGTATATCACGATAAGAATGCCAACGTTAAGCAATGCCCCAATCGCTTTTGGTGCAAACCAATTAACGGATCCATCGGGTCCCCATTGCATCGGAATCTCAGCTGGTAAATGAGGATAACTGATGAACCACATGCATACTGTTGCTAGTATTAATGCGATGGCTCCCAAATGTTTACGCATCATGATCATCTCCTTTATCTGTAAACGTCATGGCCCAACTGATGAGTTCTTGAAATACGGTAATGTTTAAATGATAATACACATATTGGCCTTGTTTCTCATCTTCAACTAGACCTGCCTGCTTTAGTAAGCGAAGATGTTGTGAAATGCTTGGCTTTGACATGTCAAAGTGATCAGCTATTTGTCCAGCGGTTAAATCTTTCGCTTTTAATAAATCGAGGATTTTGCGTCGGGTAGGGTCGGCTAAAGCTTTAAAAGCCTCTTTCATCAAGTGCGGCTCCTCTCAGTATTTTAGTATTTAAGTAATTAACTAAATACTAAAATAAAACAAATGAAATGTCAATACCTCTTGCAGATCAATAAAAAGCTCGCTATAATAAAGATATTGTTCTTGGGGCATTAGCTCAGCTGGGAGAGCGCTTGGCTGGCAGCCAAGAGGTCAGCGGTTCGATCCCGCTATGCTCCACTACAAAAAGCCATCAATCATTTTAATGATTGATGGCTTTTCTGATAAAAGGATGAGCAAACAATCCTTGCTATAGCCATTAGCGGTCTATCCTCACTAGGATAGACCAGTTGAACCTATCGGGGGTGTCTTTTAGAGATGTTGCCATGGGTAGTTAAAAAGGAAGACATATCAATTCCCGCATAAGCTGTTGCAGTGGTTACCAAAACGTTCTTGCCAGTCTCTTTTAATGAAAATCACGGTTAGCAAGTAATCATATTTTTCATAAGCAAGTATTGGCAATAGGTTGTTAAATTTGCTACAATCGGAAGCGGTTGCATGTATGATACATATAATGAGTTTAAGTATGAAGAGCAGGAACTAGAAACGACATCATTACGTTAAGATAATAACGGAAAGGGATGAGAAGATGAGAAAGTTAGTCTTTTTTATTGTGTTGCTCGTTGCAATAACAGGTTGCAACGTAGAAGATAAGCAAGAAGAAAATGCGGACAAACAAGCGGATGATCTACCTAGAACGGAAGAGATGTTAAATGAGCAAGAAATAAATCGTTTGACTCAGGAGGTTTCTCAATTAGAAACAGAATTATACCAAGAAAAAAATCGTGGAAATAAAGCAGAAGAAGAAAGAGACGTCTTGCTACAGGTAAATGAACAGACAAGGAAATATCTTCAAGCCATGCTTGATAAAAAGATGGATAGCCTAGGAACCTTAACGCATCCTTCACTGTTAGTCTTTGAGAATCGGATTGAAAAAGTAGTTGATCAAGAAATTGTTGAAGTGTATTTTTCAGATCTACAGACAGAAGCTTTTAAAGCTGAATTTGAATATTTTGTCATCGAAGATTATGGCTATATAGGGACTGGGGAATTTGGTATTACTTATCAGGCTGTTGATGAGCAATCGAATGCGTTGTCTTCAGTAGAACTCGCGCTAAAAGAAGACGAAGGGCGCTGGAAAGTATCAGATATATCCTTTTTTCTCAATTATGAACAGCTTGATTAAATCACTGGCGATACATTAACCGAGGATTGCTCTAAAAATAAGCGCGTGATAAAAAACGATTAAAAAGCAGAAACCCATTTGATGTCTTGGTTTCTGCTTTTTAGTATTAACATAGGGTGATTGTGCAGTAGTCGTTTGTAAAAACCCAGACATGCGCAAATAAAATCTGAATGGTAACAGACATGATTCATGTTAAATGCAGGTGTTCTTATTAATCAATTAATTCCCCTAGCAGCTGATATGAGAACCGTCTATCCTCATGATTATATAAGTGTGCAGTAAGCATCAATTCATCAACACCGGTTGCTTCGATCCGTTGTTTTAAGGCATCAGCTACGGTTGCTTTACTGCCGACAATACTTCCTTCTAACGCTCTTAGTACAGCAGCTTCTTCAAAAGGCTGCCAAACTGTTGACATGTCTGTCGGCGGCTTAACAGCGCCTGATTTCCCATGGAGTAAATCAAAAAACAACTGTTGCATCGAGGAGAAGAGCCAGTTGGCTTGTTCGTCTGTTTTTGCAACGACCACATTTAAGGCCAACATCACATAAGGTTCTGCGAGATCAGCAGAAGGTTTAAAGTGCTCCCGGTAAACTGTGATGGCTTCTTTAATCGAACCGGGAGAGAAGTGACCAGCAAATGCATAAGGACGACCTTGTTCAGCAGCTAATTGTGCACTAAAGGTACTCGATCCTAACAACCAAATAGGTACATCTTGTCCCTCAGCGACAAATGCACGCACTTGTCTTTGGGTATTGATTTGTTTATCCGCGAAGTAGCTGGATAGTTCTTCAACTTGTTGAGGGAATTCAGTGGCTAACCCACGATGTAAGGCACGAGCAGTCACTTGATCCGTTCCTGGCGCGCGTCCAAGCCCTAAATCAATCCGATGTGAATGGAGCGAAGCTAAGGTGCCGAATTGTTCGGCTACAACTAAGGGGGCGTGATTCGGTAACATAATGCCTCCAGAGCCCAGGCGAATGGACGTTGTTTCGTTCGCAAGCTGATTAATCACAATTGCTGTCGCTGCACTTGCGCTTGAAGCGGTATTGTGATGCTCGGCGACCCAATAGCGATTATATCCTAATGCTTCTGCATCTTTCGCAAGCGTCACCGAATGATTCAGAGCATCAGTGGCTGTTTCTTCTGTATTAATTGGAGAAAGATCTAAAATTGATAAAGGAATACCTTGAAATGTTTTAGCGTTCTTTCGAATGAGTTGCATCGTTTTGCCTCCTATAGCTGGCATGAATTACCCTGTTATTCAAACAGGGGTTATCTTGATTTAAAACTAAAAAGTAAGTCCCTGTCAATTTTTTTGTTTGGCAAAGTAATGGTGGAGTGATAAAAAGATACCAGTGAAGTCACAAGAAAAACGAGACTTGGTCAGTAAAGGTAATCGAACGGATTTTAGGTTTTTAGACCAAGGATTAGATGATTATTTAACGTTTGAAACGTTTACCTGTGAACAGGCAGTTGCTGAAGATGATGTAACAGGACTATCACTTGAAACGACCAGCTCAAACAACGTCTGTCAATAGTGACGTTTTGTTTGAGCTGGTCGATGTGTTTATCTTAAACAATTTGATCGATAACTTATTCGAGATAAGTCTATTTTAAGATCTGTTTGTATCAAAGAGATCTAGCTGATAGGTAGCGGAAGGGTCGCAATGACCATCGACAGAGGAACAATTTTTCTTGAGCGGACAACCTGCACATTTACTTTTTTTGCTGTTTTGAATATGACGGTAAATCATGAAGCTAGCATATCCAAAAATAATGATACCGATGATCCAATTTAAAATCATTGATGACACTCCTTTGTATCGTTCCATCACTTAGTTAGAAAGACAACGATCAGACTAAGGTAGCTATTTAAATGATTCGTGATCCAACTTGATTAATGATAAAGGAAAGCAGGTAAGCAAGAATAAATGCGTAACCAATACTAAACCAAGCAAGTCGTTTTGATTGGGTTTCCTTATTAATGGCGGCGACTGTGGCAAGACAAGGAACATAGAGTAAGATAAATACCATAAAACTATAAGCCGATACAGGCGTGAAAGCTTGCTGCAAGACTTCTTGCATGCCTGTTTCAGGAACGACATAAATAATCGCCATTGTCGCAACCACAATCTCTTTGGCCAAGAATCCAGTTAATAATGCTGCGGCTGCTTGCCAAGTGCCGAACCCAAGTGGAATTAATAACGGAGCAAAAATACCACCAATCATCGCAAGGAAACTCTCATCCATAGCGACGTCAACCCCTCCGGGTCCGCTATAAGACAGAAGCCATATAAAGACTGAACCTGCAAAAATAAATGTTCCTGCTTTTTTCACGAAGCCTTTCCCTTTGTCCCAAGTACTACGACTTAACGTTTTCCACTGAGGTAACCGGTAAGGCGGTAACTCGACGATAAAAAAAGACTGTTCATTTTTAAATAACGTTTTGGAAAACACAAAAGCCAAAATAAAAGCAACGACAACCCCTAAAACGTAAAGGGATAGCACAATGAGTGCTTGATGCTGACTGAAGAAAGCACCGACAAATAGTGCATAAACGGGTAATCGTGCTGAGCATGACATTAAGGGTGTGAGTAAAGTCGTGATTAAGCGTTCTTTTGGTTGTTCAATCGTCCGTGCAGCCATAACACCCGGCACATTGCAACCGAAGCTAATGATCATTGGAATAAAAGCTTTTCCATTGAGTCCGACACTCTGCATGATTCGGTCCATAACCGTTGCGACTCGAGCCATATATCCAGAATCCTCAAGTAATGAAATAAAGAAAAAGAGAATAAATATTTGTGGTACGAAGACGAGGACCCCGCCGACACCACTAATGATTCCATCAATGATTAAAGCTTCAATAAATGAACTGGCACCAATCAAATTCAACCCAGCCTGAATAACTGATGTTAGCGGACCAGAAAAGAAAGCATCAAGTAAGTCAGAAATAGGAAAACCGAGCCAATCGAAGGTCAACATAAACATGATATACATCAATGATAAAAAAATTGGTATGCCTAGATACCGGTTAGTGACAATCCGGTCAATTCTTTCTGATAGCGGCGTTGTCTGATTTTTTTCTGTGCACACAGTGGAATTAATCAACGCATCAATAAATTGATCGCGGTACTGATAAATGACTTGTTCGAGGGTTCGGTTTGACGATGCGCTTATTTCCTTATTAGCATCAAGGCGTATCTGTTGCATGACAGTGATGTCACTTGTTTTATTTAAATAGTCTTCGATTTCATGATTACCTTCCAAAAATTGTAGGGCTAACCAGCGTTTATTAAGGCTAGTTTGAGAAAGGTGGTTGGTAATCTTTGCGATTGCATGTTCAATAATAGCTCCGTAATCAATGACGAGTCCAAGTTGATTTGTAGTTTTTAGTTCGGGTAGATGTGATAGTAACATATCAATGCCTTGACCTGTTCTTGCCACAATAGGCATGACTGTCAAATCGAGCGCTTGGGCAAGTCTTTCTGTATGGATGGTTATCCCTCGGTTTTTTGCAACATCAACCATATTAAGGCCAACAATGACCGGGTTACCTGTCTCGCGAAGTTGAAGCGTAAGGTGAAGGTTGCGCCGAAGTTGAGCAGCATCAATGATATTGATCAATCCTTCACAAGTGTCTTCAAGTAAATAGTTAGTGACCACCGTTTCATCCTTTGAGATCGGATTTAATGAATAAACGCCAGGAAGATCGATTAATTGTCCGGATTGATCTACGAATTGCCCGACTTTTTTCTCAACGGTGACCCCGCTCCAATTACCAACATATTCATAAGAATTCGTTAAGGCATTAAATAATGATGTTTTTCCTGTGTTTGGATTACCTAGTAAAGCTATCTGCATGACTTTTCCACCTGAATTGTGCAAATATCTTTTTTACGTAAGCTAACAGCTTGTCCTTTACAGTCAATGACACAGGGACCACCAAAGGGTAATTTATTTTTCAAACAAACTTCACACGCTTCTGAAATACCTAAGTGTGCTAAACGTTTTTGTAGTAACACTTGAACTTGACTTAAATTAGTTATTTGAGCAGTTTCACCTATTTTTAATTCATTCAGAAACATGAAGCATCCCCCATTCTTAATCTATATGATAATGATTCTCATTATTAGTTATGAATCTATCATATACGTTAGGAAGGAAGAGGTAAAGTGAATTGTAGATAATGTCACAAAAGGTTCACAAGATATTTACAGTGCTGACTAAATAGCGTGATACGTGAATGCAATTAAAGATTTGGTGGTGCGCGGCTCAATCGAGTCATTGAAAAAGATTTTAAACGTATACTGAAAAGGGCATTCTTCTACAAATAGTTGCCTTTAAATAATAACAGGAGGGTATTTATAGTCTAGACGATCGCTTAAGTGTAGCAACTTTCCGGTCTGGTTGAACGTTGTGAATTCTAAAAGTCTTTGACCACCACAAGCCTGTAACTTTAATCATAGATTGTCAACATTAGGGATCATTAAGTTTGTAATTTAGCTTGATAACCTTAAACAATAAAAAAGGGCAATGTATCTCCCAATATTTTAGATTAGGAAATACATTGCCGTCTTCATAGAGAATAATAGAGTCATTTAATGACTATTTTTTTGCTTACTCAGCTACGAGTGCTTCATTGACAAACGCAGGTTGATTCATCTGTTCCTTTTCAAGCAAACGTAAATAATTAATGGTGACAACAGACGTATCGCTAAGAAGGTCAACGACATGCTGTTTATAGCGTGTGAAGATTGTAAGGGTATAAAGAATCAAAAGGACCTTTTGCAAGTAGCGTCCAAAGCCTTCTCGAACAATAACGGTTGTCCAAGATAGTTTTTCTTCCTTTAAACAAATAACTTTGATACCAAAAATCATTTTTCCTAACGTTTGACCATGATTAAACTTAGTAAGCAGTATAAAATAAAATAAGTAAATCGCTAACGAAAGACTTGTTTTTAAGGTGCCATCAGTAAAGTAAAACAACGTCATACGTTGGACTGCGCCAATCATGATAAGGTCGATGGTAAAAGCGAATAATCGAATAAAGAATCCACTATAGAAATAATCAGGATAATCTTCAAATGATTTAATCATCATTTATAACCCCCTGTACATGTACATAAATTGCGGTGCCTCTTCGTTCGTATCAATTTCGGATAAAGGTGATGTTTGTTTGGGTAAAAGACCTTCAAAACTGAACATAAACTGACTGAACCAATCCATTTCATCGACTTCATAACGGATCACTTGGGCATTTTCCAGATCATAACTTTCTTGTAAATCATCGATGGCATCATTAAAGTATCCAAGCTCATCAACAAGCCCGTTTTCTACAGCTTGCGTCCCATCATAAATACGGCCATCGGCTAAAGCGTAGACTTCTTCACGGGTCAGATCACGACCGGATTCAACGGTATCAACAAAACGTTCATACATATTGTCTACTAACTCCTGTAAGACAGCGAGTTCTTCAGAAGTGGTTTCTCGTGTCGCTGAACCAAGGTCTTTCAAATCACCACTTTTTATGGTCATGTCTTCAATTCCTAATTTGTCTAACAGCTCACTAATGTTAAACCCTTGCATAATAACGCCAATTGAGCCCGTAATTGTTTCACGTTGAGCAAAAATCTTCTCTGAATTAGCGGCAATGTAATAACCCCCGCTCGCAGCCATGCTTTCCATAACCGTATAGACTGGAATGTCACGCGCTTCTTTAACTGCATTGATTTTGTCTGTTAACTCTGCACTCGCGTAAACACCACCACCTGGTGAGTCAATCCGTAACACAATTGCTTCAATCGATTCATCGTTTTTAATGTGTTCTAAATCACCGAGTAGTTTTTGATGATTGTAGCCAGTAGCCGCGAAAGGTGTCGCTTCTTGATCGATAATTTCACCCTTAACATCTAAGACGGCAATGCGGCTAGTTGAATCACCCTCTTCTAAGACGGTGACACTCGTTGCCTCTTCTAAAAAGCTATTAAAAAATCCTCTGTCTGTTTTATCTTCATTTTCGTCATCTTCTACAATCAATTCGCCAATTTGCGGAATGATGAGTGAGACGATAAGAACGATGATTGCTAGTCCAATTGCTAGCCAACGCTTGTTTGTCATTAAGTTCCCTCCATTAATATAAGTAGATTCGAATCCAATATGTAAAAAGACTCACATGGTTTAGTCTACCAAAAACAAGAAAAAGATGCTAGAGTAAAATGGGTATTTTTTGAATTATCTATCGGTACAGTTGTGTTCTTCTTTTTATCTATTGATTCTTTTTTTAGTAAGAAAGAAAATTACGGAAAGGAATCCATAATTTAAAGCATTTCTGCCGTGCAATCCATTTAGATATGCTATATTAAGCTAATGAATACTAATAAGAATAAAGGTTAGGACGGGGATTATGATTTTAAAACGTTTTTTTAGTTATTATAAACCATATAAAGGATTGTTTTATTTGGATTTTAGTGCAGCCGTTTTTGTCGGATTATTGGAACTGGGGTTTCCACTTGCGGTCAATTATATAATTGATGAATTACTACCAAGTGAGAACTTTACCGTTATTTTGTGGGCTGCTTTTGGGTTATTGCTGATTTATTTAATGAATACGGGCTTGCATTTTGTTGTGACCTATTGGGGGCATATGTTAGGGATTAATATTGAAACAGATATGCGACGAAAGTTATTCAAGCATCTGCAGTCGTTGTCCTTTGGTTATTTTGACAATGCCAAAACAGGTCATTCCATTTCTCGGTTGACCAAAGATCTTGAAGAGATCGGTGAAGTTGCACACCACGGTCCGGAAGATGTCTTTGTTGCGATTATGACCTTAATTGGCTCTTTATGGATTATGGTTTCGATTGATGTACAATTAGGTCTCATTATCTTTACTGTTGTCCCAGTGATTGTTGTCTTTGCAATTCACTTCAATAAAAAAATGACCATTACATTCAGACGGATGTTTCAAGATGTCGCGAATATTAATGCACGAGTAGAAGACAGCATCGGTGGAATTCGTGTCGTTAAAGCGTTCAGTAATGAGGCGTATGAAGAAAACAAGTTCCAAGCGAATAATAGTGATTACCGAGCGACAAAACTCAGTTCATATAAAATCATGGCTCAAAACGTGACAGTCAATTATTTTCTCATGCGTTTGATTACGTTATCGACACTTATGTTTGGTTCATATTTTGTCATTGGAGATGTACTTTCACATGGTGAATTTGTTGCGTTTATTCTCCTGACAAACATTCTGATTGGTCCTATTCAAAAAATCAATGCTGTCATCGAAAGTTATCCAAAAGGTTTTGCTGGGTTTAAACGTTACACAGAAGTGTTGGATACGGAACCGGAAATTAAAGATGCTGAAGACGCTCAGGATTTGGAAATCAACGGTGACATTAGGTACGATGATGTTCACTTTGGTTATGAAGGTCATCAAGATGTTTTATCTGGGATTAATTTGACAATTAATCAAGGGGAAACAGTGGCTTTTGTCGGTCCTTCAGGTGCGGGGAAGACAACCTTATGTAATCTGCTCCCCCGTTTTTACGAGGTAACACATGGAACGATCACTGTTGATGGTATCGATATTCGAAAAGTCACTCAACAAAAGTTACGCGAACAAATCGGCGTGGTTCAACAAGATGTGTTTCTATTTTCAGGAACAATTAGAGAAAATATCGCATACGGAAAACTAGATGCTAGTGATGATGAAATTATGGCAGCTGCTAAACAGGCACGCTTAGATACATTTATTTCAGACCAACCTTATGGTTTAATGACGATCATTGGTGAACGAGGCGTGAAACTTTCTGGTGGACAAAAACAGCGGTTATCCATCGCAAGAATGTTTTTGAAAAACCCACCGATTCTAATTTTAGATGAAGCAACCTCAGCACTAGATACTGAAACAGAAATCATGATTCAAAAGGCGCTTGAAGAACTTGCCGAAGGACGGACAACATTAGTGATTGCGCATCGACTGGCGACAATTAAACATGCAGATAAGATTGTTGTTGTTACGACGGAAGGAATTGAAGAGGTTGGCCCTCATGCGGAGTTAATCGAGAAACAAGGCGCTTATTATCGCCTACACCAAGCACAATTTAATTAATATACACCCACAAAAAACGTTACAGAAAACAATGATAAATACACCCCATGGATTAATTTTTATAGGGGTGTATTTATAGTTAAGATTATTTTTTGAAAAAATAAAATTAAAGAGACAATCAACTAACTCACTTGTACTGCTAACATTCTATCGACAAATATAGGCACCTTATTGTAATCCGTTTGTTGAGGTGAGAGTTCGACTTTAAATGTAACCGCAAGATCCGTTTTCTCATACAACATATCGCGGAACCGATCCACTGCACCACAAAAAAGCGGGTAAAATCGATCACCTGTCCCAAACACAGCTGTACGAAGGTGCTTGTTGGCATGCGTTTCAATCCTTTGGTATAAAGCTTTCATTTCAGTTGGAAGTTGACCATTTCCCCAGGTATAAGTACCAATAATGAAATAATCATACATGTTTATTGTTG
Organism: Streptohalobacillus salinus; assembly: GCF_003201605.1. Lineage (GTDB taxonomy): Bacteria > Bacillota > Bacilli > Bacillales > Amphibacillaceae > Streptohalobacillus > Streptohalobacillus salinus. The sequence continues at coordinate 22,300 of NZ_QJJR01000011.1, read as the reverse complement.
AAAATTCAAAGTTATCAATCGACATAAGATCCGTATCAATATGAGAAACAAGTTGATTATAGATGGCTGTAGCAACTTCTTCAGTGTTACCTGTCGTTGACGTATAGACGATACAAGCTTTCAAAAGATCACCTCTTTTTATCCGTTTTAAATCGATTTAGTTAGAGCTCGTCAAAACCATTAGATGAGGATACTTTGGTGTACGTACGTGATTTCTGCTCAAAGAAATCAGATTTTGTTTCGTTCATCATCTCGTCAGAAAAGACATGAATCCAAGCCATCGGATTGTCTCGTTCTGGATAGTAGTTATCTAATCCGAGCTGACGGAATCGTTTATTTGCAAGGTATTCTAAATAATTATGGAACTCATCTAACTCGATGCCATCAATATCCTTTAAGATATGATCTGCCCATTCTTTTTCCAGTTCAATCGCTTTACCAATCGTTTGATAGATATACTCGATATTTGCTTCTGTGTTTAATTCTTTGTTTTCACTTAAGAGAATCCGAATAAATTGTGAGATGAAATAGGCATGTTGCATCTCATCGCGTTGAATGTAAGAAATCATCGTGCTCGTTTTTAACATCTTTTGTTGACGCGCTAAATGATAGAAGAAGGCAAAGCCACTGTAGAAATAAATGCCCTCTAAATTAATTGAATTAACGGCGAGTTCAAATAAATGTTGTGGTGTCGGCCGATCGATAAATTGTTGATACGCATCCAGTATCAACTGGTTGCGTTTTTGGACGATTGGATCCTCTTTTGCTTCATTGAAACGTTTATTTTGTTCACTAAGCGGAACAAGGGAACTTAAGATGTAAGAATAAGATTCATTGTGAACAGCTTCTTGTTGACTAATAACGGCTAAAATAGCTTTAAAACTTGAATCCGTGACATAATGCATCACCTCTGTCATTGTCGGTGTTTGTAAACTATCAAGTGATGCGAGTTGCGTGTTTACACGCAAGAAAATATCCCGCTCAGTATCAGATAAACGATCCCACTGCTTTACATCATCTTGCATATTGATTTCTTGTGCTTTCCAGAAGTTACCAAGCAATGTTTGGTATAATTCATACATTTGTGGATGACTAATATCGTTCCAGTTTAAAATGCCTGACGACTGGCCATTAATAATCCCTGTCGATTTATTCGGTTGAGCTGGATTTAGCAATTTGATTGATTGTAAGGGTTGGTCTACTTTCATTCTTTCACTCCTAACTGTGACATGCTTCGCACTCTTCAATTTCCGTTTGTGATGTGCTTCTTACATAATAGGTTGTTTTTAAACCAAGACGATAACTTTCAAGGTGAAGATCGAGCAATTCTTTTGCTTTAATATCATGTCTGACATAAAGATTAAAGCTAATGCCTTGATCAATATGGCGTTGTCGCATCGCGTTTTGTCTTATGCTTGCATGTTGATCAACTTCGTGACGCGCTTTAAGATAATAAGGATATGTTTTCGGCGTTAAGTCCGGGACTGTGACTTTGAATTTAAAGTTTTTCTTTTCCTCTGCATACATAATCGCATAGATAGGATCGATCCCATCGGTGGATCCACCAATTTTAGCTGTTGATGAGTTAGGGGCAACAGCCATCAAGTAACCATTTCTAATCCCTGATTGTTGCACATCTTTTTGAAGTTGTAGCCAACGTTCAGATGTATATCCTCGACGCTTAAAGTAGTCACCGGTTTCCCATTCAGACCCAGAAAACCTTGAATAAGTTCCCTTTTCTTTAGCAAGCGTATGTGAGGCTTTAATTGTTAAGTAAGCAATTTCTTCATAAAGCTCATCTGCGTACTGAGCGGCAGCATCTGACTCCCAGTAAAGTTGTTTTAGACTTAAAAGATGGTGCCAGCCAAACGTTCCAAGTCCAACCGCACGATAGGCTTTATTGGTTGTTTCTGCTTGTTTTACGCTAATGGTGTTCAAGTCAATCACATTGTCTAAAAGTCGAACTTGAATTGGAATTAATCGCTCAAGCACATCACCCGTTACAGCTTTCGCTAAGTTAATTGATGATAAGTTACAAACAACAAAGTCCCCAGGCTTACGAACGATGACAATGTTTCCATCTGTATCTGTGTATTCATTTACGATAGTAGTGGCTGACATATTTTGTGCAATTTCAGTACAAAGGTTACTCGAATAAATAGACGTGTAGCCTACACCACGCACATGTTTATTGGCATTTTTACGGTTAACTTCATCGCGATAAAACATATACGGGGTACCTGTCTCAAGTTGGGCAACCATAATTCGTGCCATTACATCCATAGCTCGGTACGTTTTTCTTGGCAGTAGTGGATGATCAACAGCTTCTTGATACTTTTCTGTGAAATATTTATGATCGACCTCATCATAAAAATCTTCAAGGCCTAGTGGTTGTCCTGACGCGTCTTTCCAACCCATCACTTGTTTTACTTGGTGTGGACAGAAGGTATGCCACTCTCCGACACTCCGACCAGAAGCATCAGTGATTTGTAACTGTTCCATAAACAGATCGGGAATACTAACGCCAGTGAAGATGTCGTGCGCTTTACGACGTTCATCGCCGTTATTCGTTTTAAGATCTAAAAATCCGTTCATAATGTCTTTATGGAAGATATCTAGATAGACAGCGACAGCCCCCTGACGTTGGCCAAGTTGATCAACACTTACTGCCGTATCATTGATTAGTTTAATCCACGGGATAACGCCTGAAGAATTACCTTTAAATTTCTTAATATCAGATCCTAATGCGCGGACTTTTCCATAATAAACACCGATACCCCCACCATCTTTACTAAGTCTAGCAATGTCCCAGTTGTTTAAATAAATGCCATCAAGTGAATCATCTACAGTATCAATAAAACAAGAAGAAAGTTGTCCAAATGATTTGCCTGCATTGGATAAGGTCGGTGTTGCAACAGTCATGTAGAGGTTACTTAGCGCCCAATAAGCTTCCTTAACTAAAGATAATCGTTCTTCAGCTTTTTCATGTTGCATCAGTGTCATTGCGATAATCATGAAACGTTCTTGTGGAAGTTCGAAAAGTAGTTTATCATGGTCACGTGCTAAATATCGATCACTGAGTAAAAACAACCCAATATAATTAAATAATTCATCTTTCTTCGGATCAATCACTTTTTCTAGCTTGTCGATATCTTCTTTAGAATAACTGGCCAATAGTTCTTTACTATAAATACCTTTTTCTGTTAGGGTATCAATGAGCCCGAAAAAGTTAACATAGGCTTTTTGGTTCTTTCGGTGTGTACTAGCTTCATGATATAGTTGTTGAAGATAAAATCCACTGGCTGCGAAGGTCCAGTCAGGTGCATCAATATCAATATGATTCAGTGCGTAAAACAGTGCCGTTTCACTATGTTTTTCCTCGTCAGTAATGGTGGCTAACTTTTCTTCGAGTGCAGAAAAATCTAACTTGTAATTTGCTTTTAAATGCTGAATGATTTCGTTCGTTTCTAATTGCTGCATATTATTCCCTCTTTCCAAACTGTATTCACAAATTCTAAATAACAAATGATAAATGACGCCGATGAATACTATATGTAGTATTATTGGTGTTTTTTAAATCTATATATAGTATACTACTCGTTTTTGATCGATTTGTCTACAATAAATACAAAAACGTTTATAAAGTATGAATAATAGGATGGGTGTTTAGTTGGGTAGCAACTAGGGAAAATATAGCAGTAATACCAAACGGCACATTATATTAAATAAGTGTGCACGATACGATTGTAAAAGCATAGAGCTTCTATTAAAATGAAATTAAATCAAATAGAATAAATGGGGCAAACTATTCGAAAGATTAGGACGCAAAGCCACGGGTCTAAAGCATTATCGTTAAGATCGCCGGGCTACTTATTAATGGTTAAGCCCACCTTATCTATGAGGTGGTTTTTGTTTTTAACGATTATTTCAATGGTAAGGAATAGAGAATGACACAGACTGTGTGCGAGGTGAATTCAATGCAAACGTTTATTTCGAAAGAGAAGACTGTTAAAGAAGCAATACGTTTAGGGTTACAATCACTTAACCTTTCATTAAATCAAGTTCAGATTGAAGTCATTCAACCTGAATCTAAAGGTGTACTTGGTATGGGTGCAAAGGATGCAATTGTGAAATTGAGTTATGAGTTAAATGAGCAACCTAATGCACCTAACCCAATCGTGGTCAATGTCGCGAAAGACAATCAAGTTGAACGTGAGGATATGGCATTAGATCAATTCCTTAGCTATATTGAGTCGTCAGACCAAGCATTAGATGATGACCGTCTTGACACAGAAGAAATAGATACAAATGACTTTTATGACCATGCCTCATTAAAAGGAAAGGCATGGATTAAGGATTCCACATTGCATGTAAAAGATAGTGAGAAGCATACCCCATCGATTCATTTAACCGATGGTGTTCATGCAAAAAAAGATGGCAAGCGCATAGATAAGCGCGTTTTGTTTGTATCCGAGAAAGAATTAATTACGTTTGACCTAGAAGAAACCTTTGAAAAAACAGAGTGGTCAGTGAAGGTTATCAATCAAGACTTAGCCGTTGAATTAGCAATTAAACCTGGTGTTAAACATACCCGTCAGTTGAAGGATACAGCCCCCAGCCATCAAGTGAAGATTGAATCTACAGAAAAGGTTGAATTACACCAAACGGTAACAGCTGTTGAGATAAAGCAACAGTTAGCGGATTTATCTGTACAATATGGTATCTTTGAAGAAGTGATTCACGAGGCTCTCAACACTTTTGAGGGGGGGACCTTTATCATTGCCGAAGGGAAAGCAGCAACAGATGGCAAAGATGGTTGGTTAGAAAAGATGGTTGCGACAGATGTCTTAGACCTTTCTAAAGAAAATGATGACTTAGCAGCGGTTGATTATCGAGAACGAAAGAAGTTACCAACTGTAGAAAAAGGTCAGATAATCGCGATTATTCATGATCCAATCGAAGGTAAACCTGGGGTTAATGTTCATGGAAAAGAAGTAGCGCCTCGTCTTGCTAAACAGTTGCATGTAAAAACGCAAAAAGGGACATTACTTTTAGAGGACCGGATCATAGCGAATGAAAATGGTCGTCCTTATATTGAGCAACGCGGACAGTACGTCAAAACAAAAGTATTACCCCAAATGGTTCATAATGGTGATGTTGACTTAGGTTCAGGTAATATTGAATTTCGAGGCGATATTGAAATTAAAGGTGAAGTAAAAGAAGGCATGAAAATCCAATCAGGCGGGCATGTGGAAATTCATCAAACGGTTAATGGTGCGACAATTCACGCGCAAAAATCAATCAGAATCAATGGTAGTGTTAACGCAAGTGATGTATCAGCGGGTAGTCATGTTGATGTGGAGATGCAACACTTACTGGAATCGATTTATCAAAAGTCTGAGCGTATGTATATCATGTTGAAACAAATTTTTAAATCAAAAGAATTTAAAACGAGTTCTTACAAAGATACATCAGTCACTTCGCTTATACTGTTGTTAAAAGAAAAACGTTTTGGGAATTTACCGAAAGAAATTGAAAAATTCAATCAGCTTGTCGAACAGGAACAAGCAGTACTAATTGATGAGGAATGGCTTAAGCTTGTTGAGCAATTAAAACATGTTTTCTTCAAAATTCCACAAGTGGATATATCATTGGTCACATTTCAACAAATGATAGAAAATATGAAATCATTAATTGAATTAAGTGCCATTCAAAACGACCAGGATGTTGAACTTATGCTTAAAAATGCATTGAATAGTCGTCTGATTTGCGCTGGTGATGTAACGGTGACGGGGAGATCATGTATTAATACCTATATTGAAGCAGATGGTTTTGTTGAAGTGAAAGGTATATTAAGAGGTGGCCATGTTTTTGCAGGTGCTGGATGTAACATTAATGAAGTCGGTGGTCGTCTCGGAGCGAAAACAATTGTGCGGGTACCAGAAGATCAAAAAATAAGGTTAGGTAAAGTATTAGAGGGCACGGTTATAAAAATTGGTGATATGCAACATATTTTTGAGCAGAGTGAAATGGGTGTTTATGCGCGTCTAAATGCTGAAGGTGATTTGCAGTTGCATTAACGTAAACAGTTAAGGTACACTTTATCTGCAAGAAAGGAAGGGATGAAGATGCGTTATAAAAGAAAAGAGCCCTTTCGGTATCAATTTTTAGAACCTGTGGATGGCGCTTTTGTGATACTGCTGAATCATGAAGATACAGAAAAAATAAAGCGTACAGATTCTGGGGCAATGAAGATTATTGATATCAGTCCTAAAGGGATGCGATTTAAGAGTAAATTAAACTTGCCTACACACAAAAAAGAATTTTTAATTGAAGCTACTTTCTCGCTAGAGGGCACAACATTGACGATGCTAGGAAAAATCGCTTGGAAAAAAGAAGAAAATGATTATTATCATTACGGTATTGAAGGATTTGAAGACGCTGAACGTGAACAGGGGATTACACATGCAGTAAAAGAGTACAGTAAACGACGCACAGATGGTGGGGGCTTAGTCTAAGCGACTAGGTCTCTTATTTTGGTTAAATAGTCGGAAAAATATTGTGCTAAGCAGTTGTTTTGAGCGTTGTATAAGTCCTTAGTGTTAACAATTTGTGAATCTTTAGAAATGATCTATACATTTTAAAATAAATTTATTAAGAATTACCTTGAACAAGCCGATAATAAAATAGTATGATGGAATTAGAGTTTGTTCAGGCAATAAATTATCTTTTATTGGAAATTGAAAGCGCTTTTATAACAGGAGGGTATCGGTCATGAAATTGTTAAGAAAAGGTAAAGAGAAAGTGTCTAAAGTAAAGAAAGAAAAGATTAAAAAAAGTAGAGGTGGAATTAACAAGATAAAGCATCGTGATGCTAAAGGAAAAGCAACTAAAAACAATAAAAAATTCAGTCTACATAATATTTCAATTGGTTGGAAATACGGTATTGTCATTATAACTATTTTTATATTATTATCAATTTCAACGGCGTTAGTTTCCCAAACTTTATTTGACATTCAAGATAATATGGATACTGTTGAAGCCCAAGGAGATCGAGCTGTTCTTACAACTGAACTCAGTGCTCAAATTCAATCTAAAGGGTTATCAGCCATGAACTTTATTCAATTCGGTAATGAAACACACCGATCAGATTTTGAAACAAAAAAAGCACGTATTGATGAATTGCTAGAGTTTTTGGGTGAAAATATTCAAAATGAAAATCAACAATCATTATATAATGAAGTATTAGCGAACAATCAAGCCCTCGACGATATGTTTTATAATGATATCATGGAAAACGTTGGTGCAACTGAAGATATTCGACGTTTGTATAGCAATCGGTTCAGCAGTTCAACAAATACAACCTCGTTATATTTAGAATATTTACGTGACATGATCATTGAAGATCGTGATCAAGCAGTAGCTGATGCTGATCAGTCGCAAGCATTTGCAATGACGATGTTGCTTGCGTCAATGCTCATTTCACTAATCATCGGTTTAGTTCTGGTATTGATTATTTCACGCTATGTTTCTAAACACTTGAATCGTGTTGTTAAGACCAGTGATCAGATTGCCACTGGTGATTTAACAGCTGAAACAATCAATTATCAAGGGAAAGATGAAATCGGGCGACTGTCTTCTTCAATCAATACAATGAAAGCACAGCTTATTACAATGATTAACCAGATCAGTGAGACCTCAAATCAAGTGCGCAGCGAGAGTGAACAACTGAATCAATCCGCGAATGACGTGAAGACTGGTACAGAACAAATTGCGATTACAATGGAAGAGTTGGCTACTGGAACAGAGTCTCAGGCAACCTATGCTGGTGATTTAGCTGAGACAATGAAAGCCTTTGCTGATCGAATTAATGCTATCGGTGCGAGTAGTGAAACGATTAATGATTCATCACGTGTGGTACTAGAAGAAACGCAAGCTGGAAATACGTATATGGAAAAATCAATCAGTCAGATGACAACGATTGATCAAATCGTAAAGGATGCTGTGAAGAAGGTATCAGGCCTGGATGAACAATCAAAACAAATTACCAAACTTGTTGGTGTGATAAAAGATATTGCTGATCAAACGAATTTATTAGCATTAAATGCAGCGATTGAGGCGGCACGTGCCGGAGAGCACGGTAAAGGTTTTGCCGTTGTCGCTGATGAAGTACGTAAATTAGCAGAACAAGTGAATGATTCGATTGGGGATATTACAGGCATTGTTCAAACGATCCAACAAGAATCACGCTCTGTATCTGATGCGTTGTCTAAAGGTAATCAAGAAGTTGAACAAGGGAAAGATGATATCGAACGCACCGGGGTTCGGTTTAAGTCAATCGAAGAAGCGATTGCGACGATGACAACCCATGTTCAAACAGTAATGGATGGACTCGTAACCTTGGCAGCTGATAGTGAACAGGTCAATGGATCAGTTCAAGAAATTGCTTCGATTTCAGAAGAGTCAGCAGCAGGTGTTGAAGAGACATCAGCTTCTGCTGAGGAAGCATCAACATCGATGGAAGAGGTTGCAAGTGGTTCTCAGATGTTAATGGATTCAGCAAATCGCCTGAACGAGTTGATTCGTCAGTTTAAAATTGATGAAAAGCACAATAAAATATAAGATAAAAAACAATGGCGTTGGATTTGATCCAACGCCATTGTTACATGTGTTTATTTATAAAAAGCCAGTTCTTCTTCAATTGCACGACGAATGTTAGTTAGGCAATCATTAATATCTTTACCTTTAATTCGACGACCATTAACTAATGCAAACGGTCTGAGCCGGCACAAACCACAAAAAGATAGACATTCACTTGAAATAACCGAGACTTCAGGGTATTCTGATTCAAATAAGTCTTCTGTTTCGATGGTTTGTAATAGATTACTTTCACAAATCTCAACAATGACAATACCGATTGTACCCACGCCCCTATTGTTATGTTATACTGAAAGAAAAGTATAAAGCAAATCGACAACGTTGTCATTTCATCTGCTCACCACCGTCATGGTCAACAACATTCTAAACTTTTATAATAAAAAAATAAAAAAATCAAAGTTTGTTATTTACTTCACAAACTTTTTTATGTACTATAGTCATAAGGGCAGGTGTTGGAAATGGCGAAAGATAAATCGACAAGAGAAGCTGTGTTAGAACTCTTAAAGAAAAAACAGGAATTATCAGTGAGTGGCTTAAAGGAATTTCTTGATATAACGGAAATGGCTGTGCGTAAGCATTTGATTAAGCTCGAAGGAGAAGGTCTGATTTCATCTCGAACAGTGAGACAACCAATGGGCCGTCCGGTAATATTTTATAGTTTAACTAAAGCGGGTAATGATTTATTTCCGAATAGTTATGGAAAAATTGCTGTTGAAATTTTACATGATATAAAAGATAGTATGGGTGAGGACGCGATTGATATCTTGTTTAATAATCGTGAACAGCGCATGCGGAAAAAATATCAACGTCGTATTTTCATTGATGATCCTTTAGCTGATCGAGTTAAACAATTGGTAGATGTCCAAGAAGAAAGCGGCTATATGGCAGAGATGGCGAGCGATCCGGAATTAGGAGATGGCGCGGTTACTTTTGCTCAATTCAATTGTCCAATTTCAGCGATTGCCAATGAGTATGATAAGCCGTGTGAATGTGAATTGAAACTCTTTAAAGAGGTTTTAGGAACGGATGATGTTGAACGGGTTTCATGTATCGCTAAAGGCGGTAAGAGCTGTAAATATGTTGTTAAGGAAGATAAAGTGAAAAACAGTCAAATATAGCTGAATAAAGCTAACAAAAAACCCCTGCATTGATATCTTTATCAGTGGAGGGATTTTTTATTGCTTTCTCATTTCTTCAAGAACTGACGCGAAAATTTTCTCGGCAGATTTCTGTTGCTTAATTGATAACGCCATATAGGTTGATAATTGTTGCTTTAAACTAGGATGTTTAATAATAAAATCAATTAGATAATTGAAGGATTCTTCATCGAAGTCTATTTGTTCCGCAAAAGGTTCACTACTGTAATGTGCTTGATAGTCACTCAGTAAATTTTGGGTAACGTTTGTTTTACCAACAAACTCATCAAGTGTTATTTGAAATAACTGACTTAATTTTAAAGTGTTGTTAAGGTCAGGTAAGACGTGACCATTTTCCCATTTGGCCACAACTGACCGTGAAATGTTAAGTAAATCAGCAATCTGTTGTTGGGTATAGTCATGTTTCTTTCGGTAGTATTTTAAATTATGAGCAAATCGATTGATTAGCATTATTACCACTCATTTTCTGTGTATTTATACTAAGTATGTGGTAATCCTATCATGTTTAGTGTTTGTTTAACGTGCACAGATTGTTCTTATTAGGTATATATTGTATGATGTTCTTAAAAAGAACATTAGAGGTGTCTCATGTATAGTTATCTATTGGTAGAGAAGACAAATTGGGACGCAGCTAATTATGCTGCGCATTCATTTCGCTTTTTGACCGCCCCTTTCCAGTTACGCCAATATGAAATAATGAAAAATAATCAAGTTTTAATTGTATTTCAACATGACTCGATGCTGACCATAAAACAACTAACTTTAGAACTTACCTGTCAATCGATTAAACATCAGCATGCAACAGCGGAAACATTACCCTTGCTGATGAAAAAAATTAAGCCATAACGTTTGTTGGGTGTAATAGATGACTAAAAAAAGTCAATTGAAATTTGGGCGTCGCAAGGTTTAATGTTGATTGATACAAGCTTTCTTTATCTCTGTTGCTCATTTCTATCCGATAGTCCATCTGCCGTGCATGTTTAAGTGTTAAGTGACAGATGCGTTAAGCGTTCCTTAGCGTTTTTCATTGAAACCTTTGAAAGTGGTGTGCAAACGAGCGTTTTCGGGGCTATTCCACTTGTTTCTGATGCGATGCTGGGAGCGTCTATCTTTGTGTGCCTTTTAAATATGATTTTGCTTCTTTTGTGAATCCTGCGTAACTATAATGTTGTTATTAACAATAACTGTAAAGGCGTCTAGCATTTTTGTTGGGTAAATCAAAGTATGGCTAGTTATTTCAAATGAATACTAGCGATTTTAAGGATTTACATGTTATACTCGTATAAGAACGAACGTTCTTTCGAACGCGAAGGAGGGGTTTTTTGCCGAAAATCTCACGCATTACCATGCAAATGAAACGTCAAGATCGTTACAATATTTTTTTAGAAACCGCAGGTAAAGAAGCATACGGTTTTAGTGTTGAAGAAGAGACGCTAATTAGTGAAGGTCTGACAAAAGGATTAGATTTAAGCGATGCGGATTTACATGCTTTAAAGAGTAAAGATTCGATCAATCGAAGTTACAATATGGCTCTCCATTATTTGTCGTATCGTATGCGTGCAACAAAGGAAGTTAAAGACTATTTAATAAAAAAAGAGGTTGACCCTGAACATATTGATGAGATTATTCAGCGATTAACTCATGTTAAGTTATTAGATGATCAAGCATTTAGTGAAGCGTACGTCCTAACTAAAAAACAAACAACCTCCAAAGGACCAAGAGTAATAAAACAAGAGTTATTCAGGAAGGGAATTGATCAACACGTGGTAGATAAAGCAATGGATTTGTATACGCAAGAAGAACAAGTCGATATGATCACCCAGTTAATTGAAAAGGAAAACAATAAGCAAACAAAAACGAGTCAAAAAATAGTTCAACAAAAACTTAAACAGCGGTTAATGCAAAAAGGTTATGCGAGTGATGCTATTTCAATTGCCTTTGAAGGTGTAGAAATAGAAAAAGACGATGATGAAGAATGGGAAGCGTGTGTCTATCAAGGCGAAAAAATACTGAAGCGTCATGAACGTAAACATTCGGGCTATATGCTCAAACAAAAAGTGAAAGCGAATCTTTATCAAAAAGGATTCGATGGTAGTTTAATAGATCGCTTTGTTGAAGAGCATGTTGAAGGCAATTAATTGTATTTTTAGTGGGGATAAACCCTACTTTTAAAATAAAAAGATAACTAAAACGCAGGCAGTCATTTGCCTGCGTTTTAGTCATCTTCGATTAGCAATTTATCTTGCAATTTGTCTTCTGAAAAAATCCAACCTGTGTAAGAGTTAAGAATATCAAGATTATTACTTATTTTAACAACTGCTACAAATGGATAATGATCTTTTGAGCGATAACGTAGATCAATGAATCTGATTTCTTTATAGTTCTCATATTCGACCATTTCCCAACGATATACTGATGAGAAGGAGAGAAATGCTGCTACATTTTTATCTGTTTTAGCGGTTGCGATGAGTTTGTTATTCGGTAACGGTACACGTGGAAATTGGTGAACAATTTGTATGTTACCGTCAATGGCTCTTGCAACATAAAAGCTGTTTTTTGTCGTGACGGCAAGTCGCCAAATTGATTGTTTGATGGTGGGAGAAGTATAAATACCTTCTACTTCATTTTCACCATAATATAACAACAATTTATGTTCTAAGACGCGTTTTTGCCAGTAGCGCTTAAGATAATATAAACTAAGCAAGCCATATATAGAAAGGAAAACAGCGGTCGGATGTAACCCGATTCCCCAAAGTCCAAACCCGATCAAGTGGGCTACAAAGATAACCGGATCAAATGTGTTGATGAACCCGAGAGCAATCCAACGATTTGAGAATGGCCGTAAGGCTTGTGTACCATAAGCATTAAAAATATCAACAAACACGTGAATGACAACAGCTAACGCAGTCCAACGCCATAAGGTAAAGTATGGTGAATTTGGAACGGCGATATAGAGTAAGCTAGAGATAAAGAACCCCCAAAAGATTACGAGTGGAATAGAGTGGGTAATTCCACGATGGTGTCTTAAGTATACGGCGTTATTTTTAAGCTTTAGTACGGTATCAAAATCAGGTGCATGTGAACCAACGATTGTTCCTACCATGACAGCACCGAATAGCACGGGGTTATCATGAATGGTTGGATCAATTGTAGCGATGCCACCGAGGGCAACGCCCATGGCGATATGTGTACCCGTATCCATTTTTGACTCACCCCTTTAACAAACAATTAAAAATAGACTATACTTAGTAGTAGCCATTTTGAAGGTAGTTTAAACCTAGCATGATTGATTATTTTCACGACAAGGAGGAAAGTCATGTCACCCACACAAAAAGAATTAGAACAAAATCTTCAAGTTGATACATATACAAAAGCTTTTAATGAACAGGCTTTTCAGAGTGATTTGATTAACTGGTTTCAAATCGTTAAGCGAGATTTACCATGGCGTCAAGATCAAGACCCGTATAAGGTTTGGGTCTCTGAAATCATGTTACAACAAACGCAAGTTGACACGGTCATCCCATATTTTAATCGTTTTATTCAGCAGTTTCCTACGGCAAATGCATTAGCTGATGCGGATGAACAAGAGGTGCTAAAAGCCTGGGAAGGTCTCGGTTATTACTCGCGTGCAAGAAACTTACATCACGCTGTCAAAGAAGTGAAAGCAAATTATGGAGGGGAAGTGCCAAAAGAAATACAACAACTTTCAACTTTAAAAGGGATTGGCCCCTACACGCTCGGAGCAATAATGAGTATTGCTTATGATACGCCGGTACCTGCTGTTGATGGAAATGTTATGCGTGTTTTGTCGCGTGTTTTACTGATTGGCGAAGATATAAAAATGCAAAAAACACGTAAGCTTTTTGAACGCGTGATTGAACGAATCATTTCTCAAACTGATCCGTCGAGTTTTAATCAAGGATTAATGGAACTGGGGGCTTTGATCTGTCGACCTAAAAATCCAGATTGCATAAATTGTCCAGTCAAAATGTATTGTTTAGCGTTAAAAGAAGATAAAGTTGCTGATCTGCCAGTTAAAGCAAAAGCTAAAAAACAAAAAGAACGCAATTATTTTGTAGCTGTCATTGAAACAGAAGATCATCAATATTTGATTGAAAAACGGACTGAACAGGGGTTACTGCAAAATCTGTTTCAATTTCCTATGTTTGAAACAACCCAAATTGATGATGTGTTATTTAATGAGTATGTTAATGCGTACTTTAATCACCCCATCAAATTCACTGGGAAATTAGCACCCGTTAAACATGTCTTTAGCCACTTGATTTGGCATTTGGATGTCTATCATTTCAAAGTGGAGGGAGCTTTTACAGCTGGTGAAAACAAGCGTTGGGTGGAGCAAGCGGCGTTAACAGATTATCCTTTTTCGGTCTCGCATCAACAGATTATCCGGCAATTTGATTAACCGATGCGGTTGCTTAAACCTAATATTCGTACTACTATATTAATAATGAAGTTAATATATTTTCAATTGTTAACCATTATCGTTATAATAAATGTAGCTAACAATTAGAAAGGAAGATATGATGGCTGGCCCCAAGCAAGGCAAACCAATGCAAATCAAAAGTTATAAACATAACGGGCAGCTTCATCGCACGTGGGAAGAAACGTTGGTGCTAAAATCAACCAGCACTAAAATCATTGGTGCAAATGATCGTACACGAGTGATTGAAAGTGATGGACGTTCTTGGATTACGCGAGAACCAGCCATATGTTTTTTTTATACCAAACACTGGTTTAATGTAATTAGTATGTTGCGTGCAGATGGCATTCACTATTATTGTAATATAAGCTCTCCTTATGTATTCGAAACAGACGCCGTTAAGTATATCGATTACGATCTTGATGTTAAAGTGTTTCCTGATATGACGTATACGTTACTAGATGAAGATGAGTATGATCAACACCGTGTTGAAATGAGTTATCCTGAAGGAATGGATGATGTTTTATGGAAGAGTGTCGATGAACTGACAAAAATGATTCATCAGCGTAAGGGTCCTTTTTCTCATGCATACATCGAACAATTATACGAACTCTTTTTAACGTATCGTTAAACCAAGATGCCCCGCAGTTTTTTAAACTGCGGGGCATCTTGGTTGTTATAGCGTTGATCTATACATTTAGCAACGGGGTATAGGTAACAATTAACCCGAACCCAGATCGCGAGATTTAGGTAAAATATCTAGTTTTTCCTCGCCATGGAATTGATCGTAACTGTTCAAGAGCGTTTGGAGGTGCTTTAAATCTTGATGATAATTCATTAACATCGCTGCTAAAGGTAAGAAAATCAAATAATCGGCTTCGTTTTTCTGATAGAGCTCAAGTAAACGATCAACAACATCAGGAATGTTTGATTCACGTAAATGATGAATCGGTCGTTTTTGATTACGTTTAATTTTTCGCATAAACCCAAGCATTATATTCTCGTGTGCATTAATGACAATATCAATTTCTTCAATTAAACGCTTTTGTAAATCAGCTGGCATAAGATTTGCGCGGTTGTCTACTTTTTGAATCGATTTAAGAACGCGAAAACTCCGATGGGTTGTTTTGGTCAATTGTCTGAAAACAACGAGCTTACGAGCGCGTATTGGTCGACGTTTACTGCGGTAGACACGTTCTTCAGCAAATAAGGAATGGAGTTCATCCATTCGGTGCAAATCCTTTTCGATTTTAGTTAATTCTTTCTTTAGTGAAGGGTCATCAGACAGATGACGTGTTGTGATCCGTAACCACTTTAGAATTTCAGTTGTATTTTCACTGATTTTTTGAAAAAGCGTTGTTTCGTACCGTGGTGGGATAAATAATAAATTCACTAAGAAAGCTGAAAAAATACCGAGCATTAATGATGAAAAACGCATTAAACCAAATAGATAAATATCCATCGATGTGTTCTCCATTGTCGAGATTACCGCGATTAACGCAATCGATACAGCACTTTTCTCAATGCGTAAATAGCGGCAAATACTAATGACGAACACAACAGAAATACCAACGACGATTGGATCATTACCTAAAATGTATCCAAGTGTAATCGCAGTAACTACACCGATAAAGTTTGCTTGCAGTTGTTTTAAAATCGTCATGTATGATTGATAAATGGAAGGTTGAACCGCGAATACAGCAGCAAAACCAGCAAATACTGTTGATGGAAATCCAATGATCGATGCCGCGTAGAGTGCTATTGCAACGGCTAATCCTGTTTTAAACATTCGTGCACCTAATCTCATATGAGTGAGTGCTCCCTTCTTGAAGGCTCCGTTATATAGTATATTTCCAATAAAACATAAGATTAAACGATAAAAAGGACCTTTTCGAGTTTCTCCACTCGAAAAGGCCAAGTAACTTTCATGCTTTGAAGGGAAGTCATACAAATCGACAAAATAAAGCATGAGTTGAAATATTAAATTTCATAGCTAATATAGCATATTCCGAATAAATAATCAATTCAAAAATAAATAAATATTCATAAAAGTGTATATTATTCAGTTTATTAGGATCTGCTGCTAATAATTATTACATTTTTGCAAAAGCACGCTCAACAGCGACAAGTGTCTCGTCAATTTCTTTGTCGGTATGAGTAATTGTCAGGAACCAAGCCTCATATTTAGAGGGGGCTAAATTAATACCTTGTTCTAACATCAAGTGAAAGAATTGACCGAATTTTTCACTATCAGTCGCTTGAGCATCGGCGAAGTTACGCACAGTTTTATTCGTGAAATATACAGTTAAGGCACCTTTCAAACGGTTAATTGTAATTTCAATACCATGTTGATTTGCGGCGCGACTGATTCCGTCAGCTAACTTTTCACCCAATCGATCAAGCTCTTCATAAATGCCATTTTCTTGCAAGACTTCAAGGCAAGCAATGCCGGATGCCATTGATAGTGGATTACCAGCCATCGTACCTGCTTGATATGCAGGGCCAAGTGGTGCAACCTGTTCCATAATGTCCACACGTCCGCCATAAGCACCGATAGGTAAGCCGCCACCAATCACTTTACCTAACGCAGTTAAATCGGGTTCAATATTATAGAGCTGTTGAGCAGAACCGTACATAAAGCGAAACGCGGTAATTACTTCATCATAGATGACTAACGAATCATTTGCATGTGCTAGCTCATTAACAGCCTGTAAAAAACCATCATCCGGTTCTACAATTCCGAAGTTTCCAACAATGGGTTCCACTAATACCGCAGCAATTTGATCCCCCCAGAGGCGAAGCGCTTCTTTAAAATTAGCCAAATCATTGAAAGGTACAGTGATAACTTCGTTGGCAGTACCTTTCGTAACACCTGCAGAATCAGGATTTCCTAGCGTTGAAGGACCAGAACCCGCTTGAACAAGAACGATGTCACTGTGACCATGGTAACAGCCGGCGAACTTGATAATCTTTTCGCGATTGGTGTATGCACGAGCAACGCGAATTGTCGTCATCACAGCCTCAGTTCCTGAATTGACAAAACGTACTTTTTCCAGAGAGGGGATGGCTTGTTTAAGCATTTTAGCGAAGGTGTTTTCTTGTGCGGTTGGTGTTCCGAATAAAACCCCTTTTTTTGCTTGGTTTTGAATAGCTTTGGTGATATGTGGATGAGCGTGACCAGTCACTATAGGACCGTAAGCGGCTAGGTAATCGATGTAACGATTGCCATCAACATCGTAAAAGTAAGGACCTTCTCCTCTTTCCATGTAGATGGGTGTACCACCGCCAACGCCTTTATATGCACGAGAAGGTGAGTTCACCCCACCGACGATGTGTTGTTCAGCTTCTTTATGTAACGCAATTGATTGTGTACATTTCATTTTATAACCTCCGAGAAAATATTGATTTCCTATCATTATACATGATTCTACATATTTCGTAACAAGTGTTTGTTCTCTGCTAACAGGAATAGGAAGTGAAAGTAGTAGCTACTTTAATAAGCAATTGCGTTTAAGTTTGCTAGGAGTTGGGTAAACAAATAATATATGAAAAGAAACTATATACTTATTTAGGAGGTTTTATAGATGGCAATAAAAAAAGGTGACTTTGTTCCAGAGCTTGAATTAATTACAAGTGAAGGTGAAAAAATATTTTTACCGGATTTTAAAGGTCAATCCGTCGTGCTGTATTTCTATCCGAAAGATAAAACATCAGGATGTACAGCTGAAGCATGCAGTTTCCGTGACCATAAAGAGACTTTTGATGCACTAGATACTGAAATTATTGGTGTTAGTCCGGATTCGAAAGAGAGCCATGAAGAATTTAAAAAAGACTATAATTTACCGTTCACCTTAGTGGTTGATGAATCCCATCGCTTAGCAGAGGCGTTCGGAGTTTGGAAAGAAAAAGAAAAAGATGGGAAAGTTTATCACGGCAATGAGCGTGCGACTTTCATAATTGATAAAGAAGGTTATATTGCGAAGGTTTATCGGGACGTTGATGTCGATGGTCACGTAGAAGATGCATTACAGTACATTAAAGAACATATGAGCTAAGAAGAATAAAGTGACACGTGCTAGTTTAAGAGAGGACTTAGACTAGCACATTTCTTTGACTTTATTTCCGTTTCACTTTACATTATAGGTAACAATTACATAGATTCTGGTGCGCTTATTTGACGAACCAGGGAAAGAAAGAAGGGATTCATGTTATGATTGTCGTTTCTGCTACGCACTTTAGTGAAACTATAGAACAACAATTAATTGAGCGTTATCCAGCAATAAGCTTTTATTTTTATCATTCGATAGAAGAAGCAGTAAATTTAAATAAAGCAGAAGTATTGTTGACATATGGAGAAGATCTAACGAGTGAACATATAAATCAGGCGAAAGCTTTGAAATGGATTATGGTTCTCTCTGCTGGCATAGAAGAACTGCCGTTTGAGGCAATTATTGAACGAGAAATACAGGTAACCAATGCGCGTGGTATTCACAAAAAGCCGATGGCAGAATATGCTTTAGGAATGTTATTGGCTCAGTATCGTAATGTGTATCAGTTTGACAAACAACAACAAAATAAAGTTTGGAATCAAAAGCTTCCAACCCGCGAAATTAATCAGCGCGTCTTAACTGTTGTTGGAGCTGGAGCAATTGGTGAAGAACTGGCAAGAATTTGCCGGATTTTTGATATTGAGACGCGAGCGGTAAGTCGTACAGGTGAAGATAAGCCGTACTTTGATAAGTCTTATTCTCAGTCAGAGTTGATCACAGCACTTAGAGGTGCTGATTTTGTTGTATCTATTTTACCAAGTGTTGCGGAAACACGTCCTTTTTATCATAAAGAAGCATTCAAAGCAATGAAACGCGATGCGATTTTCTTAAATATGGGAAGAGGCGATGCGGTTGAAACAGAGGTGTTACTAGATGCACTTAATGAAGGAGAAATTGAGCATGCAATTCTAGATGTGTTACCAGAAGAGCCGTTACCGGTCGAACATCCATTTTGGATGCACGATAAAATAACAATCACGCCACATATTTCAGGGAAATCTAAAATGTACGTTCCGAGAGCGCTTAGCATCTTTGAGGAAAATCTTAGCGGTTATTTGGTTGATGGCTCACTGCCTGTAAATCAAATTAATCCAAAGCGGGGGTATTAACAATGAGAATATACACACGGTCCGGTGATAGTGGGGAGACATCATTAATTTCAGGAAGTCGGGTAGCGAAAAACCATTTGCGTGTAGATGCTTATGGGACAGTGGATGAAGCGAACGCTGTGATCGGTTATGCAATAGCTACGATTGATCAAGGGTTGACGTGGTCATTATCTGATCGTAAAATTTTTATAACTTGCATGGAAGATGTACAAAGAATGTTGTTTCATGTCGGTTCAGAATTGGCAACGCCAGAAGGGCATGACGTTCCTTGGCCAATAACTCAAGCGGCTATCGATCGTATGGAAGCAACAATTGATAAGTG
Organism: Streptohalobacillus salinus; assembly: GCF_003201605.1. Lineage (GTDB taxonomy): Bacteria > Bacillota > Bacilli > Bacillales > Amphibacillaceae > Streptohalobacillus > Streptohalobacillus salinus. The sequence goes on along the minus strand of NZ_QJJR01000011.1, from coordinate 2,564 downwards.
GGAAGAAGAAACACCTGACTTAAAACAATTTATTTTGCCATCAGGTCACCCTTCGGCAGCAACACTGCATCATGCCAGAACGATTGTTAGACGAGCTGAACGGATGACAGTTGGACTGAAAGATGAGGTAAGTCCGTTAGTATTAGCATATTTAAATCGGCTTTCAGATTTATTATTTGTTGCTGCACGTTTCATTAATATATTCAGTGCATATGATGAGAAGCCGTTCACTTATGAAGCTGAATAATAGGAACACATGATATCTATTACAGTAGGAACGTTTATAAAATAGCCTAGTCCTAGGCTATTTTTCATTTGACAAACCTGGTTAAAACCTAGTACACTAATTATAAGAATTATAAACTAATAATTGAAGTTACAGAATAACAACTTCTATTTAAAGATTTGTTAAGAAGTAGCCATCTAATAATTACGGATAGAAAATGAAAGAGAGGTGGATGGCCATGCATGAACATCATGATCATAATCACGACCATAGTCATGACGAGTTAAAAGAAGCGGTAGAGCGATTAAAGACTTCAGGTATTAGGATTACGCCACAACGTCATGCGGTGCTAGAGTTTTTGATTCATGCTCAAACACATCCGACCGCCGATGATATTTACAAAGCACTAGAAGGAAAATTTCCAAATATGAGTGTAGCAACTGTCTACAATAATTTACGTGTATTTAGAGAAATTGGCTTAGTCAAGGAATTAACCTACGGTGATGCATCAAGTCGCTTTGATTACAACACATCAAAACATTATCATGTGATCTGCGAATCGTGCGGTAAAATTGTTGATTTTCACTATCCAAGCCTAGATGAAGTTGAAGCGTTAGCTGAAACTGTCACAGGTTTTGATGTCAGTCACCACCGTATGGAAATTTACGGTACCTGTCCGGATTGCAAAACAAAACATTAAACCTCAGTCAAAAAACTTCCTTCCTACCTATAATAGGAAGGAAGTTTTTTTGTGCTACTTTAAAGTAAGACCTGTGAAACTATTGAGGAATAGCGGATTAAATATGTGGATGCAAAGGGTTTAAATGATTAAGTGAAAAGTCGTAAGTGTAAATGATGAGGTTAATGTTTTTAATTACACACCGACCATTGGTTCGTGCAATACTTATGCGTATAGATTTAGTAGTTAGCATAAAAAATGATATGATAATTAAAGAGTTTAAATAATTGAACAGGATATTTGTACTTGGAACGAGAATACTATATTAAATAAGTCGTTTTTTTAAAATGATGAAGATGTGGTTTGTATCTAGGATAGGGTAAGAAATTACCTGACTTTAATAAGGGTGTTGAAGAATCGGTCGCTAAACTTAATAGAAGAGGTGAAGGTTGTGGAAGATTTATTACGTCCAATATATCAAGAACGTGCGAGTGATCCGAGAACACTAGGCGTTTTAAGAGTTGAAAAGCATCTAACAAGTAGTCCGGTTACTGATAATTTTGATACGATTTTGTTAATTGTTGTGACTGAACAAGCTTCAGAGTGGTCGGTGAAGCACTATGAGTTTGAATCTGGAACAGCAGCACTACACAGTGTTACCGCTGAGAAACTGAGAGAATGGATTGAGTTCTCTGGTTATCGCCGTATGTTTCAGTGGGTATCGCAAGGGCAAATTTTGTTTGACCGTAACGAGTACCTCTACAATTTGAAGGAAGAAGTGAACATGTTTCCGAAAGAACAACGCGAATTGAAAATGGCAATGGAATTTGCGAAAGGTGCAAGAAGTTACAAAGAGGCAGTCGAATTGTATGACACGTCTAATTTACTTGATAGTTATAATAAAATCATTCGTTCACTTCATGCGTTGGCACGCCTAACGATTTTAGAGCAAGGTTACCATCCAGAGCTTATGGTCTGGGAGCAAGTGAAACGAATTGATCCTGCTATTCATAAATTGTATCAAGAACTTATTACAAGCGATGAACAATTAAATGAACGGATTGAACTGATGATGTTAGCAATTGATTTTACCTTAGGAAATAAAGTTGATGTGGCGATTAAGCATTTGCAAAGTGTTTTAAAAGAAAAGAATGAACCGTGGGCATTCGGTGAGTTGAAACAGCACCCTGCTTTAGCGCCGTATGCTTTAGATTTGGGTATGATGGTGCATTATCTTGTTGATAAAAATCGTTTGAAGGTCAAGCGCATGAAAACAAAAGGAGAAGGGGTTTATCACCGACTTTACCAACTTACTGATCAACCATAAAGCGATAGTAATGATGGATGTGGGTGGATTTTTTTAAATTTTGATTGACGACCTATCCGCCCACGTGATATAGTAATAAACGTTGCTTCGGCGATAACTTAGTAAAGCAAATGATTTTTCCTACTATATTAAGTGTCGTAGCCAAGCTATTAATAAAACTGTAAAAAGTTATTGACATTCAAATCTGTCTGTTATATAATTTAATAGCTGTCGAAAACGACGGCAACACATTGAACATTGAAAACTGAACAAAACACACAGTATGTTAAGAAAAACAAGTAAGTAAAGCTAGTGCTTTAACCAGAGTTATTATGACTCTTTCAATTATATTG
>NZ_QJJR01000010.1 GCF_003201605.1 Streptohalobacillus salinus | reverse complement strand
CCCCGAACCCAACAAATGACTCACTAAGAAGAGGCACTTACGTCAAGAGCACGCCGCAAGGCGGTGGCTAGTATAGCATAAAAATCAAGCATCCGTATCGATTAAAATAGTATAAGTATAGATTTTTGAATATATTGGGATATATTCAAAAAAGTTTATGCATTTGATTTTACAATTCAGGAGAAATATTTATTACAAAAAAAAGAGAAATAAAATTAGGGAATATGAATATAAAAAACGCGAATTTTAATATAATGAATAGTTATTTTGGGAATATTGTGGAAATGATTTGAGGTTTTATGGTTTTTATCTCGAGTTTGACACTTAATTTAAAGAAAACCTCTCTAAACCCTTATCTTTTAGGGGTTTAGAGAGGTTTTGTGTTGTTATAAAAGTGAGTACTATTTCATTTTTTTTGGATAGCTTTAAATTATTTTTCATTTTATTAATGGTATTAATTTCATAGTCAGTACGAAAACCAAATAATTCATGTAATTGATCGGTTAAATGCGTCCGCTCGTAGAGCGGTATATAGCCCTCTCCCGATGCCTTCATCACATTCATTTCTCTTAATGTTTTAATGATTTTCTGACAAGAAAATTTATTATCCAGCTTTTGTTCGAGAATACGATAAATCAGTAAAGAGAGGAAACGAGTTAAGAAATGGGTTTCAACTCGATCATCATTTCTTACATAGACCGGCCGTGATTTCAGCTCTGTTTTCATAATTCTGAAGCGCTCTTCTATTTCCCAACGCCGTTGATTCACGTGAATCAATGCTAAAGGATCAGATGTTAGGTTCGTACACATACCGTAGAATCCATCATATTGCGCTTCCTTTTCTATAAGGGATCCATCAAGTGTTACTTTTAAGTTTTCAGCTATTTCTCCATCTGTTGTTGCGTGCTTTACTTTCACAAAACGTAATGGATCATTGGCGCGTTTCTGTTTTAGTGATGAAGGATGATCCATTTTTTTAAGGCGCGTTCAATTTGACGCTTACGAACGGTTTCTTGATAGTGCTTGTATTTCGGTGAGAAGGTTACAAGGAGTCGCTGTTCCAAATCATTTTCCTTTATCCATCTTTCTTTATAATACGTTTCTTTATTGTTTTGAATGTCTTTAATAGCCGTTAAATGAATCGGTTTGTCACTTGCTTTTGTCCGCCAACCCGAAGGGTCTAGTGCCCATTTTTTAAGGTGTTGTTTCAATTTTTTAATGGATTGTGTGGTAATAAATCCACGGCTACCTAACGTATTGTAAAGACGATTATTTTTAGAAGTACTTTTTAAATACGCATAATCAAGACCTCGTTTCGGTATTTTTCACGCTTATTACAATATAGTACAAAAGAGTACTCGATATAAAAAATAAGCCGTATCAAGGCTTATGCATGTTTTTAGAGAAATGAAGTATCAAACTCCCGGGTACTGGGAAGGGGTAGTTCAATGTTTTGTTGCGAGTAATCAGAAGATAGTTTCGGTAAGGATGGTTTATAGGTTGTTAACGAATGAAATTTTGATGCTTGACATGGATTTTCATTGGCAAGACGTATATAATGAGAGTAACCTTAAAAGAAAAAGAGGAATGACTAATGATAGAAGAAATTATTTCGTGGCTCAAAGCGATTGTTATCGCGCTTTTAATTGTTGTTGTCGTCCGCGGTGTCTTAATGACGCCCTCAATCGTAAAAGGTGATTCGATGGACCCGAATCTACAAGACGGGGATCGAATCATTATAAGTAAAATTCATGACATTGACCGGTTTGATGAAATTGCTTTTATTGCACCGGATAAAGATGAGAACTATGTTAAACGTGTCATTGGTCTACCAGGTGACCACATAAAAATTGAAGATGACGTCCTATACATTAATAACACACCTTATGTCGAAGTCTATTTAGATGATAAAAAGGAAGGTTATGGATCTGATCAATTATTTACGGGAAACTATAGCTTGGATGGGGTAGTGCCAGAAGATTCGTTTTTTGTGCTTGGCGACAACCGTCCGATCAGTCGAGACAGTAGGAGTTTTGGGGTAATTGATGCATCTTCAGTAATTGGAGAAGTTGTCTTTCGGATCTGGCCGTTAGAGAATATCGGTATCATTAACTGATGGTTGACAAACATTAATGCTTCACTTAAGGTGAAGATAACAATCGAATAAAAACATCCGCTAGGGGCGCCGTGTAGTTGCTGAGATAAAGCTTAGGCTTTGGTCCCTTTGAACCTGATTTGGTTAATACCAGCGTAGGGAAGCGGAGCAGGTGACCTCTATCTATAACATAGAACAAACCGCTCCGCAATGGAGCGGTTTTTATTATGGTTGAAATGAGGAGGGAAAGTTTATGAATACAAATGCAAAAGTATGTCCAGTATTAACGATAGCTGGTACCGATCCGAGTGGTGGTGCAGGTATCCAGGCGGATTTAAAGACGTTTCAAGAGCGTTATGTATATGGAATGAGTGTGGTGACATCAGTTGTTGCCCAGAATACAACGGGAGTAACGGCTGTGCATCATTTGCCGGTGACCTTTATCGATCAACAACTTGAAGCGGTATTTTCAGACATCGTCCCATACGCAATTAAAACGGGTATGATTGCGTCAAAAGAAATGATGGCTTCAGTTCTTCGTTATCTAAAACGGTTTCCGGAATTGCCGTTTGTGCTCGATCCGGTAATGGTTGCGACGAGTGGTGATGTCTTGATGGAAGAACACGCGCGTGACTTTTTGGTTAATCAATTATTGGCACGTGCGACAGTGGTCACGCCAAACATTAAAGAAGCAGAGCTTATGCTTGATCAAACGATTGAAACGACAACAGCCATGGAAAAAGCTGCGGAGCGATTAGTGGATGTGTATGGAGCGAAAGCTGCGGTAATAAAGGGTGGTCATTTAGGTGAAACCTGCATTGATGTTTTGTATGATGGAAAGATGATGACACATCTGGAAAGTGAGCGGATTGATACAGAAGCGACACATGGGACAGGTTGTACCTTCGCCGCGGCCATTACCGCTGAATTAGCCAAAGGTAAAACAATCTTGGAAGCTGTTCAGTTAGCTAAACTATTTGTTACCGATGCAATTCGTTATCAGTTATTGCTTGGTAAAGGTCATGGACCGACCAATCATTGGGGTTACCGGTTGAAAAGTGTACCGCTCGATGTTCAGGAGGTATCTTTTGATGGTAACGATTGAACGGATAAGAGTTAAATCACCTTTGGTTCATAGCATCACCAATCAGGTAGTAATGAATTTCACCGCAAATGGTTTATTGGCGCTTGGTGCCCGTCCGGTCATGGCTGATGATCGTGGTGAAGTTGCAGAAATGACAGCTCAAAGTGATGCGTTGCTGATTAACATTGGAACATTAACGGAACGGACGAAAGAATCTATGTTTATCGCAGGGAAAAAAGCAAATGAATGTGGGATACCAATTGTCCTTGATCCGGTAGGTGTTGGTGCGACAGCCTATAGGAAAGAAACGGTTAGGCAGTTGTTGGCGTCTATTGATATCGCATTGGTGAAAGGGAATAGTAGCGAGATATATACGCTTTGTTATGGTGAAAGTAAAGGTCGAGGGGTTGATGCCGATGCAGCAGAAGATGCGTTTCAACTGACGAAAGACTTTTACCGGAAGTACGGAACGGTTGCGCTTGTAACGGGTGAGGAGGATGTACTCTACACAGAAGGTGCTTGGTTTGTTTCTAAAACGGGGACGAAGCAGCTGTCACTAATCACTGGTACGGGTTGTTTATTAGGTGCGGTCATTGCGAGTTTTCTTGCGGTTGATCAAGACGTAACTAAAGTGGTGCTTGAAGCGGTTAGTTTCTATACGGTTGCTAGTGAACGAGCGGAAAAGAACAGTCATGGTCCAGGTAGTTTCCAGATGCATATGTTAGATGCGTTACATCACTTAAGCGTAAGTGAATGGGAGGCGGATAAACAGACGGTGGTGATTGCTGATGTTTAAGCCGAGCTATTTATCTATGTACCTCATTGCTGGCCACCAAAATTTTAAGAATGATCCACTCGCGAGCGTGGAACGAGCGCTAGCTGGAGGTGTGACGGCATTTCAATTGCGTGAAAAAGGAAGCGATGCTTATCGAGGTCAAGCTCGGATTCAGTTTGCAAGGGAAGTAAAGCGAATATGTCAACGCTATCACGTGCCTTTTATTATCAATGATGATATTGATTTAGCGCTGACAATCGGTGCAGATGGTATTCATGTTGGGCAGGAAGATATGCCAATCGAAGAGGTACGTAAAGTTGTAAAGGAACGAATGTTTATTGGCGTTTCAACGACATCGGTCGAAGAAGCACTCGCAGCAAAGGCGGAAGGTGCTGATTATATTGGTGTTGGTCCCTTGTTTGCAACTGCGTCAAAGGTCGATGCGAAAACGCCCATTGGTCTTGAAGGATTAACAACGATTGTCAAAGCAGTACATCCCTTACCTGTCGTTGCGATTGGTGGTATTAAACCTGAAAATGCGGCACTTGTTAAAGCTAGTGGAGCGAAAGGTGTTGCGGTCATTTCAGCAATTACTACCGCAGAAAAGCCGGATCAAATCATCTGCGCCTTTCGTACCCATTTCGACTGAGAATGTTTAAGTGTGTTGGAGAGTGGTAAAGACTAGTAGTGAAGAAGATTTGAAAGGAGTGGGATAATGGATTTAAATAAAGTAAAAGTATTGGCGTTAGTGGAAGATGCGTTTGAAGATTTAGAATTATGGTATCCTGTTTTACGTATGCGTGAAGCAGGTGCGACGGTAACGCTAGCCGGTAAGGAAAAGGATTTAACGTATACAGGAAAACATGGGGTTCCGTGTACGGTTGATGTTGGGTTTAAAGATGTCTCGGCTGATGATTTTGATGTGTTACTTGTACCTGGTGGCTGGGCACCGGATCAATTACGTCGATATCCAGAAGTGCTTGATTTAGTTAAGGCGTTTGACAAGGATAAGAAATTAATTGGCCAAATTTGTCATGCGGGTTGGGTACTTATTTCAGCTGATGTCCTCGCAGGTGTAAAAGTAACGAGTACAACGGCGATTGTTGATGATTTAAAAAATGCAGGTGCTGAATGGGTGGATGTGCCTGTTGTCACTTCAGGTCATATTATTTCAAGTCGACGGCCGCCGGATTTACCGGATTATTTAAAAGCAATGGTCGAGTATTTAGAAAAAGCGTAAGTGAGAAGTTACGATTCACTTTGAATATGCAAAAAAAGGGGCTGCTCACAATTTTGTGAGCAGCCCAAGTTTTGGGGGTTAAAACTAAACTTACAAGGACAGCGACTTACGTAGCTTTTTGATCAGATAACTGATTTAATCGATCAGCTAAGCCAAAAGCATCATTCGGTTGAATCGCTTCTTTACTTGAGAAGGTATCATTGAATGAATAAGCGCTTGAGCCGTGTTCAGAAATATCAAGCCCAACGCGTTCTTCTTTCTCAGAGACACGAATTGAAGTGAAGCGCGTAATTACAAATGTTAACGCACCGACAGTTACCATTGTCCAAGCAATAACTGCGATAACGCCGATTGCTTGAATAAGTAACTGACTTGCACCGTGTCCGTAAAGTAAGCCAGATTCAACCGAGAATAAACCAACAGCAAGCGTACCCCAGATCCCGCATAAACCGTGAACAGTTGTCGCACCTACTGGATCATCAATTTTTAACTTACGGTCAATAAAGGTAATTCCTTCAACCAACAACACGCCAGATACAAGGCCAATAGCGATAGCGCCAGGGATTGATACTTCTGCTGTTCCGGCAGTTACACCGACAAGACCAGCGAGCACACCGTTTAAAGCGAGTGAAGCATCAATTTGTTTAAAGCGGAATTGTGAATAGAGTGCAGTTGAAATCAAGCCACCAGCACTTGCCATTAAAGTTGTTGCAACAACCATTGGCACAAGTGTTGGGTCTGCTTCTAAGGTAGAACCACCATTAAATCCGAACCAACCTAACCAAAGGATAAACACACCGAGTGCGCCCATTGGAATGTTGTGTCCAGGAATAACGTTAACACGACCATTTTTATATTTTCCATAACGTGCACCAAGGAATAGTACAACGGTTAGTGCTCCACTTGCTCCAGTTAAGTGAACCACTGTTGAACCAGCGAAATCGCTGAATCCTAAGTTAGCTAACCAACCGTCAGCCCAAATCCAGTGACCGACAACTGGGTAAATCACACCAGTCATAAAAATTGTAATAATGACGTAAACCCCGATTTTTATTCGCTCAGCAACTGCACCTGAAATGATTGTGGCACAGGTTGCAACGAACATTGCTTGGAAAACAAAGAATCCAATATCGTCAACGCCTGATAATAAGAAATTATCCGATCCGATGATACCACTGAATGTATCACCAAACATAATTCCGTAACCGACAAGGTAGAAAAGAATAGGGCCAATACTAATCGTTAAAAAGTTTTTCATAATAATGTTGAGCGAGTTTTTAGCGCGTGTAAATCCTGATTCGACTAAAGCGAATCCCGCGTGCATAAAGAATACTAGAAAACTCGCAAGCATAATCCATAGCATATTTAATGTTTCAGTTGTTGTTGCTTCAGTTGTTTCTGCATATAGTGGTGAAGCTAACATAAAACTAAATAATAGTAATAGTGCAATTTTCTTAAACACATTGATCGTCTCCCTTAAGTTTTTTATAGTACGGCGTCTTTACCGCGTTCTTTAGTTCTAATGCGTACAGCATCTTCTACTGCGTAGATGAAGATTTTCCCGTCGCCGATCTGGTCGGTATGACACGTTTCGACAATGGTATCGATAATTGTTTCGACTTTTTCGACAGGGACAACAAGTTCAACTTTGATTTTGGGAACGACCTTTATTTCATAAGATGTTCCTCTGAATACACCTGTTTGTCCTTTTTGTTTCCCAGTACCCGCGACCTCAGTTACTGTCAAACCTAAAATACCAATTTGGCTTAACTGATCACGTAATTCTTGGAATGTTTCTGGACGAATGATTGCTTCAATCTTTTTCATCTTTGTTTCGCTCCTCTCGTGTTAGGTTATCTAACATCATAAGTTATGTTAATTATCATACAGGAATTTTCAGATAATTCAAGCCTTTAGCCAAATATTGCCTTAGAGTTCTTTGCTATTGAATCTATCTTTTTTTCAGATCAATGATGGATTTGATAGTGAGTTTGATAACTTCTGTGTTAAAATATGCTATAGGTTAACTAACGAGAGGAGAACAAACATGATTTCTAGACGATTTGAAACGATATTAATTATTTTAGGTATTGCCGTATTTGCATTTTTTGGGGTGCAAGGGGTTAGTATGCTAGTTGTACATAATGATGAAGAGGCTGCAATGGAGTTATATGAATCCTATCAGGGGGATCTAGAAGCTGATCAAGAGGAAACATATGATTTACCGGAGTTTTCAGTGTTTGTTGAAAATTTACAATCAGGCGGGATTATTATTCTAGTATTAAGTGCGATGACGATTATAACGGGCATTATAAGCATTGTCTTTTTAAAGAAGAATCTCAAACCAAAATTGGTAGGCATTCTTTTACTTGTATCAGGTGCTGTTGTTGCGATTCTAGGTTTTGCCCCAGCGATGTTTGGTAGTTTACTCTATATGGCAAGTGGCGTACTTGTCCTCTTTAAAAAACCAAAAGTTCAAGTAGAATAATTATGTTATTGAAAGGAAAGAAGTGCGATGACTAAAAAAACAGTTGCAATATTATTTGGTGGAAAATCTGCTGAGCACGAAGTTTCGCTTCAGTCAGCGAAAAATATTATCGAAGCCATCGACAGAGAACGTTATGATGTCGTTCTGATAGGTGTAGACAAACTTGGTGCTTGGCATCTACTGGATGAAACACATTATTTAGATGAAGCGAATGACCCGAAAAAGATCCGGTTACATTTAACTGATCAGTCAATTGGAGTTATCCCGGGACAAGCGCAACAGCAAATTATTAATACAAAGACTGGAGATCCCATACCACAAATTGATGTCATCTTTCCAGTGATCCATGGAACCTTAGGTGAAGATGGGAGCTTGCAAGGGCTTGTGCGCACCCTTAATTTACCCTTTGTTGGTGTCGATCTGCTAGGCTCCGCCGTTAGTATGGACAAAGATTTTACCAAACGTTTATTAAAAGATGCAGGTCTTCCTGTCGCAGATGGTTTTGTTTTTAAATCGCACCAACAGAATACGATTGATTTTAGCCATGTGACGACTCAATTAGGGTTACCTGTATTTATCAAACCAGCGAACCAGGGGTCATCGGTTGGTGTAGTTAAAGCGACAGACCGAGCGAGTTTTGAAGCAGGAATAAACGAAGCGTTTCTTTATGATGACAAAGTATTAATCGAAGAAGCAGTGGTTGGACGTGAAATTGAATGTGCCGTACTTGGTAACGAGGTACCGGTCGCTTCAACGGTGGGTGAGATCTTGCCACAAACTGATTTTTATTCTTACGAAGCCAAATATATAAATGAAACAGGCGCCGTTTTATCAGCACCAGCTGAGCTCACGGATAAACAAATTGAACGGGTGCAAAATAAAGCGGTCCAAGTATTTGATATTCTTGATTGTGAAGGTATGGCGCGTGTTGATTTCTTCCTTAAGCCGGATGACACGTTAGTAGTTAATGAAGTCAACACAATTCCAGGATTTACGAAGATTAGTATGTATCCGCGTTTATGGATGTTGTCAGGTATCAGTTATCCAGAACTCATTGATCGCTTAATTCAGTTAGCATTTTCGCGTCATCAGCGTAAACAAGGGTTGAAGAATGCGCGTGACTGAAGGTAGTTATTGTCTTAATCGATTAAAGGAGACATCTCAGTTGAGATGTCTCCTTTAACATTTCTACTTGATAATAAACGCTTAATCGTTTGTACCGGTATCATCTTTTTTTAAGTCTGAAGAACCTTTGGTCAGTTTGTCTTTTTTGTAGCGTCGTCTCACAAAGAAAGCAATAGTGGCAGTGACAATTAAGAAAATAATAAGAGCCGGTATGTTACCAACGATAAAGATAAATGCATTTGAGAAAAAGACAATTACAGCATTATAGCTAGTCACCCATTGCTCTTTTGTCCGTTCCCAAACATTTAAGTCACCTTCTTTAATGGTTGAAACGTTCTCTTCACTTAGTGTAATGGTCACTGTAGCGTAATTGATGCGGTTATCAAAATAGGTGAGTTGACCTTTAATCTGTTCGATTTCATATTGAACATTAGCTAAGTCTCGAGAAATGGCAAGGAGATCCTCTGTTGACTCTGCTTCTTCCATAAATTCAAGTAAGCGTGCTTCTAATTGTTCGCGCGTGTTAAGTCGCGTTTCTAAATCAACGTACTGGTCTGTGACATCTTCCCCGCTGATGCTTTCATGATTAACTGACACACTTCCTGATTTGATCGTAGAAAGAAACGATTCAAGTTCTGGTTCAGGAATGCGTAAGGTGTAATCGGCCTGACGCTCATTATTTTCATAAGTGATGATTTCTTTATTGATCAGATAACCGTCAATGGCGCGCGTTTCTTCCTCGATAAAACGTGAGGCTGTTTCATAGTCTTTCGTGGTTAATGAAAGGAATGCATTATACATGATCTTCCGATTGACATCGATTTCGACATTTAAATCGTCCCGCGGTGCCGAAGTTTCATCGTTACCCGCGTTGTCGTTTAATCCAGATGTGGCCGCGTCCTGTGATTGTTCACCTTCTTCGATTGCCATGTCCATATCAACGGCTGAATCGTCTCTGGTTGACTCACTAGTTGTATCGTCACTACTACAAGCGGCAATCAATAGTAAACTAGCAATCAACCAAAAGAATAACTGTTTAATCTTCATCTCAATCCCTCCTTCAAATTGTCCTGCTAACTGATTAGTCGTTATCATGCATAAAAACGTTTCAAAATGAATAAATATAGATTTTTGTGCATATTCAATTTTGAATCCCTTTTCATCCTACTTTTCTAGCTGTTATATAGTCTATTCCCTAAAAAGATAAAAATAATTCATTGTTTAGGGTTGCATTTTTATTCTTTATCATGCATAATGATACACAAGGTATCAGAATCAATTCAATCATATAAACAATGAGACTATATAAAAGGGAGCGGATTATTATGGCAAAAGACAAAATCGTTTTAGCGTATTCAGGAGGACTTGACACATCGGTGGCAATTAAATGGTTACAAGATCAATATAACTATGACGTTATTGCAGTTGGACTTGATGTTGGGGAAGGTAAAGATTTAGAGTTCGTTAAGAAAAAAGCGATTGATGTAGGAGCAATCAAATCTTATTCAGTCGATGCAAGAGAATTATTCGCCGAAGAGTATGTACTACCTGCATTACAAGCAAACTTAATGTATGAAGGAAAATATCCATTGATTTCAGCACTATCAAGACCACTTATCGCTAAAGTACTTGTTGATATTGCGGAACAAGAAGGCGCTGTTGCTGTTGCACATGGTTGTACAGGAAAAGGAAATGATCAAGTACGGTTTGATGTTGCCTTTACAGCGCTTAATCCTAACTTGAAGATTGTTGCTCCAGTAAGAGAGTGGAAAATGACACGGGATGAAGAGTTTGCTTATGCTGAGAAACATGGTATTCCAGTGCCGGTGGGTAAAGAAAGTCCTTACAGCATTGATCAAAATCTTTGGGGAAGAAGTAATGAGTGTGGTATTTTAGAGAATCCTTGGGCAGAAGCACCGAAAGATGCGTTTGATTTAACTACGGATCCAGTTGACGCACCCGATACACCAGAAACAATTGAACTTACCTTCAAAGCAGGTAAGCCAACGGAAATTAACGGGCAAGCGTATCCGCTACATGAACTTATTTTAGAGCTAAATAAAATTGCAGGTAAGCATGGTGTAGGTCGGATTGATCATGTGGAGAACCGGTTAGTTGGGATTAAATCAAGAGAGATTTATGAAGCGCCAGCAGGTGTTACGTTGATTGCTGCGCACCAAGAACTTGAGGCGTTGACCCTACCAAGAGAAGTATCGCAATTCAAACCAATCGTTGAGCAAAAATTCGCCCAATCTGTCTATGATGCATTATGGTATTCGCCATTAACGGATGCGCTAAAAGCCTTTATTGTTGAAACGCAAAAATATGTATCTGGTGTGGTGAAAGTGAAGTTATACAAAGGCCAAGCAATGGTTGTCGGAAGAAAATCAGAGTACTCACTCTATGATATGGATCTTGCAACATATTCTACAGGCGATCAGTTTGATCATGACGCTGCACTTGGTTTCATCAAACTGTGGGGGTTACCAACACAAGTGCATGAAACAGTAACAGGTGCACAACAACATAAACCTCAATCGATGACTAAAACATCGGTCGATATAAAGGAAGCGGTCAAGCAATGAAGCTATGGGGCGGACGTTTTACTAAACCAACAAACGAATTAGTGGATGAATATACAGCATCGATTTCATTTGATCAAAAGTTGGCGACCTATGATATTTTAGGAAGTCTCGCCCACGTTGACATGTTAGCTTCTGCTGGCATCATTAAAGAAGAAGAAAAAGAACAAATTGCAGCAGGTTTAAAGAAAGTCGACCAGTTGATTAAAGATAACAAAGATGTGCTCACTGAGGAAAACGAAGATATTCATATGAACGTTGAAAAATTATTGATTGATGAAGTTGGTAGCGTTGGTGGCAAACTGCATACCGGTCGGAGTCGGAATGATCAAATTGCTTTAGACATGCGCCTCTATTTAAGGGATCAGGTTGTTACCATTGTTGAACTTTTACAAAACGTTCAACAGGCGTTGTTAACACAAGCGAAAGCAAACACTGAAACAATTTTACCAGGTTATACCCATTTACAACGGGCACAACCTGTCTTGTTTGCTCATCATTTGATGGCTTATGTATTCATGATTGGTCGTGATATCGATCGGTTAATTGATAGCTTTAAACGGATCAATAAGTCTCCGCTCGGGGCGGGGGCTTTAGCGGGTACCTCATTTCCAATTGATCGCGATAAAGTAAAAGAGATTTTACACTTTGATGCGCTCACTGAAAACAGTTTAGATTCAGTCAGTGACCGAGACTTTGTTGTTGAGTTTTTGGCCGATGCATCGTTAGTGATGATGCACTTGTCACGGTTATCAGAAGAATTGGTACAATGGTCAAGTCAAGAGTTTAACTTTATCGAACTAGATGATGCTTTTTGTACCGGATCAAGTATGATGCCGCAGAAAAAGAATCCAGATGTTCCAGAACTCGTTAGAGGTAAAACAGGCCGTGTGTACGGGAATTTAACCGGGTTACTAACAACCTTAAAAGGGTTACCGCTTGCTTATAATAAAGACATGCAGGAAGACAAAGAAGGAATGTTTGACACAGTTGACACACTTGTCGGGGCGCTTGGTTTATTTGCGCCGATGATTGAAACAATGAATGTCCATAAAGATGTCATGTATGACGCAGTACGGAATGATTATTCAAATGCGACTGATTTGGCAGACTATCTTGTCGTGAAAGGTTTACCGTTTAGAGAAGCACATGCGGTTGTTGGTGAAGCTGTCTTGACCTCGATTCAAAACAAAAAGTATTTGCTTGATCTTACTCTTGAAGAATTCAAGCAGTTTTCTGATGTAATTGAAGCAGATATTTTTGAGGTGCTCGATCCAATGGCTGTCGTCAATGCAAGAAAAGCAAAAGGTGGGACTGCTCTAGAAAGTGTGCTGTGGCAATTTGAACAAGCGGAGCAAGCCATCGTGAAAAACAAGCAGTGGTTAAAAGAAATGGCAACATTATTAAAATAGTAGAAACAGCTAACTAGCTTCGGCTAGTTTTGTTTCGCTTATCAATGTATAAATATTAGTTTAATTGTATAAATATTAAATTTGAATATAAAAGATTTAACACATATAGAAAAGGTTTCACCACCAAAGTTATGATGGGAGGAAGAACAATGACAGCACAGACAGCATACATTGTTTTAAATACGGGCGATGTGTTAACAGGAAAGTATTTAGGGAAGCCACAGACCGTTGAGGGAGAAGTTGTTTTTAATACATCAATGATGGGTTATCAAGAGGTAATGACTGATCCTTCTTATCAAGGGCAGCTGGTTACCTTAACATATCCTTTAATTGGAAACTACGGAATAAATGAATCGATTGGTGAAAGTGTGGCTTACGGGGCAAGTGCGTTAATTATTCAAACACCTTGCTTACACCCTGATCATCCAACATCAACAACCTCGTTACTTGACTACGTCACTAAAAAACAAATGCCGGTTATTTATGATATTGATACACGTCATCTAACAAAATTAATCCGTAAACATGGCAATGTTTTTGGAAAAATCACCCCAACAGCTGACGATCACGTTCAGTTGACGCAAGTACAAACGGGATTGGTGCCGTCGGTTTCAGTGAGAAAACCAATCAGCTTCGGCGAACAAACAGAGGATGCCCTACATATTGGGGTAATTGATTATGGTCAGAAACAATCAATCATTAATGCCTTATTAAAAAATGATGTGAAAGTGACAGTTTTCCCCTACGATACAACGAAACAAACGCTTGAGCATCATGAGGTAGATGGTGTTTTATTCTCAAACGGACCTGGTGATCCGATGGATTTGGTCGATCAGCTTCCATCAGTAAAGGAAATTAGTGCGACATTTCCAAGCTTTGGTATATGCCTAGGTCACCAGTTGTTAGCACTCAGCTATGGGTGTAAAACCGAGAAATTACCGTATGGTCACCGTGGTGGAAATCATCCAGTTAAAGCAGTAAAGACAAATCAAGTGACAATGACCTCGCAAAATCATGGCTTTGTGGTTGCTGAAGATGGCATATGTGACTCGCCGTTTGAAGTTAGCTATTTAAACGTAAATGATGGTTCAATTGAAGGGTTGAAACATAAAGATTTACTGGTTCAATCTGTACAATTTCACCCAGAGGCAAATCCAGGACCGTGGGACTCAACGTATATTATTGATGAGTTCGTTCAACTTGTGAAAGAAAAAGGGGTGCGTGTCTATGCCTAAGTTACCAGACATAAAAAAAGTATTAGTGATTGGCTCTGGGCCGATTGTGATCGGTCAAGCTGCTGAATTTGATTACGCAGGCACTCAGGCCTGTCTCGCTTTAAAAGAAGAAGATATCGAAGTCGTCCTCGTTAATAATAATCCAGCTACGATTATGACTGACGAAAACATTGCGGATCACATTTATTTAGAGCCGTTAACAGTAGAAAGCTTAGCGAAGATCATTGCCATTGAAAAACCTGATGGGCTATTACCGACCTTAGGTGGCCAAACAGGCCTAAATTTAGCGACGGCGTTAACGGATGCAGGTGTACTGGAAGCACATCATGTTACCTTGCTGGGTACGCCTCTTGAAACGATTGAAAAGGGTGAAGATCGAGAAATTTTTAAAGCAATGATGACTGAAATTAATGAACCGGTCGCAAACAGTCAAACATGTGAAACAATAGAAGCAGCAATTGAGTTTGCGAATCACTTAGGCTATCCAATTATTGTTCGTCCAGCTTACACGCTAGGTGGTGCCGGTGGTGGAATTGCGAATGATGAAGCAGAAATGATTAAAATCGTTAAAAACGGTTTGCATCAAAGTCCAATCCATCAAGTACTCATCGAACAATCGGTCAAAGGTTGGAAAGAAATTGAATATGAAGTGATGCGTGATGGAAATGATACCGCTGTAATCATTTGTAATATGGAAAACATTGACGCGGTTGGAGTGCATACAGGGGATAGTATTGTTGTCGCCCCGACGCAAACACTTACTGATCAACAACATCAAATGTTACGGGCATCATCGCTTAAAGTTATTCGTGAACTCGGCGTGGTGGGTGGTTGTAATATCCAGTTTGCTTTAAATCCATTGACTAATGATTATATCATTATCGAAGTTAATCCTCGGGTTAGTCGTTCTAGTGCACTCGCTTCAAAAGCCACAGGTTATCCAATCGCCAGAATTGCTGCAAAATTAGCTTTAGGTTTTCATTTAGATGAAGTACTTAATCCAATTACCGGTTACACGTACGCAAGTTTTGAACCGACAATCGATTATGTGGCATTAAAGATTCCGCGTTGGCCATTTGATAAGTTCTATCAAGCGGAACGCACTCTTGGTACACAAATGAAGGCCACAGGTGAAGTAATGGCACTCGGTCGGAACTTTAAAGCAGCCTTAAATAAAGCGATTCGTTCATTAGAGATTGGCTTAACGCACTTTGATGCACCTTTTACTCACGAACTCACGGAGGAAGCGCTCATTGCTGGACTTA
This sequence comes from Streptohalobacillus salinus, assembly GCF_003201605.1. Taxonomy (GTDB): domain Bacteria; phylum Bacillota; class Bacilli; order Bacillales; family Amphibacillaceae; genus Streptohalobacillus; species Streptohalobacillus salinus. The sequence goes on along the minus strand of NZ_QJJR01000010.1, from coordinate 61,577 downwards.
CCCATCCAACAGATCAACGTTTATTTTTACTCGCAGAAGCGTTTAGACGGGGAATGCGTGTGGAACAATTACATGACATCACTTTAATTACCCGCTATTTCTTAAATGAATGCAAAGACTTAGTCGATTTAGAACAGCATTTATCGATGAAGACGTTAGCAACGGTCTCGATGGATGAGTTAATCCAAGCGAAAAAACTTAGTGTATCGGAACCATTCTTAAGTGAAGCGCTGGATGCATCGGTGGAAGAAGTTAATGATCATTTAAAAGCTAACGGCCTATCTGCGAGTTATAAGATGGTCGATACTTGTGCAGCAGAATTTCAAGCAGAGACACCGTACTTTTATAGTTCATGGCAAGAATATGATGAGGTCGAGCCACTGACGAAAAAAAGACGGATGGTCGTCTTAGGTTCAGGTCCGATTCGAATTGGTCAAGGTGTAGAGTTTGATTATTGTTCCGTGCATGCCGCTTTTTCATTAAAAGATCAGGGGATTGATTCGGTGGTTGTCAATAACAACCCGGAAACGGTCAGTACCGATTACTCAACTGCTGATCATCTATACTTTGAACCTTTAACGGTGGAAGATGTCGAGCAAATTGTTAATAAAGAACAAGCGGATGGTGTGCTCGTCCAGTTTGGCGGTCAGACAGCGATTAATTTAGCAGAAGGTTTATCCAAGCGCGGCATTAACGTCGTTGGGACATCGCTAAATATGATCGATGTGACTGAAGATCGTAAACAGTTTTATCAGTTGCTGCGCACATTAAACATTCCACATATTCCTGGTCAAACGGTCGATTCATTTGATGAGGCAAAGAACATTGCGAAAACAATGGGTTATCCAGTCTTGATCCGTCCCTCTTATGTTATCGGGGGTCAAGGAATGATGATTGCTGAGGACGAAGCCACATTAACGAGTTATTTGACGGGTATGATTAAGGAGAAACCATCTTCACGGATTTTCCCGTTGTTAGTTGATCAATTTATTGAAGGAAAAGAAGTTGAGATTGATGCTGTCTGTGAGAACGGAAAAGTAATCATTCCTGGTATTTTTGAGCATGTAGAAAAAGCAGGGGTGCACTCTGGTGATAGCATGGCAATCTTCCCGGCGCCCTCCCTGACAAAGAAACACAAGCAGCAGATTGAAACGTATACAGCGAAAATTGCAGAAGCATTACAAGTAAAAGGAATCATGAATATTCAATTTGTATTAAGTAAAGATGAAAAAACGATTTACTGCTTAGAAGTGAATCCGCGGGCATCACGTACGGTACCAATTGCGAGTAAAGTTACCGGTATCGAGATGGTCGACTTAGCGGTAAGGATTCAAATGGGGCAATCGATTGATGCGTTTGGTATGCCGCTAGGTTTACAAGCGGATATTCCGTTTTATGCCGTGAAGATTCCTGTGTTCTCATCCGGTAAATTGACAGACGTTGACCCACTCTTGCAACCGGAAATGCGTTCAACAGGTGAAGCGATTGGTTTAGGCATGACGGTTAACGAAGCGTTGCAAAAAGCCTTTGGGTTTAAGTCAGAAAGAAATACGACATTCACAACAGAAGCTGGACTTTATATTGGAACTCATGCGGTATCGCCCGCACTTGCTGAAGCCTTAAATGAACTGAATGGCCATGTTTATGTCAATCAAGCAGCCCAAGAGGCACTAGCGGTATTGGGCTATACGCATGGACAACAGGTAACCGAAGCAGAAGTGATTGATCTACTTGAAGCCGGTCATTTGCAACTGATCTTAGACCAATCAAGCTTAACGCTACGCCTTAAAGCACTCACTGAAGGCGTAGAGGTGTATAGCAGAGCAGAAACATTAGCTGCCTTTTTAACAAGTCTAGGTGCGTCAATTGCGCAACCGAAAACAATTCAAGCCTACCGGGCGTTACAAGAAGTGAAAGTAGAGGTGTAGATATGCCAGCCAACACGTTAGCAGGAAAAGATTGTTTAACTTTATTTGATTATACTACTGCAGAGATTCGGTATTTATTAGATTTAGCGAAACAAATCAAACAGAAGCATCAACAAAAAGAAATTTATCAACCCTTAAAAGGAAAAGTACTCGGGATGATCTTTGAAAAAGCGTCAACACGGACGCGGGTATCATTTGAAGCAGGAATCTATCAACTTGGTGGGACCGGCCTATTCCTTAGCAGTAAAGATTTGCAGTTAGGCCGTGGGGAGCCGATTAGCGATACCGCTCAGGTGTTATCCGGTTATTTAGATGGAATAATGATTCGTACATTCCATCAAAAAGAGGTCGAAGAACTTGCTGAGTATGCGAGTATCCCAGTTATTAATGGATTGACCGATGATTATCATCCATGCCAAGTGTTAGCTGACTTATTGACGATTGAAGAAGTCAAAGGAAAACTAAGCGGACTGACACTTACTTATATTGGTGATGGCAACAACATGGCGCATTCCTTAATGGTGGGAGCAGTTAAGATGGGCATGCACTTTAAAACTGCAGCACCAGCTGGTTACTTACCAAAGCCAGCAATTGTAGAACAAGCAGAAAAGATTGCCGAAGCAAACGGTGTTACGATTACAATTACAACCGATCCTAACGAAGCGGTTAGTGGTGCAGATGTGGTGTATACCGACGTATGGGCGAGTATGGGGCAAGAAAGCGAACAGAAAGAGCGGTTGCTGAAGTTTTCTAGTTACCAAGTGAACGAGGCGTTAATGACTGGAGCGGCCGAAGACTATTTATTCTTACACTGTCTGCCAGCGCACCGCGGGGAAGAAGTGACGAGTGAGATTATCGACGGCAATCATTCAGTGATTTTTCAAGAAGCTGAAAATCGTCTCCACGCTCAGAAGGCGTTAATGGTTGCATTGATGAGTAATGAAGATAGCTTTGTTTTTTAAGTGGAAAATAGTATGAAATAATTATAGACAAAGCGCAAAAGCCCTAACATTTCCTTATGAAAGTTTTGCTTAAGGATTAATGTTAGGGCTTCTTTGGTCTGCTTCTGCATGCATGACAAGGCGACTATGAGGCACATAGTAAAGGGTGTAATGGTTTCCAGGTACAGGTGTAAACGTCCAAGGATTACCTTCAAAGTACGGAATGTTAAGTTTGAATTCATGCCCTGATGGTTCGACAAATGTAACTTCTCCGCGGATGTCCTCTAGTCTGTGAGGATAGACAGCAGGTAAGTTACGGACCTTTGCACCGGGATAACGCATGCAAAATGCCAGAAAAATTATTGAGAACAAAACGAGTAAGATTAACCATTTTCGATGCACTTCGTGTCGCTTTAATTGAATGAAAGAAAGACAATACCAAATACTGCGCGTGCACTAAACAAAAGCTCAAACCCTAGCATGATATAAAAAGAGGGTATGTATCGACCATACCCTCTCAAATTCTTTCAGCATCCTAACGGATAAAGCAAAGTACAAATGTGGGGAGGTAATGTGTTACTTTTTCAAGACGAGAATTCCCAGCGGATAATGATCTAAAACCTGATCGTCATCACGCTGAATCAGTGCACCGCGTTGCAGGAAGTAATCGATCTGTTGATAGTTGAAATCACGAAATAAAGCTTTGAATTCATCCGGCGTAATTTGATGAACGTGAAACGGGGAACCACAAGGTTCTCCGCGACCAGCGCCGAAGGGGGTAGACAAAATAAGGTGCCCACCAGGTTTTAACAAGTTGTAGGCATTGGTTAAAAAGGCGGATTCATTTGCGATATGTTCGTATGTTTCAAAGCTCACAATGGTGTTAAATGAACCAAAGCGATCAACGAGGGTATCACCCGTTAAATCAGCGCAATGAAACGATGATTTCGGGTGATAATACGTTTTTTTAGCGTAAGCTAAGGCGTCGGGGTCAATATCTAGTCCGATTACTTCTTCAATCACTTTTTTCTTTTTCTTTGCAATAATATGCGTACCAAATCCTGAACCTGAAGCCATATCAAGGACGCGACCTTCTGTAATAAAGGGGAGTGCAAAATGATAACGTGCAATGTGCTCAATTAACAATTCATTTGTAATTGACATATTTTCAGGAATGACGCGTTCACCTGTATCTTCTAACATGACATTTCACCGCTTTTTTAAAGTTTTAATCTCCTGAAAGTATAACGTATTTTGCGTGTGATGAAAAGAAAAGTTGCTGTGTTTTTCGAACGTGTGTCCGCCTGTGCTTGTTTTACTACAAGAAGAGACCGAGCTGTGATAAGATATGAAGCGTCAGTGGATACGAGAAACGGAAAGGTTTGAGAAACTTATGGTATGTAACCACCCAGATTTCCAAATAGAACATGACTATTTAATGTATACCAAGGACTACATAAAATCTATCCTTGAAATTTCTGAGAAAGAACAAGAAAACTACGAAGATAGCATGAAAGAAGCATTTATAAATCTCGATTATCTCGATAGCAGTCTAAGTTATATTAATATTTTAACGAATGCTCGCTTACTTGATATGCTCAAAAATGATTTAGCTAGCTTAATCAAAGTTAAAGACAAACCTTACTTCGGTCGGGTAGATTTCCTTAAAGATCATACCCATACACCGGCAACCTATTATATTGGGAAAGTATCCCTTTACCGAAAAGATACCCAAGAGCCGATCATTGTTGATTGGCGATCTCCGGTCAGTAACTTGTATTATGATGGCCGGCTAGGTGATGTCTCTTATCAAAGTGGTGAAACGACTTATCACGGAAAGCTCACTAAAAAACGTCAATACATGATTGAGTCAGGCGAATTGGCTGACATTAGAGACATTGATATGACCACCCGTGATGAATTGTTACAAAAGTCTTTGCAGGAAACATCTGATAAACGTCTAAACGAAATTGTTGCGACGATTCAAGCGGAACAAAACGAGGTTATTCGGGCTGATTTGACGAAGCCAATGATTGTACAAGGGGTAGCGGGAAGTGGGAAAACAACAATTGCTTTGCACCGTTTGTCTTATTTTATTTATCATTATCAAGATCAAATTAAACCGGAACAAATGATGATTTTAGCGCCCAACCGAATGTTTATTGATTATATAAGTGAAAGCTTACCAGAGCTTGGGGTGGACCGAATCACCCAAGCCACCTTTGCCGTTTATGCTGAACAGGTGTTGGGAAAATCATTGAAGATTTATCCCGCGGTAAAAGAATTAGAAACGATGATTAATGGGACAAAAGTTGATAAAGAGAAACAAGCATTTATTGCTGGTTTTAAAGGTTCGGTAGCTTTTGAGAAAGTAGTCTTGAATTACTTAACGGAGGTACGCAATCATTATTTGCCAGATCGGCCATTCAAGCTTGAGCAATTTAAAATTATGAGTGAGAAGCGTTTGAAACAATTGTTTATTAAAGAATATCGCTACTTACCGTTTGAAAAACGAAAAGAAAAAATTGTTCAATTATTAAAGAAGTCATTCCGGACCAAAAAAGACGAGGTACTTAAACATATTGAAGAACAGTTTGAAGCACAATATGATAAGATTGCCCATCGTGTTAAGGACCCGTTGCTCAGAAAAGAAACGGTCTCAGATTTACTTGATAACAAAGCATTTTTACGCGAACGTGTAAAGAAGCTAACCGTTTCAGAAGTGACCAAATTCATGAAGGAAGCAGAAAAACGAAGTGTAGTTCAACATTATGACGCGCTATTTAGTGATAGAGTACGCTTTATTTCTTATTTAGAAACACCGCTAACCCCACAACAATTGGATTGGTTGTTTGAAGAAGCAGAAAGCATGCGAAAGAAAAAGACGTATTCATTAGATGACTTGCCAGCACTTCTTGTCCTAAAAGCAAAGATTGATGGGATTGATCCGGATCTTAAAATGAAATATGTAGTGATTGATGAAGGTCAAGATTATAGTGTTTTTCAGATCCGGGCATTAATTCGAGCGACGGGTACGAAACTATTTAATGTTTTAGGGGACGTCACCCAAGGGATTTATAGCTACCGCGGCATTAGTGACTGGGATCAGTTAATGAATCAAGCGTTGCCAAGTGCACAAGATTTATACCTGAAGAAAAGTTACCGAACAACCATTGAAATTATGAATTTAGCCAGTGCTATTGTTAGTCTTGGCGATAAGGTCTATCCAGTAGCTGAACCGGTAGTAAGACATGGGGATGCACCAGCATTTTATCAAGCGAATGAAACGAAGGACTATCAATTGGTGTTGAAGGAACTTATTGAAGGTTATCTTAATAAAGGCCATGCACGGATTGCTTTAATTTCTAAAACAACAGCTGGGACAAAAAACATTAAAACGATTCTTAATGGGCTAGCAATGGAGAGTCAATTACTCGGAGAAACAGATAAGATTGAAGCGGATATTGTGATTGTGCCGGTTCACTCAGCAAAGGGATTAGAGTTTGATGCGGCGATCTTAGTTCAATTTGATGAACAATACGAAGCGACTGATCAAGATTTGAAATTACTATATGTAGCGATTACGCGGGCGATGCACAAACTTGATTTCGTTGCCCCGGAGCGTTCAATGTTTTTACTTGATGCAATACAGCGGTAGACAGGATGGATTGAGTCATAACAGTGAGGAGAAGTTAACCCCAGATAAGTCACGGGACATCAGTAATTTTGCTACGTATCTGGGGTGATTAAAAAGTTATCAGATTATTCTTTAATAATGAAAACTTTGACCGTTGACGATAAATCATCTGCAGCGACAACGATTTCTTGCCCTACTTCGGTCATTTGTTTGATTGAATTGTTTTGTTCTTCAATCGAAGCAATCACTTCTTCTGTAGAAGAAGCATTCGTTTCGGCAATGGCTGATAAGTTTTGTAAGGTAGCAATAATATCATCTTTCTTAGTATGCATCTGTGTCCCAGATGCATTAAGTTTTTCAACAGCTCGTTCAGAATCACCAATGGAACGGGCAATCTCTTTAAACATGTTGCGACTGTTCTCAACATTTTCTGTTTGTTCACTCGAAACGTTTGAGACTTTTTCCATTGTTTCAACAACTGTTTCGGTATTGGTTCTTAAGAGGTTAACGATATCATTGATCTCAGCAGTAGATTGAGTTGATTGATCAGCAAGCTTCCTGATTTCTTCGGCTACAACAGCAAAACCCTTGCCGGCTTCACCAGCGCGTGCAGCTTCAATCGCTGCATTTAAAGCTAACAAATTGGTTTGATCGGCAATGGAGGTAATCATATTACTTGCTTCAACGATTTTTTCTGTGCTTTTATTTGTTTCTTCAATGACGGCGTTAAAGTCTTTAATCGCGTCACTAGTGACTTTATTTACTTTCGATAGGTGCTCCATCTCTGTTAATCCATCATTAACAAGTTTGTTGACATTCTGGGACGATGTATTTAATTCAGTCATGTAGCTTTGATTTAGTTCAATCATTTCACCCAGCTCTGCAACTTTCTCTGATCCTGTTTCAACTTTTTCAGCTTGACTAAGTGCCCCCTCGGCGATCGAATCAACAGTGGTGACAATTTCCCCGGAACTGTCTTCTACCGCGTGTAAATGCGCAGAAAGACTTTCGGCTGTCTCGTTGGTTTTAAGGATACTTTTGTGAATGTTATTAATGAGACGATTTAAATTTTGAATGGTCACATTGGTTATTTCAGCAAGTTTTGAAAATTCATTTTTACCTTTGATAGGAATTTCTTGACTAACGTTCCCTTGACTGATTTCATGTAACTGTTTCATATGACTTTTTAACGGGCGAATAATCATGCGGTGCATGAAGAAAATAATGATCGCATTGATGACAATGATGTTCATCAATGTGTTCACATAGGCACCAATGTTTCCAGCAATAAATTCAACGTCATTGATTAAGTTGCTCAATATTTGAGCGATCGGTGCGCTGAATAAGAAAGTTAGGGTAACGACTAAAACAATTTTTGTCGTGATGCTGTTGATAAAGCTTACGGATGTGGACGTGTTAAAATCTTCAGTTGCCGATACTTCTTTTCTTTGTTGACTCAATTTAACCACCTCAACGTTTGTCGTTTTTTAAAGGTGATGACTTAAAAGTAGGAGAAAGATGCTCACTCGCTAAATTTAACCGCTTTCACCCTCTCTGTATAAAATTCCCCGAAATAAGCCCGGTTTAAACATAATGACCTAGATTAATGTACCTGTTATTTAATTTCTAACGAAATTTCGAGGAAGACGTTCTCTTGATTGTGAGGATAGCGAGGTGAATGAGGACATGAATCAATTAATAACACATCCAATTGAAAAGAAATGTAGCCTGAACCAGCCACCTTCTCTTAAAATGAAGGCAGCTGGTTTTTGTTTAACTATTAAAGGTTGCGGTCATTTCTTTTAAGGCATAAGCGTGCTGAAGCACGCGCTGCCCCTCTTCATAAATGAGAGCTGTTTCTGACTTATGTGCCTCCCCTAGGGATTCGATTGTTTTTGCATGCTGATGGGTCGCTTTTGCAATGGTTTCAAGTGCATCAAATGTCTGTGTAGACTGTTGAAAGGCATCTGCTAATTGTTTGATGTCGACTTCAATGGTTTCAATCGATGTTGTCGACTGTTCAATGGTGTTGAGTAGAGATTGAAAGGCAGCTGTTGTCGCGTGCATGGTTTTAATATGAGATAGATGTGTACTTAGCAGTGCATCACCAGTTTCAACGGCGGTTGTTGTAATTGTTTTCGTTTCAGTCATCGTCTGGAACATTTTCTGCGTTGTTATTTTTGTTGCTTCCGCTAACTTGCTGACTTCTTGGGCGACGACCATAAAACCACGCCCCTCCTCACCTGCTCGAGCGGCTTCGATAGAAGCATTAAGCGCAAGTAATTTTGTTTGTTCTGAAATGGTCTCGATATCGGTGGTGAAATGATAAGTCATTTCAACTTGTTTTAAGACATTATGTAATTGCTGTTGTGTTGACTCAAGGTCAGCCTTAAAGTATTCCAAGTCGTTAATTAATAACTGAAGTTCCTGATTTCCTGTTTCGGAGGCACTATTCATCGCAGCAGTGTGTTGGCGGGTTTCATGAATGTGTGCCCCTATCGTATCAAGGTTTTTATCAATGGTATGGCTCAACTGCTTAGAAAAATCGATCTGTTGATTAGTGTCGTGGGCGCCTTGCTCTACGTTTTGAATTGCCTGATGTAAATCGTGGGAACGCTCAATCATTGCGTTTGACTCATCGTTTAAGTGTTGACCTGTATCAGATAAATCAAGAATTGTTGCGCGAAGCGAATGAACAATGGCACCGAGTGCTTCTGTCATGATATTGAAACTGTTTGTGAGAGAAACGATTTCTTTCGGTGCTGATTTTTCAAGCGTTAAGCGTTCGAATTTTCCGCTCTGAACATGTGCCATTGCTTGTTCTAACTGTTTAATCGGACCTGTTATCTGCCTTATGAAAATAACAGTGATTACCATTGCGAGAAATAGACTAACTAGCCCTACGACGAGCGTAATGGCTTTCATCTGTTCAATGGGTTGAAGGTAGCTATCCTCGGGAAGAAACATGGCATACCGCTTCTCGATCTCTGGTAAATCGCGTAAAGCAACTAAATAATTGATACCGTTTAGCTTTAGCGAATAAACACCATTTTCTTTGTCTCTTAATGCGGCTTGTTCATCTTCAGTTAAAGAAAATGCTTGATCCGCGCTGACTTGAAAGGGTTCCATTCCACTGTCATCAAGCTGATAGTAATAAGTGTTTAAGCCGTCATTTTCAAGTTCTTGTTGTTGAAGCGTGATCGTGCGTTCAAGCTGGGACTTGAAATAATCAAAGTCGCTTACATAGACAAAATTTAAGTTGGCGGCAATTTCTTTTATTAAATCAGTCTCTCTCACCAAACGATGTTTAGTTGAGGTAATGATTTGATTTTTACTTTGTGAATAGCTAACGCCACCTACGACTAAGGTTGTTAGGCTTAAAATACAAATCATAACTAAAATTAATTGTTTGCCCATGGATAATTTTTGGTTTTTTTTCATGAAATCCCTCCTCGTTCTTCTGACTCAGTTTAACGAATCAATGTAAAGTAGCTGTTAAAGTCATGTAAATTTTTGTGAACGAATGGTAAAAAGTTGATAAAGGGTAATCTTTGTTGACGTGAGTATGCACCCTTCTTGGCAAGTTTTTAGCTTGGCGCAACAGAAGGCGACTGTTATAATAAAATGAGGAAAGAGAACTCACTTAATAAGAGGATGAAATGACATGATAAAGCAACAACAAATAAAACAAGCGTTAGTGGCTTGGTTAAATGAAACAGATATTTTAATGAATGAACCGATCGCACATCATACCTACACAAAACTCGGTGGAGATGCAGATGTATTTGTGTTTCCACGTACGATTGAAGAGGTAAAAGCAGTTATTTCTTACTGTAGCAAAGAATCGCTTCCGTTCACCTTACTTGGCAACGGCTCAAACGTGATTGTCAGAGACGGTGGGATTCGCGGTGTCGTCATGAGTTTAAAACATTTAGATAAAATCAATCATACGGGCATGCTGGTCACAGCAGAAGCTGGTGCAAGAATTATTGATGCGTCTATTTATGCGCATGATCAATCGCTTAGTGGCTTAGAGTTTGCTTGCGGTATTCCTGGAACAGTCGGTGGGGCGCTATTTATGAATGCGGGCGCCTACGGTGGTGAAGTTAAGGATTGTTTGCTAGATGCTGTTGTTGTGACAGCAGATGCTAAGGTTAAAACCATTTCGTCTGAAGATTTAGCGCTCGGTTACCGAACAAGTAATATTAAAGACGAAGGTTACATTGTACTGGCTGCTCGTTTTCAACTAGAAGCAGCTAACTCAAACGAAATCAAAGCTAAGATGGATGACTTAACGTTACGTCGTGAATCGAAGCAGCCACTTGAATACCCATCTTGTGGCAGTGTGTTTAAACGGCCGCCCGGTCACTTTGCGGGGCAGTTAATCCAGGAAAGTGGTTTGCAAGGCAAAGGCATCGGTGGTGCTGAGGTATCGACAAAGCATGCAGGCTTTATTGTGAATAAAGCTGATGCAACTGCAGCGGACTATATTAACGTAATTAAAATGGTGCAACGTGAAGTGAAAGAAAAATTTGGTGTTGAACTTGAACGTGAAGTACGCATCATTGGTGAAGCATAGAGCATTTCTAATGTTTTTACGATTTTTTGATGTGTAAAACTTTTTCCGTGCATTTGGTTTTTGAGTATGTTAAAATGTGAGCAATTGAATAGGAATTCTTTTGGGGCAGGGTGTAATTCCCGACCGACGGTAAGAGGTAGTCGCTATACCTTAAGTCCGTGACCCGGATCAACGTGCGTTGAGAAGGTGGATTTGGTGAAAGACCAAAACCGACAGTTAAAGTCTGGATGAGAAAAAGAAGAGATGGCATACGCAATAGGTATGTCTATTTCCTGAACGTAATTATTAACCCCCAAGACGTAACTGTTTTGGGGGTTTTCTTGCTTGGGAGGAGAATAGAGATGAATGATCGAGATTATATGGCATTAGCCATTGAGTTAGCTAGGAAAACAGTTGGCCAAACGAGTCCGAACCCGAGTGTTGGGTGTGTCGTTGTCAAAGAAGGCATTATTGTCGGATTAGGTAGTCATCTCGTACCTGGAGAAGGCCATGCAGAAGTACTAGCGCTGACGCAAGCTGGTGCGAAAGCAAAGCAGGCAGATGTGTATGTGACCCTAGAACCGTGCTCGTATACAGGGAAAACACCACCGTGTGCGGATTTGTTAATCGCCTCAGCGGTAAAACGCGTCATTGTCGCTTCAGTTGATCCGAATCCGAAAGTGTCAGGCGAAGGCATTACACGACTTAGAAATGCCGGGATTCAAGTAGAAGTAGGTCTGTTAGAAGCTGAGGCTAAACAATTAAATCATACATTTTTTCACTTTATGAAACATAAACGTCCATATGTCACCTTGAAAGCGGCGATGACCTTGGACGGAAAAATAGCCACCAAAACCGGTGACAGCAAATGGATCACCTCTGAGCTTGCGCGAAGGGATGTCCATAACGAACGTGCACGTCATGATGCGATTATTGTAGGTCGCGGTACGGTGATTCATGATAACCCCCAATTAACTGTGCGTTATCCAGAGAACGGTAGAAACCCTATTCGAATTGTTTTAGCGACCGATCTCGATTTACCAGATGATCTACATGTTTTTGATACGGCTGTAAAAACTTATGTTGTTTGCGGTCAAAATGCACCGGTTGAAGCGTTCACTCTGAAACATCCAGATATAGGCGTTATTCAAGCGCCGACGCCAACTGTTGAGATTCCTTTTTTGCTTGATCAATTGAGTGCACTTAATATTCAATCGGTCTATGTTGAAGGAGGCAGCACGGTACATGCGAGTTTTATTGAAGGAAAGCATATTGATCAAGTTCACATGTACATTGCACCGAAATTATTAACCGGTAAAGATGCCGTCAGTGTTGTAGGCGGATCATCGCCAACTTGGATGAATGATGCGGTCGATCTTACCTTTGAAACAATCGAACAATTAGGCGACGATTTAAAAATAGTCGCAAAACCAAAACGAGAGGTGATCTAAATGTTTACAGGCATTGTCGAAGAAAAAGGGACGTTAAAACAGGTGAAGCAACAAGGCAAGAGCTTAGTGCTTAGTGTAAATGCAAGCACCGTATTGAGTGATGTTTCAATTGGCGACTCAATTAGTGTGAATGGTGTATGTTTAACAGTGACGGCTTTTGATACACAGTCATTTTCTGTTGATGTGATGCCAGAGACCTTTAAAGGAACAAATTTAAAAGATTTATCGACACAGGCAGAAGTTAACTTGGAGCGGGCGATGTCTGCGATGGGACGCTTTGGTGGTCACTTCGTTTCAGGTCATGTTGATGCGGTTGCGACAATTGCGCAGACGTGGAAGGATGATAATGCGAAATATATTCGTATTAAAACGACCCCAGCTGATGCGAAATACCTCGTTGAGAAAGGATCAGTCACAGTTGATGGCACGTCGTTAACCATTTTTGAAGTGTTTGATGATGGGTTTGTGATTTCTTTGATTCCTGAAACACAAGCACGAACAGTCCTCGGTCCTAAAGTTGCGGGAGACACTGTCAATCTTGAATTTGATGTCTTAATGAAGTATATGGAACGTTTATTAACTACGAAAGCTATACCCGAACACCCCAATACATTAACCAAAGAAAAATTAGCCGAGTTCGGCTTCTAGTTAGAAGGAGGGACAATAACATGCATACGATTGATGAAGCACTTCGTGCATTGAAGAATGGTGAAGTCATTATTGTTGTTGATGATGAGAACCGCGAAAATGAAGGTGACTTTATTGCCTTAGCCGAACATGCCACACCTGCGGTCATTAACTACATGGCGACAAAAGGTAAAGGATTAATTTGTACACCGATTGAAAAGACGCTTGCTGACCAGCTTTTATTAACAGAAATGGTCAGTCGCAATACTGATGAACATGGGACTAACTTTTCGGTCAGCATTGACCATGTTAAGACGACGACAGGGATTAGTGCCTTTGAGCGTTCACTAACGATTAAAGCACTCCTTGATGATGACGTAAAAGCGACCGATTTTAATCGTCCCGGTCATGTTTTTCCACTGATTGCTGATAAGCACGGTGTGCTTAATCGTCCGGGGCACACCGAAGCAGCCATTGATTTGGCGCGTTTAGCGGGTGCAAAACCGGTCGGTGTCATTTGTGAAATCATGCGAGAAGACGGTGACATGATGCGTTTTGATGAATTAACAGCCTTCGCAGCAAGCGAGCAGTTAAAGATGGTGACGATTGAACAATTGGTTCATTACCGGAAGCAACATGATGCAATTGTTAAACGTGAAGCAGATATATTTTTACCAACAGCAGCGGGAGACTTTCGCATGGTTGGTTATAGTGAGGAAATCACTGGGAAAGAGCATGTGGCATTGGTGAAGGGTGATTTATCAAGTGTAGATGCACCACTGGTGCGGGTTCATTCGGAATGTTTAACAGGTGACGTTTTCCATTCGGAACGTTGTGACTGTGGACCGCAGCTCGATCTGGCCATTGCTGAAATTGAAGCGCGTGGGGTGGGTGCTATTATTTATATGCGACAAGAAGGCCGTGGCATTGGTTTAATTAACAAGCTAAAAGCGTATGAACTTCAAGAACAAGGTTATGATACGGTTGAAGCGAACCACCAGTTAGGCTTTGATGCGGATTTAAGAGATTATGCAATGAGTGCACGTATTTTAAAAGATTTAGGCGCAGAAACAGTAACTTTGTTAACAAATAACCCACGTAAAGTTGAAGGGTTAGAGACTTATGGTGTAACAGTAAAAGCACGACAAGCGATTGAAGTTGAAGCGAATGCAAGCAATAAACAGTATTTAAAAACAAAAGCATCAAAGCTGGGTCATTTATTTAAATAATAGGAGGAAACAAACATGTCAAACACAATTCAAACAACGTTAGTAGGGACGGATTTAAAAATAGGTATTGTTGTCGGTCGATTTAATGAATTTATTACGGGGAAATTACTGGCAGGCGCAGAAGATACGTTGGTGCGTCATGGTGTTGATGCGGATGATATTACCGTTGCCTGGGTACCGGGTGCATTTGAAATTCCACTAATCGCTAAACAAATGGCGGCATCGAAAAAGTATGATGCAGTGATCACTTTAGGAACCGTTATTCGTGGTTCAACGCCGCACTTTGACTATGTATGTAATGAAGTAGCTAAAGGGGTAGCTAGTGTAAACATGTCAACTGATGTACCGACAATCTTTGGGGTATTAACAACCGATTCAATTGAACAAGCAATTGAACGTGCCGGCACTAAAGCTGGCAATAAAGGAGCAGACGCAGCCGTCTCAGCAATTGAAATGGCACAGTTAATGAAGCAATTTTAATCAAACAATTTAAAAATTAAGACTAAAATCGATCAATTGGATTTTAGTCTTTTTTTGTGAATCATTACCTCCATCCACTAAATGTCCATTGTGAAGGATGTTTTTGAGGGCTCGTCTGACCATCGGTTGACGGGATAAAGGGACGGGATGGATACAAAGGTGTGCCAGGGATTAATACCTCTCTGCTTACATTCGTGTTAGAATAGGGAGATAGTAAAGCAATGGGGTAATGGTTATTAAAGGCAAGGGTATTCATGCTAGAAAAGCCATTGACGGTAGCTTTGCTATTTAATGTTCTAAAGAAAAGGAGTCGAATGTAAAGTGAATAATACAATAGATTTTACGGTTCCAGTTTACACCGTAATAAAGGAGCATCCTGAGTTGAAGGGTATTCTAGTTGAATTTGGCTTTAAGCCTTTAACGGATCCAGCGATGTTAAATACAGCTGGTCGATTAGTTAACTTGAATCAGGGCGCTAAAAAAATCAAGGCAGATGTCAATGTATTGGCACAACAACTTGAATGGAATGGTTATGACGTAAAGGGGGTAGAAAATGTATGAGTTCAGCCGAGCACTTGACTGAAAAAGAACGCCAACGGGTGGTTGTATTGACGGATATCTTAACACGATTGCATCGTGGTGCGACACCTGAGTCTGTTCAAACAGAATTTGATCAACATTTTCAAGGCATTAGTGCCATTGAAATTTCATTGATGGAACACCAACTGATTGAAAATGATGACAATGATATTACCTTTGAAGATGTTATGAAACTCTGCAACGTCCATGCGAATTTGTTTAAAAATCGAGTGACAGAAGCGGGTGGGACGAGTGAATTTGAGAAACATGGGCATCCGGTACATGTGTTAAAGTCGGAAAATCAAGCGATGCGAGCGGCAATGATGCGGATTAATCGCTTATTGCAAAAGCTAGACGGGGCTGATGTGGAATCTGGAATCATTAAAGGTCTAGGTAACCAATTACGTTTACTAGGACAGTTTGAGCAGCATTATCAACGAAAAGAAGAAATAATCTTTCCTGTGATGGAGAAATATGGTCACCTCGCACCTCCGAAAGTAATGTGGGGAGTAGATGATCAAATTCGTGGATTATTCCAAGTTGTTTTGGATGAGTTAGCTCAGGTGGAAACAAAAGGTGTAGCTGCCGTAAAAGAAAGTTTTACAGCTTTTCAACATGAATTTAATGAAATGATCTTTAAAGAGGAGTCGATTTTGATTCCGCTTGTTTTAGAGGTCTTTAATGAAGATGATTGGATTGCAATTGCTCTAGACAGTAAACAATATGGCTACGCAATTGTTGAACCAGAAGAAGAATGGATTCCGAATCGGGTGGATTTTAGTGAATCCGTAACGAGCGATAAGCTAAAAGAAGATAAGCAAGTCCAAGATAAAGCAGAAACATTAACGATCGATCAATTACCACGAGATAAGGAATTGCCTTTTGGTCAAGGGTATTTAACCCTTAATGAGGTAGGGAAAATATTAGACTTACTACCATTAGAGTTGACCTTCATTAATAAAAACGATGTCTTTAAATACTTCAATGACAGCATACCTGACGAAGAGAAAGCGTTTTTGCGGGCGCCAAGTGCGATTGGGAGAGAGGTAAAAAATTGTCATCCGCCAAAAAGTTTAGCAATGGTGTTACAATTAATTGAAGACTTACGAAATGGCGTCAAAGATAAAGAACAGATGTGGTTTGAACGCCAGAATGGCCAGTTTATTCATGTGACCTATGTGGCGGTAAGAGATGATGATGGTTCCTATATGGGTATCTTAGAATATGTGCAAGACATTCAACCTTTACGAGCTTTGACTGGGATGAAACGCGGTTTAGATTAAGTGTTAGGCCGTCAAAACGAGTTGAACATAATCTGAAACAAATGAAAACAGCAGCGTGATACCTGAAAAAGAGAAACGTGTTGTAAAACACGAGCGAGACGTGTTAAAAAGGAGGAGATTTAAATGAAGAATTACTGGGCTAAAGTGACCGCTTTACCAATGGCTACCTTTAATATGATTTTAGGCATTATTCTCTTTTATCAATATGGTCGATTTGAAGAAAAAAACATTTGGGTTACTGTTGTGAGTTATCTATTTATCATTGTTGTCTCCATTTTCTTTTTTGCATCGGTGATTAATGTTATGCGTAGATACCTCATGAATAAGAAAAATAAATAAGTGAAAGACGTAAAGACAAAAATGGCTACCTGCTTAACACACAAGCAGGTAGCCATTTAGCGTTTGAAAAGTGAGCACATCAGTGGTTTTATAACAGCTTTTCAATTGCTGTCGTTAAATCTTTTGGTTCGGTTTTTGGTGCAAAGCGTTCAACCACGTTACCGTTGCGGTCGATTAAGAATTTAGTGAAGTTCCACTTTACGGCGCCACCGAGAAGCCCAGAGGTTTCCTTGGTTAAATAGTGAAAGAGCGGGTGCTGGTTTTTACCATTAACGGCTACTTTACTGAATAACGGGAACGTAACCCCGAAATTCAATTGACATGTTTGGCTGACTTCTTCATCGGTTCCAGGTTCTTGATTTAAAAACTGATTACTTGGAAAACCTAAAACAATAAATTTCTGATCCTTGTATTTTTGATAAAGTGCTTCTAATCCATTGAATTGATTTTTGAGGCCGCATTTTGTAGCCGTATTGACGATGAGGACACAATAGCCTTCATAGTCCTTTAATGATTTTTCTTTATGATCAATCGTTGTCGCAGTAAACTGATAAATACTCATAGGGCGTAGCTCCTTTTCTTTTAAACATAGCAACCGTTTTCAAACTTGTCAAAGATTATGCTATAATGAAGGTGAACAAACAATAAAAAAAGAGGTGGTTTAAATGGCAGTACAGGTAAATTTACGACCGTTTGAAAGTGAAGATATCGAAGATCTAAAAGCTTGGTATAACGACCCTGTTACCCTCCAAATGATTGGCCACACACCAAAGAATACAACTGAACTAGAAGCAATGGTTACAGCGATGCGGCAGACAGAAGCCGTCATTCTTGTGATTGAAACACGTCAAGGGGAAAAGCTAGGCTGGATTCATTTAACATCAATTCACTACAAACATGGACGTGCTGAAATTGGTATCGTCTTAGATACGGCGCATCAAGGAAAGGGTCATG
This sequence comes from Streptohalobacillus salinus, assembly GCF_003201605.1. Taxonomy (GTDB): domain Bacteria; phylum Bacillota; class Bacilli; order Bacillales; family Amphibacillaceae; genus Streptohalobacillus; species Streptohalobacillus salinus. The sequence continues at coordinate 43,571 of NZ_QJJR01000010.1, read as the reverse complement.
GTGAAGCAGCCATGCTTCAAATGTTGAATATTGCCTTTAATCAGTTACGTCTTAATAAGGTTTACTTAACCACGCGTGGGGTTAATGAAAAAGCAAAAGCGCTCTATGAGAAATTAGGGTTCCACTTAGAAGGGACATTTAAAGACCATTGTTATGTCGATGGTAAATATTATGATACCTATTTTATGAGTCTATTTGATGCCGATTGGCGTCATTAAAATAAAAAAACTCGTAAGTGAACGTCCACTTACGAGTTTTTTTATATAAGTTAGCTAATCAAACACATATAGTGAAAGGTTACATCGTGGTATCGATGGTCTCCGTTTCAAGGGCTAAAAGACGACGATTAATTTCGTCTGTAGATAAGTTATGTTCTTCATTATATCGATTGCGTGGATGTGTGCGGCAAGCGTGCGTACATCCCCGTAAATACTTGGCTTCGTTTTCTTCCGAACATAGAATTTGTTCGTTGCAATCGGGGTTGCCACAGTTAACGTAACGTTCACAAGGTGTCCCGTCAAAATGATCACGGCCAACAATGACATGTTCAACTTGATTAATCGGTACACTGATGCGTTCATCGAATACATACATTTTACCATCCCACAGTTGCCCTTTCGTTGCAGGGTGTTTGGCATATGTCGCAATGCCACCATGGAGTTGGTTGACATTTTCAAATCCTTTTTGTAGTAACCAGCCAGAGAATTTCTCGCACCGAATGCCGCCTGTACAATAAGTCAATATGCGTTTATCTTTGAATTTCTCTTTGTGTTCATCAATCCATTGCGGTAACTCGCGAAATGTGCGAATATCCGGACGAATCGCATTGCGGAAATGACCCAAATCAAATTCATAATCGTTTCGGGCATCAATAACCACAGTGTTTTCATCTTGCATAGCTTGATAAAAATCTTCTGGTTCTAAATAGTTACCCGTAATTTCATGAGGATCAACATCTTCTGCACCTAAGCGTAGTGTGACAAGTTCAGGCCGCGGTTTGACTTTTAGTTTCTGAAAAGCATGACCATCACTAGGGTCAATTTTAAACGGCATCTCATGAAAAAGTGGATGATTATTCATATAATTGATGTAACGTGCCGTGTCTTCTTTTGTACCGGAACAGGTGCCATTAACGCCTTCGTGAGAGAAAAGGATACGACCAAGAAGATTAAAAGATTCGCACACAGCTTTATGTTCTTTGGCGAAGCTCTCAGGATCTTCAATGTTCACGTAGTGATAATACAGTAATACTTGATAATTTTCCATTTTGTAACCACCTAAAGTTCGTATTTGCAAGATACGGATGTAGGGGTAAATCAACGAGTCTCTTGCTTTATTTATTATAGATAACCTTCCGGAGTTTTTCAACCTTTAAGTATAATAAATAAGGTGACGTTATAGTTGCTAGTACCGTCTGTCTCGATTAAACTAGAGAAAGAAGAGGTGAGTATCGTGGAAGATCAAACGAAAAGTGAACGTGAACAATACATCATTGATCAATATAAACAACAAGAACAAACAATGATTTTGATCTTCTGTCAGTGGTGTCAAAATCATGAGCTTGATCCGGTGCAACTCTATCGTGAAGCTTACCCAGCGCAAATGACACCGGCGTTATTGTTAGAACTTATTGAAGAAACGACACCTGAAGCAGATGCAATCGAGATTGATACGGAGATTGTCTTAGAAGTTTTGCAGCAGTTCGGTAATGATGATTTAGCGTTTGTGGTCAGTGAATTTGCGGCGGCAGAATTAAAAAGAACGTAACCATTCTTTCTTTGCAAGTGTGGGAAAATAACGGCGTTAAAGTGGTCTATTAAACACTCAAGCACCGAGCAGTGAGGCAGTTAACTACCTTGTTGCTCGGTGCTTTTTGTTGTTAATTATTCAAATGATTGATAGTAGTTAATTAATGCTTGTGTCCCTTTATCGCTCAAGCCTTGTTCGGCTAATGTGTCATACATTGATAAAGCGAGCGCCAATCCCGGGGTATCAAGGCCCATTGCTTGCGCTGATTCATAGGCAATGCGCATGTCTTTGATAAAGTGTTTAATATAAAAGCCCGGTTCATCGTCATGCCGAATCATACGAGGGGCTAAGTTGTTTAACGACCAGCTCCCTGCTGCGCCTGCTGAGATACTTTCTAATACACGCTCAGGATCGAGTCCGGCCTTTTTGGCATACATGATTGCTTCAGAAACACCGATCATATTAGAAGCAATCGTGATTTGATTGCACATTTTTGTATGCTGACCAGCGCCACTTGTTCCTTGGTGGACAATGTTTTGGCCAATAATATTGAGGTATTCATGTGCTTCTTCAAAGGCCGCTTTATCGCCACCAACCATGATCGTTAGCGTCTTGTTCTTTGCACCAATATCTCCGCCAGAAACGGGCGCATCTAAACTTTTAAGCTGATGTTTAAATGCTTCATGTTCAATCCGCTCAGCCAGGTCGGGTTTTGAAGTGGTGAAATCAATCAATAAACTTCCGGGTTTAGCGTGATTTATCAGGCCGTCTTTACCAAAATAAATCGTCTCAACATCACTGGGGAAGCCGACCATGGTCATAATGATGTCACTTTCTTTTGCAACATCAGCAACGTGGTCATGCCAGATTGCGCCTTTTTCCAAAAGCTCTGCTGCTTTTTCTTTGGTTCGGTTAAAAATATGTAACGTATAGCCTGCGTCGATAAAATGCATAGCCATGCTTCTACCCATGACACCTGTACCGATAAATCCGATGGTTTTCAAACTACCACATCCTTCAAAGTTTTGTTATGATTATTTTAGCTTAAAGGGTAGGGGTATGTAAATCAAAGGCATGAGCTTCTGGTCAGAAGATGGATAGAATCCGGTATTTGATTGCTAGATATAGAGACGAATAATAAAGGGGATGGTTGTTATCGAATGGAAGATTAAAAAATTTCATGCATTGACCACGACGGAATGGTATAAAATCGCCAAGTTACGGTCAGATGTATTTATTGTTGAACAGGCATGTGTTTATGATGAGTTTGATCAACGTGATCAACCAAGTTTGCATCTTTTCTTAGAAGATGACGGTGAGATACTTAGCTACAGCCGCTTGATGCCAGGTGGCGTTATGTACAAGGAAGCATCAATCAGTCGTGTTATTGTTAGTGAAAACCATCGCGGAGAAGGCTATGCGGGGCAGTTGTTACAGCAAGCTGTTGATTATGTCAGCCAAGTTATGAAGGAATCGGCCATAAAAATTCAAGCGGAGCAGTATTTAACGGACTTCTATCGGCGTTTTGGTTTTCGAGTCATTTCAGAACCATATCTTGATTGTGGAATATCGCATGTTGATATGCTAAGGGAGGAAGAGACCGATGACTTATAAATTGAAACGTTTTGAGCAGTTAACGCTTGATGAGCTGTATGCTATTTTAAAGAGCCGTGTTGAAGTTTTTGTGGTCGAACAGACGTGTCCTTATCCAGAAGTGGATGGACTCGATCCTGATTGTTTACATCTGTTTCAAGAACAAGACGGGGAGATACTTAGTTATTGCCGCTTGATTCCAAAAAATCTACGCTATCAATACCCTTCAATTGGTCGAATTTTAGTCCATCCGAATCACCGGAAATCCAACTATGGCCGTAAGCTTGTTCAAGAAGCCATTCGTGTTCTTGAAACAGAAACAAAGGATCCAATAATAATTCATGCACAAGTATACTTACTTAGTTTTTATCAATCTCTAGGATTTGAAGCGATCACGGAAGCTTATTTAGAAGATGGGATCCTGCACCGCGATATGCTACGCCAACCACAAGGTAAAGGGTAATTACAATCAAAAAACACCACAGGCTCAGAAAATTTCCGAGCGACTGTGGTGTTTTGCTATCATTAACTCTTACTTATTCACCGGTTAGGGTGACCTCAGATGTTTGTTGTTCACCGTTACGATAGAAAGTTACTGTAATCGATTCGCCAACTTCTGTTTCTTGATATAAATATTGACGTAAGTCCATCATTGACTCGATCGCGGTGCCATCAATATCAGTAATGACATCATAAACAGCAAGACCCGCATCTTGAGCGGCAGAATTAGGGTGGACTTCAGCAATGACAATCCCGCTAGAAACATCATTTGGATCAAGATTTAATGTTTCACTGATGTGCTGACGGGGAACGGTTGAAAAGTCGACGGCACTAATCCCCATAAATGGCCGCGTAACAGTACCGGATACTTCAAGTTGTTCAATGATGGGTTGAGCCTCATCAATTGGGATAGCAAAACCAATGCCTTCAACAGCTTCTAAGGCAATCTTCATCGAGTTAATGCCAATCACTTCGCCGCTACTGTTAATCAAGGCCCCTCCGCTATTACCTGGGTTAATCGCAGCATCTGTTTGTAAGACATCGACAGTCCAGTCAGATTGTCCATCTTGATTGCTGTCAATTGATAGTTCACGGTTTAGCCCACTGATGATGCCTTTCGTTACCGTACCAGCAAATTCAGTACCGAGTGGATTTCCAATCGCAATCGCTGTGTCGCCCACTGTTAAGTCTTCAGAGGAACCAAAAGTTGCAACCGTGGTGACATGTTCGGCATCAATTGAAAGAACAGCTAAATCTGTTAACTCATCGCTACCATGGAGCTGAGCCGTCACACGGTCACCGCTCGTTAAAATCACTTCAATATCAGATGCTCCATCAACAACATGGTGGTTGGTGACAACGTAAGCACGGTCATCTTCTACTTTGTAGATGACACCTGAACCGGTCCCTGCATCTGCTGAATCTGCCCATAGATTTCCTTGTTGGATATTCGCAATCCCCACAACCGCTTCACCAACGTTACTCAACATATTGGTATCAACATCAGAGTTATCACTCATATTAATCACGTTTTCTGTTGCTGTTTGATTTTCATTAGTCGTCGTTAGTTGTTGATTAAGCGGAATGACACCTGTGAATAGCAGTAAAAAGCCAATAATTGCGACAGTTAATCCACCGGTAATTCCACTCATCCAAATAGCGAATAAGCTGTTTTTCCTTTTTGGTACATCTGAAGATTTTGTGGTTGTTTCTGAAGGCGAAGCGGGTGCTTCAACCGTTTCCTTTTCAAATGTGTGTGTTCGTTGATCTGTTTCTTTATGATCATTTTCATAATCGTGAGTGTTGTGCTCATCCATCATAAAAACTCCTTTCAAATAGTTAGTCTGGGCATGATTTTTAAATACTGAATCATCTTACACCTTTAGTATACCGTCGAGGTTAGGCAGGATTATGAAACAGGTGTAGAAAAAGTATGGAAACAGTCAATGTAGCACAAAGCACATTTTTGTGAGAAAATATAACTAGCGCTTAACAGGTATGATGAGTTGTAGTACGCTGAAATGAAAATGAAGAAAAAGATGACTAGCACATGTTATAGAATGAGTGAGGAGTGAAACCATGCATGAACGTATCTATATTGTAGAAGACGATCCGAATATTCGTGATATTGTTAAAGCTTATTTAACGAAAGAAGGCTATCAAGTCACGGTGTTAGGTGATGCAGAAGCGGCTTGGGCCTATCAAGAGCAAGAACAACCGGAGATGTGGATTTTAGATATTATGTTACCGGGGATGGATGGCTATGAACTGTGTAAACGTATACGAGAAAAAAGTGATGTGCCAATTATTATTATTTCAGCTAAAGACGAAGAAGTTGATAAGATCCTTGGCCTTGAGTTAGGCGGAGATGATTACTTAACGAAGCCGTTTAGTCCTAGAGAATTAGTGGCGCGTGTGAAGCGGTTGTTCAAACGGGTCAATCTTAAACCTGAGAAAGAAGCGGCGGAAGTTTTAACGATGGGACCACTTGAAGTGAAACATGAAGACCGTCGTGTGTTTTGGCACAAAGAAGAGGTTGATGTGACACAAAAGGAATATGATTTGATCTATCATTTGATCCAACACCAAAACCGTGCCTTTTCACGTGAAGAATTGCTAACGTTGATTTGGGGCGATGATTACTTTGGTAGTGACCGGGCTGTTGATGATTTAGTAAAACGCCTGCGTAAGAAGATGGAAGGCTTACCGGTTGAAACGGTCTGGGGTTATGGCTATCGTTTAAGGCAAGAGGGGAACCAATGAGGTTACAGACACAGCTTACCTTAGCGTTTACGACGCTATTGGTTTTTATTATGACGTTCGTTGCGGTAATGATCCATTCTTTACTTTTAGATGTCTTAATCCAAAATGAAAAAGATCAATTGCAAGAAAAAGGTGTCCTCTTGTCGCAGTTTCTCTATAGTGAGGTAGCGCCACGTAACTTTTCTAGTTGGTTAAGTGATGAGGAAGTATATTTATTTGTTTATAATCGAGATAGTGAACAAGTGATGTTGCATTCGACCTCACTACCGTTAGATACAATTGATGGCTGGGTAAACCGCTATGATTTAACAGAAACAGATCAGCCTTTATGGGTGGATAATCAGACGCAATATGTGGTATCGATTTTACCAATGTATCCTGAGCTCTTGCGTCAAGAGCTGGTCTTAATTACACCACTTGATGATATTGAGGCAGTGCAAGCAACGTTCTTTAATCGATTGATGATTGTTTTCTTAATTGGTATGTTGGTGATTATTTTCTTAACGCACACGTTAACGCACCGGTTAGTCACACCTTTAACCCAGTTGAAATATCAACTGAAGAAGGTGGAAAAACGTCAATTTGATCAAATGGAACGTGTCAAAGCAACGGGTGAAATCAAAGAAGTGGAAGAAAGTGTCTTAGATATGGCAACAGAGCTTGAACGCTATATGAAGTCGCAACAGCAGTTTTTCCAAAATGCGAGTCATGAGCTTAAAACGCCATTGATGACCATCCAAGGTTACGCTGAGGGAATTAAAGACGGTGTATTTGAGGGCGAAGAAAAGGACCGCGGCTTAGAAGTGATGGTCCAGGAAATTGTTCGTTTAAAGAAAATTATTAATGAGATGATTTTATTAGCCAAGTTAGACAGTGATGAAACGGTCTATAAAGAAGAAACGATTCAAATCAGTACCCTTGTGCAACAAACGATTGACCGGGCGATTCCGCTAGCGACCGATCAGCAAATTGCACTCAATCACCACGTGGTTGATGAAGCAACGGTTCATGTTGACCAGGAGAAAATGTTACAGGCTATGATGAACATTGTAACGAACGCAATTCGTCATGCGAGAGCCAAAGTATACGTTGAAGTCACCCATCACCAAGGTCGGCTATACATTACCGTCGATGATGATGGTGAAGGCATTGATGAAGCATTGATGCCGCAATTATTTGATCGCTTTATTAAAGGCAAAGGCGGCGAAACAGGTTTAGGTCTGGCTATTTCACGAGCCATTGTGGAACGCTCACATGGTCAGATTAAGGTTGAACGTTCACCACTTGGTGGTGCACGGTTTACGATTGTGTTATAGGTAGCACCATATGTAGAAGGAGCGGCCCCTGTTGCGTTGTTGAGCAATCGGGGCTGTTTGTCTTACAAAAGAAATGGAAAGCGAACGCCTCGTCACTTTAGTGGCCCGCATCTTGCGTGCTTAAACGCAAGGTAGATGGTCGGTAACGTTTTTGATTGAGGGCAGTCATTAAAAGAATGGACTGACGAGTAAGCAACGCCCCCTCCTTACAAAGGAAATTAAAAAGCACTTAACAAAGTAAGCGTTTTAATCAATAAAATTGCGACTTTTCTTGCTTTTTTGGTGTGAAAGTGTATACGATAGGGTAGGGAATGTGCTATACTTACTCAGTTAAAGCGTCAAATGAGCGTTTGCTATAAAAGAGGAGATGTAAAAAAGCATGCAATTAAGAGAAGATATTCGTAATATTGCTATTATTGCCCACGTAGACCATGGGAAAACGACTTTAGTCGATCAGTTACTCCGTTACTCAGGTACTTTCAGAGAGAACGAACACGTAGACGATCGTATGATGGATTCAAATGACATAGAGAAAGAGCGTGGTATTACCATCTTAGCTAAAAATACTGCGATTAATTATAAGGATACACGTATCAACATTTTAGACACACCAGGTCACGCTGACTTTGGTGGAGAAGTTGAGCGTATTTTACAGATGGTCGATGGTGTATTGTTAGTGGTTGATGCCTATGAAGGGTGTATGCCACAAACACGTTTTGTACTAAAGAAAGCTTTAGAACAAAAACTTAGACCCGTTGTTGTATTAAACAAAATTGACCGTCCAAATGCACGCCCGCAACAAGTTGTTGATGAGGTACTTGACTTGTTTATCGAATTAGGTGCTGATGATGATCAGTTAGAATTCCCCGTTGTTTTTGCTTCAGCATTAAACGGAACATCTAGTAATTCTGCTGATGAACAACTTGAAACAATGGACCCTATCTTTAATACAATCATGGAAAACATTCCAGCACCTGAGGATAACTCAAGTGATCCCCTTCAGTTCCAAGTAACGTTGCTTGATTACAATGATTACTTAGGTCGGATCGGAATTGGTCGTGTTTCACGTGGTTCAATTAAAGTTGGCCAACAAGTAACTTTAATTAAAAAAGACGGAACAACGAAAAGTTTCCGAGTATCGAAAATGTTTGGTTTCTTAGGACTCAAACGGATCGAAATTGAACAAGCAAATAGTGGGGACATTATTGCTTTATCAGGTCTTGAAGATATTAATGTTGGTGAAACCGTATGTCCAGCAGATCATCTTGATCCATTACCAATTTTACACATTGATGAACCAACATTGCAGATGACGTTTGTTGTCAACAACAGTCCATTCGCAGGTCGTGAAGGTAAATATATCACGTCACGTAAAATTGAAGAACGCTTAATGATGCAACTTGAAACGGATGTCAGTTTACGTGTTGACCCAACCGCATCACCAGACGCATGGGTTGTTTCTGGACGCGGGGAGCTTCACTTGTCAATCCTTGTTGAAAACATGCGTCGTGAAGGTTACGAATTACAACTGTCTAAGCCGCAAGTTATCATCAAAGAAATTGATGGAAAAAAATGCGAACCAATTGAGCACGTGCAAGTCGATGTTCCAGAAGAACATACAGGTGCCGTTATGGAATCACTTGGTTCACGTAAAGGTGAAATGGTAGACATGGTTAACCAAGGAAATGGTCAAGTCCGCCTTGAGTTTAAAGTGCCTTCGCGTGGTTTGATTGGTTACTCAACAGAGTTTATGACTCAAACGCGTGGTTACGGTATTATTAACCATACATTTGATAGTTATCAACCAGTTGTAGCAGGTAAAGTCGGCGGTCGTCGTCAAGGTGTTCTTGTAGCTCTTGAAAACGGTAAAGCATCGACTTACGGTATCATGAACTTAGAAGATCGCGGCATTATCTTTGTTGACCCAGGTACAGAAGTTTATGCAGGTATGATTGTTGGTCAACACAACCGTGACAATGACTTAACGGTTAATATTACCAAAGAAAAGCACTTAACTAACGTGCGTTCATCTAACAAAGATCAAACAGCAACGATTCGTAAAACACACCAAATGTCACTAGAAGAGTCAATTGAATACTTAAACGATGATGAGTACTGTGAAGTAACGCCAGAATCAATTCGTTTACGTAAAAAAATCTTAAATAAAAACGAACGTGAAAAAGCATCGAAAAAAGGCTAAACGATAATGTGTTTATGACAGGTCCAATTGGGCCTGTTTTTTTCTTTTCTTTCTCTTGTCAAAACCAATTTGTCCGGTTGGAGCTGTTTCAAGGTTAGCGCGAACGTTGTTATGACTTTAGTATAGAAAAACCGTCAGACCTTAGTCATCTGACGGTTTTTAGACGATTAAAGGTTTTTATTGGTTCAGCCTTTAGCGAGGCCTCCTTGTAACACATACGCATGCGTGTGTGATGGAGGTGTCTAGAACAAAAGACGACCTGATCATTAAACCTCTACCTGTTTCATAAGTGATAATAAAGGGAAATAAGAATAAAGTAAGCGAAAAGCGGAACATTTATAATCTTCCGAAAAAATAATGCAACCGATTTCGCTTTTTCGCTAGTCAAATGAAAAGTTTTCTTGTAAGATAGTAATTAAGGGAGTGATTACGCTTTCATCAACGAAGAATCGACAACATGGGACAAGATCATACTAAGGAGGAATTTTAATGACGAATAAAGATCCACGTGTCGCTTATTTTTGTATGGAATACGGATTAGACACAAGTATGAAAACGTATGCAGGTGGTTTAGGGATTTTAGCTGGTGATTACTTGAAGGGTGCAAAAGATCATGATTACCCTATGGTAGGTATTGGTATTAAATGGAAACAAGGGTACACGGACCAACGTATTGGAGAAGATGGTAAACCGTTTGATGCGTACCATAATTATGACTATGATTTCTTAGAAGATACGGGTGTTACCGTTTCGGTAACGATTCGTAAACAAGAGATTCAGTGTAAAGTATGGAAAGTTGAACAATTTGGTAACGTGCCGTTGTATTTACTAGATACTGATGTACCAGGCAACCCAGATAGCTGGATTACGGGTCAATTGTATGGTTGGTTTGGTGAAGAGCGGATTGCACAAGAAATGGTACTTGGTATTGGTGGTGTACGTGCTTTACGTGCGCTAGGCCACGATGTTGATGTTTATCACTTTAACGAAGGTCATGCGTTGTTTGCAGGCTTTGAATTAATGCGGGAACGTATGGATGAAGGATTAGACTTTAAGGCAGCGTGGGAAGCGACACGAGATGAAACAGTCTTTACGACGCATACCCCGATTGTTGAAGGTAATGAATCGCATCCAATTGAGCGGTTATTGTACATGGGTGCAGCAAATGGTTTGACGGTTGAACAACTTGTTGAAATAGGTGGTGCGCCATTTAATATGACAGTAGGGGCACTAAGACTGTCACGGATGTCAAATGCTGTTGCTGAACTACATGGGGAAACAGCGAATAAAATGTGGTCGCATGTTGAAAATCGTTCAGAAATTGTGCCAATCACGAACTGTATTCACCGTCCAACTTGGGTTGATGAAAAAATGCTCGATATTCAAGAAAAAGGTGGCGACTTGTGGGCTGAGCACATGAAAAACAAGCGAGCATTAATTGACTTTATTGCGGAACGCAATGGTGTTCGCTTAAGAGAAGATAAATTAATCATTGGTTTTTCTCGTCGAGCAGCACCTTACAAACGTAGTGATTTTATCTTCACAGATGAATCAATTATTGGTCCATTACTTGAGTCAGGTGATGTGCAAATTGTCTTTTCTGGTAAAGCGCACCCGCTTGATGACACAGGTAAGGGGATTGTAACCTCACTGGTGAAAATGGCCCGTAAGTATCCCGAGTCCGTTATTTTCTTAGAAAATTATGACATGACGATTGGGGCGATGTTAACACGTGGCTCGGATGTATGGCTAAATAACCCCCGCCGTCCAAAAGAAGCAAGTGGTACATCAGGGATGAAGGCTGCCATGAATGGTGTCTTAAACTTAAGTACCTTAGATGGCTGGTGGCCAGAAGCATGTGAACATGGTGAGAATGGTTGGCAATTCGGTGATGGCTTTGAATCTGAAGATATTGAAGCGTTAGATAAGCATGACTTAAACGCACTTTACAAAGTTTTAAGAGAAGAAGTCCTACCGACCTTCTATAAAAACCATGATAAATGGGTACAAATGATGGACCGTAGTATTGAATCCACACGTGATCGTTATGCAGTTAAACGGATGCTTGAAGATTACTATGAAAAGTTATACATTAAACACTAAGTTGCTTTAAATGTTAGAAGGAATATTTTTAGCGGATAGCTCACACGTTTTCGGTACATGTATGTTACCGAGGCGTGTGTGTTTTTTTTATCGATGATATTTCTGAAAAATAGATATGAAGCAAAATTTACTGTCAGTGAAGATGGACGTGAACGAGGCTATAAACACCTTATAAACTCTTCACTGACACCAAATGATATTACGTAGGATTAAATCAATCATTTAAATAGGTTGTCACAATATAATTATTGATAAACTTTTCTGAGAGATTCGCTTCTTTGGCGAAGATCTTTAAGTCATTGGCATACATTGTGCGCTCGGTCCGAATAATGTGGTCATTGAAATGAAGAACGAGATAATCGACATTATCAATTAAATAATAAAGATAAAGTGATTGGCGATGACTTTCTTGATTAATCGTCGTCATTGTATATGAACGATCTTCAGTTAGATAATAGATATGAACCCCGTAGGGTTCTTCTTTAGTTTGCAATTTAAAGTGATCGATTGTATCGGTACTTGATACGGTTCGACTGATTGCTGAAATGGCAGTATTATCTCCAACATAACTTCCTTTATAATCAAGTACAGAAGTAACACTTTCTGCTTGCGTTTGACAAGCAGAAAGAATAAGTATAATAAGTATAAGAAGTATAAGGAGGATACTGCCAAGTATTAAGAGAAATATTCGTCGTTGACTTTTTATCATAGCTCTACTCCTTTATTTATAGTTCGCGTCGCAGTGCACTAAGTACATCAATTCGCGTTGCTTTCTTTGCTGGACGCGAGCCGGATACTAAGGTGACAATTAAACAAATAAGAAAAGCAATTAATACTAATGATGGAGGGATACTTGAGAACTTAAAGCCCTCAGGCACTGTGTCTTCAAAGACTGTACCTAAAATAAGTGGTAACCCAACGTTTACTAACATGCTGATTAAATAACTAACTGCCGTACCAATGAGGGCACCGAGTATCCCAATAAAACTACTTTCAAGTAAAAAGATTTGTTTGATTGTCTTAGGACTTGCACCAATTGCTTTCATGATGCCAATATCAGGTGCGCGTTCAGTGACAGCCATTGTCATCGTATTAAAGATTCCAATCGATGCGATAATGATAGCGATGGTACCGATGAACACTAACCCAGCTTTGGCGATAGTGAATAATAAATTAATCTGTTTCAGTTCCGCGGCAACGGAATAGGCAAAGTAACCTTCATCGTTCAATGTTTCTGAAAGGGCTGTGACGTGCTCTAAATTATCGGACTGCAGTGCAATTTCCTGATATGAAAAAGTCATATTCTCATCGGGTGGATAGAGCGCAGCGTTTTGTGTTTGTGTATAATCACTAAACTGTTGCAACAAAGCATAAGAAATCGTAACACTCTGATCTCGTTGCCACTCTTCGGCTGGCTCTTCTTTTACGCCAACAATGGTAAGTGGAAATGCCTTTTCTTCAAATGTATCAGGATCAATTTGACGCTCGATGGTCATCGTGAGGGTTTGGTCGACAAGCTTCCCTTGATAGTAACTAGTTGCTCGTCGCTCATTTTCTTCATCATAAATTGCATTATCATCCGCACCAATCTCAACTAATGTTTGGTCGAAATCGACACCAACTACTACTTCATTTGCTGCACGTGGGTATCGACCAGATTGTAAGGTTGTCCCACCTTTTTCTAGTGCCTCAAAGTCTACAGCAACAACATCAGCAGTTGCAGCGTAGTCATTGATAACGACTTGTGGTGCCTGATCTAAACGATTGCTTTTTTTAACAGCGCGGACGTTATCAAGTGATTCAAAATAGGTAATATCTTGATCGGTAATGCCGGAACCTTCTGCATCCTCTTTACCATAAATGTTGACTTGATTTATCGTCTCTTGTTGGAGGATTTCTTTAATGAGTGTGCCATGCAAACCAAAAGCAACAGAAGCAAGAACAATTAAAAAAGCAGTCCCCATCGCCGTTGCAAGTACGGTCATAAAGATACGCATTTTATTTTTTTTCATATTCTCTCTGACAAAGTAGACTTGATCTTTAAAGCGCATTAGTTTACCTCCCCGTCAATCAGTTGACCGTCGTGCATTGCTAACGAACGATGGCCAATTGCTGCAACTTCTTCGTCGTGTGTAATAATTAAGAAGGTGATGTGAAGCGTCGCATTTAATTCTAAAATTAAATCAAGGAGATCACGTTCCGTTTCAGAATCTAAACTCCCAGTGGGTTCATCGGCTAAGATAATTAATGGGTTTAAGACAAGGGCACGGGCAACGCTAACGCGCTGTTGCTGACCACCACTTAACTCACTCGGGTAATGATGCTCAAAACCTTCAAGACCAACTTTAGCAAGGGTATTTAGGGTTTGCACGTGACGAGCCGTTTCACTGACACCGTTTAAAATTAAAGGTAACTCGACATTTTGATAGGCAGTCATGGACTGAATCAACTGGAAATTTTGAAAAATAAAACCGATGGTTCCCAGCCGGAATTGGCTAAATGCAGTCTCAGTTAACCCTGTTACATCTTGTCCATTTAAAATAATCGTTCCTGTTTGACGAGGAAGAAAGCCACTAATTAAATGCAATAATGTTGATTTCCCCGAACCACTGCGACCAACCAAGGTGACAATTTCCCCTTTGTTAATCATAAAGCTAACCGTTTTTAAGACCGGAATCGTCGTCTTCTTTCCCTTTTTCCCCAGTTCGAACTGATGGGATAAATCTTTAACTTCAATCATGTTTACTACCTCCATTTTTCGCTTACAGGTCTTATGACGTGAGCTTAGGCAAAAAAGATGCAAAGAAAGTAGCAAAAAGCATGAATTTAGGTAATAATGGCTATGATAAAACAAATCCCCCCGCTTGTTATCACGTGATAACGAGCGGGGGGATTATTTATAGTTACTGTGTAATTAGCTGCGGAAACGACTTAAGAATTCTTGAACCCTTGGATTTTCGGAATGTTCAATGACATCACTTGCCGTACCTTCTTCAGCAATAACGCCGTCATCGAGGAAGAGGACTTTATCTGCGATATCGAGGGCGAAATCCATTTCATGTGTCACGAGAACCATCGCCATATCATCGTTTTTGGCAATGTCACGAATGACTTCAAGAACCTCACCAACAAGTTCCGGGTCAAGGGCAGAGGTAACCTCATCAAACAACATGATTTTAGGACGCATCACAAGCGCACGAGCCATCGCAACCCGTTGCTTCTGTCCGCCGGATAATTGACTCGGGAAGTTATGGATTTTATCGCCGAGGCCGACCCGTTCCAACATTTCGATCGAACGTTGCTCAACTTCTTTTTTGTTTTCACCTTTGACATTGATCGGTGCGGTCATGCAGTTTTCTAAAATAGTCATGTGTGGGAAAAGATTGAAGTGTTGAAAAACCATTCCAATGTCACCACGAATGCTGCGTAGATGTTTCTCATCAGCTTCCACCATTTTTCCGTGTTTTTTCATTTTCCAGAGATTTCTACCGTCAACAATGATATCGCCAGCTGTTGGTTCTTCTAAGGTCATCAACATACGAATAATCGTCGTTTTACCAGAACCACTCGGTCCAATAATGGCGATTTTTTCAGCTGGGAAAATATCTAAGTCGATGCCTTTTAATACTTCAGTCTCACCAAATGATTTGTGGACATCTTTATATTCTACAATTGGTTTTGTCATAAATCGTTCACTCCTTATTCAATAGGTTTAATATCAGCGTTTTTATCAAAGCGGGTATTCAATTTAACTTCAAGTTTTTTAATTAAGACAGCAGCAGGATAGCTTAAGGCTAGGAAGATAATCCCGACAATGGTTAACGCTTCAATTAAGTTAAAGTGCGTTGAACCGAAACTGTTCGCCATGTGTAAAATACCAGTTACACCAATGGTAGAAGCGAGTGGTACTTCTTTAAACATGATAATAAAGTAATTCCCAAGCATCGGAATAGTTGGCGGGAATGCTTGTGGTAAAATAATTTTCCGCCATTTATCTAACGTAGAAAAGTTAAGAGCAGTCGCTGCTTCCCACTGTCCTTTTCCAACACTTTCGATTCCTGACCGGTAGATTTCACCAATGTAAGTACTAAAGTGTAATCCGAGGCCGACGACAGCACTGACGAAGGGACTTAACGTGACGCCTACAACAGGAATGACGGGCCAAGCATAGTAGATAAAGAAGAGTTGGACAAGTGGTGGGGTAGAGCGAATGAATTCCATCACCCAAGTAATAATAAAGTTTAGTTGCTTATTTTCAACGCGGCGCAATATGGCCCAAACTAAACCAAAAACAGCTGCGAATAAAAAGGCACTAATTGTGACACCAACAGTAATATGCAACCCTTTTAGAATATAGGGCCACGCTTCGAAGAAGCGTTCAAAACTCCAATAGTTCATTAATTAGCCACCCCTTTCTTAGACACATCTTCTGCTTTTCGCGTGAGGAAGATTAGTGGTAAAGCAAGAATAAAGTAAAAGCCAAGAACAACTAAGTAAATTAGTGGTGCTTGAGAGAGATTTGAACTACGTAAAATGTTTCCGTAATAAAGAATATCGCTTAAACTAATTAAGGAGACAAGTGCAGTCCCTTTTAACATTTGAATCGTATAGTTACCAAACTCTGGGAGCATCATGCGTACGGCTTGCGGTAAAATGATATAGCGCATTTTTTGATAACTAGACATATTTAAGGCAACAGCTGCTTCGGTTTGACCAGAATCAACGGCTTCAACTGAACCGCGGACCACCTCTGACAGATAAGCCCCGTAGTTTAAACCAATGGCTATCACACCAATCACCCAATTTGAACCGAGGTTAATTCCGAATAGCATCGGAATGGCATAATAAAGCCAAAATAATTGAACAATTAATGAGGTGCCCCGAAAGATTTCAATATAGAGACCGGTAAACTTTTGAATAAAGATGTTTTTCGATAGACGTGAAAGCCCGGCAATAAAACCTATAAGATAGGCAAGTAATGCTGAAGCGATTAAGATAGAAATGGTTACCCAAAGCCCGCGTCCGAGTTCTTGGGAAATGTTTAAGATAGCTTCCAAGTTCGTCACTCCTTTATTTTTATTAGTTTCCAAAAAGAAAGCCCAGTTCCCAACCTAAGGGAACTGGACCCAAACAAATACGTTCATCCGTCCTTAGTAGTTTTCACCACTGATAATACTTTCTGTCGTTATATCTTCAGGTGGATAGTTTGTTTCTGGGTGGAAACCGTTTTGTTCAAGTAATTCTTGTACGGTTCCGTCGTCTTTTAGTGTTTGTAAAGCTTCGTTATAAGCATCGCGAAGTGCTTCGTTTTCTAAACTAAAAGCAGCAGCACCATAACTTGGTACCCCTTCAACATCTGGTTGTTCAAACGTTTCAACAATTTCTAAATCGTCAGTATTTGCGGATTCAAAAGCCATACGCATCGTCATTTCTGTTCCTGTTGTCGCATCGGCACGTCCAGCTTGTACAGCAGCGAACGTATCAGGAATACTTGCGGCATATTGAATTTGATCATCGCTTACACCAGATTGACGTAAGAATTCAACCCCTGTTGCACCTTCCATAACAATCACAGTAATTTCTTCATTATTTGCAATATCTTCAAAGCTTTGGATGTCATACGGATTGCCCGCTTCAACAACTAAACCTTCACCATACATCATTTCTGGTTCACCGAATAGGACGTTTTCAGAACGGTCTGGCGTAATCGCCATACCCGCTGTGATGGCGTCGAACTGTCCAGCTTGTACACCAGGTACGAGTTGACCCCAGTCTTGCAGTGAGCCTTCAACTTCATCGATGCCTAGTTCACTAAATACGGCAGCAGCAATATCGTATGCAGCGCCTTTTAGTTCACCATCTTCTTCATATGCATAAGGCGCCTCGTTAGCAAAACCAACGGTAACAGACCCTTGTTCTTGTAAAGCTTCTAAACTTGTTTGATCTTCAGTTGCATCCTCATCGTTGCCACAAGCGGCAAGTATTGTAAGGATTGTAACAAGCGCTAAAATTTTAATTAAATTCTTCAAGTTAAGTATCCTCCTCATTTTTTAAAAACCCTGTTATTTTTTCGTAGCTTCTCTCTATTTGACTACGTCTTACTTTTTTGTTCCGAACAGGCACGTCAATAATGTTATCGTGAGTACGTAAAGTTATCAAATGGCGATAATCACGATAATTAGCGATATATCGCCACCAGTCAGCTTCTCGCAATAAGACGTCCGATATCGTTTTAAATCGTCAAGAATATGGCGTTTTCCTTACCAACATCCAAAAAATAGGGGGTTTCATTTACTTAAATTTGAATTTTCAGACATTCATTAGATGAAAATGATCGCTATACGATATGGGAGATATTAGAAACGGATACTTTCATAATAACGGTGGTTAAAAAAGAAAGGCAATAAAAAAGAAAACAACCGCTAGCGATTGTTTTCTGAGTCATTAATCAAAGTCATACGTGCCTTCTGTAAATTTATCGAGTAAGGCTTGGAATAAATAAAAGAGGGGATGCCATTGGTCGTCGGCTAAATCATGGGTAATGCTTTCAAACATGCTTTGATAATACCAGACCTGTTCTTCTCGGGAGCCGACAAAACTTTCCCACATGCTAGGTCCATGAACCATTTCTGCATCAATCATTGATTGTAAATTATCAATTTTATCAGCAGCGACTAACAATTTAACGGCATAATCACAATGACTGACCTTTTTTATGCTTTGCTTCTTGCGATCAACCCAGGCGATTTCTTTATCTGTTTCAGTCACTTCACTGACTAAGTAACGGACGGTGTCCCCAAATATTTGTTCAATCTCTTCCAGTGTTGCGTCGGTATCCTCGACAACATCATGGAGTAAGGCAGCGACAGCTATGTCTTCATTTACCTGATGTTCTTTCAGTAACATGCAGACGCGATAAGGATGGGCAATAAAAGGGGTATGGTCGACTTTACGTACTTGATTGCGGTGTTTTGTTGAAGCGTAAGTAATCGCGCGCATTAATCCACTTCTAATCATTAGCTCTCACTCCTTAAAAGATGCAGTTGGTTGGTGCTTGTGTCATTATTATTCACTTCATACGTTATCTATTTGCGTGTGGGTAGCACAAGATGATTTTAAATAAAAGAAAAGTAGTTTCTCTTTCTAGTATAACGGTTATAGAGAAGTTAAGGAAGAAAAAAAGATAGAAGCATAACGAGAAGCGTCACTATAACCATAATCAAGTTAAAAATTAAGGATGTGTTGACATGGTCAAAAACGTTCAAAAGTTATTAACGGGACTACTGGGATTGGTGTTATTGTTTGGGTGTCAAGAACCACCCGAAGTAAAAGAAGCAAGCGTGAGTCCAAGCGCATCGCTAGTCAACCAACAAGCAAAAACAAGGCTGGATCATTTGTGGGTACGCGAGGTGACAATTGGTGCGATTGGTGATTTGTTAATCCACTCTCGTGTCTACAATGATGCTAAAACAGCAACAGGTTATGATTTTTTACCGATGGTTGCCCCTGTTACCCCTTACTTTGAATCATTAGACTTGATGACAGCTAATCAAGAAACGATGATAGGTGGTGTTGAACACGGGTTATCAACATATCCGGCATTTAATAGCCCGCAACAGGTCGGTGACATGGTAAAAGCTCTAGGTGCTGATGTGGTCACTCTAGCGAATAACCATACGTTAGACCGGGGAGAAGCCGTTATTCAATCAGCGCTCAATTACTGGGATCAACTCGAGATTCCTTATGTTGGTAGTTATCGTAGTGAAGCCGATCAGAATGAACCACGTATTGTGGAGAAGAATGACATATCATTTGCTTTCTTAGGTTATAGTTACGGGACCAATGGTATCCCGGTGCCGAGTGGGAAAGATTATTTGATTAATTTACTGGACCGGGAACAAATGAGAGAAGATGTTACTAGAGCAAAAGCTGAAGCCGATGTGGTTGTTATGCATCTTCACTTTGGTTTAGAGTATCAAACAGATCCAAATCAAGTCCAGCGTGACTGGGCCACGTATGCTGCTGACTTAGGGGTGGATATTATATTCGGTCACCACCCGCACGTCTTACAGCCCCCGGAATGGATTGAGCGTGACGACGGCTCACGCACGTTTGTCATTTATTCATTGGGGAACTTTTTAAGTGGTCAAGATCGATACCGCCGTCAAGTAGGGGCGATGCAGGAAATTACTATTGAAAAACAAGGGGAGTCCATTCATTTAAAAGATCCCCGGCTATTGCTAACCTATGTATCAATGAACCCATCTCCACCCCGGAATTACCGAGTTCATCCGTTTTATGCCCTTGATGAAGCGACGTTACCAAATCATCAAGCCTTATATGAAGAGATGAAGGCGCACATGTCAAAACGGATGGATGAGCTAAGTTTTATTGAAGAAGAATAGCGATTAGGAAAAAGATAGGCAATCTGCCTATCTTTTGCTATAATCAATGACAAGTTATTTAAAAGTAAAAGAGTATAAGATTGAGGAGACGTTAAAATGGAATGGAAAAATATTTATCGTGGCATGTTGATGGGCGCAAGTGATGTGATCCCTGGCGTGAGTGGGGGAACGATTGCACTTGTTCTCGGCATCTATGACCAACTGATTTTATCAGTCAATGGACTATTCACAAAAGAATGGAGAAGGCATTTAGGGTTTTTAGTTCCTTTGGGTATTGGTGTCGTGGCAGCAATTTTATTGTTGGCACAAGCCATTGAGTGGCTTTTTGAACATCAACCAGGGCCGACGCAATTTGCTTTTTTAGGTTTAATTATCGGGGTGCTTCCATACTTGTTTAACAAGGCAGAAGCGAAAGTCACTTTTAAAACCTATCATTATATTTTGTTAGTGATCGGTGTTCTTCTTGCAGCATCGTTAGGCTTCTTAAATGGAGACGAACGTTTTATTATTGCTGAGATTACCCCAGCCATTTATGGGTATTTAATGTTGTCTGGCTTTATTGCTAGTACTGCAATGATTTTACCGGGGATTAGTGGTTCATTGGTCCTTATTATTATAGGCGCTTATGGAACCATCATTAATGCGGTTAATGAAATGAAATTGGATATATTAATTGTTGTAGCAATCGGGATAGCATTTGGAATTATTACAATGAGTAAAGTGATTAAATTCTTTCTTACCCATTACACGTATGCAACGTATGCGGTAGTGATTGGGCTAGTGATTGGTTCAATTTACGTGATTTATCCTGGCCTTCCTATTGATTTGACGGGCTGGTTGTTGAGTGGGTTAACCTTCTTACTGGGTCTGGCAGTTGCCTACATGCTTGGTCAAATGGAATTCAAAGAAACCATTACGACCGATACGTCGTCAATAAAGTAAACGTACCTCGTAAAAACTAAATTTTATGAAGACATAATCACACGGTTGATTATGTCTTTTCCTGTATCAGGTAGGGCATTTGGATTTTTGCAGAAGGTAAGGCACACTTCTAAAAAGATTATCGGGTAGCGTGCGGATTGATCCATATGTTTCGCAGTAAAAAAATCTATGCATAGGAGTGATTAAGATGACCGTACATCATGAGAAGCTAATCCTTAGGGAGCCGGAACAGCAGGATAAACAGAAGGTGTTAGCCTATCGCGACAGTTTCAAGGCTAATCTCAGCACACTCCATGGTTCTGCTGGTCTTCGTGATGAGGCTGATTATGAACGTTGGTTACGTGCTGTAAAAGCGAGTAAACTAACGGAAAATAAAACACCTGGTTTTGTGCCTGCGACTACGTACTTGGTATTTGAACCAAGCACGGAAGCACTCATAGGCATGGTGAACCTGCGCCACGAATTAAATGACGATCTCCGCAATTATGGTGGACATATCGGTTACAGTGTAGCTAAAGACAAACGGCGTCAAGGTTACGGCGCACAAATGCTTGCCTTGACACTGGACGCGTGTCGTCGTCTCGGTCTTCAACGTGTACTTGTTACGTGTGATGTAAATAATGAGGCGTCAAGACGGACCATTCTTAAAAATGGCGGTGTATTAGAAGATCGACGATGGATTGATGATCAACAGATGGAACGCTATTGGATTGAAATTAAATAAAAAGCGCAAATCAGTGAAAAGAAATGCTAAAGTGAAGGGAGTGACATAAGTGATTCGGTTAGCCACTAAAGAAGATTTACCAGCTGTGATGGAGATTGTTAGCCGTGTTAAGTCAGAAATGAAGGCACGTGGGAGTAGTCAGTGGGATGAGCGTTATCCGACAATTGCTACATTCGAAACGGATCTAAACCATGGTGAACTGTATGTGGAAGAAGAGGATGATCAGATTAGAGGCATCTGTACAATCAGTGTGACAGGACATGAAGAGTATGATGACATTGCCTTTCATTCGCTTCATTACCTCACATTGAAACGTCTAGCTGTTGACCCAAAAGCACGTAAACAAGGTGTTGCGTTACGGTTGATACAATTTGCGGAAGCGGAAGCAAATGAAAAGAAGTGTGATGCTTTGACAACGGATACCTTTTCAAATAACCTGGCCGCGCAAGTGTTCTTTCAATCGTTGAATTTTAGTTTTGTCGAAAAGCGCCAAAACCCGAGCGAATCAACGGCACTGATTTACTATGAGAAACCACTCTTTAATTAGGAGGGAATGAGATGGCATTATTATCAATACGTGATTTATCCGTTAAACAAGGCGAAACACTTGCCTTAGATGGACTGAATTTAGCGATTAACGAGGGTGAACTCGTTGCGTTAATCGGTCACAATGGCGCGGGTAAATCAACCTTAATGAAAACAATGATGGGCTTACTTGATTTTAGTAAAGGTGAGATTGTCCTCAAAAATTATAATTTATCGGAAGATCCGCTGAACTATAAACGTCGGGTCGTCTACATACCAGAACAGCCGTTTCTGCTGACTGAATTAACGGTATATCAGCATTTTCAACTCTACATAGATAGTTATCAAAGGGATGAGCAGGTATTAACACCTGTGATTGAGCATTATTTGCAACAATTTGAAATTCAAGATAAACGCGATGCTTTTCCGCTTAGCTTATCAAAAGGAATGCGCCAAAAAGTTCAACTGATTTGTGGACTATTGATAGATGCTGATTTATTAATTATAGACGAACCGTTCATTGGTCTTGATGTCTACGCACAGCGCACACTGGTTAACGTCTTAACCGATAAAAAAGCGTGTGGGCAAACGATTTTGTTGACGACACATCAATTTGATCAACTTGACACCATCATGGATCGCTACGTCATGTTACATGAAGGGAAAGTGATTGAAGAGGGTAGCGATTATCAATTAGATGCACTAAAAAGGCGGTTTGACTGATGCAGATGGGAACAGGCTCTTTATGGTGGCGGCTTCAGCGTGCCAAACATAGAAAACGGCGTGAGTTGAATAAGCAGTCGATGGAAATTTTAGTGGATAAAGTGACGTTATTTTATTTAATTCCGTTTCTGATCATCGGGCTCCTCGTTGTGCGTGATCTTCTACAAGCGCATAATGAGCTGCTGACTGCTGTTGTAAACGATCTCTCAGCTAACGTCATCGTTATTAGTTTCTTAACGATACAGCTAGGTTTGTTTCAGAAAAAACCAGTCTTTGGTTACAGTTCAAGCGAACAGCTTTTGATTCATTTGCCACATCAACGTCAAGTCATCTTACGTTATTTTTGGTTATTGAAGGGGGGAACGCTGCTTATCGTCCATGCGGTTGTCTTTGCGCTTCTCTACCTCTTGTTGCCACTACCGCTAACAACAGCACTTGCTTTCTTTTTCTGGGTTAGTCTTTTTCGTGGTTTAATGCTTATTATACGCTGGTCTATCTTTTGTTGGCATGGTGTGCGTGGCTATATTTTTCGCTTTTTAGCGAGTGGTGCGATCATCATCGCTGTTATCGCGCTTAGCATCTCTACAGGTATAGATCGGATCAATTTGATCGGTCTAATTTTACTCACCCTAATGAGCGCGCAGGTGATAGGCTTTTTCATGATTGAAGCGGTCAGCGATTTTGATCGTGTTGTTGCGATGAACGATCATTTTCAATTTCGGACATTTTTTGTTAAAGCAGTCGTCGGGAAGGTTCTGCCGTTAGAAACACCGAAATTCCCGAGACTATCGTTAAGAAATAAAGCGCGAGCAAAACCAGCGCCGATGGGTAAAACTTCCCGCCTTTACCGCCGAGTGATGTGGAGTGAGGCGGTGAAAGAACAGGCGTTAATTTTGCAGACGTATTTCAGTGTATTAGGGCTCATTGTCTTTCTTAGCACGCAAGGCTTTATTTTCCTAAGAATGGGTCTTGTTTTAGGGTTAGTGTTACATGCCCGTCTATTCAGTTTGTTGTTTCGCTTAATGTATCAAGCACCACTCTTAAAAAGTATCCCGCTGCGGATTAAACGCTATGTCGTACCTTACCAATTTGTGATGAACTTAATCACGTTAGCGGTTGTAGCTGTAGGGCTTGCGATGATGCAATTGATGTATCAAGTGGAATTAGTTGATGGGGTGATGATTCTTATCGTAGCGTATGTATTTACCAACGAATGGTTACGGTACCGGGTAGAAGAATCATTAAATAAACAAAAACCATTGTCAACGACGATGATTTTCAGTATCCTATGGTTAATTGGATATATTATCGTTTATAGATATCACACGATAATTGCTGGATTTGCCGGTGTAGTGTGGATCAGTTATATATGGGATAGCTTGAAGATGAAGCGAGGAGCGAGCGAATGATGGAAAACGAGAAGAACGAATACCGCATTAAAAAAGAAGATCCGTCTTTGAAGTTATTTGTTGTCTTGTCAAAGGCGTACCGGTCGGTATCTGACCAAGTCGCTGCTGACATTAGAAATAAGGGACTAAATACGACTGATTTTGGTGTGTTAGAATTATTGTACCACTCGGGTGACCAACCCTTACAAAAGATTGGCGATAAAATTTTACTAGCAAGTGGTAGCATCACTTATGTGGTTGATAAGCTTGAGAAAAAAGGGTTATTAAAACGGACACAATCAGAAAAAGATCGGCGCATCACTTATGCATCGATTACAGAGGCTGGGGTGGAGTTGTTAAATCGTATTTTCCCTGACCACTGGAAACAAATTGAGGCAATTACGGATGGATTAACCGATGATGAGAAACGAGAAGCGATTCAATTATTAAAAAAACTTGGTCGCTATGCGGATCAACATGCATTAGACAGTGGTATGAATCCCAACTAAAATTTAGCTGAAAAGCCAGATAAGTGTAAAAAATAAAGATGAATCTTCCGACATTTAGTCAATAATTGTTGGAAAGTTCATCTTTTTGTCATATATTCGTGATAGATATTCAAACTTAGATGTTTATAAAGACCTAACATCGGCTATATAGTTAGTAGTCGAGATAAGTACGGGAGTCATTGAGTACACACCTAGAACAGACATCAAAAGCGTAGGAGGAATAGGTTATGGATGGTAGAGAAGTTATTGTTTATGTGAGTGATAATTGTCATGAATGCGATCGCGTTGTGAAATTATTGGAAGATATGAATGTTTCGCATCATGTGCGAAACATCAGTGAAAATAAAGCATATTTAAGTGATCTTCAAAAGCAACATATATATGCGACACCAGCAGTATTATTGAAAGATAAGAAAGTGTTAGGTTATCAAGAAAAACGAATTAAATCTATTTTAAAACATGCGTAAAGGAAAGCCTTACCCGGCAAAAGGTAAGGCTATTCTTCCGTTTGAAGAAAAAACTGTCGACGTTAAAAAAAGAAAGAAGGTGACGTCGTGATTGGCGTCTTACTTTTGCATGGATTTACTGGTGGTCCGCACGAGCTTGAACCACTTACAACATTTTTTCAAGATACAACCGATTGGGATGTAGTCGTACCAACCTTGCCCGGACACGGATTAGATCTTCAATTAGCGGGGCACAGTTATGAAGAATGGATAGAAACAGCGGAAGAAGCATTTTTGGCCCTTCAAGATAGGGTTGATAAGATATTTCTGGTTGGCTTTTCGATGGGGGGGATGATTGCTGGCTATCTAGCAGGGAAGTATCATGTCGATAAATTAATTATGTTGTCACCCTCAAGAAAATACTTGGATTTGAAACAAATGACCGAAAAAGCTTCGCAGTTATTAAAGGATAGTTTGGTTGGCGAATTAGAGGAGAACTTTACCTATAAGATGTATCAACACAAACGTGGGAAAATTCCGGTTAAATCATACATTGAGTTTATGAAGTGCATGGAAGTCACCAAAAGCTATTTGAAAAAGATTGATGCCGAAGTGCTCGTTTTACAAGGCATTCAAGATGGACTTGTTCCTTACCAGTCGAGTCACGAACTCGATAGAGAAATCCCCGGAGATATTGAAGTCATTTATTACTCAGATAGTACCCATATGATTATTCTCGGTGATGATAAAAAACGTGTCATCCATGCGGTTTATACATTTTTGACGAGGCCGAATGAACGTAACATCGTCAGTAGTAAAGCGCACCCATTGAATCGGTTATTTCGATCACGATTTAAATAGCGTGACCCCACCAGCAATATGTCTTTAGGTGAGGTCACGCTATTTATTAGTTAGTTAATAAAAGTGATCGTAAAGCAACGTTGGTGAAAGGTGTATTTATCTGGCTTTATCACTGAAAAACGACATCACAATCGCACCTTGACCGGCGTGGGCTGAGATAACTGGTCCTGTCTCAGCAGTAATGATTTTTTTGAATTGATACCGCTCTTTAATCAGAGATAAGAATTGTTCACAACGGCTCGGATCATTTCCATGAGTTAAGCCAAATGTTTTATCTTTGGTATCTTGAATATACTCACCAATGGTTTCAACAAATCGGCGAGTCGCTTTTTTTGTCCCTCTTACTTTCTCTAGCACTTCAATTTTACCTTCATGACTGGCGTGAAGAATTAGTTTGACGTTGAGTGTTTTAGCAACCGTTCCTTTCACTTTATCTAAGCGGCCGCCGCGAATTAGATTATCTAGGGTTTCTAGTACGAAAATGGTCCGTAAGTAAGGGACGCGGTTATTGAGTGTTTCAACTATTTTCTCAAGGGGCGTGTCTTTTTCTTTCAGTTCGTGGGCAAGTTCGAGTAATAACATCATCCCTGACGAAGCTGCCTTTGAGTCAATTATATGGATGATTCGATTCGGCTCTTTTTCTAGCAACATTGTCTTCCCCATCAGTGCATGGTTATACGAAGCGCTTACGCCACTTGAGACACTGACGAGAACGATCGGTGTATCAGCTGGAGTAGCTACAAAGGCATCATAATAATCTTGTGGAGATGGTGCAGATGAACTTGGGAATGTTTTTGTGTTAGTAATGCGTGCTAAAAAATCATGGGTGGTTAAGGACTCGGATTTAAATTGTTCAGAGCCAAACAAGACGAATAAAGAAATGATGTTAACATCCCATTTTTCTTGTAATGCCTTTGTTAAATCAGCGCCACTATCAGTCATTAATTGTAGTTTCATGTGATCAACCCTTTTCTTTTAAAATAAAAATATTCTGACTTTAATAGTAATCGGTCTATAGTAATATTGCAAGTAAATGAATGACCATCACGATGTAAGCTTTTACATAAGGTTAGAATTGTTACCGGTAAAAGATACAGCTCGCGTCGTGACTAGAAATACGTGGTGTTTCTTGCTAGAATTAATCAAGAATTTGTGATAAGCTATGTTTATCCATTGAATGCTCGTAACAAAGCCGCTTCGTTGAAAAGAGTCGGCTTTTTTTCACGTTAATAAGAAGGTGTATCGTTTCCAGCTAGTAAACGATAAGTTACCAAATCACACCAAAGAAGTCATTGAGGCGCTCGGTTTTTCCGGACCATGACTTAATATAAATAGACGCTTTATCACACGCTTAAAACTTGATCGTTTTAACAACTGCTTGACAACAAGGCATCTATTTCCTATTAGCCTAGATAAAATTGTTAACGTGTCGTCACGTTCAAGCGATGAGAATTTTACAAGAAAAAAGGAGAATGAAAAGACATTGACAACATTTCAATCATTAGGTATTTCAGATTCAATTATGAAAGCATTAGACAAGATGGGCTTCGAAGAAGCAACACCAATTCAAGAGGAAACCATTCCTTTAGGTAACGCTGGTAAAGATGTTATTGGACAAGCGCAAACAGGTACAGGTAAAACAGCTGCCTTTGGTATTCCAATGATCGACAAGATCACAAAGAATGACCGTAAAATCCAAGGTTTAGTTGTTGCCCCGACACGTGAGTTAGCGATTCAAGTTTCAGAAGAATTACACCGTTTAGGGAAATTCGCTGGCATTAAAACATTGCCAATCTATGGTGGACAACAAATGGATCGTCAGATCCGTGGGCTTAAAGAAGGTCCACATATCGTTGTTGCCACACCAGGTCGTTTACTTGACCATATTCGTCGTAAAACAATTAACATTTCAAACGTGCACACAGCTGTTTTAGATGAGGCTGATGAAATGTTAAACATGGGATTCATTGAAGATATCCGTGATATTCTTAAAGCGATTCCTGAAGAACGTCAAACATTGCTGTTCTCAGCAACAATGCCGAAAGAAATTCGCCAGATTGCCTCAACCTTGATGAAGAGTCCGGTTGAAGTTAAAGTGAAATCAAAAGAAATGACCGTTTCTAACATTGAACAACATTACGTTGAATTGCATGAAAAGCAAAAATTTGATGCATTAACAAATCTGTTAGATATTCATGTACCTGAATTAGCGATCATCTTTGGTCGGACGAAAAAACGCGTTGATGAAGTAAGTGAAGGACTACAGGCACGTGGTTTTAAAGCTGAAGGGATTCACGGCGACTTAACGCAAGGGAAACGTATGAGTGTCTTAAATAAATTTAAAAATGGAAACGTCGAAATCTTAGTTGCGACTGATGTTGCTGCACGTGGTTTAGATATTTCTAACGTGACGCACGTTTATAACTTTGATATTCCTCAAGATCCAGAGAGCTACGTACACCGTATTGGTCGTACTGGCCGTGCTGGTAAAACAGGAGTAGCGATTTCTTTCATCACACCGAGAGAAATGTCACACTTACACCTGATTGAAAAAATGACGAAATCAAAAATGAACCGTATGCAAGTGCCTAAACCGGACGATGCGAAACGCGGTCAGCAACAACTCGCTGTTAGCAAATTAATGCGTACGATTGAAAAATCAAACTTAGAAGATTACCGTGAAACAGCAAGTGAGTTACTTGATGAGCATGATTCTGTGACTATCGTGGCAGCAGCGCTGCGTTTAATGTCAAAATCTAAACGTCAAACACCTGTTACACTATCGTCTGTACAACCTTTAGGCGGGAAACGTTCAAAAGGTAAGAGTGGCGATGGACGTAAGAACTTCCGTGGTAAAGGTGGCGACAAAGGCCATAACTTTAACCGTGGTGGCAAAGGTAAACCTCAAGGACGTAATCGTAAATTTAACAACAAACGTGGATCAAACAAATCTGATTCTTAATCACTCTTTGTGATAACATATTAAATAACCCCTATCTGTCGGATAATCACGCACAGATAGGGGTTATTTTTGTTTGGTGAAGCGGCAGTGCTTTTACGATTGAATGGTTAGCGATAGGTTTTGAGTAAGGTAATAAGTATTTCCAGGCACTGGGATGCTTAAAAAATGATCGAAGCGATAAAGCCAAGCGCAGCCAAGATAATGACAACCCACCAGAGAATGGCACTTAGATTGGGGTTGATTCGGAGGCGGCGCCGTCGTTTGTTCCAACGATTCGGATCAAAGTTTACGCCGTCGGGACTTGTCTTGCGCCGCCGCGTATATTGCGGCCGGTAAACATTTAAGTTATTAGCTAAGATGGGACCGAATGCAAAACCACCAACAAGGCCGAACACGTGGCCAGGAATGCTGACACCCGGTTGGATAAACGTCATCACAACACCAATAAACGTATACGTTAATGCGATTTGACGACTGGCTGGGTCAAGCATACCGGGTACGAAGAAAACAAGATAGATAATAAACCCAAGTAAAGCATAGATAGCACCACTCGCGCCTAAATGCAGGGTGGTTGATTCCATGTCAATGAGATAGGTGAATAGGTTAGCGAAAACACCACTTCCAAGGTATAGTAAAATGAATTTCATTTTACCAAGCATCGTCTCAAGCGCAGGGCCGAATAAGACAAGGGCAAATGAGTTAAATAAGATATGAGTAATTCCGTTGATGTCGTGCATGAAGATTGGGGTAACTAAACGCCAGTAGTCCCCTTGTTGAATCGCTAAGTTTTGGCCGATACCATAGTAGTACATCTCGAGCCAATAAGGTAAGTTGAAATACATAAACGCCCAGATAACGACCTGTAGTGCGATAATTGCTGATACGATTGGATAAAAACGCAAAAAATCTTTAAAAGATTCGCCTCTAAAAAACATAATTAAACCCCTTCTGTCAAAATGAAATAAAAGATGGCCATCCTTGTGAATAAACCTTAGCAAATAGTCAGTTTCCATTAAAGACTGAGAAGAACTTAGTGAGATTACTTGCTAGGTATTCGCGTGATCCTTCGTTTAACACGGAGGAGTGTGAAGAACTGTCACGAGAAAATTACACATTCGATGGTATATATATTATACTAGAAATAACAAGAAAATAAAGGAGAAGGCTATGATTGTTGGTATTGGTATTGATATTATTGAATTAAAACGCATTCGTTTAGCGCTTGAACGCAACCCGCGCTTTGAAGAAAAAATACTTTCTGAAACAGAACGGGTAAATTATCTAACGCTTAAAAGTCGAAAACGTCAAGTTGAATTTCTAGCCGGACGGTTTGCGGCGAAAGAAGCGCTAGGGAAGGCGCTAGGCACAGGGCTTGGTGCCCTCCGCTTTAGCGATATTACGATTGCGAATGATGGCTTAGGTAAACCTGTGTTACGTTTTCGCACAGAAGAAGGATTAAACAGTCATCTCTCTATCTCGCATAGTAATGATTATGCAGTAGCGGAGGTCATACTCGAACGCTGTGACCGTTACTAAAAGGACAGGAATGCTCTGTTTAGCTGAATTGTGAGGCATTGAATGGAACGATTAAAAGGAGTGAGTTAATTGCGCTGCATGACGGAGTCGGAGATGTATGAGGTCGATCGGAAAAGTGCGGAAGACTATCTGTTACCAACGACTGTTTTAATGGAGAATGCGGGTCGTGCGCTAGCTGATGGTTTGAAAAGCAAGCTTAGTAAAGAGATGCGTATTTGCGTAGTCACTGGACCTGGTAACAATGGTGGCGATGGTTATGTACTTGCGCGCACGCTTTTAAATGAAGGGTACGCTGTTGAGGTGTTAGAAACCGTAACAGAAGCGGAGATGAGCACGGACGAACAGTTATATCGTCAAATCTATTTAAAATACCAGGGCACTCTGACTAAGGTTGATGACGTTGACGTTGCAGCCTATTTAGTGGATAAAGATATCATTGTAGATGCGTTGTTTGGGATTGGTTTAACCGGAAGGGTGCGGGCGCCATTTGATCAGTGGATTGAAACGATCAACCAGAGCGGTAAATGCGTGATTAGTTTAGATGTTCCGAGCGGTGTTTCGTCGGTCGCTGCAGACGATTTACTGGCAATTAGAGCCAATCACACCTTCATCATTGAAGCACCTAAGCCGAGTTTATTCATTGAAGCCACCCGTCCCTTTTATGGGGAAGTGACCGTTGTTTCAATTGGGCTGCCTAAAAAAGAATTATTGCAGTCATCATTGACCGTTTGGCAGCAGGAAGATGTAAAACAGACCCTTCAAAAACGGGAACCGTTTAGTCATAAAGGTAACTATGTTCATCTTTTAGTGATTGGTGGAAGTGCATTTATGCCAGGCTCTGTTAAGTTGACGAGCACAGGTGCCTATCGGACAGGTGCAGGGCTCGTAACGGTTATGACCAGTGAAGAAGCATTACCGATGCTAGCGAATGGCTTAAATGAAGTGATGTATCAGCCACTTGAACCTGAAGCGTTAACGGACGAGGCACTAGCTAAGTATGATGTGATTGCATGTGGTATGGGCCTAAGTGAAACAGCTGCTGGTAGAGCGTTACTAAGTCGGGTGCTTGAAACTAAGAAGCCACTCGTAATCGATGCAAGTGGTTTAAATCTGTTAAGTGAAGACCTATCCCGTTTAGAACGGCGCCAAGCGCTAACTGTGCTTACGCCACATCCGAAAGAAATGGCGCGGCTAAGTGGTTTGTCAGTCGCCGCGATTAAGCGCCAACCGTTTCGTGTGGTTGCAGACTTTGCGAAAGCGCATCAGGTGTACCTTGTCTTGAAAGGCGCGATGACCTTAAGTGCTAGTCCAAGTGGTGAGATAAATATTAACACGACAGGTAACAGCGGATTAAGTAAAGGGGGAAGTGGAGACTTACTAACAGGGATGGTGGCATCACGTGTATTGAGCGATGACACACCACTAGCTGGTATAAGTAATGCAGTATTTCTACATGGGCTTGCCGCTGACTTGGCAGTATCTGATCGGCATAGTAGCTATGATTTAACCGCTACCGAGGTCAGTGATTATTTGGGACGGAGTTTTCAAGCTGTTTTAAGGAAAAATATTCAAGCAAGCATAAATATAAAATAGA
Organism: Streptohalobacillus salinus; assembly: GCF_003201605.1. GTDB lineage: Bacteria > Bacillota > Bacilli > Bacillales > Amphibacillaceae > Streptohalobacillus > Streptohalobacillus salinus. The sequence goes on along the minus strand of NZ_QJJR01000010.1, from coordinate 11,232 downwards.
TCGTTGATGATCGCGAGTAATGAACAGAGAAAGGAATGACCGTTTATGCAATATCGACAGGCGCAGCGTATCATTGATCTTGAAGCAATTCAAGTCAATATCGAAACAATCAAACGACAATTGCCAGCAGGTGTTAAAGTCTTTGCGGTTGTTAAAGCGGATGGCTATGGACACGGTGCGGTAGAGGTTGCACGAAAGGCTTTGGCGAGTGGTGCAGAAAAGTTATGTGTCGCTATTTTGGAAGAAGCTGTAACCTTACGGCAAGCAGGGATTGAGGCACCGATTTTAGTGATGGGTTATACTGACCCGCAGTATGCACGGGTGGCGGCGGAGCTTGGAGTTGAGTTGACCGTCTGGCAATCGGATTGGTTAGCATCTGTCAAGACACAAACGCTGCCTGCACCCGTTGGGATCCACATAAAGCTCGATACAGGAATGGGGCGAGTGGGCTTAAAAACGACGCAAGCAGTTGAACGTTTTTTAGCGAATCTGTCGCAACAAGTAGAAGTTAAAGGTTGTTTTACTCACTTCGCTCAAGCGGATGCTTCTGACGCTAGTTATTTTCGTTACCAAAACGACGGGTACCGGACGCTAATCGAGCCAGTTAAAGCGCGATTTAATGATACCATTACGTATCATACTGGAAACAGTGCGGCGGCGATGCAATATCCGGACGCTATGTATGATGCCGTTCGGTTTGGGATCGGGATGTATGGGCTCTACCCATCACACTATTTAGCAGAAAGCAAACCTGTCACTTTAAAACCAGCACTGACTGTTGAAGCGACATTGATTCATGTCAAACAGTTAGCCAAAGGTGAGAAAATCAGCTACGGATTAACGTATGAAACAAGCGGTGAAGAATGGATTGGCACGATTCCGGTTGGTTATGCCGATGGCATCCAACGTGCATGGCAAGATTTCGAGGTGCTAATTGATGGAAAACGGATGCCGCTTGTTGGCAGGGTTTGTATGGATCAATGCATGGTACGCCTAGATAAACAGTACCCCGTAGGTGAAACGGTCACGTTTGTCGGCAAGAATGGTGAACAGTCGATTAGCTTAGAAGCGGTCGCCGAGCATTTAAAAACGATCAACTATGAAGTGAGTTGTCTCTTTACAGAACGCCTACCAAGGCATTACCGTAACCGCTAAGGGTACATAGTTTGAGGGGAGAGATCGATAAGTGGATCATTTATCGAGAAACGATGAAAATATTCGGAAAACTTCAAAAAAATGCGATGAGGACCTTTCCAATAATGGCTGGCAATGATATGATGGAAAGGACTAGAAAACATATGTATTCATGGTGGAGGTGTCGGTTTTGTCAATGCACATGCAGGAAGTTGTTGTCAAATTACCTACAAGCCTATTAGAAGAGGTGGACGGGTTAGTGGAAGCGTCACAGTGTAGTTTAGATGAAGTTATCTATGAAGCAACAAAGTGTTATGTCGAAGAGAAAAAAGAACAACATATCCAAGAAGCCATGCGTCAAGGTTATATTGAAATGGCGAAAATCAATCTGAACATTGCTTCAGAGTCTTTCCTAGCTGAACAGGAGGCAGTCATTACCTGCGAACGCCAAGTGAGCGGGGTGTAATCTATTGACTTTGATTGTAAAACGCGGCGATGTATATTTCGCTGATTTATCGCCGGTGGTAGGGTCAGAACAAGGGGGCGTCCGACCAGTGTTGATTATTCAAAACAACATTGGAAATCGCTTTAGCCCTACTGTTATTGTCGCTGCGATTACTGCGCAAATCCAAAAAGCAAAATTACCAACTCACGTCGAGATAAAAGCTGATAAATACGGGTTTGAACGTGATTCTGTGATACTATTAGAACAGATTCGGACGATTGATAAGCAACGCTTAACTGATAAAATCACGCACTTAGATGCACCGATGATGGAAAAAATAGATCAGGCCTTAACGATTAGTATGGGGTTGGCTAATATTTAATGTAATAGCTCAGATGAAGCGCTTGTCTCTTAAGTAAAATGACAAGTGCTTTTTTAAATCAATAATTATAAGGTGTTACATAAAAAGGATCACTTATAATCAATACAGAAAAGGTGGTTATTCTATTGCCAAAGCGTGTCGATAAAATCATTATGGAAAATAGCGATGTTATTATAAAACATTGGCTAGAGATTGTCTCAGAACGAAGAAAAAATGATTATACTTCATCAATTTCAGAGGAATTATTTCAAAGCACAAACCGTGAATTTGTTAATGTTATTTTTGATAGTTTAGAAACGAAGGGCCTAACGGATGAACTTGAAGCTTTCTCAGAACGCTTGGTCAACCTTGGATGGCCGTTATCTTATTTGACCGATGGTTTGCAGACGTTCCGTCGGGTAACGATTGATTTTGTTTTAAGTCAACATGACCAAATCGATACGGACTTCTTTTCGGTTATTCTTGACCGGGTTGACAGTTGGGTTGATCCGATTATTAATAAACTTGTGAATGAATATTCAGGAAACTGGGAACATACCGTTTCCTTACAACGCGTTGCCTTGCAAGAATTATCTGCCCCGCTTATTCCGGTGATGCGCAACATTACCATCATGCCGTTAATTGGTACAATCGATACAGAGCGAGCGAAATTAATTATGGAAAACTTATTAGATGGTGTGATTAAGCATAACGCCGAAGTCGTGTTAATTGATATTACGGGTGTACCGGTAGTGGATACGATGGTCGCACACCACATTATTCAAGCAGCTGAAGCGGTTCGCTTGATTGGGTCAACCTGTATTCTAGTCGGTATTCGACCAGAGATTGCTCAAACAATTGTTAACTTAGGCATTGATTTAGGGAAATTCCCAACGAAATCAAGCTTGAGAAAAGGGTTTGAAACAGCACTTGAATTAACTGGTCGCACGATTCATCGTGAAAAAAAGAAAGAAAAAATCGTTGAAAACATCATGGCATCTCTAGAGAAGGAGTGAGACAATGCGAATTCCAATTTTAAAACTACAGAACTATTTACTGATTTCGATCCAAATTGATTTGGATGATCAATCGGCGATTCAATTTCAAGAAGATTTATTAAATAAAATCCATAAAAGCGGTGCAACAGGCGTAGTCATCGATTTAACCTCTGTTGATATCATTGATTCTTTTATCGCTAAAGTACTTGGTGATGTTGTGACCATGTCTGATTTGATGGGAGCGAGAGTCGTATTAACCGGTATTCAACCTGCGGTGGCGATGACGCTAATTGAACTTGGTATTCATATGCAAGATGTGCAAACGGCGCTAGATTTAGAACAAGGGTTGATTAAACTTCGCCAGGAACTGGAGGGCTGACTATGGACTTCAAATCCTGTGTAAACATTCGTCAAGAATGGGATATCGTAGGGGCAAGACAACTTGGCCGAGAAAAAGCTAAAGAATTAGGGTTTGGCACTGTTGACCAAGCACGGATTGCGACTGCGATCTCAGAACTTGCTCGTAATATTTATCTGTACGCAGGTACAGGGAAAGTGCGATTTGAAATCGTTGACCAACTTGATAAAAAAGGATTGAAAATTATAGCTATTGACGAAGGTCCTGGTATTCGCGATGTAAGTCAAGTGATGCAGGATGGCTATTCAACGTCCGGCGGTTTAGGTGCAGGACTACCTGGGGTGAAGCGCTTAATGGATTTCTTTGAGATTCGTACCGAGTGGGGCGAAGGGACAGAAATCGAAACGATAAAATGGGTTAGATAAATGATTAGGGGGTGACCAGGTGGAGTCGGTAGCTTTAGATTTAGACAATTACCGTAAGCTGTTGAAGGAATATTTATTGACACACGATGAGACTGCTTTATACCAAGCGGAACAACTCAGTAAACTATCGGTTCAACATAATGTTTCACCTGAAGAAATTATACACGTGCACATTAAAGCACTGAAAGAACTATATCCAGAATTACCCGAAGAAGTAAATGATTCACTGAATTTCTTATTAGAAGCGATGATTTCTTATGGTCTTGCCCTACAAGAATATCAGCATTTGCGTGAAAAACAGTCCGCTTTAGAGTCGGAAATATCCGTGGCCGCAAACATGCAGAAGACACTGCTATCAACAAAAAAACCGGAGATTCCAGGGTTAGATATCGGAGCAATTAGTGTGCCGGCTAACCGAATGAATGGTGATTACTATCATTTCATTTATGACAATGACCATACGCTAGGGATTGCATTGGCGGATGTCATCGGGAAAGGCATTCCAGCAGCGCTGGCGATGTCGATGATAAAATATTCGATGGATAGTTTTCCGGAAGATTTAAGACAGCCTTCGCGTATTCTTGAGAACTTAAATCGCGTGGTTGAAAGAAACGTTGATCCAAGTATGTTTATAACGATGTTTTATGGGCTTTATAATCCGAAAGATCAAACATTTAGTTATGCCTCAGCCGGGCATGAACCGGGTTTTTATTATCATAAAGAGACAGATCACTACTCAGAAATTGAGGCGAAAGGTCTCGTCTTAGGCGCGACCAATAATGCTACCTATGATCAAGAAGTAACGCAGATTGAAGCAGGCGATTGTATTATCTTACTGACCGATGGGGTAACGGAATGTCATTTAGGTGATCGCTTTATTGAGCGCGATGAGGTTCTTGATGTGATCAAACGCTACATGCATTTACCAGCTCAAGAAGCAGTTGAACATGTCTATAAACACTTTGAACGCCTGCAAGATTTTCATTTGCGCGATGACTTTACCTTGATCATTATACGGAAAGATGTTTAGTGAAGCATTCGTACGGGAATTACATACAACAATTGAGCAATTGAAAGGAAGGTACTTGCATGAACATTAATTTAGACGTTGACGTGACCGAAAAGGAAAACGAAACAACCTTGCATTTAAAAGGGGAAATCGATGCTTATACGGCACCGCTTTTAAAAGAAAAGTTATTGCCATTAACCGCAAAGCAAGATCATCATATTATTGTTGATTTAGCAGAGGTTAGTTACATGGATTCGACGGGACTGGGCGTGTTTATTAGTGCGCTTAAATCGACGAAAGAACATGATGCACAGTTGAAATTAGTGAATTTACAGGAACGGGTGCATCGGCTATTTAAAATCACAAGTTTAGATACAATTATTACAATCGAAACAACAGTACGGGGTGGAAACTAAATGGAACACTTTGATTTTATTGAAATGAAACTGCCAGCCAAGCCGGAGTATGTCGGCGTGATTCGTTTAAGTGCATCTGGTATCGCTAACCGAATGGGATTTTCTTATGAAGATATTGAAGATTTAAAAGTAGCCATTTCAGAAGCGATGACAAATGCGACAACGCATGCTTATGAAGTAGATGAAGATGGAGAAGTAACCGTTGGATTTGGCGTCTATAAAGACCGTTTAGAAGTGATGGTAGCTGATCACGGGGGTAGCTTTGATTTACAAGAAGTAAGAAAAACGACTGGACCTTATCAACAATCCGAAAAAATCGAAAATTTACGTGAAGGTGGGTTTGGACTCTTTTTAATTGACGCCTTAATGGATAATGTTCAAATTAAAAGTGATTACGGTGTGATTGTATTAATGACCAAAAATCTTCCGGTAAATGAGGTGGGACTTGATGACGACCAAATCTCAACCAGTCAATAGACGTGCGGATGAGGTTTACCAATGGATTGAATACCTACAAGAACACCCAAAAGATGAAGAAATTCAAGAGAAAATTGTCTTGCATTATCGAGATCTTGTTCACTCGATCGCCCGTAAGTATGCAAAAAACAGTTCGATTCATGAAGATCTCGTTCAAGTAGGGATGTTGGGCTTACTCGCAGCAATTAGGCGATACGATGCCACCATGGGTAAATCTTTTGAGTCGTTTGCGATCCCTACCATTATTGGGGAAATTAAACGCTTTATCAGAGATAAAACATGGAGTGTCCATGTGCCACGTCGCATTAAAGAACTCGGACCAAAAATAAAAAAAGCAACCGAAGAATTAACAACCTCTAATCAGAAGTCACCGTCTGTTAAAGACATTGCCGATTACTTAGAAGTAACTGAAGAAGAAATTCTTGAAACGATGGAAATGGGTCAAAGTTACAAGGCGCTTTCGGTTGATAAAAAAATCGAAGCAGACTCAGACGGAAGTACGGTGTCGATTCTTGACTTAATTGGTCAACAAGATGAAGCGTTTGATCAAACCGATTTACGGATGTTGCTTGAGAAAGTCTTGCCCATTCTATCGGAGCGCGAACAAAAAATCTTACAATATACTTACTTCGAAAATCGCAGTCAAAAAGAAACCGGTGATTTATTGGACATTTCGCAAATGCACGTATCGAGAATTCAACGCCGAGCATTGTTGAAGCTACGTGAAGCATTACAAGCTGACGGAATTGGAGTTAACGATTAATGGAAGAATTCAGACATGTTGACGTGGCTGTCTTCCAAAAATCAAAACAAGGCAACTATTATTGTGGGGACAGTTATTTCTATGTGGAATCAGAAGCTGGTTTTTTGGCTGTTGTCGCAGATGGTTTAGGCAGCGGACAGGTAGCGAAAGAGTCTTCACAAGCGGTTATCGATGTGGTGAAATTAAATCCTGATGTACAAACGGATCAGCTGATGCGCCTATGTAATAAGGCCTTGGTTGGAAAGCGCGGGGTTGTCTTAGGGGTTTTGAGGTTGCGTTATGATGAACGTGTCTACCGTTACAGTTCAATTGGAAACATTGGCTTGATGACGATCAGTAAAGATACGCTCAAAAAACGTAACATTCCGATTTCAGGTTATTTAGGTGTTTTTCCCCGTAAAGTGAAAGAAATCACCGAACCTTTAGAAGAGGGAATGATTTTTGCGCTCTTTTCTGATGGTGTTCATGCCCGAGAGTTATCACACGTATTATTTCAGATGAGGGATGTCTATGAAATCACCGAGACGTTTAAAGAGCTAATGGCTAATGACCGTGATGATGATACGACCTTGGTAGTTGTGAAATATCAACCGATGCATCACACATGATAAAGTTAAAGGATATCCGTTTCAGGGGTGTTCTTTAGCTTTTTTTGGTGGTCGTTTAGGCAAAAGGTGAAAAGTTTGTTAAAATTAGAGTGGAGAAGTGGAGGAATACATATGACAGATGAACAACTTTTTTTAATGGAACAGGTAGCAAAACAGATTAAACTTAAACCAACAACGGTAAAAACGGTGATTGGTTTATTAGATGAGGGCAACACGGTCCCTTTTATTGCGCGTTACCGTAAAGAAATGACCGGTGGCTTAGATGAAGTAGAAATCAAAACCATTGAAGACCAATGGCACTATGCGACACAACTAAGCGAAAGAAAAGAAGAAGTGATACGTTTAATTGATGAACAAGGTAAATTAACCGATACCTTAAAACAAGCCATTGAAAAAGCGGAAAAACTTCAGCGTGTTGAAGACCTTTACCGTCCCTATAAACAAAAACGCCGGACCAAAGCAACTATTGCGAAAGAAAAAGGATTAGAACCGTTAGCGGAAGCGATCTTTAAGCAAACGCTCGTTGATTTAGAAAGAGAGGCAGCTAACTACCAATCAGATGAGCATGAGTTATTCAGCGCGGCAGACTGTTTGCTTGGAGCGAATGATATTATTGCCGAATGGGTCAGCGATGAGCCAGCCTTTAGAGAAGATATCCGGCAAATGACCGTCAAAGAGGGAAAACTTGAAACAAAAGCCAAAGCAGCGGAACTTGACGAGAAAAAAGTCTATGAGATGTATTACGACTACGCAGAATCAGTAAAAACACTCGTGAGTCACCGTGTGTTAGCAGTCAATCGCGCTGAAAAAGAAGGGGTAATTAGGGCAAGCATTCAACCGCCGGAGGACCGGATTGTCCATTACCTTATGCGAAAGGTGATTAAAGATCGTACCAGTGTAGCTGTTGCTGAATTTTTGAAGGCGACAATTCAAGATAGTTACAAGCGCCTTATTCAGCCGTCGATTGAGCGAGAAATCCGCTCAGGTCTAACAGAAAAAGCAGAAGCGCAAGCGATTGATATTTTTAGTAAGAACTTAAATAACCTCTTATTGCAACCGCCACTAAAAGGGCGCAATATTTTAGGGGTCGATCCAGCCTTTCGGACAGGGTGTAAGCTAGCAGCTGTCGATGAGACAGGAAAAATGTTGGAAGTGGGAGTAATTTACCCAACCGCACCTAAACATGATGTTGCGGGGGCGAAAAAAACTGTAAGTGCATATATCAAGCGCCATCAGATTGATTTAATTGCGATTGGTAATGGAACTGCCTCACGCGAAACGGAACAATTTATTGCGGAACTGATTCAAGAAGAGCAGTTAGACATTCCTTATCTTATCGCGAACGAAGCGGGAGCAAGTGTTTACTCAGCTTCTAAACTAGCTAGAGAAGAATTCCCTGATTTACAAGTAGAGGAAAGAAGTGCAGTGTCAATCGCAAGACGTGTCAGTGACCCACTATCAGAACTAGTGAAAATTGACCCTAAATCGATTGGCGTTGGCCAATACCAGCACGATGTTAGCCAAAAAGAATTAAATGCATCATTAAAATTTGTCGTTGAAACGGCGGTGAATAAAGTCGGTGTTAATGTGAATACAGCCTCGGTGTCGCTGCTTCAGTATGTTTCAGGCTTAAGCAAGACGGTTGCAGGTAATATTGTTAAATATCGTGATGATGTTGGTAAATTTACTTCCCGCAAGCAATTAAAGGATATTCCACGGTTAGGTCAAAAAACGTATGAGCAGAGTATTGGCTTTTTAAGAATCATGGACGGTGCTGAAGTGTTAGACCGTACCCCGATTCACCCGGAAAGCTATAAAGATGCAAAAGCCGTACTGAAAATGATTAATCAAACGACAGATGATGTTGGCACACCTCAACTTGTAGAAAAGCTACAAGCACTCGACGTTAAGTTGACTGCTGAGTCGTTAAACATTGGTGAGTTAACATTAAAGGACATTATTGAAGCACTTTCAAGACCAGAACGGGACCCACGTGACGATTATGCACAACCGTTACTGAAGAAGAATGTCTTATCAATGGAAGATTTAAAACCAGGCCTTGAATTAGAAGGAACTGTGCGTAATGTCGTTGACTTTGGAGTATTTGTTGACATTGGTGTGAAACAAGACGGTTTGGTCCACATCTCAAAAATGGCCAATCGTTTTGTGAAACATCCGATGGACATTGCTGCTGTTGGCGATGTTGTAACGGTTTGGGTCGATCAAGTTGACGTTCAAAAACAACGAATCGCTTTAACCATGATCAAGCCAGATAAACAATAATTGATTTTAACTCCCAGTGAAAGTAAGCAGCGTACGTGATGTGATAAACGCGCTGCTTATTTTTGGTTTCGTTAGGAAATGGGCTGAGCATGTATAATAAGAATGAAGAAATGAAGAGAGGGTGAGTGATATGATCAATGAAGATGAATTGCAAAGATGGGTTGAAGTTATCTCTGTGCGTACCTTTAAACGTCCATTTCGTCATAAAGCTTATTTTAATTCACGGTTACGAACAACAGGTGGACGATACTTATTAGCAACGCATGCGATTGAAATCAATCCGAAATATGTGATCGAACTGGGAGAAAAGGAATTGATCGGGATTATTAAGCATGAACTCTGTCATTATCATTTGCATTTAGAGGGAAAGGGCTACCGTCATGGTGATCAAGACTTTAAGAAGCTGATGCAGGCTACGGCATCCCCACGTCATTGTCAAACGTTGCCTTCAGCAAGACAGGGCAGTAGAAAACGGAAGAGTACGAAGCGCTATCTATACAGCTGTAGCGTTTGTGGGGTTCAATATAAGCGCAAAAAGCGAATGGATCCTAAGCGTTACCGATGCGGGAAGTGTCAAGGGGAAATTAAACAGATAAATTTATAGAAAAGTGTTGACGAACATCACCTTTTCATGGTAAATTTATTTAGGTCGTTTGATTGTTGTCCAAAAGATTTGCAGGAACAAAAACGATTCTGTAAAATAGAGCTATTAGGGTGATGAAGCGGTTACATGCTTCGGTTAAACTTTAGAAAAGAGAGTTGACATCCTACCTCTTATATAGTATATTATTTAACGTCGCTAATGCGACAAAACATTATTCCACAGTAGCTCAGTGGTAGAGCAATCGGCTGTTAACCGATCGGTCGTAGGTTCGAGTCCTACCTGTGGAGCCATTACGGAGAAGTACTCAAGTGGCTGAAGAGGCGCCCCTGCTAAGGGTGTAGGTCGTGTAAGCGGCGCGAGGGTTCAAATCCCTCCTTCTCCGCCATTTTTTTAAAAACAATGGCCCGTTGGTCAAGCGGTTAAGACACCGCCCTTTCACGGCGGTAACACGGGTTCGAATCCCGTACGGGTCACCATTACAATTTTATATTGGTCCGGTAGTTCAGTTGGTTAGAATGCCTGCCTGTCACGCAGGAGGTCGCGGGTTCGAGTCCCGTCCGGACCGCCATTTTTAATGGGCTATAGCCAAGCGGTAAGGCAACGGTTTTTGGTACCGTCATGCGCTGGTTCGAATCCAGCTAGCCCAGCCATTTTTATTTCTTGCGTATTATAGCGTTTTAAATCCTTTAAAACTCCTATGTTTTGAAGGTTTTCTATTCTTTAAATGAAATGCGCTCACTTATAATAGGAGCCATTAGCTCAGTTGGTAGAGCATCTGACTTTTAATCAGAGGGTCGAAGGTTCGAATCCTTCATGGCTCACTTTTATTATTGCTTTATTAGTTTACTAATAAAGCGGTCGTGGCGGAATGGCAGACGCGCTAGGTTGAGGGCCTAGTGGGTGAATAACCCGTGGAGGTTCAAGTCCTCTCGACCGCACCAAAAACCTTATTGACAACACATGATAGAATATGTTACATTAATAGATGTCGCTCAATTAGCGCTCGTAGCTCAATTGGATAGAGCACTTGACTACGAATCAAGAGGTTAGAGGTTCGAGTCCTCTCGGGCGCACCATCTTCATAATGCGGGTGTAGTTTAGTGGTAAAACCTCAGCCTTCCAAGCTGATGATGAGGGTTCGATTCCCTTCACCCGCTCCATAATGGGCCTATAGCTCAGCTGGTTAGAGCGCACGCCTGATAAGCGTGAGGTCGGTGGTTCGAGTCCACTTAGGCCCACCATTATTACATTGATCTTTGAAAACTGAACAAAACACACAGTATGTTAAGAAAAACAAGTAAGTAAAGCTAGTGCTTTAACCAGAGTTATTATGACTCTTTCAATTATATTG
>NZ_QJJR01000009.1 GCF_003201605.1 Streptohalobacillus salinus | reverse complement strand
CAATATAATTGAAAGAGTCATAATAACTCTGGTTAAAGCACTAGCTTTACTTACTTGTTTTTCTTAACATACTGTGTGTTTTGTTCAGTTTTCAAAGATCAATATGTTGCCGTTTGTTTTCTCGACAACTTCTATATTATATCACGCAGACAATTTCAAAGTCAACAACTTTTTGAAATACTTATTATGTTGTTTTGCTCTCGAAAAATGCTGCCCAATTAATATACCATAGCCGACAAGTTCAACGCAAGGATGAATTTAAAAAACTTTATTCAATGCTTCGCTCATCTTGGCTACTTACTTTATTTACCCTTCATTCACAATTATAAACGTATTTTATTACGTTTTTTGAATCTTTTTTAATCCTTTGTAAAACTGTACCTGTTTATTCGATGCTAAAAAATTAAACGCATATGGCATTAACCATGTGCGTTTAAATGTAATCGCCGAGCTTCTCTTAATAGGAAGAAATATTTTGCTTCGGCAACTTTTAATTCATATTCTCCTTCAATCGAAGGATCTACGCTTTTCTCAAGAACAGATTTCACTTGCATCCATTCATCTTGTAATTGATAAATATCCGTAAGCAGTTGTTCTTGTAGCGCTTGTTTCTTTTTATTCGCGCCAAACGCCATCTTCACCACGTCCTCAAATTATAATTCACGTCTACCTTCCATCGCTTTTGATAAAGTGACTTCATCGGCATATTCCAAATCGCCGCCCATCGGTAACCCATGCGCAATGCGGGTAATACGAATACCTGAAGGTTTCACTAACCTGGAAATATACATCGCTGTTGCTTCCCCTTCAACATTGGGGTTTGTCGCAAGAATGATTTCTTTTACTTTATCATCTTTCAAACGATTAATTAGGTCTGGCACATTAATATCCTCGGGACCAATCCCGTCCATTGGTGAAATTGAACCGTGTAAGACATGATAACGTCCATTAAATTCTCGCATTTTCTCCATAGCGATAACATCTTTAGGATCTTCAACCACACATATCACGCTGTCATCACGTGAAGCGTCGGTACAAATCTGACATGGGTCTTGATCAGTGATATGACCACAAACACTACAGTGTGTAAGCTCGCGCTTTGCACTCACTAATGCTTTCGCAAAATCAAGCACATCATCCTCTTTCATATTTAAAACAAAAAACGCCAGGCGAACCGCTGTCTTCGGTCCGATTCCTGGCAACTTTGTAAAGCTGTCAATCAGCTTTGAAATTGGTTCAGGATAATACATCATTGGCCTCCTTAGAACATACCCGGGAGATTCATACCTTGTGTGAATTTACCCATCTTCTCATTTGATACTTCATCCACTTTATTTAGCACTTCATTCGTAGCTGCAATAATTAAGTCTTGAAGCATATCTACGTCATCTGGATCAACAACCTCTTCATTAATCTCTACATCAATAATTTCTTTTTTACCATTTGCTACAACTTTAACCATACCGCCACCAGCTGTTGCTTCAAAACTCATTTCTTGTAGTTCATCTTGAGCTTTCATCATATCTTTTTGCATTTTTTGCATTTGTTTCATCATCTTTTGCATATTTCCACCATTTCCACGCATCTGTAATTCCTCCTCGAATTTTATCTTCCTGTTTATTCTTCATGTATTTCTAATAACGCGTCACCAACTAATTTGCGGGCTTCCTCAACAACTGGATCACCTTCATCTTCTGTCTCTTCACTCGTCCCATCATCTTTTGAACGCTGTTTTTGCTCATCAATAAATGTTTGACGAAGTGGTAACCACTCTGTTTCCGGAATCGGCAAGAACGTTACCTTGTGACCTAAAAGTTCAAGTAAAGCATCCTCGATTAATTGTTGATGATCGAGAGCTAACGAACAATGAATTTCAAACTTGAACGCTAATACCAATGTATCAGAAGAAGCAGCTGCCGGTTTTGCATCAACGATTGTCGCATGCGCAGGGGCACTCTTTTGTTTGATCGTCTGCATAAAGTTTGGCCATTGTTGATGAATCGCTTTTAAAGAGTCTTTATCTGCCTTCTCCAACACCATTCTTATCCGCTCAAACGGCACTTTATAGCTGTTTTTCGATGTCACTGGTCGTTTTCGTTTTGTCTGTTGCGGTGCTTGTTCTGTCGCTTTAATGCCTTGTTCTTTTAGTAAGCGTAACTCTTTTTCTAGTTTACCAAGCTTTTCTGTTAACTGCAAAACTTGTTCATCTGAAACTGCTGTTTGTGTTTGTTTTGTTTCGGTGAGCTTCAAGACACTAATTTCAATAAAGACCTTGGGACTGGTCGTCCATTTCATTTCTTGTTGACAGTGATTAAACTCTCCTATCGCCGCTTGGATCCAATGCGCATCCAATTGATCAACCAAACCTTCAAATGAGGTATCAACACGTGCACGCTCCATTTGATCAACAAGTTGCGTTGAGCTCTTATACAGTAAAATATCTCTTAAGAAATAGATGAGGTCATGCACCATTCGCCCAGGATCTTTTCCTTCTTGGATAAAAGCATCAACAAGTTGTAACCCTGTGCTTACTTCTTTTTCAGCAAGCGCCGTAACTAACGCCGACAAACGTGCTTGTGAAACTGAACCAGTTATGGCAAGCACATCGTCAAGAATGACTTCATCTTCACTATAAGAAATTGCTTGGTCAAGTAAACTCAGCGCATCACGCATACCGCCTTCAGCCGCTAAAGCAATTTGATGATAGGCATCATCTGTAACCGAAATGGCTTCTTTTTCCATGATATCCTTCATGCGACCAATTAATGCTTTTTGCGTAATTCGCTTAAAATCAAAGCGCTGACAACGTGAAATAATCGTCAACGGTATTTTATGCGGTTCAGTTGTCGCTAAAATGAAAATAACATGTTGAGGTGGTTCTTCTAATGTTTTAAGCAACGCATTAAACGCACCCATCGACAACATATGCACCTCATCAATAATGTAGACTTTATAAGGCACAGAAGTCGGTGCGTATTTAACTTTATCACGAATGTCGCGAATCTGTTCAACACCATTATTTGAGGCAGCATCAATTTCCATCACATCAGGAATAGCTCCTGACTGGATACCTTTACAACGGTCACACTCACCGCAGGGCTCTCTTACAGGTGCTTGTTCACAGTTAATCGCCTTCGCGAATATTTTCGCTGCACTTGTCTTTCCTGTTCCTCTAGGGCCTGAGAATAAATAAGCATGTGAAAATTTATCTTCCACTAATGCATTTTGTAACGTTCGCGTGATATGTGATTGTCCGACCACATCCTCAAAAGATTGTGGGCGCCATACACGATAAAGGGCTTGATAACTCATGGTAGTAACCGTATCCTCTCTTGGTCGGAATTCTTCTCTATTATAACGTAAGACTTGCATCGATGCATCTAAAATTGGCTATTAAAAAATCCCTTACGTTGTCGTAAGAGATTTTCATATTATGTAACCGTGCACCCATCTTCGATAACATAACCCCAAGCGTTACATAAATTCATGGCTCAGTCCAGGCTTCCCTGCGGCACACGAGAGGTCACTGCTTATTGCTGCTTCCTTCCGGATCTGACAAGGTTCACAGGTTCCCGTTGCGCAGGACCCAAACGTCAACACCAATTCTTTATGGCAGACCTTAAAAATATGCACCTCGGATGGGAGTTCAGTCTCGCTACAGCGGATTGCGAGTACAGGGCACCGCTACCTCCCCACCTAGCACGGCAAAACTTAGTATAACGTGTTTTAAGAAAAAATGCAATCATTCCTCTCGTAAGTCTGTACCAGGTGAATTATCTGACTTATCCTTTCTCCTTAAACGAAAGCCAAAAAGACTCACCATCACCCGTGAGTCTCCCCTGAATGCTATTAAACCGTAACTTCGACCAAACGTTTTAAATACTTCTTAGCAACTGTCGCGCCTTTGACACGTACAGGCAAACTTGGATCAATCGTTACTTTCACCTGATGATTAATGACCGCTTCTTTTAACGCTTCGATGGTGACAACATTGTTGAGCGTATTATAAATAACCCCGTACTGGAGAAAATGGTGGGTATCACTCCCCCCAACGATCGGTAAGTTTAACCGATCCGCCACTTCAGTTAATTTCTCTTGGTAACTTGTCATATCATAACTAAACAGGTCTTTCCCATTTAAATCCAATGCGTCGAAATAGTGTAGTTGTTGATCCGTTAAATGAATCAGTGGTGTTGATTCACGGTAGAAATGCGCGCCAATAAATAAACAGTTGTTTACTTTTACCCATTCATTTAATTGATCAATGGAAATGAAGTTATCCTTTGTTGTATAAGGATTTAACTGTTCCCTCATCGTCCGAATCGATTGACGTTGACCAATAACCAGTGTATGTCCCCCTTCTTTTACATCGACCTCCATCCCCGGGAAGACTTTAAATCCGTTTACATCATAATAGTCATCGATGTAACGATAATGCGCATCTAAGTAATCATATACATCAAAGAAACGAATCGTATTAAAATGTTCGGTTAAACAAATGGCGTCAAGGCCGTTTAACTTCGCCTCCTCAATCATTTGTTCAAAGTAATCCGGTTGAAAGGCTGATTTTTTTGATATTTTTACATGGCTATGAAAATCTATATGCATATGGGACACGTCCTTTGTTTAATATTTTGTCATTTTTAACATGTATTGATTTCTTATAGCGCGTACTCGGTTACTGCAATTATTTTTCGCTTCCCAGAAGGATATGCGACCTAAGTATTCGCTAACTGATCCCGATCAAGATAATGAAGTAACTGATACTTAAGCCAAAGAACAGCACATCTCGTCGCTTAATTTTTAAATGTTGAAGTTTTAACTGTTTCACCTTTGGATGATTAAATCCGTATAAGCTCCCCTTTGATTCAAGAGCCTCTACCATCGTCCGCGAACGTTTTGCAACAGACAACATCAGCGGATAAAATGACTTAATTAATAGTTTTATATAATAGAAGAGCTGTCTACTATAAAATAGCCCTTTCTTTACTGGTGCTTTTCCACGTAACCGGTACGATAAAAAGATATGATGGTATTCTTCAACTAACGTTGGCAACATCCGGTACGCATAACCAATACTAAATGACACTTGACCTGGGACGCCAATTTTTAACAGGCCATCACTCAATTTCTCCGGTGACATTGAACAAAACACAACGATACTCGCCATTGAAATGACTGATAATTTCAGGGTGAGTTTTAACAGTGGCAACATCGCCGTTACTTCTCCTCCGAAAAACAACCCGACAATTAAATACGACCCACCTTGAGTGAGTAACCCGAGGGTTAAAATAAAAATAATTAGCGGGCTAACCTTAGCCATTGCCGTTAATACGATGAGAAAAAGTGCCAATCCAATCAAGACCGAGGTTTGGTGGATAAAAAACGGTACAACCCCAAACACTAAATACCATAAGAATAGCGTCCGAGGATCTAAACGTTGTAAAAAAGTTTGGTGGTAGCCATAAGCTGTATTTAAAATTTCAATTTTGACTTGTTCGATCGACAGTTTATCTGTCAATGTTTTTACCATATCCATTTATATCACCTCATCTTGTAGACAGTCGATAAACATTTGTTGGTTTTTCATTAATGGCAATTCAAGTCGCCGAGACAATTCCACGACTTCTGGAAGAATAATCCCTGCTTTATTTAAGACATGATAATCATCCACTAGTTGTTCCGGCACCCCGTCGAATATAATCTGTCCATTATTTAAAACGATGACACGAGTGGCCCAATCAAACACGAGAGACACATCATGCGTTGCCATCACAATTGTTTTTTCTTCACCTGTCTGATTTTGCATGAGCCGCTTCACATGTTGTTTTGCGACCATATCAAGTGTAGCTGTTGGTTCATCCAGCAACAATAACCTTGGCGACGTCCCTTCACCAATCGCTAATGACGTACGCCGCATCTGCCCTCCGCTAAGTAGTCTCGCATCACGCGATTTAAGTGAGGTTAAGTCAAAGCGTTCTAATAATGTAGCTACACGTTGGTCTAAATTTGGTGTATGTCTCATCTTTAAAAAGTAGCCGATATCTTTTTCTACACTATCGTCAATGAACATATGTTCCGGATTTTGATGAATGTATGTCACGTACTCGGCTAGTTGTTCAGGCGACTGTTTATTGATATCTTCGTTAAATATCTTAATTTGGCCAGTTTTTGGTTTAAATTGGCCAGTCAACAGCTTCATTAAACTGGATTTCCCTGCCCCATTATTACCGATTAATGCCACGCGTTCCCCTTGATAGAGGCTGAGATCAAGCTGGTCAAATACTTGATGTGTTGTTTTTTCAAGAGACTGATAGTGAAACGATACACCCTTTAACTGAACAGCCGCATTTTTATTCACGGTCGGCATGCTTTCAACTTGATTCTCTTCTGTTTGTTTTAATAATGGTCTAAAATAACGTTCCGCTTCATCAATCGTTAGTGGCAAAGGATGATCATGCCTCTTCATCTTTCGCGCCATCATTGTTACTTCCGGTGGATAAACGCCAGCTTGTGAAAGTACTGCATCATTTTCTAACGCTTCCCGTACCGATGTATGAGTGAGTAGCTCCCCTTCACTCATTAAAATGACTTCTTCAGCATAACGAGCAACAAAAGAGGCATGGTGCTCAATCACAATAACTGTTTTCCCTTGTTGATGCAGCGCTTTTAATTGTTTATAGATGACTTCGGCATGAAAGGGATCCAGTTGACTGACAGGTTCATCAACAATGATAATATCCGGGTTTAAACTTAGGATCCCGCTCAAAGCTAGTAAATGCTTTTGTCCACCACTGAGTTGCCAAATGTAACGGTCTTTTAAATGATCAATCGCCATAAGTTCAAGCGCTCTTTCTCCTCGAGCTTTAAAGTCGCTCAGTCCAAAGTGTAGCGGTGCAAAACAGGCATCATCTAACACCCTTGGACTCACGAGTTGATTTTCAAAGTCCTGATACACATAACCAACGTGTTTAGATAACGCCGACACCGACACTTCTGTTGTATCATGGCTATTAATCGTGGTCTTTCCCGTATAGTCTCCCACATAGTAATGAGGAATAAGGCCATTCAAGCATTTACAGAGCGTGCTTTTCCCACTACCGTTTCCACCCATAATCGCCACAAATGCCCCTTGTTTAATCGATAGCGTCACATGTTTAAGCTGCGGACGTGATTGTCCTGGATAAGTGAAGGTAACGTCTGTCATCGTAATTTGGTGGGTCATGTTAAACAACCTCCGAGTAACCGTCAGTATCTTTTCGTCCTTTACGTTTAACCAAAAAGATGATAACACTGAGGGCGATAATCACTGGTACGACCATCACGGGAAAGACAATCCATTCACCAAAACGATCAACGAGTGGCGCTTCCCACTCCCAACCAAACGTCGTTTCTGATAAGTATTCAAATAAGAAACTTAAACTGCCCAGCACAACAACCGCTAATATAAACGGCACGGTAATAATTTCTGATAAACCAAGTTGTAAATCATTCTTTCGTGGCTTCATCCCTAACAAAGGTTCAATCTTACCGTAGAGTCTTGGCACAAGGTAAAGCGTGGGGAGTAAAGCAAACAGAATGCCTGAAAAAAGTACGTCGTTTAAAAAGGCAATACCTTCAATAACGACAACACTTTCTGCCAAACCTTCGACCGCATCTAATTCTTCAACCCCGACCCACACTTTTAAAATGTCAACACTCATACTAATGAATTGATGAATAATCACACCCGCCATCGCACCAAGAGCGACTTGTTTTTTATTTTCTGGATTACGCACGATAACGCCAGCAATAAAAATCGCCAGTGAAAAGGCGATAAACTTCTCTAACTCACCAATCCCACCAAACTGACCTAGCATAATCTCACCGAAAATCACCTCGCCTAAACTTGCACCAATGGCGGCGTACAAGGGGTGGAAAATCATTGCTAAGCTAAGAGGAATGAACGCAAAGTACTCGACAGAAAATTCAATCGGCCCTAAGTAAAACTTCGGAATAAGTTCGGTTATCATGTTGGATAGTCCGTAAAGCGACATCGACAAAATAAAAACCATCATTTTCTGCGACTCTGTTAAAGTAAAGCGTGTATGTGTATTCAAGTAAAACAGCTCCTTTAATTAAGTGATACGTTAAGTGTACCGGTATGAAATGAAGGCAGTATGTTAGTAGTGTAAAGACGCTGTAAAGTATTGTGCATCTTTAAACATTATGTAAATTTTCTTACATTCGCGTTTTTTACTGTGCTGTATTTGCTATAATGACGGCACACACACCGATACAATAAGGAGCGAAAAAAATGTTTAACTTCCCAACAAAAAACTTAACACCGAATCAAACGAAAATCGCCGACTATTTTAATAGACAGGCCCAACAAGCCCTTTTTAAAACGGAAGAAGAAATTGCTGATGCCTTAAAGATAAGTAACGCAACAGTATCACGCTTTTTTAAAATGCTTGGTTACAGAAACTACAAAGCATTTAAACAAGCGCATATTCACAAGCTTTCTCCACTACCACAAAATAAGTTACAGCATGCAAAAGAAACCTCATCGAAAGCACCGATGAGGTTTCAAAAGTTGCTTGATTATTTATACAAAACAGAAACAAGTCTTGCACCTGCGTACGTGAGCCGCTTCGTTACCCTAATCAAGCAAGCCGATACCGTCCATATTTTTAGTTTTGGAGTCACTAAAGGATTAAGCGAATTATTGTTCTATCGTTTACGTCGCTTAGCAGTTCCTGTCAAACTTCACACCGAAGGGGGCAGTGAACTAATGGAGACGTTGCTGCATTTAAAGCCAACCGATACCGTGATTTTTTTTAGCTTCGCAAGGTTGATCAATGAAACAAAAGCATTATTACACGTCACTGAAAAAAAGCGAATAAAGACCATCGCCTTAACTGACCAAGACAATTTAGCGGACCAATACCCGGCACTGCTTATATTTCTTACCGATCGCGGGAAGCCAAATGAATTTCACTCGATGATTGGGCCGACGTATCTGATCGAGCGTTTAATAGAGGCATTAATAAAAGAAACAACAGCTGAGACAACAGCCGAGGCTTTAGTCGAGCTAAGATCAGAATTAAAGGCATTCTTACCACGTTAATCGCGCGTAGAAGTCGCACGAGGTTGTGTTGGTTAAACGCTAGCTTCTCACACACAGTCTGCTTTAACCAAGTAGCCAAAACTATCTTCATCAAACAACATTTCGGTTCTGTTTCACGGTCTGATCAATTTCTACCAGCATGTCTCCTAACGCTTCTGACATGGTTTTAAATATGTAAAATTTCAATTGTGGCTCATCGCGAATTAAGACGGTCGTTACCCGTAACACTGTAATGATATCTGATATGATTTCCCTCATGAGAAAGCGTCCTTTTTCTAATCTGTATTTGGTTGTGTACCTTGATGATACGACACACTCTCTTTTCATCCGCAAAATGGGGTTCTCTCGAGGACTATTTTACACCCCTTCTTGGAATGATAAAAACATGTTTTGCTAAGCGATTATGACACAAGCTAAACATCCGAGTGACGCTGTTAGCACGACAGTCGGCTTTTAATCGTGGCTACTCCGCTGGTTGCGATTGTTCATCTCTGTTCTTTTCCTTCAAGGCCTTTTTCTTTTGACGTAATGATCTAAAAAAATCAGACAACAACTGACCACAGATTGCTTCTTCTACACCACTTCTCACTTCAACTTGATGATTAAAGCGTTCATCTTCTAATAGATTCATCAAGGAACCCGCACAACCGGCTTTTTGATCAAAAGCGCCGAATACGACTCGCTTCAGACGCGCTTGGACGATGGCTCCCGCG
Organism: Streptohalobacillus salinus; assembly: GCF_003201605.1. Classification (GTDB taxonomy): domain Bacteria; phylum Bacillota; class Bacilli; order Bacillales; family Amphibacillaceae; genus Streptohalobacillus; species Streptohalobacillus salinus. The sequence continues at coordinate 80,850 of NZ_QJJR01000009.1, read as the reverse complement.
CACATTTGACACGGTTCTAGTGTAACGTACAACGTACAGTGCTCTAACCGCCAACTGTTAAAATGGTCATTGCCTTTATCAATCACTAACATTTCCGCATGAGAAGCCGTTGTCTGTAACGTCTCTCTTAAATTAAAACTGGTTGCTACAACTTCATCCTGACAAACAAGCACAGCCCCGATCGGAACTTCACCAATTTGTTGTGCCTTTAATGCTTCTTGAATTGCTAATTGCATATAATAGTGATCATTTTTTTCTGGCATATTCTTCACCTCAATCGCTTACTATCTTTTTAGTTTAACATGTTTTTAGCGGGCGGCTGCATTTTTTACTCGATCTTTCTCGCATTCTTCGTATAGTATGTTAAAATAGTCTTTGCTGAAATTTAGAGTGCAACTATAAATAGGAGGAAACAATATGGAACAGGTCCCTTTCATTGCTGTTGAAGGTCCGATTGGCGTAGGAAAAACTTCGCTATCGAAAAAAATATCCGAACACTTTCATTTCCACTTGCTAAAAGAAATTGTCGAAGAGAATCCTTTCTTAGGTAAGTTTTATGACGATATAGACGCATGGAGTTTTCAAACGGAAATGTTCTTCTTATGTAATCGATATAAACAACTAGAAGACATTGAAAAAGATTATTTACAAACCAACAAGCCAGTAGTCAGTGATTATCACATCATGAAAAATATGATCTTTGCAAAACGCACCTTGAAAAACACCCAACTAAACAAGTATCAACAAATTTATCATACCTTAACCGATGATATGCCTCTACCTAATGTGATGGTCTATTTAGATGCTTCACTAGAAACACTAATGGCACGAATCGAACATCGCGGTCGGCGTGTAGAGGAGAACATTAAAGCAAGTTATCTCAAACAATTGCGTGAAGATTATCATACCTTTATGGATCACTTTGAAACGAATCATCCTGACATCCCAGTGATTCGCATTGACGGTGATGAACTTGACTTCATTAAACATCAAGATGACTTGGAACAAATCTTTGCCCTAATTAAACCCTACATCAAAGGAGTACAGCCACAATGAATTTAAGAGAAAAATACAACATTCCCCATGACGCTGTCATTACTATTGCCGGGACAGTTGGCGTTGGTAAATCAACGATGACTCATGCGCTAGCAGAGGCACTTGACTTTCGTACCTCGCTGGAAAAAGTCGATACCAATCCGTATTTAGATAAATTTTATAAAGACTTTGAACGATGGAGCTTCCACTTACAAGTCTACTTCTTAGCTGAACGCTTTAAGGAACAGAAACGTATTTTTGAATATGGCGGTGGGTTCATACAAGACCGCTCAATTTACGAAGATACTGGTATCTTTGCGAAAATGCATCACGAAAAAGGAACCATGACACCGACGGATTATGAAACCTATCGCAATCTTTTCGATGCGATGGTTATGACTCCTTATTTCCCACATCCGCACTTGCTTGTCTACTTAGAGGGCACGCTAGACGATGTGGTTGACCGTATTAAAGAACGTGGACGTCCGATGGAACAAGAAACACCTATTGCCTACTGGGAAGAAATGCACGGACGCTATGAAAACTGGATCAACAGCTTCAATTCATGCCCGATTTTACGGATTAACATTAATGATTATGATCTCGTTGATGAAAATACCTCCATTGAACCGATATTAGAAAAAATCGGTCATTTTATTAATCATTCCCGTTATTAACTTAAAATCCCCTGCCTTTTATCTTGACGAAAAGGCAGGGGATTTTTAACTCGTATTGTCATGTTGCCACTAAGATCCTTAGTGCTTGATCACGCTTTGGTGTCCTTCACTCACCTTTACCAAGGGTAATTGAACGATCATGAGCTGCTTTAACGGCTTGTCTAATCGCTTGTTTTACCTTTAATTGATCAAGCGCTTTTAAACCCGCTTCTGTTGTGCCGTTCGGGCTGGTAATGTTTTCTCTTAATACTGCAGGTGGTAGGTCTATTTCTTGTAACATATGACTGGCTCCTAATATCGTTTGATAAATAAAGGCTTCACTAACCGTTTCACTTAAACCTAAAGCAACGGCTTCTTCCATCATGGCTTCAACCATGTAATAGAAGTATGCGGGACCACTACCACTTACCGCCGTGATTGCATGCATATCTTTTTCTGCAATTTCTTCAGTAATTCCGACCGCATTGAAAATAAAGGCCGCTGTATCAATCGACGCGTCATCTGCAAAGCGACCGCGAGCAAGTGCCGTGGCCCCAAGTCCAATTTTCGCACTCGTATTTGGCATCGTCCGAATCACCTTAACCCCCGCATTTAACTGTGCCTCAATGGTTGCCGTTGGCACGCCGGCCATCACAGAAATAACTAATGTAGATTGCGGAAGCAACGCTTTTATTTCCGATAGTGCTGCATCCTTATCTTTTGGTTTAACCGCAATGATAACAACATCACTTTCGGATACTGCTTCTTTGACATCCTCACTTGTTTTAATGCCGTATGTATCTGTTAGTCGTTGTAATTGCTCGGGATCATGTTTATTCGTTGCATAAATTGCTTGTGCTTGAACCTCTTCTTTTTCGACTAGTCCACTAATGATCGCTTCAGCCATTTGCCCTGCGCCTATAAATGCTATCTTCATCGTTATCCCTCCCAGGTATTGTCCCTCTATAGTTTAGCTTGTCTACACGTCATTGTCTAACTATTCTGATCATTCTTCCGTTTGTTTTGTCTCTATCCATACTAAAAAAGCACCTAGTCAGTATGACTAAGTGCTTCATTTATATCGTCGTATAAGTTGAATAATATGGCGGAGGAAGAGGGATTCGAACCCCCGCGAGCCGTGAAGCCCCTGTCGGTTTTCAAGACCGATCCCTTCAGCCGGACTTGGGTATTCCTCCGTAATCTGACGACAAGTTATATCTTATCAAACCCACATTTAAGTGTCAATAGTCTTATTGAATTTTTTTATTTTTTTATGCAAGAACTTTTCATTCTGGCTTGCCATTTATGCTAAAACAACACATAGCCAATGACTTTCGTTCTCTTCTAGTTGTTATGGTTTAACCATCATGGATATGTGGAAGACTATAAAGACAATTACTATAAATGCTTTGCTCATTATTTTTTTAATAAAAATCTCGCCCAAAGGGCTTTTAGTAAAAGCAATGCAGACCGAATCTTTTGAAATAAGGAGACGTAGATATGGAAACCGAAAGGGAAAACAAATACTTTTATCAATTAAATGAAACAGAAATTAAAGAGAGATTTGATACCGATTTAACCAAAGGGTTATCCTCTGAAGAAGCAAGTGACCGCTTAGCGCGCGATGGCTTAAATGAACTGCAACAAGAGAAAACATCAAAGTGGGTCATTTTCTTCCGGCAACTCAATAATGTTGTCATTTATATATTATTTGCTGCTGTTGTGCTCACCGTTTGGATGGGGCACTACTCCGATGCGGTGGTGATTGGACTCGTGATTGTTGCCAACACATTGATTGGTTATTACCAGGAAGTAAATGCTTCCAATGCATTAGAAAAAATTAAAGAGATGTTATCCACCCATGCGACTGTTATCCGCGACCAAAAACGTCTTGAAGTTCCCGCGGAAGAAGTCGTTAAAGGGGATCTGGTCTATATCGAAGCCGGCGATAACATTCCAGCTGATTTACGTATCATCGATACCGACCGCTTAAAGGTCCAGGAATCTTCTTTAACCGGCGAATCGGGGTCCGTCAATAAATCGACAGCGGCCATTTCCGAAAAAGTATCTACCGGCGACCAACATAACATGGTCTTTGCCTCGACTTCGGTCACTAACGGTAACGCCACAGGTGTAGTCGTCGCTACCGCAGAAGCAACTGAAATCGGTAAAATCAGTGAATCGGTCAGCCAACAATCGTCCAAGAAAACACCATTAATGAAAGAAATTGATAAGCTAGGAACCGGCATTTCTTATGTAATCCTTGGCTTTGCCTTATTGCTATTTGTTTTTGGCTTTATCTTTAACATTTACACCTTACCGGTGCTATCTCTTGCTGTCATCACCATGATTGTCGGCTCCGTGCCTGAAGGTTTGCCCGCGACAACTTCTGTAGTCCTAGCCATGGGAGTAAGTGACATGGCCAAACGGAAAAATACGATTGTAAAAACACTACCTTCAGTTGAAACCTTAGGTTCTGTCGATATTATCGCAACAGATAAAACAGGAACCTTAACCAAAAATGAAATGACCGCACAAACCATTATGACCAAATCAAATCAATACAGTATTTCCGGAGTAGGTTATGCGCCCGAGGGTGCCGTTCTTCTCAATGATCAACCTGTTGAACATGGCTCAGATTCAGCATTAGATGCGCTCATACAAGCTGGGTATCAAGCCAATGAATCAGAACTTAACCAAGAAGATGATGAATGGGTTTTAAACGGTGAGCCGACGGATGGGGCCTTTTTAACAATGTATCGAAAATATCATCAATCCGGCACTTCTGATTATGAAGAACTCAGTCGCATTCCATTTGACTCGGATTACCGATATGTTGCTTCACTCTCTCAACATCAGCAATCACAAGCCGTGAACATCTTTATTAAAGGTTCGCCTGATAAACTCTTTGAGATGGCAGAACACAATAGTGACTTTGATCTTACCTACTGGAAAGAAAAAGTTGACGACCTCTCTAGTAAGGGAAAACGTGTAATTGCCGTGGCGAAGAAGACCGCTGACAGCAATCAGACCGAACTGACACATGAAGATTTAGCGTCAGGGGTTGAGTTTCTCGGTATCGTTGGGATTATTGATCCACCGCGTGAAGAAGTAATCGCAGCAATTAAAACAATGCGGCACGCCGGTGTCGAAGTGAAAATGATTACCGGTGACCATCCGAGCACCGCAAAAGCAATTGCCGATCATTTAGGTCTTGCCGATGAAGTACACGCCATCACAGGTATTGAACTAGATGAAATGAGTGCGGATGAACTAGCAGAAAAAATTAATGACTACCATGTCTTTGCCCGAACAACTCCTGAAAACAAACTAAAAATCATTGAAGCTTATCAAAAGAGCGGTAAAGTCACAGCAATGGTCGGCGATGGGGTCAATGATGCACCTGCTTTAAAAATGGCTGACATCGGTGTTGCGATGGGGCAAAAAGGAACCGATGTTTCAAAAGATTCTGCTGATATGGTGTTAGCAAACGATGATTTTTCAACGATGGAGACAGCCATCCATGAGGGGCGTCGGATCTATGACAACATTAAGAAGAGTATTCTTTACTTGTTACCAACATCGTTCGCAGAAGGGTCAATTATCGCCTTTACTTTACTGCTACAACGCGATCTTCCTTTACAAGCAACGCAAATGCTTTGGATTAACATGGTTTCTGCCATTACCATTCAATTTGCTTTTATTTTTGAACCCGCTGAGAAGAACATTATGGAACGCCCGCCAAGAAATACACGTTTTTCATTAATTAGTAAACGTGAAGCTGTCCAAATTGCTTATGTATCCATTCTTATGGCTGGTTTTAGTTTAATTGCCTATGACTGGTTAATCGACTACGGTGCCAGTCAACAAATTGCCAGTACCATGGTCGTTAACATTATGGTAATGAGTAAAATCTTTTACTTGTTTAACATTAGAACTACAGCCTTGGCTTTCTCTAAAGAATTCTTTACCAATAAGAAAGCTTTTCTCATCATCGGAATTATGATTGGGTTACAGCTGTTACTCACTTATGTGCCTTTCATGCAACGCTATTTCTATACTGAAGGATTAAGTATGCTTGAATGGGGCATTGCAATTGCTGTTGGTTTCATTGTTTTACTCATTACCGAGATTCACAAATTTATTCGCTTAAAAATGACAACAGACACCGCTTAATTCGTCTAGTGATCAAGAAATTTAAACAGGTGGGTCAGACACAGTGCTGTGTCTGACCCACCTGTTGTTTCGTTTTCTGGTTGATGATGGATTACTTAATGACGGTACGATTACCCATATACGGGCGCAGTACTTCCGGAATCGTGATGGAGCCATCTTCGTTTTGATGATTTTCAATAATGGCTGCCACTGTTCTTCCTACCGCAAGGCCTGAACCATTTAAGGTATGAACAAATTCTAATTTCGCCTTCTCTTCGCGGCGGAAACGAATGCCACTTCGACGTGCTTGGAAATCTTCAAAGTTTGAACAAGAAGATATTTCACGGTACGTAGCATTACTTGGCATCCAGACTTCAATGTCATATTTCTTCGCTGCGGTAAAACCTAAATCAGCCGTACACATGCTGAGCACACGATAAGGAAGTTCAAGTAATTGTAAGACCTTCTCTGCATGAGAGGTCAACTCTTCTAAGCGGTCATATGATTCTTCTGGTTTAACAAACTGGACTAACTCAACTTTATTAAATTGATGTTGACGAATCAATCCACGGGTATCACGACCAGCTGAACCTGCTTCAGAGCGGAAAGACGCACTATAGGCGACAAATTTCTGTGGTAATTGTTCAGCAGTCAAAATGTCATCACGATAATAGTTCGTTACCGGGACTTCTGCTGTTGGCACTAAGAAGTAATCCCAGTCCTCCAGTTTAAAGGCATCTTCTTCAAATTTCGGTAACTGGCCTGTACCTGTCATGCTCTGACGATTGACAATATACGGGGGTAACATTTCACTATATCCATGCTCTTCCGCATGTAAATCCATCATGAAGTTAATTAAGGCACGCTCAAGGCGAGCACCTATTCCTGTATAGAAGACAAAACGGCTACCGGTAACTTTTGCAGCGCGTTCAAAATCAAGCATCTGTAAACGCGTCGCTAAATCCCAGTGAGGAATTTGTTCAAACCCAGGTACCTTCACATCGCCCCATTTACGAATTTCAACATTATCATCCTCTGTTTCACCGACCGGTGTGGATTCGTGAGGAATGTTCGGAATCGATAACATCAATTGTTCGAGCTTCTCTTCTACCCCTCTTAACTCGCTATCAATTGCTTTAATCTCATCGCCAACAGCACGCATTTCTTTAATCATGGCCTCTGCATCTTGTTTTTCTTTCTTCAAGGTAGCGATTTCTTTGGTTACTTCATTGCGTTTTGCCTTTAATTCTTCTGTTTTAGCAATCAAATCACGACGTGATTGATCAAGCGCTTCAAATTGATCGAGGTCTGATAAATCTTCACCACGGTGGTTTAATTTTTGTTTGACCTCTTCGAAGTTTTGACGTAAATACTTAATGTCTAACACAGCTTTCACTCCTCATATCCTTTTTTTAATGCTTGATAATTAAGCGACAGACGTTCGTGTTTATTTTCGTATACAGAAAAAACCCTCATCCCAAATATACATCAGGGACGAGAGTTTTACCCGCGATACCACCCTAGTTGGAGACCTAGATCTCCCGGCTTCTTTTTTGATAACGGCTCATCACCGGACATGCTTATTACCGCACGTCACTCGTAGGATGGATTCTCCGAAAGCTGCCACCAATTCTCACCAACCATTGGCTCTCTTTAAAGACAGGCTATTCGGATACTACTTCCTCTAAAAACGTCTTCGCTCTATAATAATTTAACTAAAGCATACAAAACTATGCTTTAACTTGCAAGTGCTTTTTTGATTCCTCAATCTTTTTAATAAAATATTGAACCAAACGATCATCTTTCGTTAATTCTGGGTGAAACGATGCGCAGAGAAATGGTCCCTCTTCTGCTGCAACTATTGCTCCTTGATAAGTCGATAGCACATTTACCCCTGCACCCACCGCATTAATGTACGGTGCGCGAATAAAAACCGCATCGTAATCATCGGCTACCCCTTCAATTTGAAGGGTCGCTTCAAATGACTCTTTCTGTCTACCAAAGGCATTTCGTGTCACCGTCATGTCCATTAAACCTAAATGATAACCTTCTTGATTCGTAATTTTGTTTGCTAATAAAATTAAACCAGCACATGTACCAAAGATAGGTTTCCCCGCTTCACCAAATTGACGTAACGGTTCTAAAAAAGCATATTTATCGATTAAACGGCGCATGGTCGTTGATTCGCCACCCGGTAAAATTAACCCATCAATTTCATTTAGTTGTTCAACTTTCTTCACGACGACGGCTTGGTGACCACTCCGTTCGATTGAATGGATATGCTCACGTACCGCACCTTGTAATCCTAATACCCCTACAGTAATCATAATTGTCTTCCTTTGTTTATAAAATTACCAACCACGGTCTTGCATTCTTTCATGCGGTTGAATCGTCGAGATTTCAATCCCTTTCATTGCTTCGCCTAAATCTTTTGATACACGAGCAATTAATTCATAATCCTCATAATGCGTCGTTGCTTCAACAATCGCACGCGCGAATTTCTCTGGATTATCTGATTTAAAGATACCTGAACCGACAAAGACACCATCAGCACCTAACTGCATCATCAAAGCAGCATCTGCAGGGGTTGCGATCCCACCGGCAGCAAAGTTAACAACTGGCAAACGCCCATTTTCTTTAATATCAAGTAGCACTTCATAAGGTGCGCCTAATTCTTTTGCGAAGGTCATCACTTCATCAACTGACATAGTTACCAGCTTACGTACTTGTGCATTCACTTCACGCATGTGACGAACAGCTTCAACGATGTTTCCTGTCCCTGGTTCACCTTTTGTGCGTAACATCGATGCTCCCTCACCAATACGACGGGCCGCTTCACCTAAATCACGGCAACCACAGACAAATGGGACCGTGTAATCTTTTTTATTTAAATGATACACCTCATCTGCAGGTGTGAGTACTTCACTTTCATCAATATAATCAACACCCATTGATTCTAAAACACGGGCCTCAACAATGTGACCAATACGCGCTTTAGCCATCACTGGAATTGAAACAGCATTCATAACTTCTTCAACAATGGTTGGGTCTGCCATACGTGCAACGCCGCCTGCTTTACGAATATCAGAAGGTACACGTTCAAGTGCCATAACAGCAACTGCGCCTGCTTCTTCAGCAATCTTAGCTTGTTCAGCGTTGATAACGTCCATAATGACGCCACCTTTTTGCATCTCAGCCATTCCTCGTTTAACTCGATCTGTTCCTACGTTTACCATTTCTTTTCCCCCTTGAATTGCCATGTGTAATAGTTAAATGGCTATAATAGCATAAAATATCGATTGGATATATATTGAATTTATCGTAAAAAAGAAAAAATTCAATCTATTTCGATAGCTAACATTGTATCTCATGATACCTACTTAAGCAACAATTTTTGACTGTTTTTCCTGCCATAGCGACTAAAATCGGCTACTTTTTATTGATTCTGTCTTCCTGCTTCGAGGAAGTGTCCTAGCCTTATAGAGAAATCGGACAAGTGGACGGTCAAGACACTCTACCTATAGCCAAGTTTGCAATGGAGGTTCCTACGATTTTAAAACAACATACCCAAGTAACACTAGTTAGCTAATGTTATTCAGGTATGTTGTTTATTGTTCGGTGAGGGGAATTAGAACCAACCCGTAACCGTATCTACGACCGTGTTGTAGATACCGACAAAGAAATCGCCAATCGCTGATAACACTAAACTAAACCAGCTTGCTTTTTCAATATCTGCAGTCGTGACAAGGTCAACCACTTTCATATCTTTTGTTTCATCGATATTTCCATAGTCGACATCACCCTTGTAAGCTAACGTCACTTGCCCAATCACTGTCCCTGAGGCAATAGGTGCTTCAATCTTGCCATCTTCGGTCAAGGCCTCTTCATTTAACGTATACGTTAAGTCATATAACTCTTCTTCACCTTCACGTACCATTTGGCTAAAACCATTTGCTAACGCGATCGCTACTTGATCTTCTTTTCCTTTAGCAACTTCCAGTGTTTCCATCCCTTCGAGACGGTGACCTGCTTGATAAAGTTCCATCTCAGTAAAATCATTAAATCCATGATCCAATAGCTTTTGTGTTTCTAGAAAACGTGCACCATAGCTATCTGTACGCATAACAACGGTAATAAAGCGGTCTTCTCCGCGTTGAGCTGTACTTGTAAAACAATAACCGGCTTCCGACGTATAGCCTGTTTTAAGGCCATCAACGCCCTCGTATTGATACTGACTAAAATTATCATTGTTCCATGGCAACATCCAGTTTAAGTTTTCTAACGGTTGCTCATCAAGTTCTGAACGTATCGTACTTGAGAATTCTAACACTTCAGGATAATCGTTAACTAAGTGATAAGCTAGCATCGCCGCTGAACGAGCAGATAAGAGATTATCATCATCAGGGTTCGTTCCTTCAGGATAATTATCACCTAAGCTTTTATTATTTAAACCGGTTGAATTCACAAATTTATAATCAGGCAAGCCAAGTGCTTCCGCTTTTGTGTTCATCATTTGGACGAATTCACCTTCGCTACCTGCAACAAGCTCTGCGAGAGCAATCGTGGTTGCGTTATCTGAGATAATCGCCATGCCTTCATACAATTCACGCACCGTGTACGCCTTATTTTGTCTTAAACCGATGCCAGAAAAAGCTGTATTTGCTGAAATCGAGTAAGGATAGTCGCTAATTTCTGTTGTTGTTTCCCATGTGATGGTTCCTTCATCAATGGCCTCCAACACTAAGTACTCCGTCATCATTTTCGTCATACTTGCTGGTGGTAATTTTAAATCCGCATTTTTTTGATAGAGAATATCTCCTGTTTTGGCATCAACCAAAATACCTGATTCTGCTTCTAAGTCAATATCAGCTTGAACAGCTAATGGTAGTAGTATACTGATCATTAGTGCGATAAACGCTACACTAAATCCTTTTTTAATCATATCTTTCACGGTTTATTACCCCCAAATTTTTTATCTCACGCTTTGTATTTTACCATAACTCCTACCTTTTTGTATCTGTTTTTCGATGTGAATTTATACCTTTATATGTAAAAGTAAAACAGGTGAGGTAATCCTCACCTGTTTCTAACCCGTACTAATATATGTTTTTTTACTGAACCGAATAATTTGGAGCTTCTTTGGTGATTTGTACGTCATGCGGATGTGATTCACGCAGACCCGCACCTGTCATTCGAATAAACATTGCTTCATTGCGGAACACCTCTAAATCAGCTGCTCCACAGTAACCCATACTCGCACGTAAGCCACCTAGCAGTTGATGCACAGTGTCCTGCATTGGCCCTTTGTAAGCCACTCGACCTTCAATGCCTTCAGGTACTAATTTTTTCGTATCATTTGTATCTTGGAAATAACGGTCTTTTGAACCTGATTTCATTGCAGAAACAGAGCCCATACCACGGTATACTTTATAGCGTCGGCCTTGATAGATTTCTGTTTCTCCTGGACTTTCAGTTGTGCCAGCAAATAAGCTACCCAGCATAACCACGTGTGCACCTGCAGCCATTGCTTTGGCGATATCACCGGAATATTTAATGCCACCATCTGCTATAACTGGAATGTTGTATAGTGCTGCTGCTGTGGCACAGTCATTCACCGCTGTAATTTGCGGCACACCAACACCTGCCACGACACGTGTCGTACAAATAGAACCCGGGCCAATACCAACTTTAATCAGCGAAGCACCTGCTTCAATCAGTTCAACTGTTGCCTCTTTGGTTGCAACATTACCAGCGATAATAACAAGTTCGGGATATTTCGTACGCACATTTTTCACTTGATCAATGACACCCTTAGAATGACCATGAGCCGTATCAATCACAAGGGCATCAATACCTGCTTCAACAAGTTTATCGATCCGAGTCATTGAATCAGCCGTCACACCAACAGCTGCCCCACAAACAAGGCGTCCTTGGGTATCTTTCGCTGAGTTAGGGAATTCAATTACTTTTTCAATGTCTTTAATCGTGATAAGCCCTTTCAAGACACCTGCATCATCGATAAGAGGTAGTTTTTCAATTCGGTGTTTTTGTAAAATCTTGCTCGCTTCATCTAAAGTGGTTCCTACATTGGCAGTGACTAAATGGTCACTCGTCATCACGTCTTTAATCAAAATTGAGTAATCCTCAATAAAACGCATATCGCGGTTGGTAAGAATACCAACCAATACTTGGTCCTCTGTGTTATTAACAATTGGCACACCGGAAATACGGAATTTCCCCATCAAATGTTCTGCATCAAAGACTTGATTCTCTGGTGTTAAAAAGAACGGATTCGTAATGACACCACTCTCAGAACGCTTCACTCGATCAACATGTTCTGCTTGTTCTTCAATTGACATGTTTTTGTGAATAATCCCCATGCCACCTTGACGTGCCATTGCAATTGCCATTTCAGCTTCAGTTACAGTATCCATGCCTGCGCTCATCAACGGAATATTAAGTGTTAAGTTCTCAGCTAACTGTGTTTTTATTGAGACGTCGCGCGGCAAAACCTCAGACTTGCCTGGTACAAGCAACACATCATCAAACGTTAACCCTTCTTTTACAAATTTGTCCTCCCTCATCATTACACTGCCTCCTTAAGATTTTTATATGATTTTTTTCTCTATCTCTATTCGCTTATTGTTATTTACAATACGACAACACTGTTGCTTTTTCAACCTTTTTTCATGGTAAACGGTAACTTTTTTTAAAACTTGTGACCATGCTAATTGTGAAACAATTCTGACTAATTACTCAGTCGTTTAGTTACAGCCATATAGGACTAAAGCTATTTCTCGCAAATATAGCGTTAGTCAATCGCACATTAAAGCTTTTTTCGATTTGCGTAAACGCGTCAAGATTTCCCCTCGGTTTTCTTTCCAAAGAACGAACCCTTGTTGTCTCAATGGCTTACCTGGAAGCGATTGATGGTGTCACACGCTTTCTAAAAAACGTGTGACTAAACAAAAAGCCTAACAGCATGGTTCCCCACAGCTACTAGACTTATCGTTGTTAAATAAAATAGTCGATTTTTACTTTGTTTTGGTCGGCAATTGAAATCACATCTTGTGTTTCATGAACTTGTACCAATACTTCTGGATGATCATCTAACGATAAGGATACAACTCGTCCCGATTGACCATTTGTCAAATAGACCGGTTGATCAAGGATGGTCTCCTCAAGCAATTGAATAAAGGCATTCAAAAATTCTGGGTCAAATTGATGGTTAATCTTTTGTCTCATTTCTGGGATCACCGCAAAGAATGGCTTCTTATGACGATAAAAGCGTTCAGAAGTCATCGCATGATAACTATCGGTGATGGCAATCATTTTCGCATAAGGGTGGATTTTATCCGCTTTCACTCCGAGCGGATAACCACTGCCATCTAAATACTCATGGTGCTGAATCACACCTAGCTTCGCTGCTTTTGATAGTGAAGGACAGTTTTGAGCATTCCGGTATGAAAAAGTGGGATGTTTTTCTACTTCTTCTTTTTCAGGTGGGGTTAACGGAAGTTCTTTCTTCAAAATTCGTGGGCTCACCTTAGCCATCCCACTATCAGCAATAAAAGCTGCTAAACTTACTTGAATCCAGTCCTTTTGATAACCTAATCGTTTTGCTAGTAAAGCAGTAAGTAAACTAATGGCAATGCTATGATGATAAATATATTCTGATTTATTCGAACGCGAGGCCAATAATAAAATCGTCAGTTGGTTAGCTTCTGCTTCTTCAAGTAAAGGCAGGATCAACTGTCTTACCGCATGAATATCAAGCGGTACACCACTTTGCCATTCAGTAAACATCTTTTGATACTGACTCACTGCTTCTTGATATTGCACGGTGAACTCAACGGGTTCCGGTTCTTGTTCTGTTAAAGTTTTTTTCTGTGGCAACTTATCTTCTTCCGCTAACGGTTGTGGGAAAAAGGTTAAACCATTTGCTAAATTTTTAGCCACTTCAACTTCAAGTACGCTAAAACGTATCAATACATCAATATGCGTCTCCGATAAAACCGTTTTTTTAGGCACAATCGGATAGTTTCCTTTACCATAGATATCTTGAAGCAATACACATTTAGGTTCAAGCTGTTTTGGATGCACACGCATGATTTGACCACACACCTTTATCTAGAGAAGACGAAGCATACATGATCGTCCTGTATGCTTCGTCTATTTTATTTTCACTTAGCTTTATTCGTTATCTTCCTGATGCTTCACTTCAGCTTCTTTCGCATCTCCAGGTGCCTCAGTTGCTTCAACAACAGCGATTTCTTCCTCTTCACTTTCAAGTGAGGCCACAGTTGCCACTGATTCGCCTTCTTGAAGACGAATCAGTCTTACCCCTTGGGTGTTACGACCGGTCTGGGAAATAGCTTCAACTGGCATCCGAATTAACACACCACTTTCTGTGATAATCATTAAATCTTCATCACCAGTCACTGTCTTCACCGCAACAATCTTACCTGTTTTCTCAGTAATATTTGCAGTTGAAACCCCACGTCCACCCCGGTTAATCACGCGGTAATCTGCTTGAGGTGTTTGCTTACCGTAACCATTTTCCGTTACGTTTAGAACGAATTGGTTTTCTTCTAAAATCTCCATTGAGACCACGGCATCATCTTCACGTAAGTTAATCCCTTTCACACCAGCAGCAGTACGTCCCATTGAACGAATGTCACTCTCTTTAAAGTGAATCAGGGCACCATTACGTGTAGCAATAATCATCTGTTTATGACCATTGGTCAGTCGGACAGCAATTAATTCATCTTCATCACGTAAGTTAACGGCGATTAAACCACCACGACGGATGTTTTTAAATTGGATTAATTCTGTTCGTTTAGAAATACCGTGCTTCGTTGTAAAGAAGAGGTATGCTTCTTCAGCTTCAAAGTCATGGACTGTAATTACAGCATTGACCCATTCGTCTTTATCAATTTCTAATAAATTAATGATCGGTAAGCCTTTAGCGGTTCGACCAAACTCAGGGATTTCATAACCTTTCAGACGGTAGACTTTACCTTTATTGGTAAAGAAGAGCACGGTATCGTGTGTCGATGTTGAAATCAAGTGCTCAACAAAGTCATCTTCTTTGGTCTCCATCCCTTGAACTCCTCGTCCACCACGACGTTGACTACGATAGGTTGACGATGGTAACCGTTTAATGTAACCGCGATGCGTTAAAGTAATCACGATATCTTCTTCAGGAATGAGGTCTTCATCTTCAAAGAAATCAAAACCACCAGAAGCGATATCGGTCATCCGCACATCGTTGAAACGTTCTTTGATTTCGAGCAATTCTTCTCGAATGATTTCAATCAACTTGCTTTCATCAGCAAGGATTGTTTTTAATTCATCAATCAGCTTCGCTAATTCTGTATATTCGTTTTCGATCTTATCACGTTCTAAGCCTGTCAAACGCTGGAGACGCATATCAAGAATGGCTTGTGCTTGCTTTTCAGTCAAGTTAAATTGGTCAATCAAGCCTGTTCTTGCTTCATCTGCAGTATCAGAACCACGAATCAATTTAATGATTGCATCAATATGGTCAAGCGCAATCCGCAATCCTTCTAGGATATGGGCACGGGCCTCTGCTTTTTCTAATTCGTACATTGTCCGGCGACGGACAATGACTTTTTGGTGTTCCAAGTAATATTCAAGCATTTGCTTTAAGTTCAACACTTTCGGTTGACCATCGACCAGTGCCAACATGTTAATACCAAAGGATGTTTGTAAAGAGGTTTGTTTATATAAGTTATTGAGTAACACATTAGGATTTGCGTCACGACGAAGTTCAATCACAATTCGCATCCCATTACGGTCAGACTCATCACGTAAGTCGGTAATTCCTTCAATTTTCTTATCACGGGCAAGTTCAGCTATTTTTTCAACTAACTTTGCTTTATTAACTTGATAAGGAATTTGATTAACGATAATGCGGGCTTTACCATTTGCTTGTTCTTCAATTTCTGCTTTGGCTCGGATGATGATTGAACCTTTTCCTGTTTCGTAAGCTTTTCGAATACCTGAACGGCCTAAAATGGTCGCACCCGTTGGGAAATCAGGACCTGTGATGTGATTTTCCATTAATTCATCAATCGTAATATCTGGATCTTCACTCACGGCAAGAACGGCATCAATTGTTTCACCGAGTTGGTGTGGTGGAATATTTGTTGCCATCCCTACCGCAATACCTGAGGCACCATTAACGAGTAAATTGGGGAAGCGCGCAGGTAAGACAACCGGTTCACGTTCAGAGCCATCATAGTTATCTGCATAACTGATCGTATTTTTATTAATGTCACGCAACAATTCCATCGATATTTTAGACATTTTTGCTTCGGTATACCGCATCGCTGCCGCTGGGTCACCATCGACAGAACCGAAGTTACCGTGACCATCGACTAATGGGTAACGATAGCTAAAATCTTGCGCCATCCGCACCATTGCTTCATAAACAGCTGAGTCACCGTGTGGGTGGTACTTACCGATAACATCACCAACAATACGCGCTGATTTTTTATAGGCTTTGTCTGCGTGCATACCTAAATCATTCATCGCATATAAAATCCGGCGGTGAACCGGTTTAAGACCGTCTCTTACATCAGGTAAAGCACGGGATACAATAACACTCATTGCGTAATCTAAAAACGATGTACGCATTTCATTTCCAATATTAATTTCTTTCACGTGGGGACGTTGATTATCCACCATTCAATTACCTCCTATCCAACTGAGGACACATTTCTTTTTTATAGCTTATCTATTTTTTAAAGGTTTAGTCGGTTACGACTTAAACATCTAAGTTTTTCACGTAGATGGCGTTTTCTTGAATAAAGTTACGACGGGGTTCGACTCTGTCACCCATCAACATATCAAAGATTTGATCTGCTTCAATCGCATCATCAAGGTTTACTTGTAGTAGTGTACGATTTTCTGGGTCCATTGTTGTTTCCCATAACTGTGTTGCATTCATCTCACCAAGTCCTTTATAACGTTGTAAACCTGGACGTGGTGCTTTTGGTATTTCAGCTAAGATGCGTTCTAATTCTTTTTCGTTATAGGCATAGTGGACTGCCTTCCCTTGTTGCACTTTATAAAGAGGTGGCTGGGCAATATATATATAACCATGATCGATTAATGGGCGCATGTAACGGTAGAAGAATGTTAACAATAGTGTGCGAATGTGCGCGCCATCGACATCGGCATCAGTCATGATAACCACTTTATGATAGCGTGCTTTTGAAATATCAAACTCTTCACCAATCCCTGTCCCCATTGCTGTAACCATCGAACGAATTTCATTATTCGATAAGATACGATCTAAACGTGCTTTTTCTACATTTAAGATCTTACCGCGTAACGGTAAAATTGCTTGGAAGTGGCGATCACGCCCTTGTTTAGCTGAACCACCCGCAGAGTCACCCTCCACGATGTAGATTTCACTTTTTGATGCATCACGGCTCGAACAGTCCGCTAATTTACCTGGTAAATTAGAGATTTCTAATGCGCCTTTCCGACGCGTCAATTCCCGCGCTTTCTTTGCTGCCATCCGTGCGCGTGACGCCATTAATCCTTTCTCAACAATAATTTTTGCTGATGATGGATTTTCAAATAAGAAGCTTGAGAACAGTTCACTAAACGTTGAGTCAGTAATCGTTCTTACTTCACTATTTCCCAGTTTGGTTTTTGTTTGACCTTCAAACTGTGGATTCGGGTGCTTGATGGATACAATTGCTGTTAAACCTTCACGGACATCGTCACCAGTTAGATTAGGGTCATTTTCTTTAAATAAGTTATTCTTGCGAGCGTAATCATTAATTACCCGGGTTAGCCCTGTCTTAAATCCAGACTCATGCATCCCACCTTCATAGGTGTGAATGTTATTAGCAAACGAATAAATGTTTGAAGCGAAACCATCGTTATACTGAATGGCCACTTCAACTGAAATGCCTTGTTCTTCTTTTTCGGCATAGAACGGCTCGTGTAAAACACCTTTTGCATTATTTAAGTGCTCAACATAAGAACGAATACCACCCTCATAGAAGAATTCTTCAACAATCGGCTCCTCTAAACGCTTATCTTCAATTGACACTTTTAAGCCTTTATTTAAGAAAGCAAGTTCTCTGATTCGCGTTGCGAGTGTATCATAATTAAATACAGTCGTTTCCTCAAAAATTTCTGTGTCCGGTGTGAAATGTATCTTCGTTCCGGTGATTTCTGTTTCGCCAATGACTTCAATCTCATTGTGAGGAATCCCGCGTTTAAAATCTAAGTAATAGATTTTATTATCACGGTGCACATACATTTCAAGCGAGCTTGACAAAGCATTCACAACCGAAGCCCCCACACCGTGAAGACCCCCTGATACTTTGTAACCACCGCCACCAAATTTACCACCTGCGTGTAACACCGTCATGATGACTTCAGCAGCCGGACGGCCTGTCTTTTCATGAATACCAACGGGCACCCCACGGCCATTATCAATGACGGTAATGCTGTTATCTTTTTCAATCACAACCTGAATGTAATCACAATGCCCTGCTAAAGCTTCATCGATACTGTTATCTACAATTTCCCAGACAAGGTGATGTAAACCACGTTCGCCTGTAGAACCAATATACATACCTGGGCGCTTACGTACAGCTTCCAAACCTTCTAATACTTGAATCTGATTCTCATCATATTGTTCAGGAATAAGATTATTTTCTTCTACTGTCAATTGTTTCACCTACATTTCTATAATTTGACGCAAAAACGTCAGTTCTTTCACTAATTAACACGCGCGAGTTTCCATTAGTTTTCTTCAAGATAATCCATTTGTTGGTTTAATACGCTTAAAATACTGGTCCGTTTTTTCAAGGTCAAAATTGATAACGGACTATAATAGACATTATCTTTAGTAATAACAATCGTTTTAATGACATCATCATCAAGTTCTAATTCATCATCTTGATGTTCAACAAAATCAATCATTTCTTCATTGATTGACGATGTTTCAATGTCTTGTTGATTGATCATCGCAATAATTTCTTCAGAGCGAATCACTTGGTCGTGACCAATATGCATAAACATTAGCTTTTATCACCTTCTTGTTTTATGATTGAGCCGTTTTCCACATGAAACACGCGTGCTTGCCGAATGGTTTCATGTTCAATATCGTTTACACTTGTGGTTGTCACAAAGGTTTGCACTTTATCTTTAATGGTGTGTAATAAATGACTTTGGCGGTAACGATCAAGCTCACTCAATACATCATCCAATAACAGAACAGGATATTCACCGACTTCATTCTTAATTAACTCAATTTCTGCAAGCTTCAAAGATAAAGCCGTTGTCCGTTGTTGCCCTTGTGAACCAAAGGTTTGAACATTTCGGTCATTGACATAAAAAATAAGATCATCTCGATGTGGACCATAAAGCGTGCTACCTCGATCAATCTCTTTTTGTTGATTTTGTTCAAAAACAGCTTGATAACGTTGTTTGATTGTATCAACATCGGCATCATTGTCTATATCAATCGACGCATCGTAAGCAATCGATAGGATTTCCTTATGCTGGGTAATTCCTTCGTGAATAGGACGTGCCCAATTCATCAGTAAATCTAAAAACAGAAACCGTTTGGCTAAAATAATCGTCGCATGTTCAATTAATTGATCCGTGAGTACTGATAACATGGTTGTATCGGTTGTCTTACGCCGCTGTAAGTCTTTTAATAAATGATTGCGTTGTTTTAATACCTTTTGGTATTGCCCTAGATGATAAATATAAACGGGTTTGACTTGACCAATCTCCATATCAATAAAGCGACGTCTTACTTGTGGACTTCCTTTAACCAAATTTAAATCCTCAGGCGCAAACATGACGACATTAAGTGCACCAATGTAATCGCTGAGGCGTTTCTGTTCGAGATGATTTAATTTTGCCTTCTTACCCTTTGCTTGAAACTGCATTTCAAGGGGGACATGATAATTTCGTTTAAATAATGTGCCTTCAACTTTAGCAAACGTTTGATCCCAGGCAATTAACTCGTTATCTTTTGTCGTACGGTATGATTTCGTGAAAGCTAGAACATAGATGGCTTCCATTAAATTTGTTTTTCCTTGGGCATTTTCACCAATGATGACATTAACTTTCGGATCAAATTCAACCGCAAGTGAAGGGTAATTTCTGTAATTCGTCAATGTTAAATCTTTAATATGCATACTGACAGCCTACCTTTTTATCCGTTCTGACCGTTTGTATTACTTACCGTAAAGGTGCCGACTTCTTCAATTTCAATCACATCACCTGGATAAAGTTTTCGGCCGCGTCGCTGATCTTGTTCCTGATTAACGAGGACTGGATATTCACTTAAAAATAGTTTTACCATGCCACCAGACTCAACGACATTAGCCAATTTTAAAAACTGACCTAATGTAATATATTCCGTTCGTATTTCGATCGTCTCTGTCGTCATTAAATGATCCCTCCCTTTGTCTATTTGAGCCATATAACGTTTCTCATTTGTCTTTATTCTATTTTACTAAAGTTTATCAATTTCGCAAACCTACCCGTATTCGCTTTAATTTCGCCTAATTTCTATTTTACCTTAAATTCAAGAGAAAAGGGGGGAATATGCAAAAAAAGATTAAAAAGAACGAGCGGGAAGGCTTTATTAAAAAGCCTTCCCGCTCGTTCTTATAAAAATTTATTTTAATACGTTCTTACTGGTAAAATGAGTTGCAGAATTTGATCATTTTGATCGGGACGAATAACAAACGGACGCATTGCACCCGTAAAGTAGATGGATACATACTCTTCTTCGATAATACGAAGCGCATCAATCATATATTTGGCACTAAATGAAATTTTCAATGACTCACCTTCCGTTGATTCGGTTACAACATCCTCAGTTACCTGACCTACTTCTGGTGTATTTGAACTAATTTCAAGATGTTGATCTTTTGTTTCCAGTTTAACCACGTTATTACGGTTCTCTTTTGCTAACAGTGATGCACGGTCAATCGCTTGTAACAATGCTTTTGTTTTTGTTTTGACAACGGTTTTACTTTGGTCGGGAATTAAGCGATCTGTTTCTGGATAGTTCCCATCTAAGAGACGTGAAAGGAAATAAATATTTTTTGTTTGGAAAAGAATTTGATTATCACTGACACTCATTGTTACCGTTTCATCATTTTCTTCAATAATTTTATTAAGTTCAGCTAAACTCTTACCCGGAACAACGATGCTTTCAAAATTCACATGTTTTTGTTCTTCTGATAACGGGAGCACACGAGAAGCAAGTCGATGTGAATCCGTTGCAACAAAGTTCAGTTTTCCATCGATAACTTTCATATTGACACCGGTAAGGATCGGACGTGTTTCGACGGTTGAAACGGCGAAAACCGTTTGTTTTATCATTTCTTTCAGGAGATCATGTTTAATTTCAAAGCTGTTATCCGTATGTAGCACCGGAAGATGTGGATACTCTTCAGCATCTTGACCATTTAAGTGGAATTCAGAGCCTCCAGATAAAATTGTCATTTGATAGTTATCATCTGTTTGAATTTCAATTGTTTTTAGTGGTAATTTACGAATAATATCTGGGAAGTATTTCGCTTGGACGACAATTGCGCCAGGTTCAATATTTTCGACATAGACTAAACCATCTTCTTCAACAGGAATGAATGATTCAATTGATATGTCTGAATCACTTCCTGTTAGTTTGATACCTTCTTTCGTGGCTTCAATTTTAATACCTGTCAAAATCGGAATGGCTACACGAGGGGAGATGGCTTTCATTACGTGTTGTAAACTATCGATTAATTGATCACGTTGAATGGTAAATTTCATAAAATAAAATCCTCCTAGTGGAAGTAGTATAATTAGTTATTTTGTATATAAAAACCCGTAGTAATAGTAATAGGGGCTGTTGATATGTGGATAACCGGGTTTAACACTTACAGCACGTAAGTTATCCACGTGTGGATAGAATGTTCATAACCGTGCACATCTATTCACATTATCAACAGGCTAAATGTTAAAATGTTTTGAGTCGTTCCTTAATATCTTCGATATCACGACTCAATAATTGATCTTCACTAATCATTCTTGCGATTTTATCATGGGCATGGATCACCGTTGTGTGATCGCGGCCGCCAAATTCTTCCCCAATTTTAGGTAAAGAAAAATCAGTGAGTTCACGTGATAAGTACATGGCTATCTGACGCGGAAAAGCAACAGATTTTGTTCGTTTTTTAGCAGCAAACTCATCAAGGCGGATGTTATATCTTTCTGCAACAAGTTCTTGAATCTGACCAATTGTAATTACCTTTGGTCGTTGATTAGGAATGATATCTTTTAGTGCTTCTGCTGCAAGGGAAGCATCTATGTCTTGATTTGTTAATGATGAATAAGCAACAACCCGAATAAGCGCACCTTCAAGCTCACGGATGTTTGTATCGATTTGATTGGCGATATAAAGCATTACTTCATTAGATATTTCTAACCCCTCTGCTTTTGCCTTTTTACGCAAAATAGCAATCCGAGTTTCTAAATCCGGTGGTGTGATATCTGTAATAAGTCCCCACTCAAACCGAGACCGTAAACGATCTTCTAAGGTTGGAATTTCTTTTGGTGGTCGATCGCTCGAAATAATAATTTGTTTATTTTCTTCATGTAATGTATTAAATGTATGGAAAAATTCCTCTTGTGTTTGTTCTTTACCTGCTAAGAATTGAATATCATCAATTAGCAAGACATCGACATTGCGGTATTTGCTTCTAAAGTTTTCGGCTTTATTATCACGGATAGAATTAATAAATTCATTCGTAAATTTTTCCGATGATAGGTAAACCACTTTCGCATTTGGATTATGATCAAGTACATAATGGCCAATCGCATGCATCAAGTGAGTTTTACCGAGACCAACACCCCCGTAAATGAATAAAGGATTATACGCTTTAGCTGGTGCTTCTGCGACAGCTAAAGAGGCCGCGTGAGCAAAACGATTTCCTGAACCAATAACAAAGGTATTAAACGTGTTCTTATTATTTAACATTGATTTTGAGAGTTGATTATCATCATCGTCTCTCGGTCTTGGTACTTTGACTTGCGGTTGCAGTTTATCTAATTCCTTTTGCTCGTTCTCAGGAATAATGAATTTAGTTTTTAGTTTGGCACCAGTTACTTCGAAGATCGCTTCAGAAATAAGGTTTGTGTAACGATTTTCTAACCAATCACGGGCAAATTCATTTGGTGCAGATACGATGAGGGTATCATCCGTTAGTTGATCGGCTTTGGTATTTTTAAGCCATGTATCAAAGCTTGGTTTACTGACTTTTTCTTTAATTTGAAGCAAAGTATTATCCCATAACTCTTCAATATTCTCCATCCATAAACCCCTTTCTCTTATAAGTATTCAAACAAACGCATCGTGAAAAATCCGATATAAAAAACCTCTCGATATCTATCTAAATAGAGCAGGCAGGATCGAAAGGTTTTCTTACGACATGGCTGTGGATGATAAACAATCGCTATAGCAAGCTTCAGAAGCGTTATGCAAGTTATGCACAACGCTGTTGATAACTATATATACAAGTGTGTGTATAAATGTCCACAGGTAATCCACAGGCTGTGGATACTTTTATTTATTGTTGAATGTTTGGATGAGTTAAACACAGTAATAATATCAGAAAATCATTGAATAAGCAAGGTTTTTCAAGAGTTATCCACATATCCAAACGCTTGTGTGTATTTTTCATCCACATCCTGTGATTCTGTGGTTAAGTTGTCGGTAAAAGGTGTCGGACTTAAAATTTGGATAAAAATTCACACACAGAGGCTGTGGATAAAACAACCGGTTTTATTTATTACAACTGTTCGATTTAGAAAATAAAAAAACGTATAAGCGCACAGCTCAATTCAAACGCGGTGTCTTAGATTTGGCTATTTCTGAAATTAATAAGCATACAGAACTAAACGTTCACTACACAAAAAAAGAAAAGATCGGAAAATAGTAGGCTTTAATTTAATTTGGTCTATCGGTAAGAGCGTCCAAAAAACTACAAAAATTTTATCTAAAATAATTAATCAAACTTTAGAAGCTTCACATGAGGTATTAAAAGAGATTAATTTTGAAGAAGATAAAAATAAAGCTCTAAAAATCATCGATTTGGTTAGAGAACTGCGTCCTTATATTAAAGATAATGTTTCTATTACTTACAATAGAGCTGATTTGTTAATCCAAAATGCTAAAATTCACTTAAATAAGCTACACGACTTACCTGGTAATCATCATCATATTTATTACAATTGGCTAGAAGAAGATGGGGAATAAAAAAGCTAATGGGTGGTGGATGCAATGAATGTTTATAGTGTAAAAGATGTTTCAACACATTTAAATCTCAAACCTACAACGTTAAGAAAGTATTGTGGCATGTTGGAGAAAAGCGGCTATTCTTTCGATGGAAACTCTCAAGGTCACAGATTTTTCCGTGATAAAGACGTTATAGCGATACGTACGATCATTCAGGCTAAGCATAACGGTATAACGCTCGAAGAAGCTATTGATGGCGTTGTTTATCAAGCGCAATATAAAACCGAAACAAACGAAACAAGTTTAACAGAACAGCGCAACATCACCGCAACAGATAGTAAAGAAAGCATTGAGGAATTGAAATTGCTCATTTTGAATCAGAATGAGTTAATCTTGTCGCTAAATAAACGATTAGAGAGTATTGAAGAAAAATACAATGAAAATCAGCAGCATCTCATTGAAGTGATAAATAAAGAGAGTTATCAAAAGAAATCTTTGATTAGTAGATTATTTACAAAAAAGAAAACATAATTCATGATTTAGTGATTTGTAGCTGATGGTGTATCATCATTAATAATTGTCTCAAAAAATCCTGGAATATTCTCTATGTCTTCTTTGGATACTTTATTAATAATTTTAAAATGCAATTCTTGCTTTAATTCCTCTCTATTCTTAATATTGGTTTGATTTAAGGCCTTTTTAATACTGGGTTCAAGATAAAAAATAATGTCCCCCATCAATGCTTTTTTATTCAAAATAATTAATCACCCTTTAGTAGTTGTTATAACTGTAGATAATTTTGTAATGGCTGTTTCTAATTTTTCGATTTTTTTTCAAGACGATATAATAGATATATAGTTGTTGTGATAGGAAAACCAGCGTTATCAATAATTTCTATAAGATTAATTTCATCCATTTTCAAGAGCGCTCCTTAATTTTTTATCAAATTTCATAGCTTCGAATTTACAAACTTTAGAAAAATAAGAAATTGTAGTTACTTTTACATAATAGTACTTATAGCTTCATCTATAATGTTTCTGTTTTTATAGCTAGGATCATTCAAGTAATTATTTAATAATTTCTTTCTTTCAGTACTTTGGATGAATTGTACTATAATGGGATTTTTATCTTCTTGTAACTTACTATATATATTCACAATACCACCCCGTAAGAGAACTTATGTTCTTTTTTTAGGTAAAAAAATTGTCGGTTACTAAAAACATTTTTTATTAAATGATATAAACGGGTTGTACAATAAACATACTAAGATTAGTAGTGTAATATCCACGACGGTGTATTTACACTACTATTTTTTTTATAGTAGAAAGTGAAGAAGAGGCCGTCAACGTTATAAGACCATAGAGTCTGTACAATAAACTGGCCCCTTCACTATCCTTAATTGAATCAGTTTGTAGTATGTTGGTCCTTGAGACCGTGTATAGGAAATTGGAAGTGTTAAGGCATAGTGAATCGCTTCAAATCAATAAAAGGGAGCATTCCTGTAAGTAACTAAATACGAAGGAAAATCAATGATTTTGAAGCATGCAAAAAAGAAGCCCCTTTGGTACGATAGTGAGTGTCAAGCTTGACCTCTAATTTGAGTACCGAAAGGAGACTTCTACAATGGATTTTACACAAAATCAATGCTTAATGCAAATCACAGAAAACACATTAATTATTGGGGTGGATATCGCTAAACGTAAGCACGTGGCTCGCGCGATTGATGATCGTGGTCGAGATCTTGTGAAACGTTTGGTGTTTGAGAATACACTCCCTGGCTTTAAAGACTTACTAACCTGGGTTGAAACCCTCAAGCATGCCGAACGCCGCTCAGACGTTATTATTGGCATGGAACCCACAGGACACTATTGGCTGAACTTAGCTTATTATCTACAAGAACTTGGTTCCAAGGTTGTCGTTGTAAATCCATCAAAAGTGAAACGCTCGAAAGAGCTAGATGATGATTCGCCAACGAAAAATGATACAAAAGATGCGAAGTTCATCGCCCAATTAATCAAAGATGGCAGGTTCAATGAACCGACGTTACCAGAGGAACTGTTCGCTGAATTACGCGAAGGTATGAAGTTACATGACATGATTCAGGAAGACTTATCATCGATCAAAGCGCAAGTGCATAATCTGCTGGATCGCTACTTCCCTGAATCCCTTACGGTATTCAAAGACTGGACAGGTCGCTCAGCCTTGCATCTCTTAACAGAGGGCTACTTCCCTGTGGATATTATCAACACATCGGAAGATGTGTTACTAGAAGAAGTCAACAAGGTAACGAAACGCTCGGTTGGTATGAAACGTATTCGCGCTTTAAAAACGGCTGCTGAAAATAGTGTGGGTATACGTGTTGGTTTAAAGATGGCACGTCAGGAGATGGCTTATCTTATGAATCAATATCATGGTTTGGCAGAACGATTAGCGTCACTAGAAAATGAACTCGTCACGCTTGTGATGGAGGTTCCAGGTGCAGAGGAAATGATTGATATCAAAGGTATTGGTGCGATGACTGTGGTCGCCTTCTTTTCTGAAGTCGGTGATATCACACAATACCGAGATCCACGCCAAATTATTAAACTAGCGGGACTCAATTTAAAGATGAATCAATCAGGCTTACACAAAGGACGCACCTCCATTACGAAAAGAGGGCGCAAACGACTGAGAAATATTCTTTATCAGGTCGCCATTCCGCTAGCCAAACACAATGCCGCCTTCAGCCAATTACATGACCATTATCGCACACGAGCCAACAACCCATTAACAGGGAAACAGTCCTTTATTGCCTTAGCTAGAAAATTAATTAAAATCTTTTATGTGATAGGCACACGCAAGTGTGCATTTGATCCACAACGCATGATGCAAGATATCCCATCATTAAAGGGAATTCAGGAAGCTGCTTAAAAGAAAGTAAGTACACAAGATCAAAAAATAACGCTGATGACACACCGTAACATCTAAACAATTGAAGCACGGATTAGCCGGTCGATATTATTTCCATTAGGGCCTAGACCCACCAAGGGAGCATTTCCGGCATCCACCATGGAGAGGTTGAACGAAGGAATTTGCGCACATAGATGCCGTGAGACATGGGAGGGTACACCGCCATGAATAAGTGGAGATCCACACGTGCGATCATACCTTATACAAGATTTGGGGAGGTACTGCTTTTTCTATGCTTGAAACCCCTTGGGGCACAAGGGCTTGGAATTATGAAATTCACTCAATTAAATACCTTTTCGTAAGAAGTATAACTTTTTGTTAAACCTGTATAATTTGAGTTTTTATAAACATAATATTTTTTCTTGATTTGTTTGGTAACGCTTGCGTATTTATTATAATACATACTTATTTTAACATAAGCCTTCTTTTGAGGTTTTAACACTGATATTGCTGCTATTATTGCCGCAGGAACAGCATAGCCAGGACATAACCCTAAGATAATAGTAGCTATATCACCGGTTTTTTTAGTTGCATTAACCTTCATTTTATATGTTTTAATAAATTTATAAGATGAACTACCGCCTGGATCTGTTGGAACTGCTTTAGTAGTAATCGCCGTACTTTGTGCTTTATTTAATGTATTATCTGATAATAATTTAGGCTTTAAATCTGATGTTTCAGTTTCCATTTCAGCAACAACCTCTCCATCAATGGTTACATATGCACTCTCAATGCTTCCGTCAGTGGCTTTGCTTGTATTTATACTCACTTCACTTTTACTACCATCTTCATAAAAAATTGTTCCCTCATTCATTTCATCATTGAAGATAATTTTATCTTTATCTCCAGATACTGTATTATGTAATGAATACGCATAATCACCTGTTTTTTCTACAGATATATCCCCATAGACTTCCTGATCAACACTACTTTTTGCATTTGCAACAGTCGGTAAAACATAAGATGTAAATACAATAAAACAAATTATTACATACAAAAATTTAAATATTTTCATACTTTTTCCTTCTTTCGTTGTATAATATATTTTAAATCATTGAAACCCTAATAAAATATCTGCAGGAGGTACTCACTATGAAACTTACAATCATTGAGAAAATTAGCCTTGCCATCCTTGTTATTACTCTAGTAATCTTTGTTTATAACTTAATTACTAACAGAGATTTAATTAGTTTGGGATTCACCGCTATGGTAACTTATGGGATACTGAGAATTATAAACAAAAATATGTAAAAAAAACATGTTTTTACATCTCATCCAATAAGAAAACATATATAGTCTTATGTATCGTGTTATTTTGAATACTGAAAAACTAGTATTAAGTTTTTTAACATTGCTCTTTTTTTAAAATCGGCGTCGCTCGCCTTCGCTCGCGAACCTTCCCACCTTATGCTTTCGCTCCCTATCGGTCGCTGTCGCATAAGGCGGGGGTTCGCTTATAACAGGCTTTAAAAACACCAGGCGCTGTGGATTTTAATGAAAAATTAACATTTTTAAAAAAAAGCCGTGACAGATGCGATTATTTAAGCTAATATAGTAAATTGTAGAGAAACAAATAGGAATATTGAATTGACAGACAAGCTAAGTCTTCCGTATAATAGATGAGGCTGTCCAATAGATGATTTTTAAATTCCTCAGGGAGGTGTATTATATAATGAAACGCACATTTCAACCAAACAATCGTAAACGTAAGAAAGTTCACGGATTCCGTTCACGTATGAGCACAAAAAATGGACGTAACGTGTTAGCACGTCGTCGCAAAAAAGGTAGAAGAGTATTATCAGCATAGGCCACTGAGATAATGTCAGTGGTCTTTTTTCCACATTTGGAGAAAAGATGACAAGGGATGACTGGCTCACTAGGATGTTCAACGAACCTACGCGTGAGAGGATCATCCCTTGTTTTTTAAAGAGAATTAACCGGTTACTTTATTCATTCATTACAACCGAATGAATAAATGAGCTTGTGACAGTTAGTATTAGTGGGTTAATTTTACGGAGGGATCGAAGATGAAGAAAGGATATCGATTAAAATCAGATGAGGACTTCCAAAACGTGTTTAAACGCGGAAAATCTTTTGCGAATCGTCAGTTGGTTTTGTATTACCTTCCAAAGAAAGATGCAGATCATTTTCGAATAGGTTTATCTGTTTCAAAAAAAGTTGGCAATGCAGTCGTTAGAAATCGGATTAAGCGCTACTTGAGGCAAGCCTTTTTAGAACTTGAACCGGAGATTAAAGAACAATTTGATTTCGTTGTTATTGCACGCATGCCCATGAAGACGATTGATTTTCATGAAACGAAAAAAAGTTTAACGCATGTATTATTCAAATCAAAATGCTTTAAAAATGGAAATGCTGTCATGAACAAAGAAAATAAACAGATGCAAAAATAAGGAATTAGCGTGGAATTCTCGGCTTTTTCTAGTATTCAATAACACTTAGTGATAAAATAACAAGTGAGTTTTACATATATGGATGAATATATGTTAAGGAGGAAGATCATGCGTAAAAAGGTCTTATTATTACTGGCCTTAGTTGGTTTAGTTTTATTGTTATCCGGGTGTGGAGATATTAACGCACCAATTACTTCTGATAGTACTGGGATTTGGGATGAGTATTTCGTTTACCCATTGTCTTGGTTAATCACAACAGTAGCAGATTTCTTTAGTGGAAGTTTCGGTTGGGCCATCGTCGTGGTTACCTTGGTGATTCGTTTAGTGTTAGTACCACTTAACGTGAAACAACTGAAAAGTTCAAAAGCAATGCAAGAAGTACAACCTGAACTTAACAAATTAAAAGAGAAGTATAGTTCAAAAGATTCACAAACACAACAAAAATTACAAGAAGAAACAATGAAGCTCTTTAAGGAACATAACGTTAATCCAATGGCAGGGTGTTTACCTATGTTGGTGCAAATGCCAATCTTGATTGGTTTGTATCACGCAATTATGCGAACACCTGGCTTACAAGATGGTAATTTTTTATGGTTTGAATTGTCAGCTCCGGATCCGTTTTACATCTTACCACTCGTTGCTGCAGGCGCAACATTCTTACAACAGAAGTTAACGATGGCGGGTACGAATATGACACAAAATGCAGGAAGTCCACAGATGACGATGATGTTGTACATGATGCCAATTATGATTGGTGTAATGTCAATGTTCTTCCCAGCAGCCTTAGCATTGTACTGGGTTGTCGGTAACATCTTTATGGTATTGCAAACCATCTTTATTAGAAAGCCATTCAAATTCCAGCAAACTTCGGGAGGAAATAACTAGTGAAACAGGTAACTGCTTCTGGGCAAACAGTCGAAGATGCGGTCCAATCAGCGTTAGTGCAACTTAACACCACAGAGGACCACGTTGATATTCAAGTTATTGAAGAAGGTAAAAAAGGAATGTTTGGCTTGTTCGGTCAGAAACGTGCGATCGTACAAGTTGCTTTAAAAGAAAATCCAGTTGATCAAGCGGCAGATTATTTAAAGGAAATTGCCCAAGCTTTTTCAAGTGACGTTCTTGTTCATGTGAAATTAGTGGAGAAGCACATCACTTTTGAATTAGAAGGTGAAAAAATTGCCATGATTATTGGGAAACGCGGTCAAACATTAAATGCATTGCAGCATTTAGTGCAAGTGATGTTAAATCGTCATGCCGAGGATCGTTACCGCGTCGTCGTCGACGCCGAAGGTTATCGGTCACGTCGTAAAGACACACTCGAGCAATTGGCACTGCGTTTAGCTGATAAAGCTAAAAAGATAAAGAAACCCGTGACTTTAGAGCCAATGCCGTCATACGAACGTAAAATCATCCATAGTGTACTACAAAATCAACAGCATGTTGAAACATTATCCGATGGACAAGAACCTAATCGTCACGTTGTTATTAAACCAGTTAAATAAGTAGAAGTCCCTTCGGGGGCTTCTTTTTTTCGCATAATTACGTACGGGGACGGGTATATGAGTTATGGGGATGTTGTGAAGATAGCATGTATCTAGAGGCAAACATGTTATGCTTCGTGTACTGAGCTGCTTGCATTGGATAAGGTAGCTTTAAATGAAGAACGTACAAGCTAAGGGAGGCACATATCATGCGAAACAGACAATCAAGTATGATTGTATTAGCATTAGCGATTTTTTTAATCATTATTATCTATTTCTTTCAAAGCGAAGCATTATTCGGGCCGATGAGCAACACGTCGATGAATCGTGACCAAGCGCAATCTCAAAGTGAAGCTGACCAAGGTGAACGCACAGCAACAGCAGAACCTTTACCGATTCCAGAACTGTTAGAGGATACCAATCCTCACCCTGATCAAGCAACATTTGATATCGTGAGTCAAAACGGCAGCAAAACATTTGTGAACGACGTTGAAACAGAGACAATGGGTTATAATGGTGACTATTTAGGTCCAGTAATTCGGGTCAGACGAGGCGAGGAAGTAACGATAAATGTAGAAAATCAATTAGAAGATGAACTCACAACCATCCATTGGCATGGCTTAGAAGTGGATGGTGAGGCAGATGGTGGACCCCATTCAGGGATTTTGTCTGGTGAAACCTGGTCCCCGACCTTTACAGTTGACCAACCCGCCGCAACATTATGGTATCACCCCCATCCAGAGAAGAACACTGGACGTCAAGTTTATAAGGGTTTAGCAGGGTTACTATTCGTTGAAGACGAGGTGTCAGATCAGTTAGCGATCCCCAAAACTTATGGGGAAAATGATATTCCGTTGATTGTTCAGGATAAACAGTTTAATGCGGATGGTCGTTTTAATTATCATTTAGCTATGCCTGATATTATGACAGGTTTACAGGGGGATACGATGCTTGTGAATGGTTCAATTGATCCTTATTTAGAGGTTAATCAAGAAATGATTCGGCTGAGAATCTTAAATGGATCCAATGCTAGCATATTTGAACTTGCTTTTGATAGCGGCATTACCTTTCACCAGATTGCAAGTGATGGTGGTTTTTTAACTGAGCCAGTTGAAATGGATCAATTAAGGTTGGGACCGAGTGAGCGCGCCGAGATTCTCGTTGACTTTTCGCAGGTTACGAAGGGTGAGGTGGTGCAACTAATGAATCGAAACCAGTCATTTATGACGTTTAATGTTGAAGGGCAAGCAGAAACAGCCTTTACAGTCCCCGATTCGTTAACGACAATTGAGCCAATTGAACCGAGTGAAGCAGTCCGAACCCGGCAGTTTGTATTCCAAGGCATGGGTCCCTCGGTTAACATTAACGGAAAGCAATTTGATATCGATCGGATTGATGAAACAATTTCTTTAGGGGATACCGAAATATGGGAAGTATCAAACGATAGTGGCATGGGGATGATGGGAGGGACGGTCCATCCCTTCCATGCGCACGGTGTTCAGTTTCAAATACTAGATCGTGATGGCAGGGCTCCAGCACCGAATGAAAGGGGTTGGAAGGATACCTTTATCGTCGAACCAGGCGAAACCGTGCGGGTCATCGCTACCTTCAATTCCCCCGGGGTATTTATGTACCATTGTCACATTTTAGAGCATGAAGATGCCGGTATGATGGGGCAATTTGAAGTGAAATAAAAAATATTTTTTAGAAAAGCTGTGCACAGGTCGGTGGGGACCAACACAGCTTTTTTTTAGTGAAAGCGTCAGAGGAATGGAACCGGTTGTAATTTGTGGTAATTTTTTAAAATGTTAAGAATTTTTCAATTAATGTAAGTTTATTCATGACGTGACTAATAGAAAGATGTATAATGGGACGGTAAATTGAAATAGGTAAATGGAAGCAAGTGCAATAAAAAAATTACCTAATTATCCGTTTTTGATTGTGTCGACAAGAAGATCGTCCTGCAATGATACCTTGTATGAGGAAGCGGTCTTTCAATAGAAGTGAGGGCTTACCATGAATATTAAGATGACAGGACCAAAAGCAATTGGCTTTAGTGTTCTTTTTACATTAATTTATTATGTTTGGTTACTATCTTTTCGTTCGCACCCGTTCATATTAACGCTGGGAGGCAATCTATTATCCATTGGTGGCATACTAATTGCCTTGGTTTGGTTGTGGCCTAGTCTAACGCATTATGCCCAGTCAAACAAAAAAGAACCTACCCTATGGTTGTTTATCTTTTGGGGTACAGCGAGCGTATTTCTCGCTGAAATTACTTGGTTTTATTATGAGAACATACTGGCAGTTGAGGTACCTTTCCCTGGCTTAGCAGATGTCTTTTATCTATTACAGTTGTTCTTCTATTTGTTAGCTGTTGGATACAAAGTCGTTCATCCTGATCGGAAGTACAGTTTGGTAAAATTTTTATTTGATTTATTAATTATTATGATTGTTGCCACGATATTAAGTTGGCATTTTATTATTAATCCGATCATTGCTGCTAATGAGCTTCCTTTAGCAGAATTAGTAGTGTCCATTGCCTACCCTGTCGGTGATTTACTGTTAATGTTCGGTCTGATCTCGATTTATTATCTTAGTAAACGTCTGATGTCAAATCAAGCGTTGTTGCTTTTATTTATTGGTATCCTTGTTCAAGTGTTTGCGGATTCAAGCTACCTATACTTGATGACCAGCACGGGTTATGATTCAGGCGCATTAATTGATCCACTGTTTATTCTAGCCATTTTGTTGATGGCAAGTGGCTACTACTATAAAGATGTTGAACCAAAAACAAGTCATGAAAAATTAAATAAAGGACGGTTGCATTATTTATTACCGTATGCGAATGTACTCCTTTTAATCGTGTTGTTGTTTACCGATGAAAGACAAGATCCGATTCTTTTATTGGGATCAATCCTTACCTTCTTCTTAATTTTGATTAGGCAAGTGTTTGTCTTGCTAGAGAATCGTTACTTGATTCATGAATATGAAAAGAAAACCGTTGAATTAGAAATAAGTGAACAGCGCTACAAATCGTTATTTAATTACCACCCAGATGCGGTTTTCTCGGTCAATGCTGACGGTTACTTTACGAGTGTAAACCGAAAGGGTGCACTTTTAATCGGCTTAACTGAAGATCAAATCATTGGTGCGTACAGTTTATCATTTATTGATGAAGCTCAACAGCGCACGATGGCTGGGCATTTGGATTATTTAGTGAGAGGCGAAACGCGGAGTCATGAGTTAACATTTAGGTTAACCAACACAACGCTCCATCTCCAGCTTACCTTAATTCCAATCATTGTTGAAGGTAGCTTTGTCGGTATTTTTGGAATTGGTAAAGACATTACCAAACAAAAGGAACAAGAAAAGCAGGTAAGACATTTAGCTTTTCATGATTCATTAACAGGTCTATCTAATCGTTTGCGTTTCGAGCGCAAACTAAAACGAGCGCTGGAACAGGCTGAAAAAGATCAAGAAAGTATCTATGTCTGTTTTCTTGACTTGGATAACTTCAAATCAATCAATGACAATAATGGTCACCGTGTTGGTGATCAATTACTGATTGAGGTTGCTAGGCGACTGCGTGTGGTCATTGATGGCAGAGAAGGTCTGATTTCACGAACAGGTGGCGATGAGTTTGTGATATACTTATCCGACATTGATAGAAAAGAAGTAATCAACCTAGCAGAAACGCTTGTAGATGTTTTGAGCCAAGTCTATCATGTGGCGGGTAAGACGATTCTTACTTCACCTTCTCTTGGTATAGCCATTTTTCCAAACGATGCGACAAATTATCAAGCGTTGGTTGATCGTGCAGATGAAGCCATGTATCAAGTAAAAGCGGCGGGAAAAGGTGCGTATCGTTTCTATGATAGGGAGTAAGGCGTCTTGCAACTAGTTTGTGTGATATCTTCTAAAGGAGCGAAGCTATTTGAAAAAGCGACGCTCTTTTTTCTTGTGGATAATTGATAAGTGAACAATGGTGCGTTGCGCTTGTGGAGAACAATGGACAGCTATATATTTATCCACAGTGGATAAGTATATAGCTGTCCATTTCCTTTAAATTATGATATTCTGTTAAGTTAGTGATGACTTTTAAAAAGTAAAGGTAATGAATAATATAAAGTGCTAGTTTTTATAACGAATTAGTCCATACATGGAGGTGTAGCGAAATGGATTTTGATACAATAACAGCAATCTCAACCCCACTGGGTGAAGGGGCGATTGCGATTGTGCGCTTAAGTGGTGATGATGCGATAGCCATTGCTGATAAAATGTTTCGCGGGAAGTCGTTAGCAACGGTTGAAACCCATACCATTCACTATGGTAAAATCGTCGCACCAGATACTGACGAAATGATTGAAGAAGTGATGGTCAGTGTAATGCGTGCACCAAAGACGTTTACACGTGAAGATGTGGTTGAAATTAATTGCCACGGCGGACTAGCATCAGTTAATCGTTTGTTAGAAATGGCGCTAGGTTACGGTGCTCGACTCGCTGAAC
Organism: Streptohalobacillus salinus; assembly: GCF_003201605.1. GTDB lineage: Bacteria > Bacillota > Bacilli > Bacillales > Amphibacillaceae > Streptohalobacillus > Streptohalobacillus salinus. The sequence continues at coordinate 45,353 of NZ_QJJR01000009.1, read as the reverse complement.
CTGGTGAATTTACTAAGCGTGCCTTTTTAAATGGACGCATTGATTTATCCCAGGCGGAAGCGGTGATGGACTTAATACGCGCTAAAACAGACAAAGCGATGCATGTCGCAGTCCGTCAACTCGATGGAAAGCTGTCGCAATTAATCACCAAATTACGCCAACAATTGATTGAAACGGTTGCGCATGTTGAGGTTAACATTGACTATCCCGAATACGATGATGTCGAAGAAATGACCCAGCAACTGTTACGCACACGCATTAAAGAAGTGTCTGAAGAAATTGATAAGTTACTCGCAATGGCACGACAAGGAAAGATTTTACGCGAAGGCATTAAAACGGCGATTATTGGTCGTCCGAATGTAGGAAAGTCGTCGTTACTCAATGCTTTGGTCCAAGAAAATAAAGCGATTGTGACGGATATTCCCGGAACAACGCGCGATGTTATTGAAGAGTATGTCAATGTCCGTGGTGTACCGCTACGTTTAATTGATACAGCGGGAATTCGTGAGACAGAAGACATTGTTGAAAGAATTGGCGTCGAGCGTTCGCGTCAAGCTTTAAAAGAAGCAGATTTAATCTTACTTGTCCTCAATAACAATGAACCGTTAACGGATGAAGATCGCCAATTGTTTGAGGTGGTTAAAGATTTAGAGACGATTGTATTGATAAATAAAACAGATTTATCAGGTTTACTTGACCATGAAGAAGTAAGCACACTGGCAGGTCATCATCACATCGTTACCGGTTCTTTAATTGAAGATGCTGGTGTTGATCAATTGGAAGAGGCCATCGCAGAAACCTTTTTTAAAGGTTCAATTGAAGCGGATGATTTATCCTATGTCTCAAATGTCCGCCATATTCAATTATTAAAGCAAGCACAAACGGCTTTAAGTGAAGCAAGTCAAGCGATCGATGACGGTATGCCACTGGATTTAATTCAAATCGATGTTACACGTTCATGGGAATTACTCGGAGAGATTATTGGGGATACGATGCAAGATAGTTTAATTGATCAGTTATTCTCACAATTCTGTTTAGGGAAGTAATACAAAAGGGGAGAAAGTTAATGTATGATGCAGGTCATTATGATGTAATTGTTGTTGGTGCCGGCCATGCCGGTGTTGAAGCTGCGCATGCGGCGGTTAAACGCGGTGCCAAAACGTTAATGTTGTCATTGAATTTAGATATGATTGCTTTTATGCCATGTAATCCATCAATTGGTGGACCCGCAAAAGGGGTCGTCGTTCGTGAAATTGATGCCTTAGGTGGGTTAATGGGGAAAGTCATTGATAAGACATATATCCAAATGCGGATGTTGAATACCGGTAAAGGTCCAGCGGTTCGTGCTTTAAGAGCACAAGCGGATAAACCGTTATATATTCAAGAAATGAAGTATGAATTAGAGAAGTTAGAGCAGTTAACGATGCGTCAAGCGATGGTTGAAGAACTGATTGTAGAAGAGGGTCGAGTTAAAGGGGTCTTAACCGAAACAAAAGCAGCCTTTTATGCACCATCAGTTATTATTACAACAGGTACCTTTATGCGTGGGCGCGTTATTATTGGCGACATGTCGTATGAGTCAGGTCCTAACAATCAACGCGCGTCAGTAAAGCTAGCCGAGAATCTTGAAGCATTAGGGTTTGAATTGGTTCGATTTAAAACGGGTACACCACCACGGGTGAACTCAAAAACAATTGATTATTCAAAAACAGAAATTCAGCCAGGCGACCCTGTGCCGAGTCACTTTTCTTATGAAACAAAAACAGCAATTCTTGATCAAATTCCTTGCTGGTTAACCTATACAACTGAAGAAACACATGAAATTATCAATGATAATCTAAATTTATCAGCGATGTACTCCGGTATGATTAAAGGAACAGGGCCGCGTTATTGTCCGTCAATTGAAGATAAAGTCGTCCGGTTCCATGACAAGCCGCGTCATCAAATCTTCTTAGAACCTGAAGGGCGCCATACCGAAGAAGTGTATGTGCAAGGATTTTCGACGTCTTTACCTGAATTTGTCCAGCACAAAATGTTACGCTCGATTCCAGGCTTAGAAGAAGCAGAAATTATGCGCGCTGGTTATGCCATTGAGTACGATTCAGTCGTACCGACACAGCTTTGGCCGACATTAGAAGTAAAAACAATAGCAGGTCTGTTTACGGCAGGTCAAATTAATGGGACTTCTGGTTATGAAGAAGCAGCAGGTCAAGGCTTAATGGCGGGTGCAAATGCAGCAGGCCATGCGTTAGGCTTAGATCCGTTTATTCTAGACCGCTCACAAGCCTATATCGGTGTTTTGATTGACGACTTAGTAACGAAGGGAACGAATGAACCTTACCGGTTATTAACGTCGCGTGCTGAATATCGGTTATTGTTACGTCATGATAACGCGGACTTACGTCTCGTCGAACTCGCTTACCAACACAAGATGATTACTGAGGAACGCTATCAGCGTTTCCAAGCGAAACTCCAACAAATTGACGAAGAAACAAAACGGTTATCAAAAATTGTAGTTCGTCCATCTGATGAGGTGAATCAACACTTAGCATCGATTGGCGAAACACCGGTGAAAGAACCCATTAAAGCGTTAGAGTTAATGAAGCGTCCAAAAGTAACGTATGCACTGATTGAAGAAATAACGGGTGAAACGTCTGATGTAGAAGCGGATGTAAAAGAACAAGTAGAAATTCAAGTGAAATATGAAGGCTACATTAGTAAATCAAATCAGCAAGTGGAGCGCATGAAAAAAATGGAAAATAAAGTAATTCCTGAAAACATTGACTACACTGCGATTAGTGGGCTAGCAACTGAAGCACGTCAGAAACTTGAGAAAGTTCGTCCGTTATCGGTCGGCCAAGCCTCACGTATCTCTGGAGTAAACCCAGCAGATGTCTCAATTTTACTTGTATATATTGAGCAAGGACAAATTAAAAGAAGAACGGACACAGAATAATCTGTGTCCTTACTTAAGAAAGGAAGCCATTATGACTGTTGATACATTTGTAGAAATGCTAAAGGCTCAAGGCATTGAATTATCGGAACGTCAAATTGAGCAATTTGATTTATATTATCAAACGTTAGTGGAATGGAATGAAAAAATCAACTTAACAGCCATTACTGATCAACCTGGGGTGTACTTAAAGCACTTCTATGATTCGATTACTGCTAGTTTCTACATGGATTTTAATCAACCTTTATCCATTTGTGATGTTGGTGCTGGTGCCGGCTTTCCTAGTATTCCATTGAAAATCATTTTTCCGAGCTTAAAAGTAACGATTGTTGATTCACTTAAAAAACGCATTACCTTTTTAAATGAATTAGCCGCATCTTTAGGATTAGAAGATGTTGCCTTTTATCACGATCGTGCAGAATTATTTGGTCAGAATAAGCAATTCCGCCACCAATTTGACTTAGTCATGGCCCGTGCTGTTGCTAAGACATCGGTATTGAGTGAATTGTGCTTGCCACTTGTAAAAACGGGGGGGCAATTTGTCGCAATGAAGGGACCAAATGCAGAAACAGAGCTTAAAGAAGCGAAAAATGCAATTGAATTGTTAGGCGGTGAAATCGATCATGTGTTTACCTTTGATTTACCTGAAGACCAAGGGGAACGCAACATTGTCATCATTAACAAACGACGTCAGACACCTAAGAAATTCCCTAGAAAACCGGGAACACCGAACAAAACACCGTTAACCTAAGTGAGGGTTTGTGAACAAAAAAATATGCTGAGATTGATTTTTTTATGCATTTATATGATAGAATAGAAGAGGTATAGGCGATAAATCAATCAACCAAACGTAGTAATGTTTCACGTGAAACATTATTGTTTATCCTTAGATTAAACGGTAAGACGGAAGAAAAGGTGGTGTTTACTTATGTTACCTCCATTTGGTCGCATATTTGGTATGAGCGAAAAAGAAGAATCAATCGATGAAGCTGCATTTAATCAAGATGAAGTGATAAAGATTCCACTAGCAGAAATCACACCGAATCGCTTTCAGCCTCGGACAATCTTCAATGAAGAGAAAATAGAAGAGTTAGCGCAAACCATTCATACACATGGCATGATTCAACCGATTGTTGTGCGTGCAATTGAAGATGCTAACAAGAAATATGAGATTATTGCCGGTGAACGTCGTTATCGTGCGGTCACTCATTTAGGGTGGGAAACCGTACCAGCAATTATAAGACAAATGAATGATAAAGAAACCGCCTCAGTGGCATTAATTGAAAATCTGCAGCGAGAAGAATTAACCGTGATTGAGGAAGCTAAAGCTTATCAACGTTTACTAGATATTCATGAATTGACACAGGAAGCATTAGCGCAACGTCTAGGTAAGAGTCAATCAACGATTGCGAATAAATTAAGACTATTAAAGCTTCCACCAGTTATTCATCAAGCAATATTAGAAAAACAAATCACAGAACGTCATGCGCGGGCCATGATTAAACTCAAAGATCCTGAACGGATCGAAAAGTTGTTACGAGAAATCATTGAAAAAGAGTTGAATGTGAAACAGACAGAAGCACGAATCAATCAACTGGTCGAGCCCAAAAAGAAAAAAGCGAAGCCGAAATTTAAAGGTGTTAGTAAAGATATGCGTATTGCAATGAATACGATACGTCAATCTTTAACAATGGTGTCAGATACAGGTGTTGATTTAGAAACCGATGAACAGGATCTTGATGATTACTATCAGATTACAATCAAAATACCTAAGCATAAAAAGTAGGCCAACACGACAAATCATGTGCATTTACCTTTCTAAGGAAAGAAGTAAATGCACATTTTTTAGTTGTAAAAGTAATTGGTTGAATACAGGCAATATATCATCATAACAGTTGTTTTTTCTGAAAAACGCACCAAAAATCAAGCATGATATTTTTGCTTTTTACAATTAACTATTTAATTTCGATGTATATTGAGTCAAAAAGTGATATTATAGAAAAGAAGCTTTAGAAATAGAGGTAGGTGACACCATGGGAAGAGTAATCGCCATTGCCAATCAAAAAGGCGGCGTAGGAAAAACAACATCATCCGTGAATCTAAGTGCATGTTTAGCATATTTAGGACATAAAGTACTACTGGTTGACATTGATCCGCAAGGCAATGCCACAAGTGGTTTAGGTGTCAATAAAGCAGATGTTGATCAATGTATTTATGATGTACTCGTTGATGATTTAGATGCTCGAGATGTACGCATCCCTACAAACGTAGAAAATTTAGATGTCATTCCAGCAACCATTCAACTGGCTGGTGCTGAAATAGAACTGGTACCAACAATTTCACGAGAAGTACGCTTGAAAAAAGCATTAGAGTCGTCTGTTGCAGACTATGACTATATTATTATTGATTGTCCACCATCGCTAGGTTTGTTAACACTTAACGCCTTAACAGCAGCTGATAGCGTGATGATTCCTGTTCAATGTGAATACTATGCATTAGAAGGATTGAGTCAATTACTTAATACGGTCCGTCTGGTTCAGAAGCATCTGAACAAGTCGCTGGAAATCGAAGGTGTCCTATTAACGATGCTCGATGCACGTACGAATTTAGGCTTGCAGGTGATTGAAGAAGTCAAAAAGTATTTTCAAGACAAGGTTTATCGATCGATTATTCCTCGAAATGTGCGCTTAGGAGAGGCACCTAGTCATGGACAACCGATTATCACGTATGATCCAAAGTCACGTGGTGCTGAAGTTTATCTCGATTTAGCGAAGGAAGTGATTGCTAGTGGCAAATAGAGGCTTAGGAAAAGGGATTAATGCTTTTTTTCCGGAATTAGATAACAATGAACCGAAAGAGGAGCAAGTTGTCCAAATCGATATTAAGGCATGTCGACCAAATCCATATCAACCACGGAAAACGTTTCAAGTTGAAGCGATTGATGAATTAAAACAATCGATTTTAACATATGGCATCATTCAGCCATTGTTGGTACGTGAATCAATTAAAGGTTTCGAAATTATCGCAGGGGAACGGCGTTATCGCGCTGCTAAAGAAGCAGGGCTTGATACAGTTCCAGCGATTATAAAAGACATGGATGATCAACGCATGATGGAACTTGCGTTACTTGAGAACCTTCAGCGTGAGAATCTGACCCCAATCGAAGAAGCACAGGCCTATGTTAATTTAATGAAGAGTCATAAGCTTACCCAGGAAGATTTAGCTCAGAAACTAGGTAAAAGTCGACCACACATCGCTAATGTTGTACGCTTGTTGCAATTACCAGCTCAAGTCACAGCAATGATTAACAATGGGGAGTTATCAATGGCTCATGGTCGAACACTTCTTGGTTTAAAAGATAAGACGAAATTAAATGCATTAATTAAGAAAGTAAGTCATGAAAAACTAAATGTCCGGCAGTTAGAACAGCTCGTTCAAGAGTTAAATGAAGAAAACACGAAAAAGAAGAAAAGCAAACCAAAGAAAGATATTTTTATCGCCGAGCATGAAGATATTTTAAAAAGTAAATTTGGTACCCATGTGTCAATCAGTCAAGGGAAGAAAAAAGGTAAGATTGAAATTGAATTTTACAACCCTAAAGATTTGGAACGTATCATTGATTTATTAAAAGATTAGTCTTATAACGGCCTGACTTACTTTGGTAAGTCAGGCTTTTTACCAATGTTTCACGTGAAACATTGGTATTGACGCATAAAAAAGGAGGAACATCATTTGGCATTAACAGGTACATTCATCAATGGTTTGACTATCATTGCAGGCACCATCATTGGACTGTTTTTTCAGAAAATCCCCGAAAATTATAAAGAAACCGCCTTACACGCTGTTAGTCTAGCTGTTATTTTAATCGGGTTGCAGATGGCTTTTGATGTAAGTGAGCTTATTATTGTTATTTTAAGTTTAATGTTCGGTGGCATCATCGGAGAATTATTAAAGATAGAGACACGGTTAAACCAGTTTGGTGATCGTATAGCAACAATCATTAGCAGTAAGAACGCAGACCAACGTATCTCACAAGGCTTTATCACGGCAAGCCTCATTTTTGTGATTGGAGCTATGGGGATTGTTGGTGCGTTAGATAGCGGACTGCGCTATGATCATAGTATTTTGTATACGAAATCGATTTTGGATGGTTTTACTGCAATGATTTTAACAACAACTTTAGGCGTCGGCGTTGGCTTAAGTGTGTTTCCGGTTGTGTTATATCAAGGGGCGATTGCCTTGCTGGCAGCGGTTATTCATCAGTTCGTACCAGGCGCCTTTTTAGATATCTGGATTATTAATGTTACCGCAACAGGAGGGTTGATGATTACTGCGATTGGTTTTAATATGTTAGGCATTACTAAAATACGGATTGCCAACCTTATTCCATCACTTGTACTGGTAACACTATTTTTAATGGGTAAGGCAATGTTATTCACTTAGACTAGTTAAAGCTATGTTATGGCGTAAGAAAATGAGCAGAGCGTACCATAAATGGCTATCAGACGTTATATTTTTCACAATAAATATGAAAGCTATGAAATCAAAAAGGGGAACATATTTGATGTTTAAATTTCATCAAACGTGATATAGTAGAGGTTGGAATGTATGAAGGAGTGTGAATGAGATTGCAAAAGGTTTATCAGCTAAATGACATTGTTGAGATGAAAAAGCCCCATCCTTGTGGGACAAATCGTTGGAAAGTCATTCGTTTAGGAATGGACGTACGTATCAAATGTCAGGGTTGCGATCACAGCGTGCTTGTACCGCGTAAGAAGTTCGAAACGAAATTAAAAAAAGTGATTGAGTCAGCTGAGCAGTAAATGTTTCACGTGAAACATTTTAAAAGCAGGGCAAAGTCACAGTGGTTTTTTATAGAATTAAAGCCAGAACTTACGAAAGACATTAAATGAAGCAAAGTTGCTGAAAAAGCAGCAACTTGTGTTTTTATAAAGGCAAAACTATAATAAAAAAGTAATAACGTTCTCTAGAGCGTCATACCCTTAAGGAGTGGAAGAAAAGATATGGCATTAACAGCAGGAATCGTTGGCTTACCTAACGTGGGTAAATCAACATTATTTAACGCAATCACACAAGCAGGTGCAGAATCTGCAAACTATCCGTTTTGTACGATTGATCCTAATGTTGGGATTGTAGAAGTACCAGATGAGCGCCTTGATAAATTAACGGAGCTTGTAAAACCTAAGAAAACTATCCCTACAGCGTTTGAGTTTACTGATATTGCAGGGATTGTTAAAGGGGCAAGTAAGGGTGAAGGTTTAGGTAACCAATTCTTATCACATATTCGTCAAGTAGATGCAATTTGTCATGTTGTCCGTTGCTTTGAAGATGAAAACATTACCCATGTTTCCGGCTCTGTCGATCCGATTTCAGATATTGAAACAATTAATTTGGAGTTGATACTAGCAGATCTGGAAACCGTAACTAAACGCTTACAGCGTGTAGAGAAACTTGCTCGGGTGAAGGATAAGGAAGCGGTTATTGAATTTAACATTTTAACTAAATTAAGAGATGCATTTGAAGATGAGAAACCGGCACGTTCAGTGGAATTTACTGACGAACAACTAAAAATCGTCAAAGGGTTACATCTGTTGACGCAAAAACCAATTCTTTATGCAGCAAATGTTGGAGAAGATGAGTTGTTAGCGGCCGATCAAAACCCACATGTTACAAAAGTAAAAGCATTTGCTGAAGGTGACAATGCAGAAGTAATCATCATTAGTGCAAAAGTTGAATCTGAAATTGCCGAGTTAGATGGCGAGGAAAAAGAGATGTTCCTTGAAGAATTAGGTATTCCTGAGTCTGGTCTAGATCAATTGATTAAAGCGACTTACAACTTGCTTGGTTTAGCGACTTATTTCACCGCAGGTGAACAAGAAGTGCGTGCGTGGACGTTTGTTAAAGGGATAAAGGCACCTCAAGCTGCTGGAATCATTCATACAGACTTTGAGCGTGGATTTATTCGTGCAGAAACAGTATCGTATGATGATCTAGTTGATGCAGGATCAATGGCAGTTGCTAAAGAGCGTGGGCGCGTTCGCTTAGAGGGTAAAGAATATATTGTTAAAGATGGCGATGTTATTCATTTCCGCTTTAATGTATAATTCAGCAAAACAATAATTTGTCTTGCTAATAAGATGTTTCTTTGGTATAATATTTGATTGTGAGTAATGAATGAATTATTACTTCTTGCTCCTTAGCAAACTAAGGGGCCGCTAAGACCAAAAGGAGGTGTATACGGATGAGAAAATATGAAATTATGTACATCATCCGCCCAAATATCGAGGACGAAGCTAAAACGGCTTTAATTGAGCGTTTTAACTCAATTCTTACTGATAACGGTGCGGAGATTACAAAAGTTGATGAAAAAGGCAAGAAACGTCTTGCTTATGAAATTAACGATTTCCGTGATGGCTATTATGTTCTAATCAGCTTTACTGGTGATGAGCAAGCGATCAACGAATTCGACCGTCTAGCTAAGTTCTCTGACGATATTATTCGTCACATGGCTATTCGCGATGAACAATAATTAAGGGGGGGTTCTCATGTTAAATCGTGTCGTTCTTGTCGGCAGATTAACCAAGGATCCAGACTTACGCTATACGTCAAGTGGAATAGCTGTTGCTAATTTCACTGTCGCTGTAAATAGACCTTTTTCTAACCAGCAAGGAGATCGTGAAGCAGATTTTATTAACTGTGTCGTTTGGAGAAAACCAGCTGAAAATTTAGCAAACTATATGAATAAGGGTTCCCTTATTGGTGTAGACGGTCGTATTCAGACCCGTTCATTTGATGGTCAAGATGGAAAACGTGTGTATATTACAGAGGTTGTGGCTGACTCCGTGCAGTTTTTAGAGTCTAAAAACGCATCAAAAGGATCTCAATCACAAAGTGGCGGACAAGGGTCTGGAAGTTATCAATCAGAGCAACACCAGAACCAACAGCAAACGCCCAATTATAATCAATCGAATAATCAACCAACAGGTTCATCAAGTGATAACTTAGAGCCTATTGATATATCAGACGATGATTTACCATTCTAAATAAGTAAAGGGGGATTTCAAATGGCACCTCGTCGCGGTGGACGTCCAAAACGTCGTAAAGTATGTTATTTCACAGCAAATGGCATCACTCATATCGATTACAAAGACGTTGATTTGCTAAGACGTTTCGTATCAGAACGCGGAAAAATTCTTCCACGTCGTGTTACAGGAACTTCTGCAAAATATCAACGTAAATTAACAATCGCTATCAAACGTGCACGTCAAATGGCTTTATTGCCATACGTTGCAGAATAGTAGCAAACAAAAAAACCTATCTTTCCCATTCGTCTTTCAAAAGACGATAAAGAAAGATAGGTTTTTTTTGTGTCTTTACCTAGGCGGAATGCTTTTGTTGCTAGAGATAACCCCCCCTCATACATTGTCAGTACGAAGGGGGAGGATAGGGTTTAGAAAGGTAAATAACGCCTTTAAGAGACCATCATTGCGGCGCGGCGTTCACGGCGATAATTTATCCGCAAGCGGATTAAAAAGCCGACAGCAGCCCCTGTAAGCCCAATGGAGATGCCAATCCAAAGCCCGAAGGGCCCGAGATCAGTGAAGCGGGCAAGAAGGTAACCAATGGGAATGCCTAAAATCCAGTAAGAAACAAAGGCAATGAAGAAAGGTAATTGGACATCTTTATAGCCTCTAAGCACGCCTTGAAGCCCTGCCTGAGCGCCATCGGATAGCTGGTACAGTATCGCAATTAAGAAGAGTCGTCCGGCATAAGAAATAACTTCAGGATCTGTTGAATACCATCCCGCAATCCCTTCTCGGAAGAATAGCATAAAGACAGCGGCAATAAGTAAGACACCAATCCCACTAAGTACGCCTAGAAAGCTGTATTGTTTGGCTGCTTCTAATTTATGACCACCGACAGAGAAACCGACAACAATCGTTAATGCCATAGATAAGCTAAGCGGTATCATAAATATGAGTGATGTAAAACTAATCACAATTTGATTTGCAGCAATAATGGTTGTTGAAAACATTGCGCCAATCAATAAGGTGACGACTGAAAAAATACTAACTTCAAAAAAGATAGATAAACCAATGGGGATGCCAATCTTTAATTGCTCTTTGAATGCGTTTAGAGAAGGTTTAACCCAGTCAACGAATATATGGTATCGGCGCATTTTTTCGACTTTAAAAAGCATGTAAATACTAGCGAATAAGATAATCCAATAGGTGAAGGCCGTTGCATATCCTGCTCCAATTCCACCTAACTGTGGCAAGCCGAATTTACCAAAGATTAAACTATAGTTGAAGAAGACGTTAAACGGAATTGCAATAACGGTGATGAACATGGTAATGCGAGTCAAGCCTTGACCGTCATAGAAATTACGTAAGACATTCGAGATGAATAAAGGAATAACCCCAAAAGATAAGCCTAATAAGTAATGTTTGGCAATGTGGCTGACACTGGGATCGAGATCCATGATATTCAATACAAACGGAACAACGAATTGGCCGGCTACAATAATTAAGAGTGCAATAATAAAGGCAAGGTAAATCCCTTGCATCACCGCATTATGAATTTTGTGTTCCTCTTTTCGACCAAGGTAGTGAGCAATGATAGGTGTAATAGCTAACGTAATGCCGTTCATTCCGGTAAATACGGGTGACCAAATGCTTGCCCCAATCGCAACACCAGCTAAATCATTCGTACCCACTTGCCCTGCCATGATGGTATCGACTAAATTCATCATCGACAAACTAATTTGAGTAATCATAATCGGCCATAAGATTCTTAAAAATAGACGTAATTTTTCTTGCCAAGATTCTGCATGATACATCGATGATACCCCTCCCTTTGAAACCTTAAGCTTTTGTTATGTATTTTCGGTGTTATATGTCTAAATTCGCTAAAAGCTCATAAAGAAGACCTCACCTAAGGTGAGGCAACTCAATCAGTATATATTATCAAATCGACCAAGACTTGGCAACTTTCAAACAACTATGTTTAAAACAGATAAGACGGGTTAGTGCGTGGATGAGCTATTCGATAACATTTCGATGATCGGTAATATCTCTTGCAGCCGTGTTACGGTATACGTTGGTTTTACTGCTTCAGCTGTCTGATTGTGATGATTAATCCAAATGTTTTTCATCCCTAAACGATTCGATCCTAAAATATCGGTATTCAAATTATCACCAATCATGATGGCTTCTTCTTTTGAAACACCAGCAACATCAATTAGATGTTCAAAGATACTAACATCAGGTTTACCTCGACCAAACTCCCCAGAAATAATAATATGGTCAAAACGTTCGGCAATTTCCGGTGTGATGTCAAGCTTTAAGCGTTGTAAGGAAGAAGCGCCATTTGTTAATAATACGAGTTGATAAGTATCTTTAAGTTGATCAAGTACAGCATAGGTCTCTTCATAAGTAAAAGGGTTGTTGATGCGGTTCTCGATAAAACGTTGCGCTAAGGTAGCGCCGAGGGCAGCATCATCAATGCCAACTTTTCTTAAGCCACGTGTCCAGGCCTCTGTCTGATAGGTAGGAATAATTGCTTTCATTTGTTGAAAGGCTTCACCTGGATCATCAAAGCTGCCCCACAGTCCTTCAAACGGGTTAATGCCAATCATTTGTGTGTGTGGGTAGATTGGATAACTTTGATAAAGTGCGGTAGCTTCTTCACGCACGGCAGCTTCTAATGCCTCACTCGAAACACCTTCTACGGTCTTACATGTTTCTTCAAAAGCTGTTTGAATACTTTTCTTGTCCCATAGTAGGGTGTCATCTAAATCGAAACAGATTGTTTTTAACATGTTAATCCCCCTTGCAATTGTCTACTGCCATTATAACAAGGAATTCTGATAAATCACGTCTTTTTCAAAAAATTTCGATAAGTCTTAGAGTGGCTTTAGTTTGTGCTTTTATTCGAGAATCGTTATAATAATGAAAGACTCGCAGGTAAGCAATACGCATGGAAACTATTTAGCACAGCCGCTAAAGCTGTGTTTTTTTTAATCTAAATCTAATAATAGAGGTGTCAATTTATGAAACAAACAAACAATCAATGGATAAAGGATGCATTGTTATATGGTGCGATATTTATCATCCTCTTGTTCACAGTATCTTTTTTACCAGTGGTCGGGATTTTCTTACTCGTTGTCTTACCCGTGCCACTTAGTATCTTTACCTATAAGCATGGGTATAAAAAAGGATTAGTATTGGGTGGACTTATTTTAGTTAGTACTTTAATTTTCGCCTTTAATTTCTTCTTCCTATCATTACCACTGACACTACTTGCGATTTTAAGTGGCGGTGCGGTTGGGGAATCCGTTAGACGCGGCCGTCATCCGTATGAAACCCTTGTTCATGGTACAGCTTTTTACATGATTGGCTTTATGATTTTAATGGCCGCACTTGAATTTGTGATGGGCATTCACTTAGCGACAGAATATCGCCTATTAATTCAGGACTCGTTATTACAGTCGCAACAAATGATGGAAACGGTCGGTGTCACCCTGTCTGAAAGTGAATTAGCGGCAGTGAAAGAGCAAATGCTCGTTGTACTAGACGTTATTCCAGCGTTAATGTTGATCACTTCTGCTGTCATGAGCTTGATTTTACAATGGCTTACCTTTAAGCTATTGAATCGGTTAGAAAAACGTAAATTATTCTTCCCGGCTATTCGTCGGTTTAACTTACCTAAAAGTATTATTTGGCTTTTCTTAGTGGTGCTTTTATTATCCTTGATTAGCTACCCAGAAGGGTCGATGTTTGCGAATATCTTAATGAACGTATCCTTATTGATTGGCTTGTTGTTCTCAATGCAAGGTCTTTCGTTTATTTTTTATTATTTACACAAAAAACGTCAACCGAAGACATTAGCCATTGTTTTAACGGTAATTGCCATAATAATTTTACCTGTAGGGCTTTATGTTACACGAATCTTAGGTATAATTGATATAGGATTTATGATGCGGAAACGTTTGAAGTAGTCATGAGTAGACAGCATACTCAATTAGGAGTTGAACGCAATGCAAAAGTGGTTTAACAAACCGACGCTCAGTCATCATATGCTCTATACGTACCTGATTGCCTTTTTACTGTTAGGGTTTACCTGGTATTTAGAGTGGATTTTAGGTCTACTGATGACCGTATTACTTGGGGTATCCTTGTATTATACGATTAGACAAGAGCAAAAATTGTTAGAAGAACGGGAAGAGTATATCACGACCTTGTCCCACCGCGTGAAGAAAGTGGGCGAAGAGGCTTTACTTGAAATGCCAATAGGGATTTTATTATACAGTGAAAACTATCAGATTGAATGGGTTAATCCTTTTCTTAATCGATTTAGTGAAGACGAAGACACCATGGTCGGTCAGTCACTCGATATTTTTGATGACTTGCTCGTTCAAGCAATCAAAGAGGATCAGGATCATGTGGTCATCCCTCTTGACGATTCAAGTTTTCAGGTCACGATAAAAAAAGATGAACGCTTGTTATATTTTTCCGATCGCACGAAACAAATTGAAATTCAAGAAATGTACCGTAATGAAAAAACAGTCCTTGGTATTATCATTTTAGATAATTATGAAGAAATTACCCAAGCGATGGACGATACAGCCAAAAGTCATGTCAATTCTGATGTGACCTCTTTACTTAATCAGTGGTCGACAGGCTCTGGTATTTATCTGAAGCGTGTCTCTCAAGATCGCTTTATGGCAATCATGAACCAAGAAATATTGAAGGAACTTGAAAAGACAAAATTTGATATTCTTGATGAAGTGCGCGAGCTAATTTCTGATAATAAAAATGTGCCACTGACATTAAGTTTTGGTGTCGGCTATGGCGATGCCAGCTTACCGCAATTAGGGGAACTGGCCCAATCAAGTTTAGATTTAGCGCTTGGACGTGGGGGCGATCAAGTCGTCATTAAAGATGACCAAGGGAAAGTACGTTTCTTCGGTGGTAAAACAAATCCAATGGAAAAACGAACCCGGGTTAGAGCAAGGGTTATCTCACACGCCTTAAAAGATCTGGTCCAACAAAGTGAGCAAGTCATGATCATGGGTCATAAAGCCCCCGATATGGATTCGATTGGTTCAGCGATTGGTGTTTTAAAAGTTGCTTTAGCAAATCAGATTGAAGGTTATGTGGTCATTGATGAAAATGATTTAGATACCGGTGTCGAACGCTTAATTAATGAAGTGAAAGAAACCGAATTGTGGGAGCACTTTATTTCACCAGAAGAAGCGTTAGAAATGGTCACGAAACAAACGTTACTGGTTGTCGTTGATACCCATAAACCGGTGCTGGTGCAAGAGGTAAAGTTACTATCTAAAACAGAATACGTTGTCGTGATTGACCATCACCGGCGTGGTGAAGAGTTCATTCAAGCACCGACACTCGTCTATATGGAGCCTTATGCATCATCAACGGCTGAATTGATTACGGAGTTACTCGAGTATCAACCACGAACGCTAAAGCTATCAATGTTGGAATCAACCGCACTACTAGCCGGGATTATTGTTGATACGAAGAGTTTCACGTTAAGAACAGGCTCGCGAACCTTTGATGCAGCGTCATACTTGCGCTCTAAAGGTGCTGATACCGTTCTTGTGCAACGCTTTTTAGAAGAAGATATCGATGTGTATGTCAAACGCGCCCATTTAATTGAAAATGCCATCATTCATCATGGAAATATTGCGATTGCCCGTGCTGATAAAGGTGAAATATTTAGTCCGGTGTTAATCGCACAAGCAGCTGATACGTTATTAACGATGAGTGGCATTGATGCATCGTTTGTTATTTCGGAACGGAGTGACGGCCGTATTGGGATTAGTGCCCGTTCGCTTGGCGATGTCAATGTCCAACTAATTATGGAGCGGATGCAAGGTGGCGGTCATTTAACGAATGCGGCGACGCAAATTGACAATGTAACCATTCCGGAAGCATATGGGATGCTTCTTGATATATTAGATGAATCATTAGAAGGAGGAGACGAAGAATGAAAGTAATTTTTGTGAAAGATGTTAAAGGTAAAGGGACAAAGGGAGAAGTTAAAAACGTCTCAGAAGGCTATGCCCGTAACTATCTCTTGAAAAACAACTTAGCAATTGAAGCAACTCCAGGGAACTTAAAAGGGTTAGAAGCACAACAAAACAAAGAGAAACAAAAAGAAGAAGCGGTTGTTCATGAAGCTGAAGCGTTAAAAAAACGGTTAGCGGATTTAGAAGTGACCTTAAAGACAAAAGCGGGTGAGGGTGGTCGGCTTTTCGGTTCGATTACGAGTAAACAAATTTCTGAACAGCTACAAAAAAATCATGACATTAAAATTGATAAACGTAAAATTGAATTAGATCAACCGATTCGTGCCCTTGGCTACACAACAGTACCGGTGAAATTACACCCAGATGTGACCGGTGAAATTAAAGTACATGTCGTTGAACAATAAGTGAAAGAGGCTTAGTCCTCTTTCCTTTTTTAGCTAAAGGAGTGAAGGTAAATGAGTGATGCGTATCAAGAAGCGCGAACCCCACCACATAACATAGAAGCAGAACAAGCGGTCATTGGTGCCGTCTTTTTAGCACCCGATGCCATCTCAACTGCATCAGAACACTTATTACCCTATGATTTTTACCGGGCAAGTCATCAGCGTATCTTTCAAGTGATGCTTACCTTAAATGATCGCGGGGAACCGATTGATCTCGTTACTGTTACAACCGCCTTATCTAACCAAAAGTTGTTAGAAGAAGTCGGAGGCGTGAGTTACTTAACTGAACTGGCGAACGCTGTCCCAACAGCTGCGAACATTGGTTACTATACCAAAATTGTTGAAGAGAAGGCTGTATTAAGACGCTTGATTCGGACAGCAACTGATATCGTAACAGAAAGTTATGACCGTGAAGATGACATTGAAGATGTGTTAAGTGAAGCAGAAAAGCATATCTTAGAAGTGAGCAATCGGCAAAACGCGAATGCCTTTAAGAACATTAAAGACGTCTTAATCGATGTATATGATAACATTGAACAGCTTCACCTCCGTGATGGAGATGTGACCGGGATTCCAACCGGATTCCGGGACTTAGATAAGATTACGTCAGGTTTTCAGCGAAATGATCTCATCATCGTAGCAGCGCGTCCATCGGTAGGTAAGACAGCCTTTGCATTAAATGTAGCTCAAAACGTAGCGACAAAAACCGATGAAAATGTAGCTATTTTCAGCTTAGAGATGGGGGCCGATCAGCTCGTGAACCGGATGTTGTGTGCGGAAGGCAATATTGATGCCCAACGGCTACGGACCGGTAACTTGGAGCCAGATGATTGGGGTAAATTAACCATGGCAATGGGCAGTCTATCAAATGCTGGTATTTTTATTGACGACTCACCAGGTATCCGCGTGAATGAAATTCGCTCTAAATGTAGACGTTTGAAACAAGAACATGGCCTCGGTATGATTTTGATTGATTACTTGCAGCTTATCCACGGCAGTGGCGCAAGCGCAAAAGAAAATCGTCAACAAGAGGTGTCTGAGATTTCTCGGTCTTTAAAAGGGCTCGCACGGGAATTAAACATCCCGGTCATTGCATTATCTCAGCTTTCACGTGGCGTTGAACAACGCCAAGATAAACGGCCAATGATGTCTGATTTACGTGAGTCAGGAAGTATTGAGCAAGATGCTGATATTGTCGGCTTCTTATACCGTGATGACTACTATGACAAAGAATCTGAGAAACAGAACATCATTGAAATATTAATTGCGAAGCAACGTAACGGTCCCGTTGGCACCGTGGAACTTGCTTTTATCAAAGAATACAACAAATTTGTTGATTTGGATCATCGTTACCAACCGAGCGATATCCCCTCAGCATAAAGGATGCACCAAGCCTTGAGGTGCGGTTTTAGAAAGTAATCCTGCAAAGAAACAATAGACAATCAACTAAGAATCAAAAGAACAGCCATCTGTCGATGTCTGACATGTTCCTACCAGTTACGGAGGACAGTCATTCATGAACAGATGGCTGTTTTTGCAGGCTTAATTGAAAGCTTAAAGGTGACGATAGGTATCACCAGAGCCCTTTCTTAAGCCAATGACCAACCTTAAAGATTTGAAGAGAAGAAATAACTAATGGTTGAAACGAGTCCCCCTAAAGTTGTTCCCCAAATTAAATCGATAATGGTGATTTTAATCGGCCAATTTTCTAAAGTGGCTAAATTCGTTAAATCGTAAGTAGAATAGGTTACAAAACCAAAGAACATCCCTCTCAGTAAAGCGTCGACAATGCTTTGCGATTCCAAAGCTGGAAGGATAACAAAAAAGACGAGGCCGAGAATAAAAATTAAATAAAAGATAATCGCAGCCACCCAATTCGGTTTAGCTTTCATAATAAAGCCAATCTCTTCTTTATAAAGGTTTTTAGCAACAACCCCTAACCAAAGAATGTCAACTAAGAAAAAGGCAACGAGCGTAATCAAGTAAATCATTAAATAGCGCATCCATAAACCTCCTGTTTTTTAATACGTTTCGGTGAATAATGCCAAGATAACTGCTGAATATTAAGTAAGCTTAACGAAGCACGCGAGTACTTGCTGTGTTACGCCGTCATGTATGCAACGGCAACCGCGCCAACTCCAGCTCCCATCGCAATCACGCCGGAACTCTTTGTGATAAATTCAGGTTCTTTATTTAGGGCGTCTGTCAGTGCATCGGCGAAAGCGATGCCTAACTGTTCATCATCAACATAGGTAACAGCAAAGTGTTTAATTCCTTTACTGTTATCAATGTGCTTAATGTGTTTGAGAATCTTCTTTAAAGCTTTCTCAGGATTAAAGGCGATTTTGAAAATACCACCTTCTCCGTGTTCATCTAAAGTAATGATTGGCTTTAAACCTACTTTTTTAGCAATCCCACCGGCCCGGACACTCAGACGACCGGAAGCAATCATGTTATCAAGGGTGTTGATTTTCACTAAGATTTTCGAGCGGTCAACGGCGGATTTGGTAGCTGAGATAATTTCTTCGACGGATTTTCCTGCTTTTAAGTGCTGAATCGCTTTCCAGACAATTAACCCCTCAGCGACAGAGTTCTGTTTCGTATCGATGACATGAATGACTTGTTTTTGGGCATTGAATGTTTCTGCTGCCTGCAAGAAGACATTGTATGTGCCACTTAACTTTTGGGCAACTGAAAAGACGATAACATGTTCATGATAAGATAATAAATAGCGGTAAGCATTTTCGATATGCTTGATCGATGGTTGCGATGAGGTTGGGTGTGTTTGCTTTGACTTAGCTAAATCAAATAAACGCTCATTAGTTACGGTAAGCTTATCTAAGTATGACTCTTCACCAACAAGTAACGATAAATGCACGACATGTACTTGTGCATCATCGATTACTTCTTCCGGTAAGTCGGCAATTGAATCGGTCACAATCACGGTTTGATGTTTGCGGTGGTGAATGCGGTTATATTGCTCGACCATATCATCAACTTTTTGTTCGATGATTTTCCCTTGATTTGATAACCGTTTAAACACTTCAGCGGGCGCATTGGTGTGAATGTGTACGCGTGTTTTCTGTTTGCCCTTCACTTGGATAATTGAATCCCCGATGTCAGAAAGAAGGCCTTTTACATCAACTGCGCTATCTTTTTCGATTAATGCTTCGGTACAGTAGCGGTAATGTAATGAATCCCTTTCTTCATGTTCAATCGCTGGAATCATTTCCTCAATCTCAGTCATATCTTTTGTGATAAATTGCCCCTTCACGCCAGCTAAGAAACCTTTAATGAAATAAGCAAACCCTTTCGCACCTGAGTCAACGACTGACGATTGTTTTAAAATTTTTAACTGGTCGGTAGTTTTCTCAACCGCTATTTCGACATTTTTAAAGGCCGATTCAACTAAGGTATCAAACGTTGAGTGCCGCTCAAGCTCTTGGCTTAGGGCGTCATGAAAGACGGTCATAATTGTTAACATGGTTCCTTCAACGGGCTTTTCCATTGCTTGATAAGCATAATCCATGCCATTCTTACTTGCTAGGACGAAGGCTTCCTTAGTAATGACAGTCTCTGTAGGCATCCCTTCACATAGCCCTTGAAAGTATTGAGCAAAAATTAAGCCAGAATTACCGCGTGCGCCAATGATGGCTGAATCAGCAATTGACTCCAGTGTCGTTTTACTATTTTCCTTTAATTCTGAATGGTAGACGATGCTGTGCATCGTAGAGAAGAGGTTACTCCCCGTGTCCCCATCTGCCACCGGAAAAACATTGATTTTGTTTAAAAACATGCGATTATTCATGACCTCTTTCGCACCATTGATTAAACTTGAATATAATGTGTCATGCGTTATTGTTTCCATAACGGCCCCCTATTTTTGTATGTCGTTATTGGTTTAGTGAACAAGTGATAAAGCTGAAGGATAGATTTACGCTGGCGCTTAACCGTAAGTAAGACGCGTAAACACGAGATAGGTTGAATGGCTCGTTGTCCTGGCCACGATTGACCTTTCTGCAACAGATCCCCATTGGTAAGCGTGTCCGGTTGCTGGCAAGTGCCAGCGTGAATATCACACACAAGTGGGACGTCTGTTTGTTCAGTTAAGAATAAACCCGCGTAAATAGCGTAAGCTTTATCACCAATCTCAATTCTTATATACCCTTTTAAGAGAGGAGCTAAATCATGATCGAGCGAAATAAATCATAATGAAGTTAATTTTCACCCCTTGTCGTGTGTACCCACAAGTAAATAAGTGGTGCTTTCTCCGCCAGTGGTTAAATAGGCATAGCCAGAAGCCGTGCGTGAATTAGTTAATCACCACCGGTTGCTAATGACATGTTCGTTGCCTGATGCACATGAAATAAGCGGATAGATAGCTCAACAAGCTACTCTCTAATTATACAGTATTCTGTATAGGTTTGTCATGAATACTGGCTTAGGTATACGTGCCTTTTGAAAATCAGTCCTGCGTTGTTCCTCAACGAGTGTTTTTAATCATAAATGGTAGGCGTTTACGTATTTGCTTAATTGCCAAACGGTTATGACAGGAATGGTTTCGGTATGTAAACTAAATCGCTCAAACGTCCCTTTTTAAATAAGGGTGTTCGGGCGATTTAGTTAGTAGTTGTGTCTATTTTTTACATAAGCATGAATGTTGATGAAGTGGCGCTATTCTTCCAGGAGCTTTTCACCAGCGTATAAGCCTAAGGTTCCTGTCGACAGGTGTTCCATACGGGACACCAGCTTTCTGTGTGGGTGTTTCCTTACTTCTGAATATATTTCTTTATGACCTCAATCGTTGCGCTACCTGTAGTCAAAAGGCAAAAGCTTTTATCCGGTCAGCGGGTTCATCCATCTAAGCGACGAAAGCCTGTTAACTGTCAGGTCATTTTTTCTTTGTTAGACGCCGGCGCTGGTCTCTAGAGAGACCGGCAGTCAGTTGATCGAATCGTGAATCCCACTTGTCTTGATAGGCTTTATATATGCTCGGAAACTTACGCTTTAAATGTAAGATCCCAGCCGCGTATCCTTCGATATCTTGTTCGAACTCTTGCTTAAGCGCTGGAGGTAACCCTAGATCATTCATCAAAGCTAATTCTTTTTCTGGCACCACGCCAGTGAAGTAATAATTCAGCGCGTCACGAGTAACAAGTGGGAAGAGTTGGTCATCTTCTGCAATGCGCTCGATTTCATTTTCAAGCTTAATTTTATGTTTAATGTCAGTTAACCCTTGCCAGATCTCTGGATCTTGATTGTTCGTTAAGGTCGCCAAAAGTTGTAAGAAAACTTCAGCTGCTTTAAACAAATGTTCATTATAATAATAATCATATTCTTCAGTTAAGTTATCATAGGTCAATTCAGTATACATTGGATCAGTAATTGACTTGATTGCCTTTTTCGTTTGTGCGACCACTTTCGGAAGCTTCGACCATTCTTCTTCTTCAATCAGCAGTCGTAACCAGAGTAAGAGCACTTGAATATCCAATTGTGTTTCTTGATTAGCTTCTGGTAAGGCTTGTTTAAGGATTTCTACAGCTGTGTCATATTGGTCTTCATGGATATAGGCCAGCGTTAGTGAAACAGCAGCTAAGTTAAGGTATTCCGGGTACGTCTCTCGAAGAATCTTCCCAATCGTCATGACTTCATCATAGTATTCATAATCTAAGAAGTTAACAGCAAGCACACTACAAATGATAGCGGTACTCTCCTTATCTAAGTGGGAACGATGAAGTGCGTAATGCTGAATGACGGGCAAAATATCGAATTGTTCCTCCGCAACGGCTTCATCGATAAACGAGGTTAAGGTCATCATACTGAGTTGGAACTGGTTAAGTAACGCATGAAGCAACAGGTCACCTTGTCCATGGTCGCCTCGTTTATATGTGCTGATAGCAGCATAAAAGAGTTTGTTTGGATCAAAATTGTAATCTTTAATAATATCATACTGTTGTCTTGTTTCTGGGTCACGCAAGGTATGATAAGCTTCCGTGATAAGTGCATAATTTTCTGGTTCTGTCTCTTTTGGATGCGCACTAACGGCAGCCAAATATTTTTCTTCAAGACGTGCTTGTGAAATTTTAGCTGTGGTACCGAGTCGTTTATAGTAACTCCAATTTTCCATGGTTCGTTCTCCTCCTAATGGTCAGTGCCAGTGAGTGATGTAATGAATCATCGATTTGTGACTTAAAAGGCCAACTTTCGTCACTTTAAGCCGTCAGCCATGATTGTTTCGTAAGTGTTTAGCATGTCGTTAGTTTCTATTTTAACACGTCAATCATTTTAGTTGGGCAAATGATTATATATAAAAACGAGCAAATTCATATTAATTTTAGATCGATTTATATTTACGTTCGTTTTTCATTGATGTCTTCTGCTTAAAGTGGTAGAATCATCAGAGGATAATGATTAAAAAACGAACAAAACATATTAAAACAAATAAAACGAACGTATTTTAAGTGGAGGTGCTTGATTTGACAGCAGTAGTAGTTGTTGGAACACAGTGGGGCGACGAAGGGAAAGGTAAGATTACCGATTTTCTATCACAAGATGCCGAGGTAGTGGCGCGTTACCAAGGCGGTAACAATGCCGGTCATACGATTAAATTTGATGGGATTACTTACAAATTGCACTTGATTCCTTCCGGAATCTTTTTTCAAGAAAAAGTAAGTGTATTAGGAAACGGCATGGTTATTGATCCCAAAGCAATCGTTGAAGAATTAGCGTATTTAAAAGAGCGTGATGTGGAAACAAAACAGCTGCGGATTAGTAACCGCGCTCACGTCATTTTACCGTATCATATTAAACAAGATATTCTAGAAGAAGAACAAAAAGGGGACAACAAAATCGGTACAACGAAAAAAGGGATTGGCCCATGTTACATGGACAAAGCAGCGCGTGTAGGTATTCGTATTGCTGACTTGCTTGATAAAGATGTATTTGAAGATAAATTAAGACGTAATTTAACGGAAAAAAACCGTTGGTTTACAAAAATGTATGAGTCAGATGCGCTTAATTTTGATGATATCTTTGAAGCCTATTATCAATTTGGTCAACAAATTCGTGATTATGTTGTCGATACATCTGTGGTCTTAAACGATGCGATTGATGCGGGGAAACGCGTCTTATTTGAAGGTGCTCAAGGGGTTATGCTTGATATTGATCAAGGGACCTACCCATTTGTAACCTCATCAAACCCAGTTGCCGGCGGGGTAACCATTGGTTCAGGTGTTGGTCCATCAAAAATCACGCGTGTCGTTGGGGTTTCAAAAGCCTACACCACCCGTGTGGGTGATGGTCCTTTCCCGACGGAACTGAATAACGCGATTGGTGATAAAATCCGTGAAGTCGGTCATGAATATGGCACAACGACTGGGCGCGCACGTCGCGTTGGTTGGTTTGATAGTGTTGTTGTTGCTCATGCACGTCGTGTAAGTGGTATAACGGATCTATCACTCAACTCAATCGATGTCCTAACGGGAATTGAAACACTTAAAATCTGTGTGGCCTACCGTTATAAAGGTGAAGAAATCAGAGAATTCCCGGCGAGTCTTAAAGTATTAGCTGAATGCGAGCCAGTCTATGAGACCTTACCAGGGTGGACGGAAGACATTACGGGTGTGAAATCACTAGATGAATTACCTGCGAATGCTCGTCATTATTTAGAGCGTGTTAGCCAACTGACTGGGATTCCGTTATCAATCTTTTCAGTCGGACCGGACCGCACACAAACAAACGTTGTAAAAAACGTCTATCGTGTCGTTTAAAGAATCATACGCAAAAATTGCTTTCTATAACAACAGCCCTGTGGTTTAATTTCTAAACCACAGGGCTGTTGTTTGATTGCATAGAAAGGAAGGCTGCTGCTCAACTTAAGGAAGGGCAAGCAATGGAACAGAACAAAGACATAAAGTTGTGGTAAAACAATGTAATATAAGTGGAAACTCAATGGAAGTGTGTGCGGCTTTCGTAATATATGTAGAAATTGTGTACGGCAATTTTTCAGGATAAAAAACATGTTCACGGCTTGATAAAGCTGGCGTTACCGTGTTTATGGCGGAAAAGGAAAAGACGCAGACAAAAATACCCATGTTATAAAATGGGTGCTATGATACAGTTATGTTACAGATTGATTAAAGGGGTTTCTTTCTTGATTTTAAATGTGATAAGATACAATAGTCGGAAAAAGACACACAACCTATAGTCCTAGGAGGATTTAATGATGTCACAACGCTTATCACAACTATTCACTAAAAATAATATATTGTTGCTTCTCTTCGCTACTTTTGTAATTACCCTGATTTTAGGTATGTTAAACACAGATTCACGTGTTGCTTACGCTGAAGAGGAACTAACATTAGATAATGTCTACCATATCTATTTAGATGATCAACACATTGGCGATGTTGATGACGAAGCTTTGGTAACTGCAGCGGTTAACGATGCAATTGAAAGAAAAGAAGCTGACAGTGCAACACAAGCAGAAGCTGATGAAGCTAAACAAGCATTACGTTATGGTTTAAAACAAACCTTAAATGTTGTAGAAGAGCGCGTATTCGTTGCTGATGTTGATAATGAAGAAACCATTTCAACGCTCGAAGAAG
The DNA here is from genome assembly GCF_003201605.1 of Streptohalobacillus salinus. GTDB lineage: Bacteria > Bacillota > Bacilli > Bacillales > Amphibacillaceae > Streptohalobacillus > Streptohalobacillus salinus. The sequence continues at coordinate 20,276 of NZ_QJJR01000009.1, read as the reverse complement.
TAATGGAACTGGGTGTTCGCTCAACAGAATTAATGATCGGTGAAAAATCTGTTGGATACTTTAAGAACAGTGAAGCGGTTGATACATTAATCAAGCAATACAAAGCAAAATTTGTCGATGAAGATATCATTGATCAATTCGAAGCAAAAGAAGAGGAAACGTTAGTTATTGACAACACAACATACCTTGATATTCGCTTGTCAGAAGCAACTGCAACAAACGATGTGGTGATTACTGAAGATGAGCTACTAAACACTGAACAAGGGTTACGTATTTTGGAAAAAGGCACGCTAGAAGATAAATTACACACCGTTGTTTCAGGTGACACAGTAAATGGCATCGCAACACAATACAACTTAACTAAAGACGAACTATTTGCTTTAAACGATGGTTTAACTGAAGAAAGTATTTTAGCAATCGATGATCAATTAAATGTCACAGATTATGCATCATTCGTCGATGTGATTGTTGAACAAGAGAAGCACGTCGAAGAAGTAATTAAACACGATGCAAAAGTAGAAGAAACAGATGCATTATATAAAGGTGATTCACGCACGAAGCAAGAAGGTGCAGATGGCACGAAAGATGTTGATTATAAACTAGCGCTTGTAAATGGTAAAGTAACAGCGAAAGAAGTTATCGAAGAAACCATTACAAAAGAACCGGTCACAGAAATAACTGAAAAAGGTACGAAAGTTGTTCCTTCACGTGGAACGGGTAGCTTTTCTTGGCCAGCAGTTGGTGGTTATCAATCAAGTTCATACGGCCCGCGTTGGGGATCATTCCACAAAGGCATTGATATTGCCCGCCCATCAAATCGTAATATTTTAGCTTCAGATAACGGCACAGTAGAAAGAATTAGCTATAATGCCGGTGGATACGGTCACTACCTTGTCGTAAACCACAACAACGGTTATAAAACATTGTATGCGCACCTTTCTTCAATCAGTGTTAATGTTGGTCAATCGGTACCAAGAGGCACTGTCTTAGGTCAAATGGGATCAACAGGTCGTTCAACAGGGATTCACTTACATTTTGAAGTGATGAAAAATGGATCAACCATTAATCCAGCTGCAGTATTAAACTAACAACCAATTAAATAACCATTGAAACCTCTATTGTGAAAGCAGTAGAGGTTTTTCTTATCTTATAGAAAAGGATAAACGTTAAGTTATCTTTCTAACTATTTTTCATTTGAGTAGAAGTAAGGTAAAATGGAGCTAACTGTATCTTTAACAGTGAACTAAAGGAGGTTTTACAATGGTCTATAAAATTCTTGTAGTCGATGATGAAAAACCAATTGCTGATATATTGAAATTTAATCTTGAAAAAGAGGGATATGAAGTCATCTGTGCCTATGATGGTGACGAGGCGGTCGAGCTGACGCATCAAGAAAATCCAGATTTACTCTTGCTTGATATTATGTTACCGAAATTGGATGGTAATGAGGTCTGCCGTGAGGTTCGTAAAACACACAGCATGCCAATTATCATGCTGACAGCCAAAGACTCAGAAATTGATAAAGTATTAGGATTAGAACTTGGTGCGGATGATTATGTAACGAAACCGTTTAGTAACCGCGAAGTCATTGCGCGAGTTAAGGCAAACCTAAGGCGCCAACAACAACCCGTAGAAAATCAAAACCTATCTAAAGATATTAAGGTCGGGAGTTTAACAATCCATCCGGATGCGTATAGTGTAACCAAAGAGGGAAAAGCGGTTGATTTAACACACCGTGAGTTTGAACTCTTGCACTACTTAGCGCGTCACATGGGTCAAGTTATGACCCGGGAACATTTATTAGAGACCGTTTGGGGCTATGACTATTATGGTGATGTGAGAACCGTTGATGTAACGGTTAGACGCTTACGTGAAAAAATCGAAGACACACCAAGTCACCCGCTTTGGCTGATCACCCGCCGTGGTGTCGGTTATTATTTAAGAAATCCTGAACAGGAGTAGTGCGATGAAGAAGGTCAGTTTTTTTCAGTCCATCCAGTGGAAAATAATCGCCATTATGATCCTTTTACTATTGCTTGCGATTCAAGTGATTGGTGCCTATTTTGCCCAACGACTGGAAACCGATTTAAAAGATAGTTTTGAGGAAACCATTGATGAGCGCTTAGATGTTTTACAGTATAACGTAAGAGAAGCCTTAACGGCAGAACGTAGTGATGAAACCTCAAGCCCAACGATTGAACAGGAAGTAGCCGGGGTCTTGAGTGTTTACGGTCAGAATGATAATTATTCCCGTCTGCAAGTGGTTGATCGTCAGTTTCGGATTGTGGGTACGAATACGCAAACAACGGATATTGGTAAACTAGTCACCGGTGAGAGCCGGGTGCGTTCCGTTATTTTATCCGGAACACCGGTCCGCTCGGTTGAACGGACTTCAACCTCAGGGGAACGTCATTTAATCCGGATTGTGCCTGTGAATAATAACGAAGGTGAAGTCGTTGGAGCGGTCTATTTAGAAGCCTCGATGGAAGAGGTCTACGAACAACTGTCGAACATTAATCAAATCTTTTTAAATGGAACCTTGATTGCGATTGCGATTTCTGCCTTAGTAGGGATTTTGGTCGCAAGAGCAATTACCAAACCCATTACCGAGATGCGTGAACAAGCACAAGTCATGGCAGAAGGTGATTTCTCACAGAAGGTCAATGTGTATGGCGTCGATGAAATTGGTCAATTGGCCGATACCTTTAACGATATGAAAGAAAAAATTAAAATTGCAAATTTAACAACCGAAGAAGAACGACGGAAACTGAGCTCGGTTCTATCAAACATGTCTGATGGTGTAATCGCGACAAACGAACACGGAGAGATTAGTTTGATGAATGAGCCAGCAGCGGTCTTATTAAGTAAAAGTTTTGAACAATTAAAAGGTGAATCGATCTTTAAAGTGTTAGACATTGATGAATCAACCGTCGATATGATGGATGTGCAAGACTCCGGTTCAGTAACAATCGATATGAGCGATGATGAACAGTTCTTTTTACTGCGAGCAAATTTCACGATTGTTACCGATGAATACGAACGCTTCGCTGGTCTCATTACGGTAATTAGTGATGTGACGGAAGAAGAGAAAGTTGAACAGGAACGTCGTCAATTTGTTTCAAATGTTTCCCATGAATTACGCACGCCACTAACAACGATGCGGAGCTATTTAGAGGCATTGACCGATGGCGCCTGGGAAAACCCTGATATTGCACCGCAGTTCTTAGAAGTGACGCAAAATGAAACGGAGCGGATGATTCGTTTGGTCAATGACCTACTCCAACTTTCAAAAATGGATCATCAAGAACAGGATATGGTTAAAGAGCGCGTCAATGTCGTGCCGTTTTTCCATCATATTCTGGACCGATTTGAGATGAATAAAGAAGAAACGACCCGGATTGATCGTTCGATCCCACGTGATAGTATCTTTCTTTGGATGGATAAAGATAAAATCATCCAAGTGGTCGATAACGTGATGTCGAATGCCCTGAAGTATTCACCGAAAGATGGGGTGATTCGCTTTAAGGTGCAACGCGAACGCAACCGGATTAAAGTGATGATTCACGATCAAGGCCCGGGGATTGCGCCCGATAAATTGGATAAAATTTTCGATCGCTTTTACCGTGCTGACCAAGCCCGTTCCCGTCAACTAGGCGGAACCGGACTCGGCCTGGCGATTGCGAAGGAAATCATTCAAAATCACCATGGTCAGATTTGGGCAGAATCTACCGAGGGTAAAGGGACGAAGGTGTTCTTTACCTTGCCATTGATTGCCCGTAAACGAGAGGGGAACCGATAAGTATGGAACAATTAAAATCAATCATACTCATTTCATTAATCACCTCAAGTTTATTATTAACCTATGCTTTATGGAGTAACCAATCAGACTATCAGGTTAACCGCGAAGAAGAAGCATTAATTGATGCAGAACTCAGGGGTGGAGAGCGTCTCAATAAAAGTGAAGTCATTACCCCGACCCATATGATTGCCCGCCATAGCGATTTTCCGAGCCCGATTGGTTTTAATGACGAGGCGCTTTCCACTGACTTTTATCAACGCTTTAGAGCGTTGTCCTTGTATAATTTTTCGGTGTTAACCTTTAGTAACAACTGGTTTCAAGAGGTTGAAAATCGGATTGAGATTGTCTTTCAAACCGAACTCCCATCGTATGTGATTTATGATTTGTTTGATGTTGACCAAGAAACCTACGTACCTGAAGCCGGTTTTAACCGCATCATTGTCTTAGAAGATCACGATGTCTATCAAGTCTTGTTTAAAAATGATCAGACCGATACCGTGATCGCCGCAAACGCGCAAAACTTTGATCAAAATTATCAAACATTTATGAACCTATTTAATCAAGAAGAAGGGTTACGTAGCTATCAAGTGTTTGAAGGCAGTCGCGGCACGGAAATTTATTTACCCGAAGAAACGACGAAGCAAGTCTTGCTGTTTTCTTATACCGATTTAGACACCGATGCCTTTCAAAATTTACTGTTTAGTAATCCAGCGATTGTTCGAAGCGCGTATACGATTGGTGGGGACACAAACTTAATTGATGGGACAAGAGAGATGGTCATTGATAGTAAACATATTCAATTTACTAATCTGACCAATGAACAAAAAGAAGTGGAACGTGAACTAACGGCGTATCAATTGTTTGATCAAGTTCAAAGTTATTTAAATGCGCATTTAGGGTTTACCTTTAGTGAGCCGTTTGGCTACCGATTAAATCAAATTCAACAAACCTCACTCCAAAGTGAAGTCAGTTATCACTTAACCTATCGCAATACGCCAATTTTTTATGAGCAAGAGCTAGCAGAGATAGCCGTTCATTGGCATAATCAGAGTTTATACCAATATAAACACCCATTGATTGTCTTATTAGATCAGCGTGGTGTCGGTCAGACGTTAACGGAGCTACCGACCGCTGAAGAAGTGATTGAGATCTTACAAGGGCCTAATTACCAAGGAACGGCCATCTATGATGTTGTCCTTGGTTACCGCTTTACTGAACCTTCAACGGGACAAGGGCAAGTCTATGCCTTAACACCGACGTGGTATGTCCGAGGGATTCACGGGTTTACCCCACTCGTAGAGCCAGTTGATGAGGAAGGAGGGGTCAGTCGTGCAATGGGGCCAAATTAAGGCGTTATTTATTATTTGTTTTCTGGTCTTGAATGTGTTCTTAATTAAACAGTTGGTTGACCGCCAAGAAGAAGAACTGTCTTTTATTCCAGAGGCATCAAAAGAAGAAGAGTTAGAACTGAACATTAATGGGCTTGAGTCACTGTCAACAGAATCATTCACTGCCCCGCTCCTTTACGTAGAGAATTTTAATTACAATGAGGTAGAGCCGGCGCTATCAGCGACGTTAGTCAACCAAGAAGCCATTGTCGTCAATGATTTTCATTTGTACAGCCGGTTTACTGCGCCGATTCCCATTGACCCAACCGACACAGAAAATTTACAAACGCTGGTCAACGAGCATGTTTTTCGTGGTCAGACCTATCAATTCTTTGATTATTTAGAAGGACCGGGACTACTCGTTTTTTTCCAACAGTATGAGTATCCGATTTTTTATAATCCGAATGCGGTTCTCTTCATACAACTCAATGACCAAATGGAAATGACCCAGTACACACAAACACGGTTGGACCAGATTGAAGAAGACGAAGAAGAACCACAAGAACAAACATTGATCCAACAATATGATGCGGTCTATCGTCTCTATCATAATTCAAGTGCATTAGAAACAAATGATACGATTACTGACGTCCAACTAGGCTTTCATAACTTAGCTTCTTTGCCTAACGGTGAACAATTGCTGAACCCGACCTGGCAAATTGAAGTCAACGAGAATGAAGACTATTACGTCAACGCGGTTGAGGGTCACGACTACCCGAGACAAACAGACTTTATTGCAGACACGCTTGAACAATTGATTGATCAACTAAACATGTCAAGCACACGTGCATTTAGTTATTACAATATTGATGAAGATAGAGAAGAAGATTCAGAAATCATTAGTGTCATCAGACAACCGTTTGTTGCACTCTATCAAAAATTAGCTGAGGTGGAATCAGAATGACATTAAGTTACTCAGTACTTGCCTCAGGAAGTACAGGCAATGCGTTTTATATTGGAACAGAAAAAGAAAAGATTTTGGTGGATGCCGGTTTAAGTGGCAAACAACTGGAACGCTTATTGGGAGAAATTAACGTAAACCCAAGTGAGCTGTCCCGCATCTTAGTCACTCATGAACATAGTGACCATATTAAGGGACTAGGAATTTTTGCCCGTCGTTACAATTTACCGATTTATGCAAATGCAAAAACGTGGCAGGCGATGGACGACAAGCTAGGGAAATTGACGCTTGATCAGAAGTTCACCTTCAACATGGAGGATGTGCAAAGCTTTAATGGCATGGATGTCGAATCCTTTGGCGTAAGTCATGATGCCGCGGAGCCGATGTTTTATACCTTTCATCATGAAGGAAAGAAGGTGTCGCTTGTCACGGATTTAGGCTACGTCTCCGACCGAATTAAGAAGACGGTCGAAGATTCAGACGCTTTAGTGTTTGAAGCCAACCACGACGTCTCAATGCTGCAAATGGGACGTTACCCGTGGAGTGTGAAGCGCCGGATTTTAGGCGATAGTGGTCACGTCTCCAATGAAGATTGTGCGATTGCCCTTGAAGACATCATCACGGATAAAACGAAGCGCATCTATCTCGCTCATTTAAGTAAAGATAACAACATGAAAGATTTAGCGCGGATGGCAGTCGAACAACACCTGCTGGAGAAAGACTTCCCAATCAATCACGGGTTAACCATTCATGATACCGATCCAAGCGTGGCCACGACCTTGCATCATTTAAAGTAGTCAAGCGTTGTGATAGATAACAGAAACAATCAGCAATAGATCACCATGAGGAAATGAGGAGATGAGATGGTTTACTTTGACGATGGGACAAGGAAAAAGCGTTACCGTTACAAACGAAGAGAACATAAGCTTTTAGCACTGTTACTGGCCTTTATTGCTGGTGCATTTATGTTTGCGGTGCTCTTACCGTTTATTATAGACCAAGGTTTCTTGCCTTATCACCTCACCCGAGAAGCCACGGTGACACCAACAAAACAGACGAACCATCAGAGCATCCTGTCGTTAACGGGAAACATTACCGATATTGTTGAACGCGTCATGCCCACCGTTGTTGGGATTGAGAACAACCGTGGCAACGCCTTTCTCTTAGGTGAACAAACAGGGGGGACGGGTTCGGGTGTTATTTATAAACAAACCGAAGGTACCGCCTACATCATTACCAATCAACATGTGATTGAGGGTGCGACTGAACTCACGGTTGTGTTATCAAACGGTGAACGCCTAGATGCGACCTTAATCGGTGAAGATGTCTTTACCGACCTGGCGGTCGTCACTGTTGACAGTCAGTACGTGGAAGCAGTGATTTCCTTTGGTGATTCAGAGGCGGCTCGCGTCGGTGAGGATGTCTTAGCGATTGGCAATCCCCTCGGCCTTGACTTATCAGGTTCGGTTACAAAAGGGATCATCAGCGGCAAAGACCGAATGATTCCCGTTGATTTAAGTCGTGACGGTCTGGTTGACTGGCAAGTGATGGTGATGCAAACAGACGCGGCGATTAACCCTGGCAACAGTGGTGGGGCACTAGTGAATCGGCATGGTGAGTTGATTGGCATTAATTCGATGAAGATTGCCGAGTCAAGTATCGAGGGGATTGGCTTTACGATACCGATTAATGAAGCCATTCCGGTTATTGATCAGCTTGAAGCAGACGGTCAAATGAATCGGGCCTTCTTAGGTATTGAAGCTTATCCATTAGCCACCTTAACCGAAACAGATCGCGAGAGTCGGTTTAACTTGCCGGAAGCGGTGAGGGACGGGGTTTATCTAGAACGCGTTGTTGAGGGTTCACCGGCAGCTAACGCCGGATTACAACAGAATGATGTCATCGTTAAACTTGATGAGACCGATGTTAATTCAATGATAGCGTTACGCCAATATTTGTATAGCGAGAAAGCGCCGGGTGAGACGATGGAGGTCACTTACTACCGTGATCAAGAAGAAATGACCACATCAGTTGAGTTATCCACACAAGAATAAGCCAGTTTGTACACAAAACAGTTGTTTTCCACGAGTTGCTGGGGAGAACAGCTGTTTTTTGTGTATAAACAAGCAAAGTTATCAACAAGCTGTTGATAATGTTGTGAGTAACTCGCTAGATATGGTGTAGAACACACATTCGAACACTAAATAAATTAATGAATGGTAAAGCAATGATGAAGCTAAGGTAAAATTTAGGTAAATAACTGTGGAAAAGCTGTGGGCAATCGGGTAACAACCTGTGCATAATTGAAAAACGAGCAGCTCGTGGATAACCTTGTGGATAAAATAACAGCCACCTCAGTAGGTGACTGTTATTCACAAACTTATGATTGGTTCGTTTTTAATATCGAATCAATGGCCGCTAACTCATCCGCATGAAAGGCTAAGCGATCAAGTGTTTTGACGTTTTCTTCAATTTGACTCACCTTGCTTGCACCAATCAGTGCACTTGCGACGGTTTGTTTACGTAAAACCCAAGCAAGTGCCATTTGGGCAAGGGATTGGTCGCGATGTCTTGCGACCTCGTTTAATTTAACGACTTTATTTAAGACGTCTTCCTTAATATCTCCTTCACTTAGGAACGGAATATGTGATTTTTTCGCTCGAGAATCCTCGGGAACACCGTGTAAGTACTTATTGGTAAGCAACCCTTGGGCAAGCGGAACAAAGGCAATCGCGCCAGCACCCGCATCATCTAAAACATCGGTCAATCCCTCTTCAACCCAACGGTTTAACATGGAATACGATGCTTGATGAATAATGAACGGTGTCTTTTGTGCCTTTAAAAGTTTAATGGCTGCGGCTGTTTGGTTGGCGTCATAGTTTGAAATCCCCACATACAGTGCTTTTCCTTGTTTGACAATCAAGTCAAGCGCCTGCATCGTTTCTTCGAGTGGTGTATCAGGATCAGGACGATGATGATAAAAGATATCGACATAATCTAAGCCCATGCGAGATAACGACTGATCAAGACTGGAGACTAAATATTTCTTAGAGCCCCAATCGCCGTAGGGCCCGTCCCACATGTGAAAGCCAGCCTTACTTGAAATAACAAGTTCATCTCGGTAACCATTAAAATCTTTCTTAAGTATCCGACCAAAGTTTTCTTCCGCCGCACCGGCTGGTGGCCCGTAGTTATTGGCTAAATCAAAGTGGGTAATGCCTAAATCAAACGCACGCGTTAGCATTTGTCGTTGATTCTCAAAAGAATCGGGCTCCCCGAAGTTGTTCCATAACCCTAAAGAAATGGCTGGTAATTTTAAACCAGAATTACCAACACGGTTGTAAGTCATTGTTTCGTAACGTTTGTCACTTGGTCTGTATGTCATTGCTCGTATCCTCCTAAAGAATCGCTTGCTCATTTGGTCGATCCTATCAAGTAAAGTGCGATGAACTGAAATCGACAGGGTTCATCGGTAAATGTAGCCCTGTTTTTTAAACTTAGGGCTGTCGCACATTCTAATCTTAGTAACCGACCTGCACAGCAGCATTAACGATATACATTAAATCGTTTTGGTCTTGTTGTTCTTCTAAGAAAATTCCGCTGGTTGTTTGTAATCCACCTTGAACAATTTCAACCGTTACCTCGCCATAAGGAATTTCCGCTTTAATCGCATCAACATCAACCTCGGTCGCATCAGTTGGAACACCGAGGACGACATTTACTTTCATATTGTGTAACGATTGTTCCGGTAAATAAGCTTTAATGCCCGGCATTGAATTATAATGGACGGCATTAATGACTGCACGGACACTAGCCTTTGTCACATCTTGGCCGTGGGTATCGATACCGACACCTGTTTCAATAAAAATGATTTTTTCCAATTAGCTTCACCTCAGTTGTTAGAATTATTTCCGGGGAAATATTTAGCTTTACCTATTAAGTTTACCACGTTTCTAAAGCAATAAACATCGAGAAATGTAACCGTTTTTACTAAATAGGGTTAATGTGTTTTCTCATTGAGGTTGTTGTAGCAACAAGTACAAGCGAACGTAAAAAATTAAATCGCACGTCGACACTAACTTTATATCAATCTGAGCACTGAAAATTAACACCTTCATGCCGGTGCTAAAGAAGGTAACAGCTAACATGATTGAACCGGCAAGGGGTTTATGACGAACGAATTTAGAGAAAGGCATGATTTAAGCGAAAGAAACCGTTATAATATAAGGAAAGAAATGTATCTGTCGGAACACAATAACTTGGATCAATGAGGTGATGAGATGATAAATAAGCAACGACTACTTGATGATATTGAGGCACTGGCCACGTTTACGGATCAGACACCAGGGGTGACACGTTTAAGTTTCACACAAAATGAACAAAAAGCGAAGCAGTACTTAAAAGATCAAGCACTCGTGAGTGATTTAATCGTGCGAGAAGATGCGGTCGGTAATTTGTACATGCGTTACGAACAGCACGATGACACGCTGAAAACGGTACTTATTGGCTCGCATATAGATTCAGTCATTCATGGCGGCAAGTACGATGGCGCCCTTGGTGTATTAACTGGGCTCGAGTTGTTACGGACCTTTAAAGCGAATCAACAAACGTTACCGTTTCATCTTGAAGTGGTCGCCTTCACTGATGAGGAAGGCGCTCGATTTAAAACAGGGATGATTGGTTCAAGGGCTGCGATTGGTCAATTGGAAAAGCAGGAACTCGAGGCAACCGATATGAATGGTCTCAGTTTAGAACAAGCGATGGTCCTGGAAGGCTATCAACCGGAGCGGATGCAAGAAGTGCAGCTGAACCCAGATGAGTATTTAGCTTATTTGGAAGTGCATATTGAACAGGGGAAAGTGTTGGAAAAACAAGCTTTACCGGTCGGGGTAGTTGCGGGGATTGTTGGCCTCCGTTGGTATGAAATCATGGTAACGGGTGAGGCGGGTCATGCCGGTGCCACCCCGATGGCGGACCGGACGGATCCACTGATTGCCGCAAGTCGGTTCATGCTCGAGTTAGATGAGTGGGTCAGAACGATACCTGATGCAGTGCTGACCTTCGGTCAAATCAAGGTCGACCCAGGCAGCATTAACGTGATTCCTGAAGCTGTCACCTTCTCAGTTGACGCACGGGCACTCGACGAAGAAACCTTGATAGCCTTAGAGACACGGATCGAACAAGCAATGGTGCGCCTTGAAGAAAAGACCGGTGTAAAAGTGAAACGGACACCGTTAGATATAGCACCACCTGTAAAAATGGATGAACGGGTCATGGCACTGTTATCAAGCGCCATTGAACAGTCTGGATTTAAAGCAACAACCCTATCAAGCGGTGCTGGTCATGACGCGATGCATATGGCAAGCGTGATGCCTAGCGGCTTACTATTTGTCCGAACGAAAGATGGGCATAGCCACCGGCCGGATGAAACCATCGCAGATGAAGATGTGGTCACAGCAGCAGAAGTGCTCTATCAAGCGGTACAGAGTCTTGACCCAGAAACGTTCAGTTAACTTAAACACAGTCAACAATAAACGCAGCACAATAAAGGAGTCGCCTATGCAGATTAAAGTCATTAGTGTCGGTAAGTTGAAAGAAAAGTATTTAAAGCAAGGAATTGATGAATACAAGAAACGACTAGGTGCGTATTGTCAGTTAGAGCTAATCGAAGTTCCTGATGAGAAAGCACCGGAGCATTTAAGCGAGAAAGATATGGATGGCATTAAGAATAAAGAAGGCGAGCGTATCTTACATAAAATTACTGATGACACCCATGTCATCACACTAGAGATTAAAGGAAAACAACTCACGTCAGAACAATTAGCCAAAGAGATTGATTATCTTGCCCTTCATGGTAAAAGTAAACTAGCCTTTATCATTGGGGGTTCACTGGGTTTAAGTGAAGCAGTCATGAAGCGGAGTAACTTTGCTTTGTCATTCTCGAAGATGACGCTTCCTCATCAATTGATGCGTCTAGTGTTACTCGAACAGATCTACCGGTCATTTAGGATTAATCGGAATGAGCCGTACCATAAGTAGGACAAAGTTATTAAAATAAACTGAAAATACTTTTAATTAGCCATAATAATTTGTGATAAAATAGTTCTATCAAATAAAATAATAAGTAATATTCTTTATAAAAGATATTTGATAATAACTATTGAGGTAGGTAGAAAATAATGTTTACATTACCACAAAGGAAAGATAAAGCACCTATTAGTATTGAATATGATGAATTTAAGTCAATTGTCCTACTTGGGGCTAACGGTTCTGGAAAAACACGATTAAGTGTCTGGCTTGAGAAAAACATTCAAAATGTGCATAGAATTTCAGCACAAAAATCCTTAACAATGCCAAAAGAAATTAGACCTACTACAATAGATAAAGCATTAGAGGAGTTTTTATATGGTACAACAAATGATAATAAAGAGTGGTTAAGGAATATTGGAAAAAGAAATGGTAGATGGGGTAATAATCCAGCTACATTTTTACTTAATGATTTTGAAAAGCTTTTAACATTACTCCATACCGAGGAGTATGAAGCATCAGTAGAATTTAAAGATTCATATGAAGATGGTAAAGAAACAAAAAAACCTAAAACAAAGTTAGATATAATTCAAAATATATGGGAAAGTGTTCTACCTCATAGAAAATTGAGAAAAAGGGCAGGAACAATTGAAGTTTCTCCAGTAGATAAAACTGATGATATATACAACGCTTCTGAAATGAGTGATGGTGAAAGACTTGTATTTTACTTTATAGGTGAGGTTGTTTGTGCACCTGAAAATTCTATAATTATCATTGATGAACCAGAGAATCATTTACATACATCTATAATTAAAAAGCTATGGGATAGTATAGAAATGGTTAGAAAGGATTGTAAATTAGTCTTTCTAACTCATGATATAGATTTTGCCATTACAAGAAACAATTCAAAAATAATATGGATTAAATCTTACGAAGGTAATGAAGTTTGGGATTATGATGTAATTGGTGATGAAGATAATATTCCTAGTGAAGCTTACTTGGAAATCATAGGTAGTAGAAACCCTATATTGTTTATAGAAGGAGATAAATCAAGTATTGATTATCATTTATATCAATATTTGTTTAAGGAATATACAATTGTTCCTATAGGTAGCTGTGAAAAGGTTATAGAAACTACTAAAGCTTTTAATGACCTTTCACATTTTCATAATCTTACAGCTAAAGGAATAATTGATAGGGATAGAAGAACAGAAGAGGAAATTCAAACTTATGCTGAGAAACAAATTTTTATCCCTCAAGTAGCAGAAGTAGAAAACTTATTTATTGTTGAGGAAGTAGTGAAAGCTGTTGCTACGATATTAAGAAAAGATTCTGAAAAAGTCTTTCATGAGGTTAAGAATAGCGTTATTAAGCTATTTGAAAAGGAGCTTGAAAAACAAGCCTATCAATATGCAACTTATTCTATAAGAAAAAAGACTATTCAACAATTAGATATTAAACATAATAATTTCGAAGAATTTAACATAAATTTTAAAAATTTTTTCGAACAAAATTCAAATGAAACAATATATAAAGTGATTTATGAATTATTTAATCAATATTTAAAAGAAGAAGACTATAACAATATTATTAAGGTATTTAATTTTAAGGGTTTGATTCCACAATCTAGAGTAGCAGAAAAGTGTGGTCTTAATAATAAGAACTACATGAATTTTATTAAAGATGTTCTTAAAGAAAGTAGTAGTGAGGGAGAAGTGTTAAGAGCAGGGATGGAGAAGTACATCTCCTTGATAGAAAGGTAAATAATCCCAATCCTACTCCTGTGTTATATTGAAGTAGGTTATTGTATTTATATTATGATATGAATTTTATTTTCAAATTCAACCATGTGCTTAGAACTAGTTCGGTGAACCGTACCATAAGTAAATGAGGTTTTTTAATTGAGGAGTAAAAATAGAAAGAATGACAATAAACTTGGAAATTTTTACTGAACTCATATCTGATGAAAATGTGACCACGGATAGTATCAATCATTTTATTCCTAATATAAATGATTGAAGATTTTGCAAATTGTTTGGTAAGAGATTTCTAAAGTTAATTTTTAATATTTATTTATTTGTCTCTTATTAGTGTTTATTGTAGTAAATCAAATTGTTAAGAGGTGATTAAAATAGAAGCCCAAAAAATTATCAAAGTCATGAACAAACTTGATGTTTTACCGTACCAAAAAATAATGTTTGATGGTAAATGGGGTATTGGAAAAACAAAATATATCTTGGAATCAACTAATGATAAAGAAAATGTTTATTATATTTCTTTATTTGGTAAAAGAGATATAAATACTATTTATCAAGAACTTTACTATCTCTTAATACCCGAAGATAAAGTAAAATTTAATAAAATATTAAATAAAATAGGTAAAATTAATTATTCTCAATTTGGATTTAATGTTTCAATACCATTAATAGCCGATATGTTTAAAAATGTACAAGCAGAATTGGAAAGCACCTCAAACATAACTATCATTATAGACGATTTAGAGAGAAAACAAGATGATTTTAATATTAAAGAAGTATTTGGTTTTGTAGATACCATTACAAAAAGGGAAGGGATTAAAGTCGTTCTAGTAGCCTCATCAGATAATTTTTCAAATGAAACTAAAAAACAATTTGAAGAATATGCTGAAAAATCTCTTGATCGCATTTACAAAATTTCTACATATTCCAAAGATGCACCTCAGAAAATAATGGGTGACGATATCTGGTTAGCTATTCAAGATATTTATCAAGAGAATAAACTAAAAAATTTGCGTACGTTAGAGAAAGCAAATTTATTTATAAAAGAAGTATTAAATGAAATACCTGTTAGTGTATTAAACGATAGAATCAGTAAAGAAGATATATACAAAATCTGTTTTTCTATTGTTTTATTTGAAGTGGATCTTAAGGGGAATATGGAACCATTAACTGATATTGATGAAAAAAGTAGGAAGTCATTTTACGAAGCATATGATTCCGAAGAAAAAATTCCAAATTATATATGGCACTATATTTTAAAACGAGCTTTAAAAAATAGTATGATGTATAATTTTGTATCAGTTATATTAGATTGGTTTTCAACTGGAGAGTTTTCTATAAATCGATTTAACGACGAAGCCAAACTGGTTAATTCGTATGTAGAGTTAAAATATCCTCTGTTTATGTCTGAAAAAGAACTAGCGATGGAGAGTGGTGATTTTTCTATTTTTATTTGCAACATAAATCAAGATATATCTTTTAAAAATTTCTTGCAAAGACTAGATGAATTGGCAACCATCACGGAGAAAACAGAAATTGGCTTAAATTATAAAGTTGATGAAGTAGTCGATTGGATGACTAATAAATATGATTTCGATAATTACGATACTACTTATTTCGAGCATTTTGTGAGAAGAGAGTCCAAATTTATAAATGAAGTTATCTTAAAGTTACAGGACAAAGCAAGAAGTAATTATATAAATAACCTTGTATTAATCATGGTCAATAATGCCAACAAACTACATTTGACTAATGAAGAAATAAATGTAACAGTTGAATTTATTGGTTTTTTTAATAAGTTAAATGATGAAGAGAAAGATATTGTAGTAGAAGAGATGCAAAAAAATAAATGGTTTCTACCTTTTCCATTTGGAGAAATAACTGAATATCACTGGACCTACTGTCATAATATATTTCAATTTATTGTAGAAATAGACAAAGGAGTAAAAACTTCTCTTGTGTTGGATGCACGTGAATACTTTGAGCGAGAAATTGACAAACACTCAGATGAAATATTTAAATATCGATTGCGACATTTAATTAAACAATATTTGTAGGTAGTTTAGCTTTACAAATTATATAAAGTTAAGATTAATAAACTTAGAGTGTATTTGTCAACTGAAATGTGGCTCTTACGCAATTTTGGGAATAATACATGCGCTCAACAAATATGAGTTCGTTTATTTTTTGAAATTATGGTTGATAGAGCATTCTTAGACGTAAGAGAGGGAAACTTGCTCTCCCATACAACATGCGTTTAATTGTTTTCAATCGATTAACTTGGCCTTCTAGGAAGCCACCGACTAATAAATCAATGTTCATATCCTCAAATTTTTTATTCGCTACTTTACCAACGTCATCATTACAATTGATGCTCGAAGGGAAGTGCGTGTTATAGCAATCAAAAGCATCTTGCACTTTTTTCGAAGGTTCCCATTGATTTCCCCAAACGGTATGGAAGAGCTCTTTATCAGCTTTTTCAAGTCCAACACGAAAACCACCAACGCAAGCAAAAAGTTCGACTACATTTATTTTTTTATTCATAAATTATTATCGCTCTTTCATTGTATCCATTATATTAAAAATGGGATAAAAAGATCAACACTTTTATAGTAACAATGTTTATTTAGGTCAAATGAATATTAATTTTATCAAAAAAGACAATGCAGAACCTACAAAATGACTTAGATGAAATCAATGCCTTTCAGCATAGATACGGCAACGTCGCCTTTCATCCAGAAATATTGCGAATACATACTGATACCATTGAGTAATAATGGTTTTTTTAATGCATCAGTACCAGAACCACGTACAAAAAAGTTATAATCTTTTGCCTTTGGAAAGTTAGGTGCTGTCATTGGTATTTTTGTTTTTGGGGTTATTCGTTGATTATTTTTTTTATCTAAAACGGGCTCTTCAATAAGCTTATTATTATTAACTAAATCTCTTATTTCTTCCCATACATTTTTAATATCGTTTTCTAGAACACTTTCATCTATTGCTAGGCGCTTAAAGCCGATGAATTTATTGTCTAATAATTTTGCATCTGTTGAAGGCTCCTCAAAAATGATGCAAAGAAATTGTTGACCATTAAAAAAATTATATACAAATGAGTCTTCAAAAAGTGTATCTGGATTTGTCCACTCTTCAAAGTCAATCTGGAACAATTTCATATCTTCTGTACGAAATCCATTTACTGTTTGAACGATTGTTTTAGGGATAATACCAATTTTGCTAAACAACTCGATTTTACTTAATTTTTTTGCTTCCCCACCAAACATCTTGACGATGATTTGCTCAGTGACGCTTTTAGAAACATCACCTCCAGCATTAATATTTATAGTAATACCTAATTTGTTTATTAACTCTCGAACAGTTTTATTTTTATATTGTTTTGTAAGTCGATGTAATTCATCATCAAGATTTCTAAATGTTGAATATGTTTCATCTAACTTTTCGAATTTTGCTCCAAAATGTTTCTGTGCAATTGTAGAAACCGTTGCTCGTTTTAATCTAAAACGTGGGCGATTAGGCCATTTAGGAGCAGTATCGATAAGCATTAGCTTTTTCTTAAGATCCGAAGAAATACGTGAATACTCATCTTGTGGGTTTTCGTATGAATCTTTCAAAGATTGAATAAAATCTCGTACAATGAGCCAGTCATTCTTTAGAATCTCCTTATCTTCACTGGAAAATTCGTGAAAGTGATAGCCTTTGATTAAAAAGTTTGCATACTCAGCAGCCGGTACAGTTTCTGGAGAATCATAATGGTAGTAAACCAATAACAAATGCTCTGATTTATGCCAAAAGCTAGATGTTTCAAACTCTTCTTCTGTAATAGAGTGAGGAGAAACAGCAGTAATTGTCATAGGTTCTTTTGCTTCAAAAACCAAGTCACTTTTCCGCTTAGGTTTTCGAATTCCTGTTGTTTTTAACTCTGTTTCAATCCCATCAACAATTAAATCTGGATTCTTATCTTGATCAGATGGATAACCTAAAATCGAGCGCTCTACGACGTCACCTGCGATTCCGGTAATCTTTGGGTGAGTAATGGTACGAGCAAAAACATTATTTACATCAGTTTCACCAAGTGTTTTTCCAACAACATTGCTTAAAATGGTATCTAATTTATTTCGTGTGAATTTATGTAAGGCCATGATTAGAAGGCTCCTTTTTTAAGTTCTAGGTAAATGATACTGCATTTATTCTTTTTATTCATTATATCGTCTGAAAAAGCTTGAAAATTAATTTAATGGGTAACCTTAAGTAGCCACAAATACTACATGGAAGTGTTTTTTAGGGCTATGTTTGTTTGCTTTACTTTTTATAGGTACTCTGCATGAAGAGGGGACAATTTAGTTAGAAATTAAAGGAATGTTTAGTGCAAAATAAAAGTAGATAGTATTGCAATGAAAATCTTAGAAAGTTGCATAAAGAAAAAAGGGTTGCCAGCCCAATCAATAACCCTTACCGTTAAGGGTGTCTAATCAATAATGGTGGAGGAAGTGAAAGGATGCTGGCAAAGCCTGAAGTCAATCATATCAAAAAACTAAGAAATATTAAATCACTATCGATCAATGAAATCTCAAAAAGGACTGGTTTCTGCTGGTCAACAGTCAGAAAATACGCAGATGAAGACCAACTGCCTGTCGAAACGACCACTGTAAAACGTGGAATGATGTATGAAGAAGAATGGGGAGAAATCGTATCAGACTGGCTCATGGAAGATCGTGCGCTGAAGAAAAAGTTGAGAAGAAATAACAAGATTATCTTCGAACAGTTAGAAAAGCTAGGCTTCCCCGGTTCGTACCGGATAGTCTGTCATTTAATCCGTGATTGGAATGACAGTATGGTTGGAGATGATAATGAACTAAAGGAAGAGTATGTTCGATTGACCCATTCTCCTGCGTTGGCACAAGTGGAATTTGGTATCACAGAAGCAGTACAGAATGGAAAGATAAAAGATATACACTGTTTAGTCATGAGTTTTCCTTTAAAAGCACTATGGAATTTGAATACCTAGATCAATTTCACATATTTTAAAAAATCATTACATTTTATAATTTAGCTCTTAAAAGAAATTACATTGGAGTGAAGCGTATGGGAAACGGCACAGATATCTTAATTTATCAAACTGAAGATGGACACACTAAAATTGATGTAAGATTAGAAAATGAAACAGTTTGGATGAGTCAAAAAGCCATTGCTGAACTCTACCAAAAAAGTGTTAATACAATTAATGAGCATATAAAAAATATATATGCCGAAAGTGAGCTTGAAGAAGCAGCAACTATTCGGAAAAACCGAATAGTTCAAACTGAAGGAAAAAGAGAAGTTGAACGTGATGTCGCTTTTTACAACCTTGAAATGATTCTAGCAATTGGTTACCGCGTTCGCTCTCATAGAGGGACACAGTTTCGAAAGTGGGCGACAGAACGTCTAAATGAATATTTAGTTAAAGGATTTACGATGGATGATGAGCGGCTAAAAGACATGCGTAACTTTGGAGAAGATTATTTTGATGAATTACTTGAACGTATTAGAGATATTCGTTCATCAGAGAAGCGGTTCTATCAAAAAATCACGGATATTTATGAAACTTCAGTAGATTATGATCGTAACGCAGAGGTCACACAACAATTCTTTGCGACCGTTCAAAATAAATTACACTTTGCTATTCATGGTAAAACAGCAGCTGAACTTATTTCAGATAGAGCGGATGCAGAGAAAGACAACATGGGTTTAACCAATTGGGCGGGGGATAAAGTACGCAAAAAAGATGTGAAAGTAGCTAAGAATTACTTATCTGAAAAGGAATTAAAGTCACTGAATCGTATTGTGACGATGTATTTAGACTATGCTGAAGACCAAGCAGAACGACAACGCCCAATGCACATGCAAGATTGGACTGACAAATTAAATGCCTTTCTACAATTTAATGATCGTGACATACTCGAGAACGCTGGTAAGGTGTCTAGAGCGATTGCTGAAAAAAATGCTATTGAAGAATATAACAAATTTAATCAGCGCCGAATCAATCAAACCGCAGATGATGACTTCGATATATATTATATATAAAGAATAGTCAGCCCAAAAAGTAAAAGTACAAGATATACAGCGCATGAACTTATTTTATAGAGGGAGGTAGTGGTATATAAAAGGTGTTTTTGCTTCAAAAGAAACGCTTCTTTCCTTAATGCTAATAAATAATACGGTGGATAGGTTACACTAAACTAGACAGTTTCGTTAGGGTCGGTTAAACTTGTGAGACTAATCACTCGAGGGAGAGATGTAACCGTCAAGTAGTTTTGGGTTCTTACGCAATTTTGGGGATAAGGGGTATTTAAAACAGGGTATAGTATAGTAAAAGGGGTGATTGTTATGCTTCATTCTATCACGAAACT
>NZ_QJJR01000008.1 GCF_003201605.1 Streptohalobacillus salinus | reverse complement strand
TTCCGTAGGAAGAAAAAAGACTTATGCGATAGGCATAAGTCTTATACAACAAAGTTTTTATTTTTAATACTGTCTACTTGACACGTATCAGTTCAGGGTTCCCTTGCTTGTGTCTTTTTTATGAATGATTTTACATAAACTTTACTTTGTAAATAATTCTTAACTCAAATCATACAGTTCTTTCATTATCTAACTTCCTTTTAAAATCAAAACACGGTATGATAAAAAGAAAGCAAGGAAGAGGGGGCAATTCTATTGGTAAATAAAATTCTTATTGTAGATGATGAAGAATCAATTGTAACCTTGTTAGACTATCATATTCAGAAATCCGGCTTTGAAACGGATGTGGCCTATTCAGGAACTGAAGGATTAAATAAAGCAAAAGCAACAAGCTACGACTTGATTGTGTTGGATTTAATGTTACCTGGTATGGAAGGCACAGAAGTTTGTAAAGCTTTACGTCTTGAAAAGATTGACACACCGATTTTGATGTTAACAGCTAAAGACGATGAATTCGATAAAATTTTAGGTCTTGAATTAGGTGCTGATGACTATTTAACAAAACCATTTAGTCCAAAAGAAGTGGTCGCTCGTATTAAAGCAATTTTAAGACGGACAAAGAAAAAAGATGATGATCAAGACACGTCTCCAAAAATTACGATTGGTGAGTTAACCATCTTCCCGGAGCAGTATGAAGCTAATTTTAGAGAGGACCTTTTAACCTTTACTCGTAAAGAGTTTGAATTGCTTTATTATCTCGCCAAACACAAAGGGAAAGTATTATCCCGTGATCAATTGTTAAGTGCCGTATGGAACTATGATTTCTCTGGTGATACTCGAATTGTTGACGTACACGTCAGTCACTTGCGAGAGAAAATTGAACCAGATACCAAGCAACCGGTTTATATTAAAACCATTCGAGGTCTTGGTTATAAAATGGAGGAACCCAAAATATGAAGCGTGAACACTTGCGATTGTTCATTTTTCAAATTTTCATAGTATCACTTTTATTTTTAGGTCTTTTACTGATTCTAACGCCACTTACCGCAGGGGGGGATCGGATCATCACTGTGCTGCTTTTAGTGGGTGTCTATATGTCAACAATCTTTCTTTTTTATCAAGTGTTCTTGAACTATATTCGACCTGTCAAAGCAATTAATGATATGGTTGATGCCTTACTTCAAGGGAACTATAAGGTACGAGCACAGGAAGGTTTTTATACAGATACGGGTAAACTACAGGCTTCAGTGAATCAATTAGCAAAGCATCTTCAAACCCTTAATCGACAAGAAAAAATGCATCATCGTCAACTGAATAGTGTGATTGAGAACATGGAAAGCGGTGTAATGTTGATTGATGGACAAGGGTTTGTCCATTTGGTGAATCGGAAATTTCTCGAACTATTTGGACGTGAAAAAATAGATGTTGAAGAGCACTTGTACTATGATGTTCTTGATCAAGAGCGTATTTATCATACCGTACAAGAAGCATTCTTGTATGAACAAACCGTTAAAGATTCGATTATTCATAAGAAAAACTTACAATCGTATTATATCGAAGTCATTGGTGCGCCGTTTTTTAATTCTTCTGGTGATTTAAGAGGTGTTGTGTTAGTCTTTCATGATATTACTGATTTAAAACGTGTAGAACAAATGCGCAAGGATTTTGTTGCTAATGTTTCACATGAATTAAGAACTCCGATTACCTCTATTAAAGGTTTTGCTGAAACGATTTTGGATGATGAGTTCAATGATCCTAACTTAGAGCGAAAGTTTTTATCAATCATCCATAAAGAGAGTGACCGGCTACAAACGTTAATTCAAGACCTATTAGATTTGTCGAAACTAGAAAAAGAAGCCTTTGATTTAACTGTTCAACCACTAATGGTGACAGAGTTGTTAGAAGAGTGTATTGACTTTGCCCGACTAGAAGCGGACAAAAAGTCGATTGCGATTGAAACTGAAATCATTCCCGATGTATCGATTAAAGGTGACTACCCATTACTCCGGCAGGTTTTTCTTAATTTGATTTACAATGCGATTAACTATACCCTTGAAAATGGGAGCATCCATGTAAGTTTAAAAGCAAATGAGAGTTGGATAAAAGTGAGTATTAAAGATAATGGAATTGGTATTCCTCAAGAAGCACTTGATCGAATTTTCGAGCGGTTTTATCGTGTTGATAAAGCTAGAAGCCGTAATACTGGTGGAACAGGACTTGGTCTGGCCATCGTAAAACATATTGTTGAAGGCCATCATGGTTTTGTCGAAGTGGAAAGCGAATTAAACAAAGGGTCTATCTTTACGGTAACCATCCCCAGAGAACAAGTGGAAATCTAAACTTGTTCTCTATTTTTATCTGTTTATCTGACCTTCCTTTCACTATTGATCAACAGCTATGCTTTTTCAATTTAAATAAAGCATGGTAAGATAGAAGTAGTCTTTTACATAAAATGCGAGATACATTTATAGATAGGAGCGTGCGATCAATGAGTAATCAAAAAAAATTAGTATTAATTGATGGGAATAGTGTTTTATATCGTGCATTTTTTGCCTTGCCATTATTAAGTAATGATAAAGGGGTTTACACGAATGCGGTATTTGGTTTTACTAAAATGCTATTGAATATTTTAGAGAACGAACAACCAACACATTTACTTGTCGCGTTTGATGCCGGAAAAACGACATTTAGACATGAGACATATAAAGAATATAAAGGTGGCCGTCAAAAAACGCCGCCAGAATTAAGTGAACAATTCGCGATTGTTAGAGAACTTCTCGATGCGTTTTCAATTAAACATTATGAACTTGACCAATACGAGGCAGATGACATCATCGGTACATTATCAAAACAGGCAGAAACAAAGGGAATCGATGTCCGTGTTATCACGGGTGATAAAGATATGTTGCAACTTGTTTCTGAGAAGACCTTCGTCCAGTTGACGAAAAAAGGCATAAGCGAAACAGCAGTGTATTCACCAGAAGCGTTAACAGAAGCTTATCAATTAAATCCAGATCAAATTATTGATATGAAAGCGCTAATGGGCGACGCTTCCGATAATATTCCTGGTGTGCAAGGTGTCGGAGAGAAAACAGCAATTAAATTATTGAAACAATTTGAAACGCTAACGAACCTATATGATCATTTAGATGAAGTCAGTGGTGAAAAACTACGTGAAAAACTTACCCGGGATAAAGAAAATGCGTTTATGAGTCAAAAGCTTGTAACGATTAATCGGGCGTCGCCTGTGACGATCGATATAACTGAGAGTCGTTTTAATGGTTATGAAAACAATCAAGTGCACCAGCTTTTTAAAACGCTCGGCTTTCAATCTCTTTTAAGTAGCGTAGCTACAGATGAAGTTGTCGAACAAGAACCTTTAAAGCAAATGGAAGTTATTTTGCCCCATGCGTTTAATGATGTTGACCTAACTAATAAAATGAGTCTAGTGGTCGATTTTCTAACCGAACAATACCATACTGATGCTTTATTAGGCATTGGAATAAGTAATGGAGAACAGACCTATTACTTAACCAAAGAACAAGTGATGACAGATGAAGGGTTTAAAGCATGGGCTGCTGATGAGACAAAGAAAAAGGTAACTTTTGATGCGAAGAAAGTCTGGGTTGCGTTAAAACGGTTAGACATAGAAATTAAAGGCATTAGCTTCGATCTATTATTAGCATCTTACTTGGTCAATCCATCCGATAACAGTCATGATATTCCTGCAATTGGCTCACGTTTCAATTATAATGATGTGCATTATGATGAAGAAGTCTATGGTAAGGGTAAAAAACTAACAGCACCCGCACAAGAGCAGTTAGCAGAGCATATCGCAAGAAAAGCTAAAGCGGTCCATGTATTAGAAATACCTGTAACTAAGGCCCTAAAAGAAAACCAACAAGAAGAGCTATTTAATACGTTAGAGCTCCCATTAAGTTTAATTCTAGCTGAAATGGAAGCCACAGGAGTAAAAGTTGATCAAGCTAAATTAGAAGAGATGCAGAAAGATTTGGCAGGTAGAATTGCTGAATTGGAAACCGATATTTATGAAATTGCGGGTGAGACCTTTAACTTAAACTCGCCAAAACAATTAGGCGTGGTCTTATTTGAGAATCTGGAGTTACCGGTGATTAAAAAAACGAAAACTGGCTATTCAACAGCTGCCGATGTGTTAGAGCAACTGAAAAACAAACACCCGGTCATTGAAAAAATACTCTTATACCGTCAACTTCAAAAATTGCAGTCCACGTATTTAGAAGGCCTGTTAAAAGTTATTCATGCTGATGGGAAAATTCATACCAGGTTTAATCAAGCGTTAACTCAAACCGGTCGACTTAGTTCAACTGATCCTAATTTGCAGAACATTCCTATTCGACTAGAAGAAGGAAGAAAAATCAGAAAAGCATTTGTGCCAAGTGAACCTGGATGGAAAATATTCGCTTGTGACTACTCACAAGTCGAATTACGCGTACTGGCCCATATTGCTAAAGATGAAAAACTCACACAAGCCTTTAAAGATGGTAGAGATATTCACACCCAAACCGCTATGGATGTCTTCCATGTCGAAGAAGGTGAAGTGGATAGCCTGATGCGACGCCAAGCAAAAGCTGTTAACTTTGGCATTGTTTACGGTATTAGTGATTACGGTCTTTCACAAAACCTAGGCATCACTCGAAAAGAAGCAAAGGCATTCATTGAGCGCTATTTTACGAGTTATCCAGGGGTAAAACAGTACATGGATGATATTGTGACTGAAGCGAAACAACAAGGATACGTAACGACACTGATGCAACGCCGTCGCTACTTACCCGATATAACGAGCCGGAATTTTAATCAACGGAGCTTTGCGGAACGTACTGCAATGAATACACCGATTCAAGGTAGTGCTGCTGATATAATAAAAAAAGCAATGATCGATTTAAATCAGGCACTTAAGGAAGAACGATTATCGGCACGCGCACTCTTACAAGTACATGATGAGCTCATTATTGAAGCGCCAGAAGAAGAAATCAAACGCTTAAAAGTTCTTGTTCCTAAAGTTATGGAGCATACGGTAGCACTTGATGTTCCTTTAAAAGTTGATTATGCCCACGGTAATACGTGGTACGATGCAAAATAAAAAAGTGAGGTTGTTGTATGCCAGAATTACCTGAAGTAGAAACGGTTAGACGAACGTTAGCCCATTTAGTCATTGGAGAAACGATTACGATGGTAGACGTTTTCTTTGCTAAAATAATTAAAAAACCAAATGATGTTGACCAATTTAAACAAGCTTTAGTTGGGCAAACAATTCGTGCGCTTAAACGAAAAGGGAAATTTTTGATGATCGAATTGGATGATTATGATTTGATTTCGCATTTACGGATGGAAGGGAAATACACCGTAGAAGAAGCGCGAATGCCTGTTGATAAACATACGCATATTATCTTTGGATTTAAATCGGGGAAAACACTTCGCTATCATGATGTTCGTAAATTTGGTACGATGCATCTCTTTGGTAAAGGGGAAGCAGCGGATGCGCTGCCGTTACGCCAAGTCGGTTATGATTTATACCTTGATCAAATAGATGAAGATTGGGTTTTTGAAAAGATTACGGCATCAACTCGAGCAATTAAGAACATTTTACTTGATCAAACAATTGTTGCTGGGTTAGGGAATATTTATGTAGATGAAACATTGTTCAAGTCGAAAATTCACCCATTGACTAAAGGCCTGACCCTCTCTAAAGTTGAGGTTTTACGTATTCTAGATATGGCGAAATTGACGATTGATGAAGCGGTTAAACAAGGGGGAACTTCAATTCGCAGTTACGTTGACGCGAAAGGTGATATGGGTATGTTTCAGCAAACGCTCCATGCATATGGACAAACCGGAGAACCCTGTTCGGTATGTGAACATCCTATAGAGAAAATGAAACTTTCTGGTCGAGGTACACACTTTTGTCCAGTTTGTCAAAAAGAAAAGAATGACAGTGTGAGGAGTTGAAATAGGTGACAAAGGTAATCGGATTAACGGGGAGTATCTCAACAGGGAAAAGCACCGTGTTGTCGTTTTTTAGAGAAAAGGGTGTACCGATCGTCGATGCTGATTTAATTGCTAGAGAGGTCGTCGAACCAGGAGAAAAGACGCTCAAGCAAATAGAGCAGACTTTTGGAGATGATGTTTTATGTCCGAATGGAACATTAAATCGAAAGAAATTAGCTGCGCTTATTTTTGAAGACCCAAAAAAACGTAACGCCTTGAACCAAATCACGCATCCAGCGATCATCGAACGTTTGATCCAACAACGTGATTATTGGGTTGAGCAAGAGGTGCCGATCGTCGTTTTAGATATTCCACTTCTTTATGAAAATGATTTGGAACATTTGGTAGATAAGGTGCTTGTTTCGTATACAAGACCGGCACGCCAATTGGAACGATTAATGGCAAGAGATGACCTGACTCACGCTGAAGCGAAAAAGCGAATTAACGCGCAACAGCCGATCGAAATGAAACAAGAATGGGCTGATTATGTACTTAACAACAGTTTTGAACGGAAAGATACGAAAGAGCAGTTTGAGCGATTATACGCGGAATTACTAGCGACATGAGGGAGTATTTTGCAATATAGATGGAAAAGTAGATGATGGAAACGGAGAAAAAATCTTGCCAAATACGGCGTTTAGTTATATACTTTTCCTACACGTGCATTTTGAAGTATGTACAGAAAAACTTGTATGAAGATGTGCTGTTGATTGCTTAAAGGGTTAGGACCTCTTTGGACTAACTTTCCCCCGTGGCAATGTTAGTAGCTTACATTTTTAAATTTTAGAAATAGGGGGAGTGTTGAATATGGACACAATGGGTAGACACGTTATAGCTGAAATGTGGGATTGTGATAGTGATATATTAAACGATATGGGAAAAATCGAACAAATTTTTGTTGATGCAGCATTAAAAGCTGGGGCAGAGATTCGTGAAGTTGCTTTTCATAAATTTGCACCACAAGGTGTGAGTGGTGTGGTAATTATTTCGGAATCACACTTAACAATTCATAGTTTTCCAGAACATGGTTATGCAAGTATTGATGTTTATACGTGTGGCGATATCATCGATCCAAACGTTGCCTGTGATTACATTGCTGAGAGCTTAAATTCAAAAAAATTAGAAAAAGTAGAAGTGCCGCGTGGTCTTGGACCAATCCAAATCCCACAAGAAGAAGCACAATAATATAGTTTGCCCCCTCTATCTATAAGATAGAGGGGATTTTTCAAATTATTTAACAGTCGATTGGCTTAAGCAATCATGCAATTTAGCACTTGATATCGTTTTCTCAACAGAAACATGTTAAAATGGTGAAGGATACGTAAAAAAAGAAAATTTGATGAGGTGTAATCATGGGATTTAAACAAACATGGAATAAATTTTTCAACAATCACTCAGAAACGTCAGAAAAACACTGGGATAAAGATCTCCAAAGCAGATATTATAAAACAACAAAAGATCGTGCTTTTGATGCAGTAACACAGTACTTTAAGCGTCAACCTAATTGTGAAGTGAAGGCAACATCGCATGACCACGGTGAGATTACGGTAAATTATAAAGGGAAACGTCGTGCTTTTGTTGTTGCGACTGTGATTATGGTTAAACCGATGCAGACATCTGTGGATTTGTCTGTCACAACCGAGGGTGGTTTATTTGACTTAGGTTTTAGTCATAAATTAATCACAAAGTTTTATCAAGATTTACAAAAGGAAATGAATGAAATAAAAAAATAGTTTGATGATAACGAGAACGTGTGAAGACGAGAGGAATGTTTAAGTATGAAATGTCCAAATTGTCAAGATAAGCATACCCGAGTACTTGACTCCAGACCGATAGAAGACAATCAAGCAATCAGAAGGCGACGTGAATGTGAAAATTGTGCCCATCGCTTTACCACCTTTGAACGGGTCGAGGAAATGCCGCTCATTGTCGTTAAAAAAGAGGGTGTTCGTGAGACGTTTAGCCGTGATAAATTAATCAGAGGATTAATGAAATCGTGTGAAAAACGTCCTGTCTCACATGATCAGTTAGAATCGCTAGCACTTGATGTTGAACGAACGCTACGTAACAGAGGCGTCGCAGAAGTTGAAAGCAAAGACGTAGGTGAACTGGTTATGGATGGTTTAGCTGCGATTGATGAAGTAGCTTATGTTCGTTTTGCATCCGTCTATCGTCAATTTAAAGATATAAATGTCTTTTTAGATGAACTGAAAGATATAATTCATCAAACAGATGCTAACAAAAATGAGCCTAAATAGGCTCATTTTTAATCGTTTCAAAACGAAAGCAGGTTGTTTTTTTAAAACCGTTTAATGAAATTTTTCTTAAAATTCGTTACAATAAGGTTATTATATATTTACATGAGAGAGGAAATTGTTATGCACCGTTCAATTGGTAAAATTCTTCCGGCAGATGGGTACCGGACTAAAAAGAATTTTGTGTTATCCCATGATGAATACGAAGCGATTTATCAGTTGTATCAACCAATCATTGGATTAGATGCGGTGAGTTTATATGTCACGTTATTTCACCAAATTGCTTTTCACACGCAACACTCGCACCATTATTTGATGCAAATGTTGAACTTACCACTCGACCGTATTTACGATGCGCGTTTGAAATGTGAAGCAATCGGGTTGATGGATACCTATCGGACGGAAGATGAACAGATGACTTGTTACGATTTTGAGTTGCATCAACCACTAACGCCGATTAAATTTGTGCACGATGATTTACTAAGCCAAATGTTATATCACCAAATTGGTAAATCAAAGTTCCATTCATTGAAAGAACAAATTTTAAACAATCAAGGCATTGAACTAACAGGCGATGTCATTACTGCAAATTTTATTGATGTTTTTAGTAATCGTGAAGCTTATCATGATAAAGAAGCAAACGTTACTGAATCAGAAATTGATCTACCAGATAGTCGTATTGAGATGGAAACAGTGCTTGATTTTGATTGGTTAAGGGATCAAATGAAAACACGCATGCTACCCATTGAGGCTATTTTCACACGCGACAATATGCAATTAATTAATCATATGGCGGTTCTTTATTCATTATCAACCACGGAAGTTGAAAAGATACTCCAGTGGTCGATTGATAGTGATCACCGATTAGATCGTGAAGCATTTAAAGAAGCCTGCTTGGATGCTGTTGATATCAAACCCTCCAAAAAACAAGTCATTACACAACGTGATCGTCTGAAACAAAGCTCGAATGAATCGGACGTAAAAAAGTCAAAACGCGAACGTTATATCGAGCAAATGAAAACCATTAGCCCGAAAGATTTACTGGAAGACTTGTCTAATTCACGCACGGCTTCGACTCAAGACTTAAAAATGATTGCAGGTATTATGGATCAACATAATTTATCAGGTGGGGTTATGAATGTCTTGATTCACTATGTAATGATCAAGACAGATATGAAACTGACAAAGGCATACCTTGAAAAGATTGCGAGTCATTGGTCTAGAAAACAAGTGAAAACGGTTGAAGCAGCGATGAGGCTTGCTAAGGAAGAACATGAAAAATATCAAGAGTGGGATAAGGGCAAAAAACGCAGCTATCAAAAACCAGGCTCTAAGCGGGAAGTTGTCCCAGAATGGTTTAAAAAACAAAAAGAAACACAAGCTAAAAAACAAACAACGCAAGCTTCACCTAAAACGGCAGAAGATGTGTCGGCTTCAGATGACGTTGATCAGTTACTAAAAGCCTATAAAGAAAACAAGCAAAGATAGGGGTGAAGAGATGGAATCTATTGAGCAGTCACTCAAAAAGTGGATGAACGAGAACGAATCCTTTCAAGAGGTTTATCAAAAGATGAAACAAGAGGTATTAAAAGATCCTGATGTCGTTGCGTTCATTCAAGCACATGAGGAACTAGATCAACAGGCAGTTGACCGACAACTAATGAAACTGTACGAATTTCATTCCCAGAATAAAGACTGTGGCAACTGTCCCGATAAGGGTTGTAAAAATAATATTTTACCAGGGTATAAGCCGAAACTTGAGGTTGTTGGTGATACGATTCATCTCACCTATGAAAAATGTCTTTATACATTACAACAAGAAGCACAGAAGAAACGCCATGCCAAAGTGAAAAGTTTATACATGCCGAAAGACATTCTAGAAGCAAAAATCACTGCGATTGACAGTTCAAGCCCTGACCGACATGATGCAATTAAGCGTGTTGTTCGTTATGCCCAAAGTATTGATCAAGGTGTATCAGAAAAAGGTTTATATTTTCACGGTCCTTTTGGTGTAGGGAAGACGTATTTTTTAGGTGCGTTAGCAAATGAATTTGCGGATCGAAATATTGAAACCATGCTAATTTATATGCCGGAATTTGTGCGTGAAATTAAATCATCGTTTAAAGACGATTCCGTTAGTGAGAAGGTTGAAGCGTTTAAAAAAGTTAAGGTATTGATGATTGATGACATTGGTGCCGAATCCTTATCAAGCTGGTTTAGAGATGAAGTATTAGGTTCTATTTTGCAATACCGGATGATGGAAGGCCTTCCAGTGTTCTTCAGTTCTAATTATGATTTACGACAATTAGAGAAACATCTTGCACAGAACTCAAAAGGTGATATTGAAGAGTTAAAAGCAGGCCGAATTATTGAACGAATTAAGCAGGTCAGTAGTCCGGTATTGATTGATGCAGAAAACCGTCGTGAGAATTAATCTAATTCACTCTTGATTTTTTAAAAGGTTAGGCATATAATTACACACATATTCATAATAAAAAGTAATGATGAGGATAAAAGTGTTGGATAGTCGTTCTAAAAGAGAAGAAAACAGTTGCTGAAAGTTTTCTGAACGTCACCGATAACTTACCACCTCTAAACTCCACTTCTGAATCAAGTAAGATGTTGGCGGTTGACCTCCCGTTATGAGGTGTAATGAGCCAAATGTTTAACCATTTGGGAATTAGGGTGGAACCACGAGCTAACGCTTGTCCCTTTGCTGATGATGCAGAGGGATGAGCGTTTTTATATTGGCTAAAATCATCGTGCTTTAAACTAACAAAGGAGTGAATAAAAATGAATGAAGAGTTAAATTTAACATTTCCAGATGGCAACGTAAAGCGTTTCCCGGCAGGTACAACAGGTGAAGACGTTGCTCAATCCATTTCACCGGGACTCAAAAAACAAGCCTTAGCAATCAAACTAGATGGTGAATTTATCGATTTGCGTCGACCTATCCCAGCAAGTGGTACAATTGCAATTGTAACCTCAAGAGATAATGAGGGATTAGAAATCATGCGCCACTCAACGGCACACTTGATGGCACAAGCAGTTAAACGTCTGTTTGGTGAGAATGTAAAATTGGGTGTAGGTCCTACCATTGAAGAGGGCTTTTATTATGATATTGATATGGAACACGCCCTTACACCTGAAGACTTACCGAAGATTGAAAAAGAAATGAAACGAATTGTAGATGAAAATCTTGAAATTAAACGCGTTGAAGTAACGCGTGATGAAGCTTATCGTCGTTTTGAAGCCATTGGTGATAACTTGAAATTAGAGTTACTTGAAGCAATCCCGGAAGACGAGACAGTGACCATATATGAACAAGGTGAATTCTTTGATTTATGTCGTGGGGTACATGTACCACAAACAAGTAAAATTAAAGTCTTTAAATTACTAAGTATTTCAGGCGCTTACTGGCGTGGAGATAGCAATAATAAAATGTTGCAACGTATCTATGGTACGGCATTCTTCAAAAAAGATGCCTTGGATGAATACTTGCATATTTTAGAAGAACGTAAAGAACGTGATCATCGTAAGTTAGGTAAAGAGCTTGAGCTATTTACCGTTTCACAAAAAGTTGGCCAAGGCTTGCCATTGTGGCTACCAAAAGGTGCTACTATTCGTCGCGTCGTCGAACGTTACATTGTTGATTTGGAAGAACGTTTAGGTTATGACCATGTCTACACGCCGGTATTAGGTAGCGTGGAACTATATAAAACAAGTGGACACTGGGATCACTATAAAGACGATATGTTCCCAACATTAGAAATGGAAAATGAAGATTTAGTTCTCCGTCCGATGAACTGTCCACACCACATGATGGTTTATAAAAACCAACTATATAGCTACCGTCATTTACCTGTACGTATTGCTGAACTAGGTATGATGCACCGCCATGAAATGTCTGGGGCATTGGCAGGACTGCAACGCGTTCGTGCGATGACTTTAAATGACGCACATATTTTTGCCCGTCCAGATCAACTAAAAGAAGAATTTATTCGTGTAGTTGAGTTAATCCAACATGTGTATCGTGACTTCGGACTAGATGATTATTCGTTCCGTTTATCTTATCGTGATAAAGAGAATAAAGAGAAATATGTAGATAATGACGAGATGTGGGAAAAAGCACAATTCCTACTTAAAGAAACAATGGAAGAAATGGAATTGGATTATGTCGAAGCGGAAGGTGAAGCTGCCTTTTATGGTCCGAAACTTGATGTGCAAGTGAAAACAGCGCTTGGTAAAGAAGAAACCCTATCAACTGTTCAACTTGATTTCCATTTGCCTGAACGGTTTGACTTAACGTACGTTGGTGAAGATGGTAAAGACCATCGTCCTGTTGTGATTCACCGTGGTGTTGTCTCAACAATGGAACGCTTTGTCGCCTTTTTGATCGAAGAATATAAAGGGGCTTTCCCAACGTGGTTAGCACCAGTACAAGCCCGGATTATTCCAGTTTCTAATGATATTCATTCAGCATATGCGAAAGAGTTAGAAGATCATCTCCGGATGCAAGGCTTCCGGGTAGAACTCGATGTGCGAGATGAGAAAATGGGTTATAAAATTAGAGAAGCACAAACCGAAAAAATTCCATTTGCGTTAGTTGTTGGTGATAAAGAAATGGAAGAGGACGCTGTAAACATTCGTCGTTACGGTGAGCAGAAATCTGAAACATTGTCTAAAGCTGCGTTTGTGGAACTGATGAAGAAAGAGATTGAAGAAAAGTCACAAAAGAAAGCGTAAACCTATCGATGTAAATGAATCGAAATGCATAAATACTAACAACCAGGCCTTAGGGTCTGGTTTTTAGTTTAGCTAAAAATCAAAAGGATTTATCATAACGTGTGTAGAAGGTTAAATTATAGGGTAATTATATCTATAGTATCAGTGTAATTAAAATACAAAGGAGTGAGTAATGGATGAAGTATCGTTATTTAGGTAAAAGTGGTCTTCAAGTCAGTGAATTAGCGCTCGGAAGTTGGTTAACATACGGCAAGTCTGTGGGAGATTCAACAGCAGAGGCTTGTATTGACACGGCTTATGAGCATGGCATAAATTTCTTTGATACAGCTAATGCTTATGAAGCGGGAGAAGCAGAGCGTGTCCTCGGTAAATCATTGAAAAAGTACGATCGAAGTTCGCTAGTCGTTGCGACAAAGGTATTCTTTCCAATGGGAGAAGGTGTTAACGAACGGGGGCTATCGCGAAAGCATATTATTGAACAGTGTGATAAAAGTTTACAACGTTTAGGTATGGACTATGTTGATTTATACCAATGTCACCGTCCAGATCCGAATGTTCCTTTAGAAGAAACGATGCGTGCACTGGATGACCTTGTTACCCAAGGGAAGGTATTGTATACAGGTGTGAGTGAGTTTCAGCATCAAGAATTAGCGCAAGCACAATCAATTAACCAGGCATTGAATTTGCATCCACTTATCTCAAATCAACCGATTTATAACATGATTGAGCGTTATATTGAAAAAGATGTGATTGATAAAGGATGGCAAGAAGGAATTGGACAAGTTGTGTTCTCCCCACTTGCTCAAGGCGTGCTCACCGGAAAGTATAAAGCAGATGCTGCACCACCGGAAGATTCAAGAGCAGCTAATGATGAAACGAATGTTGTGTTGAACAGTTATTTTGATCCACGGGTCTTAAAAGTTGTTAAGCGTTTGAAAAAACTAGCTGAAAGTGAAGGGTATACAACTGCACAACTTGCTTTGGCGTGGATATTACGTAAAAAAGAAGTCGCTTCAGCAATTATTGGAGCAAGTCGACCAAGTCAAATTACAGAAAATATAAAAGCGGTTGACATTGAACTCTCAAGTGATATACTAACTGAGGTTGAAACAATCTTATTACCGATTCGGGATTTTCATCCGATGCGATAGAGTCAGAGACTGGGAAGGAAACTTATCTTAAGGTTTTCTTCCTGGTTATTATCGAACTCACTTGACATGGTGATGTAATGGTGTTATGATTGTATGAGTGAAATTGAATATGATCTTAAGACAAGTAGAGGCACCCGCTTCTCGCCTGTTCGACACAGTACGTAGTTGCCAGGTTACAAATGATTCTGATTAAAGATGACAGGATATGTGTGGGTGCATTATGTACCGACGCTTTTTTTATGTCTTCAATAACTTGAGGCATCTGTATGTCTTATAGAAATTAACAAGCTTGTCAATTGACCATTGGAGACGGTCAGGTTGCGTTAAAGGCGACCGGTCATAATTCATGACGCTTTTAAAAAATCTCGGAGGTGGATGATTATTAGCAAAGATATGAATGTCAATGAGAATATTCGGGCACGTGAAGTTCGACTTATTGATTCTAATGGAGATCAACTTGGTGTTAAGTCTCGTCAGGAAGCTTTAGAAATCGCAGCAAATCGTAATTTAGATTTAGTACTTGTTGCCCCTAATGCTAAACCGCCAGTAAGCCGAATCATGGATTACGGTAAGTATCGTTTCGAGCAACAAAAGAAAGAAAAAGAAGCGCGTAAGAATCAAAAAGTTATTAATGTTAAAGAGGTACGCTTAAGTCCAGGTATCGAAGAGCATGATTTCAATACGAAGCTTCGCAATGCGCGTAAGTTTTTGGAAAAAGGCGATAAAGTAAAAGTATCGATCCGATTCCGTGGCCGTGCCATTACCCATAAAGATTTAGGTCGGAAAGTTCTTGAGCAAATGGCTGAAGAATGTAAAGATTTATCAACAGTTGAGCAAAAAGCTAAAATGGACGGGCGTAGCATGTTCTTAATGCTTGCACCAGTCAATGAAAAATAAGCTTTAATTTATATGCTTTTAAGGAGGAACTACTCATGCCAAAAATGAAAACACATAAAGGCACACAAAAACGTTTCAAAAGAACAGGTTCTGGTAAGTTAAAACGCTCTCACGCGTACACAAGTCACTTGTTTGCTAACAAATCTACAAAGCAAAAACGCAAATTACGCAAAAGCGCACTTGTATCACCAGGGGACCAAAGACGTATCGATCAAATGTTACCAAGATAAGACAGATTACGAGAATATCGGTTAGATATATAGGAGGGAATTATTATGGCACGTGTTAAAGGTGGAACAGTTACACGTAAGCGTCGTAAACGCATATTAAAATTAGCAAAAGGGTACTACGGTTCAAAACATACCCTATTTAAGGTAGCAAAACAACAAGTTTGGAAATCAGGTACGTATGCATACCGTGACCGTAAACAGAAAAAACGCGACTTCCGTAAATTATGGATTTCACGTATTAATGCTGCAGCGCGCATGAATGATTTATCATACAGCCGTCTAATGCACGGTCTTAAACTTGCAGGTATTGAAGTTAACCGTAAAATGTTAGCTGAACTTGCAGTTTCTGATGAGAAAGCATTTACTCAATTAACAGATCAAGCAAAAACAGCATTGAACAAATAATAGCTAGCTAAAGAGTTGTTTTCTCACAAAGAAGACAGCTCTTTTATCTATTTTTACATAATATTTATGGGGAATGTGGGATGTTATCATGCAGTACTTATTCATGTATGTCATTATTATTAATGGTTATGGCTTTTGGCAAATGCGTCAAGACAAAAAACGTGCACAATCAAGGCAATGGCGTTATAGTGAAAAGAGACTGTGGCTTGTAGCTTTAGCGTTCGGAGCCATGGGTAGTTGGATTGGCATGCGTCACTATCGTCATAAAACAAAACATGTTCTCTTTAAATTTGGTATGCCATTACTCGCTGGTATCGAAATGGGTGGCTTGATTTATCTTGTGTTTCGTGATGTGGTGAATGTTATCTAATCTGTCAGGAATAGCTGCTGAAATGTATAGAAGAAAGGGGAGATAATAATGGATCAGTTAGAACGTGTAATTGAAGCAATTCGAGAATCCGGTTGGTTTGTTGCGCCGCTCATCTATTTGTTGATTCATTTTATTCGACCTATCATTTTTATACCGGTAATTCTTTTATTTATCGCAGCAGGTCTAATATTTGGCATTGTACCTGGTATTGTACTATCCTTGGTAGGGATTATGCTCTCTAGTGTTCAGTTTTATGGCTTAACAAAATTAATGCCATCAATGACCCATCGACTTGTACGCATGAAGAAAAAACTGATTGGTGAAGAACGACATGTCACCATAGAACAAATTGCTGTCTTACGACTGTTACCCTTTATTCATTTTCATTTGTTGTCGTTTATCATTTACGAGAAAACGTCAACATTTAAGAAATACATGGAAGAATCATTCTATAGTTCAGTGATGATGGTTGTTATTTATACGGTTATTGGACAGACGATTACTGAATTATCACCACTGGGTGTCGGTATGCTAACTGTTCTTCTTATTCCACTGATCTATTTCTTGAGAAAAGAAGAAAATATTCATCGTATTAAACAATTTTTAAGATTGGAGTGAGCCAGATGCAATTATCAAGCTTGTTTGAACAACAAAGGAAATTAGATAATTATATTGAAACGAAACATAAATTATCAGACAAAGACTTATTTGAAGAAAAGGTATTGGCGCTGTTTGTTGAACTTGGGGAGTTAGCGAACGAAACGCGTTGTTTTAAATTTTGGAGTTTAAAAGAAGCCAGTCCAAAAGCAACAATTCTTGAAGAGTATGTTGATGGGATTCACTTTTTACTTTCGCTCGGTATTACTGTTGAAGCAACCCCTGATATTGTTGATGTTTTTGAACAAGAGGCAACGACAACTTCATTATTTAATCAAATATATCGTGCGATTGATTACTTTAAAGATCGTCGGGATCTTGATACATATATGATTGTTTTCGGTCTCTATTTAAAACTGGCAGAACAATTAGGCTTTACGGAAGCAGAAGTTGTTGAAGCCTATCATAGTAAAAATGATGTTAATTTTAAACGTCAAGACCAAGATTATTAAACTAAACAAACCATGGAGGTTATCTTATGAATGAAAAATTACAGATGTTAAAAGAACTAACGGAAGCAAAAGGAATTTCAGGTCATGAAAAAGAAGCACGCGCTGTTATGGAAAAATATATCAAACCCTATGCAGATGAGGTCTATACTGATAACATTGGAAGCTTAATTGCTAAAAAAGTCGGACAAGCCGATGGTCCTAAAATCATGGTTGCTGGTCATCTTGATGAAGTTGGCTTAATGGTCACACGAATTGACGATAAAGGTTTTCTTTATTTTCAAACCATCGGTGGCTGGTGGAACCAAGTCATGTTAGCACAACGGGTGACGGTAATGACGCGCGAGGGTGAGCTAACTGGAATCATTGGTTCAAAACCACCGCATATTATGTCAGCAGAGGCACGTAAAAAGCCTTATGATATTAAAGACATGTTTATTGATATTGGCGCGACTTCAAAAGAAGAAGCAGAACGTTTCGGCGTTAGACCAGGTGATTCAGTCGTGCCCTATTTTGAATTTCAACCAATGAAAAATGAAAAACTATTACTTGCTAAAGCATGGGATAACCGTGTGGGCTGTGCCATTGCAATTGAAGTATTGAAGCAATTGAAAGATGAAGTGCATCCGAATGTGGTCTATGGTGTCGGTACTGTACAAGAAGAAGTTGGCTTACGTGGTGCGAAAACAGCAGCTAATTTAATTAAACCGGACCTTTCGTTTGCAGTTGATACAGGGATTGCTGGCGATACTCCAGGGATTTCAGCAAACGAAGCTGATAGTAAATTAGGTGATGGTCCACAGTTAATTATTTATGACGCGTCCATGATTAGTCACAAAGAATTGCGTGATTTTGTCGTTACGACTGCTGAGAAAAATGAAATTCCGTTCCAATATGCCACAATCGCAGCCGGTGGAACAGACAGTGGTTCAATTCA
Organism: Streptohalobacillus salinus; assembly: GCF_003201605.1. Lineage (GTDB taxonomy): Bacteria > Bacillota > Bacilli > Bacillales > Amphibacillaceae > Streptohalobacillus > Streptohalobacillus salinus. Next base: position 89,356 of record NZ_QJJR01000008.1, on the reverse strand, counting down.
CTTAACAGCAAATGGTGTACCAGCGCTCTCAATCGGCGTCGCAACGCGTTACATTCACTCACATGCTGCTATTCTACACCAAGATGATTTAGATCATGCAGTACGTTTAATTGTCGAAGTGATTAAACAGTTAGATGCCGACACGGTCAAGGAAATTACGTTTAACTAATTGTAAGACAATATAAAGCTAAACGCGTCTATGCATTAATGCACAGACGCGTTTATTCTGTTGAAGCAGCATTTATTACCTAAAGACATTGCTTCAGTGTTATGAGTAGTTAGCGTTAATGTTCTTTTGTCTGGTGCTCTTTTAGTTGTTCATCTGTTAACACTTCGGTAACCGCGTGAACTAAGACGTCGTCTTTCACACGGGCTTGAATGATTTCAGAAATGATGTGATCATCCGTCACTTCTTGGAGTTTACTCTTAACAGCACTTTCGATTAAGAACTCTTGCCGTAAGCCAAGATATAAGGAATAGATCATGGTCATCAAAATAATTGTAAAAGGCAAACCAGTAATGATGGAGGCCGTTTGTAAAGCTGTTAATCCACCACCAATGAGTAGGGTTGCAGCAACAACCCCTTCCATCACCGCCCAAAAGATACGTTGTGGCACGGGTGAGTCCAATTTTCCGCCAGATGTCAAGTGATCGACGACTAGAGAACCCGAATCTGAAGAAGTCACAAAAAATACCGTGACTAAAAGGATTCCTACTACAGATAGTATGCCTGAGATGGGGAGATTATCAACCATAGCAAATAATGCTAAAGATTCATCGATATTTACGACACGTGATAGATCACTAATACCATTTAGTTGTTGAAACAATGCCGTTCCGCCAAATACGCTCATCCATAAGAATGAAATGGTTGTTGGCACGACAATGACACCGATAATGAATTCTTTAACCGTCCGTCCTTTAGAAATTCTGGCAATAAACATACCAACGAATGGTGACCAAGATATCCACCAAGCCCAATAAAAGACCGTCCAAGTGCCTTGCCAATTCGATGCTCTGAACGTTTCAGCCCATAAACTCATTTCCATGAAATTTGCGATGTAGTAACCGATATTTTGAGTGAACCCGCTCATAATATAAACGGTCGGTCCAGCAATTAAAACAAAGATTAAAAAGATACCAGCAAGAACCATATTAATTTCACTTAGACGTTTAACGCCGCCATCAAGGCCCATGACGACTGAGATTGTTGCAAATCCAGTTATGACAGCAATTAAAATGACTTGTGTGGTTGTGCTGATACCTATCCCAAATAGATGGTTTAAGCCCGCATTGACTTGAGAGACACCAAGTCCGAGTGAAGTCGCGAGGCCCATTAAGGTAGCTAGGACAGATAAAACATCAATAATGTTTCCCCATAAGCCATAGATTTTGTTTCCGATTAAGGGATAAAATAATGAACGAATCGTTAAAGGAAGTCCTTTATTATAACTAAAGAAGGCTAAGCCAAGCCCAACAATTGCATAAATCGACCAAGGGTGAATGCCCCAATGAAAGAAGGTCGATGCCATTGCTGCTTGAGCAGCAGCCGGTGTGTTAGGGCTAATCGAATCAAACATAGGAGAAGGTCCCCCTAAGTGTAAGATTGGTTCGGCAACAGACCAGAATAACAGCCCAATACCCATTCCGGCACTTAAGAGCATTGCATACCAAGCAAAACGGCTAAATTCAGGTTTTGCTTTTTCGCCGCCAATACGTATCGAACCATAACGGCTAAATGCGAAATAAACCGCTGCGACAATAAATACATTGGCAGAAAAAATCATAAACCAACCTGTGTTTTTCGTAATAATGCCTAATGTGGAATCGAATAAGTTCTGTGCTTCAGTTGGAAATATTAATGTTATGGCAATAAATAGAAGTAAAATCACAGATGAGATAATTGTTACCTGAGGATGTATATCAAATCCAAAACGCACCCAGTTTCTTTCGCCAACTTTTTCTTTGCCAGCTTCGTCAAATAATGAAACCGTCGGTTTAATTTGTAGGCCTTTAAATGGTTCGCGATTCTTAATCGCTTCTTTTCGAGCATGAACTTCAGCTTTACGTAACTTTTTTGCTAAAGCGCGTTCAGATTCTAAAATACGATCGCGCTCTATTTGTTCAGGTGTTCGTTTATCCGGTTTGTTTTCGCGCTTTTTCTTTTTTTGTGGAGAATGATTCTTATCTTTTTCTTTTGCTTTCATTTTTGCACGTCCTTTCATTTATAACACACCAATTATAAGCGAATTCGGTATTTTATTGCAATGAAAACTTGAACGACCCCCACTTAACACTCTTACGTGTTGTTTGAGGTGGAGGATTCTAAGAACACAGACCTATCAATCCATGATTGATTAGGCTATCCTCGTTGTCCTGACGGTTAGAAGTCTTAGCGTTTCATTTTTAAGATTCTGTCCCGCGTTAAAATCTCGGTCAGGATGTGTACCACAAGAATGGCAGTCCCACTCACGTAAGTGAAGTTGTTTAACGGCTTTTTTTGGTAGCCACAACATGAACATAGCTGGGAAGAAGCAAATGGCTTAGACACAACAACCACGTGTTTGCGGACATTAGCTAGTTTCTGTTTTGATGCTCGAAGCCATTTAGGATTATGAAATACCTCATCCGTTAAGAGGATAGCAAAACCTTTTAGTCCCGTATCGACACCGATAGATGAACCGGTATTAGGAAGTTCCTGTATGTCTATTTCGACAAGGATGGATGCAAAATATTTGCCACTTGGGTTCCGTCTAACCGTGATAGATAGAAGACGCCGCTCAACCTCTGTTAATGCTACCGGCGTGCAAACACACTGGCTTACATCGTATAGTATGGAATCTGGACAAGCAATTTAAATGATTAATTATTTTATCAGTGAACAGGAATAACTATGAATCGATAAAGAATTATCTTTTACACTAACATTTTTATAAGTCATTTATTTGTCGCAATAAAAAAACTAAGATAAGATTATCTTAGTTAAGAAAGGATATTTTGAATTTTTTTAACATAATTCTGTGTTTCAGTAAATGGTGGAATGCCGCCATATTTATCAACATTACCCGGACCGGCGTTATAGGCAGCTAAAGCAAGTGTTTGATTGCCATCATAGCGCTTCAACATATCGCGCAAATATTTTGTACCACCCATGATGTTTTGTTTGGCATCGAAGCGATCGGTAACACCGAGGGCTTCTGCTGTTTTAGGCATCAGTTGCATGTAGCCAGCAGCTCCGGCATGACTAACAACATCACCCTTAAAATTCGATTCGGTTTGAATAACTGCTCGAATTAGGGACGTATCTACACCATAAGTCGCACTAGCGTCATTAATAATCGTATCCAATGAAGGGTTTATGCGTGCCTCAATAGGAGAAATAACTTCGTTCTGTCTCGATTGTATGTTGGTATGATTTAGTTGCTTACGAATAGAGGGGGCTTCAGTAGACGTATTCATGCTTGCTAAGAGATCATTAAAAAGACCTTCAAATGCATTGTTCTGATTGTTTGGTTGACTGCTATTTAAGTTAGAGATTGATTGTAATTTCATCATTTCTTGCACGAGTCGAATATCCATAGCTAACGTCCTTTTTGGAAAAATAGTTAATCCTAGTTTAAGCGACATTGACAGATAAGTAAAGATAAACTCATCTTGTCGTCTTGATTTATTGAGAAGCAATCGCTATCATGGAGAGAGACTTTAATAGATTAAAGCGCCTAGCTTAAAATGAGAAGTAAAGGAATGAAAAGCATGATTGAATCAATTAAAAATGAAACGGTTAAACAGATACTTAAGTTACATAAAAAGAAATATCGTGATGAGACGAATCGCTTCTTATTAGAAGGTGAACATCTTGTTGAAGAAGCTTTAAAGAGCGATTGGCAGATTGATCGGTTAATTGTCAGAGAAGACTATGGGTTAATCCCGAGTTTTAAAGCGCTAGAACAGCTTGTTGTTAGTCATAAGGTGTTTGATCATCTCTCGCTTACGCCGTCACCACAAGGGGTTATGGCGGTCGTTAAACGCACTGAGCCTAATCTTAGTTATTATCACCGGCTATTGGTCCTGGACCGTGTTCAAGATCCCGGTAATTTAGGTACATTAATTCGGACTGCGGATGCCTTCAAGTTTGATGCGGTTATTTGTCTTGACGGTACAGTTGATGTCTTTAATGATAAAGTGATTCGAGCAACTCAAGGTTCACTTTTTCACTTGCCGGTATTAAAGATGAGTGAAAGCGAGTTATTAACACTTGTCTCAAAACAACAGATCCAGTTAGTGGTCACAACACTAAACGATGCCAAACCACTTGAACAGTTAACGACAGAGGATAAGTTGGCAGTTGTGGTTGGAAACGAAGGGCAAGGCGTCACTGCTTCATTGCTAAAAGCTGCGCATCAAAAAATTAAGATTACCATACCCGGACAAGCGGAATCATTGAATGTAGGTATTGCAGCGGGTATTATAATGTATCAAGTGCAAGGTCGTTAACTTCTATTCGTTTGAGCTGTAGAATGTACCATCAATAGCGGTAAGACTGAGCAAAAGAGGCCGACACGCGATTATTTAATCGATAGTGTTGGCCTCTTTTTTTTGCCACATACGGTAGTTATAAATGATTTGGATTACCGTAGAAATAATGGCGAAAATAATTAGAGCAACCTTAAATATGACAGGAATGTTGGGGAGAAAATACATAACGATACTGAGTAGCACGATAAGCGGAACAGTGACGATCAACGTGCGCTTATATCGTCTTCGATATGTCAGTTTATAATAGGGAAAAGCCCAACCTTTATCAACCTTCGGTTTTTTTCGGTAATATAATCCAGAGCCTACAATAACAACAGCACTGACGATTATGGGCGCAAGAAAAGGAATAGTTAATAAATCGATCATCTGAACACCTCCTTATAGAGGGAAGTATACCGAAATTTTCTATTATTTTCAAGCAGTGGTGAAGCATACAATCTATCTGAATGCTCCAGAATAAATGGGTATTTATTTTGCACGGTTGATTGATCGAGGACGTGCGCTATCGTTTCGGTCAGTGCGAAAATGAAAGCATCGTTTACAATCATTCCAGTTTATACTTTACGAGTCAGCAATGAATGATCTTCTTATCACAGGTTTCCCATAAGGCATGGGGGCGCTAACACAGAAAATGTCACACGATCAAGCGGATGAGTTATGTCTTCATTCAAAACCGTGAATGGAAATGATGAATGTAATTTTTTTGGACAGTAAACAAAAAGCATGCTTAGTTGAGGGAGTGAAGCTATTTTTTGGTGGTGCACTTACATGAAAGGCTGGGATGCTTTAACGTTAGACACCTTTTGGTGTCACGCATACTCGCCACTTAAGGTTGTAACTGATATATGAAAGTAGTCTCTCACTTCTTAGAACAAGTGAAGTGACAAGTGGTTTGCTAGTGGGGTATGATTTTTTATTTGAAAGAAAACTTGCAACGCCGCCGTTTTTTTTCTATAATAAGACGGAGATATTATAAAAGTTATGAACGGGCCAGTAAGTTTGAATCAATACAATGAAACAGGGATGCTTTGTCTTGACTGGAAACAAAGCACATTGGATTTATACTGAAATTTCACTCGGGAACTGTTCTTTGGGATTTTGCTACCCGTTGGGTAGTAAATAATAAAGAACCGGACATGTTTGTTCGTTAACAACAATGAAGTGGGCAAAGGGTGCTTTGTCAACAAGGGTGGTACCGCGACTGTTTAGCCTCGTCCCTTTTTAGGGATAGAGGCTTTTTATTATGCAATAATATAATGAAACAAAGGTCAATGGTCATCAAAAAATTTACGGGAGGTTAACAACGATGCAAGAAAAATTACAAGCATTAAAAGAAGATGCGTTAAAAAAAGTTAATCAAGCAGAAAATTTAAAAGATTTAGAAGCTGTACGAGTGGAGTATCTAGGAAAAAAAGGACCGATTACTGAGGTATTACGGGGGATGGGGAAACTTTCTAAAGAAGAACGTCCTGTCATTGGTGAACTAGCAAATACAGTTAGAGCTGAGATTACACGTGCGCTTGAGCTGAAGAAAAGTACGTTTGAAGCAGAAGCACTGAATGAACAGTTACGGGCGGAGGCAATTGATGTTACGTTGCCAGGCCGTCCGGTAAGTGTCGGAGGTGCACACTTACTGACAGAAATCGTGACTGAAATTGAAGATTTATTTATCGGAATGGGATTTGATGTAAAAGAAGGACCTGAAGTTGAAACCGATTATTATAACTTTGAAGCACTTAATTTACCGAAAGATCATCCCGCACGGGATATGCAAGATTCCTTTTATATTACAGAAGAGTTATTGTTACGCACCCATACGTCTCCGGTACAAGCGCGAACAATGAATGAATTTAAAGGCAATAAGTCCGTCAAGATGATATGTCCAGGAAAAGTCTATCGTCGTGATACAGATGATGCAACGCACTCACATCAGTTCACTCAGGTGGAAGGTTTATATGTCGATAAAAATGTGCGGATGAGTGACTTAAAAGGCGTGCTCAATCAATTTGCTAAACAATTCTTTGGCGAAGAACGTGAAATTCGTCTTCGTCCAAGTTTCTTTCCATTTACGGAGCCATCAGTCGAAATGGACATTTCATGTAAGGTGTGTCAAGGGAAAGGTTGTTCAGTATGTAAGCAAACAGGTTGGATAGAGATTTTAGGTGGTGGTATGGTTCATCCGTCTGTTCTCGAAATGGCAGGTTATGATCCGAAAGAATATAGTGGTTTCGCCTTTGGTATGGGACCTGAACGTATCGCTATGTTAAAGTATGGTGTCGATGATATTCGCCATTTTTACACGAATGATCAACGATTCTTAAAACAATATCACAATCTATAAGATGGAGGGAAAAATATGCTTGTATCAATAAATTGGTTAAAAAATTATGTGAATCTAGGCGGTGAAACGCCAGAATCTTTAGCAGATAAAATTACTAAGACGGGTATTGAGGTTGAAGGTATTACTTATGTAACCGACGGGCTTGAAGACGTGGTGATCGGTTATGTTGAATCGTGTGAAAAGCATCCGGATGCCGATAAGTTAAACCTTTGCCAAGTCAATGTTGGCGAAGAAACGCTACAAATTGTGTGCGGCGCACCAAACGTTGCGGCTGGTCAACATGTAATCGTCGCAAAAGTAGGCGCCGTCCTCCCAGGTAACTTTAAAATTAAAAAAGCGAAGTTACGTGGGCAAGCATCAAACGGAATGATTTGTTCTTTGCAAGAACTAGGTGTTCAGGAACAGTATGTGCCAAAAGATATTGCTGATGGTATTTTTGTTTTTGATGAAGCGGTAAAAGTTGGCGAAGAGGCTAGTCATTATTTAAACTTAGATGATGCAATTCTGGAACTTGGTTTAACGCCAAACCGTTCTGATGCGTTAAGTATGCTTGGTGTCGCTTATGAAGTAGGTGCAATTTTAAACGAACCGGTTCATTTACCAGACGAGAGCTACACCACAGCACCGATAGAAGCTTCAGAACTCGTTACCGTGAAGGTTGAAGCTAAAGAAGACAATCCTTATTACGGGGCATTTATTGCGAAGGATGTCACGATAAAAAAGTCACCACAATGGATGCGTAATTTTCTAATAGCAGCCGGTATTCGCCCTATTAATAATGTGGTGGACATTACGAACTATGTATTACTTGAGTATGGTCAACCTTTACATGCATTTGATTTTAAAAAATTCGAGTCTGATGAGGTCGTCATTCGTCGTGCACATGAAGAAGAAACATTTGTAACCTTAGATGATGAAACACGTTCATTATCGACAGAGCACTTGGTCATTACAAACGGTAAGGTTCCAACTGCACTTGCGGGCGTTATGGGGGGGCGTGATTCAGAAGTAAGCGCCGAAACAACAACAATTCTGCTAGAAGCCGCCTATTTTGCTGGGAAACGCGTCAGACAAGCTGTTAAAGATCATCAATTACGCAGTGAATCAAGTACACGCTTTGAAAAAGGTGTCGATCCTAATCGGGTGAAAAAGGCCGCTTACCGTGCGCTCCACTTACTTGAAACCTATGCGGAGGCCACAATACTTTCAGGTGTTAGTGAAGTCGACACACTAACTTATGACGAAAAAGAAGTTGTGATGACAACAGATCGCATCAATGATCGGTTAGGAACAACCATTAGTGATGATGAAATTGCGATAATTTTAGATAAATTAGCATTTAACTTTGATCGAGAAGACCATATGTTTACCGTGCATGTGCCGACACGACGTCAGGATATTACGATCTTTGAAGACATGTTAGAAGAAGTTGCACGGATTTATGGCTATGATAACTTAGCCTACACGCTACCAGAGGGTGGACAACATGCCGGAAAGCTAACAGAAGCACAACAATTAAGACGGGCAATTAAACATTATATGGAAGGTGCAGGACTAAATGAAGCCATCACCTACTCATTAACAACGGAGGAACGTGCCAAACAACTCGTTTCACCTGAACTAAAAGACATTGCTCAGTCAGCTATCCGATTAAAAATGCCAATGAGCGAAGAACACTCAACCCTTCGCTTGAGCATCTTACCAGAAATGTTAGACGTAATTAGTTACAATCAAGCGCGTAAACAAAAAGATTTAGCTTTTTATGAACTTGGATCAGTGTTTATATCTTCAGAACAAACTGTAACGAGGCAACCAGATGAAACCTTACGTGTTTCGGGTGCCTTAACGGGTCAGTGGTTAAGTCATTTATGGCAACAAGAACAAAAAGCAGTTGACTTTTATGTTGTTAAGGGGATTTTGGAAGGACTCTTTGGACGGTTGAATTTAAAAGTGAGTTATCAAACCGCAGAACTTGAAGGAATGCATCCGGGCCGGACGGCAATCGTTCGCTTGAATGATCAAACGATAGGATTCCTTGGCCAAGTACATCCAACCTTAGCCAAAGGTTATGACGTAAAAGAAACCTATGTTTTTGATTTAAATGTCGATGCAATAATTGAAGCTGTCGATAAAGCACCGAACTTTAATAAGATTCCACGTTTCCCAACAATTACACGTGACATTGCCTTAGTAGTTGATGAAACTGAAGCAGCGGGTGAGATTAAAGCTACGATTGAAGCGTCCGCTGGTCGCTTGTTACAATCGGTAACCATCTTTGATTTATATCAAGGGGAACATTTAGAGGCAGGGAAGAAATCATTGGCCTTTAGTTTGCTATACCTTGATCCTGAACGGACCTTAACTGATGAGGAAGTAGAAACATCATACCAAGATGTGTTAGAAGAAGTTAAAATTAAACACCGTGCACTGTTGCGTTCATAAGAACGCATCGATCAAACATAAAAGAAGCAGTCGCTTATAAATAAGTGGCTGCTTTTTCGGTATTTTTAAAATGAACTTTTGCATAAGATGTGAGCGCTTCTTTACCTTTTTGCTTAATCAATTGAGCCGCAACTTGATCAACTTTTTTTGAAGCGCCCTTAGGAATCGTGAAGCCTGCTTGTTTACTTAGTTTATCCATCTCTTTTACAAAGCTATAACGAGCTAGAATTGAGGCAGTTGCGACTGCGATCGCATGACTTTCAGCTTTTGTCATGAAATAAGTGTTTGGATGTAATTGTTTACCCTCACTGCTTAAATGTTTTTGATAAACTTGCGGTGTTGAGAATTGGTCAATCAAAATGCCATCTGGTTTAACAGGTGAAAGTTTTGTTAATAAATGCGAAATTGCTGTATGATGTAGCATGGTTTTCATTTTCCCTTGGCTCCAACCGCGTGATTGTAGTTGGTTGTACTTCTCGTTATGTAAGACGACTAATGAATAGGGAAGATCAAGTTTCAAGATGGTTTTAGCGAGTTTAACAATCGACAGGTCAGTAAGGTGTTTTGAATCTTTAACACCGAGTTCCTTTAATAACGCGACTTGGTCTGCTCTCACATAAGCACTTACGACGGTGATAGGCCCGAAATAGTCGCCGGTACCCGTTTCATCAGAACCAATAATTGATTGATTGAACAATGCTTTACTCGGTGCATAGCGGTGGTCGTTAACGGAGGACGGCTTTGCTTGAATCGATGGTCCTGATTGCCAGCGAGTTGCTTCTTCATCGGAGCGTTCACCTTGAAACATCACTTTTTTCGAACGATAAGCAGTAATGGTCACCCCATTTGTTTTTGCTTGAAAAACGGCATGTTGCGGTGTTTTTGTTTGATAAGGTTGATAATAGTTAGTCATTGTTGATAGCGTTTTGTCATCAACAGTGATCACGGTTTGTCCCATAATGTTCGGTATCTCCTTCTTTGTAAGTGAATAAGGGTCTGTTGCAGTAGAACCAAGCATAAGTAAACGTGCATCGGTCCCTTTATTAGTATAGCAAACAATTATCGATGAGAATAGTTTCCTAAATCAAGGGTTCATGTTAAGATAAGGGGTAGGATTGATAAAAGGGGGAATTATGGTGTCCCAGCCAAAAAAAACAAGAACCAGTGTCGATATATATGGTAGAAATTATACGTTAGTCGGTGAAGAAGACCTTCACCATATGCGTTTGGTCGCAAGCACCGTCGATGACACGATGCGTGAAATTTATCAAGCGAATAAAAGCTTAGATACATCACGTATTGCCGTTCTAACAGCGGTAAACACAATGAATGATTATTTGAAATTAAAAGAAGATTATGATGCGTTACTAAAAAAAACTGAACAGAAAGAGGATTAATAACACATGGTTGATATTATATTATTACTGTTACTCGTACTCGGTGTATTAAGAGGCTTGAAGCGCGGACTCGTTCTACAAGTATTTCATTTTATTAGTTTTTTTGTCGCCTTTTTTATTGCGACAAGTTTTTACCAAGAGATTGCGGGCATGCTTGAAATGTGGATTCCTTATCCGCCACTTGATGCAGAGAAATGGGCTTTCTTTGGCGAAGCATTCGATTTAGAATCCGCTTATTACAATATGATTGCTTTTGTTGTGCTATTCTTTGGTGTGAAAATTATTCTTTCCATTATCGGCTCAATGCTAGATTTTGTTGCTGAGTTGCCATTGCTAAGTGTAATTAATAGTACTTTAGGTGCCGTCTTTGGCTTTTTAGAAATGTATCTAGTGTTATTTATCTTCATTTTTGTGTTATCACTCGTACCGATTGAGCAAATTCAAAGTTTAATTGACCAATCAGGGGTTGCACAATTTATGATTGAAAAGACACCGTTATTCTCTAATCGTATTATGAATTTATGGTTCTCATAAAATAGCTAATCACAGCCCTTGTAAATGGTACAAGGGCTTTTTTAAAAGAGGGGGACGTAGCGGATGGATGACGTAAATAAAAAAGATATTATTAAACTGCTTGAAGAAATTGCGATTTACTTAGAATTAAAAGGAGAAAATCCTTTTAAAATTGCTGCTTATCGTAAAGCAGCCCAAGCATTAGAAACTGATGAACGTGCCTTAAGCGAAATCGATGATGTGACAAAAATTAAAGGAATTGGCAAAGGCACTGGTGAAGTGATTATTGAATATATTGACAAGCACGAGTCAACCGTTTTAGAAGAACTAAAAGAAGAGGTACCTGCTGGTTTGATCCCCTTACTTGAAATACAAGGACTAGGTGGAAAGAAATTAGCGAAGTTGTACCAAGAACTTGGCGTTACAGATCAAGCATCTCTACAACAAGCATGTGAAGATGGAAACGTCCAAGCACTTGCAGGCTTTGGTAAAAAAACGGAAGAAAAAATTCTTGCAGGCATTAAAGCTCATGGCACTCAACCGGAACGTTTAGCCTTTGATGATGTGCTAGCGGTTAAACAAGAACTAAATGACTATTTATCACAGATTGAAGCGATTCAGCGGTTCGCGCTTGCTGGCAGTATGCGCCGCATGCGCGAAACAGTGAAAGATTTAGATTATATTATTTCAACGGATTCACCAAATGAAGTAAAAAAACAGGTGCTGAAGCTATCGGGTATCAAGGAGGTTGTTGCAAGTGGTGATACTAAAATATCGATTGTATTAGCACGCGATTACGACATTTCCGTTGACTTTCGTCTTGTCGAAGATGTTGCGTTTGCGACCACCTTGCACCACTTTACGGGTTCGAAAAATCATAATGTGAAAATGCGCCAGTTAGCAAAAGCACGTGGTGAGAAAATCAGTGAATATGGTGTTGAAGTCTTGGAAACGGGGCAATTGTTGACCTTTGCATCAGAGCAAAGTTTCTTTAATCACTTTGGTTTACCTTACATTCCACCTGAGTTAAGGGAAGACCAAGGCGAAGTGGAAACATACTCAGGTGACGAAGCCTTGGTTGAGTTATCAGATATACGCGGTGATTTGCATATGCACTCGACCTGGAGTGACGGTGCGCAGTCAATTGAAGAAATGGTTCAATTTGCGCTAGAAAAAGGCTATCAATACATTGCGATTACCGACCATTCTAAGTTTTTACGGGTAGCAAATGGATTGAATGAATCACGGTTACGCAAGCAACGCAAAGAAATTGAACGCTTGCGGCTTGATTATCCTGATATTGAAATTCTTGCTGGTGTGGAGATGGATATTTTACCCGACGGATCGCTCGATTTTGATGATGACTTTCTAAAGGAACTTGACTATGTGATTGGTGCGATTCATTCTTCATTTAATCAATCAGAAGAAGTGATTATGAAGCGATTATTTACTGCTATGGAAAACCCTTATGTTAAACATATTGCTCATCCAACCGGACGGATTATTGGTAAACGGACCGGGTACGCTGTGGCTATTGAAGCACTCATTGAAAAAGCAGTCGCGACTAATACAATACTCGAATTAAATGCGAACCCAAAGCGGTTCGACTTAAATAGTGAACAATTAAAGCTTGCTCAAACGCGTGGGGCTAAAATCGTGATCAATACCGATGCTCATAGCAAAAAGACGCTCGACTTCATGACCGAAGGTGTAGGTGTCGCTAGGCGAGGGTGGATCAAAAAAGATACCGTTGTGAATACTTGGTCGCTCGAGGAACTCCGTAAGTTTTGGCAAAGAAAAGCAGAAAAATAGGTGATAAAATGAATGAACGAATATTTCGTGTGTTAGAATTTGATAAAATTATCAATCAGTTGATTGATGAAGCTCAAACGTCACTAGGAAAAGAACGGGCGCGACAAACAAAACCAGCGATCGATTTAACAGAGGTACACCTGTTACAAGCGGAAACAGATCAAGCTGTCCAAATCATTCGCCTAAATCAACCGCTCCCGTTTGGAGGTGTTTCAGACATTGGTCCAGCTGTTAAACGCGCTGAAATTGGTGGCGTGTTAAGCCCACAAGAATGTTTGCATATCCAAGGGACGATATATGGCGGAAAAAACATTAAACGATTTATGGAACAGTTAGAAGAACCAGAAGCACCGTTAATTCGCGCTCTAGCTGATGAAATTGAGCCTTTAGCTTTGCTCGAACGTGAAATTAAAAATTGTATTGATGACCATGGTCATGTGATGGATATGGCCTCAGATAAATTAAGACAAATCCGCACGAAGATCAGAACCAGTGAACAACGGATTCGTGAACGCTTAGATACTTATACACGAACCAAAACGAAAATGTTGTCAGATCCGATTGTAACGATTCGTAATGACCGTTACGTGTTACCAGTCAAACAAGAATACCGCCAAGCGATTGGTGGAATTGTCCATGACCAGTCATCATCTGGTCAAACTTTATTTATGGAACCACAAAGTGTTGTTGACATCAACAACGTTCTTTCAGAAACGAAAGTGCAGGAAAAAGCTGAAATCGAACGGATTTTAAAAGAGCTATCAATTAAGATTGCAGCTGAGGTTTATCCACTGCGCCACAATTTATCTCAATTAAAAGCACTTGACTATATCTTTAGCCGGGCTCGGTTAGCTGAAAAGATGCAAGCAGCGATGCCGAAAATGAATGATCATGGCTTTATCGATATGAAACAAGCGCGCCACCCGTTGCTTACTGATGACGAGGTCATTGCAAATGATGTCGTACTCGGGGATGATTACCATGCGATTGTTATTACCGGACCGAATACCGGAGGAAAAACGGTGACGCTCAAACTGGTTGGCTTATTGACTTTAATGGCACAGTCCGGTCTCCAAGTTCCGGCCCTCGACGGCTGTGAGCTTGCTGTATTCGAAGATGTATTTGCAGATATTGGTGACGAGCAATCAATTGAACAGAGTTTAAGTACTTTCTCTTCCCATATGACGAATATTGTTGAGATTTTAAAACACGTCAATGCTAAAACATTGGTTCTGTTTGATGAACTAGGTGCCGGAACTGACCCACAGGAAGGGGCCGCACTGGCAATGGCGCTTCTTGATGAAGTCGTTCGCCGCCATGCACGGGTCATTGCCACAACTCACTATCCTGAGCTCAAAGCCTATGGTTATAATCGCGAGGGCGTTATTAATGCGTCTGTTGAGTTCAATGTTGAAACTTTACGACCGACGTACCGTTTACTCATCGGCGTGCCAGGTCGAAGCAATGCCTTTGAAATATCGAAACGTCTCGGTTTAAATGATGAAGTCATCACTGCTGCTAAGCAACTGGTCGGTACCGATACACAAAGTGTGGAACATATGATTGAGTCCTTGGACACAGCGCGTCGTTCTGCTGAGCGCGATTATGAGGTAGCCGAAGCAACACTCGCAGAAGCAGAACAACTAAAAAAAGAACTGGAACAGAAATGGGAGCAGTTTGAACAAGATCGTGATAAGCTCTACAAAAAAGCCGAAGCAAAAGCTGAGAAGGCGATTGAAAAAGCAAGAGAAGATGCAGAAGCGGTTGTTAAGGCAATGAAAGATATGAAAACAAATGCTGAACTAAAAGAACATGAGTGGATAGAAGCAAGAAAAATATTTGATGAAGCACAGCCTGATCTCAGTAAGAAAACAAAGCAACAACCGATTAAAAAGCCGAAAAACGAAGCTCTGAAAGTTGGTGATGATGTCTTACTATTAACATTAAATCAACAAGGGACGATCGTAGAGAAAATTTCTGAAAAAGAATTCCAAGTTCAGGTAGGCATGATGAAAGTTAAGGTGAAGAAAAACAACCTTGAGAAACTTGCACCGAAGAAAGAACAGGTGACACGACCAACCGCAACGGTGAAACAGTCTAATAGTCATGTAAAAACGGAACTTGATTTACGCGGTGAACGTTATGAAGATGCGCTTAATATGCTGGAAAAATATGTTGATGATGCTTTACTACAAGGGCATCCAAGGGTCTCAATTATTCACGGAAAAGGAACAGGCGCTCTAAGAAAGGGAGTGCAGGCGTTTGCTAAACGTCACCGTCACATTGCTTCTGCAAAAGCGGGAGAAATGAATGAGGGTGGAAGCGGCGTAACGATTTTAGAGTTTAAGTAATCGGGTATGAGCATAACGCTAGCCAATAAAAACCCCGGGGTGGTATACTTGGTTTTGTAGAAATCATTCAACAAACATTTAGGAGGAATTATATAATGGCAACTGTAAAAGTAACAGATCAAACATTCCAAAAAGATACAAGTGAAGGTTTAGTTTTAGTAGATTTCTGGGCACCATGGTGTGGCCCGTGTAAAATGATCGGACCTGTTTTAGAAGAACTTTCTGATGAAAAAGCAGATCAAGTGAAAATTGTTAAATTAAACGTTGATGAAAATCAAGAAACTGCAGGGAAATATGGTGTTATGTCAATTCCAACCTTATTATTCTTTAAAGACGGTGAAGTTGTGGATCAAGTGGTTGGTTTCCAACCGAAAGAAGCATTGGCTGCACGGATTGACAACCATGCATAAATTTTGTTAAGGATAGTATAAGGGGAGTCACCTACGGGTGGCTTCTTTTTCTTTCGGAAATCTTTATGCTATACTATGAAAAAATGACAACGAAGTCATGTCAGAGTTAGAGGTGAAGGTATGGCATCAACCATCGAAGAAAAATTACGGGTATTGCCAGCTGAACCTGGTTGCTACCTTATGAAGGACAAGCATGGTACCGTCATTTATGTCGGAAAATCTAAATTGCTTAAGAACCGTGTCCGTTCGTATTTTAGAGGCGCAAATGATCAAAAGACACAACGGTTAGTGCAAGAGATCGTTGATTTTGAATACATTGTCACCTCGTCAGAGATTGAAGCACTGATTTTAGAAATGAATTTAATAAAAAAATATGACCCGAAATATAATATTTTATTAAAAGATGATAAATCTTACCCGTATTTAAAAATTACTAACGAACGTCATCCACGGCTGATCATCACGCGAAAGGTATTAAAAGACAAAGGGCGCTATTTTGGCCCCTATCCAAATGTTATTGCTGCCCGAGAAACAAAGAAATTACTCGATCGGATGTATCCTTTACGTAAATGTAACAATCCTCCCGGCAAGTATTGTCTCTATTACCATCTCGGGCAATGCCTTGCATGTCAAGAGGATCCTCCAGAAAGAGAAGCGTATCAACAAATCATTAACGAAATATCATCTTTCCTAAAAGGTGGTCACAAGGCAATTAAACAAAACCTCAAGGAGAAAATGGAAAGTGCGAGTGAAGATTTAAATTTTGAGCGAGCGATGGAATTAAGGGATCAAATTCAACACATTGATGCAATCATGGAACAACAAAAGATGACACTTAAAGATCAAGTTGACCGCGATGTATTCCACTATACTTACAATAAAGGGTGGATGTGTGTCCAAGTCTTCTTTATTCGGCAAGGGAAGTTAATTGAACGTGATGTATCAGTCTTTCCTTTCTTTGATGAAGCACTAGATACGTTCACTACTTTTATTGGACGCTTTTATTTGCACCAAAATCACCCCTTACCAAAGCAAATATTAGTTCCAGCTCCCGTTGACTATCAGTTGTTGAGCGACTTATTGAAGGTTGATGTCACCATTCCATATCGTGGACGTAAGAAGGAACTTCTTGATTTAGCGGGAAAAAATGCTGAAATTGCGCTTGAAGAAAAGTTTAAATTGATTGAACAAAATGAAGCACGTACCATTAAAGCGGTTGAAAAGTTAGGTGAGGTATTAAATATTGATACACCGCACCGGATTGAAGCGTTTGATAACTCGAATATCCAAGGGCGTGATCCTGTTTCGGCGATGGTTGCTTTTATTGATGGGCAACCTGCAAAAAAAGAATACCGTAAGTATAAGATACGTGATGTGAAGGGACCAGATGACTATGAGACGATGCGAGAGGTTGTTAGACGCCGGTATACTCGGGTATTGAAGGACAAGCTACCGCTGCCAGATTTAATTGTTGTTGATGGGAGTAAAGGACAAATCTCAGCTGCACGTGATATTCTGGAGAACGAGTTAGGACTTGATATTCCTCTAACAGGCTTGGCAAAGGATGATAAACATAAGACAAGCGAACTACTCTACGGGGATCCACCGATGGTGGTTCCACTCGATCGCCAATCTCAAGCTTTTTATCTTATCCAACGGATTCAAGATGAAGTCCACCGATTTGCGATTACCTTCCACCGTCAATTGCGAGGGAAAAATGCTTTTCGATCGGTATTAGATGAGATACCAGGTGTAGGAGAGAAGCGACGGCGTGTATTGTTAACGCATTTTAAGTCAATTAATGAAATTAAAGAGGCAGACTTAGAAACTATGAAGCGCTTAGGTATTCCTGGGCCTACGGCAGAAACGATTTTGGCTCATTTGAATGAAGAAAAAGATCTTGGTGAGTAATTGCTCACTAAGATCTTTTTTAATGTACATCGTCGTTTATCTGTAATGTTTAACGGTAAAAATGACCGTCGCTTTTTTTGGTTTAATGTCTTCCAGTGTTTCACATTGAAAACCGCGGCAATTTGTCATGACTTCTGCAAGTATCCCCGATTCAAAACGGTATTCGTGATTTTCCACGGCCTGGTGACGTGCTGCAATTAACGGTGAGGTTAACTCAAAGATATCTTCACTACGCTTTTCTTTCACATGCGTGAGTTCACCAATGCCCATTTGAATAAACATTTCAATGGCGGTTTCAATTGACGTTACTCGGTGTTCACGGGCCATGTTTTTGCCAAGTACATACAAAATCTGAGGTTTTTCTTCGCCAAGCAAATCATCGAACGCACTGTATCGTAGTAAATCAAACCCGCTGCCGTGTGAAATACGCGCATTGTACAAGGATAATGAATCACTATCTTTATCTTTTTTATGCATAATCTTGTCCCCTTTCATTCTCTTTCTATTATCGGATAATAGAGGGTGAAAATGCAATCTTTTTTAATCGGACAGCTGATGAACTTCGATTGCTGATGCAAGGGGTCAGTATCCGCCAAAATAAAGGGTGATCACCTATCATCTAAAAAATCAATCATGACAAAAAGTAAGAGCTTCCTGTCCGTTCAATAAAATGATCAAATGAGACAAAGCTTCTGCTTTAATAAATCTGTAAAATATCTCTAACTAATAGCATTCACCCTTAGTAGCGCTTAACAGAAAAACACCTAATCTCATATCGAAAGAGGTTAGGTGTTAATCAAGGAAGCGTTTCGCTTATTTTTAAGGGAGATCGTTGCCAGCAGCACGATACAGCTGGTACCATTCCTCACGTGTCAGTTCAATATCATTTGCCTCCGTGATCTGACGCAAGCGGTCGGTGTTCATCGTACCAACAACCGGTTGAATCTGAGCAGGGTGACGCAGAATCCAAGCAATTGCCATTGTTGTTTTCGTTACCCCGTTCTTCTCAGCGAGCTCGCCAAGGGCTTGGTTTACTTCAGGGAAATCAGGGTGATCAACAAACGCACCCTTAATCATTCCGTATTGGAAAGGTGACCAGGCTTGTAGAGTCATGTCATTTAAGCGAGCATACTCAATAATACCTTCGCCTCTTTCAATTGATACATCATTTTCCATGTTGACATTGAGACCGGCATCAATCATTGGTGTATGCATCAAGCTCAGCTGAACTTGATTAATTATTAAATCTTCTTTAAGGTATTTTTTCAACAGATTAATTTGTGATGGGTTTTGGTTACTCACACCAAAATGTTTGACTTTGCCTTGTTGTTTAAGTTGTGTGAAAGCTTCAGCTACTTCTTCTGGTTCAACTAAAGCATCTGGGCGGTGTAATAAGAGAATATCCAAGTAATCTGTATTAAGGCGTTTTAAAATACCTTCTGTCGAATCGATGATATGATCCTTAGAGAAATCAAAAAAGCCTTTTCTAATGCCACATTTTGATTGTAAAATAATATCTTCGCGGCTGACGTTTGTTTGTTTAAATGCATCAGCGAACACTTCTTCAGATTTCCCACCTCCATAAATATCGGCATGGTCAAACAGGTCAACACCTAGATCGATGGCGTTTTGAATAATTTCAGTTGCTTCCGGGGTTGATTTGTCGGCTAGACGCATTAACCCCAAGGCAATGTTGCTTGTTTCTAAATCACTACTTCCGAGTTTTAACTGTTTCACATGTATCTTCCTTTCATTTTCAGGATAAGTCTAGTTTACCACGAATATGATAGCGAATACATTTATACACCTTGATTATTTGTGCGAACCTTTGATTATCTTTCGGTAACGGAACGTTTAAAAAAATGTTATGATGGAAGTAGAACAGTTAAAGAAAGAAGGGAATTCACTTATGTCAGATCATCAGTCGAATCGTCCGATTGTACGTATTGAAAAAAATATGCGTTATATTAATGGGATTATTAAACATAAAGGTCGTGAAATCTTAAAGAATTATTGTATTACAACCCCGCAGTTTATTGCCTTACAATGGTTGCTTGAAGATGGAGATTTGACCATTGGTGAATTGTCGAATAAAATCAATTTAGCTTTCAGTACAACCACCGACCTGGTTGATCGGATGGAAAAAAATGATTTAGTCGAGCGCCGCCGTGATACAAAAGATCGTCGTGTGGTGCGGATTCATTTGTTGAAAAAGGGAAAAGAAATTATTGAAGAAGTTATTGTTAAGCGTCAAGATTATCTTGAGGTTGTCCTCAGTCAAATACCTGAAGAGGAAGTTGCAGGTTTAGATAAACAGCTTCTCATGCTACTTGAGCGTATGGAATGGGATAAAGAAAATAATTAATACGTCACGAAGATGTACGAAAACGAGGGATGTAAGGTGAATAAACCAATTGGTGTAATTGATTCAGGTGTTGGCGGATTAACTGTTGCACGCGAGTTAATGCGACAACTTCCAAACGAATCATTGATATATTTAGGAGATACGGTCCGTTGTCCTTATGGACCGAGGCCAAGAGAAGAAGTGACAAAATTCACTTTTGAGATGGTCGACTTTTTATTGCAGAAAGAAATTAAATTGTTAGTCATTGCTTGCAACACTGCAACAGCATTTACACTTGAACTATTACGTGAAAATTTAACGATTCCAGTCATTGGGGTTATTGAACCAGGTGCAAGAGCGGCTATTTCTGTAACGGAATCTAAGGAAATCGGTGTGATTGGCACGATAGGGACAATTGAAAGTAAAGCCTATCCAGAAGCGCTGCATCATATTTCAAAAGATTTGGTTATTTATGATTTAGCTTGTCCGCAATTTGTGCCACTGGTTGAACGTGACCAGTTTTCTGATGAAGCAGCGTTTGATGTCGTTGAGAATGGGTTACTGCCCCTGTTAGGGCATCAGCAACTCGATACATTGATTTTGGGATGCACCCACTATCCTTTGTTGCATGAGCCCATTCAAAAAGTGATGGGTAATCACGTTGAAATCATTTCTTCAGGGGAAGAAACGGCACGAGAAGTCAGTGCAATTCTTAGTTACCAAGAGATGTTAAATGAGTCGGAAACGGCTGAAAAACATCGTTTTTATACGACTGGATCAAAAGTGGTTTTTGAGCAAATTGCGAACCGTTGGCTAGACCAACCGATCGAACACATTGAAGAGATAGTGATTGATCAATCACTTGATGACAAATAAAATCCGTTGATAGCTTATGCGTATGTATCAGTTATGGCGAAAGGGGACCAAGTATGAGACCAAATGAAAGAGCAGTTAATCAGTTAAGACCAGTAGAAATAGAAACAGGGTTTATTAAACACCCTGAGGGATCAGTATTGATTACAGTAGGGGAAACAAAAGTGATCTGTAATGCGAGTGTTGAGAACAGAGTTCCTCCTTTTATGCGTAATAAAGGAAAAGGATGGATCACTGCCGAATATCAAATGTTGCCAAGAGCGACTGAACAGCGAACCATTAGAGAGTCTTCAAAAGGAAAAGTCTCCGGAAGAACAATGGAAATCCAGCGCTTGATTGGACGTTCTTTGCGAGCAGTTGTTGACCTAGATAAGTTAGGCGAACGGACGGTATGGGTGGACTGTGATGTAATTCAAGCAGATGGTGGAACACGGACAGCCTCAATTACAGGTGCGTTTGTGGCGGTTGTGATTGCGTTAGGTAAGTTAGTTGATGATGGGGTATTAGACCAATTACCAATCACTGATTATTTGGCAGCAACGTCGGTTGGGGTCAGCCAAGACGGGACAAGTTTACTTGATTTAGAATACATTGAAGACAGTGAAGCGGCTGTTGATATGAATGTGATTATGACAGGTAGGGGTGAATTTGTCGAGGTTCAAGGGACTGGGGAAGAAGCAACCTTTACTCGTAAAGAACTTAATGAATTATTAGATTTAGCTGAAGCTGGCATGATTGAATTGTTTGATTATCAAGCAGATGCAATTGGAGTTTATAAAGATATGATTACCAATCAAAACGTTGAGGGCAAAGACAGTGAATAGAGTATTGATCGCAACCATGAACCCAGGAAAAGTAAATGATTTTAAAGTATTGTTTGAACCGCAAGGAATTGAAGTCGTCTCACTTTTAGACTTAGCTGATCCGATTGAGGATATTGAAGAAACTGGCGTAACGTTTGCGGAAAATGCAGCAATTAAAGCAGAGACGATTGCTGAAATGATGCAAATCCCGGTTGTGAGTGATGACTCAGGTCTTAGCATTGATGCATTAAACGGAGAGCCTGGGGTTTACTCAGCACGGTATGCAGGGCTAGAGAAAAACGATCAAAAAAATATTGATAAAGTATTAAAAAAAATGCAACATTTAAGCGGGAAAGAGCGTGCAGCTAGATTTGTCTGTGCAATGGCGTTTGCTGAACCTGGTAAAGAAACCATTATTAAGCACGGATATTGTGAAGGTTTTATTACAAGTGAAATGAAGGGCACGAATGGCTTTGGTTATGACCCGATTTTTCAACCTTTAGGTTATGATAAAACAATGGCTGAACTATCGCCTGAAGAAAAAGGGGCAATTAGCCACCGTGGCCAAGCATTGAGACAATTAAAATCAAGTTTATTCTAACTTATTTAGAAGGGGGTCATGTGTATGACACGTGTATTAATTGTTAGTGATTCACATGGATTTAAATTAGAACTAAAAAAACTCGCTGAACAATATGAGGGTAAAGTAGATGCGATGATTCATTGTGGCGATTCTGAACTTGGATATAACGCTAAGCCGATGGCTTATTTTGATCAAAAAGTAACCGGGAACTGTGATTATGATTCGGATTATCCGGATGAAGCAGTGTTTACGGTTGGCAATCTCACTTATTTTGTCGCGCATGGCCATATGCATCAAGTAAAAACGAGCTTAGATCCAATTAGTTACCGTGCAAGTGAACATGGGGCACACATTGTTTGTCATGGGCACTCACATTTGGCTCATGCGACGAAGCGCGGCGACCAATTGATTATTAATCCCGGAAGTATAAGACTTCCAAGAGGACGCCAAGAAGAGACCTACGCAATATTGACATCATCTGATAACGAAATTAATGTTCATTTCTATCAACTAGATGGTCATGAAGTAGAAGATTTAGCGATGACAATTCAGTTGTGAGGAAAGAGAGCTGTCATTCAATCAAAATGTCAGCTCTCTTTCAATTCAGATGGATTGCAGGAGCAAAATGAATGGTGATATCTGTCATGTATTGAAAAAGTTATTGACACAAATACCATTGAGCATTATAATAAAACTTGTCGGTTAAAGACAAGAACCTAAAAATACTTGTCATTTTTGATACATAAGCGGGTGTAGTTTAGTGGTAAAACCTCAGCCTTCCAAGCTGATGATGAGGGTTCGATTCCCTTCACCCGCTCCATATTTTGTCCCAGTAGCTCAGCTGGATAGAGCAACGGCCTTCTAAGCCGTGGGTCGGGGGTTCGAATCCCTCCTGGGATATATTTAAAACTTTTTAATCAACTTTGGTTAAAAGGTTTTTTTGATGCGCGCAATCACTTACTGTTTAAAAATCAGATCTGCCAAGCTTTTTTTTCCATTTGTAATTAAAGCTTACAACTGAATATAGTAGTAACTGACAAGGAAGTATAGAGTGCTACCATGTCAAAATATTTATAAAAACCGGAATTTAATGTGTAATTTTCATTTGTTTTAGGAACATAAATAATTGAAAATTCATCGTGAGTTTTCCATGAGATTGTTATTCGTATTTGTAGATCTTGTGTTTTTTGAGTTAAGCAATTTAGAAAATGTGATTCATTTCTATTCTACTCATCGCAAATAGAAAGCCTATTTTGTTTATTTCATACCACGATAAGATAGAAGATTGAAAGACCATGTCCACTATTGGGTAGTCACAAACCCATACTTCAAACAGACGATGAGGCCATTAAGAGGTGGAAAGGTGACGCCTGGCTAAACTATATGACTAGCCATAATAAACAATTTCACGTATAGTTGACTTGCACCATCAATATTTGATGATGATAATAAGGAGTGAATTATTTAATGACAAAACGAACAAAAAAAATAATCCTTGCCTCTACAATTATTCTGGTGGTTTTAGGGTTGATCTTTAGCGCTAGTCAGCTAATAAATGATAAAAAGGCCACGGAAGTAAATGAAGAAGATATAGATTTTAAGGCACTTGCAACAGCATATAGCATGCGTGAAATCACAGATTCAGATGCGTCGATTTCATCACACGAGCTCATCATTACTGAACCTGACAATCAAGTGAGAACCTACAATCTAGCGAAGGAACCGTTCTTTGTTTCGTTTGCCCCATACATTAACCAAACGCATCCCTGTGCAATTCATAGTTTAAGTGGATGCCAAGGAGAATTGGTAAATGAAGATTTTGAGGTATTAATTGAAGATGAACAAGGCAACATTGTTGTTGATCAAGTCATGACATCACAAGCCAATGGTTTCATCGATGTTTGGTTACCTAGAGATAAAGACTATCAAATAACCGTCACATATAACGATAAAGTGGTTCATTCTACATTCTCAACGTTTAAAGAAGACAATACTTGTATCACGACTATGCAACTTGCTTAGTGGCTAGGGCATTGAATTTGGGTACGAACAAAAAGGGCTGTAGCCCTTTTTGTTTTGAAAAATATTCTCATTAGAATAGAATATCCTTGTGTGTTGACTTAAAAACAAATGGATTCGCAAGAATACCGAGAAAAATCCAAAAGAGTGGGGCGACGCTTATCACGCTTATGTTAAAAAAGGCTTGCACCAGATAAGCAGCTACTCCGATTAAAAAGGGAAGGTATCGCCAATCATGTCTAGAGTGTGCGACACCCTTAAATAGAACAATAATGAGAAAACTAAGGTAGAATAGTAGTGAAGGAATCCCCGTTGTTACTGCGATGTGTAAATACTCATTATGTGCTTTGTCAAAGGTAATTAACCGCCCAAATCGTTCAATCGTTTCTTCATTATAGGATGCATTAAAAACAGTCCCTAAATTTTCTAGACCGTAGCCAGTAAGGGGGCGTTCTTTGATGAGTGCTAGTGTTTTAGTCCAAATATAAATGCGATTGGATCCAGTACGTTCATAATCTTCATCTTTAGAAATTACGGTTTTAGCTTCAGAAGAAATACTAAAAAATCGCTCGGCAACAAAGCCATGGCTATAACTATTTAATAGGACGATAATGATCGTGAATGAAAGAAGTAAGCTGCGGAATTCTTTTTTTATATTTGGTTCAATCAATCGATAAGCGATCAACAATAAGACTGTCATGACAAAACCGATCATTGCACTTCGCGTGTAGGTAATAATTAAGGCAGAGAAGATAAGTAAGGAAAAGATTAAGTGATAAATCTTTTTTGTTTTTAAGAAGAATAGGCTAAACACTGGTAACGTCAGCACTAGAAAAGCTCCGAGAAAGTTAGGATTTCCAATGGTAGAATAAGGGCGCTGGTGGATATTTCTTTCGGTGAATTGTTCAAAGAGCGGGTCGAAACCGAAATGCTGACTGAGTGCGTATGCGCTGACAAGGGTTGTAGCGAGTACCAATGCGATCATATGATATATGTTGAAGCGAAAGAAGTTTTTTGTGAAGATAAACAAAAATCCATAGGTGAACAGAGCAAGTAGACCTTCTTCACGTTCATCCGTACCAACAATAGAATGGTATGGATCGACAGAAAAAATAGTTGTGAATAAAAGGGTAATAAGATAAAGCAATAATAAATAGGTTAATTTGTCTTCTTCAATTTTTAGCTGGTTGCGATTTTTAAGATAAATAATAACCATTAGCCCAAAAATTAGGTAGAGTAAGATGACTTTTGGGTATGAAAAACGATTAGCTGCACTTGGAATAACGAGTAAAGGAATGCCAAGTAGAACAAAACTTAAAAGGTAATTGATTTGTTTTAATGCCATAGATGACCACACCTTTCCTTAACTAACTATGCCTAACTATAACATAATTGGTGATATAGTGGATAATTGTTACAGATTATCGTGTGACAAATATTTCTTGGTTTTCTAGTTAAAGATGAGGGTGTAAATTAATTCATGTTATACTAGTGAAGTCGATAAATATAGCGGGGGGAATGAGAAGTGAGGTTAGAAAAGCAAGAACATCAAGCGATGATTGATGATTTAATCCGCTATTTTGAAATTGAGCGCGGGGAACAACTCGGTTCGATTGAGGCAGAACAATTAATTGAATTTTTTAACAAGCACCTCGCCAATTATTATTATAATCAGGGTGTTGAAGATTCAAGACAACTTGTCGAAGACAAAGTACTTAATCTAGATGAGGACTTGCGAGCAATGATGCGGGTGAAAAAGTAGTGAATCACTGCAGGGGTTTAAAAGTTAGCCTTATGGGTAAATAGTAGTTAGTAACTTTTTCGTTAGCAATGAACAAGAGGGGGGTGAGAAGATGAAAGAAAGGGAACATAAAATCGTTCTGTTTCCTAAGGAAAAAGAGCGTTTAGAGAAACAAGCATTTCAATCGTTTCATAACCATCAATACAAAGAAGCACTTACGTTTTTGAATGAGCTGATTGACTATGGTGTTGAAGATATTGATGTGATTGTTGCAAAAGTCACTTGTTTAATTGAGTTAGGACGTCAAATTGAAGCGGAATACTTATTGGAAGATCAAATTGATCAACAAACAAAAGATTATTATTCTTACATAAACATTTATGCAACGGTTTTATTTCAAGCACATAAACATAAACGCGTCGATGAGTTATTAGCAGAAGCTTTAACAGAGGCAAAGTTGGAAAACCCGATGCGCTCACAACTCGAGAAATTATATGAAGTGAATCAACCACTAGTATCTGAAGAAGTTGATAAAGAAACAAGTATTACGAAACGTGAACTTGTTAGTGCATTAGAGTCAAAGGATGTTAATGCGCAATGGCATTTGATTAATCATTTGCAAGGTCAACCGATTACACCATACATATCTTTATTTGAACATATGTTAGCTGATGCCTCGGTACACCCTGTAATTAAGACGGTCGTACTTAATCTGTTACAAGCGAATCAATTTGAACAAGTTGTTTCGATTGAAAAATTCGGCCATTTCAAGGAAATAAAGCCGAAACGTTATCCATATATGAATGATCATCCGATTAAGAAGCAGTTATTAAGTGAATTAAGTGATATTGAACAAAAGGATCCAACCTTCTTTCGGATGGTCAATCAATTAATTGATCGGTATTTTTATGTTCACTACCCAATGGTTGAACACTTAGAAGATATTGCATTGGTAAAAGCAGCGTTACTTGCTCTTGTGGAAGGCTCGTTTAAGGAAACAATTGATGTTAGTGGCGAGAGAAAAGCTGATATTGAAGTGACGATTAATCGTTTTATTGAAGCTGAACAACTCTATTTTTCTGTGATAGAGGAGTAGTAAGTGAGATTAGATTAAAAAATGTAGACTGTTGATCACAATATGTTGAAACCATGATGGATTATGTTATAATATAAGGGTTGTAATTTGCGTTCGGTCTTGGATTACAGAAACGTATCACTAGAGAACGGCAAATAAAATCATATATACGTATTTATGGAGGGAAAATTAATGACAGCTAAATGGGAAAAACAAGAAGGCAATCAAGGTCTTCTTACCGTTGAAGTAGAAGCAGATCAATTTAAAGGTGCGCTTGATGAAGCGTTCAAAAAAGTAGTAAAAGATGTACAGTTACCAGGATTCCGTAAAGGTAGAATTCCTCGTGGCATGTTCGAACAACGTTTTGGTGTGGAATCATTATACCAAGATGCGGTTGATATCATTTTACCAGAAGCTTATGGTAAAGCAGTTGAAGAAGCTGGTATTGATCCAGTTGACCAACCTGAAATTGATATTACACAAATCGAAAAAGGCAAAAACCTAATTTTCACAGCAACTGTGACTGTTAAACCAGAAGTTAAATTAGGCGAGTACAAAGGTTTAGAAGTTGAAGTTGAAGACGTTAACGTTACAGACGAAGACGTAGAAGCTGATCTTGAAAATCAACGTCAATCACTAGCAGAACTTGTTGTTAAAGAAGAAGGTACTGTTGAAGATGGTGATACTGTTGTTATGGACTTTGAAGGATTCATCGATGGTGAAGCATTTGAAGGCGGATCAGCAGAAAATCATTCACTAGAAATCGGTTCAGGTTCATTTATTCCTGGATTCGAAGAAAAATTAATCGGTCAAGAAACAGGTGCAGAACTTGATGTTGATGTGACATTCCCAGAAGAATATCACGCTGAAAACCTTGCCGGTAAACCAGCTACATTTAAGGTTAAAATTCACGAAATTAAAGCGAAAGAATTACCAGAAATGGATGATGAATTCGCGAAAGATGTAGATGACGAAATTGAAACATTAACTGAGTTAAAAGAAAAAACGAAAAAACGTCTTCAAGAAGAAAAACAAAATCAAGCAGATTCACAAATGCGTGAAAGCTTAATCACGCAAGCAAGTGAAAATGCTGAAATTGATATTCCGGATGCGATGGTTGATGGTGAACTTGACCGTATGCTTCGCGAATTCGAGCAACGTCTACAACAACAAGGTATGACACTTGAAATGTACTTCCAGTTCTCAGGTCAATCTGAAGATCAACTGAAAGAACAAATGAAAGAAGATGCTAAAAAACGTGTGCGCACCAACTTAGTTCTTGAAGCAATTGTTGAAGTTGAAGAATTAGAAGCAACTGAAGCAGATGTTGAAGCTGAGTTAAATACGATGGCAGAAATGTATCAATTAGAAATGGATCAGTTGGTACAAATGCTTGGTGGTAACACAGATGCAATTAAAGAGGATCTTAAAATCAAAAAAGCAATTGATTTCTTAGTAGAACAAAGCGTTAAAAAATAATAGCTCTACTAAATAAGAAAACAAGGCGAGATTATTCGCCTTGTTTTCACCCTTACAAACACGCTTTTTAGTTATTAAAAGGGGTGTTTTATTTTTTTGCGCAAGCAAAAAGGTTTTTTCAATACTTTTTGATGAACTTATGATAAAATACATATGCTTTCGTTTTTGTGCACACGTTTATCTGTGTCATTAAACAAGCAAATAGTGGATAAGTACTATTATTTTAATTCTGATAAGTTATTTGATATGATGATAGTAATCGTCCGATGAAAAAGTTTTTGTTTACTATAGAGAGGTGACATATAATGTATAAATTTAATGAAGAAAAAGGGCAATTAAAATGCTCGTTTTGTGGCAAAAGTCAAGATCAAGTTAAAAAATTAGTCGCTGGTCCAGGTGTCTATATATGTGATGAGTGTATTGACTTATGTGCAGAGATTGTCGAGGAAGAACTCGGGACAGAAGAAGATATGGAATTCACAGAAGTACCGAAACCACAAGAGATTAACAAAATTTTAGATGATTACGTGATTGGTCAAAACAAAGCCAAACGTAATTTATCGGTCGCAGTTTACAACCATTACAAACGAATCAATGCACCAAAATCTACTGATGATATTGAACTGCAAAAAAGTAACATTGCAATGATTGGTCCAACAGGAAGTGGTAAAACCCTATTAGCACAAACGTTAGCGCGTATTTTAAATGTGCCATTTGCTATCGCAGATGCAACATCATTGACTGAAGCCGGTTATGTCGGAGAAGATGTTGAAAATATCTTGCTTAAATTAATTCAAGCAGCAGATTATGATGTGGAAAAAGCTGAAAAAGGGATTATCTACATCGATGAAATCGATAAAGTCGCAAGAAAATCAGAAAATCCTTCAATTACACGTGATGTTAGTGGTGAAGGTGTACAACAAGCATTGCTTAAGATTTTAGAAGGAACAACCGCTAGTGTTCCTCCTCAAGGTGGACGTAAGCACCCTCACCAAGAATTTATTCAAATTGATACAACCAACGTTTTATTTATTGTCGGTGGTGCATTTGATGGAATTGATCAGATCATTAAAGGTCGCCTAGGTAAAAAAGTCATAGGTTTTGGTGCTGAGACAGATGCAGGTGAGCTTGACAAAGCACAACTGCTACAAAAAATATTACCTGAAGATTTACTCAAATACGGTTTAATTCCTGAATTTATCGGACGTTTACCGATTATTGGAGCACTTGAACCGCTTGACCAAGATGCCCTGGTAGAAATTTTAACACAACCGAAAAATGCTTTAGTTAAACAATATAAACGCCTATTCGAAATGGATAATGTTGAACTTCAGTTTGAAGAAGATGCGCTTGTAGCTATTGCCCATAAAGCAATGGAACGAAATACAGGAGCACGTGGCTTACGTTCGATTCTAGAAGGTATCATGTTAGATGTTATGTTTGAGCTTCCATCACGGGAAGATATTAAAACGTGTGTTATAACTAAGGAAACAGTCGAGAATGAAGCAAATCGTCCAAAACTGTTACTTGAAGATGGCTCAGAATTAAACGAAACAGAAGAAACAGCGTAATGATTGTTTTAATCCCTTGTCTTATGCAAGGGATTTTCTGTTCTACATAAAATATAGTTGAACATTGTCGCTAGCAAAATGGTTGATAAATAGTGACGTGAGGAAGGCCCGCATCGATATAGAGAAACAATCAACGTTTGGGAGGGAATCAAACATGGAAAAAGGGAGTCTTTTAACATTACCAGTACTGCCACTTCGAGGGACATTAGTCTATCCATCAGTCATTGTCCATTTAGATGTTGGACGCAAGCCATCAATTGAAGCGCTCGACATGGCAATGCTTGAAGATCGGCGAATCATGTTAGTTACACAGAAAGAGACGGCCATTAAGGACCCAAAAGAAGAAGATTTATTTAGCTTTGGGACCGTCGGTTATGTCAAACAAATGTTAAAATTGCCAAATGGGACATTTCGTGTGCTCATTGAGGGCTTGAAACGTGCCCAAGTGCTTAATTATACAGCAACAGAACCCTACTATTTAGCAGAAATTGAAGTTGAAGACGATCAAAACATTGAACAAGATTTAAAAGCAGATGCTTTTGTAAGGTCAATTCTAGATCAATTTAAACGATATGTTGACCTATCACCTAAACTCTCTAAGGAAGTCTATGAAAGTACAGTTGATATTGAAGACTTAGGTCAATTAACCGATGTCGTTGCATCTCATTTACCCATTAGATTACCGACGAAGCAAATGCTACTCGAAATACTAGCAGTTGATGAGCGGGCCAAAACGTTAATCCAAGTATTAACCGATGAGTTAGAAGTCTTACGCTTAGAGAAACAGATTGGTCAACAAGTAAAAAAAACAATTGAACAATCACAGAAAGAGTATTATTTACGTGAGCAAATGAAAGTGATCCAAAGTGAATTAGGTGATAAGGACGGGAAACGTAAGGAAGTTTCTGATTTAGAGGAAAAAATCGAAACAAGTGACATGACAGACCGCATCAAAGAAGTCGCCATGAAAGAATTACAGCGCTACGAACGGATTCCGCAAACAAGTGCAGAATCTGGGATCATCAGAAATTACTTGGACTGGTTAATCCAACTGCCATGGCAAACGACAACGACGGATCAATTGGATGTGACGAAGACGGCTCGGATTCTTGATCAAGACCATTACGGTTTAGAAACCGTAAAGGAACGGATCTTAGAATACATCGCTGTTCAAGCGTTGACACATGATTTAAAGGGTCCGATTCTCTGTTTAGTGGGTCCTCCAGGTGTCGGAAAAACATCCCTTGCAAAATCAGTCGCTCGAGCTATGAACCGAGAATTTGTTCGTCTGTCACTGGGTGGGGTTAAAGATGAATCAGAAGTACGTGGTCATCGACGCACTTATATTGGTGCAATGCCAGGTCGAATTATTCAATCGATGAAAAAAGCAGGAACAGTCAATCCGGTCATGTTATTGGATGAAATTGATAAAATGTCAAGTGATTATAAAGGTGATCCGTCATCAGCAATGTTGGAAGTGCTTGACCCAGAGCAAAATTATCAATTCAGTGATCACTTTGTTGAGGAACCGTATGATTTATCACAGGTGCTTTTTATCGCGACCGCAAACCAAGGTCAATTAATCCCGCGTCCGCTCTTAGATCGGATGGAAGTTATTCAATTACCTGGCTACACTGAGATTGAGAAACAGTTTATTGCGAAAAACTATTTAGTACCGAAACAGCTAAAACAGCATGGTTTAACAAAAGCGAATCTCACGATTCGTAAAGATGGCTTGTTAGAATTAATCCGTCGCTATACGCGAGAAGCAGGTGTCCGTCAACTAGAACGTAAAATTGCTTCTCTCTGTCGAAAAGCAGCCAAAGTCATCGTTGAAAACCCTGATGAAAAAATCATGATAACGAAGACACGTCTCGAAGATTATTTAGGCAAACCGCTCTACCGTTACGGTCAAATGGAAACAGAAGACCCTATTGGAACAGCAACAGGTCTTGCTTATACGGCTTTTGGTGGTGATATCTTATCTATCGAGGTGAGTGTCGTTCCTGGTAAAGGGAAACTGCAATTAACAGGTAAGCTGGGTGATGTGATGAAAGAATCTGCTCAAGCAGCGATTAGTTATATTCGTTCAAGACAAGCAATGCTCGGGATTAACGAAAACTTTTATCAAACCAATGACATTCATATTCACGTACCAGAAGGCGCCACGCCAAAAGACGGTCCTTCTGCGGGGATTACCATGGTGACAGCCCTTGTTTCAGCGTTAACCAACAAGCGTATTCGTCGCGAAGTCGGTATGACCGGTGAAGTCACCTTACGTGGACGTGTGCTCCCGATTGGCGGTTTAAAAGAAAAGACGATGAGTGCACACCGCAGTGGTTTAACAACGATTATTATGCCTAAAGACAATGAGAAAGACTTAGATGATATACCAGAAAGTATTAAGAAAGATTTGACCTTTATTCCTGTCTCGCATATGGACGAGGTCTTAACACATGCATTCGTGGAGGGTGACTAATGAAAGTAACAAAATCAGATATAACCATCAGTGCGGTAGCACCAAAACAATATCCACCTGAAGGCTTACCAGAAATAGCATTAGCGGGTCGTTCAAACGTGGGAAAATCATCATTTATTAATAAGTTAATCAATCGAAAAGCGTTAGCACGAACATCATCAAAACCAGGTAAAACCCAAACCTTAAATTTCTATCTCATCAATGAAGCCTTTCACTTTGTTGATGTGCCTGGCTATGGCTATGCGAAAGTGTCAAAAACGGAACGTGAAGCTTGGGGGAAGATGTTGGAAACGTACTTTTCTGAACGTGAGAATTTGCGCGCGACCGTACTTGTTGTTGATATTAGACATCAACCATCTGTTGAAGATGTAGCGATGTATGACTTTTTAAAATTCCATAAATTACCTGTCATCATTGTGGCAACGAAATTAGATAAAATTAAAAAAGCGCAAGTCCAAAAACATGTTAATCGTATCCGAGAAACCTTAGCCGTTGAAGGTGATGATGTAATCATTCCGTTCTCATCAGAAACAGCACAAGGGAAAGAAGAAGCTTGGCGTAAAATTGAATCATTTTTATGATAGTTGCAAATCCGTTTCTGTTCTGAATAGGCACTTTCATGTAAACGAGAGTACCGGACGTAAGGTTGATTTTTAAGTTCAAGATGGCGAGAAACCAAATTGACAATGGCCAGTGAGGTTTTTCTTGTCGCAAAAAACTCAAGTTAAGTAAGCAGTGCCCAGTGAACCATTACGATTGTTCACTGGGTAGCTTTACTGTTGGGCAGAATGAGACCTAGCTGCTTTATTGTGAGAAAACATATTTAAACGAATCGATTTTCTTTTCATATTAGCGAAAATAGCGTAAAATGAAAGCGCTTAACAACGTGGTCAATGTCTGCTTATAAGTATTTTATCTAAATGATTCAATTGCTTTAATGCAGCGTAGCCTTTGTGTGGTGTGACAGCACAAAAATAATAGAAGTGGAGTGGTGGTAAGTGGAAAAACAAGCAGTAAACCCGTACCTTCCATCTTGGGAATATATTCCTGATGGTGAACCTTATGTATTTAATGACCGAGTTTACGTCTATGGCTCACATGATAAGTTCAACGGTCATGTCTATTGTTTAAATGATTATGTGTGTTGGTCAGCGCCGGTTGATGACTTAGGGAATTGGCGCTGTGAAGGGACAATTTATCAGAAAACGGATGATCCGCTTAATTCTGACGGAAGGATGTGTCTTTATGCACCTGACGTGACGATTGGTCCAGATGGTCGCTATTACATATATTACGTCCTAGATAAAGTATCGGTTGTATCTGTTGCTGTTAGTGATTCACCAGCAGGAAGGTATCAATTTTATGGTTATGTTCGCTATGATGACGGCACGCGTTTAGGTGAAAAAGATGGTGACCAACCGCAGTTTGATCCAGGGTTGTTAACGGAAGGGGATACGACCTATTTGTATACCGGTTTTTGTCCAGTGGGCGATAAGTCAAGGAAAGGAGCGATGGTTACCTTACTTGGTCGAGATATGGTAACGATTATAAAAGCGCCTGCAATCATTTCACCTAGTGAACCATATAGTTCAGGAAGTAGTTTTAAAGGGCATGAATTTTTTGAAGCGCCATCGATGCGGAAAATCGGTGAGACGTATTATTTTATTTACTCTTCTGTTGTTTTCCATGAACTCTGTTATGCGACCAGTCGATCGCCAGTTGAAGGATTTGAATATCAAGGGGTAATCGTTAGTAACAACGATCTTCATATTGATTCTTATAAGCCTGCAGCACAACCGATGTACTATGGGGGTAACAATCATGGAAGTATTGTTGAAATCAAGAAAAAATGGTATATTTTCTATCATCGTCACACGAATGGTTCAAATTTTAGTAGGCAAGGTTGCATCGAAGCAATTACCATTCAACCTGATGGAGCGATTCCGCAAGTAGAGATGACCTCTTGTGGTGCAAATGACGGTCCGCTAATTGGGCGAGGAGAATATTCGGCACATCTAGCCTGTAATCTTTACTGTGCCGATGAAGCGATGTATACGGGTGATTTATGGATGGATCATCAGTTTCCGAAAATTACTCAAGACGGAAAAGATGGCGATGAGGAACCTGGCTACATCTGTAACATGAGAGACTCAGCAACAGCTGGATTTAAATATTTTAATTGCCAAGGCGTGACCCATATCTATCTAAACGTTCGTGGATACTGTCGCGGTTATTTTGAAGTGAAGACGGTTTGGAATGGCGAGGTGTTGGCGAAAATTCCGGTGGCATTCACCAATGTTTGGACAAAGTACGGAACCCCTGTGTCGATACCAGACGGTGTGCATGCATTATACTATACCTATAAAGGTGAGGGGCAAGCAAGTCTCCAATCCTTTGAACTTGCATAAGAAGTAAGCGGTTAAGAGAAGGCGCTTCTGTTTGTTTGGAAAGGGAAAAGAAGGGTTACTTAAATAAAAGAAAATCAGCGCGTAAGACAACTTGTCTTACGCGCTGATTTTAAGAAAGCTAGGTTTAAACTCCTATAAATTATGCTGTTCTTTCAGAAAGACGGTTATGACCTAAAGAAAACATGAATAAATCGTACCGCTTTCAGTCACGCGTTACTTTTTAAACAACAAATAACTACCGAATAAAATTAATCCAATTGGCCAGTAACTTTCAATGTTCTGAATAAAGCTTTGTATTTGCTCTTGAAAAGGAAGATAGGTAAGTGACAAGAGGAAAAACAAACCGACAATGAAAAGCGTAACCCCTAATTTTAAGCCTCGTTTTGTTTTTTGATAACCAATCAGAAGACTCAAACCAATTAAAATTAAATACATACTCCAATGATCAACCCAAAAAGAAAGATGATTAATGAAATGGAGATGAAGGCCAAGTAACAGCAAAAAAGCGCCAAGGCTGGGTTTATCATCGTTACGTGCTTTTGAACGATCAAGCAACAAGCTAAGCCCGAAAATTACAAGTACAGATGGCCAAAGTGCTAATGCTGGTAGGTAGGGAATGTTAAATTGTTGGGAAAGAAAATAAAGACCTAAACCGATTAGGAAATAGGCAAACGCTTGATTTTGTTTTTTCATAAATGAGATACGCATGAACAGGTATCTCCTCACCTCCTTTAATGATAAATACGATGACATCCGCATTGTGCAGTTTGATTGATAATCGAAATTATGATAGATTTTGTAGAGACAATCTTAGAACGCTAAACACGCATTGTTTATTTTAGCATAGAAAGTGGAATGCTTGCGAGTAAAAGAAAGGAAGAGGCAGATGATACAATTGTTCACCATCAATCACGAACGGGCACCGCTGTTAGTCCGTGAACAATTAGCGCTGACGGATAAATGCTTAGTAGAGTGGCAAGAAGCGTTAGACAGCCAAGCATCAATTAGTGGCAGCGTGCTCTTAAGCACCTGTCACCGTTTTGAATGTTACCTCCATACAACAACCAATCAAACGTCATTTATAAAAGAGAAAATGCGAAGCTGTTTTAATTTTAATGGCGACCAATTTGATCGTTTTGTTGATGTGAAAACTGAGCAATTAGCTGTCCAGCATTTATATGAAGTGACGACCGGTTTGCAAGCTGCAATTAAAGGGGAAACACAAATTCTTGGGCAAGTGAAACAAGCATACTTTGCCGCCCAGGCAAATGGAAGTACAGATAAAGAAATTCATCGCCTTTTTCAAAGCGTGCTTCATTTT
Organism: Streptohalobacillus salinus; assembly: GCF_003201605.1. Lineage (GTDB taxonomy): Bacteria > Bacillota > Bacilli > Bacillales > Amphibacillaceae > Streptohalobacillus > Streptohalobacillus salinus. The sequence goes on along the minus strand of NZ_QJJR01000008.1, from coordinate 52,947 downwards.
GCAAAAGATATGCACAAAAAAACTGGCATCAACAACCACCCCATTTCATTAAGTCGAATGGCCTATCAATTTGCAGCTGAGAAGTTGTCTAAAGAGCGATTAGCTGTAGTTATTTTAGGTGCAGGTAAAATGGCAAAACTAGCGATTGAATATATTACTGGTACCTCAAATGATACGGTTACGGTATTAAATCGCTCAAAAGAGGCGTTAATGACGCTGAATCAGCAATTTGATGTGACTGTTGCTGATTTGTCAACGGTTTCCGATCAGCTTGAAAATGCAGATTTAATCATTAGTACGCTGAACGTTGATCAACCTTTTCTTACAGCAAGTATGCTACAGTTCCGTTCGCGTAAAAAGCCACTAATGATCATTGATTTATCAGTTCCACGCAGTGTCGAAGCTTCTGTTGGTCTGTTGGAAGAGATTAGTTCCTATAACCTTGATGATTTAGCTGCCGTGATTGATCATCACACGTACTTGAGAAGAGATAAAGCTGATTTGATTCAACAAGCGATTGAAAGAGCTGTTCCAGAGGTGTATCGAACTGTCTTTCAGCAGTCCGAAGAAGCGTTAAAAACACTTTTCACGACAAAAAGTCAACACCTTGACCAACTCATGACTAGTGTTGCTAATAAATTACCAGGTTTAACTGCACGGGAACAACAAGTGATTGAAGACCATCTTTCCTATGCACTTCATCTCAATTTAAAGCCAACGCTTGATGAACTAAAAAAAATGAACAAGCAGTAATAACTGTTTCAAAACAAGGAGGACTGGACAATGGAAAAACAATTTCCGAAAGCGAAACAAGCATATAAAGCAGCCGTTGAATTGATGCCAGGTGGCGTGAATTCACCTGCCCGTGCGTTTCGCTCTGTTGCCATGGATCCATTATTTATTGAAAAAGGGTCGGGTGCTTATATTTATGATATCGATGGCCATTGCTATCTTGATTATGTTTTAAGTTGGGGGCCTTTAATTTTAGGACATGCAGCGCCTTCAGTGGTCGATGCTTTAAAGAAAGCAGTTGAATGTGGGACAAGTTTTGGCGCGCCGACACTCCTTGAGAATCAACTGGCACAAATGGTCATTGACCGGGTACCGTCGATTGAAATGGCTCGGATGGTCAACTCAGGGACAGAGGCAACGATGAGTGTTCTGCGCTTAGCACGCGGTTATACACAAAAAACGAAAATTTTAAAGTTTGAAGGTTGTTATCACGGTCACGGCGATTCGTTGTTAATTAAGGCAGGTTCTGGTGTCGCCACGCTCGGATTACCTGATAGCCCGGGTGTGCCTAAAGGCCTTGCTTCTGAGACAATTACCGTCCCGTATAATGATTTAGCTGCTGCACAGGCTGCTTTTGATCAGTATGGTGATGATATTGCTTGTGTAATTGTGGAACCCGTTGCTGGTAACATGGGGGTTGTTCCGCCTCTTGACGGTTTTTTAGCTGGTCTTCGCAAACTAACAACTGCACACCAAGCGCTATTGATCTTTGATGAAGTCATGACTGGATTTAGGGTCGGGTATGAAAGTGCACAAGGCTATTTTAATGTCACACCAGACTTAACGTGTCTTGGCAAGGTGATTGGTGGCGGTTTGCCAGTCGGTTGTTACGGGGGAAAACGAGAAATTATGGAACAGATTGCCCCGGCGGGGACGATTTATCAAGCTGGAACCCTCTCAGGGAACCCGCTTGCGATGACGGCAGGAATTGAAACGTTAAAGAATTTAACAGTGGAGAGTTATGATTACTTAGAAGACCGGATTGATCAATTAAAGCAAGGGTTTCTCGAGAAAAAAGCGAAATACAACATCCCACTCACAGTGAATACAGCCGGTTCGATGATTGGGATTTACTTTAATGATGAACCTGTTTATAATTATGAAACGGCGAAAGCGAGCCGCCATGATCTTTTTAAAGTATATTACCAGTCAATGATTGACCAAGATATTTTCTTGCCGCCTTCACCTTACGAAGGTGTCTTTTTATCGACTGCTCATACCAAAGCGGATATCGATAAAACAATTGCAGCAATTGATGTAAGTTTTAAACAATTAGTACCACTGGTTTAGGCGGGTTAACCAAGATATAAAAGTATCTGTTGATTTTACTAGTAAGATTCGCTAAAATAAACTAAAGTATAAACTTATAGTGATACGATGATGAGGAAGAGTAAGGTGAGGAGACAATTTTAGAGAAGAAACCCTTTGGCTGTGAGGTTTCTATTGCCACGATCCCCTGAAGGTAGCCTCGGATGTAATTTGGTTGAACCTAAGTAGGCCAAGTCGGTTAAATACCGTTATTCATTTAATGAAGTGTGCAGTCAGTGAATGATTGTAAACAAAGGTGGTACCACGGAAATGACAACTCAATTCGTCCTTTATATAATAAAGGCTGAATTGGGTTTTTTTGTGATTAAAAAGGAGGAAAACAACAATGGAACAAAAGCAAACGAATTTACCCCCAAAATATGATTCGACAGCAGTGGAAGCAGGCAGGTATCAATATTGGATCGACAACAAATTTTTTGAAGCGACGAAAGATGAGTCGAAAAAACCGTATACCGTTGTGATTCCACCACCAAACGTGACAGGTAAACTCCATATTGGTCATGCGTGGGATACAACGTTACAAGATATTATTACCCGAATGAAGCGGATGCAAGGTTATGATGTTTTATATTTACCAGGTATGGACCATGCCGGAATCGCAACGCAGGCAAAAGTAGAGGCAAAATTAAAAGAACAAGGTGAGAATCGTTATGATCTTGGCCGCGAAACGTTCCTAGAAAGAGCTTGGGATTGGAAAGAAGAATATGCAAGTTTTATTCGCGAGCAGTGGGAGAAGATGGGGCTGGGTTTGGACTACTCACGTGAACGATTTACCTTAGATGATGGCTTATCTGAAGCAGTTAACGAAGTATTTGTTAAACTTTATCAAGAAGGACTTATTTATCGCGGAGAATATATCATCAACTGGGATCCGCACACGAAAACCGCACTCTCTGATATTGAAGTGATCCATGAAGATATTATGGGGCATTTCTATCACATGAAATATCCATTAAAAGATGGTTCAGGTCATATCGAAATTGCTACGACACGTCCGGAAACAATGCTGGGCGATACTGCGGTTGCGGTTCACCCTAAAGATGAACGTTATCAACATTTGATTGGCAAACAAGTCGTTCTTCCAATCATTGGTCGTGAGATTGACATTGTCGCAGATGATTATGTTGATATGGCGTTTGGTTCAGGTGCAGTGAAAATTACACCAGCTCATGATCCAAATGACTTTGAAATTGGAAATCGCCATAACTTAGAACGTGTACTTGTGATGCACGAAGATGGAACCATGAATGAACGTGCCGGTAAATATGAGGGAATGGATCGGTTTGACTGCCGCAAAGCAATTGTTAAGGATTTACAAGATGCAGGTGTCCTCTTTAAAATCGAAGAACATATGCATGCGGTTGGGCATTCCGAACGCAGTGGTGCAGTTGTCGAGCCGTACCTCTCAACACAATGGTTTGTTAATATGCAGCCGTTAGCGGAAGATGCATTAAAGAGTCAAGCAAATGAAAGTGAGAAAGTTAACTTTGTACCTGAACGCTTTGAAGGCACATATTTACGCTGGATGGATAACATTCGTGATTGGTGTATTTCGCGTCAATTATGGTGGGGTCATCGGATTCCTGCTTGGTATCATAAAGAGACGGGTGAGATCTATGTTGGCAAAGATGCACCAACAGACAGTGACAACTGGCAACAAGATGAAGACGTCCTTGATACTTGGTTCTCATCTGCACTTTGGCCATTCTCTACGTTAAACTGGCCGGATACAGAAGATGATGAATTTAACCGATACTTCCCAACGAGTACCTTAGTGACCGGCTATGATATCATTTTCTTTTGGGTTGCACGCATGATTTTCCAATCGAAGCACTTTACAGACCAACGGCCATTTGATGATGTCTTGATTCATGGACTTGTTCGTGATGAGCAAGGACGTAAAATGAGTAAATCACTAGGTAATGGCGTTGATCCAATGGACGTCATTGAGAAGTACGGCGCCGATTCATTGCGTTACTTCTTAGCAACCGGATCAACACCAGGTCAAGATCTACGCTTCCAGTGGGAGAAAGTAGAGTCAACCTGGAACTTTATTAATAAAATCTGGAATGCTTCTCGGTTTGTCTTGATGAACACTGAAGGAATGACAGCAGCAGATATTGATATGACTGAAAATCAAAACATCGCTGATCAATGGATTTTAACACGTCTGAATGAAACGATTAAAGAGGTCAATAAGCATACCGAACGCTATGATTTTGGTGAGGCGGGTCGTTACTTATACAACTTTATTTGGGATGACTTCTGTGATTGGTATATTGAAATGGCGAAATTGCCCCTTTACGGAGAAGATGAAACAGCAAAAGCAACCACGCGTTCTGTGTTGGTTCATGTCTTGGATCAAATCTTGAAAATGTTACATCCATTTATGCCATTTGTAACCGAAGAAATCTGGCAATACTTGCCGCAAGAAGGTGAGTCAATTACTGTCGCTGACTGGCCGGTTGTTGATGAAACACAATCAAATAAAGAGGCGGCAATAGAAATGAAAAGATTGGTATCAATCATTCGCTCTGTCCGTAACATTCGTCAAGAAGTTGATACGCCGATGTCGAAACAGATTGATTTGTTTATTCAAGTCTCAGATGAACGTGCGCATCAACAATTAATCACTAATAAACACTATCTAGAAAAATTCTGCAATACCGATACGTTAGTGATTGATACAAAAATTAACGTTCCAGAAAAATCAATGTCAGCAGTTGTAACGGGCGCAGAAATATTCTTGCCACTCGCTGGTCTGATTGACATTGATAAAGAATTGGCGCGTTTACAACAAGAATATGAAAAGCTAACCAAAGAAGTTGAACGGGTGGATAAAAAGTTATCAAATCCAGGCTTTGTTAATAAAGCGCCAGAACAGGTTGTTGACGAAGAAAAAGCAAAACAGCAAGACTACATTGAGAAACGTGAAAAAGTCAAAGTACGCATGGAAGAATTGAAGAAATAAGGCACAAACAAGCTAAATAAATGGAACGTTCACTGCAAATTGAGTGAGCGTTCTTTTTATTTATGTAAAAGATGTCTTAAACACTTTTCAAACGACCTAAAAAGGGCTACAATGTTAGGCATGATTACAAGAAGGGGGTGGCATCTTATGTTTAACACAGTTCATGCTGTCGATGCTTATTTAGATGAGAGAGAAAAATTAGGCGTAAAGCCAGGTTTACAACGCGTGAAGGCGCTGTTGGAGGACGCGGGATTTTATCAACAGCCCTTTAAGGCCATTCATATTGCAGGAACTAATGGAAAGGGTTCGACAGTGGCTTATTTAAGTGCATGTTACCGCGCCTGTGGAGACAATGTAGGAACGTTCACATCACCAACACTGACAAATCGACAAGCAATGATTCAACTCAATCACCAGCCGATTAGCGATGACGATTATTTAGCGCTAATTAATCGTTTGTATCCAACGGTTGTTAAACTTGATCACGTTGACGACCAAGCAAGTTCATTTGAAATTTTAGTCGCAGTCGCTTTTATATATTTTCAAAGTGCAGCCGATATTGCTTGTATTGAGGCGGGGCTTGGTGGACGAGAAGATGCCACTAATGTATTTACACCGATTGCTTCAGTCATTACTTCAATTGGTTATGACCACGAAAACTTTTTAGGGACATCACTAGCAGAGATTGCTGCACACAAGTCAGGGATCATTAAAGAAAAAGTACCGATCATTGTTGGTGAAGTGGATAAAGAAGCGTTAACGGTTATAAAAAAAGAAGCGCGACGCTTGCATGCCCCCATTTATCTTTACGGTGAACAATTTAGTGTGATTGAAGAAAGACGAGAAATCTTCTATCAATCATTTAATTTAAAAATGCCATTACGCTTACAGATGAAAGGGAAACACCAAGCCCATAATGCAGCTGTTGCGATTAAAACATTGTTCGCCTTAAATCAACTAGGTGAGAACGTGTGTATCAGTGAAATTAAAAATGGCATTGCTGCAGCACAATTAGCAGGTCGTTATGAAGCTGTTTCAAAAAATCCAACCATTATCATTGATGGTGCGCATAACACCGAGGCTATTACAGCGTTTGTCGATACAGTAAGAAATGATATCAAAAAAGATCAACCTGTTACCGTTTTATTTGCGGCATTTAAAGATAAACCCATTACTTTGATGCTCGAAAAGTTAGTGGAACTAACAAATGATATTCAGTTAACCAGCTTTGATCATCCAAGAGCAGCATCACTTGAAACCTTAGCTGAGTCTGTGCCAAAGCTGTTAAAGACTACGCTGGTTGATGATTGGCAAGCTTATTTATCAAAGAAAATGGAAAATGCGGAAGATAATCATGTGACTTATGTTGTGGGCTCACTTGATTTTGTTGGGAAAGTTCGCCAATATATTGGGGCGATTGTATTGCAGAAATAACCATTTAAGCTTATACTTAAGTAAAGTTACTCAGAAAATACAGATAATTTAACCGGCAGAAAAAGAAAGAGTTAACTTGCGTTAGCTCTTTCTTTTGGATTTAACTATATATTTGTGAGGGGAAGGTGCGTGCATCATGAAATGCTTAAGAAATGAAACGGGTTTAACATTAGTTGAAGTTCTTGCCTCAATTGTCATATTATCATTAATTGTGGTCACGTTCCTTACTTTTTTTATTAATTCTGCGCGGACGACTGAGATGTCAGAAGACACGTTAGATGCGAGTTTTTTTGCTCAGCAATACATAGAAGAAGTATATAACATTGCCGCAATGGATGGACAAACACTTGCAAGCATTCATACAGCGGTTGTAAATCTTCAAGATATCAGCAGCAGTGATGGCACCATTCCGGCAACCTATACAATTAATAATGGAAGCGGTACGGGTATGATTATCATTGAACCAGCCCAAGATAAAGAAGGCAATTTGATTGATCGCTTGCTTAAAGTAGTTGTTACGTTCAATGTATCTGGAAATAGTGATGCGAAGCATGAGACACGAATGATTTTCGGAGAAGGTGATTTGAATGATTAAAAACGAAAAAGGAATCACCCTTGTTGAGCTTCTTGCAGCATTAGCTATTTTATCGATTATTTTATTATTAGTGGGTTCTGCGCATATATTCGGTCAACGGCAATATTTCGAGCAAAATAAAACAATTCAACTTCAAGATGAAGTACGAGCGGCTATGAGTCAACTAACAACGGATGTGCGTAAGGTAACAGCAGATACGGGCGCAACGGTAACAAGAACTAATGGTACGACGACGCTCACGCTAGGTGAAAATAATTATACACACCAAGCTTCGACATTGAAACGAAATGGTGTCGTAATCAGTGATTATATTTCCACTTTCAACTGGGAAGAACCTAATGAGCGGCAAATAAATATTGAAATCGAAAGTACGTTAAATGACAAAGGAAAACGAGCAACGCTTACAACGACGGTATACTTTAGGAGGTAGCAAAACTCATGCGAAAACTAATCAATGATGAATCTGGTGCAGCGTTAGCTACCACCTTAATGATTTTAGTTATATTAGTTGTTTTGGGAACAACCACTGCATCGATTGCCCTCGCCAATGTGAAACTGACAGCAGAAGAACGCGATTATCAATCGGCTCACTATATAGCTGAAGCAGGGGCAAACGAAGCTTACTTAGAAATTGAAAAATTAGTCCATCATAGCTACCAAACAACATCGACTGAGGAAGCTTTTTTAAACCAAGTAAACGCAACGCTTGCGGCAAGATTTGATAAAACATATGATGATTTTGAAGCAGTAAACAATGAAGCACCTGTTGCAGAAGTTTCAGTCAAAAATGATAGTGGAAATGAAATAGAGATTATTGCATTAGGTCGAATCGGGTCCAGACAAAGATCTATCAATAAGCGTGTGACGCTTAATTGGATCGCTAAAGGTAGTAACGGTCAATATCCAACGCCAACTCTACCAAAAGGCTATGCTGCAGTGGTAAGATCTTTATTAAAGGTATATGGGGGCGGAAGAATACATGGCAATGCATTAGTAGAATCAAGAACAACGACCGTTGTCAATGTTACTAAAAATAGTTTTAAGCCTAAAAGTAATGGTGTTGATTATATTGAAGATAATCCGAATTTAACAGTGGATTGGTCGCTATTAGACGATTTTTTTAATAATTTTCCCTCAGCACCTACCTTGATGACACATCCGAATGTAACGGAGGATGTGCTTGGTCAAGAAATTTCGGTTATAAACAACGGACGACTAAGAACGGGATATAATGGAAGGTTAACAAGTCATACGTTGGAGATAAAGGATAACTATTACTTTGAGAGCATTGATCTTGCAGGGACTTTAAATATTGACGTTGGTAATAGTGATCAAACAATCGTTGTTAAAAACTTAAATACGGCTGGCATGGCACAAATAAATATTATAGGAGATGGATCATTAACGGTCCATGTTTTGAATCAACTGAATCTACAATATGGTAGCGTGAATAGCGGTGGTAGAACGAATCAATTAACTTTCTTTTACCATAATCATACCCCGTTACATTTAAAAACAGACACTGTAAATGCCGGCATAATTGTTAAAGATGCAGTGGTAAAGATGAGTAGCAATAGCAATCATAATGACCACAATGGCTTAGGGTACCTATTAACGGGTGGTGATTTCGTATACTCAGATAATGGTTTTAAAGGTGAATATATTATTGTAGGTCCGTATGCTGAAGCGAATTTTCAAGGTGGGGTATGGTTTTCTGGTGTTGCACTTGTTGACCGATTTGTAGCAGGCAACGGTATGAGGTTAGAGTACAAAGAAGTTGATACGTCAGGTTTTGTTTTAGATTTTATAACAATTGATGAAGGTGAAAAACCACCAACAAATAACCAAGGGATCGAAGATTTAATTACAGCAGGACCAGGTATCGGAAGTTAATGCAATAATTAATTTTAGTTTAACTTACTTACATAAGTGATAGACTACAGTATGGACTGTTTTTCGTTTTATGGTTACATAGACGAAAGTAGGTGAGTAAGTTGAAGCGATTCAAAGATGAAAGTGGTGCAAGTTTAGTCATAACACTGATGACGATGGTTGTCTTATCAATACTTGGTATTACAATTGGTACACTAGCAATCGAAAATGTGCGTTTAACGAGACAAGAACAAGATTATCAAGCTGCTTTTTACATTGCTGAAGCGGGTCTGAATGAAGCTTATATTGAAGCTTCAGATATAATTGCCACAAATGCAACATTGTTTAATCAATCGGATAGTTTTTTTAATCAGTTGACTATCGATCTAACGAATCAATTGCATAATAAAACATACAACCATTATGAAGTAAATACAGGTAAACAACCAACTGCTCAAGTTCAAATTGAGCGGATAGAGGGCAGTGGAGATGCACGCGCTGTTCGTCTTTTAGCTAGAGGACAGATTGGTCAACGTACACAAACAGTGCGTCGTGACTTCATTGTCAAATGGAATAAGATAGGCGTTCTACCCTATATTCCTCCAGGAACTGCAGGGATGATTCGCACTAAGATGAACTTACGAACAACCATAAATGGCGATCTCTATATAGGTAGTGGAGTAAGTGGGGCAGTCGAGCTTGATTGGGGCACCAATTTCAATGGTGACTTATATGCACCTGATAACTACGCAAATGATCTGATAGATTATCCAAATAATTACAATAATGTTCCTAATATAGAGAACTACACCTTTGGTGATACCTTTAATCAATTTGATGCCTTAATTAATCAGTTTCCGGTATTTAACCCGCCATCAGAAACAATCAGTAATATTCAATTGCAAGGGGGTACCAATGAAACAATTACGCAATCAAGTGATGTATTCATTGAAGAGATATCGATTAATAGTAACCGAACATTAACAATTGATACAGAGGGAAACGATATTAATATTTATTTGGAACGCCTTCTTGTGAAACAAGGAATGATAGAAATTGTCGGCGGTGGAACGGTAAACTTATATATTAGTGAACGGTTTCAAATTGGTAATCGTAATGGGGGAGGAAGTAGTCAACTTAACACCACGGCTGCAACAGACCAGCTAAATGTTTATTATAGTGGGACAGAGTCGGTGCAAATAGGTGGCGGAAATGCGGTGAACGGCTCGCTTTTTAATAAACAAGCAGATTTATCTTTTGGTAACGGTCAAAGTTTTACCGGCTTTATCGTTTCTGGAGGTGACGCCATTACTGTCAGTGGCGGAGCAACGACCGATGGTTATTTTCTAGCGCCAAAAGCAACCTTTAATTTTGAAAACGGAACAATTAATGGCTTTATTGCCGTCCAAGAGCTAATAACCAAGGGCGGTGCAACCTTAAATGTGAGCGAGGTTGATACCAGCCAGTTTCCTTTCGGCGTCGGGGCAGGGAGTGGTGAAAACAAAGTTGAAATCATTCCAGAGCCAACAATCATTGATTAAATAAATTTCAGGAGGATGTTTATGGCCGTTCGATTAAAACGAAAATTAGGCGATGTTCTAAAAGCTGAAGGTTTAATTACAGAAGAAGAAATACTCGAAACATTAGAACGTAAAAAATCACGTCAAAAACTTGGCGATGCTCTTGTTGAACAAGGGTTTATTACGGAAAAGCAATTAATTGAAGTGTTAGAAATCCAACTGAATATTTCTAGTGTGTCACTGTATCGTTTTCCGATCAATGAGCAGTTGATGGACTTGGTTCCGAAAGAAGTTGCCCGTGAAAATATCCTTATTCCAATTGATCAGCATGAAAATGTCCTGACTGTCGCTATGAATGACCCACTTGATTACTACGCGATTGATGATTTGGAGCTTTCAACAGGTTTTGAAGTAAAACCTGTGATTGCGACGAAAGAAGACATTTTGCAGGCAATTAATAAGTATTATGATATGGAAGACGATTTATCAGGTGACACAGAAGGTGAAGATGCACCTGCTGTAAAACTGCTTGATCAAATCTTGCAAACTGGTGTGACATTAAGAGCAAGTGACGTTCATTTAGATCCAAGTGAAGCGAAGATAGCAGTGCGCTACCGGGTTGACGGAATCTTGCGTAGTGATCGAACCTTACCTAAACGGATTCAAAATGCATTAATTGCGCGAGTGAAAATATTAGCGAACTTAAACATTACTGAAACACGCTTACCTCAGGATGGTCGGATTCGATTAGTTATTGATGCCAAGCCGATTGACTTACGTGTGTCGACGTTACCGACGGTGTTTGGTGAAAAAGTTGTTATTCGTATTTTAGATTTAACAAATATATTTAAAAAACTTACAGAAATTGATCTCAATGAAGATACACTGAAACAGTACCGTGATGTGATTAGTCGTCCTTCCGGACTTATTTTACTTACTGGACCAACCGGTTCTGGTAAAACCACGACGTTGTATTCTTCAATAAATGAATTAAATCAGGAAGATGTCAATATCATTACCGTGGAAGATCCTGTTGAGTATCAACTTGAAGGGGTTAACCAAGTGCAAGTAAATAGTGCGGTTGGTTTAAACTTTGCGACGGGCTTACGTTCGATATTAAGGCAAGATCCAAATATTATTATGGTTGGTGAGATTCGTGACCGAGAAACTGCTGAAATTGCTATTCGTTCTTCTCTAACCGGTCATGTTGTATTTAGCACCCTGCATACAAACAGTGCTGTTGATGCGATTCCTAGGCTGTTTGATATGGGGGTTGAACCCTACTTGGTTGTGTCATCTTTGACCGGGGTGATGGCACAGCGGTTAGTGAAGCGGGTTTGTAAAGACTGTAAAACAACACGTACACTAACAGAAATTGAAAAAGATATTTTCGAAAAACACCATCTGGAAGTTGACACGGTCACTGAAGGGAAAGGCTGTGACAGCTGTCGTGGCACAGGTTATCGTGGACGGATGGCAATTCATGAATTATTGGTGATCGATGACCAGGTAAAGCAAATGATGATGAATAATGCCAGCATGCGCGAAATTAAAGATTATACTGAAGAACAAAACATGCATTTTTTAGTTGATGACGGTCTACTCAAAGTGAAGCAAGGGTTAACCACGATTGAAGAAGTCATGCGGGTAGCGATTGATGGATAAGGAGGGATACTGTGGAAGAACTAAAAGATTTACTCACACTAGCATTCCGAAAGAATGCTTCAGATATTCATATTACGGTTGGATCGGTCCCTATCTTTCGCATTGATGGTCGCTTAATCCCGCATAAAGGTGATGTGTTAAAGCCGGAGGATACGAAACAGTTAGCCCGCACTTTAGTTAATGATGAGATGTGGGAACGGTTTATGGTTGAGCGGGAATTAGACTTATCGCATGGGATTGCTGGAGTTTCCCGGTTCCGGGTTAATATGTTCTATCAGCGCAGCAATATTTCCATTGCTTTTCGCGTCATTCCGACAACCATACCAAAAATTGATGATTTAAATTTACCACCAGTGTTAAAAGATATTGCGGCTAAACCACATGGTTTAGTCTTAGTCACTGGTCCGACTGGAAGCGGAAAAAGTACAACACTTGCTTCAATGATTGACTATATGAATGAACACATGAATAAGCATATTATCACGCTTGAAGATCCAATTGAGTACTTGCATAATCATAAGCAGTCTATTATCGATCAGCGAGAGGTCGGGTTTGATACAACATCATTTCAAAAAGGTCTGCGCGCTTGTTTGCGCCAAGATCCTGATGTGATATTGGTAGGTGAAATGCGAGATTTAGAAACAATCCAAACGGCAATCACAGCGGCTGAAACAGGCCACTTAGTCCTAGGTACCTTACATACTCAAAACGCAAGCTCGACGATGGACCGTATCATTGATGTTTTTCCAGCGCATCAAAAAGATCAAATTCGGATATTATTAGCTAATGTTTTAGAAGCTACCGTCTCGCAGCGTTTATTCCCACGAGCACAAGAAAGCGGCCGGGTAGCCGCAACCGAAATATTAATCAACACGCCTGCGGTTAAAAACTTAATTCGCAATGAAAAGATGCATCAAATTCCAAACACGATGCAGACATCCAAAGATCAAGGCATGCATACGCTGGAAATGGATATCACCAGTAAGGTCCGTGAAGGCCTTATTTCTCCGAAAGATGCAGAGCCATATTTAACGGGACGTTTGTCATAATGGGAGGTGAATCGATTGCCGATTTATCAATATCAAGCTAGAACGACAGAAGGAAAACTCACAACGGGAAAATTAGAAAGTGAAAATGAGCGCGACGCCTTGTCTGAATTAAAACAAATTGGACTATTTGTCTTTGAGATTAAACGCATGAATCCATTTCTATATAAAGATATTTATCTTGGTAGTCCAATCAAAAATAAAGACTTCGTTATATTCTTGCGTCAATTTTCTACGTTAATTGATGCAGGGATTTCACTTGTTGAAGCGACTGAGATACTTTCCGAACAATCGAATTCTAAAGCGTTGACAAGTGCCTTAGAAGAAGTAAAAGAACGAATCGAAGAAGGAGAACCCTTATCGGTAGCACTAGGGTATTACCCGAAACTTTTCCCGGAGTTATTGGTGAGTATGATTAATGCAGGAGAAGTTAGTGGGCGATTAGATGAAATCTTAGACCGGATGGCTAGTTACTATGAGAAGCAGTACCAACTAAAACAAAAAGTTGTGACAGCACTTACGTACCCAGCCGTGATTGGTGTTCTGGCAGTTTTAATCACCATCTTCTTGATGGCTTTTCTTGTCCCAGTGTTTGCGGATATGTTTATCTCTTTTGATCAAGAATTGCCAGCTTATACGCAATTGGTATTAAATATGAGTGAACTTGTTGGTTCTATTTGGTGGTTATTGGCGCTTTTCGTCATAGGGCTGATCATAGTTGTTAGAACGTTAAATAAACAAGAAAAGTTCGCCTTTATTTTTGATAACTTTAAATTAAAACTACCACTTTTTGGTGTATTTATTCAAAAAGCAGCCCTTGCCAGAATGACACAGACATTGAGCTCACTGTTAAATAGCTCGGTACCAATTTTAGAAGCAGTGACTATCACCGAAAAAGTGGTTGAAAATCGAGTGATTAAAAAAGTTTTAAGGGAGAGTCATAAATCGCTAGAAGATGGTGAATCTTTGGCTGAGCCAATGAAGGAACATTGGGTGTTTCCTAAATTAATAACACAGATGATTGCGGTCGGTGAGGCCACAGGTTCAATGGACGAGATGTTGAAAAAGGTAGCGCAGTTTTATGAAGAGGAATTGGAAGAAGCTGCTGACAAACTAAAAGCCTTAATTGAACCAGTTATGATTATTTTTCTTGCGATCGTTGTTGGTGCGATTGTTTTGGCAATTGTTGTCCCGATGTTTAGCCTGTTTGAAGGTGTTTAGGAAACAATTGTTTAAAAGGTGAATAATATTATATGACAAATGATGGACATGTGTCGATTTAATAGTATAATAGGTATAAGTAGAATATCAGACATAATGATTATTTATCTTAATCTGGGCACTTGGATAAATAGGAGTGAGTAGTGCAACCGACTGACATCATAATGGTTAATTTATGTTGTGGGTCTTTTTTTACACGCCATGGATCGAACCATTATTATATTTTTATATTTTAAGGAGGAATTATTATGGTGAACAAATTAAGAAAAATGTTAAAAAATGAAAAAGGGTTTACGCTGGTTGAACTTTTAGCGGTTATCGTTATTTTAGGAATTATCGTTGCGATTGCGATTCCAGCAATTGGTAATATCATTGACACAGCAGAAGATGACGCAACGGCTGCGGAGGAACAATTAGTTGTTGATGCAGCTAGATTATATGACATTCAAGAGGGAATCGATAGCGATGTGACAACTGTTCAAGATGTTATTGATGAAGGGTATTTACAGGAACGTGCGTCTGGAGAGGCAGATATCTCTGTTGATACCGATCGAACTTTTAATAAAGATGAAAATGGTGTTATTACATTAAATGACTAATTTGCTTAATACAAAAAGACTCCTCCCTACGAGGGGTCTTTATTTCTATCTAGGAGCGAATGATAATGATCTATATTTATAGCAGTTTCTTTTTCGTCTTGGGTTTAATTATGGGCTCTTTTTTTAACGTGGTTGGTTTACGGGTGCCAAAGGGTGACTTTTTGAAAGAGGAACGTTCATACTGTCCTAAATGTAAAAAAACCTTAAAAGCTTATGAACTTATTCCTGTTGTGTCGTACCTTTTACAAGCTGGGAAATGTCGGGGATGTAAAGAAGCAATTGCTCCAATTTATCCAGCAATTGAATTATTAACAGGACTGGGGTTTTTAAGCAGTTATCTCGTTTATGGTTTCAGCATGGAGCTAGGTCTTAGTTTAGTTATTGTTTCACTAAGTGTGATTATTATTGTAACTGATCTTACATATTATTTAATTCCGAATAAACTGTTACTCATTTTTTTGCCACTGATTATGATTATGCGTTTTGTTGCTCCACTTAATCCTTGGTGGTCATCCCCCGTTGGAGCGCTCGTTGGTTTCGCGTTAATTTTTGCGGTGATTTTACTTAGTCAGGGCGGAATGGGTGCTGGCGATATGAAATACTTCTTCGTTTTAGGTTACGCCTTTGGCGTGACACATGTCTTGCTGATATTTTTACTGTCGACCATCTATGGTACACTTGTCAATATGGTGTTATTGGCTATGGGAAAAGTGACACGCAAATCAAAAGTGCCGTTTGGTCCTTACATCAGTTTAGCAGCACTAACCGTGTTATTTGTTGGAGAACCGATGATTAATTGGTATTTTGGTTTTTTCTAGACTCTTTTTAGCAAAGGATGAAACAAATGGGACTATTTAAAAAGATGAACGTCTTTCTGTCAATCAATGATAGAAGCATACGCTACCTGGTTTGCCCGGCAAAACAGTCAAAAGGAACAATTGACGACGGGGAACTTTTTTTTGATAAGGTAATCATGGAAGATGGTCGGATTATTAACGAAGCACAATTAAAATCACAGGTGAAAATGTTAGTCGAACAAAAGAATTGGAAAGGTGCGAAGTTATCCTTTATCGTTCCAGATAGCTTTCTGACAATGCGAACAGAAGAGATCCCAAATCAATTGGAAAAAGAAGAAGCAAAACGATACATTCGACTACAATTAGAGGGGAGTATTCGTTTGCCATTTAAGAATCCAATGATAGACTTTGAAGTATTGACTCGTGGTGAGGATACTAATGAAATTCTACTGTTTGCTTATCCGGAAGAACGATTGAAACCTTTTTATCGTTTATTTGAAAACGCATCGCTGAATGCAGAAGTTGCAGATGTCTCATTTTTAAGTGCCTATCGTACCTATCAAGTAAATCACCAACCAAATGATAATGAGCACCTATTAATGATTCAATGGAATAAAGTTGATTTAGTGCTTACGGTATTTCATAAGAAAATTCCGAAATTTACTCGCCACGTTCATGCCTCAAATCCGTTTCAAGAATGGAAGTTAGATTCAAAAGAGGCTACATTGGTATCTCAGTCTTCACCAGAAGAATTAGAAGAAGTACGTGATCAAACACTAATTACCATTGAACGTTTCATGGACTTTTATCAATACTCAATCATGGACGGAGAAGCCGCGGTTACAAATATATTATTACTTGGTGACCATCCTGATTTGGCGAAATTGCAGTTAAGCCTTGATGAACGTTTTGATTTATCAATCGAAATTCTAACACTTCCCCAGGATTTACCGATGGGGTGTGGTGTATTATATGGCTTATCTTTAAAAACAGAATCAAAACCAAAAAAACATGTTAAGCTAAAAAAGGAACAACAGAAAGAAAAGAAAAGTGATAACAAATCTAAAGCTTATAGAACAAACGAGAAAAACAGTATGAACGATTCGAATACAACAAGTGAATTATCAGTTACGAACGATGAGTAGGGAGGGATAAGCAAATGGTTAATATTAATTTTTTTGAAAAAAAGAAAAAAAACATCACGCCATGGGTCATTACAGGTACCGCGCTTATCCTCTCCGGCTTACTTGTGTTTTATTTCAGTTGGATGACTAGTCAAATCAGAGAAGATATTACGATTAATGAACGCCAGATTGAGCAACAACAAGCTGTAGTTATTGAGCTGCAACGCGTTAATTTGATTGGAGATCAAGTCAACCAATTAAAACGAGACGCAGAAACGTTACAAGCTAATAAATACCCTGCAAAAGCACTGTACGATGAGATGATTGATCAAATACCTAATCTAAGTGATACATTGATCAATCAATTTATCTTTTCGATAACTGGAAATGTACAATTGCAACTTGCTTTACCAAGTGAAGCGGATGTGGTTAGCTTACAACGTCAATTGTTAGATTTACCCTATGTAACAAATGTTGTTTTAGAAACAATTGAGGTAACTGGAGAAGCAGCAACTTATGACACAAGATTTTCAATCATGATTGACCGCTTGTCGTTAAGTGAGGTGCTGTCTCGTGACCTTTAAATGGAATAAAACATATACATTAGTCTCGATAATGATTGGGGCAATTGTCGCAGCGGTGATGTACTACGGAACGACCTATTGGCTTGATCCAATCACAACAGAGTTAAAGGAGACAGAAAGCGTCCTTCTAGAGCAACGTGCCGTTATTTTACAATCGGAAGCAAACGAAGCGAATGAAGACGAATTATTAGCAGAGGCAAATGCGGTACGTGATCGTTTACCGACTGAGGAAGCAGTTGACCAGATTGTTGAAATGATTTTTTTAGTTGAAAATCAGACAGATGTTACCATTTCACAAATCGCATTAAGTGGATCAGAATTCACTAACGAATCAGGTTTATATCCGACAAATGTTGAGTCGATTGAATACCAAATAACACTCTCGGCTAATCAACGAGCAAATGTTGAACGTTTTTTAGCTGAAATTGAAATGATTGAGCGACTTGTTGAAGTCACAGATCTTGAAATTACGCAAAACAATTCTGAACAAGTAGAAGCTACTATTATTGTGCGTGCGTTTTACAACCAACAAGTGATCATTAATTAATAGCGTCATTTAAAGGTTTTCTTACAGTGAGACCCTTAGTGGATAGATGTTAAAGTCTATCCACTAAGGGTCATTTATTTATAGCGGCGAATCAATTTTTTCAGCGCGAATAGTAAACTGATATTAAACAAATGACTTAAGTTTTTTAAAGTTACACGCTGATTAGAGGTAACGGAGTCAATTCAGAGAAAAAGATTAAGTTGTACTTGTCATAGAAATGGTTAAACTATAACTATCACTTAGGAAAGGAGGAGTTTATATTGAGTATGCCTGAACTTCATGTCAAAATGAAGGACATCCCGAAAAATGATCGTCCGCGCGAACGATTAATCACCTGTGGCCCTTCGCATTTATCAGACCAAGAATTATTAGCAATCATTATCGGATCGGGTACCCGTAATGAAAGTGTCTATGATTTAGCAATACGACTTTACCAGTATTTTGGTGGCATTGAATTGTTACGCGAAGCGACACTCGAGGAGTTAGTGCATATTAAGGGGATTGGGGAGGTGAAGGCAGTCAGCATATTAGCGGCCATTGAGTTAGGAAATCGGATGGGTCGGTTTAAGAAAACCGACCGATATATCATTCGTTGTCCTGAAGATGGTGCGAATTATGTCATGGAAGACATGCGCTTACTCAAACAGGAACATTTTGTTGTCTTGTTTTTAGACACTAAAAATCAAATCATTCATAAGCAAACCGTGTTTATTGGTAGTTTGAACGCCTCAATCGTTCATCCGCGTGAAGTGGTGCGCCCATGTAGTCACTTAAGAAATCTATCTAAGATAGGCGAGCATTCATCACAACGTTCGCTCACCATTCAACTTACCTTAA
This sequence comes from Streptohalobacillus salinus, assembly GCF_003201605.1. Lineage (GTDB taxonomy): Bacteria > Bacillota > Bacilli > Bacillales > Amphibacillaceae > Streptohalobacillus > Streptohalobacillus salinus. The sequence continues at coordinate 34,014 of NZ_QJJR01000008.1, read as the reverse complement.
CTGGAAACAGCAAGGGGACCATAGCCTGTTGAAGAAACTCTAGCTATAGGGTGAGGTGAACTATGTATAAGGATAAAAGCTAAACTGCTTGAATGATGGTTCTCGGGGAGCCGGCGGGGCTACATTGTTTTTGTTTTCTTTGTTGACACTTTGCTTGGAAGACGTGATGAAAAAACAACCCAACTTTAATGAAGTGAGGAGAACGAATGTCATATCCGCTAACATAGAATTGTTTTTAATTGACGAACTGGGGATTACCTAAGTTTATCCAGCGATAGATAAGGTAACGGAGCTTTCGTAGTAGTCGGCGTAAGGGAGAGCCTTATACATGGCGAAGGAAAGCAGCTCAAATGAGATTTGGTTTGAGTGGAAAGCCGTATACTCTGAGAGGAGTACGTACGGTTTGGAGGGAAATCACTGATTGACCCTACTTTAGAGAAGCAGTAAAACGGTCTGCGGCCTCCATTGTTTGTCTGCATAATCATCCATCTGGCGTGCGCCTACACCGCTAACATGTGAAGTGATCATGATATGATCTAGAATTGCTAACAAATTCTATGGACGTGAACCTTATCAGCGGATTGAAAAGTGTGCTGAGACCATCGCATGGTTTAAGGTCCAAGGCATATAAGGTAAAAGCTTGATTGCCTGAACTCTAGACTTACGAACGTGATTCGTGATTGATACAATCAATCGAAGATGAATAGAAGCGGTACGTCAGACCACTTCTATCGTTAGCGCATCTTCATCGAACTTTAAATAAGTAATAGTCAAAAGGAGTACCTAAGTATGCCGCTTCTTTCTATGTTAGTAAGGTAGGGATTGCCTAAGTAACCACTCGGTTATAAGGTAACGGAGTCTTCATAGTATTCAACGTTTGCAGGTAATCTGTTTAGCATGGAAAAGGAAGACAGGTGTTAGTTGCTTCATTTGGAAAGGAAATGTGTATGTTTAACCTACATCCGCTTAGTCGAATTTTTTATCAATTAAGTAGTAACGAACAGTCGCTACTTCATCGCCCCTTCCACCAACTCTCCAATCAACAAAAGCGTACAGTCTTAACAGAAATTATTTGTGCGTTTCACCACTATAACCAACGTGTAATATCCGTTCAGCCAACAGTAAAACAAGAGCATCAAGCCATCAACCATCAAGAACTGATCAGTTTCCGCATTGATAAACCGGCATTTCGTTATCCCGTGTTAACCGTGTTGGTCAATGATGTAAAAACAATAGAGACGCTCGCAGCAATGTTGCCTTTTTCTTTTATGCGTCACATGGTTGATTTATTATTTGCTGAAAAACTAATGCGGTTTTTATATATGGTTGAATTAGGAAAACTAAATAAACCGTTTGTGACCGTCAACAATCGCATGGGGACAACGGTTTTAATTGAAGAAATGACGGTGAAATCTTTTCGGACGGTCTGGCCTGTTGAATTACCTATTCAAAGTTTACGTGTACTCGAAAGACGCCCCCAGTATTTATGTGGTTTCAGACTTCGTTATCACAAAGTAAAACAAGGGTATGTGTTTGAGTGCCCAGTTCAGCGGCAAGCACAACTTTCGGCCCTATTTGATTATGGATCGTTTACGGATGGTAAAGCGAAAAGTCGCGGTTATTTAGTTCACCGAACGCTCCATGCCATATACCGTACTTATCAAAAAGAGTTGACAGCGATTTGCTTTTATTACCGCTATATTAGCAATCGTCAACCACTCGACCGGTTCTGTTACTTTGCTTATCAAAGTTTTCTTAGGACCGTCGCCAACAAGCACCGATTAACCGTTAAACAAGCAGGGCTTTTGATGAAAGAGAGGGGCTTTCGGCCATTTAGACAACGCGATTTCCAGTTTGACCAAATGAAGCACAGCACTGGCGAGCCGTATACTTTGAAAGGAGTACGTACGGTTCTGAGGGAGATTGAAAAGATATCACACACCAATGCAATCGACCCTACGATCCATCACCATCTCAAGAAGATATCAACGTTACTAAACGATTAGCTGAATGTGGCGAAATGATTGGCATAGGTCTCCTTGACCATATTGTGATTGGCGATCATAAATTTGTCTCATTAAAAGAAAAAGGCTACGTCTAGCACTATCTATTTTTTACAAATTCTCGTATAATTGAATAGGCGAGTTATAAAACAAGCGCCCAACACAGAATTCATTTTTGTGTTCGGCGTTTCTTGTTATAATAAATTAAAAACGCATATGAGCATGAACGATAAAGCAATCAGCTTTTGTTTAAACATTAGGAGGAAGATTAACGTGGCAAAGTTTAGTTTTACGCAAGATTTAGGGATCGATTTAGGAACAGCCAATACATTGGTTTACATTAAAGGTAAGGGAATTGTAGTTAGAGAACCGTCCGTGGTAGCAAAAAATAATTCAACTGGAGAAATTGAAGCAGTTGGTAGCGATGCCAGAAATATGATCGGTCGGACACCAGGAAATATTTCTGTCATTCGTCCAATGAAAGACGGTGTGATTGCTGATTACGATACGACGGCATCGATGATGAAGTATTATATTCGTCTGGCTCAGAAAAAACGCTCACCGTTTGCGCGGAAACCGAACGTCATGGTCTGTGTACCGTCAGGCATTACGATGGTCGAAGAACGTGCTGTTATTGATGCAACCAAACAAGCAGGAGCGAAAGATGCATTTCCAGTCTCTGAACCGTTTGCAGCAGCAATTGGTGCTGGTCTCCCCGTCTGGGAACCAACCGGTAGTATGATTGTCGATATTGGTGGTGGGACAACGGAAGTTGCCGTTATTTCACTTGGTGGTGTGGTTACAAGTCAGTCGATTCGTACCGCAGGAGACGATATGGATGATGCCATCATTCAATACATTCGCAAACAATACAGTTTAATGATTGGTGTTCGTTCTGCTGAAGCGGTGAAAATGGAGATCGGTTCAGCAAAAGAAACGGAAGAAAATCCAACGATTGATATTCGTGGGCGCGACTTGTTAACAGGTTTACCCAAAACAATTACCGTCTCTGCAAGTGAAGTTACACGTGCGTTAAGAGATACGGTTAATGCCATTATTGATGCCGTCAAACTTACTTTAGAGAAAACACCTCCAGAGCTCTCGTCAGATGTTATGGAACGAGGGATTGTCTTATCTGGTGGTGGGGCTTTACTCAAAGGACTGGATGAAGTGATCTCAAAAGAAACGCAAATGCCAGTCTTTATTGCTGAATCACCACTAGATAGTGTGGCGATTGGTACTGGTATGGCCTTAGAGTATATTGAGCACTTTAAATCACATCCGAATGTTGCTAACCGCACAGATCGTTTATAAATGGAGGATTTGTTATGTCGTTTTTCCGAAGGAAACGGTTATTTACAATCCTACTGAGTTTAATTATTCTCGTGGGATTGATAGGTTTCTCAATAAGCGAACGCAACCAGTTGTCGTCTGTTGAACAATTTATTCAAGACGGTATCGGTGCCCTACAACAGGTTGTGTTAACGCCAGTCACATATGTGGCGGGTGTTGCTGATAATATTGATGAGATGAAAAATTTATATCAAGAGAATCAAGTTTTAAAAGAGAATCTATCACAATACCAACAAAAAGTATATGAAGTTCAAGAGCTAACCAAAGAAAACGAAGAACTTGCAGCGATGCTTGGTAAATCAGAGTCAATCACAGACTATGAACCAATTCAAGCATCGGTGATCGCAAGGAACCCAGATCAGTGGTTTAAACAAGTCATGTTAAATAAAGGCGAACAACATGGGGTTACAAAAGATATGGCTGTGATTACTGCTGAAGGAATGATTGGTAAAGTGCAGTCAACCTCACAATTCACGTCACGGGTGCTGCTACTTAATGGTTTTGATCGTTCGAATCGTATTTCCGTGAATGTCGATTTAACTGATCAAACGGAAGATGCAAAAGGGTTTATTCTCGGTTATAATGAAGAGAAAGAGCAATTAGTGTTGGAGTTTTCCGATTATTACGATGAAATTCCTGTTGATGAAGTAGTCTTTTCTTCTGGGCTTGGAGGCGTCTTTCCAAAAGGGTTAGAGATTGGTACGATTGAAGAAGTTACCACCGATCAGTACGGGCTAACGCAGGTGGCATATATTAAACCTTCGGCTGCGCTTGAAGGGTTTAATCATGTGATTATTGTTGACCGTACGATGCCGACAATTTTTGAAGTTGAAGCAGAGGAAGGAAGTGGCGAAGAATGATGGCGCGCTTCTTTCCACCGGTTATTCTCTTACTTTTAGTCGCTTTTCAGGGGATTAATTATCTGTTTATTCCAGTCTATTTGACGAACCAAGGCTTTACCGTCGTCATTCATGGTGTTTTTGTCTTTCTTGTGTTAGTAACACTTTATTATGACTTAGAGTCAAGTTACTATGGAGTCTTGTATGCAATGATAGCTGGATTAATGATGGACATTGTTTATACTGGTGTATTAGGTGTATACATGTTTAGTTATGCGATCACGATTTATCTGCTTCATAGTTTACGCAAACTTTTGCATGTGAATATTTATGTCACGAGCTTCCTTATGCTTTTGGGGTTAGCGGTATTAGAATTGTTGCTGTACCGCATTTATACATGGGTAGGTTATCAACAGATTGCCTTTACTGATTATATTAATGAACGATTTATCTATACCTTGATTGTTAATATGGTGGTATATTTAATCTTTTTCGTTTTATTTAAGAAACGGTTATTGACTTACTCAACGAGACGTTTCGAAGAGACTAAATTTAAAAATTAGCACAATGAAGATAATCAGGAGGTGTGATGATGGCGAATAAAAAACAGCATATTACAATGAAGGGTACGCGTGATGGTCTCAGTCTTGTTTTAGATGACCGCGCTCAATTCAGCGATGTTCTTGCTGAATTAGCAGAAATCTTATCACAAAAAAACTTTGATGATAATCAATCATTAGTGACAGTTAAAATAGACTTAGGTTACCGATTCTTACATAAGGATGAAGAAGAACAGTTGCGCGAGATGATTCGAAGCAAGGAAAAGTTAGTCGTGCAATCCATCGACACAAAAGTTATGACAAAAGAAGAGGCCCTGCGTTTAAAAGAAGAGAACGATATCCATGTCTTATCAAAAACGGTCCGCTCAGGGCAAGTGATTGATGTAACGGGTGATTTGCTGGTCTTCGGTGATATTAACCCAGGTGGTACGATTAAAGCGACCGGAAATGTTTTTGTAATGGGTGCACTCAGAGGGATTGCACATGCGGGGACCAGTGGTAACAAAGAATCAATCATTGCTGCCTCATTAATGAATCCCGTTCAGCTCCGTATAGCTGCGCTATATTCTCGCTCACCTGATTATGAAACAGAAGGTGTCACCATGGAATGTGCGTTTATCGAGAATGAAATGATCATGATTGACCGCATTCAACGGGTGCAAAAGAAACGTCCGGAATTAAACGGTTTTGAAAGGAGTGTTTTGAATGGCTGAAGCGATTGTAATCACCTCAGGTAAGGGTGGTGTTGGTAAAACAACCACAACTGCAAATTTAGGTACTGCCTTAGCATTATTAGATAAAAAAGTATGCTTGATGGATACAGATATCGGACTTCGAAATTTAGATGTCGTGATGGGACTTGAGAACCGAATTATTTATGATATTATTGATGTTGCTCAAGGGCGTTGTAAGCTAAAACAAGCTTTGATTAAGGATAAACGCTTTGATTATTTATTTTTATTACCGGCTGCACAGACAAGCGATAAGCATGATTTAAGTCCTGAAGCAATGATTGAGATGATCGCTGAACTAAAAGAAGAATTTGATTATATCTTAATCGATTGCCCAGCAGGGATTGAGCAAGGTTACAAGAATGCGGTTGCTGGTGCTGACCACGCGATTGTTGTCACTACACCAGAAAAATCGAGTGTGCGCGATGCAGATCGAATCATTGGTTTGTTAGAAAAAGAAGAAATTGAACCACCGCAACTTGTAATTAATCGTATTAGAAATCATATGATGAAAAATGGAGATATGATGTCAATCGACGAAATTATTCAAGTCTTATCAATCGATCTTTTAGGTATTGTCGCTGATGATGACGAGGTTATTAAAGCATCAAATCATGGGGAACCAATCGCCTTGCAATCGAATTCTAAAGCATCGATCAGTTACCGAAATATAGCCAGACGTATTTTAGGTGAATCTGTTCCACTACAATCATTTGAAGAAGAACAAGGTGTTTTACAGAAAGTGAAGAAATTCTTTGGCATGCGTGAAAAATAAGTTGACGAAAGCGCCTCTTACTCAAGATCGTGATGGATGAGTAGTGAGCGCTTTTCTTGTGGCGTGAGTGAGAAAAGGAGACATTTATGAAGACATTGTACTTAAGTGAAACGCTATCTGAACACGTTGCTTGTCTAGTGAAAGATGATCATTGCATTGAAGCGGAAGCGTATGTACCTGAAAAAAGTGCGAATGTGGATGCCATTTACTTAGGGCAAGTGAAACGAGTTGATAAGAGTTTAAATGCATTATTTATCGATATTGGTCTACCGACAGCAGCTTATTTAGATATGAAGGATTTGTACAACCAGGTGCCAACAGAAGGTGCATTTTTGTTGGTTCAAATTATCAAAGCGCCTTTTTTAGGGAAAGGTGCTCGTGTGACCGAAAAGATAAACTTGAAGATGAACACAGCGATGGTGTATTTACCGTTGGAGACGGGTTTATTTATTTCAAACAAGATTGACCAAGAAAAGCAGACAAGTATTCGTGGTTGGTTTATGTTGGAGGATGAAGGTTTATTGATTCGAACCAAAGGAGCTGCATATTCAAAAGAAGCCGCAATCGCTCTATTTGAACAATTAAAAACCTATTGGCAAGAAATACTTCTCAAGCGTAAACAAGTGAAAAAGCCGGGTTGTTTATTTGATGAACACATCATTGGTGAGGCCTTATTAATGGAAAATAGCGAAACGCTGACACACGTTTTGGTTGATTCACAGATGTTAAAACAGCGTATTATCAATCGCTTTCCCGATGTGAAAGAACGGGTATTCTATAAGCATGATTTGATTGCTCAGTTAGCACCAAAGATTGAGGCGTTTATGGTAAGTCTTGCTCAACCTGTGATCCCCTTAACGAAGGGTATCGAGATTGTCGTTGAATCAACTGAAGCAATGACTGTAATTGATGTGAATTCAGCTGGGTTTACTGGAAAAGTAAACACCCATGATAGTGCGCTTAAGATTAATGAGATTGCAGCGAAAGGTGCGCTCAAAGCTATAGAAGCGCGTAATATTTCTGGAATGATTGTAATTGATTTCCTACGGATGCCGAAAAAACAGATGCGTGATCAGATTGAAAAGCTGATGAAGACGACACTTAAGTCTTCCGATCGAACAACACAAGCATATGGTTTTAGTCGAATGGGGCTGTTTGAGATGACACGAAAGCGTACTGATAAAAGTCTCAGTCACCACTGGTTTGATTTAACCACCAAGCAGTTAATCAAAAAGCCATCAACGGTGTACTACGAATTTGAACGATTGTTAATTGGTTTTCATGATGAGGCTGCTATTATTGAAATGCATCCCGACTTCTATCAGGGGTTCATTAATGAAATTGAGCAATCATCGTTGAAAGAAAAAGTGAAGCAAGAAATTATATTGGTCGAAAATGATGCCATAAACGCTTTTAACATCAAACACGCAGGATCATCAGCACTCATTAATCAGGTCATTAAAGAAAAACAGTTTAAACATATTGACATTCTCTAATTAGACGTGGTATGATTTTAACGTTATGCAAGTTAAGTAGCACCCGTTGCTACAACCGCGCAGACCAGGTATTTTTAGATATAAGCGATCTGATCGCGCCTGTGATGGCGAGTCTGAGTCTTTTAAGGAGGTGCAATTAGGATGTACGCAATTATTGAAACTGGTGGTAAACAAATCAGAGTAGAAGAAGGTCAAGAAATCTACATTGAGAAATTAGCAACAGAAGCTGGTGAAACAGTTACATTTGACAAAGTTCTTTTCGTAAGTGGTGATGACGTAAAAGTCGGCGCGCCATTAGTAGAAGGTGCTTCAGTTGAGGCGAAAGTAGAAAAACACGGTCGTCAGAAAAAGGTAACAGTTTACAAATTCAAAGCTAAGAAAAACTATCACCGTAAACAAGGTCACCGTCAGCCCTATACAAAAGTAGTAATCGAAAAAATTAACGCTTAAGGTATGATGCTGTATGATTAACGTTACGATTGATCGAAAAGATGATGATTCAATTCAAGGATTTGAATTGAGTGGACATGCCGATAGCGGACCTCATGGTCATGATCTTGTCTGTGCTGCAGTTTCTGCTGTCACGTTCGGGATGACAAACGCTGTAATGATGCATGCTGAACTTGAACCAAAGATTGACCAAGGTAAAGATGGTGGTTACTTAAAGGTAACACTTCCAACAGATGTACCAGCGGAAGCATTAGCTAAAGCGCGGCTACTTCTTGAAGGGATGGTTACTTCATTAGAAACAATCGAAAAGGACTATGGTCAGTATATAACTATCTCTGCAAAACAAGGAGGTTGAAACCGATGATGTTACGTTTAGACTTACAATTCTTCGCATCTAAAAAAGGTGTGGGTAGCTCAAAGAACGGTCGTGATTCAGAATCAAAACGTCTTGGCGCAAAACGCGCAGATGGACAAATGGTTACTGGAGGATCAATTCTTTACCGTCAACGCGGAACTAAAATCTATCCGGGCAATAATGTTGGCCGTGGTGGAGATGATACTTTATTTGCGAAAGCAGATGGTATTGTACGTTTCGAACGCGTAGGCCGTAACCGCAAACGCGTAAGTGTGTATCCTGTTGCACAAGAAGCATAATGCGAGTAATGAAAAGCGTGTCTCTTGAGAATTTTCTTTCGAGACATGCTTTTTTTGATGGCTTCTAATGGTGGTCATCACCTGAGACCGAAGTGGTATCTGTGAATATAGCTAAGAAAAACTTTTACAGGGTATCATTAATTTGTTATAATTTTCTTACTATTAATCAAAAATAAGGCGAGATCAATACAATGTAACCTTTTAGGTGTTATTTTATCTAAATATTAGCGAGCCCCCCCACTTCAAACAGCTTGTAAGGGCGTTAAGTGGTGGGTAGTTCAAAAAAAGTTATAGCTTAGAACTAAACATGTATGTTTTGTAAAACAATCATACAGAAAAGAGGTGGAGTAATGTTTGTCGATCAGGTAAAGGTTTATGTAAAAGCTGGTGATGGAGGGAACGGTTTAGCTTCTTTCCGTCGTGAAAAATATGTACCATTTGGTGGACCGTCCGGTGGTGACGGTGGAAATGGTGCAGATGTTGTTTTTGAAGTGGATGAAGGCCTCAGTACATTAATGGACTTTAGATATCAACGGCACTTTAAAGCAAAACATGGTGAAAATGGAATGAGTAAAGGACAACATGGAAAAAATAGTGACCCAATGGTGCTTAAAGTACCGGCAGGTACAACAATAAAAGATGATGAAACTGGCGAAATCTTGGCAGATTTAACGGAACATCAACAGCAAGCAGTCATTTGTAAGGGTGGTCGCGGTGGTCGTGGTAACATTCGCTTTGCGACAGCTAAAAATCCAGCCCCAGAGATTGCGGAAAACGGTGAGCCGGGAATTGAACGTGACATCGTTATTGAATTAAAAGTGATGGCAGATGTCGGATTGGTTGGCTTCCCGAGTGTAGGTAAATCAACGCTTTTATCAGTAGTCTCAGCAGCACGTCCGAAAATTGCAGATTATCATTTCACCACCTTACAACCAAACTTAGGCATGGTAGAAACGGAAGATCAGCGTAGTTTCGTGATGGCTGACTTACCAGGATTAATCGAAGGTGCGCACTCCGGTGTAGGTCTAGGCCATCAATTTTTACGTCATATCGAACGGACACGCTTAATTGTTCATGTGATTGATATGGCAAGTACTGAAGGGCGCGATCCTTATGAAGACTTCTTAACAATCAATGAAGAATTACGACAATTTGATGAACGTTTATTAGACCGTCCACAAATTATTGTTGCAAATAAAATGGATATCCCAGAAGCTGAAGAACAATTGGCTTTCTTTAAAGAACAATTAACAGAAGACTATCCGGTTTTACCCATTTCGGCAGTAACGAGAAATGGTCTGCGCGAATTAGTCTTTATGATTGCCGATCAGTTAGATGCGATTCCAAAATTCACAACACCGGTTGAAGAAGCTCCTGAGCGAATTGTTTATAAACACCAAGCAGAAGAGATTCCGTTTGTGATTAACCGGGCTGATGATGGTGCTTATGTCTTGTCAGGAAGACGTCTCGAAAAGTTATTTAAAATGACAGACTTAACCCGTGATGAATCGATTCAACGTTTTTCTCGCCAAATGCGAGCAATGGGAATTGATGAAGCATTACGTGAGCGTGGCGCCAAAGATGGCGATACTGTTAGAATTATGAAATATGAATTTGAGTTTATTGAATAAGTAATCGATAAGGAGGGACGGTTTGATGCGAGAAGACAAAGATCTGTTTTATCTAATTCGCGGAGATTTTTTGCCTGAAGCAATGAAAAAAACATTAGCAGTAAAAGAGGCGCTTGATCGTGGTAAAGCCAGTAGCGTATATGAAGCTGTGAAAGAAGTCGGGTTATCTCGGAGTGCTTTTTATAAGTACCGAGATGCCGTCTTTCCTTTTCGAACGATTCAACAAGCAAAAATCATTACACTTGTCTTTCATTTGGAAGATCGTCAAGGTACCTTGTCTCATCTTTTAGACCGGATTGCTAAACACGGCGGAAATATCTTAACCATACATCAATCGATTCCGATAAACGGCAAAGCAAATGTAACGGTATCATTAGATATTGAACATTTAAAGGTGGATTTGAATGATTTGATTAAGGAATTGAAGCAACATGAATGTATTCATCAAATTGATGTCTTAAGTTCAGGCGTCTAGTGAGAGCTGTCAGAAGGAGGAGTAAAGAATGTCAGATGCGATTGGTTATTTAGGACCAAAAGGGACATTTACGAATATTGCTGTCGATGCTTTATTTAAAAATGAACATAGCATGCCTTACCAAACGATACCCGCTTGTTTTGATGCTGTGAAGTTCGGTCATGTCAAATATGCAGTTGTGCCTTTAGAAAACACGCTTGAGGGAACTGTCAATTTAACATTAGATTATTTAATTGCTTCTAAGACCTTAAAAATCGTCAGTGAAATTATCGTGCCAGTAAAACAACATTTTATGGTTCATGAAAAAAATGCAGATAGATGGGAACAAGTTGAAACGATATACTCGCATCCTCATGCACTTGCTCAGTGTCATCACTTTTTAAGTCAAACAATGCGTCATGCCAAAAATGTGACGTATAGTTCAACAGGGGCAGCTGCACAATTTGTAAGTGAGCATCCGGAACACCACATTGGTGCGATTGCAAATGAACAAGCAGCAGAAACTTATGGCTTAAGAATTGTTCGATCAAACATACATGACTTAGATAATAACCATACACGATTCGTTGTGTTACATAAGAATGATACAGCACTCAGGTCGTTACATTTACCGATTAGAGGCTTTAAAACAACCTTTATGATTGCGCTGCCCACCGATCATGCGGGAGCGCTCCACCAAGTCTTATCGGCCTTTTCTTGGCGCCGGATTAACTTATCAAAAATTGAATCTCGTCCAATGAAAACAGCGTTGGGTCAGTATTATTTCTTAATTGATATTGAACAGAAAATGGATGATATTCTTGTACCGAATACGATTCAAGAAATTGAGGCGATTGGTTGTCAGGTTGAAGTACTTGGTAGTTATCCATACTATTCGAGTGAAGACCAACAAATGGATTAATTTTTGTCTTTGTTGGAACATAGATGTAAAAAAAACGAACCCGGTTGGCGATTTTGCCAGTGCTGGTTCGTTTTTTGAATGGATGTTTATTCGAAAATGTAACCTTTTTGCTTTAAATGCAATTCACAAACATCTAGTTTTTCTTCGGTATCACTTGAAATCGTGTGAAGATGAACGCCTTCAGTTAAAACAGATAAAAGCGGGGCGTTAGTTGATGAAATACGCGCTAAAAAGTTTTTCACGTCATGTCGATCTTTAACCATAACTAACGCTTCTAAATCACCATATACCGGATGTTCAACAATGACATTTTTCACAGTAACACCAGCATCAACCATTGTATTCAGCTCGTCTTCGGTCTGTTCGGGCGTGTGCACACATGGAATAATTCGTTCATACATAGGTGTCTCAGGTTGTGTTTGCATCAGTAAATAACCTTGACTTGTGGCAATAATTGGCTCATTTTTCGCTTTTAATAGCGATATGTCTTGGACAATAACTTGGCGGCTTACCCCTGCTTTATTCGCTAGTTCTGTACCCGTAATGGGTGCATCTGAAGTCTTTAACCAAGATAATAATGCCTCTCTTCTTTGTTCACCGATTAATTTTTCTTGTTTGGCCATCATCTTGCCCCTTTCTTACGCACTAAATTAAGTTTATGTGTTCTGCTTTAAAATTGCAATGCTTAATTAACAGGGATTGCACAATCGATTGATGCGCTCGCGTTTAGTTTAAGCGCATGAAGTGATTAAAGTCATTCCGTTTATTGATTGCAACTTTAAAGGTTTTAAGGAATAATAGTGGTGAGAGCTAATAAGCAGGGCATTAAAGGGATAGCTAAGAAAGGAATGAATCAAATGGAAGATAAAGTGAAACATTTAGTGGATTGGTTGCAAGCAAAAGTAGCAGAAGCAAAGGTTGATGGTCTTTTAGTCGGAATTAGCGGTGGCATCGATTCTGCCGTTGTGGCACACCTTATTAAAAAAGCAATGCCAGATCATAGTCTAGGCGTGATGATGCCATGTAAAAGTGAGGGGGATGATTTAGTTCATGCGCAAGCTGTTGCGGCGTCTTGTGATATTGATAGTTTGACGATTGATTTATCGGAAACGCATGATGTTTTATTCGGTACAATTAATGAGACTTTAGAGAAAGCTGATCTTGTCAATGTTGAGCAAACCCGTCTCGCTGATGCGAATTTACGTGCACGCTTACGAATGAGCACCTTATATACCGTGGCAACCAATCATCGCTATCTTGTTGTTGGTACTGATAACTTAGCTGAATGGCATACGGGGTATTTCACAAAGTATGGCGATGGCGGTGTTGATATCGCACCACTTGTTCACTTAACCAAAGGTGAAGTCAGAGAAATGGCTCGTTATTTAGGTGTTCCTGATACAGTTATAGATAAAAAACCGAGCGCCGGTCTCTGGGAAGGCCAAACGGACGAAAACGAAATGGGAACGACCTATGATATGATTGATCGTTACCTAAAAGGTGAATCGATTCCAGAGAAGGATAGAAAAATTATCGATGCGATGCATCAGCGTTCACAGCATAAGCGTGATGGCATTGGATTTCCACCTGCATTTTAATGTGAATAAGGTTAATTTTGTCTTCCTTTTGGCTCATCTTGAAAGATATGATATCATTTAGTGAGAAAATGGTATCAACGGAGAGGAGACAATAATTAATGGCTGGACATTCGAAATGGAAAAACATCCAAAAACGTAAAAATACACAAGATGCTAAGCGTGGAAAGATTTTCATGAAAGCTGCAAAAGACATTTATACTGCCGCTAAAGAAGGTGGACCTGACCCAGAAATGAATCCTGGTCTCCGCTTATCTGTCGATAAGGCAAAGGCAAGCAATATGCCTAATGATAATATTGAACGCGCGATCAAAAAAGCTACGGGTAACTTAGACGGAGTAACTTATGAAGAAGTATTTTATGAAGGTTATGGGTCTGCCGGTACAGCGGTGATGGTTGAAATATTAACGGATAATAAAAACCGCGCTGCTGCTGATGTGCGCCATGCATTTTCTAAGTCAGGTGGTAATTTAGGTGAGAATGGTTGTGTTTCTTTTATGTTTAATCGTCGTGGTTATCTCGTGATTGACCGTGAAGAAACAGCAATTGACGAGGATACATTGATGTTATTCATACTCGAAGCTGGTGCTGAAGAGTTAGAAACATCGGCTGAAGCATTTGAAATTTATACAGAACCTGAAATGTTTAATGCTGTAAAAACAGCGCTAGAAGACAATGAACTTTCGATTGCTGAGTCAGAAGTAACCTTTATACCTACAACAATGTCAACACTTGAGACTGCTGATTACGATAAGGTGCAACAGTTGATTGACCGGTTGGAAGATTTAGAAGATGTTCAAGATCTTTATCACAACGCAGCGTTAAAAGACAGCTAGCAAACAGTATCATAGATAAATCTACCGGTAGTGATGCCGGTAGATTTATTTATGTGAAAATTCACAGCCGTTGCTTCAAGGATTTGCCCTACTCGAACATATGATTGTGTGTTAAAATAGCTTAGAGACTAGAGCTGGAGTTGATAAGATGATTAATTACGTAGAAGGTGAGCTCATTGAGCTGATTGAATCAAAAGCAATTGTTGATATTCAAGGATTAGGGTATGAAGTCATTTGTGCAAATCCTTATCAATTTGAACGACATATAAATGAAACGATAAAAATTTTCACTTATTATTATGTGCGCGAAGATCAACAAGTATTATATGGTTTTAAAAATCGCGAAGAGAAAACCTTGTTTTCGAAAATTTTAAGTGTCTCAGGCATTGGACCAAAGGGTGCCTTGTCCATCATTGGACAGGGCGATGTCAGTCAATTTATGGTAGCAATTGAAGAAGAAAATGAAAAATACTTAACGACATTTCCTGGCGTAGGAAAAAAAACTGCCCGTCAGATGATTTTAGACTTAAAAGGAAAACTGGATATTGAAATACAACCGGATCTAAATAAAGCTATGCACTCAGCAAAACAGTCGAGTACAGCATTAACCGAAGCGATCGAAGCGTTAAAATCCTTGGGCTACAAAGAGAAAGAAATTAAAGCAATTGAAGCTGAGCTTAAACCGGAAAGTGATAAACCAACCGACGCATTGATACGGTTAGGGCTACGTTTGTTAACGAAATAATTAGGAGGTGAATAGCAATGGATGATCGGATGATTACAGGCTTACCCCTTGATGATGACGAAGAAATAATTGAACTTAGTTTGCGTCCAAAAGCATTAAGTCAATACATTGGTCAACATAAAGCAAAAGAAAATTTAGCTATCTTTATTCAAGCGGCTAAAATGCGTCATGAACCTCTCGACCATGTCTTATTATATGGACCACCAGGACTGGGAAAAACAACCCTCGCACAAATTATTGCCAACGAAATGGGTGTGGAATTTCGAACCACGTCTGGTCCTGCCATTGAAAAAGCTGGTGATTTGGCAGCAATCCTCTCTTCATTAGAAGCAGGTGATGTCTTGTTTATTGATGAAATTCATCGATTGCCTCGTGCAGTTGAAGAAATTCTTTACCCGGCAATGGAGGATTTTTGTTTAGATATTGTGATAGGGACAGGATCAACGGCGCGCTCTGTCCGACTGGATTTACCACCATTTACATTAGTCGGAGCAACCACCCGTGCTGGGTTATTAACTGCGCCATTACGAGATCGGTTCGGCGTTTTAAGTCGCTTAGAATATTATGATACAGAGGCCTTAAGAGAAATTATCGAACGGAGTGCAACAGTGTTTGATGTATCCATTAATTCAGAAGCAGCGATTGAGATTGCAAGACGCTCAAGAGGAACACCACGAATCGCTAATCGGCTACTGAAACGTGTTCGCGACATTTCTCAAGTGCGCGGGGAAACAGAAGTAAGTATGGCAACAACGGACCGCGCCTTAACGATGCTACAAGTGGACAAAATAGGACTAGATCATATTGATCATAAGTTATTACTTAGTATTATGGATCAGTTTAATGGTGGGCCCGTTGGTCTTGATACGTTATCGGCCACAATAGGGGAAGAATCTCAAACCATTGAAGATGTCTATGAGCCCTTTTTATTACAAAAAGGTTTTATTCAGCGAACCCCGCGAGGCCGGATTGTGACAGAACAAAGTTATCTTCACTTTAATCGGAGCTATCCTAAAAAAGATCAGTAATCAATTAATACTTATTGAAACTATCGATGTTCACCGTTAAACTAGTAGAGATGACAACACACTAAGGAGAAGATTTATGAATATAGAAGATTTTGATTTTGATCTACCGGAAGAGTTAATTGCACAGACGCCGTTGCTTGACCGTACAGCATCCCGTTTACTAGTGATGGACCGTGCTTCACGTACAATTGAGCACCGTCATTTTAAAGATATTCTAGATTACTTAAATGCTGGTGATTGTTTGGTTCTTAATAATACAAAAGTCTTGCCCGCACGATTGTATGGGATAAAAGAGGACACCGGCGCTAAAGTTGAAATGCTTTTACTAACCCAAAAACAAGACGATGCATGGGAAGTCCTTGTTAAACCGGCGAAGAAAGTTAAAGTAGGCACTAAGATAAGCTTTGGTCAAGGGAAATTGATGGCTACATGCACTGATGTCTTAGAACACGGTGGACGCCTGGTGCGTTTTAGCTATGAAGGGATCTTTTTAGAGGTCTTGACTGAGCTTGGGGAAATGCCTTTGCCACCTTACATTAAGGAGCAACTGGAGGACCAAGATCGTTATCAAACGGTCTATGCAAAAGAAGAAGGCTCAGCAGCTGCCCCGACTGCTGGGTTACATTTTACAAATGCCCTCCTTGAACAAGCGCAACAACAGGGAATTGAAATTGCCTTTGTCACGCTTCATGTCGGTCTGGGCACTTTTAGACCGGTGAGTGTCACCGACCCTGAAAAGCATGACATGCACTCTGAGTTTTATTTGGTTACAGCTGAAGAAGCTGCTAAAATACAAGCGGTGAAAAATCGTGGAAATCGTGTGTTTGCAGTGGGGACCACGTCAACACGCACCTTAGAGACAATTGCACGGGACCATGAGGGTAAGATTGTCGAGGCTTCAGGTTGGACAGATATCTTTATTTATCCACCATACCAATTTAAAGCCATTGATGGCTTGATTACTAATTTCCATTTACCTAAATCGACGTTGGTCATGTTAGTTAGCGCTTTGAGTGATCGTGATTTCATCATGGAAGCATATCACGCAGCTATTACAGAAAAATATCGCTTCTTTAGCTTTGGCGATGCAATGTTTATCAAATAACAGGACTGAAATAAAGAAAGTAGGAAAAATTGTGACAGCGATTCGTTATGAATTAATTAAAACATGTAAACAAACGGGTGCCCGTTTAGGACGTGTGCATACGCCGCACGGTTCCTTTGAAACACCAGTTTTTATGCCAGTAGGGACACTGGCGACTGTAAAAACTATGAGTCCCGAAGAATTAACAGAGATTGGGGCAGGAATAATTCTTTCTAATACCTATCATTTATGGCTGCGCCCAGGTGAAGACATTATCGAAGAGGCCGGTGGCTTACACAAGTTTATGAACTGGAATGGATCTATCTTAACCGACTCTGGTGGTTTCCAAGTCTTCAGCTTGAGCGATTTAAGAAAAATTGAAGAGGAAGGTGTTCATTTTAGAAATCATATCAGTGGTGAGAAGCTGTTTCTTTCGCCAGAAAAAGCGATGCACATTCAAAATTCACTGGGCTCAGATATTATGATGGCCTTCGATGAGTGTCCACCGTATCCTGCTGAACACAAATATATGAAAAGTTCTGTCGAACGCACGAGTCGCTGGGCTGAACGCTGCTTAAGTGCACATCAACGTCAAAATGACCAAGGTTTATTTGGAATTATTCAAGGTGGTGAATACGAAGACTTGCGCCGTCAAAGTGCGCGCGATTTGACGTCACTTGATTTTCCGGGTTATGCAATTGGCGGTTTGTCTGTTGGTGAACCGAAAGATGTGATGAATCGAGTCTTAGAATTTACCACACCGCTTTTACCTAACGATAAACCACGGTACTTAATGGGCGTCGGTTCACCGGATTCATTAATTGATGGTGCCATTCGAGGTGTGGACATGTTTGACTGTGTCTTACCGACTCGAATCGCGCGTAACGGCACGTGTATGACTTCGGAAGGCCGAGTGGTTGTGCGCAATGCAAAATATGCACGTGACTTTGGCCCGCTTGATCCAAATTGTGATTGCTACACGTGTAAAAATTATAGTCGTGCTTATATTCGTCACTTAATTAAAGCAGATGAAACATTTGGTTTGAGACTTACCTCTTATCATAATCTATATTTTCTGGTAAACTTAATGGAGCAGGTCCGACAAGCGATCAGAGAAGATCGTTTAGGTGATTTCAGAGAAGCTTTCTTTGAACAATATGGTTTTAACAAACCTAATGCGAAAAACTTTTAGTGGAAGGAGGCAATAATATGGGAGATATTGGACAGTTATTAGCTGGTTTATCACCAATCATTTTGATGGTGGTTGTGTTTTATCTATTCTTGATTCGCCCGCAGCAAAAACGCCAGAAGCAAGTTTCAAATATGCAATCTAATTTGCAAAAAGGCGATGCAGTTGTAACAATCGGTGGTTTACACGGTACGGTTGAAGCAATTGATGAGGACGTTGTGGTGATTAAAGCAAGCGAAGGTCATAATTTACGTTATGATCGTTCAGCAATTCGTACTGTGAAAACAGACGCATAAGTAAACGTAAGCGCACACTATTTGATATAAATAGTGTGCGTTTTTAATTGAATAGATTGGATAATTTATACATTAAATTTTAAATTTGTCAATATTGTGACAAACATGATAATATGTTTACCCTTTCACAAAATTCGATTATGATATAAGGGTATATATTAATTATTTGAGAGGAGTTTTTACATGGATCAATTGATTCAACAAGTAGATAGTTTACAGTTACTGAATCACTTTTTGTTGTCACTTTTTTTACTGGTTCCAATGATACTGATTGCGAGGACGGTCGTTGCTGGTACACGTTATTCACCAATCCTCATCATTGTTATCTTCGGTTTAGCCATGGGCTTTGTTCTTGTAAGTAGTGACTTAGCAGAACCTGGTCTTCTACAATTCCCAGTTGTCGAACTCATTTCCAAGACAACAAACATTGCTCTTATCGTCACCTTCTTCGTCGGTGGGCAAGAAATCAGAAAAATTTTCGGTAATAAGCCAGGAACAACAAAAGATTTACTCATACATAGTGAAGAAGAAGCTGTACTTGGAACCACTCGGACACAGATGGTGCTTATTGTGCGTTCATTCTTCTTGCTAATTGGTATCGAAGCAGTTACGCGGTTAATTTTAGGGACAAATACAGGGTCCCTTGCGAGTTACTATCCAATAATGGCATACTTAGGTCTTGTCGGTTCGATTATTCTTATTGATAGTCGAGCGAAAATCTTAGAAAAACCTTTATACATTCGAAAAGGTGTCTTAGAGATTGTTGTCATTATTGGTATTTTAATCATTGCTTATCATTTATCGATTCTCGTTAATAGCATTGTTGCCTTGCCATCAATCTTTTTCGCGATGGTAGTAGCTACTGTGCTTGGTATGATTTTTTATGGTTATGTCTTTGGACCAACAATCAAAGCGTTACTTTTTGCCGGGATACCGGTTGTGTTAGCAGCTAATTTCATGGTTGGTGGATCGCGAATTAGTGAAGTATTTGAAATGTCAGGAACAGGAGCAGTATTGGGTTATGGATTTTTCGGACAGATTTTTTGGATGTTCGGTGGAATGGCCTTGATGATGTACTTTGGAAAAACAAGTGCAGTACGAAATCTGGCACCTGGAATGGCCGGTGCATTATCACATACTGGTTTAACAGGAGCATGTACCGCCGGTGATTTAGGTAAACGCGCAGCTAATCGGGCACCGATGCTCGTAAACATTCCCTTTGCGATGCATATTTTTGTATTTTCAATTCTTGCGATAAGTTCTGAGCGTGGGTCGTTACTCATGATTCCCTCAATTGTTATGGCACTGATCGGTGTTGTTCTCCTAATTTATGGTCTAAAAAACATGAAAGTACCGAACAAAGATGATCGAGCAGAAATGAAGTCACTGCTTCAATTTGGCTTTGGCTGGCAACTGATTGCAATTTTTGGTGGTTTGATACTGCTAAGTTTCAGTTCGATGTCATTGGAATTTAGTGCGATGGCAAAAGCAAGCGCGATTTCGCACTTTGGTTTATTTGCGGGGATCCAAGAAGGTATGTTTGGGTCAGCTTCTGCCGGACTGATTACCTTTACCTTCTCAATGACGTTCCTCGTCCACCCATTTGTTTTCTTTATGTTTGGGCGTGCGATGGAAAATAATGAAGAAATGCCAAAGTTACCTGTCTATATTTTAGCTTTTGCTGGTTTAATTGGTATCATAGCATCAGTTATTTTCTTGTAAGAGATTAAAAAACACATCATTCTTGTGCCCTATCAAAAGGCATAAGAATGATGTTTTTAATTGCATTTTTGATTTTTAAGTGATGCTTTGTCTTCTCAAAAGTAAAAAAGTGCTATACAATAAGATTAGTTGCATTTTTCAAGATGAAACGGAGGCATACAAAATGGAGATTCAGCCTGTATCCGCATGGAAAAATAGAGTGTCACGTGTAATTGATAGTAAAGTAGATGAACTCAAGTATCTTGGCTTTGATGAAGCAGAGATAGAAAATGTTTGGGCGTGTTTAATGCGTAAAAAATGGAAAAAAGATATCGATCTACCATTACATCAAGTTGTCGAAGATATCTTTCACTTAAATGGTCATGTTTTTATGAGCTACTTAACGATGCAAAGTTATCAAAAGGATGATTTAGGTGATTCAATTAGTCAAGTGCTTAACAATCATTGACAAACAGGTCATAAAACTGAAATAATACATGAGGACGTAAGTGGTTAAATAACGTCAATTTTTAAAAATGAGAGGAACAGATACATATGATTAAGAAAAGACGGTTAATTGCCTTTTTTATTATGGTGATTACTTTAGCAGTTGTAATTGGAACCACAATATTTGACGTAACAGATGATTTAAAGTTAGGCCTTGATCTTCAAGGTGGGGTTGAGATTCTTTATGAAGTCGAACCTTTAGATGATGAACAAGAAATTAATGAAAGTATTCTCGAAGCAACCGTTGAATCACTTCGTCAACGGGTCGATGTGTTAGGTGTAAGCGAACCGAATTTCACGATTGAAGAACCGAATCGTGTGCGTGTCCAACTTGCTGGGATTGAAAATGAAGATGAAGCAAGAGAATTGTTGCAAACATCTGCACGTCTTTCTTTCCGTGATGTAGAAGATGTTGAACGCCTTTCAGGCGCTGATTTACAAGAAGGTGGCGCGCAACAAGATTTTGATCCAACGACAAACCAGCCCATCGTAACGCTCGCTTTAAAAGATGGCGCATTATTTGGAGATATTACACGTTCAATTCTTGAAGATGATGATTTAGCCAATCAACTGGTGATCTGGTTAGATTATCAAGAAGGTGATACCTATTACGAGGAAGCTCAAAAACAAGACCCGAAATTTATTTCTGCGCCGGCGATTTCGCAGGTTATTAATAGTTCAACGGTTCAAATTGATGGAAACTTCTCCATTGATGAAGCGCAACGAATGGCTGATATTTTAAATGCCGGTTCATTACCAGTCGATCTTACTGAAGAGTATTCGACCTCTGTTTCGGCACAATTTGGTGTTGAAGCCCTTGATCAAACCGTCTTTGCAGGTATCTTAGGTGTCTTATTTATTTTCTTATTTATGCTAGGCTATTACCGTTTTGGTGGGATCATTTCTATCATTACATTAAGCCTATATATTTACTTAGTGATGTTAGTATTTGGCTGGATGAATGGTGTCTTAACGCTACCAGGGATTGCCGCGCTTATCTTAGGGGTCGGAATGGCAGTGGATGCAAATATTATTACGTTTGAACGTATGAAAGAAGAATTGAAACAGGGGAAAACAATGATTGCGGCCTTTGAGTCAGCTAATAAAAACTCGTTGTCAACAATTTTAGATGCGAATATTACAACTTTAATTGCTGCAACAGTCCTGTTTATTTACGGAACAAGTTCAGTTAAAGGATTTGCAACCTTACTCATTGTAAGTATCGTTTTAAGTTTTGTTACAACCGTTTTTATTTCCCGTCTATTCTTAGGGCTATGGATTAAGAGTCGTGTGCTTAATAAACGTCAAAGTTGGTTTGGTGTGAAAAAAGACGATATTCAAGATATTAATAATCCAGATGCTATTGCACCTAAAGTATTTGGTCGGCGTTTTAACTTTGTTACTCACCGGAAAAAATTCTTCATCGGTAGTGGGGTAATGATTGTTGTTGGAATCTTATCGTTATTGATTATGGGGTTAAACTTAAGTGTTGATTTCACGAGTGGTACCCGGATTGAAATAAATACAACAACACAAGTCAGTGAAAATGAGATGAATGATCACTTTGAAACACTTACTTACGATATTGAGAATTTAAGTTATGCAGGAAACGACAATGAAATTTCGATTATTCGTCTTGATGATCAACTCAATCAACAAGAAGTTGCCGAAGTTCGTGAATATTTCTCTGGCGTCTATGATACCGAAGCAAATATTAGTACAGTTTCTCCAGTCGTTGGTCAACAATTGGCACGAAATGCCTTATTAGCCGTTGTTATTGCATCAATCTTTATTGTTATTTATGTTACCATTCGCTTTGAATTTTACTTTGCTTTAACGGCGATTATTGCCTTGATGCATGATGCCTTCTTGATTCTCGCTTTCTTTAGTGTGACGCAAGTTGAATTCAATGTTACCATCATCGCGGCAATTTTGACGATTGTGGGTTATTCAATCAATGATACGATTGTTACTTTTGACCGAATTCGAGAAAACCTTAAAATTCGTAAACGCGTGCGCTCTTTTGATGTATTAGCTGATATTGTTAACGATAGTTTAATGCAAACTCTTGCAAGAAGTATCAATACAGTCTTGACTGTTATTGTTGCAGCTGGCTTCCTACTATTCTTTGGGGCAACAGCTATCACGAACTTTTCTTTCGCATTAGTGATTGGTTTACTCGCTGGGACATATTCTTCGCTATTTATTGCTGCTCAATTATGGTTAGTCATTCGCGGTCGCAACATTAAAGAAAAACCAATTGTTTATGTTGAAAAACAACGGAATGATCAACCACAAGTTTAACGTACTGACCTTTTGAGGTTTGAATTTCTCGCTCATGTGGTAAATATAACTGAACTTGTCGTTATTTTTTAGTAAATGAGGTGAAGATATGAAAGGGCAAACGTACATTATTTTAGCTTTACTTTTTGCATTAATTGTAGCGACTTTCGCGGTTATTAACGTAGAAGCTGTAGAAGTGAATTATTTATTTTTCCAAAGTGAGTCACCACTCATTTTAGTGATCTTGGTGTCGACACTACTTGGTGGTTTAATCACCGGTGGTTTTGGGATTTATCATTTAATTGGTGTAAAGAAAAAAATGCGTCAATTGCAAGAGGAAAACCAACAGCTTCGCGCACAAACTGCTGTGTCTTACGATGCATCCGATTCAAAGGATACTGAAGAAGCAGATGTCGAAGTGATTGAATAGTTAACGACATTTGAACCCCCTGACATTGTCTAGTATAATAGACGAGTCAGGGGTGAATTTATGTTAGAAAGTAAGAAAAATTGGTTATTTAATAAAATGAGTGAAGAAGTAGCACCAGCTCAAATGATAATGGACTTGTTAGATAGACGTGGGCTATCATCTGATAAAGAAAAAGAAGCATTTCTAAAGCCATCTTTAATGGATTTACTTGAGCCATCTTTATTACAAGATATAGATAAAGCGCAATTACGTATTGAGCGTGCCATCGAAACAGATGAAAAAATCATGGTATTTGGTGATTATGACTCCGATGGCGTAACGTCCACGGCCTTGATCATGGAAACCTTGCTCGAATTGGGTGCAGCATGCGACTATTACATACCTAATCGATTTAGTGAAGGTTATGGTCCGAATCCACAAGCGATTGAGAAAATTGCTGCAGACGGTTTTTCATTAATTATTACTGTGGATACCGGTATTGCTGCTTTTGAGTCCTTTGAGAAAGCAAAAGCACTTGGTCTTGATGTGATTATTACAGATCATCACGAAGTGCAAGGTACGGTTCCAGATGTGTTGGCAGTAATTCATCCGAAAGTGTCACCAAACTATGCGTTTAAAACGTTGGCGGGTGTAGGTGTTGCTTTTAAATTGAGTCAACATTTACTCGGTTATTTTCCAGAGCAATTTTTAGATTTGGTTGCGATTGGAACGATTGCAGACTTGGTTCCACTAGAAGGTGAGAATAGAATATTAGCCAAGTTTGGGATGGAGATGTTAACGCGGACGGATCGACTTGGTCTAATTGCTTTAAAAGAAGTCTCAGGTATTCATGATCAAGTAAGTGAACAGGATGTTGGTTTTGGCTTAGGACCTCGTTTAAACGCGGTCGGACGTCTGGGTCATGCTGCGCCAGCGGTTGAGTTGCTGTTAACACATGACGTCGCTGAAGCAAAAGCCTTAGCTGAGCAGATCAATCAAACTAATCAAGAGCGACAAGCTATTGTAAAAACAATTGCAAGTGAAGCAGAGGCCTTGGTAGAACAAGCACCGGAATTGCATCAAAACGTTATTGTTGTCGCAAAAGCGGGATGGAATGAAGGGGTACTAGGCATTGTTGCTTCACGGTTATTACGAAAGTACCAACGACCGGTGCTTTGCTTAACAATTAAAGAAGCTGATGGCATTGCTAAAGGATCTGCTCGAAGCATCGATGCATTTGATCTGTTTAAGCACGGCATGGACATACGTGAATATTTCATTGCTTTTGGTGGTCATGCCCAAGCCGCAGGAATGACTCTTACTATTGAGAATATTGAGACTGTGAGAGAAGCCCTCAATGCAATTGCTGAAAATAGTTTAGCACCAGGAGATTATAAAGAACAGGTAACGGTTGATGCTAAGCTTGACCTTAAACAGTTGGTGATTCAATCAGTTGAGGACTTGAACCAATTAGCTCCCTTTGGGATGGCTAACCCTAAACCTGTTTTTTATCTAAAAGCTTTTCCAAAGGAGAAGCGACAAATAGGCGCTGATAAATCGCACTTAAAATTACAACTTGAAAAAGATCAACATCAACTCAATGCAATTGGTTTTGGTATGGGTGAACTTTATGCGGATATGCATCCAGATGCTGAAATTGAGTGTATTGGCCGATTAGAAATAAATGAATGGAATAATGCGCGCTCTGTCCAATTTATGATTGAAGATGTACGAATAACGGAACGGCAAATTCACGATTTTCGTGGTCGTAAATTTTGGCAGAAAGATTTGCATGCTAAATTGACGGAGGATTATCAAGTGGTGCATTTTAATCAACCAGTAATTGGTCCGTCATTCACCAGTAAATCTCACCAAATGCTTGAAGAAAATCAACAAATCAAACAGTTAGTCGTTGTTGATTTACCGGATAAACTCGTCGATTTTTCAAACCTTTTGCAAAAGACAACGCCAGAAGATATCTATCTCTGCTTTCAAGCCAATGATGACTTTTTAGCTGCAATACCGTCTAGAGAAGAGTTTAAGTGGCTTTATGGTTACATCTTGAAAAAAGAGACGTATCATCGAAAAACAGAAGATTCTTTGGTAATTCGTCACAAAGGGTGGAAATTAAATAAAATTGAGTGTATAATTCAAGTGTTTTCTGAGCTGGACTTTGTTAGAATGAATGGAGACGTTGTGACGGTAAATGCTGATGTTGAAAAACAACCGTTAACAGCATCACTTCGCTATCAAGCAATGCTTGAAAAAAAAGAAGTTGAAGATATGTTATATTATTCAAATTATCATCATTTAAAAACTTGGCTATTGAGTCAGATAGAGTCATACGACTCTATAGAGGAGGAAAACGTTTATGGATTATAAACAGTATATTACCGTTGTTGAAGATTGGCCGAAAAAAGGGGTGCAATTTAAAGACATTACAACATTGATGGATAATGGAACTGCCTATAAATCAGCTGTTGATGAAATTGTCGCTTATGCTAAAGAAAAAGATGTCGACATCGTTGTCGGACCTGAAGCTCGTGGTTTTATTGTTGGTTGCCCAGTTTCTTATGCGCTTGAGATTGGTTTTGCACCAGTACGTAAAATGGGTAAACTACCACGCGAAGTGATTAAAGTTGATTACGGCTTAGAATATGGAAAAGATGTATTGACGATACACAAAGATGCGATTAAACCCGGTCAACGCGTGTTGATAACGGATGATTTATTAGCGACTGGTGGAACAATTGAAGCGACAATCAAACTTGTCGAAGAACTTGGTGGTGTGGTTGTCGGTTGTGCATTCTTGATTGAATTAACTTACCTCAATGGTCGAGATAAGTTAAAAGGTAACGATGTTCTTACGTTAATGCAATATTAAGCACAAAAGCACACCTTGCCTTTAGGTGTGCTTTTATATACATATAATTCTTATTACATATATACGTTGATCAGGAAAGTTGCTATTTACAGTTACTTTTAAAATAATATAAAATATGAGACATTCATGTTATGATAACAACACAGGAAAAGAGATATAAATCGAATTTAAAAAGGGGCTAGGGTGATAATTATGGGAAGAGACAAAATATTAACAGCGGAGGAAGTGCTTGATCAAGCAACAACTTATCTTTCAAAAGATGACGTCGCATTTGTCAAACGCGCTTACCTATATGCAGAAGAAGCCCATAAAGAGCAATTCAGACGGTCGGGGGAACCATATATTATTCACCCTATCCAAGTCGCAGGTATTCTTGTTGAGTTAGGTTTAGACAAAGAAACCGTTGCGAGTGGCTTTTTGCACGATGTCGTTGAAGATACACCAATTACCCTAGAGGAAATTGCTGAGGCATTTAGTAATGAAGTAGCAATGCTGGTTGATGGTGTAACAAAACTTGGAAAGATCGAATACAAGTCGAAAGAAGCACAACAGGCCGAAAATCACCGAAAAATGTTTGTTGCAATGTCAAAAGATATCCGTGTGATATTAATTAAATTAGCTGACCGGATGCACAACATGCGTACACTTAAACATCTCCCACCAGAAAAACAGCGACGTATTGCAAATGAAACGTTAGAAATATTCGCACCACTTGCTCATCGATTAGGTATTTCAGCAATTAAATGGGAGCTGGAAGATGCAAGCTTGCGTTATTTAAATCCGCAACAGTATTATCGTATTGTTAATCTAATGAAACAAAAGCGAGAAGAACGTGAACAGTATTTAGAACAAGTTATTACAGAAGTGAAAAATCAATTATCAGATGTCAGCATTGATGCTGAATTTTCAGGACGTCCTAAACATTTGTATAGCATTTATCGTAAGATGGTTCTACAAAATAAACAATTCAATGAAATATACGATTTACTCGCAGTGCGGATTATTGTTGATAGCATCAAAGATTGTTATGCGGTACTTGGTATTATTCATACTTGTTGGAAACCGATGCCTGGTCGATTTAAAGATTATATTGCGATGCCGAAGCCAAACCTTTATCAATCGCTGCACACAACGGTCATTGGACCGAAAGGTGCACCACTCGAGGTCCAAATTCGCACCAAAGATATGCATGAGATTGCTGAATACGGGATTGCAGCCCATTGGGCATATAAAGAGGGTAAAGCATTAAATAAAGGAAAAGCAAATCCCGAAGAAAAACTGGCATGGTTCAGAGAAATTTTAGAATCGCAAAGTGATACGCATGATGCAGAAGAATTTATGGAATCACTTAAGGTAGAATTATTTGCCGATCTTGTTTACGTGTTTACCCCTAAAGGTGATGTTATCGAATTACCAAAAGGTTCCGTACCGATTGATTTCGCTTTTAAAATCCACACTGAAGTGGGAAACCACACAATCGGTGCTCGCGTAAACGGGAAGATGGAGCCACTCGATTATCAATTGCATAATGGGGATATTGTTGAAGTAATGACATCGAAGCATTCGTATGGCCCTTCACGCGATTGGTTGAAAATGACGCAAACATCACAAGCGAAAAATAAAATTAAACAATTCTTTAAAAAACAGCAACGTGAAGAAAATGTTGTGAAAGGGAAAGAACTTGTCGATAAAGAAGTACGACATACAGGTTTCGATCCTAAAGAAGTGTTGAATACTGAAAACTTGCAAAATATTGCCGATCGTTTTAACTTTATAAGTGTTGAAGATATGTATGCAGCAGTTGGGTATCAAGGCATTACTGCTTCACAAATTGCGACCCGCTTAACGGATAAATTCCGCCAAAAAGAAGCTAAACAAGAGTTAGAAGAAAGTATTGAGAAGGTGCAACAAAAACAAAAAGCTAAACCATCTAAAGGTAAACCTTCTGGTGTAAAAGTTGAGGGTGTTGACAATCTACTTGTTCGCTTAGCAAAATGTTGTAATCCGGTACCGGGTGATGAAATTGTTGGGTTTATCACAAAAGGACGCGGTGTGACCGTGCATCGTAAAGATTGTCCAAACGTAAATGTTGAAGAAGCAAAAGATCGACTCCTAACAGTGGAATGGGAAGACAATCAAACATCACAAAAACAATATCATGTCGATATTGAGATTTCCGGATATGATCGTCGTGGGTTACTGAATGATGTGCTACAGAGTGTGAACGAAATTGGTACAAACATTATCGGAGTGAACGGGAAATCAGACCGAAACAAAATGGTAATCATTCATTTAACGATTCTTATCCAGAATGTTCAACATTTACGTAAAGTTGTTGAGCGATTAAAACAAATTAAAGATGTTTACACCGTTGAGCGTGTGATTCAATAGAAAGGATTGTTAGTGTGAAGATTGTTGTTCAGCGCGTAAAGGAAGGACAAGTTACCGTTAATCAAGAAGTTGTCGGTGCCATTAAAGCCGGATGTGTTGTCTTAGTAGGAATCACGCATACAGATACAAAAGATGATGCCAATTACTTAGCAAACAAGTTAGTACACCTGCGTGTATTTGAGGATGAGAATGGAAAAATGAATGACTCTGTTTTGGCTTTTAAGGGTGCGGTTCTTTCGATTTCTCAGTTCACTTTATACAGCGACACCCGTAAAGGCCGGCGGCCAAACTTTATGGAAGCAGCAAAGCCTGATGTTGCAGAACCACTTTATCACTATTTTAATGAGCAGGTGGAAGCTTTAGGTGTACCTGTTGAAACAGGTCGGTTTGGTGAAATGATGGATGTTGAATTAGTGAATGATGGGCCGGTAACGTTAGTGATTGATAGCGAAGAACGTCATAAGAAAGGTTAGGTAGACAATAAAAAGCACGAAGTTTGCAGAAGTTGCATTCTTCATGCTTTTTTACGTGGTTACCCATTACATTTAGGCATACATAAGGAGTAAAACGCAAATTAAGGGGACACGGGTGACCTTTATGAAG
This sequence comes from Streptohalobacillus salinus, assembly GCF_003201605.1. Classification (GTDB taxonomy): domain Bacteria; phylum Bacillota; class Bacilli; order Bacillales; family Amphibacillaceae; genus Streptohalobacillus; species Streptohalobacillus salinus. Next base: position 4,595 of record NZ_QJJR01000008.1, on the reverse strand, counting down.
TTTACATGTTCTTTACATTCAATTAACGATAGCTTCATGTTCATCAGTTATGATGAATGTGTGGCAAAGATAAGCCGCATTAAAAAAGAGAAAGCAAATACAAGGAGGACGTATCTTATGAAAAAAATGAAATGGCTTTTACTTACTTTAGCTTTAGTCGTGTTATCAAGTGTTTTGGTTGCATGTGGTGACGATTCATCGGATGCTGAGAGCACTGATGAGTTGTCAGGTAGTGTTGCAGTAGACGGTTCTGGTACGGTATATCCTTTAATGGCTCGTATTGCGGAAGAGTACATGTTGACTGAAGGCGAAGGTGTTTCAGTTGAAGTTGCTCGATCTGGTACAAGTGCTGGATTCAAGAAATTCTTAGAAGAAGATGGCACGGATTTTAACGATGCCTCTCGACAAATCAAAACAGAAGAACAACAAACAGCAGATGAATTAGGAATTGAAGTAAAAGAATTGAAAGTTGCACTAGATGGTTTGACATTTGTTATTCACCCTGATAATGACTGGGCAACTGAATTAACAGAAGAGCAAGTCATTAATATTTTTAAAGCAGATAGTGACATTAACAACTGGTCGGACATTAATCCTGAATGGCCAGATGAGAAAATTAACACATATGGTCCAAATGAAAATCACGGAACCTATGAATTTTTCTATGAAAGTATTTTAGAAGAAGCAGATTTAAAATCAGATGTTGATCTTCAACAAGATTATTCAACCCTAGTTACGTTAGTGAATCAAGATGAAAACGCCATTGGATTCTTTGGTTTTGGATATTATGTAAACAATCAAGATCAATTAGGGGCTGTACATGTTGACTTTGGTGATGGACCGGTTGAACCATCGTTAGACACAATTAGTGAGGACGGCGCTTATGCACCATTTACACGTCCAGTCTTTACTTACTTGAACTTGAATCATGCGGAAGAAAAAGCGCAAGTGTTAGATTATGCTATTTATTTAATGGAGAATGTCAACACCTTCGCAGGTGAAACTGGTTTCGCACCGTTGCCTGAAGAAGAGGTTCAAACAGAAGTAGATTTCTTAAAAGGATTAACTGAATAGATGGTTTGACGAGTTGAGCGGATACCCGCTCAACTTGTCACGCTTTATAAAAAGGTGGGTTTAAAGTGAATAATAAAGAAGAACAGACGCAGACTGTGCGTGTAAAAAGCTTAATTGAAAAAAACAAGCAAAAAAAATCTTTACTTTCTTTTGGAGAAAAAGCAGTACCGAGTATATTACTCGTGTTTGCGATGGTCTCGATTCTCACAACAGTAGGTATTGTATTTGTTTTGATTTCAGAGACGTTTGAATTTTTCCAACGCGTTTCAATTATTGAATTTTTTACAGGCACAGTACTTAGACCGTTGAGTCAAAATCCTGAATTTGGTGTGTTACCGCTTGTGAATGGAACAATAATTTCTTCTCTGATTGCCATGGTCGTAGCAGGACCAATCGGGATGATGACTGCTATTTACTTAAGTGAATATGCAACGGATAAAACACGCCGGACTTTAAAACCTGCACTAGAAGTTCTTGCGGGTATTCCGACGATTGTTTATGGTTTTTTTGCTTTTACATTTGTTACGCCATTCTTACGTCAATTTATTCCTGAACTAGGTGCAACGAATATTTTAGCACCAGGTTTAGTGATGGGGATTATGATTATCCCGATGATTGCATCACTTTCGGAAGACGCGATGAGCAGCGTACCTAACGCCATGCGTGAAGGAGCCTTAGCGCTAGGCGCAACTAAACTCGAGGTTACATTAAGGGTCGTAGTTCCAGCTGCATTCTCTGGAATTGTTGCTTCTTTTGTTTTAGGGATTTCACGTGCGATTGGTGAGACCATGATTGTCGCAATCGCTAGTGGTAGTTCAAAGAACTTCACATTTGATTTAACGCAATCGATGCAAACAATGACCGCTTATGTCGTTGAAGTTGCAGGCGGGGATGCAAGCCCAGGTTCAACAATTTATTACAGCTTATACGCTGTTGCGATGACACTATTTGTTTTCACTTTACTAATGAATGTACTGGCTCGATACATTTCTCGTCGCTTTAGGGAGGAATATTAATGCATAGTTTAACAGATCAAAAAGTAAAAGCACGAATGAAACGTCGCGTGATGAGTAATAATATCTTTAAAGCGATTTTCTTTTTAGCAACGACGTTTGGAATCATGGTGTTAGGTGTGTTACTATATCAAGTGATTTCTGAAGGGATTCGATTTATCGATTGGAATTTCTTAACCGGAAAGCTATCAACAGACCCAGATCGCGCGGGGATTATGGGTGCTATTTTAGGAACAATGTGGCTTATGGCGGTCGTTGTTCCCGTTACGATGATTTTAGGGATTGCCACTGCCATTTATAATGAATTGTACGCAAAAAAAGGCAAATTCCAAGCAATCATTCAAACGAATATCTCAAATTTATCGGGTGTTCCGTCGATTGTTTATGGTATTTTAGGAATGACTATTTTTGCTTCTGCTTTAAATCTAGGAAGTGTCGTTTTAGCAGGCGGATTAACCCTATCCTTGCTTGTATTACCAATTGTGATTGTTTCTAGCCAAGAAGCGATTCGAGCAGTACCAGGTTTTTTAAGCGAAGCATCGATTGGTTTAGGGGCCACTAAATGGCAAACTGTTAAAAATATAATACTCCCAGCATCGTTACCAGGTATTCTAACTGGAACCATTCTAGCCTTGTCTCGCGCGATTGGCGAAACGGCACCACTTGTTGTGCTTGGGATTCCAGCGTTATTACTTCCATTTCCTAATGGTTTAATGGATCGCTTTACCGTGTTACCAATGCAAATTTATTATTGGACACTAGATTCATCGCTCGTAGAAGAGTATAAATTTTTAGCATCTGCAACGATTATTGTCCTATTGCTCATGCTATTCATTCTTAACTCAGTTGCAATCATTATCCGAAATAAATTCCAAAGACGATATTAAAGGGGAGTCTTCAATGATGAAATACGTTTCAGAAGTTAAAGCAAAAGCGAATGAAAAAGAAAATACGGCTGTTGTTTATAATACAGATGACTTAAATTTATGGTATGGTGATACACATGCATTAAAAAATATTAACTTTCCCATTTATGAAAAAAAGGTTACAGCAATCATTGGACCGTCTGGTTGTGGTAAATCAACGTTTTTAAAAACATTAAATCGAATGGTCGAATTGGTACCTAGTGTGAAAACTTCCGGAAAAATTAGCTACCGTGACCAAAATATTTTAGATCGTTCTTTTATGGTAGAAGATTTACGTACAAAAGTGGGCATGGTTTTTCAAAAACCAAATCCATTTCCGAAATCAATTTATGATAATGTTGCATATGGTCCGAGAATTCATGGGATAAAAGATAAAAAAACATTGGATACAATTGTTGAAAGTAGTTTAAAAGGGGCCGCAATTTGGGAAGAAGTAAAGGACCGCTTAAAAGAAAATGCCTACGGTCTATCTGGCGGTCAGCAACAGCGTCTTTGTATTGCGCGTGCATTAGCAATTGAACCTGACGTTATTCTTATGGATGAACCGACCTCAGCTTTAGATCCCAAATCTACTTTAAAAGTAGAAGAATTAATCCAAGAATTAAAAAAAGATTTTTCAATTGTAATTGTTACACACAACATGCAACAAGCAGCCCGTATTTCTGATAAAACAGCATTCATGTTGAATGGTGAATTAATTGAATATGATGAAACTGATGCTATTTTCCAAAATCCGAAAGATAAACGGACGGAAGACTACATTACAGGGCGCTTTGGTTAAATTGAGGAGGAATAGATAAACATGGCAGGTAGAGAGCAGTTTGAAAACGAATTAAATGAAGTGAAACAAAAGGTGATTGCCTTATTAAAAGCAAGTCAAGAACAACTCAATCGTTCGGTTAAAGCGTTGTATGCTTCTGATATTGATGAATCGAAACAATTGATTGAAGACGACAAGGCGCTGGATGAATTGGATTTAGCTATTAATGAATCTGCAATCCTATTGATCGCGAAACAACAACCGGTAGCAACCGATTTACGAAAACTGATTGCGGCTATTCGTTTAGCGACGGATATTGAGCGAATGGCAGATAACGCGAAAAATATTGCGCGTTCTGCGATACATTTAGGTCCCGATCATCATCTAACAATTGATCCGCGTTTGACAGATATGGCGAAAATTGCAAATGCGATGATTGATTTGGCTATTGAAGCATACAATGAAGAGGATATTCATAAAGCAAAGCAATTGTCAGACGAAGATGATAAAATTGATGAATTATTCGGTAAAGTATTGAAAGATATGTTGTCAAATTCCGCCAATCGTAGTGTTGAAATTCAATTAATTATGCAAGTTGCATTTTGTGCGCGTTATATTGAACGATTTGGTGACCACCTCACCAATGTTGCTGAAAACATTATGTACTTAGTAAAAGGTGAAACGTTTGATTTGAATCGTTAATAGAAAAGACGTCACCAGAATATATTGATATGCTCCTAATAAAGTAGACAGTAGAAATAATAAAAATTCTACTACTTTATTAGGAGTGTTTTTTATGCGTAAAAATAAGAAATGGACAGC
>NZ_QJJR01000007.1 GCF_003201605.1 Streptohalobacillus salinus | reverse complement strand
TCCTAACTTATTTGTTTAGTCACTCATAAGTATAGCGCATTTACATGGCTTTTTTAATATCTAATGGGATTATGCATTTCATTTTACAACAGACCATTATAAATGAATAACAATTTTTTCTCAAAAAATTAGAGCAATGATAAGTTGGTTTACCGTAGCCTTAAATGTTACAAAAGACACAAGATAGCATATCTTTTTTAAGATGAAGAGGAGTAAAGGCTTTAGTCCTAGTTGATTATGGTATAATGACTTGAACTTATGTTAAGAGTTTTAAATGGATGCACAACGTGATTTCAAAAAGTGAACCGAGAAGACTAACGAAGGACTGAAGACTAGCGATGAAAAAAAGAACACAATACCGATTGATGAGTGTCGCTGTAGCGATTACTATTAGTCTGGTTATCATTATTTTACATATTGTGTCGCACCGTGAGACGCAAGAAATATATACAAATCAAATGGAACATTTAGCATTAAATATTAAAAAGGACTTTTTGCATGATACAGTGAATAATGTGATTGGAGAAATCGAACATTTACGTGAATCGAAACGTAATATCTATCAAATAAATACAAATCATCGTTTGAATCGTTTTCAAGAAGCGTTACGCATGACAGACGTTGCTTTTGTTGACTTTTATGTCTCTGAATTTGAAGAAGAAAAATTTGAAGATTTGTGGAGTGGGTTATTGTACAACAAGGCAACTCAAGAGTTACTGTATACCACAGAGGAGAATAAGGGAGATTTAGCTGAGTTAATTCATGAATTTAATACCAATCTATCGGCGCAAGCTACAATTGAAAAAGGAGACCTTGTTGGCGTTTTTGGTGTACATAACCATTACATTGATACGGTTATAAAAACTGAAATCAAAACGATGTTGCACCAACAAACCTATGCGAATGATGCGTATATTTGGGTCAATGAAGTGGTTGATTATAATGGCGGGGATGACTATGCGGTTCGGCGTATTCATCCAAACCTAAAAGATACTGAAGGCATGTATCTTTCAACAGATGCTGAAGACCTTGTTGGAAATAAGCCTTATCAAGAAGAACTCAATGGAATTAATCAAGAGGGTGAACTGTTTTTCACTTATTTTTTTAAAGAAATGAAAAGTGACAGCATTTCCGAAAAGGTTACCTATGCAAAGCTATATGAACCGTATGACTGGATCATTGCGATGGGCGTTCATCTAAATGATATCGAGCACTATGTTAATGTGGTTAATGAAGAAAGTGACGCAAGACTAAGTGGAGTCATCGCGCGGTTATTGATTTATTTAACCGTTGCCGCTTTATTTGGATTTTTCTTACTTTATATCGTCAGCGAATTAAACTTAACACGAACGACCTCACGTTTAGAGCGTGAAGCAAACTTCGACCCATTAACCGACGTGTATTCACGTCGGTATGGGGAACGGCTGCTTGAAGAGTCATTTAGTCGTTATCAATTGTTGAATGAGTCGTTTGTAATTGTCATGATTGATATTGATAACTTCAAAGAGATCAATGATCATTATGGACATGAAGCGGGTGACGATGTGCTAAGAGCCCTATCAAAACAATTAAAAGCGAGTGTAAATAAGAGTGAGTTTGTCATCAGGTGGGGTGGTGATGAATTTATTCTGATACTAAAAGAAACAGATGAACAATTAATGCCCCGATTAAATGATTTAAAAGAACAGCTTAGCAATCGTGCAGTGACAACAAACAATGATGAAATCTTTACATCAGTTTCAATTGGTGCAACGCATTTTGCTCCATCAGACATAGATCCTTTGAAAAGTGTCGCGCGTGCGGATAAAATGATGTATCAATCCAAACATGATGGGGAAGTGTACATCAATTATGAAAGGTGAAAATTTTGTTCAAGCAACCTTAAATCATTCGTGATTTAGCGTTGCTTTTTCTTTAAGTGAAGGCGTAATATAGAAGAAGTACATCTTTTAAGAAGATAAATTATTGCTGGTTATCAGATGGATTTGATGACTTTAAGGAGTTCACTATGAGAAAATCAACAAAACGTATTTTAGTTGTTATTTTTGGTAACGTTTTATTAGGAATTGCGATTGGTGTATTAAGAATTGGGGGAATGGGCACCGATCCTTTTGCGACCATGAACTTAGGGGTTAGTAGTACGTTAGGTTTAACTTTTGGAGTGTACCAAGTAATCTTTAATGCACTTCTATTCATTGTTTTAATCGCAAATAGCCGCGAATTGATTGGGTTTGGTACCCTTATTAATATGACGATTCTTGGCTTTATATCCGACTTTATTGTGTTTGGTTTTGATGGATTAGCTTTCGATGAGCTCTCTCTTTTTGTTCGGCTAACTTTATTATTTCTGGGAATTATTTTGTCTTCACTTGGTTTATCATTGTATGTAACGGCAAACTTGGGGGTATCGCCTTATGATGCTTTACCACTTATGATTCAAAAAGCGACTGGACAAAAGCTTTCATTCGGTGTTGCTCGAATTATTGTCGATGTTACTGCGGTATTAATTGGGTTTTTATTTGGTGCAATTGTTGGTGTAGGGACCTTAATGATTGCCTTGTTACTCGGGCCTTTGACTACGGTCATCAATAAGCGAATTTCTGAACCCTTTATTTACCCAAAAGCGCGACTATAACAGTACGGTGTGAGGCAACTAGAAAGTTGGAAATCTTGATTTCAGTTAGAAGGGCGTATTTCTTATGAAACTAGCATTCATTGTAAATCCGGCATCGGGTAAAGGTAAAAAAACATTTCAACGTTTCAAGAAAGGGATTCGTACCCCTTTTCGAACGTACATGACTGAGTACACCAATCATGCGACTAAAATCACTAAACACTTAGTTAAGGAAGCGAAGATAACGTGTATTATTGTCGTAGGTGGCGATGGCACTATTCACGAAGTGATTAATGGCTTAAACGGCGCCCCCATGATAATTGGAGTGATCGGAAATGGGACAGGTAATGATTTTTCACGTTATTTTTATACCTTCAAACACCCTAAAGCGTTAGCGCGGTTCATAAACCGGCCGAAAACAGACCAGGCTGATTTGGGTGAAGTTAAGCATGCGAACTTGCGTCGGATGTTCGTTAATAACAGTGGCATTGGTTTTGATGCGCTCGTATGCGAGCGTGTGAATCAATCTGGATTGAAACCTTGGCTTAATCGTTTGAATTTGGGGAAACTTAATTATCTGTACCATTTTATCCGGGCGTTATCAACGTTCCAGCCATTTAGTATCAAATTATCAGATGGTAGAGATACCTGGTGCTTTGATCGTGTTTGGTTTGTAACCATCAGCAACCAACCTTATTTTGGCGGGGGAATGAAAATATCGCCAAAAGCGGACGCTTATGATCAACGATTAAATGTCACAGTCGTACATAATATCACTAAACAAATGATTTTGAAGTTGTTTTGGCGTGTCTATAATGGTACGCATGTCAATTATGATGCTGTCGAACAATTTACGAGTCGAGCGGTTATGGTTGAATTAAATGATCGGCGCGTTGCACATAGTGATGGCGAGACATACTACTTAAACCAGCATTTCCCAGTATTATATCAAGTGAAAGCGAATGAATTAACCCTTGTGAAAGGAGTAAAGCGAAGCTAGTGTTTATCAACGATTTGATGATGTTAAAAGACCTCAGGGAAATTAATTATCCTGAGGTCTTTTCCGTTCCCGTTTATTTTGATACATTAACTGATCAACATGATGGTAGAACTCATTAAAGTTTATGCCGTGATGGTAGACATCGCTACCAATGGCGACGTCAATGGGGTAATTCAATCCATGTTCGTTTGTGAGTAGTTGATGTCTGAACCGGATGATGAGGTTTTGATACAGTTTGCGATCGCCATTTGACATAATAATTGCAAACTCATCGCCACCTAATCGATAGCAAGTGCCATGGTCTGTAAATATTTCTTCAAGTGTGTGATGGACTGTAATGATGGCGTGATCACCATTCGCATGACCATAAGTATCATTTATCTGCTTTAAACCATTCAAATCAATTAAAATCAGTCTGAAATCTGAGTTGGGCGCACCAACGTATTTAGCTAAATCACGTTCGTAAGCGGTCCGGTTGAAGCCATCTGTCAACAAATCTTTATAGGCTAATTTTTGTAATGCACGTCGCTCACGTTCTTGTTCCGCACTAACTTTCACGTATTTATAGGCATCGTAGAACAAGAAAACAAAGAAGATTAAGAAGCCAATTCTTAAAATGCTCGAAATCGCTTGAAACCTTTCTAAGGCAAACAAAATGGCTTCAATGAAAAACGCGACAAAGAGGACGAAGAAGTAACGAAACAGTTGCACAACCGCTAAATTTTTATCGACAAACCATTCATAGAGAAGCAAACCTATTTGTAACAAAGACAAGCCGACAAGTAAGAACCATGTATGAGAAATGAGTTCAATATAACTATAAACATTTAATTGTTGTAAAATGATCATTGAAAGCGTTAGCACTGAATAAAAAACAGCCGAGAGTCTAAATGTCAGTCTAAATCGTTTCGTCGTCACTTCTTTAATATATAAAGACATAAACACTAACATAGTTGGGACCATTAGGTAACTTAAGGCCCCGATGACAAACGGATTACTCGTAATGAATTGAAGAAGTTTTGATTCGCCAATGATCCAAATACTGCTGGATACAGCCAGTAAGCCGAGGTATAAAATCCGATTATCACCGTACTTATTATAAGAAAAGCTTAAGCCAATATAGACTAGGCCTGCTAATAGAAGGATGCTTCCAATAAATCCGCCAATCCAGTTGGTTTTTAAGATATTTAAAAGAAGCGCATCGGCCGATCCTATTAACATAGGATTAATATCACCTGCAAATGCGGCGGTTTCTGATTTTAATTCAACTAATAATTCTTTACCCTGATAATCATGTGAGATAAACACGAGTTCCCAGGTGCTTGTGACGGGCGTTCTTAACCAGCCTTCTCGGCTGTTTTCTTTGTGATGAATAAGCTCACCATCCAGATATACTGTCACGTCTTGTAAAGATGCGCGTAAGAGCAAATGATCATAATCATCAGGTGTATGAGGTAATATGGTTGTGACGTAATACGTTGTTTCTGGACCGACTTTTAATTCAGTTGGGAGTGTCGTTGTTTTAACAAACATCTCGCCATAGTAAATATCCCAGTCCTGATCGAGTTCCACCATCCGGTTTGGAATTAATAAAGGCTCATCAGTCCGATGATAAATTGAAAGTGCACTTACAATAATAATGAAGAAAACAGATAGACTAAGTACTAAGTATCGGTTTCGTGGGTGATTATTCATGATGGCAGCCCTCGCTTCCGCGAACTAAAGATATTTATATTTTAGCACAAACTAAACGAATTGTATCGAGTGGTGTGCTTGGAAAAATGTAAAAAGATGATGGGTATAAAGTTGAATGAGAAAAAAGAGGATTAGGTTGATGGGCATCTGTTTTAGTAAACAGTAAATAAAATAATTAGCTTGCATATGTTTGGAGGTTTTATTTGTCGAGGCATTGGAGGTTATCGCGGAAATTCCGCTCAAATGGATGTCTATGTCTAAATGATTAGCGAGTGCTTAGTCTCGTTTCAAAAAAGAAGATGATGGTTCAGGTGTGTATGCATTTGATTGAACAGCTCGACAAAAATGAACGGACGTACGTAGTTATTGAAAGATGAAATCCTAAGCTTCTTTGGACGAGAGGAACAATCAATGCCTGTGAGAAGGGGAGCACTTAAAAATATGTAAAAAGGAATTGACTTGGTTAAGGTTGTCTTTTATAATGAAAACGAAAGCGCTTTCTAAAACGAAAAATACAAATAAATAAAAGTAAAAAGATTAACAATAGTTCTTGACTTCTTAATCAAAAGCCTATATATTTATAGTATTAACGAAAGCGCTTTCGGGTCGAGGAGGATAGAGCGAAATGACTACAATCTATGATATAGCAAAACAAACAGGCGTCTCCATCACAACGGTTTCGAAGGCTTTAAACAACTACCCAGATGTTGGCGTTAAGACAAAAGCGAAAATATTAGCTGCTGTCGAAGAAATGGGTTATTATCCGAACTCTTCAGCGCGCACCTTGACAACAAAGAAATCATGGACGTTGGGTGTTATCTTTATTGAAGATCTTGGTGTCGGCATTAAACATCCGTTCTTCAGTGCTGTTATTCAAAGTTTCAAACAAGAAGTGGAGAAATTAGGGTATGATTTAATTTTCTTAAGCCAAAATATTGGTCAAGAAAAGAAAAGTTATCTCGATCATGCCATTTATCGTGGTGTAGATGGTGTAGTCATTGTTTCTTCTGTTAAAGACGACCTTGAAGTATTAAAACTGATTGACTCAAAAATACCGACTGTCGTCATTGATTTACACAGCAATAAATCCAGTGTCGTATACAGTGATAATTTTTCTGGAAGTGAGTTAGCGGTTGAACACTTGTTTAAACTTGGGCACGAGAAAATTGCCCATATACGTGGTCATCAACTGACGTTCGCAGGATTTGAGCGTTATCGAGGTTTTATGCATGCAGCAGAAAAATTCAGCTTAACAATTCCTTCATCCTATATTGTTGAAGGTGACTTCTTTTCTTATGAAGGTGGTTATAATGCCATGTGTAAATTGCTTGAGCTTAAAGAACCCCCTACAGCCGTTTATACAGCAGGGGATATGATGGCGATTGGCGCGATCAATGCCATTACCGATCATGGTCTAGACGTACCGAAAGACATATCAGTTGTTGGATTTGATGATATTGAACTTTCTAAGTTTATGACACCAAAATTAACAACCGTTAAGCAAAACACAGATTTGATTGGTGAGAATGCAGCCAAGCTGTTGCTCAATCAAATTAGTGAAAATCACAAAGTGTTTACTGCGGTGACAATCCCGGTTGAACTTATTAATCGCGCATCAACAGCCGAAGTGAAGAAATAAAGAGGATGCACAAATCGTGCATTTCCACGAAAACGAAAGCGCTTTTGTAAAAGTTGATTCATCGGTGTTTTTGTGAGATAATAAGAAAACGAAAGCGCAACCATCATTAATTTTACACACCGCGCTTTTATTTTTTAAACGTCTTTCGAAAGCGCTTTTGATAAATGGCTTTTCTACGCAGTAGAAGCCGAATAAAAATTATAAGAAATGGGTGATTTAGAATGAAAAAAGTATTATTATTTCTATTGATTTCTGTTTTGACACTTGGTCTAGCTGCTTGTGGCGATGATGATTCTAGTAACGGATCGAGTGACGATAACTCAGGTGATAAAGAAACACTGACGGTTTGGTCATTTACGGATGAACTTGAACCAGCGATTGAAGCGTTTAAAGAAGAGCATGATGTTGATGTTGAATTAACCATTGTTCCAATTGAAGACTATCCAACACGTTTAAGACCAGTATTAGAAAGTGGTCAAGGCGCACCAGATATTTTCACAGGTGAACTCGTTTTTGTTAAAGAATGGATTGAACAAGGTTACTGGGAAACATTAAACCAAGAGCCATATAATGTGGAAGAAATTTCAGACGATTTTGTTGAATATGTTTATGAATTAGGTCGTAACTCTTCAGGTGAAGTTAAGGCGTTGTCTTGGCAAACAACACCAGGTGGCATCTTCTATCGTAGAAGTATTGCTGAAGAGGTGTTAGGAACAGATGATCCTGAAGCAGTTGGCGAAATGTTCGCTACACGTGATGCAATGTTTGAAACTGGCGCAAAACTAAAAGACGCTGGTTACCGTTTATTCCCGGATGAAGGCGCTGTACGTTGGTTCGCACAAGGTCAAGATCCAGAACCATGGGTAAACGAAAATGATGAACTTATCATGACTGAAGGTCGTTTAAACCACTTTGATTACGCAAAAGAATTACGTGAAGAAGATTTAACTGCATTTGCACCAGAATGGTCACCGGCTTGGTTTGCTGCAATGGACGGACCAATCAACTATAATGCTGGATGGGACGAAGTTGATGCAGAAGCAACAACAGAAGTTGAAGTATTCTCTTATGCTCTACCTACTTGGGGATTACACAGTGTACTTAAGCCTAACGTAGAAGATACTGCAGGCGACTGGGCAGTAACAAGCGGTCCAAACCCATACTTCTGGGGTGGTACATGGTTAGGTATGTATAGTGGTTCTGAAAATAAAGATTTAGCATGGGAATTCATTCAAATGATGACGCATGATGAAGAATTCTTGACGGATTGGGCACTTGAAACGGGTGACGTTCTATCTTACCTACCTGTAACGGATAAAATTAAAGATGATTTCTCTGAGGATTTCTTAGGTGGTCAAAATAACTACACATTCTTCTTAGAAGAAGCACAAAAAATTGATGCAAGTGTCGTTACGCGTTACGATCAACAAATTGATACGATGTTTGGTAGTATGGTAACAGAGTATGTCGAAGGTGTTAAAACAAAAGAAGAAGCAGTTCAAGAGTTTTATAACTTAGTCAGAAACTCTTATCCGCAAATTACAACACCAGATCAACAATAACAATAAATAATTAAGCAATAAGAGGAGTAATAAAGTGCTTACTCCTCTTATTGCTTTATAGAGAGGGGAAACAGTTTATGCAAAGCAAACTTAACAAATATGGTTATGTCTTTATTTTGCCTTTCTTCATCGTTTTTGCCACTTTTACGATTTATCCTATCATTCTTACCTTCTACTATAGCTTTACGAGTTACAGTGGTTTTGGTGATGCTGCGTTCATCGGTTTTGATAATTACCAACGGTTACTGACAGATAGTTATTTTTGGGAAGCCTTTTACAATACCATCTATATTTGGGGGATAAATTTTGGTTTCCAATTAGGGATTGCATTATTACTGGCCATTTTATTTTCAGATATTCGATTGAAAATGAAAGGATTAAGCTTTTTCAGAGCAGCATTTTACTTGCCAAACTTGATCACTATTGCATCGGTTGCCCTTCTATTTGGTATATTACTTGGTTGGCACCACGGTACAATTAATCATATCTTACTTGATTTAGGCTTTATTTCAGAACCTATTAATTGGTTGAATAATCCAACAACTGCACGGTGGTCAGTCGCTCTTATTGGTGCTTGGATGTGGTTTGGACATACATTCATCATCTTGATGGCTGGGATCTCCGGTATTTCAAATGATTATTTTGAGGCAGCACTAATTGATGGTGCGAGTCGGTTACAAATGTTCTTTAAAATCACCTTACCTTTACTAAAACCGATCATGTTGTATGTATTGATTACCTCATTAATCGGAGGATTACAAATCTTCGATTTACCGATGTTATTAACAGACGGACGAGGCGCACCACAAGGGTCATTAAATACGATGGTGCTTTATTTGTACAATCAAGCGTTTAGAGTAAATAATTATGGTTATGCGGCAGCGATTGCTTATGGACTATTCATCATTACCGTATGTTTTTCTCTTATAACCTTTAAAGCCATGTACAGAAAAAGCGTCAAGGGGGAATAGCGATCATGAATGAACAAACAAAGAAAAAAAATAAAATTATAAAATCAATATTTTATACATTGCTCGTTTTATTAGTGATCATTAGCTTTATTCCGTTTTATATGATGATTGTTAATGCGACACGGTCAAATGCAGATATTTTAAGAAATGGATTCACTTTAATACCAGGGCAAGCCATTGTTGATAACTATAATGTTCTATTAGAATATATGAACCTTTGGCGCGGATTTGCGAACAGTTTAATTGTTGCGTTAGCTGTAACTGTTTTGAGTTCGTATTTCTCAGCACTAACCGCATTTGGGTTTTCTGTTTACAAATTTAAAGGTAGTAACTTTTTATTTGTAACAATCTTAGTATTGATGATGGTACCAGGGCAATTAGGTTTAATTGGCTTTTATGACATTATGAGAACCTTTGGTTTCTTGGATACGTACATTCCGTTAATTGTCCCGCCAATTGCATCAACCTTTACTGTGTTCTTCCTCAGACAATTCTTATCGTCAGTTTTACACAGCTCATTAATTGAAGCAGCCCGAATTGATGGTGCCCATGAGTTCACGATCTTCCATAAAATTGGAGTGCCAATGATGATGCCTGCGATTTCTACCATGGCAATCTTCTCATTCATTGGTTCATGGAATAACTATATCTTACCTTTAGTTGTATTATTTAGTCCTGAAAAATACACGTTACCCGTTATGATGGGGGCATTAAGAGGCTCACAAGTTGCGCAAAACTTAGGGGCAATGTATCTCGGGATTGCGATTTCAGTTGTTCCGATCATGACTGCATTTATCTTCTTGTCTAAATACATTATCAGTAGTATATCTGCTGGGGCGGTTAAAGAATAATAAAAGAGGACTTGCCGCTGTGTAGCACGTAACGTTTAGGAGAGCGGCTACATTAAGCGGACGATGATGAGAATTTTAACTAACGAATATGACTTAAAAGCAAAACTTACAAGATTGAACTAGGTTTTGCTTTTAAGTATTTTTAAGGTAATGCATTAAACGCGCCTGACGAAAGCGCATGTTTGAAACATCGAGTTATAGTACAGTAACTGAATAAACAGCCCTCAAGTTCAGGGCATTAATAACAGTTTTCGGAGGTTTAATATGTATAAATTAAATGAAAATAATGACTTTCAAATTCAGCAATATCAACAAAAAGCAACGTTCTCAAGCTTCTTACCTGGCATTGCCGGCGTCGATGGAATACCAATGTGGGCGTTTTATGTTAATCGTGGGCAAGGGATCGCAAGCTTTGGTGTTCAAGATAAAGACCATGCCATTATGGAATTTTTACCTGCAGATAAATCTTATCAATTTGTCCAAGTTCAAGGGTTTCGAACATTCATTAAAATAATTGAAGATGGATCTGAAGTTGTGGTTGAACCATTTTCAAATCAACAGACCACGCCAACCGAAACCATGTACATTTCTGAAAATAAACTTATGTTGGAATATGTGGATGAAGTGTTACAACTCAAAATGAAGGTCGAATACTTTATTCTTCCAGAATCTCCAGTCGCAGGTTTAGTGAGACATGTTACCTTAGAAAACACAGCCACAACAGAACGTCAATTCGAACTACTTGATGGTTTGCCAAGCGTATTTCCAAGTGGCGTTGGAAATGCTGCCTATAAAGAGTTAGGCAACACGATTAAAAGCTGGTTTGATGTTGAGAATTTAGAACATCACATACCGTTTTATAAGCTGCGCGGAAGCATGGAAGATACCGCTGAGGTTAAAGTAGTGAATCAAGGTAACTTCTTTAAATCGATGATTCATTATCGTGGTGATGTCGAACTAAATCAACCAATCGTTGATCGAGATGTTATTTTCGGCACCGATACGGCGTTACAAGTTCCAGTGAATTTTATTAAAAACAACTTGAATGACCTGAAAAAACAACAGGCCGTTACAACAAATAAAGTATCGGGTGGTTTTGCCGCTAAGCAGTTTTCGCTAAACGCAAACGAAGCTGTTGAGTTATACACAGTTGTCGGGCAAGCCAGCCATATTGATAAGGTCAATGCGTATGTAAAAAACGACATAACGTTCGCACGTTTAAAGGCCATGCAAAAAACAGCAACAACAATTACTGATAAAATAACCGCACCAATTAACTGTCAGACAGGCGATAAGGTTTTTGATGCATATAGTCGACAAAGCTATTTGGATAATGGCTTAAGAGGGGGGTTCCCCTTTGTCTTTGAAGATGAAGATAAGCAAAATTTATATTATTTATATTCTCGGAAGCATGGCGATTTAGAACGAGATTATAATTTCTTTAGCATCAGTCCAACGTTTTATTCACAAGGAAATGGGAATTACCGAGATATCAATCAAAATCGCCGCTGTGATGTGTTTTTTGAACCGCGCGTGAAAGATTATAATATCAAAATGTTTATGAATTTAATTCAGTTAGATGGTTATAACCCTCTCGGTGTAAAAGGGGTTCGCTTCCAGTTAACGAATGATCGCTTTGAGTTTGCTCGCTATCTGGATGATGCTGACCAAGAGAAGGTCAAAAAATTCTTTATGACGCCGTTCACACCAGGTGAGTTGAAGCATTTTGTTGAAGATGAAGCGATTACAATAACTATTGATTTCAATACGTTCCTCGCGCGAGTATTAAGTGACTCCGAGCATTTGTTCCAAGCAGAATTTGGTGAAGGTTATTGGGTCGATCACTGGACGTATAATTTAGATTTAATCGAAAGCTTTTTAGCCATTTATCCAGATAAAGTCGCTACACTTTACTTTAATAATGACTATCAATATTTTGAAAGCCCAGCGCGCGTAAAAGCACGTCGTGATAAATATGTGTTGAACAATGGGCACTTACGTCAATATGATGCAGTCTATGAAGATGAAGTAAAAGAACAGGAAGCTAAAAAGCATCAAGGTGTGATGTGGATTAAAACAAATTATGGTCAAGGTGAGTTGTATAAAACCAGTCTCTATGCGAAATTATTTGTTTTAGGTCTGGTGAAGACCGCAACCCTAGCACCACAAGGCCTTGGTGTAGAGATGGAAGCAGGGAAACCGGGTTGGAACGACTCATTAAATGGGTTACCAGGAATGGTTGGCGCGAGTACATCTGAACTTTATGAAGTAAAACGCCTATTCGCGATGCTGTTAGCGGTTAATGATGACGAGGCCGTTGTTTCCTTACCTAAAGAAGTGGTAGGACTCATTGATGCCATGCTAGAAGCACTTGAAGACTTACAACAATCACGCTTAACCGAAGATCAGTATTGGCATGAGGTTGCAACCGCTAGAGAAACATACCGAGAAACAATCTATGGTGGCATTAGTGGTGAAGAGGTGTCATATCGTGTTGATGAACTGCAAGTGATTATTGAGCGTCTTAACGCGCGGGTAGAAGCAGGGATTAAAAACGTGCGAGCTGTAGATGATGCCTTAGTACCAACATATTTCTATTTTGTTCCTAAAAATGATTTAACAAACGGGTTGCCTGAGGTTGCAGAACTTGAGTGGGAGGCAAAACCGGTGACGCCATTCTTAGAAGGAATTGTTAAATCATTAAAACTGACAGAGGACCAAGCTGACGCCAAACGTATTTATCAAGCTGTTAAGTCCTCAGCCATTTATGACCAAAAGTTGGGGATGTATAAAACATCCATGTCAATTGCTGAAGAATCGAATGAACTGGGACGAGCAAATGCGTTCACACCAGGTTGGTTAGAGAATGAATCGGTCTTCTTGCATATGGAATATAAATATTTACTGGCAACATTAAAATCAGGTTTAGCAACAGATTTCTATCAAGATATAAAAACAGCACTGATCCCGTTCTTAGACCCGGAAGTGTATGGGCGTAGTACGTTAGAGAATAGTTCCTTTATTGCAAGCAGTGCAAACCCTAATAAAGACCTTCATGGGCGTGGATTTGTCTCGCGGTTAAGTGGATCAACAATTGAATTTATGAATATGTGGTTTGTGATGATGACAGGTGGAAAACCGTTTACAGTGAAAGGTAATCAATTAACATTTTCGCTTGCCCCGATTCTACCACGTTGGATGTTTAAAGCAGATGGTGCGTTAAGTTACACATTCCTTGGCCAGTGTCAAGTTACGTATCTGAACGCAACAAACGCTGATACCTTTGGTAAGGAAGCAGTTCAACCAAACGTGTACGTCTTGACCTATACAAATGGAGCGACGGTAACAATCAAAGCGCGTGATGTGGAAGGTCAGTATGCAGAAGATATTAGAAATGGAAACGTAAGTGAGATGGTTGTTACGCTTGCTTAAATGAATAAGGGGTAGGAAACGCTGCCCCTTATTCAATAAGTATCCATGCAAAAAAATAAAAGATAAGTAATGGTACATAGAGCGCGTTATCGAACCAAGAGGTAGACCCTGTATCATATAATTAGATGAGAGAGGTGATGAAATGCAAACCGAGGGCTTTTTTGTAAAATTATATTTTTGGCTTGATCAGTTCATGAAAATTGCTTATGTAAATCTTTTATGGCTAGTTTTTTCTTTAATTGGATTAGGTGTATTTGGTGTATTACCTGCCTTTGTTGCTGTATTAACAATCATTCGCAAGTGGATGATGAAGGATACAGATGTACCGATTTTCCAAACGTTTTTAGCGGCGTTTAAGCAAGCCTTTATCAAAGCAAATCTTTCAGGTTTGATTTTTGCTTTTATCTATTTCATTTTATCAGTGAATTATCAATATATGATGACACTTTCAGGTGCCCTACAAGTTGTTATGGCTGCAGCGTTTGGTATGAACGCCATCTTATTTTTTGTGACACTTGTCTACTTCTATCCTGTTTATGTCCATTATGATCTTCGATTGTGGGGCTATTTTAAACAAGCCTTTTTATTTGGCTTGATTCATATTCACTATGTTTTAGTCATAGGGATCCTTATTTATGGTCTTTATCATTTGTTCGTGGTCATTCCTGCGATTATTCTCATGTTTAGTCCTATTCTACTTGGCTTGATCCTGATGCCAATCACGTTATTATCTTTTAAGAAAATCGAGAAAAAAAAGCAAAACATTGCTGAAACGAATACCTGAACAATCCGATCATCAATACATGCGAAACAATGCCTGCGCTCACTATTATTTAAAATGTCTGGAGGACTAATCATGACCAATCAAACACAGTCCATAGCTGGATTTGCTGAATTTAGTCGTAAAGCTGCAGCTGAAGGTGCAGTGTTATTAAAAAATGATTTTCACACCTTACCACTTAAAACCGGGGAACACATTTCAATATTTGGAAGAAGTCAAATTGATTTCTACCGGAGTGGCACGGGTTCTGGTGGTAGTGTGAATGTTGCTTATAGTATTGATTTACTAGAGGGACTCATCAATAAACAATCAATCAGTGTGAATGAAGAACTCGCAGATACGTATAAAACCTGGATTAATCATCACCCGTTTGATAATGGCGGTGGTGGATGGGCACAAGAACCGTGGTTCCAAAAAGAAATGCCACTAACTAAAGCAATTGTTGAACAAGCCAGTCGTAAATCATCCAAAGCAATTATCGTACTAGGACGTACTGCGGGTGAAGATAAAGATAATCAAGATGAACCAGGTAGTTATCAATTAACCAAAGATGAAAGACAGATGTTAACGTTAGTAACGGAGTCATTTGATCAGGTAATTGTTGTGTTAAATGTATCGAATATTATAGATATGGCTTGGTTAACGGAAGCACCGTTTGCCGATGCCATTCAAAGTGTCCTATACGTATGGCAGGGTGGTATGGAAGGTGGCAACGCAGCTGCTGATATTTTAGTCGGTAACGTTACACCGAGTGGAAAGTTAACCGATACGATTGCATATTCGCTAGAAGATTATCCGTCGACAGAAAACTATGGCGATGCGATTAAAAATTATTATGTCGAAGATATTTATGTAGGCTATCGCTATTTTGAAACGTTTTGTCCAGACAAGGTTCAATATGAATTTGGGTTTGGGTTATCGTATACAGACTTTAGTTTAGAAACAACGCGTGCGACCGTTTATCATCAGGCGGGGGAAGCCTATTTAGAAGTCAGTGTAAAGGTAAGTAATACTGGCCAAACTTTTGCCGGTAAAGAAGTTGTACAACTTTATGCCGAAGCACCTCAAGGGCTGTTAGGTAAACCGAAACGCAGTTTGATTGGTTTTGAAAAAACCAATCAACTTGAACCTGGAGAAAGTGAAGAGGTTCAAATCCATGTGCCCCTTAGTCGCTTAGCATCCTATGATGACGCAGGGCTGACAGGTCACCGCTCAAGTTATGTATTAGAAGCAGGTCACTATCATATTTTTGTTGGGACAAGTGTTAAAGCACTGGATAGGGTTGCAATTGATCATCAACCAGCATTAGTCATTGACCAATTAGAAGTTATTGAAACGCTTGAAGAAGCTCTTGCTCCTGTTGAATATTTTAAACGGATGAAACCGGGCGACCTGACAGCTGATGGGTCATACCAGCTAACTTATGAAGCAGTCCCGCAACGACAGATATCACTGGCATCACGTATTGATGCGAACTTACCTAAAGAAATTGAACAGACTGGGAATAAAGGCTATACCCTACAAGATGTAAATGATAAGAAAGTAAGCATGCAAACATTTATTGCGCAATTAAATGATGAGCAATTAGCAACAATCGTCCGCGGAGAAGGAATGAGTAGTCCTTTAGTGACCCCAGGTACAGCTTCGGCATTTGGAGGTGTGAGCGATGATTTATTCAATTATGGAATTCCAATTGCTTGTACAGCCGATGGGCCATCAGGCTTGCGGATGGAAAGTGGTGCGTACTCAACACAAGTGCCAATCGGCACTTTACTAGCAGCGACGTGGAATACAGCACTTGTAGAAGAATTGTATACCTTTGAAGGGCAAGAAATGCTCGTTAATCAGGTTGATATCCTTCTAGGGCCAGGCATGAATATTAGACGTAGCCCATTGAACGGTCGTAATTTTGAGTACTTCTCAGAAGATCCTCTGATCACGGGTGCATTTGCAACGGCGGTAACTAGAGGTATTAAAAAATCAGGAACAGAAGCGACATTGAAGCACTTTGCTTGTAATAACCAAGAGAAAGACCGTCACAATGTTGATGCCGTAGTCTCTGAACGAGCGGTGAGAGAGCTATATTTAAAAGGATTTGAAATGGCAGTAAAAGAGGCGTCAGCGCAATCAATTATGACAGCCTATAATCCACTAAATGGTCACTGGACAGCTTCAAATTATGATTTGGCGACAACCATTTTACGAAACGAGTGGGGTTTTAACGGAATTGTTATGACTGACTGGTGGGCGAAGATGAATGATGTAGCTGAAGGAGGCGAAGCCAAGTCAGAATACACAGATCAGATGGTTCGTTCGCAAAATGATTTGTACATGGTGGTGAATAACTACGGAGCTGAAATAAATTCAGGTAATGATAATACACTGTCGTCTTTAGAAAAGGGTACGTTGACGCGTGGCGAACTTCAGCGCGCAGCGACGAACATTTGTACAGTGCTGATGGCGCTTCCCGTCTTTTTACGTAAACAAGAGCTTAACGAGACGGCAGTAATGATCGAACCTAAAGCGACATCAGTGTACAGTGATTCTTATCTGTTGCGCGAAGCCACACAGGTGTTAACAAAGCGTTCAACTGTCACATCACTTGAAGTAAAAACGCCAGGGACGTACCGTATTATTGTAAAATTGATGTCACCCAAGTCTAATTTAGCGCAAACGGCTTGTCAGTTAATGTTGAATGATCACTATGTGACAACCATCCAGACCAACGGTACGGATGGGAACTGGATTAGACAGAAATTAGTTAAAGTTAGTTTAAAACCTGGGTTTTATCTGATGAAATTAGCGGACATAAAAACAGATCTTGAGATTGAATGGATTGAGTTCAAGGCAATAGAATAATCGAAGGACAGACCAGACCTTTAGCGCAGTAAAGGTTTGGTCTTAAAAAAATAATGTAAGCGCTAACTAGTCAGATAATTTTAATTCAAAGCAGTAGTTTCATTTGGGCGTTTTCGAAAGCGCTTTCGTCATTTGAAGGAGGTGATGAACAGGTTATTGGTTTTTAAAATGCACATGCTTGAATACAATAGAATAATGGAGGTTTGACACGGATGATGACACGTTATACGAAGGCAGTATTTGCAATTTTAATTACATTATTGATGGTTTATGGTTTAACACCAACGGAACAAACGGAAGCAGCTGGTGAATGGCAATTAACGTTTGAAGATAATTTTGACGGTACGACTTTAGATACAAACAAGTGGAACTATGATACGGGAAACGGTTTTTATGATGGAGATACCTTTATTTCAGGTTGGGGAAATGAAGAGTTAGAATATTATCAAGAAGATAACGTTCGACTTGAAGATGGGCAGTTGATTATTGAAGGTAAAGAGGAGAGCGTTACTGATGAAACAGGAACGTATGACTATACCTCTGGGAAAATACATACCAAAGGTAAATTCAGTCAAACCTATGGTAGATTTGAGGCGAAAATGTCGCTTCCTGCAGGTCAAGGCTACTGGCCTGCTTTTTGGATGATGCCTGAAAATGATGTGTATGGCACGTGGGCGGCCTCAGGTGAAATTGATATCATGGAAAATAGCGGATCTCATCCAAATAAAATCGGGGGCGCTATTCATTATGGTGCTAAATGGCCGAACAATACGTATACAGCTAAAGATTATCTTTTCCCAGCAGGTCAAGATATTACTGATATGAATGTTTATGCGGTCGAATGGGAACCAGGTGAAATTCGTTGGTATGTAAATGATCAGTTATTCCAGACGTTAAATAATTGGTCGACGACAGATGAAGACCTTGCAACAAAATATGCATATCCCGCCCCTTTTGATCAAGACTTTTACATGATTTTGAATTTGGCCATTGGTGGTTGGTATGGTGGTGCGCCGGATGATACGACTACTTTCCCTGGTGAAATGGTTGTTGATTATGTCCGTGTTTACGAGCGTGCTGGTGAAAACTATCCTGCACCGACAGAACCAGAATTTGAGGCAGAGCCACTACCAGAAGGTGAAAAAGCAGCGATTGATGGTAATTATGTTTATGATCCAACCTATGCGGAAGGATTCACAAACTTAAAGACCAATGATGACGTTAGTCAGCACTGGACAGAACGCGACTGGAATTTTTTGCACTTAGAAGATTTTGGTGGTGATGGTTCAGTCAGTGTAGACACGATTGATGGTGTTCCTTTTGCAAAGGTTGATATTGCAAATCCCGGAAACCAAACGTATTCGATTCAAATGATTCAAAATGTGACAGTTGGCAAAGGGCGTTGGTATAAACTATCGTTTGATGCGAAATCAACCGAAGATCGAGATATAAATATAAAGATTGGTGGTGGCGCTGATCGCGGTTATGTGGCGTACTCACCAAATGCAAATTATGCCTTAAGTGATACCGTGGAAAGTCATGATGTTGTTTTTCAAATGCAACAAGACAGTGATACACGCGCGCGGTTGGAATTTAACTTAGGTACGAACGTTCAACCCGTTTGGATTGGAAATGTGGCGTTAGAAGAAGTAGAGCCTGTCGATGTTTTTAATGAGAATGATCCAAAAAAACCACTTCCAAACGGAAATCATGTTTACAATGGCACGTTTGATTTAGGTAAAATCAATCGCATGACATACTGGACATTTGATGTGCTAAGCGGTCATGCTACAGGAGCAGTTAATGAAGCCACGCGTATGTTTACTGCTTCAATTACCGATGGGGGAACGAAAGCTGATGATCTGCAGTTACATCAAACAGGACTAGATCTCCGAGCGAATGATGAATATGCATTAACATTTGATGCAAAAGCAACAGCAACCCGTACGATTTCGGTGGCTGTGATGAACGATGCTTCCGATATCACGTATTTAGAAAACCAATCGGTTGAATTGACAGAAACGGTCGATACAAAAACGGTTAATTTCACGATGCCAGATGTTAGTGATAATCAAGGGAAATTAGTATTCTTATTGGGTGGTGATGATCCAGCGGTCACAATTGACAATGTGTTTTTAAAGCGGATAACAAATAATAGTGCTGCATTAACAGTTGAAGAAGCTTTTCCATTAACGAACGGAACCTTTAATCTAGGTTTAGACAAATGGAGCATTCACAATCAAGGCGATCATGAACCTTCTTCTGAAGCGAGTGTGTCAGTTGTTGATGGTAAATTTGTTGCAAACGTGATGGATAACGGTACTGAGCCGTGGCACATCATGCTTATGCAAAATGATTTAACACTACTTGGGGATCATCGATATGAGTTAATGTTTGATGTCTCATCAACATTAGAACGTCAAATTGATGTGTCGATTGAAAATGCCTCTTACCATCGGTATTTTAGTGAAATCATCACGGTAGGGCCTGAAACAGAAACATTTAGTTATCAGTTTGATATGACTAAAACAGACACAGTTGGCTTGAAGTATTTATTAGGCGCAATTGCCGGTGCAGCGAATTTAGATGCGCATGAGGTTACGATTGATAATGTAAGACTTGAAGTTGTGGGCGAACGTGAGAAGAAATTCTTATTAAGTAATCCGGACTTTGATCACGGTTTAACCGATTGGACAGAACATGTCCAAGGTGTCTATGGCGATAACTCATCAGATGCGACATTTACGGTTGAAGATAAAATGGTGAAAGCGAGCGTAAGTGATACGGGAGAAAATCCATGGGATATCTCCTTCTCACAAGAAGGAAAAACAGTTGAGGCAGGTAAAACGTATTTGGTTCAATTTGATGCTTATGCGACAACAAATCGTAAAATTGAGCTTGTTGTTGATAACGGTGCACCAAGTTATCATCGTTACTTATCAGAAGAAATTGACCTAACAAATAATTTTGACACGTATTCGTTTGAAATGACGATGGAAGCAGCAGATGTTGTAGGTCTTAAATTTTTAATGGGTGCGATTGGCGAAGTTGCTAACTCACATGATATTTTTATTGATAATGTGAGATTTGAAGAAGTAGGTGTACGCGAATACCTTTATGGTTCTGATATTTTAGCAGTTACAGATCAAGCGGTAGAAGCTGTTGGTGAGAATGATGCTTTAACCATCTCCTTCGTTGATCAAGAATACATGAAAACAGTAACGTTAACTGCTAACCAACTAGAAGCACTAAAAGCAAAAAATGCCACCATTATCGTTAAGCGGAAGGATGTTATGGTAGAAATACCAAGTGCGAATCTTTCTGGAGATACGACCATTGAAGTTGTACCTAATGAAGCGAGTGACTTAACCTACACAAATGAAGCGTTAAGTGAGATTTATACCTTTAGTATTACAGCAAATGGTGAGGCAATGACAGCATTTGAAGCAGCTGTCAAATTAAGCTTTTTAGTAGATCATGCAGACATGAATCCTGCTAACCTTGCGGTTTATTATTTTAACCCTGAAACAAAAATGTGGGAAAACGTTGAAGGAAGTTATGAAGATGGCTATGTATCAACAGACGTAACGCATTTTAGTACCTATGCTGTCTTTAGTGAAACAACTTTTGATACAACGGGAGACAATTCGACCGGAGATAACACAACCGGAGACAATTTGAGCGGAGATGATACGACGGGAGATAACACAACCGGAAACAATTCGACCGGAGATGACACAACCGGAGATAACCCGACGGAAGACAACACAACGGACGAAGATAAAGAAGTTGGTGCGGTATTACCTGATACTGCAACACCACTGTATAATTTATTGGTGCTAGGTTTGATCTTGTTACTTGTCGGTTCTGGTGTATACGTTTATTCGAAAAGGCTAATTTGAAGTGTTATCGGATATAATTAGTTAAATATATTAAAAGAAGCATAAGCCTTAGCTGGTTTATGCTTTTTTACTGCGCTTAATTACATACATAGGGTGTATTTATGAAGAACAATAATTGCGAATTAGAAACGAGCTGATTGCTAAATGCTTTTTGCTACTACAATAAAGAATAGAGATATTGCTAAGATGAGAATCCAAGGGGTGATTAACATAGAGAAATATGATAAAAATAATTTATCTAGCTAAATCGGCTAGATATGATAAGCTATTTTAGATGTTAAATAGAATGATAAAAGCACTAGTATTAAAAAAGTTTAAACTTTAGATCAACAGTTTTTGATAGTTTAAGATTAGAAATTGCAACAAGTGATATTTGGTGAAAGAAACTTGTTGAAAGGAATTGTAATATTCAAAAAAAGATGTCATCGCTATAATGAAGTTGTGCCGATGATAACGCTATCAAATTTAAGTAGTTAAGTTAGGAAGTGTGTATCATATGTTAACTGAAAGGCAAAAAAGATTATTCGAATTATTGGTTTCTCAGCAAGATTTCCAGACTGTAGAGTTTTTTTCTTCAAAGTTGGGCGTTTCATCCCGTACGGTTCACTCTGAGTTAGAAGAAGTACAAAAACACATTGAAAGAAAAGGAGGCATACTTGAAAAAAAGAGAGGTGTAGGCATTCTTTACAAAAAAGATCATGAGACAGGAACACCCCCGTCACTAGAAAATGAAGATCTATATAACTTGAAAAACCGCCGAATGAAAATTATGGAGTTATTACTGTTTAGTGATCGTAAAGTTAGCTTTAATTCTTTGTCAGAAAAATTCTTAGTAAGTAAAACATCCATTATAAAAGATTTAGAGTTTATCATGAGTATTCTAAAAATAGATTCAAATCTGCAACTGAAAAGTGATATTACTGGGACTGAACTTTTCGGTAATGAAGAAGATATTCAGAAAGCACATTTGCAATTTGTGCGTTACGTTCTCCATGCATCGGACTATTGTCCAGATGATGTGGTCGAAAAGAAAATAAAATTATTAGAAGGTTTTTATGGTTCTCAAGTGATTTCGGTATGTTCAAACATTTTATACTCTTTTATTAGAGAAAATTTAAATGCTATTTCTGATCACTATATTCAAAACATGTTAAACATATTTGTGGTTTTAGTATACAGAATATCTAATGGACACCATATTAAACATAATAATAATCGCTTGATGACAGGCAATCAACAATTTTTTGATGATAGCGCAGTGAAAATGATACACAAAGCAAGTCTTCGTCTCGGTTTCTCTTATGAAAATACCGACGTTGAATATTTATCAATGCATTTAGTATCAAATCGAGTTAAACCGGTTCCGGATGAACGAATCGATACAGATGTAACTGAAGCATTGATTGAAAAAGTCTCGGCATTATTAAGCATTAACTTTTCAGATGATGCGAAGCTGGAAGATCAGTTAAAAAAACATATACCAGCGATGATTTATCGATTAAAGTCTCACAATAAGACAGACAATCCATTCGTAAATCAGATTAAACAAGAATTTTCATTAACATTTAATGTTATTTGGTTAGCCGTGAGTGAATTTGAAGAACAACTCCAAGTGACATTTAATGAGGAAGAAATATCTTTTCTTACAATGTATTTTCAGGCAGCGATCGAAAGAGCAAACCGGAATAAAAAGCTACTAATTATTTGTCAAATGGGAATTGCAACATCTGAACTTTTAATGAATCGGATTAAGAATGTTATTCCTTCACTTGACCGTGTTGAAGTGGCTTCTCTTCCAGAACTAGAACAAATGGACATTAAAGCCTTTGACCTAATTATATCCACAATTAAAATTAACGTTCCGGACGTTCCGGTTATTCTTGTATCACCGCTGCTTACAAATGAAGATGTAGAAAAAATCAAACAGTCGGGATACAGACCAAGTATGGTGAAGCAGCAGCCTCAAGCGTTTGTTGGAAGTGAGCTTGGCAAGCATCTAAATAAAGAAATGATTGTCTATCAATCAGATTTTTCAACGCGTGAAGACCTTATCAACACGGTGGGTCAATCACTTATTGATAACAGGTACGTAACGGAAGCATTCATTGAAAGTTTAAAGGAGCGGGAGAAATTAGGGGGCACAGACTTGCCTTCTGGAACAGCGACGCCCCACGGAAACCCGACATTTGTGAATGAAACGATAGTAGCGTTAGTTAAAAATAAGAAAAAGATCAAATGGGACAAGTATTATGTTGATATAGTTTTCGTCATTTGTATTGCCCCAAAAGATAAACAACTTACGCGTAGTCTATTATCTGATGTTTATAACGTTGTGGATAATAAAAAAGTTTTGAGTGAGTTAAGAAAACAAAAAAGTAAACAAGCATTTATTAATGTACTAGGGAGTGATGAATTTGACCAGCTTAGATGAGGATAAGTTAGAAGTAATATCAGAAAGGTTAATTTCTGTAGATTGTCACGTGTCGACAAGAGAAGAAGCGCTTAAATATCTAATCACTCAAGTTAAGCAAGAAAATTATGTTGATGATGGTGACCGGTTTTTTCAAGCAGTGATGGAAAGGGAAAAAGAAGCTTCAACAGCTATTGGTGATTTAATAGCCATTCCACATGGAAAAACAGATGTTGTCAAAAGGCCATTTGTAGCTTTCCTAAGATCGGACCAAGCGTTTCGGTGGTCTGATGCATCAACGGAAGCGGCTCAATTAATATTTTTAATTGGGGTACCAAAAGAAAGTGAAAGCAAATTACATTTAAAAATAATTTCAGAATTAAGTAAAAAACTACTGGATGAAGCCTTTAAAGAGAAGTTAATGACCTATACGAATCCTAAAGAAATATATGCCTTGTTAAATGCAATTAACGTTTAAAGGGTGGATGCAAGTCAATAAAAACGAAGGAGGAAGTAGTTATGAAAATTGTAGCAGTTACGGCGTGTCCAACGGGTGTGGCTCATACTTACATGGCTCAGGAGGCAATTGAAAAGGAATGCAGAAAAAGAGGTTACGACGTTAAGGTGGAGACGCAGGGAAGTATGGGAATTGAAAATGAATTAGAGCAGGAAGACGTCGATGAAGCAGATCTTGTCATTTTAGCTATTGCAATTGGAATTGAAGGGGAAGAACGCTTTGAAGACAAGGAAGAACAAGGAAAAGTTATTACTGTCGAGCCAGGAGAAGCTATCAAACGACCAGCTGAACTACTGAATAAAGCAGAAAATCTTTAGTGAAAAAAAGGAGGAGAAAAAATGAGTAAAAAATCAAGCATGTTTAAAGAGCTACAAAAAGCTTTTAATACCGGTGTATCTTACATGATTCCTGCCGTTGTAGTTGGTGGTGTATTCTTAGCGATTGCACTAGCAACAGGAACAGCAACGGATGCTGGAATGGAAGTAACAAATCCATTTATGCAAAATCTATTAGACTTAGGTATCTCAGGGTTCTCTATGATGATTCCGATTCTTTCGGGTTATATTGCTTATTCTATAGCAGGTAAGCCTGCTCTGGCTCCAGGTTTCATCTTAGGTTATGTTGCGAACAACCCGATTGGAGAATCTCAAGTACAAACAGGTTTCCTTGGGGCAATGATTTTAGGTGTTGCGGTAGGGTATTTCGTTAAGTGGTGTAAAACATGGAAGGTAGCACCAACAATTCGAACAATCATGCCTATCTTAATTATTCCAGTGCTAACAACATTTCTTTTAGGTATGGTCTATATCTATGTAATCGCTGTACCAATTGGTGGATTCATGGATTGGCTAGTTGTTGCGTTGAGTGAGATGCAAGGCAGCAGCGCAATTGTTTTAGGCTTAGTTATTGGTGCAATGACGGCCATTGATATGGGTGGACCTATTAATAAGACTGCCACAGCCTTTACATTAGCTTTAATGGCTGAAGGGGTTTATGCACCAAATGGTGCACACAGAATTGCAGTAGCGATTCCGCCATTAGCTTTAGCAATTTCTACGTTCATTGACAAGAAGAAGTATACAACAGAAGACCGGGAACTGGGTATGCCAGCATTCTTTATGGGGTTAATTGGTATTACAGAAGGTGCTATTCCTTTCGCTGTAAAAGATATTAAACGCGTGTTACCAGCGATTATCATTGGTAGTGCAGTTGGTGGGGCGTTAGGGATGATGAATGGTGTTGAAACATTGGTACCACATGGTGGTTTAATCGTGTTACCAGTTGTAAACGGAAAACTATGGTTCTTCTTAGCAATGCTAATTGGTACGTTAGTTTCAGTGGCGATTCTTCACTTCACCAAACCAAATGTAGAAAAAGCAGAAAAAGTAGAAACAGAAAAATAATAAAAGGGAGCGGATGATCTTATGCATAAATTATCAATTAAAAATACTGTCGAATCACTATTGGAATTACAAGCTGATGGAAAAAGTGCTACGTTATTAGGTATTGGTCCCATGTCAAGAAATTGTGTGCAAGCAACCTTGGAACTATCTAATGAAGATAACTACCCTGTCATGTTTATTGCTAGTCGTAATCAAGTCGATGCCGATGAACTTGGTGGTGGGTATGTGAATGGTTGGAATCAGTTTAGTTTTGCCAAAGCTGTTGAGGAAGTTGCTAAAGCGATTAATTATGATAACATGTACTACTTATGTCGAGATCATGGTGGTCCGTGGCAAAGAGATAAAGAACGTAATGACCACCTTCCAGTTGAGGAAGCAATGGAACTAGGTAAGAAATCGTATGTGGCGGATATTGAAGCGGGCTTTGACTTGTTGATGATTGACCCAACAAAAGATCCTTTTGAGGTTGGTAAAGTCGTTCCATTGAATACTGTTATTGATCGAACCGTTGAGCTCATTGAATTTTGTGAAAAGGAACGCTTATCTCGAAATTTACCTGAGATTGGCTATGAAGTAGGTACAGAAGAAACAAACGGGGGATTAACTTCAACGGAGACCTATGAAACTTTTATTTTAAAACTAAGTGAAGAACTTAAGAAACGCGATTTACCAATGCCTACATTTATTGTTGGTCAAACAGGTACTTTAACGCGTAAGACGGAGCAAGTAGGTAAATTCAATTTTAATAATGCGTTAGAATTAGCCCAAATGGCTAAAAGATATGGTGTCGGATTGAAAGAGCATAATGGCGATTACCTGGATGATGTGTCTTTACTTGAACATATCCCTTCCCAGATTACGGCAACTAATGTAGCGCCGCAGTATGGTACAGAAGAAACACGTGCCTATCTAAAACTGGCAACTGTCGAAGAAAGGTTAGAAACCTATGGTTTAATTAAAAAAAGCTCTAAGGTTAGAGAGACGTTACTTATTAAAGCGATTGAAAGCGAACGTTGGAGAAAATGGATGATGGATGGTCAAAAAGATTTGACGGTTGAACAAATTCTCAAGAGCAATGACGACGCGTTACGTCGTGAGATTCTAGATATTGCAGGTCACTATACCTTTAATAATGACGAAGTTAAAGCCGAAATTGAAAAAATGTATCAAAACCTTAAAGAGAATAATATTGATGGTCAACGATTCGTTATTGATCATATAAAACGACCAATTCGTGATTATGCAGAAGCCTATAACTTGAAAAATGTTACGTCTAGAATTTTAAAAACCAATCAATAATAAAAATACTTGGCTGGAAGTCTCTAATATTGAGGTATCAACAACAAAAGATAAGACTGAATATTCAAAAAATAAAAACCGAATATGACTGTTCAGAGAAGGAAGGAGATAGTCAATGTTTGAATCAATCGATGTAAAAGCTATAAATACAATCAGATCGCTAAGCATTGATGCGGTAGAAGCAGCAAATTCAGGTCACCCAGGACTACCCCTGGGTGCCGCGCCAATGGCATATGTACTCTGGTCAAAATTCTTAAAAATCAATCCATCAACAAGTAAAGCGTGGAACAACAGAGATCGTTTTATTTTGTCAGCAGGACATGGGTCAGCGCTGCTATATAGTTTACTGCATTTAGCGGGTTATGATGTAACAACAGAAGACCTTAAGTCATTTAGACAAAAAGATTCTAAAACACCTGGGCATCCAGAAGTTAATCATACAGATGGTGTCGAAGCGACGACGGGTCCATTGGGCCAAGGAATCGGTATGGCAGTTGGGATGGCAATGGCAGAAGCGCATCTAGCTGCAGTGTATAATGCCCCTGGCTTTCCAATTGTTGATCATCACACGTATAGTATTTGTGGTGATGGAGATTTAATGGAGGGTGTTGCACAAGAAGCGTGCTCACTAGCAGGTCATCTTGGTTTAGGGAAATTGGTACTGCTTTATGATTCTAACGATATTTCGCTTGATGGACCCACTAACAAATCATTTACGGAAGATACTAAAGCAAAGTTTAAAGGATATGGCTGGCAGTATATTTTAGTTGAAGATGGTAATGATTTATCATCCATATATCAAGCGATTGACAAAGCTAAAGCAGAAACAGAGAAACCAACGATTATCGAGGTAAAAACGGTTATTGGTTTTGGTTCATCTAATCAAGGGACTGCTAAAGTCCATGGTGCACCTTTAGGAAAAGAAGATGTGGCGCGTATAAAAGCGTCATACGGTTTTGAGAAACTGAAAGCATTTGAAGTTTCGGAAGAAGTGAAGAATCATTTTTATGATGAGATTGTTGACAAAGGAAAAAAGGCAGAAAAAGCATGGAATGAACTGTTTGACAAGTATACGAAAGCTTATCCAAAGTTGGCCGCTCAGTATCTTTCAGCGCATGGGAATGACCTGCCGGAAAATTGGGTGAACCATCTCCCAACTTTTGAAGAAAGTTATCAATCGGCTAGTCGTGTGACAAGCTCGGAAATCATTCAATCACTTGCAGAAAATATCCCATATTTATGGGGCGGATCTGCAGACTTATCTTCTTCAAACCATACAATGATTAAAGGTGCAGCTGATTTTGGTAAAGAAAATTATCAAGGAAGAAACATATGGTTTGGCGTCCGAGAGTTTGCGATGGCAGCAGCTGCAAATGGTATTCAGCTCCATGGTGGATCAAGGGTTTATTGTGGGACGTTTTTTGTATTTGTTGATTACTTAAAAGCTGCAATTCGATTAAGCGCGATACAAAATAATCCAGTCACCTATGTCTTGACACATGATTCGATTGCTGTTGGTGAAGATGGTCCAACGCATGAACCAGTAGAACAGCTGGCGAGTCTTAGAAGTATACCGAATATAAATGTGATAAGACCTGCAGATGGCAACGAAACGTTAGTCGCGTGGAAGATTGCGATGGAAGCTCAATCAACACCGACAGTACTCGTTTTGAGTCGCCAAAATCTACCTTTAATTCAGGAAGCTAATGAGTATGCTGAAGAAGGAGTCAGAAGAGGTGGGTATACCATTTCTAAACAAAAGGGTGAATATCCAGACGGTATATTGATTGCAACCGGCTCTGAAGTGAAACTAGCGTTGGAAGCTCAGAAACAGTTATTATCAGAAGCGATGGATGTAGCTGTTGTGTCTTTACCGAGTTTTGAACTGTTTAATCGTCAAAGCGAGGCCTATAAAGAGAGCGTATTACCAAAAAATGTTGAAAAACGACTTGCAATTGAGATGGGATCTAGTTTTGGATGGCACCAGTACACCGGATTCAATGGAAGGATTTGTTCGGTGGATAAATTTGGTGCCAGTGGCCCTGGTCCGGAAATTGTAGAAATGTACGGCTTTACTGTCGAGAAGATTGTTGCGATGTACAAAATGATTGATTAATAGTCCATATGAACACATGGACTGTTGAATGATCTCATTTAGAAACATAAAGGAAAAGGAGCTTATAGATAGTTTATAAGCTCCTTATTTGTTGTGCTTTCCTTTAATCTGCGGTAGCTAAAACTGTTATGAGATTGATGTAACTCTTTCTTACATAAAGATCTGTCGTAAGGCATGAAAAAAACACCTTTGCGTTAAGGTTAGGCGCAAAAAGATTGAAATAATTTAAAAAACATAACCGAATGAGTACGCTTCAAATTATAGTTATTACTTTACAAGTGTTGACTTATATTCAAATGAACATTAGAATGTAGTTAATCAAAGGAACGTTTGAATATGGAGGTATTTCGATGACTGAGCTTAAAAAAGACACGTGTGACGTATCAGAATTTAATGAAGATAAAGTGTACCGAGTAAAAGAAATGGTGGAAAGTGAAAATATTTTACAAGTCAGTGAGATGTTTAAAGCGCTCTGTGATGAAACACGCTTAAAAATCGCCTATGCATTAACGCAAGAAGTAAGGCTATGTGTATGTGATGTTGCTCATATTATTGGTGCCTCAACAGCAACGGCTTCTCATCATTTACGTCATTTGCGTAAATTAGGACTGGCGCAAAGTGTCAAAGAAGGTAAGCAAGTGTACTATTCGCTTGATGATGATCATGTAAAGACATTAATTACAATCGGTCTCGTGCACCAGAAGGAGGTTGAGCAACGTGGCCGAAACTAAACGAACGTACCGTGTTGAAGGTTTCTCGTGTGCGAACTGTGCAGGTAAATTCGAACGCAATGTTAATCGTCTACCGGAAGTGGAGACAGCGAAGGTTAACTTTGGCGCTTCTAAAATTACTGTCGTTGGCGAAACAACGATTGAAGCGTTAGAAGAAGCTGGTGCGTTTGAAGAGCTGAAAGTAATCGAAGAAGGAAAAGAAAAAGCTGAAAAAAAAGAAGTGTCACAAACAGAAGCTTGGTATCAAACGTATATCATTGAGCTTTTTGGGTTACTCCTTCTCACACTAGGCATCGTGTCTTATTTTATTAATGGCGAGATGAATCTAGTGACGATTTTACTAATACTCAGTTCTATTTTGACGCTAGGTGCGCATTTGCTAAAAGTTGGTGTGGTAAACCTTAGGCACTTTGATTTTGATATGAAAACATTGATGACGGTAGCTGTAATTGGTGGTGCATTAATTGGTGAGTGGTTAGAGATTGGTATTGTCGTGATGCTGTTTCGGGTCAGTGAACGTTTAGAGAAGTATTCGATGGATAAAGCGCGTCAATCAATTGCATCTTTAATGGAAATTGCGCCAAAACAAGCGCAAATCAGACGTGGCGATGAGGATAAGATAGTTCCAGTCGATGAAATTGAAATAAATGATGTGATGGTTGTCAAACCAGGTGAGAAGTTAGCGATGGATGGTATTGTGTTGGAAGGTACCTCTGCTGTTAATCAAGCGGCAATTACTGGAGAAAGCATCCCACAACCGAAAGAAACTGGGGACGAAGTCTTTGCAGGCACGCTTAATGAAGAAGGCTTATTGTTTGTCAGGGTGACTAAAAAAGTTAAAGATACGACATTACAGAAGATTATTCATCTGGTAGAAGAAGCGCAAGGAGAGCGTGCCCCGGCACAGGCATTTATTGATACATTTGCGAAATATTATACCCCGGCAATTATGTTTATAAGTTTACTCGTGGTCCTGATTCCGCCACTTGTGTTTGGTCTTGAGTTTAACACATGGCTTTACCAAGGATTAGCAGTGCTTGTGGTTGGTTGTCCCTGTGCTTTAGTTGTTTCAACACCTATATCAATCGTATCAGCAATAGGTAATGCGGCGAAAAAAGGTGTACTTATTAAGGGTGGGATTCATTTAGAAACGCTGGGGAAAGTAAACGCAATAGCTTTTGATAAAACAGGCACATTAACAGAAGGAACACCAGTGGTAACAGATCAAATTATCGTTGATCAAACATTTGATCAGAACTACTTTGCATCGATTATCTATCATTTGGAACAGAACACGACGCATCCGTTAGCGAAGGCATTAACAAAACATACGAAAACAAGTGCTAACGATGAGTTGAACGTTAAAAACGTTCAAGCCTTAACCGGTCGAGGAGTGTCAGCCGAGGTTAATGGTACAGAATTTGTTATTGAAAGCCCACGAGCATTGATTGAAGAAGGACAGGTAGACCAAGTGATACAGTCAAGTATTGAAGAACTAGAAGAAAACGGGAAGACAGTAGTTGTCTTACAAACTGATCAACGATTGATTGGATATTTAGCCTTACAAGACCCGGTCAGAACGTCTTCTAGAGCCGTACTTGAACAATTATCAGCATTAGGTGTAAAATCAACCGTCATGTTGACGGGCGATAACTATCGGACGGGTAAAGCAATTGCTGCGGCAACAGGGATTGGGGATTTTCGTGCAGAATTACTCCCGAAAGATAAACTGGATGTCATTAAACAGTTATCAAAATCACATCATCGGGTGGCCATGGTTGGAGATGGCATCAATGATGCGCCTGCCTTAGCAACGGCAGACGTCGGTATCGCAATGGGTGGTGCTGGAACGGATACGGCGTTAGAAACAGCAGATATTGCCTTAATGGCCGATGACTTAGCGAAGTTACCATTTACGATTAAGTTAAGTCGTAAAGCATTAAGAATTATTAAAGCAAACATTAGTTTTTCGTTATTAATTAAATTAGTAGCGTTATTTCTAGTGATTCCAGGGTGGTTAACGTTATGGATTGCTATTTTATCAGACATTGGTGCAACCCTGATTGTTTCGCTGAATAGCATGCGGCTAATGCGCGTCAAGGAGTAATGAATGAAGATCGAGAGAACGGTTGAAAGAGTATGATAAAAATAGCCCACTTTCGCATTAGTTTTAGCGAAGGTGGGCTATTTTTCAATTAAACTAAATATTTTTCATCTTCGGGTAGGTAATTCATGTATTCTTGATAGAAGTGCATCACGACTGCTTTAATTACAGCATAAGCGGGAACTGCAAAAATTAGACCAACAAAGCCAATCAAGGCACCCGCAGCGAGCATAATGACAACGACAGTGAGGGGATGAACATGAAGCACCTTTCCCATGATATTTGGTTCAACAAAATTCCCTTCAATCTGTTGCACGGCAATGACGACCACCGCTGTCCAGACACCGACCATTGGATCTTGGAAGAAACCAATTAAAACGGCAGGAATCGCCGACAGCCAAGGACCAAGGTAAGGAATTAAATTAAGCACAAGCGCTAGTAAGGCTAAAACAAGTGCGTAGTTAATGCCAACAATCAAATAACCGATGAACAACATAATTCCGAGGCTAACACTCACGAGCATTTGCCCTTGGATAAATGAGCCAAGGGAGTCATCCACTGATTTCAAGAGACGCTCGGTACTATCTTTCACTCTCGGACTTAAAAACTGAGTAATGAAAGGTACAAATTTGCCTGAATCTTTCAACATGAAGAACAGAAAGAATGGAATCAAAACAAATGAAAAGAGAAAACTAAAAACAGCACTAAGTGCACTGAAGACCGATGTAACGATTCGATCACCGTAGGAACTAAGGCTATCAATCGCCGAATCAACGGTAGATTGAACTTGATCTGGAATGGCAGCTTCATTATTTTGATAGAGCGCAAACATACTTTGGAACCATTCTTGGAATTCTGGTGCACTTTCATATAACTGTTGCAGCTGTGCTTGGGCAACGGGAATAATAAAATACACACTGAGCGCAATCAGCAAGATAATCACAACAAAGATGATAATCACGGCATAGACCCGTTTAATATGCAAACGTTCCAGTAAGTTTACGAAGGGGTTTGTAATATAAAATAAAAACCCCGCACCAATGATAGGTACTGCTACAGAAGCGAGCACGGTACCAATGGGTTGAAAAACAAAATCTGTTAATGATAATAAATAGATTAAACCAAAAATCATGAGCGCATAGACGAGAAAACGAAATGGTTTTTTATTTAACATAATCAAATTCCTTCCTTCATAGGGTATAGTAAACCATACCCGAAAAACAATCAGATGAAAACGGGTCAATTTTGTTATCTTTTATGAGGAACGGGTAAATATAAGTATTAAAGGGGGCGGAATCTGATGAAAAGAATACTATGGTTGCTATTTATTTCTTTGTTCATCATCGGTGCATGTAGCCAAGATGATTCGAATGGTGAGCCAGCAACGTCTGATGAAGAAACAGAAGATCAACAAGGAGACGAAGAGCCGTCAGAAACAGATGAAGACGAAGGGACAGACGAAGAAGAGCCTGCTGTTGATACAACGGAAGTAGACGTAAATGAGTTGCTTGTGGTTTCGTATGGCTTTAGTGATAACGACGAATTTTTACGGTACGAACTGATGCCAGTGGAAGGGGAATTAACGGAAGAAGAGCGTTTGCTAGAAACGTTACGGTTAAGTGATCCTACGGTGAGCCAATCATTTCAGTATTTAGAAAGTGTAACCATTGAAGCAGGAACGGCAACACTACAGTTTGAAGTCAGTGATCCATTTCTATCGCTAGCTTCAACAGAACATCTGCTACTTGATCAAATGTTACATCAAGTCGCACGTCACTACCAGATTGAACAATATGTACTAATGGAAGGGGAAACACGTGGTCTAGATTATGGTCAAGTCGGCTTTGTAGAAGAAATTGATGTTGAGTTAGAGCCTTATGCTGGTGTCTTTCTCATGACAGACCAGGCATTGATTGATGATGTAGAGATGCCGGTATTTCGAATGATTTCTGGTTTTGTTGAAACAGAAGACAATCAAAGCTTTGATGAAGCTGTTATGTTTAGTGCTGATCAAGTCGCACC
Organism: Streptohalobacillus salinus; assembly: GCF_003201605.1. Taxonomy (GTDB): domain Bacteria; phylum Bacillota; class Bacilli; order Bacillales; family Amphibacillaceae; genus Streptohalobacillus; species Streptohalobacillus salinus. Next base: position 80,875 of record NZ_QJJR01000007.1, on the reverse strand, counting down.
AACGGGTTACGCGTCGATTTTAAATGGTATGACGTTACAAGATGTGAGTGTCTCAAATGAAGAAGCAGTCCTTACTGTCGAAGGTCAAGCCGAAGATGAAGCAGCCTTCCATGAGGGGTTAGCATTAATGGCCATGGTATATGATCTTGCTGCAGTGACAATCGAGTATCCAGATCAAATGGCTGAGACGAAACTAATGATAAAGTAACGTGAGCCAGCAATTTAAAAACCGCCAAGCGATTTCTCGCTTGGCGGTTTATTAATTAATTGAATAAGTCTGTAATTTCACCGGTTTCTGGATTAACAAGGTACCAGCCGTATGTTGCAGTGTGGTTTGCTCCGTCCCCGTTGTCGACCACTTCAAAGACTTGAATGCGATAATTCCCGCTGTCATCATCGCCATCATAGCGATAGTTCATTTCGGTTGAGAGGCCATCAGCCTGTAAATACTCCTCAACTAAACGAACGGCATCATCAGAACTATAACTACCCCCTGCATCCGTTTCGGGATTGTCTGAATCATTGGTTGTATCGTTTGTGTCATTCCCATCAGTGTCTGAACCATTTTCTGAAGGATCTGTTTCTGTATCAGTATCAGTTGAATCTTCTTCTGAATCTTCCTCTGTGTTTGATGAGTCACCATTTGTATTCTCATCCGTGTCTTCGGGTGTATCGGTATTATCGGAATCTGTATCTTCAACCGGCTCATTATCAGTGTTTTCAGGTTCTTCAGTTTGATCATTATTACAAGCTGTCATAAGCAGTAGCGCTGTAACAAGTAAAAGAAAAATCTTTTTCATGTGTGTCATCCCCTTTTCTAATATCATTATTGATAATGGTACGGTTTAATAGGAAAGAAGTCAATCGGGAAATAGAAGGAATTCGTTGCATTCGTATTTACTTTTTTTGACGTTGAACAACTAAAAGTGGAGTGCTATAATTATTACATCTAAGTAAGGAGGCGAAAGGCATGAACCAAACAACAGAAACGGTTGAATCTTATTTAGAATCCATTGAACATCAAGGCAAAAAAGAAGACACTCAGACGCTTTTTGAACTTTTCAAAGAAGTTTCAGGAAAACCACCCGTGATCTATCAAGGTGGAATCGTTGGTTTTGGAAGCTATCATTATGTTTATCCGTCGGGCCACTCAGGTGATGCGCCATTGATTGGATTTAAGACGCAAAAGGCTAAGTTTAGTATCTATCTCGCGACCGGTGATGCAGAACGCGACCGGCTCCTCAGTGAATTAGGTAAACATAAGATGGGTAAAGCTTGTTTATATGTAAATAAGCTCGCTGATATCGACCTCGATGTGCTTAGCGCATTATTGAAGCAATCGATTGATTTCTTGAAAAAGAACTATCCAGAAACTAAAGAGTAACTATTCTTTTCGGTTTCTTTTCGTGCTATAATAGACTTAATTGTGCGGTGAAAGCGCAATCATGAAACTGTTGAGTTAAACATATATATATAAAGAAGGAATAGGAGAAGGAGGCAACTGGTCATGGAGTACAATTATCAAACACCGCGTTATTTGCTGGTGATTGAACAAATTAAAGAAAAAATTAAAGAAGGCGAACTAGAACCAGGTGAACGTCTGCCTTCTGAAATGGAATTTTCTAAGCAATTACGTGTTTCTCGAAATACATTAAGAGAGGCACTTCGGATATTGGAAGAAGAAAATATCATTATTAGAAAACACGGCGTCGGTACATTTGTTAATCGCAAGCCTCAGTTTAGAGGTGGCTTAGAAGAATTATTTAGTATCACAGATATGATCAAACGGGAAGGGAAGGAACCAAGTACTGAGTGGTTATTTACAGGTTATACCGATCCGCACAGTGATGATATTGAAGAACTAGAGCTGACTGAGGATGAACGGGTATATCTGGTTAAACGACTAAGAAAAGCAGATGGTTTACCACTCGTTTACTGTATTGATAAACTACCTGAACATAAACTATCCGCTGACTTTATGATTCGGGGCGAGTCGATGTTGGACGCCCTACAAAAAGATGCGGGTATTATTATAAGTTATGCTAAGGCAGATATTAATACGATTAGCTATCATCATGAAATTTCAAAAATGTTGAATTGTGATAAAGATACACCGTTACTTGTCCTCAAACAAATTCACTTTGATTTAGATGATCATCCGATTTTGTATTCGTTAAACTTTTTTAGATCTGATGAAGTAAGTTTTAATGTTTTTAGAAAGCGAATGTTCTGATTTGTGTTTGTTGGACGTCATATCAATATAAACGAGGTTTGATAAGTCTTTTTTGTTAAGCCTCGTTTGTTTGCTGTTTATGCTGAAAATTAGTCATTTTTAGTTGACTTGTTGGACGTCTAACTTATATAATGAAAGAGTACTGTCGTGAAAGGGATTTCATCGCTTGGGTTAGTTGTTGGACGTCCTATCTAAAACGCACAACAAATGATAGGTGAAAATGAAGAAACTCACGTCACGACCCTACTATTAAATAGAGATAAAAACGTAAGACAACCTAGATTTAATCAGTGAAGTCATTGAATCAATGACTAGTCCCCTGCTAATCCGGGTATACAATTATGGGGGTCCGACGTCTTACGTAAGCTGTTACTCTCCCGTTACAAGCATATTGGACCCCTAAAAATTATTTAAATAGAAGCTATTTTGCTAATAACAACGCATCAGCTATTCACCTAATATATACATGAGAGAGGATGAGTAAGTAATGAGAATGGTTGACTTAATTGCCAAAAAACGTGATGGTGGCGAATTAACGAAAGCAGAGATTGATTTTATGATCAAGGGGTATACGGATGGTGATATTCCAGATTATCAAATGTCAGCAATGGCAATGGCACTTTACTTTAAAGAAATGACAACTGACGAACGTGTTAATTTAACAATGGCAATGGTTAAAAGCGGTGATGAAATTGATTTATCAGCGATTGAAGGAATTAAAGTGGATAAGCATTCAACTGGTGGTGTTGGTGATACGACAACCCTAATTTTAGCACCTTTAGTGGCCAGTGTCGGTGTCCCTGTTGCAAAGATGTCCGGTCGTGGACTTGGACATACAGGTGGGACGATTGATAAATTAGAATCCGTTCCGGGTTTCCAAGTTGAAATTGATGGCGAAACATTTAACAATCTCGTTAATAAAAATAAAGTATCCGTCGTAGGACAAAGTGGCAACCTTACCCCTGCCGATAAAAAACTCTATGCGTTACGTGATGTAACAGCTACTGTCAATTCAATTCCATTAATTGCATCGTCAATCATGAGTAAAAAGATCGCTTCTGGTGCAGATGCGATTGTTTTAGATGTAAAAACCGGTTCCGGTGCCTTTATGAAGAATATCGAGGATGCACGAGCACTTGCGAAAGCGATGGTTGATATCGGTAATGGCGCGGGTCGAAAAACAATTGGCGTTATTTCTGACATGAGCCAACCGCTTGGTTTTGCCGTCGGTAATGCGCTTGAAGTCAAAGAAGCAATTGATACCTTAAATGGTCATGGTCCAAAAGATTTAACGGAACTTTGTTTAACGCTAGGTAGCCATATGGTTGTTTTAGCTAATAAGGCAAAAACCATCGAAGAAGCGCGTGAGAAATTACAAGCGGTTATTGACAATAAGCAAGCACTAGAAACGTTTAAAGTCTTTTTAGCTTCACAAGGTGGTGACGCTTCTGTCGTTGATGATCCAAGTCGCTTACCTAAAGCTCGAGTGACGAAAGAAGTTCATGCACCTAAATCAGGCTATGTGGCTGAAATTGTTGCAGATGAAGTTGGCATTGCTGCAGGGATGCTCGGTGCCGGTCGGATGACAAAAACCTCGATAATCGATCTTGCCGTCGGTGTGGTTTTAAACAAAAAAGTCGGTGACTTTGTCGAAAAGGGTGACTCACTCGTAACCTTACACACAAATACGGAAGACACAAAAGAAGTGGAAGAAAAATTACTGAACGCTTATGCAATCAAGGAAGAAAAGCCGGCAGATTTACCACTTGTGTACGATGTTATTACGGAATAAAACTATAATTATAGAACGAGGAGAATGAATTATGAAGGAAGTAATCTTGGCGCTAATTTCCGGCATGCTCGTAGGGATTTTATTCAAATTCTTAAAGCTACCACTACCTGCTCCACCAGTGTTTTCTGCAGTTGTTGGCGTGTTTGGTGTATATTTCGGTGGCGTTGTTGCTGAATACATCAAAGCATTTATTAGTTAATCCAGTCTGGAAAACTTTTAACACATAAGGCAAAACAATAAAGCAAATAAAAGGAAGACAGTTCTATTAGAAAGATTAACAATAAGGAGGAGATAAGGATGACAGAACACTTTAAACGTATTTTCTTAGTAGTACTAGATTCAGTGGGTATCGGCGAAGCGCCTGATGCTGAGGCATTTGGTGATGAAGGTGCTGACACATTAGGCCACATCGCTCAACACATGAATGGCCTTTCTATGCCGACAATGGGGAAACTAGGACTCAGTAATATTCGTGAGATTCCTGGGATTGAAAAAGCAGAAACACCGCTTGCGCATTTCACAAAAATGCAAGAAGCTTCGAATGGAAAAGACACAATGACTGGACATTGGGAGATTATGGGGCTTTACATTGATCAACCTTTTCAAACATTTCCGGATGGCTTCCCCGATGATCTTTTAGATGAATTAAAAGAGAAAACAGGTCGTGGCATCATTGGTAACAAACCAGCATCAGGTACTGAAATTATGGTTGAACTGGGTGAAGAACATATGAAGACAGGAGACTTGATTGTTTATACATCTGCTGATTCAGTGCTCCAGATTGCTGCTCACGAAGATGTTGTCCCGATTGATGAGTTATATGAAATTTGTGAAACGGCCCGTGCAATGACGATGAATGATAAGTATATGGTCGGGCGTATTATTGCGCGTCCATTCACCGGAAAACCAGGTGCATTTGAACGGACATCAAACCGTCATGACTATGCGTTGAAACCATTTGGCGAGACAGTGATGAATGCTTTAGAAGATGGCGGCTTAGATGTGGTGGCTTTAGGCAAGATTGCTGATATTTATGATGGTGAAGGCGTGACGAAAGCGATTCGTACAGCCGATAATGATGATGGAATGGAAAAATTCATCCAATCGATTGATGATGATTTTCGTGGCTTAAATTTCTTGAATTTAGTGGACTTTGATGCTAAATATGGTCACCGCCGTGATCCACAAGGGTATGGTGAAGCGTTAGAAACGTTTGATGTGCGTCTACCAGAAGTACTTGAAAAATTAAATGATGATGATTTATTATTAATCACAGCTGACCATGGTAATGACCCTGTTGCAGAAGGGACCGATCACACCCGTGAGTATGTCCCGTTACTTGCCTATCATAAAGGCATCAAAGCAGGTAAACAGTTACCCATTCGCCAAACATTTGCTGATATTGGCGCAACAGTCGCTGATAACTTTGGGGTAAAAATGCCTGAATACGGCGTTAGTTTCTTGAAAGATATTAAAGAATAACGTATCGTTAAGATGAGATGAAAACAGAAAAATCAAGGAGGAATGAACATGACACAATTACATGAAGCAACAGCGTTTATTAAAGATAAATTACAAGTCACGCCGAAAGTTGGACTGATTTTAGGTTCTGGTTTAGGTATGCTTGCTGATGAGATTGAAAACCCGCTAAAAATCAAGTATGACCAAATCCCCGGATTTCCGGTATCAACGGTTGAAGGGCATGCCGGTCAACTGGTCATCGGTGAATTACAAGGTGTAAATGTAATTGCGATGCAGGGGCGGTTCCACTTTTACGAAGGCTACGGTTTAGATGCTGTAACATTCCCTGTCCGTGTGATGAAGCAATTAGGTATTGAAAAGTTATTCGTGACAAATGCAGCTGGCGGAGTCAATGAAAGTTTTGAGCCAGGTAATTTAATGTTGATCACTGATCACATCAACAATACAGGTCAAAACCCATTAATGGGACCGAATGATGCTGAGCAAGGGGTCCGTTTCCCAGACATGTCTCAAGCCTATGATCGGAAACTACAAGCAGTGGCAAAGGCAGTGGCACGTGACTTATCACTCGATCTTAAAGAAGGGGTCTATGTTTGGAATACGGGTCCAACCTATGAAACACCGGCAGAAATAAGAATGTTACAAACCGTGGGTGGCGATGCGGTCGGGATGTCTACTGTGCCTGAGGTTATTGTGGCAAGACACGCAGGTTTAGAGGTGCTCGGTATTTCATGTATCTCGAACATGGCAGCCGGGATTTTGGATCAACCACTTAACCACGAAGAAGTTATCGAAACAACTGAAAAAGTACGAGAAGATTTTCTGGGATTTGTCAAAACAATTCTGTCACGTCTTGCGTAACTTATTGATAGAACCAGTCTAGAGGAGGACTTAGGTATGTGTTATGAAACGATGATTAACGAAGCAAAAGAAGCACGCAAAAAAGCTTACACCCCTTATTCGAAATTTAAAGTTGGTGCAGCCCTGAAAACTAAAAGTGGGCACGTCTATCATGGATGTAACGTTGAAAATGCCGCTTATTCAGCTTGTAACTGTGCAGAGCGGAGCGCAATATTTTCAGCCTACAGCAATGGTGAACGTGAATTTGAAACGCTCGTTGTCGTCGCTGATACCGATCGTCCCGTTTCACCATGTGGGGTATGTCGTCAGGTGATCAGTGAATTATGTGAACCAAACATGCCAATTGTATTAACTAATTTAAACGGTGATGTGATGGAGACGACGGTAACAGATCTCTTACCAGGTGCCTTTTTAGCAGACGATTTAAAATCTGAGGAGGATTAATATGAATAAAGATTTAGCACAATATATTGATCATACAGCATTGAAACCAGATACAACAAAAGAACAAATCACAGCGCTTTGTGACGAAGCGATGCAATACAAGTTTTATTCTGTATGTGTCAACCCAACCTGGGTAGAAACAGCAGCGAAAGCACTTAAAGATAGTGAGGTTGATGTTTGTACAGTGATTGGTTTTCCATTAGGTGCCACAACGTCAGAAGTAAAAGCGTTTGAAACAAAAGATGCGATTGCAAAAGGTGCGACTGAAGTAGATATGGTGATTAATATTGCCGCTCTAAAAGATGGAAACGATCAATTTGTTGAGGATGATATTCGTGCAGTAGTAGAAGCGGCTGATAAACAAGCACGTGTGAAGGTCATCATTGAGACATGTTTATTAACGGATGCGGAGAAAGTTAAAGCATGTGACTTTGCGGTTGCAGCTGGTGCTGACTTTGTTAAAACGTCAACGGGTTTTTCAACAGGTGGTGCAACGGTTGATGACATTAAGTTAATGCGTAAAACAGTGGGGCCAGATATCGGAGTAAAAGCAAGTGGTGGTGTTCGTGATCGCAATGGTGCTCTTGATATGATTGAAGCAGGCGCAACGCGCATTGGTGCAAGTAGTGGCATTCAAATTGTTACGGGTGGAAAATCAGATTCTGATTATTAATCATTGAGTAGCCAACACGTGTATTAAGAGATACGCTAAAGGTAAGCGCTGCATGTAGCGCTTACCTTTTTTATACATAAAAAAAGGTGTGCAGACTGAGCTTAGCGACTCGGTCTACACATCTTTTTAAGTCTATTTATTTAACAACAAAGACAGGACAGTTTGCCTGTTTAACCACTTTATGACTCACGCTACCGAGGACCATCTTTTGAAACTTACTTAATCCACGACTGCCAATGACTAACAAATCATAGTTGCCTTTGTTTGCGAAAGCAACGATAGTCGGACCTGGATCGCCATGAAGCAGATGATAAGTATGGGTGACATTATTATCTTTAAGCATCTTTTCAATAGGTAAAAGTTTTTTTCTGCGTTTTGCCTCTAACTCTTCTTTATCGTGCGCATGTAAAACGTCATATTTAGCCTTGTCATAATCTGCTACGTAAACCACATCGATATGAGCATCATCAGATGAGTCGTGTAATTTGATTGCTTCCTCGGTTGAACGTAACGAATGTTCTGAACCGTCAACAGCTAGTAAAATATTTTTATACATTGTTCTCACTCCATTCCAAATCGCTATTCGTTTGTGTTAGTGCGCGGCTGGTTTTGCATTGGGGTCGTCAAAGATTGCCAACTTCTCTACGAGCTCTTGACTTTGAGTGTTTAGGTTTTTTAAATTTACCGTGTTATGATTTTTTCTGAGCTTAATTACGACTTTATCAATCGCAAACACAGCAGAATCATCCCAAATGTGCGCCTCGTTAAAATCAATATCAATGATTTGGTTTTCTACTGAATAATCAAACCCTTGGGTGAAACTATCGACGGAAGCGAAGAAAACTTGGCCCCTTACCCAATAAGTAGTAAGGTCAGCGGTCGTTTTAGTGTCGACCTTAACAATTGAAATTTTAGCAACAAAGAAAATCGCACTTAAGACAACCCCAGCCAATACTCCTTGGGAAAGGTCGTGAGTATAGACAACAATGCCGACAGTTGCAAGCATGATGATGGCATCTGATTTAGGTGCGTTTTTCAAATACTTGAATGAGCCCCAATCAAAGGTACCAATTGATACCATGATCATGATACCAACGAGAACGGGCATCGGAATTTGAATAACAACGTTACCCAATGCTAAAATGAGGAACATTAAGAAAATCCCAGCAACAAAGCTAGATAGTCGTTTGCGGCCGCCTGACTTTACGTTGATAATCGATTGACCAATCATGGCACAACCGGCCATCCCGCCAAAGAATCCAGTTACAACGTTTGCAAGCCCTTGCCCACGTGATTCTTTGTTTTTATTACTCTCTGTATCAGTAATGTCATCGACAATTGTTGCGGTGAGCAGTGATTCAAGCAACCCAACAATTGAAAGGGCAATGGCGTAAGGTAAAATAATGCCAAGCGTTTCAAATGTAAAAGGGACATTAGGAATAATGAACGAAGGCAACTGACGTGTCACCTCACCTAAGTCACCTACCGTACCTAAATTATAATCACCGAAGATTGCAATGGCGGTAAGGACGACGATTGCAACGAGTGGTGCAGGTATTGCAGTTGTAAAGCGCGGCAATACATAAATAATAATAAGTGTGATAATAACAAAAACATAAGTCATGGTAGAAATGCCGATGAAGTGAGGGATTTGTGAAGTGAAAATAAGAATAGCAAGTGCGTTCACAAATCCAATCATCACCGCACGTGGAATGAATTTCATTAGACGTGCAACTTTTAGAGCGCCGAAAATGTATTGAATAATACCCGTTACAATTGTTGCAGCGAGTAAATAGTCAAGACCGTAATCCTTGACCAGGGGCAGCATTAACAATGCCATAGCTCCTGTTGCCCCAGAAATCATCGCGGGCCGCCCCCCGAAAATACTGGTGACAATCGCAATGGTGAATGAAGCGTATAACCCGACCATAGGGTCAACGCCCGCAATGATTGAAAAGGCAATTGCTTCTGGAATAAGCGCAAGCGCAACAACAATTCCAGATAAAACATCTCCTTTTACATTACCAAACCATTGTTCTTTCATTTGTGTCATCATGGTTGATGTCCTCCTTAGAATTTCTTTGATTTTTTTCGCGTCACTTTATCTGAACATAGAAATTCCTCCAATAGTGCATGTGTGTGACATGAACTGCGGAGGAATGTGCATGTAACATATAGAATGAGTTGAACTGTCCGACATGCGTATCATTAATCGATACAACGACTAACTATACCAAAGCAATGCCAAACAGGCAATAGGCTTTGCAGATGTAACCCTTTACATCTCAAACTTTTTTATCTAAATTAGGCGAGAAAACCCCCATCTTCAAATTTCGTAAGAAATTAAGGTGGAGTAATTCAAGTCGTGTAATCAAAAAACTAAAATTGAATCAATGTCATGACTATTCATTTTCCCTGTATACAGCTTGGGTGGGTACTTTCTTTCTGATGCTTCAAAACCGTTGGGCCATAAGACCTCAGAATTACGACATGCGTTCAACTATAAAAAATCGAATGGTGATGGAGCATCAATATACGCAACCGTTAATGCTGGAAACTGTTGTTGCAGCGAACGCGCGAAGAAACGCATCCCAGGTGTTTCGCTTTCACGATGGCCAAGAATGATCGCTGCTTTTTTATTGTTTGTTTCTTGGGTATCTCGAATATACTCTGGGGTTTCCCACTCGTAACCTTCCCCATAAATAACCGTGTCACAGTCATGAACAGTCATTGCAGGAATGACCGTGGCACCGTTCCCGCGAAAACCAACAAAAATCGCAATGCGACTAACAAGTTGTTCTGGGGCACCAACATAGCGAAGCTTACCAAGCCCAAGCTTTCTTTTGATTTCATTAAGGTGTTCAATCAGAGGACGTTGATCTGGCAATTCAATAACACTTGTTTCACGATGCGCTTCAACAAGTTGGTCTTCCCAGCCTAGTGCTTGAACGAGACCGTGGGTGATAAGATCGGGTTGGTACTGGTGAATATAATCATGGAACCGAAAGATTTGTAGATCATGGGCTTTAATGAAGGCTTCTTTCTCGAGCATTAAAGCATCTGTTGAGGGGTGTTGATCCCAGTGACTATAATAGAGCCCTTCATGCGTTAACACCATGTTGCAGCCCTTATTAACAGCTTCTTTAAGAGCGGACAGGGTAGGCATAAACATCACAGCTATTCCTTTAACAACGGTGAGCCCATCTCCATATTTTAAGGTGTCGACAGTAGCTTCTGTCAAGACAATATCTTGTTTAATGAACGCAAGTACATCTTTTACTAACATCACTTCATTCACTCATTTCATTATGTATTTAGCTTGCAGTTTAAGCTTAGGGTTTTATGGTCGCAAAATATAGTGAGAAAGCAAAGGGATTCTTTAAAAAACTTTATATTAGCAGATGCGTGACAGCCATCGCATAGTTAACCTGTTAATTTTGATCGGCTTCACAAATCCTCTGCTTGACAACAACTTCGTACAACAGTTAAACTAAGGGTAATGAAGTTGATGGCTGCCTAGGCGGAAAGGTAACGGTGATGGCAGTATTTTTTTGTTGTTAAATGTTAACGCTTACAAACATAAGGAGTGTGTGACATGCACAAAGTTATTATTGTTGATGACGAACACTTTGTCAGAAAAGGAATTATGGCTTTGGTGGACTGGCGCCAAATAGATTATACGGTAATTGGGGAAGCTGATAACGGGGAAGACGCCTTGGCTCTTATTTTGAAAGAAGAACCTGACGTTGTTTTATCCGATATTCGTATGCCTATTTTTGATGGTTTAGAATTAATCAAAGCCGTTAAAGCACAGGCGAAAACCATGCCGAAATTTATTATTGTAAGTGGCTACAATGACTTTCAATATGCACAACGTGCTGTAAGACTCGGTGTGAGTGATTTTATTTTAAAGCCAGTCAATAAAAAAGAGTTAGAAGAAACGTTATTAAAGCTTTCGCATGAGATTTACGAAGAGCGGATGGAACAACAGACCAATCAGGCTTTTATTAACCATCACATTTTTCAGCGCGTTATTTTAGAAGAAAAAGACCCAACACCACGAGAACTCGGTATGTTGATAAAGCAAATCGATGAGCCTTCACGTTATCTAATCATTGATGTTCGCCATGGTTCAACAGACACAGCGATGGATGAAAAAATTCAGCATATCGTTACGCATTTTATTGGGGACCAAGAAATTTTCATACATCCTATCGATCGGGAAGGTTATGGCATCATTTTGGAACAGCGCCATTTACCTAAAAACGCCAATGAATTAAATTGGTTTTTTGACCACTTTAAACGGATGTTGGAAAAGGAAATTCATCAATCGATTTTTATGTTCGTAGGAAAAAGTGAGAGCGGTTTAAATGGAGTCATTACCTCTTATCAAACAGCAAAGGCACTAAGTGAACACCGGTACATTCAAATGGATGATCAACCAATTATCTACGATCAAGATAAACAGACCCAACTGGATCTTGCCCAGATGTTTGATCCAAGCGTAATGCGTCGGTTAATTGAGCATGTAGAGGAGAATAACGCTAACATTATTAAAGAGACGGTGAGTCAATGGATTGATGTGATTAAGTCACACGCAGTATCTATTGAGAATGTACGCTTATTTATTTATCAAACAGAGAAAGCACTCGATCAAGCGATGAAAAGGGCAAGTGATGAAGAAGGTTTTGAAGTAAAAACATTTATGCGCCAATTTGAGCAAAAATTAACCTTAGTCGAATTAGAAAAACATTTTGCTGCGTATCTTGTCGAGAAAGCTGAGCAACTCGCAACTTATCATAAAGCAAAGTTTAACGGAGATATTTATAAGGTGAAGCGCTATATTGATCGTCACTATCATGAGAGTCTGACGCTAAAGAAAATGGCGAATAAGTTTTTTATGAATCCGGTATATTTAGGACAACTTTTCAAAAAAACGTATGGAACGTATTTTAAAGATTATTTACTAGCGGTACGGATTGAAAAAGCAAAACAAATGTTACGCCAAACAGATCTTAGGGTCTACGAAGTTGCTGAGGAAGTTGGTTTTGGAAGTTCAGACTATTTTGTTACACAATTTGAAAAGATAGAGGGGTCTACCCCATCAAAATATCGTCAAAAGCTTACCGTTGAGAACAGGTAATAGACGAGAGGCAGGGTGCTCAAAGGTGAAGTCAATTTTTGATTATCGTGTTGTCACGTCTCAAGAGATGACCGTTAACATCGGATAACAATAAACAGGCCCAAAAGTCATCGTGACTTTTGGGCCTGTTTGCTTTAGTGTAAAAATTTCCAGTGAATAAGAACGCTTATTTACTGCGGTTAGGGTTATAACTAAAGTAATCAAAATCTGCATGTAACTGTTCACCAGAATTATCTTGAACACACATGCCAACAAATGCGCCTGTAAAGAAGCCGCCACCTTGAATGTAATCATCTGAAAGTTTATAAGACTCAAAGGTAGGTCCGATTTTCGAGAATGTTTTTCCGTCTAAACTATAGCTGTAATAATAGTCGTTGTAATCAACATTCACGCGTAAATAGACAGCCTCAGCATCTCCAAGTACAACCTCATGTCCTTGAATCGGTTGGTTAAATGTTGTATTATCTAAGGTCATGATGTCTAAAACACGACCTTTTTCTTCGTTATGTGTAATGTTTAAGTAGGTCCAGTTTTCAGTGTTGTAGTAGTTTACTAAACCGGCTTGTTGTTGGAAACTCGTTGGGTTAAACTCAACCTTTGTTTCAGCTTCAAAAACAAAATCTTGCCAGCGACGCGCAACAAGCGCTTGGGTAAAGAGTGACGTTAACGATTCCCGTCCATAAATACGTAAATGACTTTCCCGCGCCTGCAACGAAACGATCTCGTCACCAAGTGGGATCCGCAAGGATTGGAAATCAAGTGGTAAAGTATCTGCATCAAAGTCTACTTTAACAGGTTGTTCTTCGAAGGGTTGTTCGTCAATCTCAGGTCCATCAATTACTTCAAGTGGTGCGTTTCCACCAACAATATAAGGCCAATCATTCTGCCATTCAACTCGTTGAATGGCTGTTTCTCGCCCGAGTGGACAATAGCCACGTGGGTCAAGTAAAGGATCGGATGTTTTCGGAAGAATTCGTCCAGTTAAATGGACAAAGTACCATTCATCGGTATGTGTTTGCACAAGTGAGCCGTGCCCCGCTTTTTGTAGGGTGATTCTAGGATGCGCAAATGATGAGATCAATGGATTTTCTGGATGGACCTCGTAGGGGCCATCAATTGTTTTTGAGCGTGCAATGGTAGCTTGGTGATCAAATTTCGTCCCACCTTCGGCTGTTAAAAGGTAGTAATAGCCATTTATATAATAGAGATGAGGTGCTTCCGTTAATTTTACATCGGTACCTTTGAAGATGATTTTCTTTTCGCCGACTAATTTCTGTTGGTTGTGATCATATTCTTGGAGCACAATGCCGTAGAAGTTATGGTTTCCTTGACGATGATCCCAAACCATATTGACGAAATATTTTTTTCCATCATTGGGATTATGGAAAAGTGACGGGTCAAATCCAGATGAATTCATGTAGATAGGTTCTGACCACTCGCCGTCAATCGTATCACAGGTTGTTAAGTAGTTATGTGAATCCTTCCAATTCCCATCAGTAACTTTAATATCCGAATAAATCAGCCAAAACTTATCGTCATGATAAGAAAGTTGTGGTGCCCATACACCCCCGGAATTTGGGTTTCCTTTCATATCAAGTAAAGATTTGCGGTTAAGTGGACGTGCTTTAAGTTGCCAGTTTTTTAAATCTTTTGAGTGATGAATGCTGACACCTGGGAACCATTCAAAGGTTGACGTCGCAATGTAATAATCTTCACCAGCTCGACAAATACTCGGGTCAGGGTTAAAACCTGTTAAAATTGGATTTTCAATACGCATAATTAATCTCCTCCATTTGGGTTGTATTCGTTCTCTTTTGGTTTATAAATATTAAATTGTCCAGCTAAGGAAAGTAAGCTGAAGAAGTATAAACAGTTATCATAATAGCGTCTTTCACCAGTTCTCAGTGGCATGTTGAAAAAGTCCTTAACATAGCGGTCACTTAATTCGCCAGTTGTTGCTAGAGAGCCCATCGCAAGTGTTGCAAATAAGCCGACAGGGTGGAGTGCCTTTTCATCAAAAGGATCTCCATTGATTTTGTAGCGACGATAGTCACGCATTGGAATATCTTTAAAAAACAGTTGTAACTTTTCGTTAACTTGAACGGGTGTTTCTGGGGCGTGGAACCACTGATAATCGAGCCCAATGTTACAGCTGACGCGGTAAGAGTCACTAAAGAAATCACCGAAACCACGAATGTGATTAGGTGTACCGTCATAAAAAGCATATTCCGGCGATAAGCCAGTAATGGGGTGAGCGGCTTTTTCAATATAGCGTCTCGATTGTACAGTAGCCGCTTGCCAGAATGGGCGATCCAAAGGGTCAGCCCATTCGCTAAAGAGCTGATAGAAATGCGGCAAATGATAGGACGGATCAGAAAAATCAACTTCTGGAACAAATTTAATCAAGTGATTGTCGCGGTCCCACATCGGATAACCAGAGCCGTTTTCGCCGTTATGCACACAAGTTTTTAACAAATCTGTTGCTTGGCGGTGATAATCAAATGGGGCTTTGCGATCGCCCCAACGGTGACTGGCGAAATATAGAGCCAATGCGAAATACTCTTCACCGTCAGGTGCAGGTCCATAGGCGTTTTTAGTCCCATCTAACTGACAGGACCAAGCAAAGTAACCTTTGTGCAAACCTTCTTCCATGTACATATAAGTCTTTGACCATTTCCAAATCCGGTCAAAGATATCCTGGCGGTTCATTTGTACTGCCATCATCATTCCGTATGACTGTCCTTCGGTGCGAACATCATTATTTCCCGTGTCGACCATATAGCCAAGATCATCCCCTGATTCGAAGTATATTTGTGTTTCGGGATGGTTATCAGTGAAGAGGCGTTCCCATGTATCGACTATTTTAGCTTGTACAGCTGTTTGATCAATGCCGACGGTAGTAAAGCGATTCTGATAGTGATCGGTATAATAAGCACCTTTGGTCATTGTATGATCCTCCTGGATTATTAATAAGATGTAATTTTTGAATCGTCTAAATCACGGTAACTACTCGTTTCATCATCAACAGGCAGGCAAGTAATGAGACAGACCTCGTTTTTTGCGAGTTTATGAGTCACAGAGACACTACCTGGCGCTAACTGCATCGTTTCAACCTTCGGCATCATTGTTTTTTTGATGCGCTCAATCTGATCTTGGCTGGGAAAGCGCGGGCGACCAAGCTGTTGCCATGTGCGCCACGGGTTCCCGTCTGATTCGGTTAGGCGTTCCTTTTGAACGAAGACAGCTTTTGACTGGTTTGCGAGCGCAAATTCAATCAAGCGTTCATCTACATCGCCTTTTTCATCAGAATAGTTCCAAGCTAAGGCAACCAGTGTGCCGTCTATGCGTTCAGTTAGATAAAGTGAATCATCACGATAAAGTTCGCTGTCACCTAATTGACTAAAAAATTCATACAGGTGATAGGTTGGTTTTTTAATCCCGTGTAACGCTAGCATACCAAAGCCACCATGAAATAACGATTTAGGAATGCCCGCTTCTTCAAAAACATCACTAAAGGTCCAGTAGCTAAACCCGTCAACGCTATCACTCGCATTCACGAGGATGCTAGCTAGGTAACTCGCATTGACGAGTGTGTCATGAACAGGGTTAATTGGCGAATAAGATGTGTTGAATTCAGTAATGTAAAAGGGTAAGTGTTTAAAACCTTGCGCATCAATTTGCTTACGTACTGACGTGAATTGATCAAGCATGTCCTTAGGCGGTTCAAGCGCTTGATAATAATAGTCTGCTGTTTTAACCGGTGGTTTCGAGGTATAGGCATGTCGTGAGAAGAAATCAACCGGTACGTTTTCTTTCTTGCAAAATGTTAAAAAGTCATCCACCCAGTGATCTGAACCGCCACAAATAGCAGGACCTCCGACTTGCAGACGCGCATCAATTGCTTTAACCGTCATGGCCGTTAGTTTATATAATTCAAAGTAGGCGGCTTGGTCGGCGTCTTTCCAAAAATTCGTTAAATTGGGTTCGTTCCAGACCTCAATTGGCCACGTTACCACTTCGTCGAAGCCGTAACGCTCAATGAAATGAACCAAGGTTGCTTCAACAAGTTGTGCCCATTTTTTTGGTGTTTTCGGAGGGGTAATATTCCCTTTCCAATAAAAGACGGTTTCCTCGCTTGATTTTAATTTTTCAGGCATAAATCCAAGCTCTAAAAAAGGCTTGAGTCCAATCGCTAAAAAGCTATCAAAAATCCGATCGATATAGGTGAAGTTATAAAAGACTTCCGTTCTGCCCTCTGTTTCAACCTCTTGGTAAATGCCGATATCATCATGGAAGAGTCCATGGCCACGTATGTACTGAAAGCCAATCCTCGTCTGAACCTCACGTAAATGATTCATGTATTCTTCCTGTAAAGCGAGTCCTAACCGACCGGTACCAATCGAATAGTTAAATTGTGATGATCGTTTGCTTCTTGTGTAGTCAGATGATGCTAACATGTGCTTGTGTCTCCCTTCTCACTTAGGCAATAAAGATGCTTTGTCTTCATCTTACAAAAGAAAGCGCTTTAATATAAGGGTATACACTATAGGTTTTGGTGAAAAAACTATAGATATTTGTCAGTAAGTCGATCCTAACGGTTCTTTTTTGATCATCTTTATTTTTCAAAGGATTTTCTATAGTATTTGATAGATGAAAACGCTTTATTATGTGATATGCTGAGACTATCTTTAGAAATTATGGGTAAGTCTTTATCATTAATCACAGATGTTTACTAACTGATAAACAATCATGTGAATGGAGGTTGAACAATGCTTAATCAAAAATATGTGCTACTTATTGGTGTTATCCTATATGTACTTGTTTTACAATTTTACTTCTTCTCATCAGAAAGGCATCTTTTACACATGCTGCTTGGGTTTGCCCTGGCGGTGATGACCTTTAGACGCTACCGTCAATTAAAACAAAGAAATAAGAAGTCGAAAGCACAATTCCCTTTAATTCTTTTTTATTTCCTCACCTTTACCTTGTTTGTGTGGTACATTCAACCCTTTGTCGTTAGTTTTATGGTGTAAGGATGATGACTAATAGGGCAGATGCAAGTAAATTAAAAGTAGTGATGATTGTTGGTGTGCTTAGTCTCTTTCTACTGGTTGGGTGTGGCGGACGAGCAGAAAATTTACACCGTGAAGATGTCTTTCAAGTGACGTTCATTTCAAGTTTACCGACAAATGATGTTGAAGAGATGGAAGCATATCTGTATGAATTATTGGCTGAAGATTTGCCTGAAGGAATCTCGATTCAAGTACAGATGACGTTACCTTCATTTGATCGTCTAACGGTAGAATTGATTAATAAACAAGCGGATGTCGTTATTGTCGACGATGGGCTGGATCAAATTTTGATTGATCCCTATTATTTAGCACCTCTAGAATCAATTGATGGGGTGAATAAGCAAGAATTTGACCGGTTCGTCCGAGAAGATGATCGAGATGGGCGTGAACATCTTTATGCAGTTGGGTATGATGAAATGAGCCGACTTAGGGAAGATGTCCCTTATGAATTAGAATATGATCTGGTAGCGGGTGTGGTAGCGACAAGTCCGCATCAGACGTTAGCGCTAAATTTAATCAAAAAATGGTTGTAGGGGGAGATAGACTTGGGGAATAATTATGGCTTTGTATCGACGGGGTTTTATCGTCTGTTGGAGTGGTTGTGGTTTTTTATTTATCTCAATTTATTATGGTTAGGTTTCACGTTACTTGGGGTAATTGTCGTTGGTGTTTTACCAGCTACACTTGCGGTGATGGCGGTTATGCAACGCTTTGTTACTGGGGATAAGGATTTTTCAATCTTCCGCAGTTTCTTTGAAGCCTTCAAGACACATTTTTTTAAAGCGAATATTATCGGTTTATTTATTGGCGTACTCAGCTATTTGCTGTGGTTTAATTACCACTATTTATTAACGACGACGGGTGGAGAAGCGATTCTTTTGGCTTTGGGATGGAATGTTACGTTAGTGGTGGTAATTGTTTTCGTGTTGTATAGTTTCCCGCTTTATTTACACCAGCCCAAACATCTGAAAACACTAGTGAAAGACAGTCTGTTACTCGTATTAGCCACGCCCCTCTCGTTTCTTTCAATGGTGATATCCGTTGGATTAGTAGGTGCGTTCTTATCTATCATTCCTGGAATGATTCCGTTTTTAGGGATTGCCCTATTGAGTTGGGTAATGATGTGGAATATGCACCAAGCACTGTTACGTGTAGCGCGGAAGAAAGATCGACTTGAAAATCATCCAAATGCACCGATAATAGGGCATAGGGTGAAAGAACAAATCCGAGCCCTTTTTCAAAATTGACCCGTAAGGGAGGGCTTCTGATGCACCGGTTAAAACAATCCTTCAACGATTTGAAAATGCGCAATAAATTTTTAATCATTTACTTTATTACGGTGTTGGTGCCAATATTAATTTCAAACACCGTTTTTTTCAGTCAAATGACAACAAACTTTATTGAACAAAAACGAGAAGATACAGAACTTATAACTGAACAAACGAGTGAAGAGTTTAAACAGTTGATCGATCAAGCAATTGGGTTATCAACCTCACTCTATTTAGATGTCCGTTTATATGAATTTTTTAATTATGAATACCCTAATTTGGTAGAGTATGTTCAAGAATACAATGCAGTGATTAACCAATACCGTAAAACCGTACCCTTGTATAATGCTATCGAAGATATTCGTTTTTATACGACCAATCCTTCGATGTTGTATGCAGGTGGCATTCATCAGTTAGCAACAACTGGTGAGGCACAGGATTGGTATAACCAGCTCAATGCAACAAGTTTACCCACTTTAATTGAAAGAAAGGATGAAGCGGGGGTCCAGCTTGCCATTTACCGTCCGTTAGATTACTTCACTTTATACACGGATTTTCAAAATATCGTGAACATTAATTTGAACCCACGAGCCGTTAATAACGTGCTCAATAATGCTGCTGTTCAAGGTAATATCTATTTACTCAATGATAAACAGGACATTTTATTTAGTACCAACGGTCAAGAAACGGAAGATCAAACAGTGTTTGTTGCGGATGAATACGATCGAGACACCTATCATGTCAGTGAACATATCTTTCGGGATGATTACTTGCAAGGATGGTCAGTGGTAACTGTCGTTGATGAATCGATTTATACGAAAGAGTTGTTCGAATCAGCAAGGTTTATCATTCTTATTAGCATCATGAACTTTATATTACCGGGATTACTGATTGTCTATATTTCAAAGTCATTCCATACACGGCTGATTAATATTCTTGATCATACTAAAAAAATCGCCAAGAAAAATTTTGCTGAGTATCCGCATGTGAAATCAAAAGATGAAATTGGTCAGTTGGCTAACCAAATCAATCGAATGACGCGAAAAATCAATCAACTGTTCAATGAAGTCTTTAAAGCGAACTTAGAGAAAAAAGATTTAGAATTACGGGAAAAGGAAGCGCAGTTAAGTGCATTACAAAGTCAAATCAACCCACATTTCTTATTTAATGCATTAGAAACAATTCGCATGCGAAGCCTGATTAAAAACGAAGATGAGACAGCCGCAATTATTGAAAATATGGCGGGGATTTTCAGGAATTCTTTAGCGTGGGGCCGTAATTGGGTAACGGTAAACGATGAAGTGCGATTGATTCATGCTTTTCTAGAAATCCAAGCCTATCGGTTTGGTGATAAATTAAAGTACCGCATCAATGTTGAAGAAGATTTATTTAACTTTGAGATTCCGAACTTAGCATTCTTACCCTTTGTCGAAAATGCCTCAATTCATGGTGTTGAACCATTGAAAGCAAACGGCAAGATTACAGTTAACATTACGAAAACGGCGATGGGGTTAAGGTTTGTCGTCGAAGATAATGGTGTAGGCATTGCAGAATCTACGCTCACCACAATTATAAGTCAGATGGAGAACCAAGAAGAAATGGGTAATCAAATCGGTATTCAAAATGCTTACTACCGTTTGAAGTTGTATTATAAAGATCGCTTCCGCTTTAAGATTGAGAGTGAAGAAGGGATAGGCACAACCGTCACCATTGATTTACCTGCCCAAGATTCAATCCTAGAACCGTACTTAAAGAAAATAGATAAGCAAACCTTTACAGAAGAACAAAACAACGATTAAGAAAAGCAACATGCATAAGGGTTATTAAGACACTTTACCTTTGCCTAGTACAGGTAGGGGTAAGGTGTTTTTATCAGGCATTTTGTATGGCTTGAAGATAATCCAATCACGCCAGTTCGAAAGATGAATCGCCTTACTTTTTAGTAGGAAGCTAAACTTTTTAGGGTAGACAATGATCTTTAGGTAAAAACCTATATTCTTTTGATTGGATGTCTATATTTTTCAAAAATGATAGCGCCTTCATCTATATTTTTTGGGGTTCTAACTATAGTTTAACCTGGTGAGTTAAACCATTAGCCGGGCTATAATGAAAGTGCTTTCAAACGAGAGCAAATAAACTTTACAGTTGAAAGGGGTTAATCAAGTGTTTAAAAAGAAATCTTTATTACTACTCATCTTTGTCAGCTTATTCATGTTTTTAGTTGCATGTGGCGGAGACGATGATGCATCATCTGGCACAGATAATGGATCGGATTCTTCTAGTGATGATTCAGGATCGGAGGACATGTCAAATGATCCAATAACGTATCACTATTTTGTTGGAGCATCAGGAGATGATATCCATACAAATGAAACAACCATTGGTGGCATGCTTGAAGATGAAACGGGTGTTAACTTCCAGATGGAATACCTTGTCGGTGACTTAATGGAGAAATTAGGCGTTATGGTCGCAGGTGGACAATATCCAGATGTTGTTGTTCCTGACCACGGCATTGAAATGATGATGGATGCAGAAGCATTTATCCCACTTAATGATCTGTTGGAAGAACATGGTCAAAATATTTTAGCAATGTACTCAGATTACTTAGACCGTATTACAATGCCAGACGGTAACATCTACTACTTACCATTTGGTCCAACGATTAATGAATATGTACCAAACCCTAATATTGACCAAGGGGCATTTTGGATTCAACGTGGTGTTTTAAAAGACGCTGGCTTCCCAGAAATCAACACACTTGATGAATATTTAGCACTGATTAAAGATTATGCAGATGAAAACCCAGAAATTGATGGAATGAACACAGTTCCTTTCACTGGTTTAACGTATGATACAAGTTTCTTTACCTTCTCAAATACACCGAACCATTTAGCGGGCTACCCTAATGATGGTTCTGTACAAATCGACATGGACACACATGAAGCGAGTGTTTATGCAGATAGTGATGCGACAAAAGCATACTTAAAAGCATTAAATGAATTAAATAACGACGGTTACTTAGACCAAGAAATGTTCGTTATGAATAACGATGATTTCTTAGCTAAAATCTCTTCTGGTCGTGTCCTTGGATTCTTTGGGTACGGTTGGCAATGGGGTACTGCGCGTACGTCATTAGAAGAAGCAGGTAACCCAGATCAAGAATTTATGGCTTTACCGGTTGTTTTAGAAGAAGGCATTAAAGATCAGTACCTTGATCCTCCTTCATTCACACAAAATCGTGGTGCTGGCATTACTGTGAGTGCAGAAAATCCAGAACGTATCATTCAGTACTGGGATGAATTGATTCAAGAAGATATGCAAAAACTTGTGATGTGGGGCGAAGAAGGCGTCCATTACTCAGTTGATGAAGATGGCCGTTTCTACCGTACTGCTGAGCAAGTTGAACTCTCTGCTGATCAAGATGTCCGTAAAGATTTAGGTATGACAGTATTTGAATGGAACTGGCCACGTCTTAACGGTTCATTCTCTGATGGTAACGCGGTTGAATCACGTCGCCAGCCAGAAGTAGCAAAAGAGACATACCGTGACTCTGACCGTGAATATTTAGAAGCGTATAACATTGATACATTCTCTGGTCTTTTCTCTCAACCAGAAGAACGTCCTTGGTACCCAGCGTGGAGTGCAAACGTTGAACAAGGTTCTGATGTGGCATTGTTTGCGACACGTGCTGAAGAATTACAAAAACGTTACTATCCACAGATTGTTCTTTCTGATCCCGCAAGCTTTGATGCGGAGTGGGATAAGTTTGTTAATGAATACCGTTCATTAGATGTGGACACGTATGAAGAATTCTTTACTAATACAGTTGAAGCACGCTTAGATGGTGATTGGCAATACCGGTAATATTCATACAAATTAATTGGCGATGGCAAACACTTTGTTTGCCATCTGCCATCTTAATGAAGCGTGGGTGTTAACAATCCTTTAGTATCTCTGAATCGATCTAAACGGTTTAGTTTAGAAAAATAAATGGGAGAGGATTAATGGACAGTACCCCTAAAAATTGAATAGGAATCATCAGGATCAATTCTTAGCCATTGATTTAGACTTACCACGAAGCTGTGGATTTATTTTTCTAAATTAATACGTCAAAAGAAGGAGGAAATTATTGTGGGAGATGCAGTGAATGTAACAGGTAGTGTTAAGAAGAAAACAAAGAAAAAAAGACAACCTAAAGGTATTAAATATTTTCTGAAAAAAAGTAAGAGTCAAAAAGAATTATTGTTGATGAGCGTACCATTTTTAATTTGGTTGTTTATTTTCAAATACTTACCGCTCTCAGGTTGGTTGATGGCTTTTCAAGATTACAAACCCGCCCGGGGCTTTCAAGAATCAGAGTTTGTTGGGTTCGATCAATTCACCTTTTTATTCCAAGATCAACGCTTTTTAGAAGTTATGCGTAACACGCTAGCAATGAGTATGATCAATTTAGTGTTAGGGTTTGTGATGGCAATTACTTTAGCAGTATTGCTGAATGAATTACGTCAGGTTGGTTTTAAACGGATCGTCCAGACCATTAGTTACATGCCTCACTTCTTAAGTTGGGTAGTTGTTGCGGGTCTCGTTTCCTCCGCACTTTCTGTGGATGATGGCATTATTAATATCATGCTAATGAATTTAGGTATCATAGATACACCGATTATGTTCTTAGGTGTTGGTGAATATTTTTGGGGCATCATCGGGGCGTCTGATGTATGGAAAACCGTTGGTTGGAACTCAATTATTTACTTAGCAGCTATTACAATGATTGATCAAGAGCAATATGAAGCAGCAGAAATTGACGGTGCAACACGCTTGCAGCGGATCTTATATATCACTTTACCGGGTATTAAACCGGTTGTTGTCATCTTAATGATTATGAATATTGGTTACATCTTAGAGTCTGGTTTTGAAGCACAGTATCTCTTAATGAACCCGATGAACATGGGATATGCAGAAAACTTAGACATCTTTGTTCTTCGTTACGGGATTCGACAAGCGAACTTCTCACTCGCAACGGCAGCAGGTATGTTTAAAACAGTCATTTCATTTATATTCTTATTTGGCGCCAATAAAATCGCACAAAAACTTGGCGAAGCAAGATTATTCTAAAGGAGGAGCAGTCATGAATTTATTAAATCGCTTAAAAGGTAAACGAAGAAGTATCGATGATTTGATCTTTGATACCGTCAATGTCCTCATCATGATCCTTCTTGTTGTGGTCATGCTTTATCCAATGCTTAACACGTTAGCTATTTCATTAAATGCATCAACGGATACGGTTCGCGGGGGTATTCGTATCTTACCGCGGGTGTTCACCTGGTATAACTATGAACACGTCTTCACTGAAGCGCAAATTCTGCGCGCGGGTATAACCTCCGTGTTAAGAACAGTGATCGGTACCGGACTTGGGGTTATGGCTTCCGCGATGGTTGCTTATACCATCTCTCGCCCTCACTTTTTCTTAAAGAAATTTGTCACGATTGCCTTTGTTATGACCATGTATATGAACGCAGGACTGATTCCGACGTATCTATTACACCGCGATCTAAACCTCATTGGATCTTTTTGGGTTTATATTTTCCCAACGCTCATCGGTGTATTTAATATCATCGTGATTCGTTCATTCATTGAAGGCTTACCTGAAACCTTGTTCGAATCAGCGCGGATGGACGGTGCGGGAGAATTCACCCAATTCTTCAAAATCGCACTACCGTTATCGTTGCCAGTTATTGCAACCGTCTCCTTATTCGTTGCAGTCGGGCAATGGAATCAGTGGTTTGATGTATTCATCTATAACTCCTCAATACCAGAGTTAAGTACTTTACAGTACGAATTGATGAAAGTATTGAGTAATGCCAATGCAGCTTTTGGCTCTGGTGCTGGGGCCGAATCGCAGTTTGCCGCCTCGCAAGGTGGCGTCGTCGATGTGGTAACCCCACAATCTGTTCGGGCTGCGATGACCGTGGTTGTATCGGTACCGATTATCATGGTTTACCCATTCTTGCAGAAATACTTCGTTAAAGGCTTAACGATTGGTGGAGTAAAAGGTTAAGAACATTTTAAAATTTTAAGAAGGCGCCATAGAGCTGATAGCTTTTGGCGCTATCTTTTTTTGAAAGGAAGATAATAATGCAATTTAGACAATCAGAACGCCGGATTGATGGCCTTACGGTTGATCAGTTAACAAGTTATCGAGCGTGGTTACAATACCGAGAAAAGGATCAAGAAAAATACACAAAAACGGTAGCTCCTTATCTAAAAGCGGTATCGGTAACAGTGGATAATGACATCATTGAACGCGCATTAGATGAATGGACGGTCGGATTAAATGAAATGTTTAAACAACGTCCAGCTGTTGTGAGAGAGACAATAAGTGAAGGATTAGCCATTACGCTGGATCCGTCTCTACCTAACGAAAGTTATCAATTAAAGACGACAGAAAAACGGATTCAGTTAACCGCAAAAGATGCAAACGGTGTCTTGTATGGTGTTTTTCACTTATTGCGGTTGTTGCAAATGGAGGAGTCGCTTCAACACTTATCAATGACTGAAGTGCCAAAGAACCCAGTGCGAATGATTAATCAGTGGGATGACATGAATGGAGAAGTTGAACGAGGTTATGCAGGGGAATCATTTTTCTATAAGGATTATCAATTTATTAAAGATCGGCAACGCATTTATGATTATGCGCGATTATTAGCCGCTGCGGGAATAAATGCGATTTCTATTAACAATGTCAATGTTCATGAAAATGAGACGGATTTAATTTTTGATCGTTACCTCATGGACGTTAAACAAACATCAGATATTTTCAATCAGTTTGGTATTACCTTATTTTTAAGTATCAACTATGCTGCACCAATGGAAAAAGGAATTGCCTCAGCAGATCCATTAGATAAAGATGTACAAGCCTTTTGGAAAGCGCGTGCACAAGCGATTTATCAAGTGATACCTAACTTTGGAGGTTTTTTAGTTAAAGCTGATTCAGAAAACCGTCCAGGGCCGTTCACCTATGGTCGCAATCATGCTGAAGGGGCCAACATGTTGGCTGAAGCGCTTGAACCTTATGGTGGTCTTGTTATTTGGCGATGCTTTGTATACAACTGTAAGCAAGACTGGCGTGATCGTCAGACGGACCGAGCCCGAGCAGCTTATGATCACTTTATGCCGTTAGACGGCGCTTTTAAGGAGAATGTGGTCTTGCAAATTAAAAATGGACCGATGGACTTCCAAGTTCGTGAACCTGTGTCCCCTTTAATTGGGAGCTTGGAAAACACCAATCATTTTTTAGAATTTCAAATTGCTCAGGAGTATCTGGGGCAACAAAAACATTTGGTCTATCTTGTCCCACAGTGGAAAGAAGTGCTAAGTTTTGACACATACAGTAAAGGGATGGGCACTTATGTGAAAGATATTGTCGCAGGCGAGGTGTTTAAAAACGGACATGCAGGCATTGTGGCGGTATCAAATGTCGGTAGTGACTATAACTGGACCGGGCATCTGTTTGCTCAATTGAATCTGTATGGCTACGGTCGTATGATTTGGAATCCAGAATTAACGGCTGAGGCGATTGCATTAGAGTGGGTAAAACAAACCTTTGGTAATGATCCCTTTGTGATTAAAACCATCATGCAGATGGTGATGCCTTCTTGGGAGATTTACGAGAATTATACGTCGCCACTAGGCATTGGTTGGATGGTGAATATTTCACATCACTACGGACCAAACATTGATGGTTATGAATACGACAAATGGGGCACTTATCACTTTGCTGATCGCAATGGGGTTGGAGTCGATCGTACAATCGAAACAGGAACAGGGTTCACGGGACAATTCCACAAAGAGAATGCAAGAGTCTACAATGATTTAACCCGCTGTCCCGATGAATTGTTGTTATTTTTCCACCATGTGCCGTATACGCATCAACTTCACAGTGGTAAAACAGTGATTCAACATATTTACGATACACACTTTAGAGGGGTTGAACAAGTTAAGGCGATGATTGATGCGTGGCAATCACTCAAAGAGGCGATTGATCCGACACGCTATACGAGCGTGATGGAACGACTCGAACACCAATTGTATATGGCGAAAGAATGGCGAGATACCGTTAACACGTATTTTTATCGGAAATCGGGGATCAATGATTTGCACGGGAGAACAATTTATTAGATGAGGTGAAGGTAATGAAAATGACCTTTCGTTGGTTTTATGACGAAGATAATATTCCACTAGGATATATGAAACAGATTCCAGGCATGACCGGTGTTGTTGGTGCACTCTATCATATTCCGGTAGGTGCACCGTGGCCAGAAACAGCTGTTGCTACCATGGTAGAAGAGGCACACGAAGCCGGACTAGCACTTGAGGTTATCGAAAGTGTCAACATTCATGAAGATATCAAACTTGGCTTACCAACACGGGAGACATATATTGAAAACTATAAAGAGACAATTAAAACATTAAGTAAGTTCGGTGTGAAAGTGATTTGTTACAACTTTATGCCAATCTTTGATTGGACTCGCTCCGATTTAGCGATGCCGTTACCTGATGGTTCTACTGTGTTGAGCTATGAACGTGATCAGATTGAGGGGATTGATCCGGTGGTGCTGATTGAGCGAATAAAAAACAGCGCTAAAGGACATGCGATGCCAGGTTGGGAACCAGAGCGACTGAGTAAAATTGAAGCATTATTTGAACAGTACCAAGGGATGACGGAGGAAAAACTCTTTGATCATTTAGTCTATTTTTTAGAGGCAATTATTCCTGTTGCCAAAGCCTGCGATGTACGAATGGCGATTCATCCGGATGATCCGCCGTGGTCAGTGTTTGGTTTACCGCGGATCATTAAAAATGAAAAAGATTTAGACCGACTCATGGCTGCCGTTCCGGAGGTTGAAAACGGGATTACACTTTGTACGGGCTCACTTGGTGCCAACTTAGCGAATAATTTGCCGCGTATTTTTGAAAAATTTGTTGGCAATGATCGTGCGCCGTTTATTCATATTCGTAATGTGAAACATTTAGAAAATGGTGATTTTCATGAAGTGGCCCATCG
This sequence comes from Streptohalobacillus salinus, assembly GCF_003201605.1. Taxonomy (GTDB): domain Bacteria; phylum Bacillota; class Bacilli; order Bacillales; family Amphibacillaceae; genus Streptohalobacillus; species Streptohalobacillus salinus. The sequence continues at coordinate 52,846 of NZ_QJJR01000007.1, read as the reverse complement.
TGATGATGAAGGGTCTGTTGATGTGAAAGCACTTATTAAGATTTTACACAAACATGATTATCAAGGCTACGTCAGACCTGATCATGGTCGAATGATTTGGGGAGAAGATGCTCGCCCAGGCTATGGCTTATATGACCGCGCCCTAGGAGCAATGTACATGCAAGGCTTATGGGACATGTTAGAGGAGGAGAATAAATGACAGGGATACATGAACAATTAAAAGGGAAGGTTGCCGTTGTTACAGGCGGTGGGGGTGTACTTTGCGGGTCAATGGCAAGAGAACTTGCCCGCCATGGTATGAAAATCGCTATTTTAAATTATCCGAAAGAACCAGGGGATCTTGCTGCTGCAGACATTATCGCCCAAGGTGGAGAAGCGATATCGGTCTATTGTGATGTAACCGACCGTTCAGTTGTTGAAACAGCTAAACAAGAAGTCCTTAAACAGTATGGTCGTGTTGATTTATTGATAAATGGTGCTGGTGGCAATCATCCTGAAGGTTCAACGACAAATGAGACCTATAACGAAAAAGATGTTGCTGATCCTGATATTCGTAGTTTCTTTGATTTATCGATGAAAGGATTTAATTTTGTTTTCAACTTGAATCTAATGGGAACGCTGATCCCCTCGCAAGTCTTTACCGATGAATTAATCAAAACGGAAGGGTCCATCATTAATATGTCATCAATGAGTGCACCTTCGCCAATGACTAAAGTGCCAGCGTATTCAGCAGCAAAAGCTGGTATTGATAACTTTACGCAATGGATGGCGGTACATTTTGGTGAGGCAGGTGTCAGAGTTAACGCATTAGCACCCGGCTTTTTCTTAACTGAACAAAACCGGACTTTGTTAACAAACGCAGATGGAAGCTTCACGCCGCGGACGGAGAAAATATTGTCGCAAACACCGATGAAACGCTTAGGTAAACCCGAAGATTTACATGGTGTCTTGCTGTGGCTAGCTGATAAAACCTACAGCGGCTTTGTTACAGGTATTAGTGTGCCTGTCGATGGCGGCTTCATGTCTTATTCGGGTGTTTAAGGAGGAAACGTGATGATTGATCAATTAAAGCAAGCAAAGTTAGTTGCGGTCGTACGTAAACTGCCTGGGAATCGCATCATCGAGGCAGTCGAAGCAGTAAGAAAAGGGGGCATTCACTTTGTTGAAGTGACTCTCGATGCGAAAGATGCCTGTGAACAAATCAAAGCATTGATCAATCACTTTGGTGACACCATAACAGTTGGCGCGGGTACGGTTCTAAGTGTCGTCGATGCCAAGCGTGCAAGCGATGCAGGGGCAGCCTTCTTGGTTTCCCCTCACTTTGATGCTGATATTCTGGCTTTTGGTAAAGCAATTGGAAAACCGGTTTTTCCAGGTACGCTAACACCGTCAGAAATGCAGACAGCAGTCAATGCGGGCGCTGAAATGATTAAAGTGTTCCCTGCCGGCACACTTGGCGCAGGTTATATTAAAAATATTAAAGGTCCTTTAGCGCATGTTGAGATGATGGCAACTGGTGGCATAGATCTTGACAATGTAGCCCTCTTTTTAAAAGCTGGCGTGAGTGTTGTTGGACTTGGTAGTCAGTTGATAAGCCGGGCGCGCGTTGATCAAGGTGACTTTGCTGGTATCGAAGAAACCGCATCAGCATACGTAAAAATTGTTGAGGCGCATGTGTCATGATTGATGTTGTCGCAATTGGAGAAAGTATGGTGCTGTTTCAACCAACTGACGGTGAGAAAATGGTGTATGCAAATCAGTTTAGTCAATCTGTTGCCGGTGCGGAAACGAATGTACTAATCGCTTTAAGTAAACTCAATCGACCTGTTCGGTTTATTAGTCAAGTCGGCAACGATCCTTTTGGTGAACGTGTACTACAAACACTGCGCCAAGAGCAGGTCGATACAACGTTTGTTGCAGTAACTGATCAAGCTTCGACGGGCATATTCTTTAAGGAGCGCCGGCCATTAAACGATCCTTTGGTTCATTATTATCGCAAGGGTTCAGCGGCCAGTCGATTGACACGTAAGGACTATCGATCACTCTGGCTAAAAGATGCTAAACACCTCCATGTGACTGGAATTACTGCTGCCTTAAGTGAAGAAAGCTTTCTCCTTTTAAAAGAGACCATGATTGCAGCAAAACAATTCGGTTTATCAATTTCATTTGATCCTAATATCCGGTTTAAGTTATGGGATAAAGATACAGCAAAGACAAGGTTGCTGGAGTTGTTGCCGTTGTGTGATGTGTTTCTACCCGGCGAACAGGAATTAGCTTTTCTTTTTCCGAAGCTTACTGAACAAGCTCAAATAGAAGCCGTAAAAAAACAAGGGGTCGCTGTGATTGTCTTGAAACGCGGGAGCCGAGGCAGTGGTTGTTATTTTCTTGACGAACATATTGAGCGGTCACCGTTTCCTGTGGACCAAGTGATTGATTCTGTTGGTGCGGGGGATGCTTTTACCGCCGGATTTTTACACGTTTTTTTAGATCTGAATAAACAAACCTTGACTAAACCTGAGATGGATCGAGCTTTAGAAGTAGCGAATGCCATGGGCGCTTACATGACTCAGTTTAAAGGAGACTGGGAAGGGGCACCGGATCGAGCGACTTTAAGTGAGCTCTTAGGTGAACATGCATTAACAGATAGATAATGAGGAGTGAAGATGATGTCATTTATTGATGAAGATTTTCTGTTGCAATCGAGTTATGCCAGACACTTGTATCACAATTACATGAAGGACTTACCGATTATTGACTACCATTGTCACTTATCAGCAGAAACGATTTTTCATAATCGCCCCTTTCGAACCATCACTGAGTTATGGCTTGCGGACGATCATTACAAATGGCGCGCACTTCGAGCCATGGGGATTGATGAATATTATATTACAGGTGAAGCAAGTGACGAAGAGAAATTTAAGGCATGGGCATCAATTGTTCCTAAAACGGTTGCTAATCCTTTGCATCACTGGACGCATCTCGAACTAAAACGCTATTTTGGTATTGATCAGTTGCTTGGCCCTTCGAATTGGGAAGCGGTTTATCAACAGTGCAATGAAAAATTAGCATCAAAAGATTTTCTTCCGCGAGCATTAATTGAACGATCAAATGTTTATATGATTGGCACCACAGACGATCCGATAGATTCATTGGTATTTCATGAAAAGCTACGCGCAGATGTGACATTTAAACCGCAGGTCCTACCAACACTTAGACCTGATCGATTAATTGATATCCAGGCACAGCAATTTCTAGAGTACCTTACAACTTTAGAAGAACGTTTTGCGATCAAGGTTCAGCAAATTACGCACTTGTTTGAATTACTGGACCGAATTGTTGAGCGATTCAGTGAAGCAGGGGCAAAACTGGCGGATCACGGAATCTCGGTACTTCGCTATCATGACTATACACCTTTTGATTTGGACCGTATTATTAAAAAGCGTTTAAATGACGAAACTTTAACACAGGTGGATGTTAATAAGTATCAAACAGGTGTGTTGCATTACTTAGCGAAACAATACACGAAAAAAAATTGGACCATGCAACTTCATGTTGGCGCACTAAGAAACAATCACCGAAAGATGTTACATCAACTGGGAACCGATCGTGGCTTTGATGCGATCGATGATCGCCCACTTGCCCAACCTTTAAATCAGCATTTTAGTAAACTCGCTGAAAATAATGCTTTGCCTCAAACAATCGTTTATAATTTAAACCCAACACAGAACGAGGTCGTATTAACTGCGCTAGGGAATTTTCAATCCGGTCCGACAATGGGAAGGATGCAATTTGGTTCGGGTTGGTGGTTTAATGATCAAAAACGCGGCATGGAACGTCAACTCAATGACCTTGCTCATTATGGCTTTTTAGCAACATTTATTGGTATGTTGACGGATTCTAGAAGCTTTGTTTCTTATCCACGTCATGAGTATTTCAGACGAATTTTAGCTAATGTTATTGCTGAATGGGTAAATGAGGGGATTATTCCTACGGATGAGCGCTTATTAAAGGAACTTGTTGAAGCCATTTGCTTCCATAATGCGAAGCAATACTTACAGCTTTAATGGAAGGCTTAAAGAATTTTTTCCTGCAAGCCTCCGGGAAGCAGTGAATGTGAGCGGTAGATTAAGGAAGCTTGTCAACACAAGAATGAAAGCGCTAAAAAAATTTTAAAAAACTTAGTATATTCGATAGACTAACTAAGTTAAACGTGATAGAATACAAGTATCAGCTTAAAACAAAACCAAGGAGGCTACACAGATGGCTTATTTTGATGAAATTAGTAAAGTAAAGTATGAAGGTCGTAACTCAGACAATCCGTTTGCATTTAAATTCTATAACCCTGAAGAGAAAATTAATGGTAAGACAATGGAAGAGACATTGCGTTATGGTATTGCTTACTGGCATACATTCACAGGTGATGGTGGGGATCCGTTTGGTGCGGGTACTGCGATTCGTCCATGGGACCACTTAAAAGGTATGGATTTAGCAAAAGCACGTGTTGAAGCAGCTTTTGAATTCTTCGAAAAAATTGATGCACCATTCTTCTGTTTCCATGATGTTGATATTGCACCTGAAGGTGACACATTACGTGAAACAAACAAAAACTTAGATGAAATTGTAGCAATGATCAAAGAATACATGAAAGACAGTAAAACAAAATTACTATGGAACACAGCAAATAACTTCACCAACCCACGTTGGACGCACGGTGCAGGAACTTCACCACATGCAGATGTTTTTGCATATGCAGCAGGTAAAATTAAAAAAGGTCTAGAAGTTGGTAAAGAATTAGGCGCAGAAAACTATGTATTCTGGGGTGGACGTGAAGGATACGAATCATTACTTAATACAAACATGAAGCTTGAGCAATCAAACTTGGCGAGCCTTTACCACATGGCACTTGATTACTCAAAAGAAATCGGTTTTGATGCACAATTCTTAATTGAGCCTAAACCAAAAGAACCAACGACACATCAATATGATTTTGATGTAGCGACAGCTACCGCATTCTTACAACAATATGATTTACAAGATCACTTTAAATTTAATATTGAAGCGAACCACGCAACACTTGCAGGTCACACATTCGAACACGAACTACGCGTGGCTCGTGAAAGTGGTATGTTAGGTTCAGTCGATGCCAACCAAGGTGATTTATTACTTGGATGGGATACCGATGAATTCCCAACAGATCTGTATTCAACAACACTTGCAATGTATGAAATTCTTAAAAATGGTGGTTTAGGTCGTGGCGGTTTAAACTTTGATGCGAAAGTACGTCGTGGTTCATTTGAAACAGATGATTTATTCCACGCACATATCGCTGGTATGGATGCCTTTGCTATTGGTTTAAAAGTAGCGCAAAAAATGATTGATGATAACTTCTTTGAAGGCATTGTTGATGATCGCTATGAGACATTCAAATCAGGCATTGGTAAACAAATCGTTGACGGTAAAACAAGCTTAAAAGAACTTGAAGCACACGCCATTGATATCAAGGACATCAACCTTAAATCAGGTCAAGTTGAGAAAATCAAAGCGAAAATGAATCAATACCTATTGAATATCTAATCACGAAATTAAATAAGTTTAATCATGCGAATCGTGCACTTGCGCCATTCGCATGATTTATATTAGGAGGTTTTTATATGGAGTACGTATTAGGCGTCGATTTAGGCACGAGCGCTGTGAAAGTGCTGCTTGTGTCAAAAGAAGGCCATGTTGTCGATGAAGTTTCAAAAGATTATCCACTCTATCACGACCAGCCAGGGTATAGCGAACAAGATCCTGGGGACTGGGTTAAACAAACAAAAGCAGCTTTAAAAGAATTAACGGCACGTGTTGATGATCCGAGTCAAATCAAGGGCATGAGTTTTTCGGGACAAATGCACGGTTTAGTATTGTTAGGGAAAGATAAAAAGCCGTTACGTCGAGCAATTTTATGGAACGATACAAGGACAACAAAAGAGTGTCGTGAGATCGAAGAGAAGGTTGGCATTGAGACGTTACATCAACAGACTAAGAATCCAGCACTTGAAGGGTTTACCTTACCGAAAATTCTTTGGGTTAAACATAATGAACCTGATATTTATGCACAAGCAGACGTATTCTTGTTGCCAAAAGATTATGTGCGATTCCAACTTGCGGGTGATTTGAGTATGGATTATTCGGATGCAGCCGGCACGTTGCTATTAAATGTGAGTGAAAAAACATGGAGTAACGAGATGTGCGAAAAAACAGGTGTTGATCTAAGCCTATGTCCTACACTTGTCGGTTCTTATGATGAGACAGGCACTGTGTTACCAGCAGTAGCTGAAGAAACAGGGTTATCAGCAGACTGTAAAGTTTTTGCAGGTGGAGCGGATAATGCGTGCGGTGCAATTGGTGCAGGTATATTAGAAGATGGTTTAACCTTATCTAGTACAGGTACCTCAGGTGTTGTTTTATCATTTGAGGAAACAGGAGATAAAGATTTCCAAGGACAAGTCCATTACTTTAATCATGGCGATCCGACGGCATACTATACCATGGGTGTCACGTTAGCGGCTGGTTATAGTTTAAGCTGGTTTAAGGATACATTTGCAAAAGATATATCTTTTAATGAATTAGTTGCAGAAGCAGGAGCTTCCACCGTAGGTGCTAAAGGCTTGCTTTATACACCATATATCGTTGGTGAGCGGACGCCTTATCCAGATAGTTTAATTCGTGCAAGCTTCATTGGTGCACACGCAAGTCACACGCGTGGCGATTTTGCCCGGGCAGTCATTGAAGGGATCACCTTCAGTTTAAATGAATCTGTCCATATCTTCCGTGAAAAAGGTAAAACCGTTAACAAAGTTGTTGCCAGTGGTGGTGGCGCTAAAAGTGATCTATGGTTACAAATCCAAGCGGATGTTTTCGAAGCTGAAGTCGTAACCTTATCAAATGAACAAGGACCAGGCATGGGAGCAGCGATTCTTGCCGCTGTTGGTTCAGGTTGGTTTAGCGACTTAAAAACATGCGCGAAAGCTTTTGTGACATACGATAAAAGCTATTATCCAATTGAAGAAAATAAACAAGCGTATCAAGAGTTATTTAGCCTATATCAACAAATTTATCCACAAACAAAAGCGATTAGCCATGGATTAGCTAAGTTTCGCTAAATAGGGAGTACATGTGATGGACACATTAAAATCATATTTTAAAGACGATTTTTTAATCGGCGCAGCCGTTAATAAAGCCTCGATCGATCTTGATCGTACACTTTTGACAGAACAGTTCAATTCAATAACTGCTGAAAATGAAATGAAGTTTGAAAACATTCATCCAGAAAAAGATCGCTATGATTTTTCTAACAGTGATTATTTTTTGGAGGTTGCAAAAGCAAACGGTATAGCTTTACGTGGTCATACCCTCGTCTGGCATAATCAAACACCCGCGTGGTTTTTTGAAGATGAAAATGGCCATGCTGTTTCTCGTGAGATTTTACTTGAACGCATGCAAGCACACATTGAAACAGTGGTCGGTCGTTATAAAGGACAGATTTATGCTTGGGATGTTGTTAACGAAGCGATTTCTGATGAAGAAGGTGTTTTTTTCAGGCCATCGAAATGGCTAGAGATTATTGGTGAAGATTTTATTGACCACGCTTTTCGCTTTGCGCATGCAGCTGATCCGACAGCAAAATTATTTTATAACGACTACAACGAATCAAATCCTGGAAAGCGCGAAAAAATTTATACACTTATTAAAGGGATGAAAGCTAGAGGGATTCCGATTCATGGCATGGGACTCCAGGCGCACTGGAATCTATATGATCCTTCACTTCTCGATATCGAGACAGCCATTGAGCGCTATAGCGAATGTGGTGTGGAGCTACACATTACTGAAATGGATGTCTCAATGTTCCGTTTCGATGATAAGCGCACCGATTTAATCGAACCAACAAAAGACATGCTTGAAGCACAAGCGCAGCGCTATCAAGATTTTTTTAAGCTGTTTCTTAAGCATCGTGCAAAAATTACTTCGGTTACGTTCTGGGGGATATCTGATCGCTACACGTGGTTAAGTGATTTTCCAGTTAAAGGAAGAAAAAACTGGCCGTTTTTGTTTGATACTAATAATCAACCTAAACCGGCATATGATCGAGTGTTAGACATCAAGTAGATGGAATGGTTTTTTAATCAATGATCTAAAAGCCCCGTGTTACCTTTATCGGTAGCACGGGGCTTTTTCGCTAATAATTATGTGTTGTTTGGGTCGTTCCATCACTGCGATGAATCACGAGTTGTGTTGCTTTATTTTTAGCAATGGTTTTGGCGCGATCAATCGCTGCATCTTTATTGTCAAAGCGGTCACTGGCCTGTTTAGCTCCTGCTGTTTTCACAACCCACTTATCTTCATCGGGCAAGACATGGACTGCATTATCTAACAATGTCGGGTCCGTACTCGAATCTTTCGATTCTTTTTGAAAGTCTCGGCCGGATTTTTGTTCCATCGCTTCTACTTCCCGCTTCGAGGCATCCTCATACCAGTCTTTGGCTTGACTAATGGCAATAGGAATGGCATCTTCTTCATTGTAGCCTTCTTTTAATAATCGATTAGTTATATCGATGGCTTTCTTCTTTAGTGGCGATTCAAAATTTTTAAATGAACTGGGGTAGTCATTCTCTGTATAAGGCATCGTTATATCCGCTCCTTTATTTTTGTAAGTATATGACAAGCTCTCTAATTTAAATACCCGCTCAGTTCTTAACTAAACATTGCTAGGAAAGAGAACGATCAATGAAAAAAACGATGATAACATTAATTATCATCGTTTTTCAATCAATTAAGAAAAGATTTACGGGTTATTTTTTGTTATAGGCTCCGTGCATGACTGGCCCAACAAAGGCATTTAATTTGAAACCATTCTTAATCGCTGCGTGGACGAAGTCTTTTGCTTTGCTTACTGCAACTTGAACGCTATCGCCATTGGCTAAGTTTGACGTGATGGCTGCTGCAAAGGTACAGCCTGCGCCGTGGTTATAGCTCGTTTCTAGTTTTTCTTTTTCAAGTACCACAAATGATTCGCCATCATAAAATAAATCGATGGCTTGTGCTTTCATGAAGGCTTTGCCACCCTTAATTACTACATTTTTGGCACCTAAAGCAATAATTTTTTCAGCCGCCTCTTTCATTTCGTCAAGTGTTTGGATGGGCTTCATTTGTGCTAACTGAGCCGCTTCAAATAAATTTGGCGTAGTTATGGTAGCAAGCGGTAAAAGAAGCTCACGCATCGCATCAGTATTTTCTGGTTGTAAGACTTCATGCTCGCCTTTACAGACCATCACGGGATCGATAACGACTTTATCAATGCCATGAGCTTTTATTTTTTTTGCACCTAATTTAATAATATCAACGGAACCTAACATGCCAGTTTTCATGGCATCGATCCCTACAGAAAGAATGGTATCGAGTTGTTTTTCAACGATAGCGACATCAATGGCTGTCACATCATGTCCCCAAGTATCGGGTTTCATCGCAACAATAGAGGTAATAGCTGTCATGCCATAAACATCATGTTCTTGAAATGTTTTTAAGTCAGCTTGAATCCCTGCGCCACCACTTGAATCTGAACCAGCTAATGTTAATGTTTTTTTCATATTAGTTTCCTCCTTCAAACGGATCATAAAAAAGATAAATCATCAGTGACATATTTGCTGCCAGAAAATATGTCCTATGCCTATCATAACATGTATTAATTGATTCAGAAACAAACCGGAAAATTAGGAACACTAAACAGCGTAGCTGAGCAAATTTTAGCATTATTTGGGTTATAACACTTAATATGTATATAATATGTCCATTTTAACGCTTATTTAAAAATAAAAGCGGTTACGTTTGGCGTTAATGCAAATTAATTCGGTTTTTTGATTGTTTAACGTATGATAAATGTATTAAAATAAAAGATAGTGCTGTTTTCTCTGAAAAAGTAAAGTTAAGATTTTGTATTTTTTTAACCAGTCATAAAAAGAGCAGCATGCGCGTCGTTACGTAAATGCGTTTCGTGAATGAAAATAGTTTTGCATGACGCATCGATGAGCAAATCATGAGTATGGATATAGACGAACTTAGTTTCATGTTGTAATTCGTTAACTACATGAAAAAGGAGTAGACGTATGGCAATAAATCAATCAGTGAGGGCTCGCGGGTTCTCACACAGCAAATTAATATTAATTGGTGAGCATGCGGTTGTGTACGATCAACCGGCAATCGCAATTCCGTTTGATGCAGTGTCAGCTGAAGTGACCATCTATCCGAAAGCTGGACCTGTCGAATTGATTAGTGATTTCTATCAAGGTCGAATGACAGACTTACCAACAAAAATGCAAGGGTTAAAAGAAATTGTTAGCGCCACGTGCGAAAAATTACATCAACAGGTAAAAGACTTCAGCATTGAGTTGACGTCGACGATTCCGATTGGTCGAGGTTTAGGATCTAGTGCTGCGATTGCAACGAGCATTATTCGAGGATTGTTTAATTATTTTGAACGGGATTTATCGCTAAAAACACTTCGCGATTTGGTTGACGTCTCAGAGACATATGCGCACGGGACACCAAGCGGAATTGACCGCGAAGCAGTGATTAATGATGAACCGATTTGGTTCCAAAAAGGTGAACTGATTGAACCAATTGAATTATCAGTACCACTCAATATTGTTGTCGCAGATACCGGCCGAATTGGCGATACTCATTTAGCAGTGACTTCAGTCAAAGATCGCTTACAAGAAGCACCGTTAGCAACTGAACAAAGTTTTGATAAATTAGGTAAACTTGCGCGAGAAGTGCGGACGCTACTTAAAACAGGTGAACTTACTCAGTTAGGCGAACGATTGGTTAAAGCCCACCAAGAATTAAAAGCTTTAGGGGTGAGTGATCCAGGCTTGGATCACTATGTAGAGGTGAGTCTTTTAAATGGCGCCTTAGGTGCTAAATTGACCGGTGGTGGTCGCGGGGGTTGCATGTTTGCTTTATGTGCATCAGCCGAGGCAACAATCGGGGTTGAAGCTGCATTAAAAAATGCGGGAGCAAAAGAAACGTGGTCGTTTCAATTAACGAGTGGGGTGATGACGCATGAAAAAAACAGCTCGCGCACACACTAATATTGCTTTAATTAAGTACTGGGGAAAACGAGATGAACAACTGTTTTTGCCCACGAATAGTAGTTTATCGATTACCCTAGATCGATTTTATACCGAAACGAGTGTAGAATTTGATGCCAATTTAACGGCCGATCGCTTTAGGTTAGACCATGCCGTTATTGAAGGGAAGGAACGCGAAAAAGTCCAGCACTTTTTAGATAAAGTGCGACGTGCAACTGGTGAAACCCGGTTTGCGCATGTCGAGTCCGTTAATCATGTACCGACAGCTGCTGGTTTCGCTTCCTCAGCAAGTGGTTATAGTGCTTTAGCGGCGGCAGCGATAAAGGCTGCTGGTCAGACCTTTACTGAAAAAGAATTATCTATCTTAGCACGCCAAGGCTCAGGTTCTGCGAGCCGTTCTGTTTATGGTGGGTTTGTTGAATGGCAAAAGGGTCAGTTACCAGATGGCAGTGATTCGCATGCAATACCGATCTTAAATCAAGATGAATTTGATCTTGCTGTTCTATCAGTTGAAGTTACCACCGAAAAGAAGAAGGTTCTAAGTCGTGAAGGAATGAAGCGAACCGTGGAAACCTCACCTTTTTACGAAGGCTGGTTAAAAACCGTTGATCGAGATTTAGCGGCCATTAAAACGGCTATTCATGCGCGTGATTTTAGAAGTATGGGTGAAATCCTGGAATACAATGCTTTGAAAATGCACGCAACGACCTTAGGGGCGGACCCGCCCTTTATGTACTGGCAAAGTGCAACGTTAAAAGTGATGGAAGCGGTGAGTCAATTAAGAGAAGAGGGCCTGCTGGCTTACTTTACCATTGACGCTGGACCGAACGTTAAAGTAATTGTCGAAATTGAAAATGAACAAGCAGTAATCGAGCGACTGAATCAAATAGATGTTGTAAGCGAGATTTACCCTTGCCGAGTTGGCCCGGGGATTACTTATTTAGATTGATGAGGGGGAACCATCATGAACGCACAACGTTATACTGTCCGGGCGCCGGGCAAACTATTTATTGCAGGTGAGTACGCCATTACAGAGAAAAATCATACCAGCATTGTGGCTGCGGTTGATCGATATTTATCGGTTGATATTCAATCCAGTCGATTAAATCGATTAGATTTGCCTAACTTAGGTTTAACCGATATTAACTGGCGATTTGATAAGGATAAGTTAAAAATGTCACATAAAGATTCACGGCTTCGTTTTATTAGCTCGGTAATGAAAACAGTTTATCAGTATAAGGGAGAAGATACACCGGCACATATTTTTGTGACGAGTGAACTTGATGATGAAGAAGGGTATAAGTATGGTTTAGGCTCAAGTGCAGCCTTAACTGTTGCGCTCACAAAGGCTTTACTTCGTTGCGGTGGTGAAGATAATTCGAGCTCGATGACCGTGTTTAAGTTAGCAGCGATTGCCCACTATAAAGCACAAGGAAATGGCTCATGTGCGGATATCGCCGCTAGTGTTTTTGGTGGTTATATTTTCTATCGTAGCTTTGATTTTGAATGGTTAAAGGCAAACCTTGAAGAACACACACCCATCCCTGCTTTAGTTGAACAAGAGTGGCCAAATCTTCATATTAGTGTCTTACCTGCGCCAGAAGATCTACATTTACTGGTGGGTTGGACAAAAGAAGAGGCGTCAACAAAAGACCTTGTTGAACATGTTGCGCGATATAAAGCGACGCATGAAGCTGAGTATCAAGCGTTCTTAACTGCATCAGATAAAGCAGTGGCAACGATTGCTGAAGGGTTTACTGAGCATAACGTCGACTTAATTTTGACGGGCATTAAAGCTAACCGTAAAGCGTTAAAGACCCTGGGTACTAACGCAGGTGTTGAGATTGAAACTGAAAAATTAACCCGATTAATTGAAGCGGCACCAACCGGGGCAGCGAAGTCCTCAGGTGCAGGTGGAGGGGATTGCGGGATTGTGTATACGACAACAACAAAGAACCATCCTGAAATTATCACACGCTGGGAAGAAAATGATATTGAAGCATTAGATTTATTTGTCTCGCCATTCGGTGTGACGATTGATTAACGCAAGCTTTCTCGATCTGTGGTTTAACGGGTGAATGATAAGTAGAGTTTAGATCGATATTCTCATCAATAAGTAATAGGAGAGCAGCCAAATGAACCTGGCTGCTCTCCTATTTGTTGTGAAACTAACGATTATTTATCCAATCCCTGGTAAAGGATTTGTTTATCCTAAACAAAAAAACACGCACACCTGTCGATCTGAAAAGCAGCAATTTATCTAAGTGCATGCATGTCCATTTACTTAGGGGTGAATCTGTTTGCCCTCAATCTTTAAGGAATAGATTTGATTAAATGAATATCATGGAGCGGTTTTAAGTAGTGATGGTCGTTTGTTGAAAAGAAAACTGACGACCAATACGTTAATAAGTAATGATGGGAACAAATATGATCCATTGTAAACAAATGAATACATCCAAATGTTTAGCCCATCAATCGTCGAGCTAAAGAAGATAACGCCGGCTAAATAATGACTGATAAACCGTAATATAATTGCGACTGAAACCCCGGCCAGCACCCATGTAACAAATGTTTGGGTCTTGCCAAATGATAAAGAACGTTTAGCTTGAGGTGCGAATAGTCCCGCCAATCCGAGTGCTGTGAAAGCAATTGGATAATCTAACAGGGCTTGGGCGGGATGGATAATCCAAGCGACGCCTATCATGATCTGCAACATGCCATACAAAAAACCTGCCAGAAGTCCTCCTTTCATCCCCCATCTAAAAGCCACAATAAAAATAGGAATCATCGCAAAAGAAATCGATCCCCCTTGCGCCCAGATCTTAAATGACAGAAACGGAATAATATCAAGCGCTAATGCAAAGGCGGTAAAAATAGCTACTTCAATTAAAAATAATGTACGTTTGGATTGCATACATCTAATCCTCCTGAATAATGGTATACAAAAAAGCAATGCTAAAAAGGGGTGCTTCCTGATGGAGGGCCCGCGCATTGCTTAAAAACGGCATCAAAAAAGCCACCATCCCTACGTCAGTATTAACTAACAGGTTCAGAGGGTCTAAGCATCAGGCTTACTCTCAGCTAGCTTCACTAGCTCCCCTTGAAGGCTTATTCATTACTTTCTTGTAGCACTAATATATCAACAAAACACACGTAAATCAACTCATCAAGTTAATCAGCCTTGTACAACTCATCAAGATAATTCGAGTTAATTTGATTGGTCCTTATCGCTCATTGCTTTTATAAAAAATGCAGATGGAAGCAATAACCCAAGTGATGCTTCTAATAAACTGAAAATACGTCCAACACCTACAGGAACGAGATCACCATATCCAACAGACATTAACGTGACACCACTAAAGTAGAGAAAGTCAGAAAAATGATTGATTTGTCGGTCATGTACGGTGTCGACAATTACAATATGTCCATTTAAATAAAGGGAATAATACAAGAGGCTAAAACCAACAAAGATGGCCAGCAAGGTAAAGAATAGCTTGAGAAACATCGGATGACTAAAGTGCGTATGCTTATCAGCGCGCTTTCGAATATAGTAGTAGAGTTCAATAACGAGAAAGACAATGACTCCAGTTATTAATAAAGTACTCAACGTAACACCTCCAAAATGAAACCGTGCTTTTGTAGCTACAACCTTCGCTTAGGTTAGCGTTACTTTAATAATCTTTTTACCCATTTTAAGCCATGCTTTTGATTTGGATAACGCAGGTCTAAATCAAAATAAGTGGTTTGTTTTAAGACGCTCTTTTGGTGTGTAAAGGTATCAAAAGAATATTTCCCGTGATAGTTTCCTGTTCCGCTCGCACCGACGCCGCCAAAGGGTAAGTAGGGTGTTGCTAAATGGTAAATGGTATCATTAATGCAGCCGCCACCAAATGAAAGTTCGTCTAAAATCGTTTGTTGCGTGATGCTTTTTTCACTAAATAAGTAAAGCGCTAACGGTTTTGGTTGTTTTTGGATCATCTCGATCGCATCATTTAAGTGTTGGTAGCTAAGAATAGGTAAAATTGGACCAAAAATTTCATCTTTCATGACAGCATCATCAAAGGTTATATTACTGAGAACTGTAGGCGCAATAATGCGTTTGTCAGAATTTGTCTGACCACCTTTGATTAACTGACCATTGTCTAAGAAACGTGTGAGTCGCTTGAAATGTTCTTCATTTACAATGTGGGTGTATTCTGAGTGATTGATTGGATCAGTTGAATAAAGGGCATCAATCGCTTCTGCAAGCAGTTCTAAAAACCGTTCTTTTACGCCTTCATGGACATAAACATAATCGGGTGCGACACAGGTTTGACCTGCATTGATGTATTTCCCCCAGGCAATTCGCTTCGCTGCTAGTTTTAGTGAAGCGTCATCGTGAACTATCGCCGGACTTTTACCACCAAGCTCTAGCGTATGGGGAGTGAGGTGATGACTCGCCTTCTCCATGACAATTTTCCCGACATTTACACTGCCGGTAAAGAAAATATAGTCAAAAGGGGTTTCAAGCAGTTCGGTTGATACATCAACGCCACCTTGAACCACGCTAATGTATTCAGGGATATACGTATGACTAATCATCTCATCGATGACATTTGCTGTATGTGGTGTGAGCTCCGATGGTTTTAAAATAGCTGTGTTTCCGCCGGCGATCGCCCCAATGAGTGGTGCAATTGCGAGTTGAAAAGGGTAGTTCCATGGTGCAATAATTAAGGTGACTCCGTAGGGATCGTGGTGAATCTTTCCTTTGGTACCTAGATGTGTAAGGGCTGTTTTGACTTTCTTTGGTCGCATCCATTTTTTCAAGTGTTTCTTGACATGATCAATCTCAGTATAGAGAATGCCAATTTCAGTCATGTAGCTTTCGAATTCGGATTTATGTAAATCTTGATGAAGCGCTTCAATGATTTTTGGTTCATATTGTTTAATTGCATCTTTGAGCAACGTCAATGCTTCTAGACGATGTGCAAGTGGTTTTGTGTTTCCCATGTGGAAATAACTTTTCTGTTTTTCAAATAGTGCCATAATAATCTCCATTCCTCTGCTGTAATAAAAACTGCCGTTTCGTTAAGAAATACCCGAAAGTAGTGGCGATTAAACGATAAGAAGGCAGTTTTGTTGACGTAGCTGTAAACAGATGTTATATTTATCTCGAATTAAAGATAATTTTATTTTTAGGATTGTGAACGAGAAGAAATGGGAACAGACTAACAAGCGTGTTATAAAACAAGTCAGTTTAAACTTTGAAGGAGTGGATATGAATGGTACAACCATTAAAAGGCATTCATCATGTAACTGCAATTACAAGTAGTGCCGAAAAGAACTATCAATTTTTTACTTACACATTAGGCATGCGTTTAATCAAAAAAACAGTCAACCAAGATGATATTCAAACTTATCATTTATTTTTTACAGATGAAGCGGGAAGCCCAGGGACAGATATGACTTTTTTTGATTTTCCTAACATTCCAAAAGGAGAACATGGAACAAATGAAATTTATCGAACAGGCTTCCGAGTTCCAAGTGATGAAGCATTGACCTATTGGGTGAAGCGGTTTGATCATTACAATGTTCGACATGAAGGCATCACTGAACAGTTCGGCAAAAAGGTTATTAACTTTATTGATTTTGATGAGCAACAGTATCAACTTGTTTCAGATGAACACAATAGCGGTGTTCCTGCCGGTGTTCCATGGAAAGAGGGCCCTGTACCGAACGATTATCAAATTCTTGGACTTGGGCCGATTCATATTACAATTGATAACTTTGATTTCTTTAATAAAGTTTTAACGCAGATCTTAGGCTTTGAACAAATTAAAGATCAAGATGGCAAGTATTTATATGAGGTTGGTGAAGGTGGTAATGGGGCACAAGTGCTGGTCCATCATGTAACCAATCAACCAGAAGGTCGCCAAGGTTATGGAACGGTTCACCATGTTGCTTTCCGTGTCGAAGACCGCGTGGCACTCGATGGTTGGATTGAATACTTACCGCAATTTGGTTTAAGAACCTCAGGTTACGTTGATCGCTTCTTCTTTGAATCATTATATGCCCGGGTAGCGCCGCAAATTTTATTTGAATGGGCAACAGATGGTCCAGGTTTCTTAGGTGACGAACCATATGAAACTTTAGGTGAGAAATTATCATTACCACCATTCTTGGAAGAAAAACGCAAAGAGATTGAACAGGCAGTACGTCCAATCGATACGACCCGTAGTGATAAAAAAATCGAAAAAGAATACTTTTAAAAGCAGCATGAAGTGAATACCTCCTCACTTCTTTTGGACTGTGATGTGAGCAATGAAAATGCTAGTGACCACCAGGTTAATTAAAGGTGCTCACTAGTTTTTTTGTTTTTAAAAAATGAAGACTTTACTGAAACCCCGGAAGGGGTTTCAAAGCCGTTCAGATGATGGGTTAATCCGATTACAAATTCATGAACAAGCAAACAGTTTTCGAAAATCTTGAATTCGTGTGCTGCTTTTTTAGATTACATCCTCTTCTGAGTGGAAGACTTATCACCGTTTTAGCACCCTGATCGAATGATTTGTGATAGAATCAAACAAGAACAATGAATAATAAATAAAGGATGAGGCTATAGCATGATTGCAAAAACAAAAGAAGATTTTAATGGATTAATTGAGATTGGTAAAATATGTGGTGCGATTCGTGATGAATTGGTACAAGCGACAAAGCCAGGCGTCACAACAAAGGCACTTGATGAAATCGCAAAAGCACATTTTGAAAGACATGGGGCGATATCAGCACCGAAAGGTGAGTATGATTTTCCAGGTTATACGTGCATTAGTGTGAATAAAGCAGTCGCTCATGGTATACCTTCTGAGCGTGTCATTAAAGAAGGGGACTTGGTTAATATTGATGTGTCAGGGTCAAAAGACGGTTACTTTGCAGATACTGGTGTTTCTTTTGTCGTCGGCGAAGCGGATGTAATCTTGCAAAAGATTTGTGATGTGGCAAAAGAGGCATTTGATGCCGGCCTTCAATTAGCTTATCCAGGTGCGAAAACAAGTGTGCTCGGTAAAGCTGTGCACGAAGTGGCTAAAAAACATGATTTAACGGTGATAAAAAATCTGACTGGACATGGAATTGGTCGCTCGATTCATGAATCACCTGAACATATTTTTAATTATTACTCACGCTGGGATGATGAAATCTTAAAGGATGGAATGGTGATTGCCTTTGAACCATTTATTTCAACGAATGAGGAAGATGTATATTTAGCTGATGATGCGTGGACTTATCAGACCGATGAAAGCTTTGTTGCGCAATATGAACACACAATTATTCTCACAAAAGAAGGACCGATTGTGACGACACTGTAAAATAACATCCACGTGTAATAAAACGAGAGCGTGCACATTATGTGTACGCTTTTTTATGCTTTGGTGCTGGTTCAATCCTCATAGTTAAGGGTTGGTAGGAAGAGTTAGCACCTTGTGATTGTTGTCAGTTTTTTAAAAATATTTCTATTTTTTATGTTCAAAGACAAATGGATTCGCTATACTGAAAGTGAAATCATACACATAATCAACCAAAATGAACAGGTGAGGTGAAGAGATGTTAGAAGTGAACGGATTATCGAAAACATTTAAAGATGTGGTGGCTGTTAATGGGGTGAATTTATCATTGCAAGCAGGGGAGTCCGTTGGTTTATTAGGTCCTAATGGTGCTGGAAAATCAACGACGATTTCAATGATGGCAACGGTGCTTCAACCAAGTGCAGGTGGTGTCTATTATAACGGTCAAGATAGTTTGAAACATACCCAAGCTTTGCGAAAAGATTTAGGGGTTGTACCTCAAGATATTGCTCTTTATGAAGAGTTAACGGCGTATGAGAATTTGCAGTTTTTTGGACGTTTATATGGGATGAAGGGAAAAGCACTAAAAGATAAAATAAATGAAGTATTGGATTTAGTAGGACTAGCAGACCGCAAGAAGCACCGCATAAAAACTTATTCAGGCGGAATGAAGCGTCGAATCAATATTGCGGCCAGTTTACTTCATAATCCGAAAGTACTGATTATGGACGAGCCAACGGTCGGGATTGATCCTCAGTCGCGTAGTTATATTTTGGCGCTGATTCGGAAATTAAATCAAGAACAAAACATGACTGTTTTGTATACGTCGCATTACATGGAAGAGGTTGAAAAATTGTGTGACCGTATTTATGTCATGGACCATGGTCAAATTATTGCTGAAGGAACAAAAGAAGCGCTTACGGCCTTACTGAGTGATGAAGAGACGGTCATTATCGAAACGCATGATAAAAAAGACGCGTTCAAAGCGGCATTAGTAGAAGACGGTTTAATCAAGCAAGTCATTGAAACGCAAACGGGTTACAAAGTCATTGCAGATAAAACCGATGCGTTACTTGGGAACGTTTTTGAGTTAGCTAAAACACACCAGGTAGCCGTACGCACCTTATCGATTCAAACACCGACACTTGAAGATGTGTTTTTACATTTAACCGGTCGAAAACTACGGGATTAGGAGGGGTCATATGTTCAATTTATTAAAAAAAGATGTCCTCACTATTTCAAAAGACCGTTCGGAATTGTTGATACTCTTGGTGATGCCATTTGTCCTCATTTCGATTTTAGGCTTTGCTTTAGGTGGTTTGATGAACAATACCTCACAATTAGAAGCGATTCCATTTGCCGTTGTCGAAATGGAAAATAATGAGGAAGAAAAAACAGAAATTGTTGATCAGTTAGCAAGTACTGGGCTTGATGAAGCAACGATTGATGCGATAGTGAGTGGCGTTGATGTGAATCAAGCGATTAATCAAATGTTGATTGAGCTAGAAAATGAGGCGCTACTCAATGTGGAATATATGAATGCTGAAGCTGCAGCAGCGGCGTTAGTAGAGGAAGAGGTACGTGGTGTATTAACAATACCGGCGGCATTGACAAGCCAAATCGTGAGAAAACAAGTGACTGATCAAGCCATTACGCAGGCGTTAACGTTACGTGTCCATGATGAAACGACGATTCAGGCCGATGTGCTTAAGCAAATATTCAAACGTTTTGTTTCAGAGTATAATTTAATGCTATCGATTCAAAACGTACGTGGGGAATCAGTGGTTATTCCTGATCAAACCGAATACGGTGCAACCGTCTCCGTGGAAACGACAACCCCTGTATCTGCGTTTCAGTATTATACAATTGGGATGGCCATGATGTTTAGTTTATATGTCGCTTCTTCCTTATCATCAAATGCCTTTAAAGAAAAGAAAACCGATGTATTAATGCGGATGATGCTGGCAGGGGAAAAGCCGATGCGCTATTTACTAAGTAAAGCAATCAGTGGTTATGTGTTGGTTTTTTTACAATTGCTGATCTTGGTGCTTTTATCAACCGTGTTATTTGATTCGTTTCCGAATCAATCGGTGAGCTTTTGGTTGACGATGACATGGATGACGCTCGTTTATGCTGTCGTGATTGGTGCACTAACGGCACTTTTAACATCACTAACGCTCATGATGTCACGTGATTCAGTCTCAGGTATTTTTAGTGGGTTAGTGGTCACTTTATTTGCTTTTTTAGGCGGGAGTTTTACACAAGTTGAACAAATTTCACCGTTTATCCGGACGCTTGGGAACTGGACGCCTAATGGCGCAATGATGACGGTTTACTTACAACAAATCCAAGGGTATGGCCTTGATGTGAGTGCGCCACTTCTGATACGAATTCTTATCATGAGCGTTGTTATCTTTGTGCTCGCCGTGGTGAGTTTTCCGAAAAGGAGGTTAAGCTAATGATAGATATTTACCGGTTACAGTGGAAGCGTCTGTTAAAAGAGCCGATGTTGGTGCTAACTTTTTTTGGGCTAACGATTCTGTTTGTCGTGTTTTTAGGACAAGGTGAGCAATCGAGTACAATCAAAGTCGTCACCTACACCGAAGACTTGTCTGAAGCGATTTATCAAGAACGGTTAGGAGAATTAAATCAAACCGATCATTATCAGTTTACTGCATCGACAATTCAAGCGGTAGAAGAAGACTTGAGCCACAACCGAATGGCTTTTGCCGTAGAATTATCTGCGGATAATTATCGGTTTTTAACTGGAAGCGAATCGTTTAGTCAACCGATGACTGATCAGTACTTAAGTGCCTACTATCATACGCGACAACTGTTAGAAGCGAACGAGCTAACTGCGGATGATATCGATACGTATATCGAACTGAGTATCGAATCGAGTCAAGCAGAAACAATGGCAGTTAACTATCAAATTCAAGTTGTTGTGGGAATGACGTTATACTTTGTAATGTATACCGTCCTCTTTCAGATGATGAGTATTGCTGAAGAGAAAAAAGAAGGAACATGGGACCGTATCATTATTGCCCCGATAAATAAGTGGCAGTTGTACGCAGGCCTGTTTCTCTTTTACTATACCGTCGGCTTGATACAAGTATTACTCAGCTTTGTCATCTTCACTCAAATCATTGGGTTTTCATTTGGATCGAGCTATCTTGCGCTTTTCGTCGGCGTTAGCTTGTTTTTATTTAGTATTGTAGCTTTAGGGCTCATGCTGGTTGCCTTTGTTAAGACACCGCAACAATTACAGGCGGTTATTCCGATTGTGGCCACCGCATCAGCGATGCTCGGCGGTGCATTTTGGCCGATTGAGTTTGTGACACAACCTGTGATTTTGTTCATGAGTCGAGTGATTCCGATTCGCTACGGAATTGAAGCTCTATCTGAAGTGATTCGAGAAGGAGCTTCAGTCGTTGAAGTCATTGAACCATTGGGCTTATTGGTACTATTAATGGTCGTGTTCGGTGCTATCGGCCTAACTGTACTTGAAAGGAAAGCAAAATAATTGAGCTACCGATAAGAAAGCGAAATCAATATGAAAATGAAAAATTGACCACTCTGGTCGACTGTGCTATATTTGAGTCGACCAGAGTGGTCTTTTCTGTAGAGAGGAGGAAGAGATGTGGATGATCCTTTTAAGAAATTAGACCCTAAAAAGCGAGCGTACATCATTGAAGTTGCGATGAAGGAATTTGCTAGTTACGGCTATGCAGACGCCTCAACAAATCGCATCGTAAAAGAAGCTGGCATTGGTAAAGGAATGTTATTCTATTATTTTAAAACAAAAGAACAGTTATATTTGTATTTACTTGACTATGGGTTAACGCAAATTGAAACAGCTTTTCTTGATCAGATTGATTTAAGTGTAACTGATTTTATTAAACGGATGCAGCAAATCGCTAAGAAAAAGATGATCCTTTTTAAAGCACATCCGCATTTAATGGCCTTTTTAGGAACCTTTATGTTAAAAGAAAATCAACAACTCAATGTGCCAACAACGATACAAGAGCGTTATCAAAAGCTGATCATAGAAGGCTATCAAAAAATGTACCAACAGATTGACCGAAGCTTATTTAAAGCAGATATGGATGCTGATAAGGCGATGCAGTTGATTGAATGGTCTATTAATGGTTACCAGCAGATGCTGACCGCACGCTTAAAAGCAGAAGACTTTGCAACACTTGATTTATCATCCTACTGGGATGAGTTTTATCAATATTTAGCCGTGCTCAAGCAAGCATATTACAAAGAATAGGGTGGTGTTTTCAAATGATGATTGAAGTAAAAGGTTTAGAGAAATCTTTCGGTAAGGTGCATGCGTTACAAGGTGTTGATTTAATGGTGGATAAGGGACAAATTGTTGGATTTATTGGCCCGAACGGTGCAGGCAAATCGACAACGATTCGCGTCTTGTTGGGCTTATTAAGAAAAGACAGTGGCAGTTGCCAAGTATTTGGTATGGATAGTTATGAAGATGCGGTGAATATTCATAAGCGAATCAGTTACGTACCAGGAGACGTCAATCTTTGGCCGAATTTAACAGGTGGTGAAGTCATTGACTTATTGATTGATATGCAAGGGAAAGCCATCGATAAAACCCGTAAAGCTTCTTTGATGAAGCGCTTTGACTTTGATCCAACGAAGAAGTGCCGCACCTACTCGAAAGGTAACCGGCAAAAAGTGGCTTTAATCGCAGCCTTTAGTACAGAAAGTGATTTGTATATTCTTGATGAGCCCACGTCAGGGTTAGATCCATTAATGGAACGTGAGTTTCAAAAGTTAATTGTTGAACAAAAAGAAAAAGGCAAAAGTGTCTTGTTATCGAGTCATATCTTATCTGAAGTTGAACAGCTATGTGATCATGTTGCAATCATTCGACAAGGGAAAATCATTGAGTCGGGTTCCTTGCAGGCATTGCGTCATCTTACGCGGATGCAATTTGTTGTTGAAACAACTGATGCTTTAACCGACTTTGCCTCAATCGAGGGGGTCTATGATGTCAAACGCGATGGTGCAACTTACTATTTCCAAGTTGATCATCAATCGTTAGCGCCAGTACTGCGTTACTTAAGCACGTACAATGTGACAAAACTAGAAAGTCAGCAACCAACCTTAGAGGATTTATTTATGCGCCACTATGAAAGTGAACCGGAGGGAGTGAAATAAATGATGCGGAAGCAATCGTTTTATCAGGCGAATAAACTGATTCGATTTTATTTAAAGCGAGAACGTGTAAAATTACCGGTATGGATTATTAATATTGTTGCGGTCACTTTAGCGGTCGCCCTCGCTTTTTCTGGCCTCTATCAATCAAAAGAAGAACGTCAAATGATGGCAGAGACGATGGAGAATCCAGCGATGAAGGCATTGATTGGCCGAGGATTCGGACTAGATAATTACACGAACGGAGCAATGTTGAGCCATCAAATGTTACTGATGACAATGGTAGTGGTTGCAATTATGTCAATTCTACTCGTGATTCGTTTAACACGCGCAGATGAAGAGAATAATCAATTAGAAATGCTACTGGCTTTACCAATTGGTCGTTTGTCGCCGAGCTTTGCGACCGTTGTAATTCTGGTGGTATCAAATCTGATTCTTGGACTTATAACTGCTTTTGGTTTAGCACTATTTAATATTGATTCGATTGATTTGATCGGCTCACTAGCTTATGGAACGGCACTGTTTGCGGTCGGTATCTTTTTTGGTGCTGTGACCTTATTAACAGCGCAGCTAAGCAATAACCAACGCGGGGCGATGATGCTCGCTTATCTAGTACTAGGTGTCAGTTATATCATCCGAGCAGTCGGGGATGCAGGAGATAACATATTGTCAGTCTTATCACCGCTTGGTTTATTATTAGAAACACAAGCATATGTAAATAATTATTTTTGGCCAAGTCTTGTCATTTTAGCACTTAGTGATGTGATTATTGTGATAAGTCTTTCGCTTCGGGCACGGCGAGACTTAGGCAGTGGTTTGCTTCCTGATCGTGCAGGGAAAGCAGAAGCCTCCAATTTGTTGAAAACCTTACCGGGACTAGCGCTGAATTTACAGAAGGTTCCGTTATGGTCATGGGCAGTGGGAATGGTGTTAATTGGTTTAAGCTACGGTTCAGTTCTCGGTGATTTAGAAGGATTTCTGACAGAGAATGAAGCGATTATGCAAATCATTGGCAACACAGAGACCTATAGTATAACGGAGCAGTTCATCTCTATCTTGATGAAAATCATGGCAATTATTTCAACGATACCTGCGTTGATGGTTTTCCATCGGATTAAAACAGAAGAACGATTTGGCAGACTCGATCACCTCTTAGCTCGACCCATTTCACGATTAAAGGTGTTCATCACTTATGTTAGCCTAGGCTTTATAACGAGCATCGTCATGTTAGTGCTCGGGATTGTCAGTCTAGCAGGTATTGGTGTTAGTGTAATTGATGTATCAATTAGCTTTATGACACTAGTTAAAGCGCAATTGGTTTACTTGCCTGCCATCTGGTTAGTACTCAGTGTGATGGTCATGATTTATGGGTTGAAAGGAAAGTGGGAAGGATTTAGCTGGTTTTATTTATTGTTTAGTTTTATTACTATCTATTTAGGTGATTTATTAGAGTTGCCAACGGTTGTGATGAGGTTATCGCCATTCAATCATATTCCAGAACTTCCTGTTGATAGCTTTCAGCTTTTGCCACTGATCTTAGTTAGTGGATTGGCGCTTATCTTTTATTCAGTAGGAGCACTAGGTTTTATGAAACGCGATATTCGCGAAAATTAAAAATGATATAGATGGAAATTTTCAATCTCGCTATGAAAGCGATTGATTTACCCGTATAATAAGAAGAAAATGGATTGGAACGGAGTGGCAGGATGTATTTAGTCTTCGATATTGGTGGAACATTTGTGAAGTATACTTATATGACATTAGAAGGTAACGAAATAGAAGCGGGTAAATTTAAAACACCTTATGAATCAACTGAAACGTTAATTGATCGTATGTATGATGTGTATCAACTACAACCAATGGTTCAAGGGATTGCGATCAGTTGTCCGGGTACCATTGATGTCGATACGGGCATGGTTTATCACGGCGGAGCACTAACCTATTTACATGAAGTCAATCTTGAAAAGCGTTTAGGGGAGAAAACAGGTGTTCATGTCTCAATTGAAAATGATGCAAAGTGTGCAGCGCTTGCCGAGCTTTGGCAAGGAAGTGTTAAAGGTCATAAAAATAGTGTCGTTCTCGTCATTGGCACCGGTCTAGGCGGTGGGGTAATTATTAATGGCGCGCTATATCGAGGGGCGCATTTAGAAGCGGGCGAAGTCAGTTACGTAATGACGCACGTTAATCCTGATACTAGGCAGGCTAACTTTGTTGCTGAAACAATTTCAGCCTCAAAGATGGTTAATGCGATTGCTCAACTTAAAGGATTAGATGAAGATGACGGCATCGGAGTTTTTAAGTATATTAGCAACCAAGATGAAGAAGCATTAGCAATTTTTGATCAGTTTTGTGAACGGTTAGCGACGCAAATTTTTAATCTCCAATACATTCTTGATCCAGAGGTGTTCGCCATTGGTGGGGGGATCAGCGTCCAGCCTGTTTTTTTAGAACGGCTTGAGCAAGCAATGATACGCTTGAAAAATGCGAATCCTAAACATGTTGCCTCACCGAAACTCGTTACCTGCCACTTTAGAAGTGCAGCGAACCTTTACGGGGCACTGTACCACCATATCTTAAAATATTCTGTGTAAGGTATGACGCAACGCTGAGAGAAGTGTCCCGTTTCAAGCACACACATATGTGCGAAGGAATGACAGTCATTCGCAAAGCATGTAGACGTTAAACGCTTGCAAACGCAGTAAAGCTCTGAACGCTTTTAAAGGTTCAGAGCTTTTTGGCTAGGGACAAGCCAGCCGTCAGCTGCTTAAGTGTGAGCTAACTGGACAACGGTCATAGCAGGATAAAGGTTACTTCTCTGATTGGGATTTTCTTCTTTTGATGGACACGTGAACGAAGGAGCGAAACGTTTCTAATCGTTAAGAAGCGGGAATGGTTAGGTAACTTGATAATATAGAGAAATCATGGTACGGTATAAAACAAAAATAACAAAGGGGGGCGTTCATATGCGAAATGTGAAACTAGAAGACTTGTATCATCACCATATTGTGCAGAAGTATGTGAATCGTTCTGGTATGGCACATGCGATAGATGTTGCAGAGAGCGCCCTGGAAATAGCTGAGGATTATCAGGTTGATCCTGATCTTGCTACGAAGGCAGGATTTTTACATGACATTGGTCACTACGAGTGGTATCGTGACGGGAAGTGGGATTATCAACTCTACAAAGATAACGATATTCATGCCATAAAAGGTGCGGAACGCGCGCACAAGCTACTGATTCGTCTCGGAGAAGATCCGAAAAAAGCTAAAGCAATTGCTTTAGCGGTCTTGCTTCACACCGATTCTTATTTACCGGAAGGAGAACTCCGGCTAACGCCACTGCAGGAGTGTATCCATCAAGCAGATACCAAAGTAGAAGAAGTAGGTGGACATCATCATTATCGTAAAATAAGTCATGAAGAAGCCTTGATGCGTATTCAAGCATTAGATCGACAAATTGAATATTTTTCAGTGGATGAAGAATTAATTGAATGAGTTTCCCTCCCATGTACAAAGTCGCGTTTCTTCCTCAATATGTTTACATTATGTACAGACGTGGAAGCGTTAGTTAACATGCGCGTATAAAAAGGAGAATGCGATAGGGTTCAAGATAAAGATGTTGAAGTAACAAAGCACGAGAAAAAATCAGATGCCAGTAAAGTTGGCGTAGCTGTGATCAAATATGGCACTATCCTGGTGATTTTCTTTGGGATTCTCTGGTTTATTATTAATTATATTCTTTAATTAGTGAATCAATCACCACGTTCTTTTAAAGAGAAACGAAATAGATATCGCAAAAACCAGTGCGCTGACGCACTGGTTTTTTGCATGAGTAATTAAAATTAAAGGTAAGGCTTTTAAGACGATCGGCTTTTGTGACGTAAATAATAGATGGACAGGATGGAGGCTTGAAGCCAACCGAAGCTAAGTAGTCCACCGGCCACAATGTCTGTAAAATAGTGGACGTCTAGAATCACACGACTCATTAAGACAAGTCCGATAATGATGACGAGGCAAGTGGTAATAAAGAATTTAAGTGACTGTCTTAGCTGACTTTGTAAGATAATAAAGGCTAAAAACCCATAAAAAGCCATTGCGCCAGTAGCATGTCCACTCGGGAAACTGTAACCGACACCATCAACGGCATCAATAATCTGCGGTCGGTCGCGTTGAAAGACTTGCTTTAGTAATAAAGTAAGTAAGGATGTCCCGGCCATATTAATCATAAAAATACTAATTAAATAACGTTCACGATAGACGAGGTAGAGAACCACGACAGCAATTGTAGATGCCAGCATTAAAAACCAAATCGAACCAAGTTCAGTAATGTATTGAAACAAGTGATGAACGGTAGAATTCGGCTCAAAACTTAACCATTGCTGGAATTGATGATCAATCATGAATTGTTCGTTTTCTAAAACCTCTTCGGCGAGCTCAATGAAAATATAACCTGCGACGAACAGTAAACTAAAACTTAAGAACATCCAAAGCAGTATCTGATTGGCTTTCATCCACTTTACTAAATTATTCCTCATGCATGACCCTCTGTTTCTGCATACATCTGACAAATTAAACAAATCGTCTGAACAGATTTCTCCATATCATCGAGTGAAGCAAACTCGAATTTCCCATGGAAATTCTCGCCCCCCGTAAATAAATTAGGCGTTGGTAAGCCCATATATGAAAGTTGAGCACCATCAGTTCCTCCGCGAATCGGTTCTATGATTGGTGTAATCCCTTGACGAATCATCGCCGCTTTGGCAATCTCGACAATGTGGAAAACAGGCGCTATTTTATCCTTCATATTGTAATATTGATCTGTCGTTTTAATTTCAATCCGGTTTTCCCCGTATTTTTGTTTGAATTCATGGACAACATTATCAATGTATTTTTTTCGATTAAGAAAGCCAACTTTATCATGGTCACGAATAATGTAATCTAAGGTTGCTGTTTCAACATCACCGTGAAAATCTAACAGATGATAAAAGCCTTGATGCTTTTCTGTGAATTCGGGAGCTTCAGCTTTCGGTAACCGGTCATGAAAAGCCATTGCCAGTTTTGTTGCGTGAACCATTTTGTTTTTTGCTGTTCCAGGGTGAACGTTATTGCCGTGAATGGTTACTTTACTGTGCGCAGCATTAAAGCTTTCATACTGTAATTCGCCAAGTGGTCCCCCATCAACAGTGTAAGCATAATCACAACCAAAGCGCTCAACATCAAAATGATGTGGGCCCCTACCAATTTCTTCGTCAGGCGTAAACCCAACACGGATTTTTCCGTGTTTGATTTCAGGATGTTCAATTAAATAAGCCATTGCGGTCATGATTTCCGCAATGCCAGCTTTATTATCAGCCCCAAGTAAGGTAGTGCCATCTGTCGTAATTAACGTATGCCCATGGTAATGATTTAAGTTAGGATACTCTGACGTCTTAAGGACGATGTTTTTAAGTGTGTTTAGGGTGATATCTGTCCCGTCATAGTTTTCAATGACTTGTGGCTGGACATTTGTTCCTGTTAAATCAGTGGCCGTATCTACGTGTGCTAAGAAACCGATCGTTGGGACCTTCGCGGTTGTGTTGGCTGCTAAAGTGGCCATCAAATAGCCGGATGCATCAATAGATACCTCGCTCATACCAATCGCTTCTAATTCAGCATGCAAGCGATGAAGTAAATCCCACTGTTTTTTTGTTGAAGGTGTGGTTGGACTTGTCTCGTCTGACTGCGTATCAATCGTGACGTAAGATATAAATCGTTCCAGTAAAGCTTCTCTCATAATATACTCGCTCCAATTCATAGATAGTTATCGTTTCAGTAACGCTAGTGTATCACTTTTCGGTGGATGCTTGCATGTGTAACGCCCCTAGGGTAGAGGTGGTTGTCCCTGTTCTATTAGGTAGACTATGTTGAGTAGATGCAATGAGTAATATACAAAAGCGAAGAGAATAGATTCTCTTCGCTTCTCTGTCGTTAATGATTAAGCCACTCTTTCCATGCGGCAACAGTATGACCGATTTGATAGCGCTGATAGTCTTCGGGTAAGAGTTGTAAGTTTTGACCACCAATCACAATGTCCAGGTTAGGTGCAGCCTCTCGGACTGTATCAATCAAGTTAGTAAGTTGATTGATACTTGAAGCTAACGTAAACGAGGCAGCTAATAAATTAATATTGCGCTTATTGATTAAATCAATCAACGAATCCGCTGGGGTGTTTTCTCCAATGAATAACACGTTAATCCCTTGTTTCTTCAAAAAAATAGAAAAAAGCAATAAGCCAATCTGGTGCATTTCATCGGTGGGGCAGACAGCAATTGCTGTTTGTTTTGGTTGTTTAACTTCTAGTTGGTAAAAGTATTCTGCAATCCGCTGCTGAATATAGTGACTCATAAAGTGTTCTTCTGCAACGGATAAATCATCGTTTTCCCATGACAAGCCGATTTTTGTTAAGACAGGAATAAAGAAATCGTGAAACGTTTGTTCATGGCCCAATGTGTCAACGAGAAAGTCAATGTAATTTGTCGCTTCATCCATGTAGTGGTTTTTTAGGGTTAAATAAATTTTGTCGATATACCAATCATAGTTGTTAGGGTTTAATTGGTTCTTTTGCTCGCGCTTCTCTCTATCTTTGAGGAGTTGCATCGCTTGTTTAATTGATATGGCTTTATCATTTTTTTGCTGAATAACCCAGTTTAACTTCTCGATGTCTTGTTCTGAGTATATCCGCGTACCGCCATCCGTTCGATCTGGTTTAATGATGCCATAGCGATTTTCCCAAGCGCGAAGTGTGATGGGTGAAACCCCCGTTAATTCAGAAACTTTTTGGATACCGTACATGGACGCACCTCCTGTAAGTTAAGACGATTAATCGTTCGTATTGGTTGCTATTTATTATAACGATATTACTAAAGATTGTTAATGGTTTTAGGCGTTTTTATTTAAAGTGATAAGGAAAAGTTATTCTAAATGCTTGTTTTTCTCGACTGATTTGAAAAGAATAAAAAAATAAAACATTTTTCTATACAAAAGTTATACAAAAATTATATAATAAAACAAGAAAAATGTCACGTTTTAACTTTTAAGTTATACATAGTACAGAATGAATTGGAGGAATAAATGATGAATAAACGCGTAATCGTGGTAGGTGCAGGACCGGGTGGTTTAGCAATAGCAATGCAATTATTGTATAAAGGGTATCAAGTCGATGTGTATGAAAAACAATCGCGTGTTGGGGGACGAACATCTGGGCTCAACATAGGTGCGTTTAAGTTTGACCTAGGGCCCACCTTTTATATGATGCCATCGGTACTCAAAGAAGTATTTGAAAATAGTGGGCGTAAAATAGAGGATTATATAGAGATGACAGAGCTTAATCCGTTATACACTTTAAAGTTTGGTGATGTTTACTTCCGGCCAAGTCGAAATCACGAACAAACGTATCAAGAAATTGAGCGTTTATTTCCAGGTAATGGTGAAGGTTACCGCCGCTTTTTAGATAAGGAAGGCAAAAAGTTTGAGGTTGTATCAGAATTATTGAAAAAACCTTTTGCAACATATAAAGATTACTTCTCCAATGCGACATTCCGAGCGTTACCACACTTAAACGCCTTAGATACGGTCTACGGAAGATTATCGAAATACTTTACCGATGAACGACTAAAATATGCTTTTTCATTTCAATCAAAGTATTTAGGGATGTCCGCTTGGGAGTGTCCGGGCACGTTTACTATTTTATCATTCTTGGAACATGCACAAGGACTTTTTCACCCGACAGGTGGTGTACATAAAGTTTCTGAGGCGATGGCTGAAGTGATTGGAGAACTCGGAGGAAACATTTATCTAAATACACCTGTAGAAAAAATCTTGATCGAAAACAAACAGGCAGTTGGGATTCGGACTGAGACAGGCGACAAACATTTTGCTGATGATATCGTGATCAATGCGGATTTCAGTTATGCAATGAGTCGTCTTGTTGATCAGAAACACTTAAAGCGCTATAAGAAAAAGAAACTTGAGCAAAAGGGATTATCGCTCTCAACGTACATGTTGTACCTTGGTGTCGATAAACCGCTTGATTTACCGCATCACATGGTTGTGTTTGCGGATGACTATGAACAAAACGTTAAAGATGTTACTTCGGGTGGACGCCTTACTGATGATTTCTCATTCTATCTCCATAACCCGTCCAAGCTTGATAAAACAATGGCACCGGCAGGGAAATCAGCTTTATATGTATTGGTCCCTGCACCGAACTTAAAGGCAGACATTGACTGGGAAGTAGAATCAGCTCGTTTTCGTGAAAAAGTCCTTGATAAATTAGAAGCTATCGATGGACTAACAGATTTGCGGGAACACATTGAGGTGGAAAAGATTGTTACACCCCTCGATTGGGAACAAGACTACAACGTTTATAAAGGGGCGACATTTAACTTATCGCATCACTTGCCACAAATGTTATCCTTTAGGCCACATAATAAATTTGAAGAATTTGATCACTGCTTTATTGTTGGTGGTGGGACGCATCCTGGGAGTGGTTTACCAACCATTTATCAATCAGCAATTATTAGTCAACAATTACTTGATCAACAATATGTGATCAGAGATTAAATGAAGTGCACTGTTTGAAAATGTGACGGTGCGTTTGGAGAGAGCATGGATATCGTGTCAATTGCAATGGTTGGAGGAGGTATTGGGGGTTAACGGTTTCTTTATTGCTAGGGAAGTCAGGAAGGTTAGTCTGTATGAAAAAGAAGACGAATGAGATGGTCGATTAACCTATCAAACAAACCGCTCGCATACGATTGACTAAGGAACGACCATTGTGCTTCTACCAGCGTTATTTAAAGAAGCATTAGCACAGACAGGGTTTGATATGGCAGATATCGAGCTAATGGCTGTCGATCCTTTATATGACTTCTATTACCCTGAGGGCACAGGGTTTCGGAAGTACGGTAACGAAGATCAACAACTTCATATCGAACGGTTACTGACTATCTGTCTCGTTTTTTACCGATCCACGCTTGTGTGATGCGTATAGTTTACAGACTTTATCTATCGGTGAAGCGCTCCTTTGTCCTATCGGGTAGAGATTAACAAGTACGTGAAAGGCGAAGAAATCATTGTGGGAAATCAAGAGGTAAAAGGGATTAAAACCGTTACGGGAATAGAAAAGTATGATAAAGTAATCTATAATGGTGATTACCCGACCCTTAATGATTTAATTAAGGATACGAAAGTTCCCGATAAAATTTATCAGCCTTCGACGGGCTGTGTAATGATGTATTTGTTAGATCCCAGTTAAATAGATGAAACGGACGCAACCGGCAGGAAAAAGCATCTTATATATGCTCGTGCCAAATGATTTGACCGTTTCTGAAGAGGTGTTAAGTGCATTTATCGAAGGGCAAATAGCTCGTGTAGAAGCGACCGTGTTACCGAATTTACGTCAACATATTGAATAGAAACCTGTCCGTACGCCACGTGACACTGCATCAGAAGGACTCTATCTAGGCGGAAGCTTTGGTGTTAAGCCACTGTTGAATCGGTCAGGCGCGTTTCGTCCGCAGATTATTCACTCCATGATTAAAGGGTTGTATGCGGTTGGAGCTAGTGTTCATCCTGGCGGTGGGTACCGATCGTGATGCAAGGTGCACGTTTGCTTTTTGAACACATAAAGAAGGGAGAGTAAGCTGTGCCACTGAGAAAAGATCTACGTGAACAAACCAAAAAAATGATGAAAGAGGGTTCTTCAAGCTTTTATCAGGCATTTAAATTTTTACCGAAAGATCAGCGTGAAGCGGTATATGTCGTTTATTCATTTTGTCGTTTGATTGATGATGCCGTTGATGAGCCAGAAACCTCAGTTTATACGCTCGCAGAACTTAAAGAACAGTTTGATTGTTTAGATGACGCTGACGGTCATTTTATCTGGCCAAGTCTTCGTTGGGCGTTCGAAACCTTTTCTTTAGATAAAGCGCCCTACTACGTACAAATGAGTGGTCAAGAGCTTGATTTTGTGCGAACGAAATATGATACGATGGATGAACTGGAAGATTATTGTTACCGTGTGGCAGGAAGTGTCGGTGAGATGATGGTGCCGATTTTGCATCCCGCTCCAAATGATGAGCTTTTAGAAGCCGGTGTGAGCTTAGGCAAAGGCATGCAAATTGTTAATATCATTCGAGACGTTGGAGCTGATTTAAAACTGAATCGGCGTTATATTCCGTTAGATATATTTAAAGCGCATGGGTACACGGAGACAGACTGGGAAAATCAAGTCGTTAATGACAACTTTAAACGCTTGATTGATGATTTAACTGCACGTGCTGATCAATGGTTTAAAGAAGGCTTAGCGCATGTGAAGCAATATCCGAAAAAGAGCGGCTTTACCTTGAAGCTTGCCGCTAGTTATTACCGAGAGATTATCCAAATTGTTAAAGAAAACGATTATCAGGTTTATGCGACGCGGGCGATTGTACCGACCGAGCGTAAATTGCGATTATTTAGCCAGATTTCGAAAACAACGTAGAGGATGAGAAGGATGAGTGAATCCATTCAAAAACGGAAAGCGGAACATATTAAGTGGTGCTTAACGGATGACGTATTAGGTGAAGGTGTTACAAATGGATTTGAACGCATCCGTGTAATACATAACGCGTTACCTGAAATAAATTTTGAAGATATCTCCCTTCAAACAAACTTTTTAGACATCCCGATTGCGACACCATTTCTAATTAGCTCGATGACAGGCGGTGCTGCTTTAGCAGGTAGTATTAATGAACATTTAGCACGCGCAGCAGAAGCCCGAGGCTGGGTCTTTGCGCTTGGCTCGACACGCGCATTGATTGAAGATGAAGCGTTCAGGCAATCGTTTAAAGTGCGTTCCTTTGCACCGACGATTCCGATTGTCGCGAATCTTGGAGCGGTCCAATTTAATTATGGTTTTACGACGGATATGTGTCAAACCATCGTTGATGAAACTGAGGCAACTGCACTTGTGCTTCATTTGAATTCAATCCAAGAGTTGATTCAATCAAGTGGCGACACGAATTTCGAACAGTTATTGCCGAAAATCGAACAGCTGGTTGATAAACTGGGTGTTCCAGTGGGTGTTAAAGAAGTTGGGTTCGGCATTGATGCGCATACCGCTAAGCGTCTTACGGATGTGGGTGTTTCATTTATTGATGTCGCGGGAGCAGGCGGAACGTCGTGGTCTCAAGTTGAAAAATTACGCTCAAATGATCGGTTGAAAAAACAAGCAGCCGAAGCGTTTAAAGGCTGGGGCATTCCAACGCTTGAAAGTTTACGAGCGGTAAAGGACGCTGTTGATGTACCTGTTTTTAGTAGCGGTGGAATGCGAGACGGCATTGACGCACTAAAAGCAATTGGTCTAGGAGCAAGTCAAGTTGGTTATGCCAAGACTATATTAAAAGAAGCTACTGAGTCAGCTGAAGCGGTAAACGAAGCCATGGCGGTGCGTGAATTAGAACTTAAGATGGGTATGTTTGGATTAGGTCATACGACTATTCAACAGTTACAACAGACTGATCGTATCATTGTTAATTAAGGCATATACGCGGTGCTATTCTAACAAATAAGGATTATCTGATCATGGATAAATTTGCATCCATACAGCTGATTTAAGATCTGTGCGATACGTAATGATAACTTAGCTTATTTAATTGGAGGTTGCTAAAGGTGGAATTCTTGATTGAACCAGAAGTGCTACTTGAAAAGATTGATGGGTACACAATTATTGATACACGCTTTGAATTGTTTGATCCTAAAAAAGGTAAAGCGCTCTACGAAACTGCACATATTCCTGGTGCGCTCTACTTTGGATTAAATGAAGATTTATCAAATGCGCCTCAGACACATGGTGGAAATCATCCGTTACCGGATGAAGCGCTATTTACTGAGAAATTAAGACGAGCGGGTATTGATAAAGATACACCAGTAGTCATTTATGATCAAGGCAACGCGATGTTTGCATCAAGGTTGTACTGGCTGCTCGATTATTATCAACACCAATCGGTTAAGATTTTAAATGGTGGGTTTGAACGTTGGAAAACGTTGGGTTATCCGACAACGTCAGTCGTTCAACGTCCTCAAAAAACAAGCGCACCTTTTGTTAAAGATGAGTCTTTTGTGGTTGATATTGATTATGTGAAAAGACACAAAGATGAACTAGGGATCACGTTAACAGATGCGCGAAGTTTAGAGCGTTATTTGGGGCAAATAGAGCCATTGTATACGAAGAAGGGTCATATTCCTGGCGCGAAGTGTTATGATTGGCAACAAGTGTTAAATAGTGATGGCACTTGGAAGTCAAAAGCCGAGTTACGCCAAGTTTTTCAAGACTTAAATCCAGATGAAGAAGTCATTTTATCATGTGGTTCAGGTGTGTCTGCGTGTATGAACTATTTAGCGCTTAAGTCGATTGGTTTTAAACATGTGAAATTGTATCCCGGTAGTTTTAGTGATTGGATCAGTTATCCGGAATTACCTGTTGAAAAGATGAAGCAATAGTTTTTGACAATGAACTTTCGTATTTATTTACACCCTTTTTACTTGGCGTAAAAGGGGTGTATTTTCATCTGTTTTGCATGCGAACTGAACAGTTTCTGTAACTCCATGACACTAACATCCGTTGATAAACGAAAAATTCAGAATTAAGTAAAAATGATATACCACTTTCCGTATAATTATGCTATAATAATCGTCATATATTCTGAAAATTAAAAAAAGATAAACAATAAGGGGAGACTATCATGAAAAAGTTCGCACTATTAATAGTTATGCTATTTAGCGTGTTGTTGGTTGCTGCTTGTAATGCTGCTGATGATGCAGAAGCAGAAGACACGGAAACAAACAAAGAGACAACAACTTATCAAATTGGTGCAACGCAAATCGTTGAGCATCCATCACTTGATCAAGCGTTCGAAGGATTTAAACAAGCGTTAGCGGATCAAGGCTTAGCTGTTGAATATGATGCACAAAGTGCGCAAGGGGACCAAACAACTGCCTTAACCATCGCTCAGAATTTTGTGGCTGATGATGTTGATTTAATCTTTGCTAATGCAACACCAAGTGCATTAACAGCTTTACAAGCAACAAACGATATCCCAATCGTCTTTACTTCAGTAACTGATGCGGTTGCGGCGGGGCTGGTAACAGCGATGGATGAACCAGGTGACAATATTACCGGTGTGCTTGATATGCATCCAGACGCAATCACAGAAACAGTGAATTTTATCGAAGAACATTTCACTGGTCAAACAATTGGCCTCATATATAACACTGGTGAACAGAATTCAGTTGTGCAAGTTGAAGCTGTGAAAGAAGCAGCCGCTAGTACAAGCTTATCAGTCGTTGAGCGAACGGTTGCGAGTTCGGCTGAAGTTCAGCAAGCAGCAACATCACTTGTTGGCGATGCAGATCTGTATTACATTGTGACAGACAATACGGTTGTTTCAGCTCTCGAAAGTGTTGTGGGTGTGGCAAACGAGCAAGATATGCCACTCATTGTTGGTGAGCCAGATTCCTTAAAACGTGGCGGTTTTGCTACCTTTGGAATCGATTATTATACCATTGGCTACCGCTCAGGTGAGATGGCGGCTGAAATATTGACAGGCACAAACACACCGAAAGAGATTCCGGTTGAATACCCACCAGAAATATCATTATTTGTGAATCAAGCGGCAGCTGAAGAACAAGGAATTACTTGGAAAAGCGAATGGGACGAGGCGCTTTCAGCTGAATAAATAGAAAGTGAGAGGCTGACGTTTACTTCGTAAACGTCGGCCTTATCACTTAAGAAGGGGAGTTTAAAACGTGTTTATTTCTATCTTTAATGCATTTGAATCAGGTATTATTTTTGCTATTATGGCACTCGGTGTCTATTTAACTTTTCGAATTTTAGATTTCCCGGATTTAACTGTTGATGGAAGTTTTGTCACAGGTGGTGCGGTGACAGCTATCTTAATTACGAATGGAATGCCTGCAATTATTGCTACATTTATTGCGATTGTTTGTGGATTTATCGCGGGTACGATTACCGGTTTATTAAATACAAAAGGTAAGGTTAATCCCTTACTATCCGGTATCTTAATGATGACCGCCCTCTACTCAATAAACTTAAGAATTATGGGCCAATCGACGATTCCACTTCTTAATCAATCGACGGTTTTCACTCAACTAAAAAACGTATTTGAATCCGCCGGTCTTGATGGGATCATTAATCAAGGTCTCACGGGACTTGGTTTAGAACGAACACCTTCAACGTATTCTGTGTTGTTAGTCATGCTTGTCGTCACTTTTTTCATTAAATTTGTGACCGATTATTTCTTGAAGACAGAGATAGGTTTAGCCCTACGAGCGACTGGAGACAATGAACGTATGATTCGTAGCTTTTCTGCGAATACAGATTTTCTAACGGTGATCGGTTTAGGGTTTTCGAATGCACTCGTCGCCTTAGCAGGGGGATTATATGCGCAATTCACTGGGTTTTCAGATTTGAACATGGGAATCGGGATGATTGTTGTTGGTCTTGCTTCTGTAATCATCGGAGAGTCTGTGGTTGGAACGAAGTCAATCATGCGAACAACTTTTGCGGTTATTATTGGTTCGATTATTTACCGTGTAGTTGTCACCTTAGCGCTACGTGCTGACTTTTTAGATAATGGCGATACGCGATTGATTACCGCCCTTTTAGTTATCTTAGCGTTAGTGATGCCAAGGTTAATCGAAACATATAAAGAGCGTACGCGAAAGAAGAAAAAGAGAGTCGCGCTTACTGAGCAAATAAAGGAGGGGGCTTAGCATGTTAGCTCTAGAACATGTCTCGGTTACATTTAATGAAGGAACAGCTGATGAAAAAAAGGCATTACAGTCGATTCAATTAACGTTAGAACAAGGTGAGTTTGTAACAGTAATCGGTAGTAACGGGGCAGGTAAATCAACGTTGATGAATATGATTTCAGGTGCCTTGTATCCTGATGTTGGTACAGTGTCAATCAATCAACAAAATGTTACTGCCCTTCCTGAGTATAAACGTGCTAAGCGGATTGGGCGTGTCTTTCAAGATCCGATGGCCGGTACTTCTCCTACAATGACGATTGAAGAGAACTTGGCAATGGCTTATAGTAGAAATAAGAAACGTTATTTAGTTCCGGGCGTAAATAAGAAACGTCGTGAACTGTTTAAAGAAAAGCTAAAAACCCTTCATCTTGGATTAGAAGACCGGTTAAATGCGAAGGTAGGTTTATTATCTGGCGGAGAACGTCAGGCTTTATCGTTATTAATGGCAACATTTACTGAACCTGATATCCTATTGCTTGATGAGCATACAGCTGCACTTGATCCATCACGAGCAGCATTAATTACAGATTTAACCGGTGATGTTGTCAAAGAGACAGGTCTCACTACACTGATGGTTACACATAATATGCAACAAGCGCTTGACCTAGGAAATCGTTTAATTATGATGGACAAGGGTCAAATTATCTTAGATATTCGCGGAGCGAAAAAACAAGCCCTAACAGTTGAAAAATTACTTCATGAATTTCAGCGCATTCGCGGGACGCATTTAGATGATGACCGGGCAATATTAGGTTAATAGATAAAGAAAGAAGGGGAGATAAATGAAATATGGATTTGCAGATCGGGTGCGTTATTTTGATTCATCAGCAGTGCGTGATATTTTAAAAGTTGTCAATAAAGGCGACGTCATTTCATTCGCAGGAGGATTGCCTGATGAAGGTCTCTTTCCGGTCGATGCGGTAGAGAAAGCATTTAGTAAAGCGATTCGTTCTGGGAACAAAGCACTCCAATACGCAGAAACAGAAGGGGTTATGGCATTAAGGAAACAACTTGCAGGACGGATGAGCAAAAAAGGCATCCAACGAAAAGCAAAAGATGTACTCGTTACTTCAGGTTCTCAACAAGCGATCGACTTATTTTCACGCGTCATGTTTAACCCAGGGGATGTTATTCTTACAGAGAACCCTACTTACCTCGCTGCGCTACAGGTATTTGCATCTTATGAGACACAGGTCATCCCAGTTGACTCAGATGTTGATGGAATGATTGAAAGCGATTTGGAAGAGAAAATAAAACAACATCATCCGAAATGCATCTATGTCGTACCAACTTTCTCCAACCCTGATGGTAAAGTGTGGTCGCAAGCGCGACGGGACATGTTGATGAAGTTAGCAGAACGTTATCATGTCGTTATTATGGAAGATGATCCTTATGGTGACATTCAATTTGACCCAGCATCAATGCCAAAGAGTTTAGCGGCAATGGATACATCGAATCAATATGTTGTCTATACGAGTACAATCTCCAAAACAGTTGTACCCGCGATGCGAATAGGATGGATTACGGGTCCACACCAAATCATTCGTCTAATTGCGCAGGCGAAACAGGCAGCGGATTTACACACGAATTCAATAAGTCAGCATGCCTTATCTCATTTACTTAACGACTACGATTTAGATCAGCACATTGAAACCATTCGTGAAACCTATAAGGGGCGAATGGAAATCATGAAACGTCGATTAGATAATGCAAATATTGAGGGGCTGACGTACCTTGAGCCGAAGGGCGGAATGTTTTTCTGGGTAACTCTACCTGAACGTTATGATCCGCAGGCATTGCTCGAAATCGCAGTCGCAGCGGGCGTTGCATTTGTTCCAGGGCAACCATTTTATGTGGGCAGTAAAAAAAGGCATACGCTGCGGTTGAACTTTACGAATGCGACACCAGATTTGATTGAAGAGGGAATGGATCGCTTAGTGAAGGTACTTAAATCAGTATAATAATGCTTACAACACCTCGGCACAATATTGTGACGAGGTGTTGTAAGTTAGTCATTCATGCCAAACAATTTATCTAACCATGAGCGTTTTTTTGGTCGATCTGGTTCTTTAATTTTTGGTGCACGATAAAAAATATCATTTAAATCCACGGCATGGTCATATGTTAAGACCAGACCGTAGCCGCTTTTATTGGATTTTTCATCCACGATGGTATAACGAATCCCGTGTTTTAAAGCAAGTCTTCGGTAGGGACTTAATGTATCAAGTGATAGTAAAGCATTAAATAACACATGAGCATCCGGATGCTTTTTAAGTTTTTCTTCAAATACATTAAGCCCGCGTTTATCGCGAATTTGATCTCTTGTTAACACAAATGCTGCCCGTTCGCGCAGGCTGCCTAAGAATAATCGTCGCTCATCAGGTTTTGTTTGTTTTTGACCATACATGCCTTCTTGTAAATAGTCATCCATGTTTTTTGACATCTATCTCACCTCAAGGCTAGTATAACAGATATATAGGCTTGGATTGAAGTAAAATAGCGCTTTTAAAAGTAAGGTATCTATTATATAGAAGAAAGGGGAAAGACTTAATGCTGTCGCTTAAAAATGTTGGGTTACTTAGACAAGGGAAATGGATTTTAGATGATCTATCATGGGAAGTTAAAAAAGGTGAACAATGGGTTTTACTCGGATTAAATGGAGCAGGAAAAACCGCGCTACTTCATATGTTAAGTGCGTACCACTTTCCAGCTAAAGGTGAGGTGACGGTGCTAGGTAAAACGTTCGGGCGAGATCCGCTAGGTGAGTCGTTAAGGCAGTCCATCGGCTTAGTTTCTGACACATTAAAGCAGCGTTTTTATAACGATGATTCAGCTTATCAAATTGTACTAAGTGGTGGATTTCAATCGATTGGTTTATATCAGTCTCCAACCGATGCCATGCGTATAAGAGCGCAACAGCGATTAAAGGATGTTGGCGCCTTCGATTATGCAGACCGATCATTTGAGACATTATCACAAGGAGAGCGCCAACGTGTTATGATTGCTCGTGCTTTGATGCGTGAACCCAAATTATTAATATTAGACGAACCGACCAGTGGTCTTGATTTTGTCGCGAAAGAGCAAGTCTTAGCTACGGTGGCGCAGTTAATGAATAAAGATGATGCCCCAATGGTGTTGTATGTGACACATCATGTCGATGAAATCTTACCGGGTTTTACACATGTGTGCATGTTGAAAGCGGGACGTATTCATCAAGCAGGACCTGTTGAAGAGTTAATAAACCAAGCCAGCTTGTCAACGTTTTTCGGGTGTGATTTATCGTTAGAATGGCACGGAAAGCGGCCGTATATTTTTAAAAACTGTTAATCGCTGATGCGTTTCTTCTATATAAACTTAAAAAAACCTGAAAAAGTAGTGAGGTGCGAACATGAGGCATCTTAGTGCTTTTTTAGTATATTAATCAGTTGTTCGAAAGCCGTGTGAGCAAATAACTGACATCTAAGTTTAATAAAAAAAGGTAGTGTTAAGGGGAGTTGTACGTTGAGCGGATTGATGGAGAAGTAGAGAGCAAGCGTGGTCGGTTAAGTGTGTATATGTAAGCGTTATCATTCTGTGTCATTCCAAATAATTTGAAAATGTAACAGTTAGATCCTGTTTCAATTTTGAAATATCAAATATAATAGCTTGCTTTTTATCAGAAAACCCTGTTACATCAACGTTTTGATTAGTGAGTGGAGATGGTAAATCATTAAATGTGAATAGTTTCACAAACCTGTCAC
Source organism: Streptohalobacillus salinus (assembly GCF_003201605.1). Classification (GTDB taxonomy): domain Bacteria; phylum Bacillota; class Bacilli; order Bacillales; family Amphibacillaceae; genus Streptohalobacillus; species Streptohalobacillus salinus. Next base: position 10,628 of record NZ_QJJR01000007.1, on the reverse strand, counting down.
AATTTCAGTATTTTGTAAGCGCATACAGATGATATGATGAAATCAGAAAGAACGAGGGGGGTATAAAATGATATTAACAGAGTGGAGAGACTTTGGTACTGATGCTGAATTTTATACGCAAGAGTTTTTTGAAGCACATGTCGATGACCGATTCGAAGCAATGAGCTTAGAAGAGGGTAAAGACATTCCGAATTTTATCTGGACAGATCAGCATGTTGTTGTAATTAAAAACAATACACGATTGATCAATGATGTTTCATTTGTTAAAATTCCTCGCAACCCGTCGGTTATGAATTTCGTTTAATTTTTTTGAGCTTTATTGCTCATAATTTCACATACAATATTAGGAGGCTAACACAATGGTCACAAAAACAGACAAAAAAAATGAAGTAAAAGAACCAACAGTAGCAGAAGCGATTGACAAACTAGCTACAAACGCACAACAGGCACTAGCAGAAATGAGAAAGCTAGACCAAGATCAAATCAATGATATCGTAAAAGCAATGGCACTAGCTGGTCTTGACAAGCACATGTACCTTGCGAAATTAGCGGTTGAAGAAACAGGGCGTGGTGTTTATGAAGATAAGATCATCAAAAACATCTTTGCAACTGAATATGTTTACCACAACATCAAGTACGATCGCACAATTGGTGTGATTAGTGAAAACGAACATGATGGTGTTGTAGAAATCGCTGAACCAATCGGTGTTGTTGCAGGTGTTACACCAGTAACAAACCCAACATCAACAGCAATGTTTAAATCACTAATTTCAATTAAAACTGGAAACCCAATCATCTTTGCATTCCACCCAGGCGCGCAAAAATGTAGTTCAGAAGCAGCTCGTATTTTATATGAAGCAGCAGTAAAAGCCGGCGCTCCTGAAAACTGTATTCAATGGGTTGAAAAGCCTTCAATTGAAGGAACTCAAGCATTAATGAAACACCCTGGTGTCGCAACAATTCTTGCAACAGGTGGTCCAGGCATGGTTAAATCAGCATACAGCTCTGGTAAACCAGCGCTTGGTGTCGGTGCAGGGAACGTTCCGTGCTACATTGAAAAGACAGCAAACATTAAGCGTTCTGTAAATGATCTTATTATGTCAAAAACATTTGATAATGGTATGATTTGTGCATCAGAACAAGCGGTTATTGCTGATAAAGAAATCTATGACGAAGTTAAACAAGAAATGATTAATAACAAAGTTCACTTCTTAACACCAGCTGAAAAAGCTAAAGTAGAAAAACTTGTCATTAACGAAGATACTTGTGCTGTTAACCCTAAAATTGTGGGGATGAAACCAGTACTAATTGCTGAAATGGCAGGCGTTAAAGTACCAGAAGATACTAAGATTCTTGTTGCTGAATTAACAGGCGTTGGTCCAGATCATCCACTATCTCGCGAGAAATTAAGCCCAGTTCTTGCTGCTTACAAAGTAAATAGCACAGAAGAAGGTTTGACTCGCTCAGAAGAAATGCTAGAATTCGGTGGTTTAGGTCACTCTGCAGTTATTCACTCAAATGATCAAGACGTGATTGATCAATTCGCTAAACGTATGAAAGCGGGTCGTCTAATTACGAATGCACCGTCATCACAAGGAGCGATTGGTGATATCTATAATGCTTACCTTCCATCATTAACGCTAGGTTGTGGTTCTTACGGTGGAAACTCAGTATCACAAAACGTTGGTGCAGCAAACTTAATTAACATTAAAAAACTAGCGAGAAGGAATAATAATATGCAATGGTTTAAAGTTCCTGAAAAAATTTACTTTGAGAAAAATTCAATTCAATATTTACAAAAAATGCCTAAGATCACAAAAGCAATGATCGTAACTGATCCAATGATGGTTAAATTAGGTTACGTTGATAAAGTGTTGTATCACTTACGTAAGCGTTCGGACTATGTACACTGTGAAATCTTCTCAGATGTAGAGCCGGATCCATCAAAAGAAACAGTTATGCGTGGTACGGCAGCAATGGACGCATTTGAGCCAGATGTTATCATCGCTTTAGGTGGTGGTTCTGCAATGGATGCCGCTAAAGGTATGTGGTTATTCCATGAACACCCAGATACTGAATTTGATGGCATTAAACAAAAATTCTTGGATATTCGTAAACGTGTCTATAAATTCCCTGAGTTAGGAAACAAAGCACAATTTGTTGCGATTCCGACGACATCAGGTACTGGTTCTGAGGTTACACCGTTTACTGTAATCACTGACAAAGAAAACAACATTAAATATCCATTAGCGGATTATGCATTAACACCAGATGTTGCGATTATCGATCCACAGTTTGTTATGACAGTACCACCAGTCATCACAGCTGATACAGGTATGGATGTATTAACACACGCAATTGAAGCATATGTGTCGGTTTTAGCTAATGATTACACTGATGGTTTGGCAATGAAAGCAATCAAATTGGTCTTTGATAACTTAGTTACAGCATACAAAGACGGATCTAATGAATTTGCGCGTGAGAAAATGCACAACGCTTCAGCGCTTGCGGGTATGGCTTTTGCCAACGCATTCTTAGGTATTAACCATAGTTTAGCGCACAAACTAGGTGCTGAATTCCATATTGCACACGGTCGTGCTAATGCAATTCTTATGCCGCATGTTATTCGTTACAATGCGAAAAAACCAACAAAATTCAACTCGTTCCCTAAATATGAGCACTTCGTAGCAGATAAACGCTATGCAGAAATTGCACAATCATTAGGATTACCAGCTAAAACTACTGAAGAAGGCGTTGAAAGTTTAGTAAATGCAGTCTATGATTTAGCGAAAAAATTAAACATCCCAATGTCAATCGCTGAAAACGGCGTCGACAAAAAAGAATTTGAAGCACGTGTGGATTATCTAGCAGATCGTGCGTTTGAAGATCAATGTACAACGGCAAACCCTAAATTGCCGTTAGTAACAGAACTTGCTGATGTCTACCGCAATGCCTTTGTAGGTAAGTAATTTAAGTTTCCCCTTTTAAATAGTTATATACCAAAAACCCCTTCGTCCTAGTCAACGAAGGGGTTTTACTTTAATAGCTAATGATTACTTAGGTGTTTAGAGGCTAGCTTGATAAATTGCAACTGCATCAGCACGATTTAATGATTTAAAGCCACCGAAGCTATCGCTTAAACGGACAGTATGATCAGCCATTTCTTCAATCGTTGAAGCATCAATTTCATAATCTTTAAATGAAACGGGTGCGCCAATTGATGTCCAAAATGCGCGTAATCGTTGAATTCCACATAAAGCAAATTCATGATCTGACATGTGACCTTGTTCTAGACCAAAGACGCGTGTCGCCATTTGTTTAAAACGATCGACATCAGTTTCTAAAACATGTTCCATCCAGTGAGGGAAGAGAATGGCTAGACCACCACCATGCGGAATGTCATGAACAGCAGAGACGGCGTGCTCTAAATTATGTGTCGCCCAATCGCCGTGATACCCCATGCTTACCATGCCGTTTAGTGCCATGGTTCCTGCATAAAGAATTGTAGCGCGATGATCGACGTTGTCTAGGTCACTCATTAATTTTGGTCCGGTTTCAATTACTGTCTTAAGGATACCTTCAACCATATAATCTTGTAGCGGTGTCGTTTCGTGGTGGAAGTAATGTTCAAGTGCATGGGACATAATGTCAACAATTCCGTAAATGGTTTGGTCTTCGGGTACGGATAGCGTATGCGCAGGATCTAAAATTGAAAATGTTGGGTATGCGTAAGGGCTTCCCCAACCAAATTTCTCATTGGTATCCCAATTTGTAATAACCGATCCGGCGTTCATTTCAGACCCAGTTGCAGCCAAGGTCAAAACGGTACCGAATGGTACGGCATCCGTAGCCTGCCCTTTCTTAGAAATAATATCCCAAATATCATCTGTTGATTTTGCGCCAACAGCAATTGCTTTTGTGCAGTCAATTGTACTACCACCACCTACGGCAAGGATGAAGTCAATCTGATGGGATTCAACGAGCTCAATGCCTTTTCTGACCGTTGCTAAACGTGGGTTAGGCTCAACGCCTGAAAGCTCGGTAACATGTGCATCAATTTTTTCGAGCTCAGCCAATACGTCAGCGTAAATACCATTGCGCTTGATGCTGCCACCGCCATATACAAGTAAAACGTTCTTTCCATAAGGTCTAACCTCATCCGCGAGTTGGGTGAGTGTACCTTTTCCAAAAATTAATTTTGTTGGGTTATGAAATGTAAAGTTGTTCAATATTATCGCCTCCTAACTCATATAATGATTCCTTTTAAAAACGTTGTAAAGTAATAAGCAACTAATGAAGCTGATTAAAAATCATTTTAGTGAGTTAGCTAGGGAAATGAGAGGTTATTGAAAACGTTTTACTGTATTAATATAGATGTATACAAAAACTATAACAGAGTAATACAGGTTTGTTGTTATCACTTTCTAAGGTTATTTAGAGTATCTAAGTCACTAGGTTAAACCTTATGAAATCAGTGTTTTTAATAGATTTAAAAGTATGACATTAGTGAAATCCTTTACCGTAATAAAATTTGAACAAATTATGAACATTCACTATAACAGTTTTAAAATGTGATGGGTTTCACTTTATTTTTTATACCAAACGGTATATACTGTTAGTATAAGTTAATTAATCAAAAGATCATGTGATATAAAATTCAAGGAGGTAGCGGAATGAAAACTGCAGAAGAAGTAACAATGAACAGCGCTTGGAACGGTTTCCGTGAAGGTAGATGGCAAAAAGAGATTGATGTACGTGACTTTATTATCAAGAACTTTACAGAATATGAAGGTGACGAATCATTCTTAGTGGGCCCTACTGATAACACAACTAAACTTTGGGATAAAGTAATGCATTTAACAAAAGAAGAACGTGAACGTGGTGGCGTATACGATCTTGATACGAAAATTGTCTCAACAATTACTTCACACGATGCCGGTTATTTAGATGAAGGTCTTGAAAAAGTTGTCGGTGTTCAAACGGATATTCCTTTCAAACGTTCACTTCAACCATTCGGCGGTATCCGCATGGCATCTGTATCTGCTGAATCTTATGGCTATAAATTAGATGAAGAAGTAGAAAAAATCTTTACTGAATATCGTAAGACACACAATCAAGGTGTATTCGATGCTTATAATGCAGAAATTCGTGCAGCGCGTCGCGCAGGTATCGTAACAGGTTTACCAGATGCTTATGGACGTGGACGTATCATCGGTGATTACCGTCGTGTAGCCCTTTACGGTATCGATAAATTATTAGAAATGAAAAAAGCTGATTATGATTTAATCGGTGGTAATGGTGTGATGAGTGACGATGTTATTCGTGATCGTGAAGAGCATTCAGAACAATACCGTGCCCTACAAGAATTAAAGCAATTAGGTAAAATTTATGGTTTCGATATTTCTAAACCAGCTCAAAACGCGCAAGAAGCATTCCAATGGTTATACCTTGGCTATCTGGCAGCGGTTAAAGAACAAAACGGTGCAGCAATGAGTCTTGGCCGGACATCTACATTCTTAGATATTTACATTGAACGTGATATCGCTAATGGTGTGATGACTGAAGAAGAAGCACAAGAACTCGTTGATCACTTTGTTATGAAGTTACGTCTTGTTAAATTCGCAAGAACGCCTGAATACAATGAATTATTCTCAGGTGACCCAACGTGGGTAACGGAATCTCTAGCAGGTATGGCAGAAGATGGTCGTTCGTTAGTTACGAAAAACTCATACCGTTTCTTGCACACATTAGATAACTTAGGTCCAGCACCTGAGCCAAACTTAACTGTACTTTGGTCAGAAAAATTACCTGAGAACTATAAAAAATATTGCGCGAAAATGTCAATTCAATCAAGTTCAATTCAATATGAAAATGACGATTTAATGCGCGGTCACTATGGCGATGACTATGGTATTGCTTGTTGTGTATCTGCCATGCGTATTGGTAAACAAATGCAATTCTTTGGTGCACGTGTAAACTTAGCAAAAGCCTTACTTTACTCAATCAATGGTGGTGTTGATGAGAAATCTAAAGCGCAAGTAGCGCCAGGATTCGCACCGATCACTTCTGAGTACTTAGATTTTGATGAAGTAATGGGTAAATACGACACAATGTTAGATTGGTTATCAGGCGTTTATGTTAATGCCTTAAATATCATTCACTACATGCACGATAAGTACAGCTATGAAAGAATTGAAATGGCGCTTCATGATCGTGAAGTATTCCGCACAATGGCGTGTGGTATTGCGGGTCTTTCAGTAGTAGCTGATTCATTAAGTGCAATCAAATTTGCAAAAGTTCGTACCATTCGTGATGAAGATGGTTTAGTTGTTGATTACGAAGTAGAAGGCGACTTCCCTAAATACGGTAACAATGATGATCGTGTTGATATGATTGCTGCTGATTTAGTGAAACGTTTCATGAACAAAGTTAAACAACATAAAACGTACCGTGATTCAGTTCATACACAATCACTGCTTACGATTACATCTAACGTTGTCTATGGTAAGAAAACAGGTAATACACCTGACGGACGTCGTGCTGGCGAACCATTTGCACCGGGTGCTAACCCACTTCATGGTCGCGACACAAACGGTTCATTAGCTTCACTTATGTCAGTTGCTAAAATGCCATATGAGTACGCAATGGATGGTATTTCTAACACATTCTCAATCGTACCAAAAGCACTTGGTAAAGATGATGATACACAAAAAACAAACCTAGCAGCAATGCTTGATGGTTATATTAAGAAAAATGGTCATCACTTAAATGTTAACGTATTTGACCGTGAAACATTGATGGATGCAATGGAACATCCAGAAGAGTATCCGCAATTAACCATCCGTGTATCGGGTTACGCTGTTAACTTTGTTAAGTTGACAAGAGAACAGCAAATTGATGTTATTAACCGTACGTTCCACGAAAGCTTATAAGGTTCATGTATAGGAGGGTTACACCATGAAAGGAAACATTCACTCAATTGAAACGCTTGGTACCGTAGATGGTCCAGGTTTACGCTATATAATATTCACACAAGGTTGTTTATTGCGTTGTCAATTTTGCCATAATCCAGATACCTGGAAAATGTCAGGTGGCAAAGAAATGACCGTTAAAGAACTGGTCGATGACATAAAGACCTACAAAGACTTCTTTGATTCATCAGGTGGTGGTGTGACAGTTAGTGGTGGTGAACCGTTAATTCAAGCGGAATTTTTACTTGAATTATTCACGGAACTTAAAAAGTTGGACATTCACACGTGTATTGATTCATCAGGTGGTTGTTTCAGTCGTGCCCCTCGTTTCATTGAAACGCTTGATAAGTTAATGGAAGTAACCGATTTAATTTTATTCGACTTTAAACAAATTGATGATGAAAAACACAAGGTATTAACAGGTGTATCAAATCAACATATCTTAGACATGGCGCGGTATTTGGATGAAAAAGGTGTGCCGATTTGGGCGCGTCACGTGCTCATACCTGGTGGCAGTGATGATGATCAACTCTTGCAACGATTATCAGACTTTATTGCGACTCTTTCAAATGTCGAGCGGATTGATGTTTTACCTTATCACAAACTTGGTGTTTATAAATGGGAAAATCTCGGTCTAGCTTATCCGCTTGAAGGTGTTGAACCACCATCAGAAGAACGGGTTAAAAACGCGGAAGCAATTTTAAATCGAGAAAAAACAATTGTACGAACATAAATACAAAGGTGTATCTTCTTAATAGAGAAGGTGCACTTTTTTCTTTAGTTGCATCCCTGGTGGTGAAGAAAAGCGCTAGTTGAAAAGATGATGAGACGCTCTAAATTTGTTGGTGTGTCAGCGATTGATGCGGTTTGTAACTTTTTAGATACCTGAGACTATGCTTAGCTTCATAATGTCTATCAGCTTAGTAGGGATTGCCCTAGATCAATGATCTAGATCTTTTTATTGATTCAAATCAGAAGAAGTTATGGGTGTGTATCACTAGAAATGTGATGGAAAGACGCATACAAAAAATGTTTCTAAATATAGATGTTTAAAAACCGACTAAAAAGGTATACATAATATGTAGCAAAAATATAAAGGAGTGGATCAAATAATGAGTAATGTAATGTTTACTTCACACGCAACAGCTAAAGGTGGACGTAAAGGTCACGTAAAATCAGATGATGGGATCATTGATTTGAATTTAGTTGACCCGGCATCAGGATCTAGCGAAAAAGGTTCAAATCCAGAGCAACTTTTTGCAGCGGGCTATGCAGCCTGTTATGATGGCGCGTTAAACTTGATCGCTGATCGAGAAAAGAAAGAGATTGATTCCACACTAACGGCTGATGTAAGTTTATTGAAAGATGAAAGTGACGGTGGCTTTAAAGTAGGTGTCGTATTGCAAGTTGATATAAAAGGTGTTGACCAAGAAGAAGCGGAGCACTTAGCAAAACTTGCTCATGACTTCTGCCCGTATTCTAAGGCAACGCGTGGCAACATTGATGTTGAGTTGAAAGTTACTGCAAAATAATGAAGAACGGAATCCCTGCTAGAGATAACGAGCTAGTAGGGGTTCTTTTTGTTCTTGCATTGATGCATTTGGGTGCGTTATATTAGAGAGTGGAGTGTGATTGATTCCGTTGGCGCATGCGTTTCTTGAAGGTTAATTAAGGGTATTAAAGTAACGTAAGCGCGAAGGAATGAATCGAATAATTTAACTATAGGAGTGGTGAGTCATGGCAGATGAAAAAATATTGATTGTCGGCGCTGGTCGAATGGCACAGGCAATTATTAAAGGTCTAAAACAAGCGGGTTTCACGAACGTTTTAGTTGGTAATAATGGCAATGTTGAACGTTTAGAAGAGGTTGAATCACGCTTTGGAGTTAATTCGACTGAGCAATGGCAAAATCACGTTTCTGATCAAAATATTATAATTTTAGCGATGCCGCCAGAAGCACATGATGAAGTCCTGGCAGAACTGAGTGAAGTTGTTGAGAAACAATTGATTTTAACAGTTGCTGCAGGTATTGATGTAAGTTATATGCAGGAGCGTTTACCAGAAGGAACGCCAGTAAGCTGGTTAATGCCAAATACGGCAGCTGCCAAAGGTCAATCAATGACCTTGTTCGCTTTAGGTGAGCATGTGAATGATCAACATGAATATTATATTGAAAAGATTCTATTTAGTATTGGTCAATTCAAGAAATTAACAGAGACGCAGATGCATGCATTAACGCCGATCACTGGAAGTGGCCCAGCCTTCATTTACCGAATGGCTGATAATTTAATCAAAGAAGCGCAAAAAAGTGGTATATCAGAAGTTACTGCTAAGCAATTGATCGCGCAAATGATTAAAGGTTCAGCGGAGATGTTGACATCTGACCTTAAATGTCCGCAAGACTTGATGGATGAGGTAGCGAGTCCGGGTGGCGTAACAGAACGTGGTCTGCAAGTTTTTGAAAAATATCATTTTGATGAAATGATGCGTGAAGTCATTGAAGCATGTTTAGAGCGTGCGGAATTAGATGAATAGAAAACCTTGACTGACAAAATCATTATCACGTATGATAATGGTGAGGTGAAGTTATGAAGATTGCAATCGTATATGCGAGTATGACCGGTAATACGGAAATGATCGCCGAAGAGTTTAAAGCGTATTTTGATAAACATTCCGTTGAGTATCAATCTTACCATATTAATCATGATGATTTTTTTGCGTTTGACTTAACGGATTATGATGCCATCTTATTTGGCTCGTACACTTACGGGGATGGTGAATTACCATTTGAGCTAGAAGATTTTTATGATGAGTTGGATGATGAAGACCTATCAGGGAAAATCTTTAGTCTGTTTGGGTCTTGTGACTCGTTTTATCCGTTATATGGTGTTGCTTTAGATATATTAGCTGATAAATTCACTGCGCAAGGTGCGACGGTTGTTGGTGAGTATCTAAAAGTTGATTTGGCGCCAGATGGTGAAGATATTAAACAGGTTCACGCCCTTGCGGATACATTTCTTAATGCAACTAAATAGGTGTAATTTAAACCAATCTTTTAAACATCGTGAGGATGTTACTAAGATTGGTTTTTATTATTTCTGATGATGCGTGTCCTTGTCCATAAAACGATCATATAAAAGAATATACAGAGGTTACGTAAGGATATATTATCTTGCTTTTATTTTGAAAAAATATAGAATTGAAATAAGAAAGTGAGAAATATTTTTACTATATATTATCCTTGTAAAGGAGGAAGTTAATATTGAAATTCACTAGAATCGATTGGTTTCTTTTAATTTTCATCATGATTACCTCTATGCTTCTTTATGTTTTTTTTGCTAATAAAATATCTAATCATTTTTTAAATTTAATTATTTTGTCATTGAGTATCTTAACAGGAACTTTAAGAAATATTTATTACAAAAAAAAGAGAAATAAAATTAGGGAATATGAATATAAAAAACGCGAATTTTAATATAATGAATAGTTATTTTGGGAATATTGTGGAAATGATTTGAGGTTTTATGGTTTTTATCTCGAGTTTGACACTTAATTTAAAGAAGGTCTGTTGTAAAATGAAATGCATAATCCCATTAGATATTAAAAAAGCCATGTAAATGCGCTATACTTATGAGTGACTAAACAAATAAGTTAGGA
>NZ_QJJR01000006.1 GCF_003201605.1 Streptohalobacillus salinus | reverse complement strand
TCCTAACTTATTTGTTTAGTCACTCATAAGTATAGCGCATTTACATGGCTTTTTTAATATCTAATGGGATTATGCATTTCATTTTACAACAGACCTATTAATTTAAAGTGAAGAATTATAGAAAGTAAGTTCCCCCCCTTATTATTTCAAATTAATTACAGTATTAGCGTAGCAAAAACAAATAAAGAGTTCAATGCTTTCTACATTTTTTTACAAAAAACCTATTTTTTAATAGTTTAAGATTTAAGGTTATTTATAAAAGAAGAGAGAGGTTGCATTAGTGGAATAGAGGTCGGGGTATTTGGATTGGTATGTCAACACAAAACTGTACAACTTTTTAAAGGTGCGTCACTCGGACTATCGCTTCTTAGTGTTTTAAATGCTTACATTAACACTGCTAGCTTATTGTCACTTGACTGTCACTCTGCTCGCATGCAATTGAGCCCGGCAACCAGATGATAAAAAAATCTGACTCTGCCATAGAGGCTAGCACGCTCGCCTCTCCAAATAAAGTGCGCGTCTCTTTATGATCCGGAGTGAACCGCTCTGTTTTTCTTATATTCAGCGGGTGATTCACGATTTGTTTGCTAAAACTTATGTTACTAATAATTTTCCGGACTAAAAAGCAGTCGCCTCTGATTTTCCAGTAGGGGCGACTGCTCAATTTAAGTTCTTATGATACATGGTGCCTGGCACTTCCTGGTTAAAGAGAAAGACAATCGTAGAGACCAAGAATGTAAGCATCAAATAAATCCTCATCCGAAAATCAGGATAATTTTATATGACATAATTGAAATGCAGATTACGGCAGTTAATTCATGTTGGTCAGATCCGGCCGAAAATACACAAACAGTTGCTAACTATTTGTATAACTAGCATAAAAAGAATTAAAATATTTTAAACTGGTGTAAAAATGCACTTGCAATTTATTTAAAACTTGTTCCAATTCTCCTTTTGAATAAGAATCTGTCAGTTCTACTTTTTGTATATAACTCTCCATTTTTATTAATGACTCTACTAGCAATTGCAAATAATTCTTTGTGCTTTCGTCATAATTTTCACTAAAGGTTAAATCCATCAACATTTGTCTGGTTTTTATAACGTCCGATTTAATTGAATGAAATTTTTTATCAGTAAAAATGACTGAATCCCCACTGATTAAAAAATCTTGGTGATAAACATCTAGCAAACCTTGTTGCATCCTAATGATCGCTAAATCATTTGTTTCACTTTTTTCATAACTTCTTTTTAAGTCATTTAATTTCGTTTCATATTGAGCAACCGTCATAGATTCAGGTGTGTGCTTATATTGTTTGTTTATACTAAGTAACGATAATGGATAGTAATGCGATATTAATAAAAGCACACTGGTTATTATAATTACTGGGATGACTATCGATAATAGGTATTTTCTTCTGAATATATTCATTGAAACGTCCTCCCGCTATAAAATAAGTTATTTTCGCAATTCTGCCGTGTTCCTCCGTTTTTCTACCAAGTGTGATATCAAACCGCCGATTAGTGAAAGCTAAGTATTCAATAAAAAATATTGGAACACGAGGTTCGAGTAGAATAAACATTAACGTTTTAAATTCCATTGACGGATTCACTACGACAACCTTGGAAACAAGGTCTTTTAAATAATAATCTAAGTTCAGCCAACAGTATCCTGTTGGTTCCATGCCAATAAGAACCTCTGTGTGTCGTTCGACATGTTTGAGCATGTCAGTAAGTCTTTAAAACCCTCAAACATCAAACGTTTCACAAGATCACGACCGTGATCATCAATCGTACGAGCAACGTGCTTACGTTTAGCGATGTCCACCCCGATAATTAATGTGTTTTCTGTGATTTGCATTTAGCGATGATTTTGTATAAAGTCCACCGTAGAAGTCTCCTTTCGGTATTTGAATTAGAGGTCATCAATGACACTCACTATCGTACCAAAGGTTTTTTGCATGCTTCAAAATTATTGATCCCCCCATATTTAGTTCCTTATAGGAATACTTCCTTATCGTTTCTAATGAATAGTGATTATCTCACGATAAGAAAGGGTTTAAATGTGTGGATTATTTTACGCTTATGTTTAAATTGTAAATGAATACGCGTATTAAAGGAACTGAGGCGTTGGAATATTCGATTTTAAAATAAAAATTTAAATTTATTACAAAAGGGATCAAAATGATAACGAAATATAGGATCCAATTTTATCAAAGTAACCTTGCGATAAGGGTATTAGAACATGTTTGGAAATGTGAGCGTCGAAATATATAAAAAGCAGTGATTAAATTAGTCGACAACCTGAATATATGAGTAATTACCCGCTTTATTGTTCTGTTTTTTGTAAGAAACCTTCCATGTTTATGTTATACCACATTATATTGTTTTTGTTGAATGGTTTAGCAGCGTTTCGAGCAGTGTCGCATCTTTGTATTTTAAGAGAATTTGTTGCATTAATTTTTATTAAAACCAAGATATTGTGCTTCTGCCATTGTGAAGTGGACATTTTTGTATGATAATATAGATACACCATCTGATGCAGTTAAAAAATATATAGCTTGATGGGTCTAGGAGGTTTCTTGTTGCTTTCTTATATACATTTTGGTTTTCTATTTATTTTCCCCGTTGTCGTAATCGCATATATTTTAATGATGACATTAAAGTCTGAGGTTACGAAACGTTACTTATATAACGGTCTTATGACCATTTATGTTTTACTATTAAGCTATTTTATTTGGTTCCAAGGACTTGGTGATGTGAGTGATCAGCTAGCCATCAACTTGGAACCCTTTGAAACAATCAAATTATATATTAGAGCCTATCAGGCGAACACATTGTCGTTATCGATCATTGCAGTGAACTTATTAGGAAATGTTGTACTCATGTTCCCGATTGGCTTTTGGCTTTACTACAAGCGTTATGGCGTGGTAAGAATTATCTTATACGCATTGTTTATCCCTGTCTTGTTTGAAGGGGGTCAGTTTTTACTTCATCAATTGCATGCTGTCTCGCGCTCCGTTGACATTGATGACTGGATTCTTAATGCATTAGGGATCTTGATTGGCTATTTCATAAGTTACTTGCATACACAAATAACGACGCGAAGAAAAATCTGAATGTTCAAATCTTGAAGGAGGCGGAGAGATTGGATACACTCGAATATCAAACCTATGATGCTGTCGGACTTGCCGAGTTAGTAAAAAACAAACAGGTAACGAAAGCCGAGTTGTTGAAAGTTGCTTTTGAACGACTTGACCAAGTCAACCCAAAGTTGAATGCGGTGGTAAGAACCCGGAAATCAAAAGCGGTTGAAGAATTAAATGAAGCTGAGTCAGGAGACGTATTTTCGGGTGTACCTTTGTTTCTAAAGGATATCTCTCAGGCGATTGAAGGCGAAGTTCTTTCCGCGGGTTCAAAGTTACTCGAAGACCATGTCAGTTCAAGGGATAGTTATTACGTTGAAAAAGCACGATTGGCGGGCTTTCAATTATTAGGACATTCAAATACGCCGGAATTCGGATTAAAAAATATCACAGAGCCTGTCGCGTATGGGGCAACACGGAATCCTTGGCATTTAAATCATTCACCAGGTGGGTCAAGTGGTGGCGCAGCTGCCCTGGTTGCTAGTGGTGTTGTGCCAATGGCTGGTGCAAGCGATGGCGGGGGTTCAATTAGGATTCCGGCAGGGTTCACTGGTCTTTTTGGACTCAAACCGACGCGTGGCAGAACCCCGGTTGGACCTGGTACCGGAAGGCAGTGGCAAGGGGCAGCAATTGATTTTGCGCTGAGCCGTACTGTCCGTGATAGCGCTCGCTTTTTAGATGTTCAAAAGATCTATCAACCGGCGGCAGCTTTCCATGTGCCACTGGACGAGAGAAGCTATTATGATTTGCAGTATCAACCACTAAAAAGAAAACTTCGGATCGCTTATACAACAGCCTCACCTGTTCGAACAGCGGTGACTGAGGATGCGAAACAAGCAGTGATAAAAACGGTTAATTATTTAGCAACACTTGGCCATGAGATTGAAGAAATAGAAGCACCAATTAACGGGGTACACTTAATGCAAGATTACTACACAATGAATGCTGGGGAAATGCATAAGGTGATCCGTGGCTTAGAACGTCAGTTTTCACGATTGTTGACGGCTGATGACTTAGATATCTTCACCTATGCCCTGCATAAGGTTGGGAAAGAAGTAAGTGCTGCGGATTTTAGTGAAAGTCTCGATCATTGGGATTTAGCCAGTGCCAACATGGAGGAATTCCACCACACGTTTGATTTATATATAACGCCAACAAATGCAGCGCCCGCGCCTGAAATCGGAGAACTTACCCCGGATCAGGCTATGATTGAACGGCTATTAAATGTGGACCACTACACCAAGAAAGAACAGTTGGCGCTCATTTATGATATGTTTTTGCCGAGCCTAACGTATACACCTTTCACGCAGCTCGCTAATTTAACCGGACAACCGGCAATGAGTATCCCTGTCTCCTTAAGCGCTACTGGTTTACCTCTCGGTTGTCAAGTGATGGCAGCGGTAGGGCGTGAAGACTTGTTGTTATCGCTTGCGTTTATGTTAGAAGCATCACCGATTTGGTTAAAGCAACGCCCTTAACCCGTTTGGAAAGATCAGTATCCTTGCATGAGAGAAAGGGGGTCTTGTATGAATGAACGACAGCAAGCATTATTAATCTATCTCGTCGAACAAGATAATCGCTACCACTTAACAAAAACACTTGCCCATCAATTTGATTGTTCTTTAAGGACGATTCGAAATGATTTATCAACCATCGAAAAAGAACAAGCCAGTGCGTTCGCCTTTACATTAAATCGTGATCCAGGGAAAGGAATTCTGCTTGCGATTGATGAGGAAAAGAAAGAGCGGTTATTAAAAGTGTTGCTGCAACAAAAAGTTCAGCCGACGGCTGATGTTGACTTGAGGCAAGTCGCTTATGAGTTATTGATGGGAAAAGAAAAATTCAGCATTACCGGTCTCACTGAGCTCTATTTTTTGACTAAAATAGAAGCTAAGCAATTGACCGATGGCTTAACCGTCTGGTTTAGACGTTTTCAACTGAGTTTAACATCAAAGCAACGGGTCGGCCTGATCTTGGAAGGTAATGAGCTTAATAAGCGGCGCGCACTCGCACAAATTGATGATTTGTCTGAAACACCAAGCGGCTGTCGGTATCTGCTTTCGAAAATGGAGCCGTATGAAGTTAGTGAAGTTGAGCGACAACTGGCTAGTTTTAAGGAAAAACATCGCTTATTTTTCACTGATGAAAGCTTTCAGCGTTTAGTTATGCATGTGTTGTTGATGGTGAAGCGAACAAAACTGAACCAACCGATGACACTAACAGAAGAAGATTTAAACCAGTTAAAAGCAACAGATGAATATCAAGATGTTCTGCCTTTAAAAGCCTCCATTGAATCTTTTTTTAACGTGCATTTAAAAGACGAAGAGGTGGCATATTTAACGATGCATATGCTGGGTGCAAAAATTAAAAAAGGGTTAAATGATACTGATTTTTTAAACTTAGCAATTGAAAATCAAGCAAAAGCATTGACCGAAGCGATTACGGAGCGTTTAGTGCAGCGGATGCAAGTGCCGTTTTACGATGATCCATTTCTTAAAGAAGGCTTGCTTGTTCACGTGTATACGACAATTAATCGGTTGCGTTTTGGGTTAACGGTTAGTAACCCCTTAACAAAAGATATTAAACAAATGTATCCATATTTGTTTAGTGTCTTACTAGAAAATGTCATTGATTTAGAAAAAGACTTAGGTTTTCTCGTGCCAGAAGAAGAAGTTGCTTACCTCGCCTTGCATTACCAAGCTGCATTTGAACGCTTAGAAAAACTTAAGGACAAAGCACAAAAAACAGCAATTGTTTGTCATATGGGTATAGGAATGTCTGAGATTTTAAAAGCAAAAATCGAGTCGCATTTTCGTGAGCTATCGATTAAAGCGACGCTACAAGAGACGGAAGTCCATCAATATTTAAAGCATGAAGCGGTTGATTTTCTAATATCTACCTTGCCGCTTGCGTTAGAAGACCCACCACATATTGTTGTTTCACCATTGTTTACTAAAACGGATGAAGAAAAACTACAGGCCTACATTACTGTTGAGGAAAAAACACAAGCCTTACCAGAAGTGGATATCAAAACATTGATCGAACCAGCTTTTATTTTCTTACATTATCGTTTTGATCATCCATATCAACTCATTGAGTATGTGGCGAACCGCTTGGTTCAAGCAGGTGTTGTTGAGAAAGAATATGTGCACCAATCGCTTCTACGTGAACGTAAAGCGTCGACAGCTATAGGTGGTGGGATGAGTGTCCCGCACGGGGACCCACGTTTTGTTAAACAATCAACAATTGCAGTCATTACCTTAAAAGAACCCATTGACTGGGACGGGGAAGATGTGTCATTGATTTTCTTTGTGGCCATTAAGCGAGAAGAGAAATATTCACATCGTTCGCTTTATCAGCGACTGGCAGTCTTAGCAGAACAGCCGAGTCATGTGAGACGAATCATTGAGTCAGAAACAAAGAAAGCGCTTCTAAAAATTTTGTGATTGCCACAGTTCCGGCAAAAACAAATCATATTACTAGTGAAAACCTCCTTTATACTATGAGTAGATAGTAAAACAAGGAGGTTTTTATGATGAAATTGGTAGCAATTACATCGTGTCCAAACGGCATTGCTCATACCTACATGGCAGCTGAAAATTTAGAAAAAGCAGCCAAAAAGCTAGGCGTTGAGATCAAAGTTGAGACACAAGGTGGTGTAGGTGTTGAAAACGAATTGTCAGAGAAGGATATTCGTGATGCAGACGGCGTGATTATTGCAGCGGATAAAGCGGTAAGTAAAGATCGTTTTGTCGGCAAACAGTTGATTAGTACAGGTGTTCAAGATGGCATTAGAAAACCAGAAGAATTAATCAATCGATTTGAAAAAGGTGATGTGAAGGTTTACCGTGGAACAGGGAATGAGCAACAATCGAGTGGTGATGGTCAAAACAAGCAAAATCCTATATACCGTCACTTGATGAACGGGGTATCATTCATGATTCCATTCATTGTTGTCGGGGGGTTATTGATTGCGATTGCCCTTACCATTGGCGGTGAACCTACTGAAGCAGGTATTCAGATTCCAGAAGATTCGATTTGGAAAACAATTGAATCGATTGGTGGTGCAGCCTTTGGATTCATGGTACCAATTTTAGCTGGTTATATTGCCTATAGTATCGCAGATAAACCTGGTTTAGCACCGGGTATGATTGGTGGTTTTATTGCTGCCAACGGAAGTTTCTATAACTCAGAAGCAAGTGCGGGGTTCTTAGGTGGTATTATTGCTGGTTTTCTAGCAGGTTATGCAGCACTTTTAATTAAGAAAATTAAAGTACCAAAAATGATGCAACCGATTATGCCAATTATTATTATTCCGGTATTTGCTTCATTAGTTGTCGGTTTTATTTTTGTATTCTTAATCGGCGCGCCTGTCGCAGAGGTCTTTGTTGCTTTAACCGGTTGGTTAGAAGGTATGCAAGGGACAAGTTCAATTGTTTTAGCACTAATCTTAGGCGCTATGATTGCCTTTGATATGGGTGGTCCAGTAAACAAAGTAGCCTTTCTCTTTGGGGCAGCGATGATTGTTGAAGGGAATTATGAAATCATGGGTCCAATCGCAGCTGCGATTGCGATACCACCAATAGGTATGGGGCTTGCAACACTAATGTTTAAAGATAAGTTTGTACCTGAACAACGTGAAACAGGGAAAGCATCATTAACAATGGGCTTCTTCGGTATTACTGAAGGTGCGATTCCATTTGCAGCACAAGATCCATTGCGGGTTATTCCAAGTATTATGGTGGGGTCAATGGTTGGTTCTGTGATTGCGATGTTATCTGGTGTAGGTAACCGTGTTGCTCACGGTGGGCCAATTGTTGGTTTGTTAGGTGCCGTTGATAACGTCATCATGTTCTTTGTAGCAATTGCCGCAGGTTCTGTTGTTGTTGCCTTTATGATTAAGTTCTTGAAAAAAGATGTTGAGCCAGCAACAGCTGGTGCGCCAGCTGAAGCAGCAGAGGAGCCAGCGTCTACAAGCGGACCAGAAGCATCTGATGCATCCGCATTAACAAAACTCACAGATTTACCACTGATTGATGTCGATGTAAAAACAACGACGCGTGATGAAACAATCGATTACATGGTGGATCAACTGGTTACAGATGGTGCAGTCACTGATCGTGAAGCGTTTAAAGAAGCCATCATGGCCCGTGAACAAGAATCTACCACTGGGATTGGCATGAATGTCGCTATTCCACACGGTAAATCAGACGCTGTTAAAGAACCGAGAATTGCTTTTAGTATTAGTAAAGAAGGCATTGATTGGGACAGTTTAGATGGTTCTACATCTCGATTAATCTTTATGATTGCTGTACCAAAAAGTAAAGCAGGCGATCAACATTTAAAAATCCTTCAACTCCTTTCACGTAAATTAATGAATGATGAATTCCGTGAAGAATTGATTCAAGCAAAAACAAAAGAAGAAGCGTATCGTTTGTTAGACGAAATTAAATAATGACATCAGGTCTTGGGCAGTTGATTGCCTAAGGCCTGTTTTTTGCGTTATCATTTGCGTTAGGAAGCAAACGAAAGGGCTTGGCGAAACAAAGATGAATGGAAGCGATAGGATGTGCTATGATGAACGTATTACACAGTCTACATGAGGAGGAATGGCATGGATTTAAAAGCTACCTTACCACAAGATTGGCAGAAGCAACTGGCACCGCTAACAGAGACAGCAACATTTAATAGGCTTAGTGCATACTTAGCAGCACGGTATCAAGAAACGGTTGTCTTACCGCCCAAAGATCAAGTGTTCAGTGCCTTACGATTAACACGATTTGAAAACGTTAAGGTTGTGATATTAGGTCAAGATCCGTACCATCAAAAAGGACAAGCCCATGGCTTAAGCTTTTCTGTGAACCCATCGGTAAAAATCCCCCCTTCACTTCGCAATATTTATCAAGAATTAGTCGCTGACTTAGGATGTAATCAGCCTGAGACAGGTTATTTGGTTCCTTGGGCAAAACAAGGGGTTTTGCTCATGAATACGGTATTGACCGTTGAAGAGGGTCACGCGCACGCCCACCGTCATAGAGGCTGGGAAGCCTTTACCGATGGTGTGATTCGTGCACTCAATAAAAAGGAGATGCCAATTGTCTATTTACTTTGGGGTAAACCAGCCGAGAAAAAACGAGCATTAATCGATGAGGACAAACATCTCGTCCTAACCGCACCACATCCAAGTCCGTTGTCGGCTTACCGTGGTTTTTTTGGTAGCAAACCGTTTAGCCGAGCAAATGCATTCTTAGTGAAGACAAACCAAACACCGATTGATTGGTGTTTAACGTAAGGAACGTGTTTAAATAGATAGAAAAAGTGGAAAACAAAAGGTAGAACTAAAATTCAATGATAAGGGAGTGGCGAATGTGAGTGACTTATTTAAAAAAGGTTTGGCTGTCGGGTTAGGTTTAGCGCAGACGAGTGTTGACCAAGCTGAAAAAATGATTAATCAATTGGTTGAAAAAGGTGAGATGACTAAACAGGAGTCAAAAGAGTTTTTTGATAAATACTATCAAAAAGGTCAAGAGACACAAAACAAAACGCTTAATCATTTAAACATTGCCTCAAGCGAAGAAGTGAATAAATTAGAAGCACGTTTACGTGTTGTTGAACAACGATTAACCGATTTAGAAAGTGAATAATTACAAAAAGAGGAGGTAACAACATATGCTAGGCAAACATATGCGTCATTTAAATCGATATAAAGATATTGTTGTTGCCTTTTCTAAAAATGGACTCGGGTACGTCATGCGCGAACTCGGGCTCCATGACCTACATATCTTACCGCGAAAAAACAAACAAGAAAAACCAGTCAATGATGGTCCGTCATTAGGTGTAAGAATTAGGCGCGTCCTTGAAGAACTTGGACCAACGTTTGTTAAGTTTGGCCAAGTCATGAGCACAAGACCTGATCTTCTACCCGAGGACATCATTAATGAACTCGAAAAACTACAAGCGACGGTTCCACCGTTTAGCTTTGAAAAAGCAAAAGCGATCATAGAAAAAGAACTGAACCAGCCAATTGAAGATTTATTTGTCCGCTTTGATGAAGAACCGATAGCAGCAGCATCAATTGGTCAAGTACACCGTGCTAAGCTACCTTCTGGCGAAGAAGTGGCGGTGAAAGTTCAACGCCCAGAGATTTCAGAGAAAATTGATGTCGATTTTGAAATTCTAACTGAAATGGCAGCCTTAGCAGAGCTTCGGTTGGACTGGGCTAAGCAATACCGGCTAAAAGATGTAATTGAAGAGATGAAAGATACACTAAATTTAGAGCTTGATTATACGATTGAAGCACATAATATGATCAAGATTGGTGATCAGTTTAAAGAGGATGAACGCGTCATTGTTCCAAAAGCCTATCTTGCCTATACGACGAAAGAAGTACTCGTCATGGAATATGTCGAGGGGATGAAGCTAAAATCATTGATTTTGAGTCCAGATAAACAGGGGATCAAAGAAGAGGTTGCAGAGAAATTAGTGAACATTACGTTAAAACAGATACTAATGGACGGTTTCTTCCATGCTGATCCACATCCAGGCAATATTCTCTTAACGGAAGATAACGCCATCATCTTGCTTGATTTTGGAATGGTCGGACAATTAACTGAAGAAATGAAACGACAGTTCGGTCAGATCGTTATCGCGATGACCAAGGAAGATACGGAAATGCTGGTTGAGGTAATTTTTGATATGGGTGTTGCGCCTGATAATATCAATCGAGTGAAGCTAACCAATGACGTGGACATGTTTATGCATAAGTACTACCGACAATCGCTGCATGACATTAGTCTGGCAGAAGCGGTCCAAGAATTGTTTCAAATTGCTTATAGGCACCGGATTGAGATGCCAAGTGATTTTACCTTGCTAGGAAAAACGTTATTAACCTTAGAAGGAACTGTTGAACAGTTGGACCCAACCATTAGTATCGTGGAAATCGCAGAACCGTTCGGCAAGCAACTCATTCGTGACCGATTTCATCCGAAGAATCTTAAAGATCAATTTGTCGATCAGTGGATTGCCTTTTATGACTTATGGCGTGATTTACCCTCACAAGCGAAAGCATTAAAACGGGTTGTTAAAAAGGGTAAGGTACATGTTGAACTTAGTTTGCCTGATATTGATTTATTGTTACGGAAAATGGATAGAATCAGTAACCAATTATCGTTTGCGATTATATTGCTGGCTTTTAGTATTATTATGGTCGGGATTATTGTTGGAGCTGCGATTATGGGGGCATCTAGTATATTGTGGCGCTTACCGATGATTGAGGTAGGTGCAGTCGTTGCGATGGGGATGTTCTTGTGGATTATTTTTGCGATCTTTAAATCCGGTAGATTTTAACGTATTTTCGAAAGAAGTCTCTCTCTTCAAGCGTGTGAAAGTGTGACAACATCACCGATAAGGGGGAGATGAACTTCGATTGGGCGACAGCCTAAAGGCTGTCGTTTTTGTATGGTATATTATATATTCAGTCAGTGTTGATGATGTATTCGTATCATGTTTTGGTCGTCAAATCGAGAAGAAAGGTAAGCGATTCACGAAAGAAGAAAGGTTCTTCGAATTGGAACAAACAGCGTGTTCGAGTTGCCAAAGTTCTAGTGAAAATTGCCAATCAACATAAGGATTTTCTTCACCATAAATCAAAAGAAATCGTGACGACCTATGATGCCGTTATCATCGAGGATTTGGATATGAAAGGACTATCACAAGCCTTGAAGTTCGGCAAAAGTGTTTCAGCTAATGGGTGGGGAATGTTCACTTCTTTCGTGCATTACAACTTACACGAACAAGAGAAGAAACGTGTTAAAATCAACAAGTTTCTTCTAAAACCTGTTCAGGCTGTGGGTGTACGCAACCAATGCCTATGACTGTTCGAACGTATAATTGTCTGTGTGGGCTAACGCTTGGTAGAGATATCAATGTGGCACTCACCATCAAAAAAAGGGATTCGCTTATTAGCAATTACCCAAAAAGTCCCTCCTACAAGAAACCCGTAAGGGAGGAGTGGTGGGCAGTTCATAAAGATGATAGACTAGGTGGTAATGAAAAAAATGAGAAGAAATAAAGAGGAGACTCACGATGACGATTACGATTGATATTGGGACAACTGCAGTTAAAGTGTTGCACTTTAACCAGGATAACAAACAAATAGGTACACAATCGCTCGGTTACGATACGCTCTATCCCGCTGAAGGGTATGCTGAACAAAACCCGGCTCACATTCTTGAAGCGGTACATAAATGTTTAACTCAGATCAAGGTAAGCGGTGAAGAAACACTGGTGCTCTCATGTGCCATGCATAGTCTCATGGCAGTTGATCACGCAATGCAACCATTAACCAACCTCTGGATTTGGGCCGATCACCGGGCCGATCAAGTGATGAGAACCTTTAAAAAGTCAGCAGTAGCAACACAATTTTTTCAAAAGACGGGGACACCTCTTCATCCCATGAGTCCGTTCGCAAAACTGTTATGGTTAAAAGAAACTGCTGCAGGAAATTCACTGCGACAAGAATTAACCGATTTCTATAAATGGATCGATATTAAAACTTATCTTTGGTATGCTCTTACTGGTTATATCGAACAGGATGTGTCAATGGCTTCTGCAACCGGTCTTGTAAATACCGAATTATTAGTCTATGATACGGATGTGTTAAGTTATCTTGGCATATCAGCTCAGCAATTACCAGAACTTGTCTCTGTTTATACGTGCCGTCGATTAACGTCTATGCTCACCGCAACAACAGGCATCACTGGGCAAGCGATGATTGGGGCAAGCGATGGAGTACTCGCTAATATATCAGAAAGTCGCAACACAGGAGATGCCCATTTAACGATAGGTACCAGTGGTGCGATTCGGGTGACCACCAAGGAAGCCTATAAGGACCCGTTCGGTCAATTGTTTTGTTATTACCTTGATGATACAACTTGGGTCGTTGGTGGGGCGGTTAATAATGGAGGAAACGTTTTTAAATGGTTGGATCAATTACTTTATGATGGCCAGGGAGAGTTGTTTCAACAGCTGAAAACGATAGATTTTACAACGTTTGATTCCAGTCTTGTCTTTGTGCCGCATTTAAACGGGGAACGTGCACCGTTTTGGGATAGCGAGCGTCAAGGTGCTTTCTTTGGCTTAAAAATCAATCATGATAAAATCGATGTGATTAAAGCTGTTGTTTATGGTGTCTTATTTAATCTCCGTCATGTGTACCAAACGCTAACCAACCTAACTGGGCCGATTAAGTCATTGTATTTGTCGGGAGGAACCTTTAAAATCCCACAATTAGCAGCTTGCGTTGCTAACTGTTTACATGTTCAGGTGATTCTGAGTGAAACGCTCGAACAATCAAGTGTTGGGGCCTTGAACCTGGTTTCAGATTATGAACATAATAAACGTTATACAACCTTAAAAGATGATGAAAAGCAACGCGAGGCGATCGATGCATACTACAGTTTGTATCAGACGTATCTGCCGTTAGCGAAACGTAAAGGTTAACTAACAGAGAGAAAAAATGATTATAAGAGAGAAGAAGGGATAAAGATGGAAGCTTTACTGCTCATACTGACTGATATTATCGGTCCTGTTTTTGTATTAATTGGATTAGGCTTTATTGTACAAACGAAATTTAAATTGGATTTAACCACACTAGCCCGACTCAATATTTATTTGCTCGCACCTGGTTTTATTTTTAATGCGCTCTATACAACCCGGATTGAAGGACAAGTTTTTGGCTTTGTGATTGGCTTTTTCCTCTTGTTTGTGACACTGATGTATTTTGTCAGTAAAGCTTTTGCCAAACTGTTAAAAATGAACAAAGATAAAGAGGCGATTTTCACAAACAGTGGCATGTTTTTCAACTCAGGGAACTACGGCGTTCCTGTCAATGATTTAGTATTCCAAGGTGATCCATTTGCGATGTCAATTCAAGTGATGAATTTAACCTTTCAAAATATCTTTCTGTTCTCGTATGGGATTTTCGCCTTAAATAAAGATGATGGAAAATTAAAAGCATTGCTCGGTTATTTCAGAATGCCAGTTCCTTACGCCTTATTTTTTGGTATTTTATTAAATGTATTACAGGTTGACTTGCCTGATATGATTCTTGTTCCGTCTGAATACATCGCTGGAGCAATGGTGGCCTTTGCTTTAATCACTTTAGGTGCTCAGGTTGCAGTCATTGAGTTTAAGTCAGGATTATTAGATGTTTATATGAGTTTATTTCTCCGTTTGATTTTGGGACCGCTTGTTGCCTATGGTCTAATTATGTTATTGAGTATTGAAGGAACAATGGCACAAGCACTATTTATTGGTGCGGCGATGCCGACCTCAGTCAACAGTGCGATTATTGCGCAAGAGTACAGTCGTTACAAAGATTATGCTTCACAAATTGTCTTGTTCTCGACTATTTTTAGTGCGATTACGGTAAGTTCAGTTATTTACTTATCACGGTTATTATTTTAGTTTGATTGCCAAAAAGCAAGTAAAGTGTTGCGTGTTGAGAAGGGAAGAATGAAAAAATGAATAGTAAAGAAATAACAATTGAGCATAAATATGTACAAGGATTATTTGATGGTCATCCTCATCTTGCTAAAGAGATGAGTGCGGCATTTGATCAGTTAACTACCGAAGGTCAATTGCTCGATTTGATGACACCTGAAGGTGTCTTTATTGCAAGAGGGTACTACGGTCGTCAAAATAAAGGTTATGGCTGGGTACTAACGATGGAACAAGCCGAACCCATTGATCTGGATTTCTTTATAGAAAAAATTAAAGCGGCTGAGCAAAAAAGAACCGCCCTGAGTCATGACCCAACGACCAATGCTTTTCGTCTCTTTAATGGTGAAGGGGATGGGATAGGCGGCCTTACGATTGACCGTTACGCAGATTATTTACTTGTGACCTGGTATAGTGAAGGGATTTATCAATTTAAGTCAGTCATTATTGCAGCCATTGAAGCGGTGCTCACGAGCCGTGGCATTTATGAAAAAAAACGCTTTGATCAAGGTGGAAAGTATATCAGTGATGATGACTTTGTTCGTGGAGAACGGGCGACATTTCCACTGGTTATTCAAGAAAACGGTGTTGCTTTTAATGTCAACTTGAATGATGGGCCGATGACCGGTATTTTTCTTGATCAACGTGAAGTAAGAGAAAAAATCCGTACCGATTATAGTGCAGGTCGTACAGTCTTAAATACCTTTTCTTATACAGGTGCCTTTTCTGTCTATGCTGCCCTTGGTGGGGCAGAGAAAACCACAAGCGTTGACTTAGCAAATCGGAGTTTGCCCCTGACAATTGACCAGTTCAAAGTGAATGCTATTGATGAGTCGATGCATGAAATTCGCGTGATTGATGTGTTTAACTATTTTGATTATGCAGTGAAAAAAGCTTTTCAATTTGATTTAGTTATTTTAGATCCGCCTAGCTTTGCACGTTCAAAAAAGCGTGTGTTTAGTGTGCAAAAAGATTATGTAAAACTGTTAGAACAAGCAATCGATATAACAGCTACTTCAGGGGTGATTGTCGCATCAACGAATTACAGTGGGTTCGATATGCGGAAATTCAAACAGTTTATTGATCAAGCATTCAACAAGAAAGGGTCTCGCTATAAAATTGTTGAAACCTTCAGGCAACCAAAGGATTTTCCTTTTCATCAACAATTCGCCGAAAGCCGTTACCTAAAAGTTGTCTTTGTAGAAAAACTGTCCTAACGATAACACCATGGCTATTCATGGTATTCATGACAATGATGTTTGGTTTTGAAGAAAAAACCGCTTGTGAATTCAAAAAAATTTATTATGAAAAAGCGTGGAACAGGCGATTAGTTTCACGCTTTTTCATGTGATAAGTATAAAAGCCTGTTGAACGGCCTATTATTTCTATAAAAAGGTTTTTATGCACGTAAATGATAACGTTTACATTTACTTAATATTGTGGTAATTTAGAGTAAAATAAACGACTGAAAGAGGAGTGAAGAGGTTGCCCGATCAATTAATCAATGAAAATAATGCGTTGACTCATGTTGTTGATATTCTGTTTTGTAAAGTTTTTTATGGATCAATGGAACGCTTGAGGCATTTTTTAAACAGTGTTCTTGCACAGTCAATCGATCCACTGATTGAAGAAATAACCACGGTTTCCCCCGAGTATTATAAAGTTGACGATAATGATTCGAATGTCATACTTAAGATTACTGCTGAATTAGCGTCAAAACTTAAGATTGATGTTACACTCCATGTGTATCAGAAAAATCGCAACCATTATCGAAATGGTACAACACCTATGTATTTCAATCAGCCCACCGTGATTCATGAAATGCCTTTTCACCCCTTGACGAGCGCTTTTGTGATTAAACTATTTGATTTTAGTCTACTTCAAGAGCAAACAGCTTACCATACAATTTATTATGGTCACACCCCTTCATCTTCTGTCATCGCTAACAACACCTTTGAAACACATTATTTAGAACTACCTAAAATTCATCCTTCCGATTGCCAGACGCCTTTAGCATTGTGGATGCAATTAATCAATCACCTTGTCTATAGAAATGATCAGCCCATTGCAGAAGCTATTATTCATCATCCTTATCTATCTGAGAGTTACCATCTCTACCAATCGAAGTACCATGAAAAACATCTCTATAAAAAGACGCAGGCGCTGCACTTCACGCATCAGAAGCCACCAGCTTTTAAAGGGGGCTGTCCAACGATAAAAGAGTGTGAACGGATTGCCGTGAATATGATTCGATGTGGTGTCGATTATCATCAGATCATCGCCTATACAAACTTAACCGAAGAAGCTTTAGATGAACTTGCGCTAAAATGTAACAATTAACCGTAGCCTAATGCGGTCCATTGATTGTGTTTTAAAAAGCTTGCCGCTTGTCTGCAAGCTTTTTCGCATGTGAAAAAAGCATCGTCGCGATAAGAATAGGTGGTCATTCGTATCGGTTGACTTATGACAAGGTGTCATTTATACTAGGTTTTACGAAAGTGACAAGATGTCACTTTGATTGAAAGGGGCGATACAATTGCCTAAACAAACGTTTTTTAATCTAGATGAAACGAAGCAACAGACGTTACTGGACGCACTTAGACAAGAATTTTCACGTGTATCTGTTCATGAGGCCTCGATTGCGAATATTGTAAAAGGCGCTGCTATACCTCGGGGAAGCTTTTATCAATATTTTGAAGATAAAGAAGATGCGTTTTTATACTTACTTGAATATCACGGTAAAACGAACAAAGAAACGTTGATGTGCTTATTAAAAGAACATCAAGGTGATTTGTTTCTAACGATGGAAGAATTATACCGCTATTTATATGAGAAGTATTCAAATGAAGCCCATTACAAACTTTTTCGTAATGCTTTTTTAAACATGAATCAGAAGATTGAAGAGACAATCACTAAAAATGTTAGTGCGAACCATTTAGAGCGTGAGCTAAGCTTTATCTCAGAACGTGTGGCAAAAGAACAACTCAGTGTTGAATCAACAGAAGAATTGACCCATGCACTGAAAATGATTAAAGCTGTAACCTTTCATAATTTAATTGATGCTTTTCAGCAACAACTCTCAGTTGATGAAGCGTGTCGTCGTTTTAAAATTGAATTGAACTTATTGCAGCGAGGGCTCCAAAAACGAAATGCATAGAAATGAATAATAGCGGATTAGTTATTGTTCAAGAACTGAAGGGATTTGATGTAACTGTGGGAAAATTAAAACTTGTCGATATCGACAAATCCTATCGTACCGGCGGTAGTTATTTAAATGTATTAAAGAAGATTTCCTTAGAATTTCGTAAGAATGAATTTGTCTCGATATTAGGACCGTCAGGATCAGGGAAAACGACGTTACTGAACTTAATTGGAGGCTTGGATCATTATGACTCAGGCGACTTGATTATTAACAGTCACTCAACAAAGCACTTCAAAGACCGCGACTGGGATGCGTACCGAAACCGTTCAGTTGGTTTTGTATTCCAGAACTATAACTTAATTAGTCACCAATCGGTTTTACAAAACGTTGAGATCGCGATGACGTTATCAGGTGTTTCATCAGATGAACGTAAGGAGCGTGCCACAAAGGCACTTACTGACGTCGGTTTAGCCGATCAAATTGGCAAGCGTCCGAATCAATTATCAGGTGGACAGATGCAGCGCGTAGCTATTGCGCGTGCGTTAGTTAATAACCCAGATATCATTCTCGCGGATGAACCCACGGGTGCCCTTGATTCAAAAACAAGTGAACAAGTGATGGATATCTTACGTGACGTAGCTAAAACACGTTTAGTGATTATGGTGACGCACAATGAAGACATTGCATTGGAGTATTCATCGCGGATCATACGTTTCTTGGATGGAGCAATTCAATCAGACTCACATCCGATTGAAGAAAAAACAGAAGCAGACGCACCGATCAAGCAGAAGAAGCGCGATAAAACATCCATGTCGATCGTAACGGCGTTATCGCTGTCATTTAAGAACCTGCTGACCAAAAAGGGACGAACGATTTTAACTGCCTTTGCGGGGAGTATTGGTATCATTGGTGTGGCGTTAGTTTTAGCTTTATCGAATGGCCTTAGTGATCAATTAGATGTCGTCCAAAGTGATACTTTAGCAAATTTCCCAATCACTATTGATACAGGTGAGCAGTTTGTTGATTTCACCGAAGCGGGTCCACCGGGAACTACTGATGATGCGAGTGACTACGAAGAGTATCCAGAGGATAACATTATCTATCCTTACGACGCTAGCGATAGCTTCCAGATGCACCAAAATGTTTTAACGGATGATTTTTTAACATATATAGAAGAAATGGATGAGGAGTTAAATGAATCGATCAGCAATATTGATTACCGCCAAGGCGTAGGGATTAATTTAATTGCTGAAGGCGAAAATGGTTTTAAAAAATTCGAAACCAGTCAACAATCACAAAACTTTGGACCACCTGGAGTGCAAACAGGGCAAAGTTTCTGGCAAGAGATGCCAGATGATGAAACCTTTATTTTAGAATTATACGATCTAATTGGTGAAGCCTCACGTTTACCAGAAGATGAAAATGAGATTGCGATCGTCGTTGATCAATACAATCGTGTCAGCAGTGACTTCTTTGATGCTTTAGGACTTGACCCCGAAGGCGATTATAATTTTGAAGACTTTATCGGTGAAGAAATGTTACGTGTGATCCCAAATGACACGTTCTACACCGAAGATGAAAGTGGCTTGTTTATGCAAGCAGCACCAAATCAATACGAAGCAGTATACAATGAAGCAGCATCTAGAGGACTTACGGTGACAGGTGTACTACGAATTAAAGAGGATGCCTCAACGAGCTATTTCAGTCAAGGGTTCGTCTATCCTAGTGACCTAACGGAATCGATCTTAACAGATGCTCAAGCTTCTGATATTGCAATGGCGCAAGAAGAAGCAGATGTTAATGTGTTAACAGGTGCGCCGTTTGAATCAGAGCGCGAAAAAGAACAGGCGTTAATTTATCTTGGAGCCAATACACGTCCGGTAGGCATTGACATCTATCCGGTTGATTTCGAAGGTAAAGATAATGTTAAAGCATACCTTGATGATTACAATGAAGGCTTAGACGAAGAAGATCAAATTGTTTACAATGATTTAGCTGAGTTGATTGGTGACTTGATGACGGACTTAATTAATACAATTACCTATGTGTTGGTTGGTTTTGCAGCCATCTCACTGGTGGTATCTACCATTATGATTGGTATTATCACCTACGTCTCAGTGATTGAACGGACAAAAGAGATTGGTATTTTACGTAGTGTTGGGGCCCGTAAGAAAGATATTTCACGAGTATTCAACGCAGAAACACTCATTGTTGGTTTCGTTTCAGGGACACTTGGGATTGTCTTAAGTTATCTATTGATTATTCCAATCAATCAATTAATTGAACGTTTAACCGACATTCCTAATGTGGCTAGTCTGGCGATTACCCCAGCTGTCATCTTAATTATCGGTAGTATGATTCTCACACTCATCGCTGGTTTAATTCCTTCGCGGATGGCGGCGAAGAAAGATCCAGTGGTTGCGTTACGAACAGAATAACTTAGATATTTAGCATCATGAACAGAGGTAGATGGTTTCTCTTAACGAGAAACCATCTTTTTTAATGGAAAAAGAATGGCGATCTTAAAATGAAAAGTAACAAGGCTTCTTTATCATTGTATTCGTGATAATAATGCAAACGATATCATGGATTCAGGTACCTTTTAGAAGAAAATGATTTAAAAAATAGGTAGACAGATAATAGCTGAAAGCTGTGGTGGTCGTGAATGGAATGACAAATAATAACATGTTTTTCAGGATGGATATCAAAATCGATTGAAGAAAACGTTTACAATGCGAAAAAGCGGTGCTATAATATGAAAAGAATCAAGTGCAAGCGATTGCAAAAGTCATTCTGTTTTATAACTGGTTAAAAATGGATGTATGGTAGATTAATAAATCTCAAGGAAGTTCATTTGTTAAACGTGTGATAAAACAGTTATTTTTTACATAGTTATGCAAACGGTTGCTTGATTCAAAATAGATTTGAAGGAGTGTTAACATGAAGAAAAAGATGATGCTATGGGTTGTTGGTATGCTCACGTTTCTGCTTGTACTTGCTGGGTGTGCGTCAGATGCTGTCAACGAGGGATCAAGTGGGAATGATACCAATGATTCAGGAGGTTCGAGTGAAGAAGACACAGCGTTAACAAATGTTGATATTTTTCAGTTTAAAGTAGAATTTAAAGATCAATTCGAAGAATTAGTGCAATTGTATATGGAAGAGAATGACGATGTTAACCTTAGTGTGCAAACCGTTGGAGGCGGGAATGATTACGCAGCCTCATTAAAAGCACAAATGGCGTCGGGAAACGAACCGGTTATCTTTAATATTGGTGGACCGACGGAGCTAGAGGAGTATCGTGACTATTTAACAGATTTATCTGATACAGAAGCAGCTTCACTTGCTTTAGATGGGACACTCAACGGTGTTGAAGAAGACGGTGCCGTCTATGGTTTACCATTTGCGCAAGAAGGCTATGGTTTGATTTACAACAAAAATATATTTGATGAAGTGGGTATTGACCCAGCAACATTAACAACATTTGAAGCAATGGAAGACGCCTTTAAAACAATTGATGAACAAAAAGAAGCGCTTGGTTTAGAAGCAGTTGTCGCACTACCTGCTTCAGAACTTTGGGTAATGGGTAACCACTTAGCGAACAACTATATTGCTCCAGAATTTAATAATGATATTTTAACCGCTTATGAAGCAGATTCAATTTCATTTGAGTACGGGGATCAAATGAAACGGATGTTAGATTTACAAAATGATTATTCAGTACAACCAGTCCTAAGCTTAGATTACTCAATGCAAGTGGAACAACTATTCTCTACGGGTAAAGTTGCAGTTATTCAACAAGGGAACTGGATTTATCCTACCGTTGAACAAATGGATTCGGACTTTGCAACGAACGGGATTGGTATGATGCCAATGCCATTTGAAGGTGAATATGAAGATCACTTACCTGTTGGTGTTCCGCAATACTGGGTGGTGAACCAAAATGCATCAGAAGAAGAAATTCAAGCAGCTAAAGATTTTCTTGACTGGATGTATACATCGGATCAAGGAAAAGACTTTGTCTTAGATGAATTTAAATTCATCCCTGCATATGATGGTTATGATGCAAGTCGAATTTCTGATCCTTTATCACAAGATGTCTATAAATACTCTGTAGCAGGTAAAACTTTGGGCTGGACCTTTATGGCAACACCCGTTGGTTGGAATGAAGACATTCTTGCGACGGAATTCCAAAAATATTTAGCAGGAGACGTTACATTTGAAGAAGCGTTAGATGTCGCTAAACAAAGTTGGGAAAGTTCAAGACAATAGTTAGTTGACCCGAGCGACTTCTCATATATCTCTGTATATGGAAGTCGCTTTGGTTTTATTAAAGGGGAGGATCAGCTCATGAAAAATAAAAATATATCTTTTTGGCTCTTTATTCTACCAGCGCTATTTGCCTTAACCGTGGTTGTGTTTTACCCATTCTTTTATGGTTTTTATTACACGTTTACCGATTGGAACGGTTTAACGGCTACAACGTTTTTAGGATTAGAAAACTACGTAAATGTCTTTCAAGATGAACGGTTTTTAGACTCGATCGAATTCACGATCAAGTTTGCTGTTGTTTCAATTATCTTGGTTAACCTGCTTGGCTTAGGTTTAGCTGTTCTTGTGACCCAGAAGATGAAAATAAATAATGGCTTACGGACCATTTTCTTTATGCCGAATTTAATTGGTGGCTTGATTTTAGGATTTATCTGGCAGTTTATTTTTAAAAGTGGGTTTGATGCTGTTGGACAAATGTTTGGGATTGAATTTCTCCAAGGTTGGTTAGCAACTTCAGAAACAGGCTTTTGGGGTTTGGTTATTTTAAATGTGTGGCAGTATGCCGGTTACATAATGATTATCTATATTTCATATTTACAGAGTGTCCCGCAAGAGTTACTTGAAGCCGCTGAAATTGACGGCGCTAGTATTTTTCAAAGGTTCTGGCGAATTAAGTTTCCGCTCGTTGCGCCAGCGTTTACTGTAAGTTTGTTTTTAACCTTATCGAATGCATTTAAGTTATATGACCAGAACTTAGCTTTAACAAATGGAGGTCCGTATGGATCGACAGAAATGTTAGCAATGGAAATATATAAGACAGCCTTTTCTAGATATGAAATGGCTTATGCGCAATCGAAGGCTGTTATCTTTTTTATTTTAGTAGCGGCTGTCGCGATTAGCCAAGTGTACGTCAATAAAAAACGGGAGGTTGACATGTAATGCAAAAACAAAAAAAACGAATGAGACTATGGCTAACCTTAGCGGGAATATTGATTGCACTCATATGGCTATCACCGTTTTACTTGATGATTGTCAATGCCTTCAAAACGAAGTTTGATATATTTAATAGTGTCCTTGCTCTCCCAGAGACGTTAACATTTGGGAATTTCAAACAAGCTTTTATTGATCTTGATTTTATCAATGCCTTAACAAATTCTCTGATTGTATCAGTGTCTAGTATCTTGTTGATTATTGTCTTCTCATCGATGGCGGCTTACGCGCTCTCACGCAACAAAAGTCGAATCAGTGGTGCAATCTTTCTTGTGTTTGTGGCAGCGATGCTCATCCCGTTTCAATCAGTTATGATTCCTTTGATTTCAATCTTCGGTAAGATTAATATGTTGAACACCTATGGGTTACTGTTTATGTATTTAGGGTTTGGTTCGAGTTTGTCGATATTTCTCTATCACGGGGCCGTAAAAGGTATTCCGGTCTCTCTTGATGAAGCGGCAATGATAGACGGGGCTTCACTTTGGACGATTTTCTGGAAGATTATTTTCCCGATGTTGAAACCTATTACTGTAACCGTGATGATTTTAAATGTGATTTGGATTTGGAATGATTACTTGTTACCTTCGCTGGTATTAAGCCAAGAATATGCGACGATTCCATTGCGGATGTTCTATTTCTTTGGACAATATACGAAACAATGGCACCTAGCATTAGCTGGGTTGACCATAGCGATCATTCCAGTCGTTATTATTTACTTCTTTGCTCAAAAGCATATCATTAAAGGTGTGTCAGATGGAGCGGTTAAATAATAGTTAAACAAATACCCCCCTCGCCTTGGATGCTTTTTAGCATGTGAAAGGTGAGGGGTTTTTCTTTGCCGTGAGCGTGAAGGACAAGTTAGAACCGTGTTTATTGCTTAGCAAGCACCGGCATCCTGTAGTGTGTTTTACCAGACAGAACAAAAGAAAAGACGCCAAAACATCAAGATGTAAGGGTGCTTATAGTTCTTTTCGGTATTGACCAGGTGGAACTCGATGAACCTGTTTAAAGACACGATGGAAGTACGGGTAGTTACCAAAACCGGTGGTTAGTGCGATTTGTTCTAAGGTCATATTTGTATACTTCATCTGGTTGATGGCAGCATCAAGTCGAATTTTTTGGGCGTATTGAATCATGGTTTGATTAGTATGAGCTTTAAATAAATGAGCAGCTCGAGATACACTAAGGGCGACTTCATTTGCGACAGCTTCGAGGGTGACACGCTCGAGTGCATTGTCCTCAATATAGCGCATCATCCGCGTCACAATAAATGGTCGCATGGTTGAGATTTGTGCATGTCTTTCTTGTTCGATAAAGAGCATGATACTACGAAAGAGCTGATCATTTAACTCATGATTTTGTTCATGCGTAGGGCGTCTACTTTCGGTGGACAAGTAGCGCCACAAGGTGGTGATCTGTTCAGTGTTCGATAGACTCAATTTATAAGGGCATTTCTGATTTTTCCACCAGTTTCGAAACCATTCACCATTAATTAAAATATGAAAATCACCACTTTTTTGTTTGTCTTCGATGTGTAACCGGTAAAAACATTCAGGGGGGACAAACATAATATCGCCTTGTTCGACGACAAAGGTTTGGTCGTTAATTGTGGTGGTTGCCTTTCCTTCAGTTTGCAGTCGAATTAGAAAGTTTGAAAAGCCTGTTTTTCTTGTGTCATCATAACCATCTGTATGAAAGGAATAACTGCAGTGTTCCAAGTCCATATACGTCACCTCTTTTTATTTAATAGCAAGATAAGATATGAATTGATCATATCATCTATATGAAAAAAGTAAAGATGCCATTACGATAGAGGTAAGATATAAATCGAACAAATAACATTGTGCATTGTAAGCGATTAATTGAAGGAGTGGAAAACATGAAACCATTAAAAGTAGCAATTATCGGATGTGGCAATATTTTTCCGATGCATGCCGCAAGTGTGATGGAACGAGTAGATGCAGAACTAGTAGCTGTATGTGATGTAAAAAAAGAACGTGCTGACGAGAAAGCGGAGCAATTACAAGTAAAGGCCTATTATAAGGTTGAGCAATTATTTGATGAAGAAGTACTTGATGTGGTGCATATATGTTTACCACACCATCTTCACGCCCCGGTGACTTGGGAAGCAACACGTCGGAAGATTCATGTGTTAACCGAAAAACCAATGGCGATTAATTATCCAGATGCAGAACGAATGATTAAAGAAGCAAAAGCCAATGATGTCACACTCGGTGTGATCTTTCAAAACCGCTATAATCCAGGTTCGCAATTGATTAAAACGATGTTAACGAATGGTGAGTTAGGTGCTGTTAAGTCGGGTAAGCTTTCCGTCACGTGGGACCGCTCGGATGCCTACTATGAACAAAGTGATTGGAAAGGGACCTGGGATAAAGAGGGTGGTGGCGTCATCATCGACCAGGCGATTCATACAATGGATTTGATGCGCTGGTTTGTCGATAGTGAATTAAGCTATGTGGATGCAAGCATTAGTAATCGCGCGCATGAGATTATTGAAGTTGAGGATGCAGCTGAAGGTGTAATTGCGTATCAAAATGGTGTGGTGACTGCGTTTCATGCAATCAATTACTATACGTACGATGCCCCTGTCGAAATTGAATTACATTGTGAACACGGGGTCGCAAAAATGGTCGCAGATAAGGCAACGGTTACCCTGACAGATGGGCGTTCTTTTATTGCTGATCATAATCCCTTAGAAACATTCACATATGATTCAGGTGTGAAAGGGTATTGGGGTGTGAGTCATGTGAAACAAATCAATAACTTCTATGATGTAATACGCGGTGAGGCAACACTTGATGTCCCGGCAGAAGAAGCGTTGAAAACACAACAAATGATAAATGCAATATATCAATCAGGTCATGAGAAACAACGCATAACGTTTTAATCAGATCGAAAAAATAGAAAGTAACCGATAAACGAAAAAGGTGATGATAAACATGAAGGTACTTGTATGGAATGAAAACAGACATGAGCAGAAAAACCCAAAAGTACGTGAGGTCTATCCAGAAGGAATCCACGGAGCACTACGCCAGTTTTTAGAAGAAGCAGGCCATGACGTTTCAACCGCGACCTTAGACGAAGAAAATCACGGGCTCAGTGATGCACGTTTAGACGAGACGGATGTCTTACTATGGTGGGGTCACTTAAGTCATGATGAAGTGAGTGATGCATGGGTGGAAAAGGTTAAACAACGTGTCCTTGAGGGGATGGGCTTACTCGTGCTTCACTCGGGACACTTCTCGAAAATATTTAAAACATTAATGGGCACAAGTTGTGATTTAAAATGGCGGGAAGCAGACGAAACAGAGCGTTTGTGGGTCGTCGATCCAACGCATCCAATTGTTGAAGGAATCGGTAGTTTTATTGAACTTGAGAAAGAAGAAATGTACGGCGAGCACTTTGATATCCCGACGCCAGATGAACTGTTACTGCTTAGTTGGTTTGAAGGCGGCGAAGTCTTTAGAAGTGGGGTAACCTACAAACGTGGTCGCGGGAAGATCTTTTATTTCAGACCTGGTCATGAAACATATCCTACGTATCATCAACCACAAATTCAACAAGTGATTAAGAATGCCGTGAATTGGCTTGCTGTCAAAGACACAGTGAAACCAACATACGGTAATCATCAACCAATCGCGTCTATTAAACCGAAAGGATGATGTTTATGACAAACGTTGCGATTCAACTTTATACACTAAGAGCAGCTGTTGAACAAGACATTAAGGCGACATTAAAGCAAGTAAAAGCGATTGGTTACACAGGGGTAGAATTAGCAGGCTACGGTGGTTTAAGTGCTGAAGAAGTGAAAGAAGAACTCGATAGACTTGATTTACGCGTTGCTGGTAGTCACGTGCCACTTTCCCAATTAATTCATGAATTGGATCGCGTGATTAACGAACAGAAAATCTTAGAAAATCGCTATGTGGTCTGTCCGTTTATTTTACCAGAAGACCGTCATACCGACTTTTATAAAGACTTGGTTGAATTGTTAGCAGGTATTAAAGAAACATTAAACCAACACGAGCTGGTGTTGGTTTATCATAACCATGATTTTGAGTTAGAAACGATTGAAGATACCTATGTGTTGGATTATTTATTTGATCATGTGCCCGGGTTGCAGATGGAGCTGGACGTCTTTTGGTTAACGAAAGCCAACCATGATCCACTGGCTTGGATCACTCGTCACCAAAACCACCTTACCCATCTTCATTTAAAGGATATGACAACGGATAGTCGTCGTACTTTTGCGCCACTTGGCACGGGTGATGTGCCTTTAGAAGCGATTTTAAAGACGGCAAAACCACTCTGGTGGATTGTTGAACAAGATGAAACCGAAGGTGACCCGTTTGAAGCAATTACGGTAAGTTATAACTACTTAAAAAAAGAAGGAGTCGTTGAATAATGTCTAAATTAAACGTAGCGGTGATTGGCTGTGGAAGCATCAGTCAAAAACGGCATTTACCTGAATTTCATCATAACAGTGAGGTAGAAATTGTTGGCGTTTGTGATATCAATCAATCACGTGCAGAAGCGATGCAAGCCATTTATGGTGGTGAAGCATTTACAGATTACAAAACCATGCTCGATACACTTGATCTTGATTTAGTCAGCGTCTGTCTGCCCAATGCACTGCATGCGCCGGTGTCGATGGATGCGCTAAATAGTGGAGCGCATGTATTATGTGAAAAACCAATGGCAACTTCTAAAGAAGAAGCAGAAGCGATGATTGAAGCGTCAGAAAGGACTGGCAAGACATTGATGATTGCACACAATCAGCGCTTTGTTCGTTCTCATCAAGAAGCGAAACGTTTAATTGAAACAGGGGCGATTGGTAAAGTCTACAGTTTCCGGACGGGATTTGGTCATGGTGGACCTGAGGGATGGAGTGTCGACGGGAAAGATTCGTGGTTTTTCCGTAAGGAAGATGCATTTATCGGTGCCATGGGAGATTTGGGTGTCCATAAAGCCGATTTGATTCGCTATATTTTGGGCGAAGAATTTACCGATGTATCGGCCATTGTTGCAACGAATGCAAAAGAAAATATTACGGTGGATGATAATGCGGTTTGTATTTTGAAAAGTGAGTCGGGAATCATCGGTACCTTGACTGCAAGCTGGGCATATAACGTGAATGAAGACAATGCAACCATTATTTACGGTGAAAAAGGGGTGTTACGCCTAGAAGATGATCCAAGTTACAGTTTAGTCGCGACCTATACCGACGGTGCGAAAGTTAATTATGAACTTGGACAAATCCAATCCAACGATGCAGGTCAGCAATACTCAACAGGAGTGATTGATCACTTTGTTGAAGCGGTGCGTGAAAATAAAGCGCCACTGATTGATGGTTTAGAAGGATACAAGTCACTTAATATTATTTTAGCCGCGCTTGAATCAAATGAAACAGGACGGTTAGTTAAATTAAATAAGGGGGCGAAATAAGATGAAATTAGGTGTATTTACGGTGCTCTTTGCCGATAAAGATCTAGATGCAATGTTAGACACAGTTAAAGATGCAGGACTAGACGCAGTTGAGATTGGGACGGGTGGCTATCCAGGAGATCATCACTTAAAGCTCGACCAACTGTTAGCTAGTGAAGACGCACGTGCTGCCTTTTTAGAGAAAGTAACGTCACGCGGTTTAAGTATTAGTGCACTTAGTTGTCATGGCAATCCTATTTCACCTGATGCGGCTTTTCGGAAAGATTCAGATGAAACCTTGCGTAAAACGATTAGACTAGCAAATCTCTTAGGGGTACCAGTTGTCAACACGTTCTCGGGAACACCTGGAGATTCAGAGGATGGAAAATATCCGAACTGGCCTGTTACCCCGTGGCCGGAAGAGTACAGCCATGTTCTTGAATGGCAGTGGCGAGAGAAGCTTGTTCCATATTGGAAAGAAATTAATGCAGTAGCAACAAAAGAAAACGTAAAAATTGGTTTAGAACTTCATGCCGGTTTCTTAGTTCATACGCCGCACACGATGCTAAAATTGCGTGAACAAACAGGTGAAGCAATTGGTGCGAATTTAGATCCAAGTCATTTATGGTGGCAAGGCATCGATCCCGTTGCAGCAGTGAAGATTCTTGGGAAGGAAGGTGCGATTCATCACTTCCATGCGAAGGATACGTACATTGATCAAGAACATGTCAACATGTACGGCTTAACAGACATGCAACCTTATAGCGAGGTGCAATCACGTGCGTGGAGCTTCCGTTCTGTTGGATATGGTCACGCAACTAACGTCTGGGGTGACATTATCAGTGCACTCAGAACGTATGGTTACGATCACGTGGTCAGCATTGAACACGAGGATCCAATTATGTCGATAGATGAGGGGTTCAATAAAGCAGTTGAAAACTTAAAGTCGGTCATGATTTATGATCAACCTGCAGATATGTGGTGGGCATAAACAAAGAGCAGTTGTCAACGTGACAACTGCTCTTTGACGAGAGCGGTTAAAAACCGTTTTTTTGACCTTGAAAGGGCGGCGATGCATTGTTTAGAAACTCATCTACACTCGGACCTGATAGCTTGTGGAGCGTTTTTACGCCGGTTACATAACTAATGATCAGAATAACAATATTCAACGGCATACCAAAGATGGTGTTGATAAAGAAATAGGCTGAGAAGGCGTTAGTAAGGTAGAAATAACCTTGTAAAAGGAAGCGGATTAAGAAGTAAACACCCCAAATGATCGTCACATAACGGTAAGCGGGTTGGATATCTTCACGGTTATACCACGCGAGTGGCCAACCTCTTGTTAGATGACTCAACAAAGCAGCGAGGGGTCGGTGAAAGATAAGGGAACCGAAACAAGCGACTACAATCACCGCCGTGGACATTAAATCCGGAAGATAATAATCAATCGCCTCGCCAGATAAAAGACTAAGACCAATCGAAATCAAGACGCCAGTAACACCAATCAATGCGTATTTCTCAGGGTGATGCTTCACTTTACGGTAAACAAGTAAGCCGATTAAATAAAGAAGCGTGAGCACACTTGCGAGCTTAAGTGATGACCATTGATTGATAAGATAGAAGATAATGGGGGGAAAGATGGCATCGATGGTCTTTTTCTCAAAGACCACTTTCAATTGTTCACCCCATTCTTTCAATTTATTCATGTTCATGTCCCTCTGGACGACCATGGAAGACAATAGACCAGTCACCATCAGCTTCATATAATACTTTTAATACATAGATGCAACCGGTGAAAAAGCCTAGAATCATCATGATGACGACCCAAATAATTGCTTTTGTTGTTGATGTTTCGCGGTAAACCATCCAAATTGAGAATAAGGCAAATCCAACGTATAAATCAATTAATGACATCAACCCCCAAGGATTGTCTAATAGTTGGGCACCATCCCTTAGAAAATCTCCGTTAATAAATCCATTTGCTAAACCAACGGTCATTGCAATTAAACCGAGCCAAGCAATTATTTTTGCAACCTTCATCGGTATTCTCCTCCTTATCAGTTAAGCACCATTAGCTTAAGTGTTTTATTTATTTTAACATAGTCAAGCTTTTGAGGTTAAGGTTTAAACTTAGTTTACCAACTTAAACAGAGATTAAACACCATTTTTACTATACAAGCGAAAAACACGGTAATCCCGATTAACAGAGGTGCTGGATGACTGGATAAAGTCAACTGTATTTTGGGTAATTATTACTAAAGTTAAAATAAATGTATGCTGATGTTTAATTTCAAAAATATTCTGCTATAATTACAACATATGTGAAAAAAAATACAATGGTGAGGAGAAGTACTAAATGAGAGAAGAACCTAGTCAACAAATTGATCGACGCGCCATTCGCGTCTGGCAGTTAAATGGTGTGGTAACCACGCTTGTTTTTGCGATTATCACGGCAACGTTATATATTGTGAAAGGTCAATACAATTGGCCTGATTTTGTCAGTTATATCACTTATGGATTAGCTGCTTTAACAAGTATATACTTACTCGTCGCTATTTTCGTCGTGCCTTATATTAAATGGCGCCGTTGGCGTTATCAAATTTATCCACATGAAATTTATGTCCAACGGGGCTTAATTATTATTACCCGAACCGTCGTGCCGATTTCGCGTGTACAGCATGTTGATACGGAGCAAGGTCCGTTTTTACGTGCTTTTAAGCTGTCGACAGTCAGTGTCTCAACCGCAGCAACGACACATCAAATTCCAGCCTTGCCAGTTGAAGAGGCTGAACAATTACGTGATGATATCGCACGTCTTGCGGGAGTCGATGACGATGATGAATGAGATGCGTCATGTACATAAACTAACCATCATCTTATATGTTTTCCAAGGAATCAAAGCGTCAGCTTGGAGTTTAATTGTACTGCTTTTCTTAGGGGCAGGGTCTGATTTAAATCAGCTGTTGAATCTTCCTTTTACGTCGTTTCAACTAACCTTAATTATATTAGGGGTATTTTTGCTTGTTTTAATTGTGTTTAGCTGGTTACGGTGGTATAGAATGACCTATCAACTGGTAAATGATTCGATCACGATCAAACACGGCGTTTTCATTCGTCACGATCGGACCATTCATAAACGGCGCATTCATTCGATAAATTTCACGCAAAGTATTTTTCATCAAGTCTTTAACTTAACAGAAGTACAAATTGAAACAGCAGGCAGTGATTTAGAAGTTGATGCTGTTCTCAAAGCAATTCCTTATCAAGAAGCGGTTGCCTTAAAAGAAAAGTTTTTAAACCTGACCAACACGCACCTCGTTGAAGAGGAGCTTCCTATTGACGGAGAAGTTGAAGCGGTAGATGAGGAGCAAGTTGAAGAAGAGCAACCCATCATTAAAGAAAAAAAGATCTCCATTTATCACTTATTGATTGCCGGGGCAACGACCGGTCGAGTTGGTGCTATCTTTGGTATTGTATTTCTATTATTATCAGAGATTGATAACTTTTTATCGGAAGGTGATTATGAACGGGTGGTTGATTGGGTTTCCGCACAATCGATTGTCGCCTACTTCTCACTTGTCTTCTTATATCTTTTAATTGTGATTATCATTGGAATGATTGGTTACGTCAATCGCTATGGTCGTTTTTCCATTACACGCGAAAGTGAGATGTTGTACATTGAACGCGGCTTAATTGAGAAGAAATCATTATCAATTCCTGTATCGCGCATTCAAGCGGTCTTGTTTAAACAAAATTTGTTTCGGATGCCGTTTTCTTTAGGCGCGGTTAGTGTTGAGTTAGCTGGTGGGGAGAAGGATGATAAGGAAGCGATGCAAACTGTTATTTTCCCCCTGCTTAGAAAGAAAGAATGGGCTAACTTTTTGAAGGAACTCCTCCCCGAATACCAAGAAGATCTTAGTGAAATGAACCACATTCCGCGTAAGTCATTTACTTTTAAAGCGCTACGTATGACCATTATTTATTTTGTTGGGCTAGGGGTGGTTCACTATTTCTATTCGGAACTTGTTTTAGTGAAACTCGGTGTTTATCTATTTGCGTTGCTGGGGCTATACCTTCTTCATCGCATCCCTGCGTTTAGACGATCAGGTGAGCAGCTCGTGATGCAGTATTTCCAGGTGGTGATGTTGTCAAAAGAAGTTGCAATTGTGAAGAAGAAAGACATTCAAGCTTTAGAAACACAAGGGAGTCGGCTAGCTCGTCGGCTCAAACTCGGTTACTTAAACCTATCAATAATGAATAATTTTCTTGGGCGACAGTTTACCCTTGGATTCCTTAGCGAAGAACAGTTAGAAGAGATATCGGAATGGTATATTAGTGGTCATCATGATTAAAGGGACCATTAAAAAAGAACAGCGAAGACCCGCTCAAGATGAGCGAGTCTTCTTTAATTTTTATGCTTTTAGTGCTTGCACCGCATCTTTTACAGTTAAATAAGTTTTTAAACCCTTGAGATGGTCACCGAAATCCAATGTCTTTATTGCAAGTTCGGGACGAATTCCGGTTAAAACGAGTTGCGTACCAATGATTTGTGTTAAATCATGAAGTTTTAATAACGAAGCAGCGACATAAGTATCAACTTCAAATAGTCCTGATAGGTCTAATATTAAATAGTCGTCTTTGGACTTAGTCAAGTAATTAGATATGTTAGAAGTCAATTGTTCTAGTCGTGATTGAGTGATCGATCCAATCAGCGGTAAGACCGCTAAGTTGTGACTGATGGGCACAATAGGTGTTGATAGATCTTCCATCTCATTTAATGCAGCTTGAAGCAAGCGCTCTTTTTCCTTGAGTTCAGTGACATCTTTCTGAATCCCGATGAAATAGAGTCTATCTTGGCCGTTTTCTTTTACCCACATAGGATCAATCGTCAGTTCATTCCAAAACCCTTGCCCCTCTTTTGTGTAATTGTAGATTTGCACCGTAACGGAATCTTTATTCTGGATAGCTTGTCTGATTGCTTGTGTTGCATGTTGATCCGTTGTTTCTCCTTGCAAGAAGCGACAATTTTCACCGATAACTTCGGTTGCATCATAACCCGTTAGCTTCGTGAATCCTTGGTTAACATATATAATCGGATGGCCTTCTAGACTTGGATCTGTAATGACGAGGCCTACGTTGGTATGATTTAATGCAGCTTGAAATAAATGTTCATTGTCTTTGTTTAACACGTCAATCACTCCCTATTTAATAGAAAGTATGGCATGAATAGGCTGATAAATCAATTGAAATTGTTTAGCTAAATCATAACATGGTTTGATTAATCAACATTAGAAAATCATACTAACTTAATGGAACTTTGTGTGATAGACTATTTTTAATGAATGGATTAATGATAGGAGTTCCTGATATGCCTTTATTTAAAGTTTCGATTGGAAAATTTAAACAACTTTCGAGCGTACAGTCGATTGTGTTGTTTTATGTGACAGCGATAATGGTTTCTACCATTATATTAAGCATGCCTTTCTTTTTAAGAGAAGGGGTGAGTGTCTCATTGATTGATACCATGTTTACAGCAATTAGTGCAATCAGTGTGACAGGTCTCACGGTTGTTCCAACCGACTTAACCTTTAATGTCCCTGGTTACTTTGCTTTAGCATTTATTTTGCAATTTGGTGGCATTGGGATTATGACGTTAGGGACAACAATTTATATTTTGCTCGGCAAAAAAATCGGTATCAGAGGCCGACAGCTTATTTCGGTTGACCAGAACCGTTCAACCTTACAAGGCTTGGTTCGATTGATGCTGAAAATTCTTTCGACCATTATTGTGATTGAATTCATTGGGACCGT
This sequence comes from Streptohalobacillus salinus, assembly GCF_003201605.1. Lineage (GTDB taxonomy): Bacteria > Bacillota > Bacilli > Bacillales > Amphibacillaceae > Streptohalobacillus > Streptohalobacillus salinus. The sequence continues at coordinate 116,314 of NZ_QJJR01000006.1, read as the reverse complement.
GTTACTAAGTTTACGTTACTTATATTATTTCGATACATGGCAAGAAGCTTGGATTCAAGGTTTCTTTGCTGCCGTAAGTGCTACGACGAATGCTGGATTTGATATTACAGGAAACTCACTCTTGCCATTTAGTGGTGATTATTTTGTTCAGCTTGTTAACATGACGTTACTTGTCTTAGGGGCAATTGGTTTTCCAGTACTTATCGAAGTGCAACAATGGTTTTTCGATAAAAAGGACCACAGAAATCGGTTTCGGTTTTCGACCTTTACGAAGTTAACAACGACCACCTTCTTCATCCTCGTTGTGGTTGGAGCTGTTCTGATTTATTTGATTGAACGTCGGCACTTTTTTAGTGATCAGTCAGGCCTATCAGCCTTTTTCTATAGCCTTTTTCAGTCGATTACGACACGTAATGGTGGCCTTCAAACGATGGAAATGACGAGCTTTCAAGCACCAACATTAATGGTCTTGTCATTTTTAATGTTTATCGGAGCATCGCCGAGTAGTGTGGGGGGTGGTGTTAGGACGACGACTTTTGCGATCATGTTGTTAGCGATATTTCATTATGCGAAAGGTCATAGTGCCATTAAAGTCTTCAAACGAGAAATTGCGAGACAAGATGTTTTGCGATCGTTTATCGTCATCACGACAGCGTTTATGCTCTGTCTAACGGCGATTTTTATCATGAGCATCACAGAACCCTTTACGAATATGGAAATCGCTTTTGAAGTCTTTTCCGCATTTGGTACCACAGGGTTAAGCCTAGGTATTACCGAGAGTTTATCAGTGATTGGAAAACTTGTTATTATGGTAATGATGTTTGTTGGTCGGATTGGTATTTTTTCATTCTTGTTCTTGATTCGTGGGAAAACAACGAAAGATCTCTATAAATACCCAGAAGCAAAAATGATTATCGGCTAACTGTGGTTATAGCTGCTGAATAAAAAGCTAACATTTACTTTATAATCGAATAACCTAAAACATTCCGCTATTGAAAATTAAGTACGGCTATGACTGAGAAAGATAGCTAAAGGGATTGACGCTGTTCACTAGAAGTGAACAGCGTTTTTAATTGAATGATAAGAAGAATGTTCCGGTTAAGCATTTGGTGTAGGTAGACCTTTGGATAAAATAACAGGATAACGTGAGTAAAATTAATTGTTGTTAAATAGTAGAGGTTTATTGAGTGAAATTGGTTTAATTTTAAACGTAATTAAGCTAGTATTAGAGGTAGTAGAGGAGCGTGAAGACAGGATGAGTCAAGCAAAAGTCGATGCATGTTTAAATCATATTGAACAAGTCATTATTGGTAAGCGAGATATTGCACAATTAAGCTTAACAGCCTTATTAGCAGGCGGTCATGTTTTACTTGAAGATGTACCTGGTGTTGGAAAGACGATGCTAGTAAGAGCGCTAGCCAAGACACTAGGCTGTCACTTTAGTCGGATACAGTTTACGCCGGATTTATTGCCAACTGATGTAACGGGAGTGTCAGTCTTTAACCCGAAAACACAGCAATTTGAATACCGAAAAGGACCGATTGTGGGTGATATTGTTTTAGCTGATGAGATTAATCGAACCAGTCCGAAAACCCAATCAGCTTTACTTGAAGCGATGGAAGAGTCGAGCGTAACGGTAGATGGTCAAACCATTAAAATTGATCAGCCTTTCTTTGTGATGGCGACCCAAAATCCTATTGAATACGAAGGGACATACCCATTGCCAGAAGCACAACTTGACCGGTTTTTAATGAAATTAGAAATGGGCTACCCTACGTTAAAAGAAGAAATCCAATTGATGAATTTAAATAAAAACCATAAACCGATTGAAGATTTAGCAGCTTTGTTATCGAAAGACGATGTCGTTACGATGCAGCAGGAAGTTGAAGCGATTCATGTCGATCAGACCATTCAAACCTATATCGTTAAGTTAGCTCATGCAACACGTGGTTTTGCAGGGGTGAAATTAGGCGTGAGTCCACGTGGAGCGATTAGTATGATGCAAGCGGCTAAAGCGCTAAGCTATACGAAAGGACGTACGTATGTCTTACCTGACGACGTGCTTTATTTAATGCCTTACGTCTGGTCGCATCGTTTGATCCTAACGGACCGGGGATTGTACGAAGGTCTTACGCCCGTTACCGTTCTTAAAGCGGTCAGTGAAACGGTCGATGTGCCGCTGAGAAGGGATGCGTAACGATGCGTTTTCGCTGCTTACTTAGTAAATGGCTACAATTAAGTTTTATCCTCGGTTTGACTTACAGTTACGCGATGTTTCAAGGTGGACCGTTAAGTTGGTTTATCTTTTATGTCAGTTTGTTTGTGGTGTTCTACTTATTTCTTTTAACGATTTATCCGCAGCGCTGGATCCAGGTTCATTTAGAACTTCCAGACGAGCGTAAAATTGCAAGTGAGACAGTTACGCTGAAGGTGTCCGTCAGGTTAAAGCTGCCCCTGCCATTTATGTATCTTCACTTAAAAACATATTTACCACCATCAATCACTTATCGTTTTGACGGAGAAAAAAGTTTTGAGATAGCACCTTGGACAAAACGGGATCCCGTAATTGAAACCTTACGGATTGCTTTACTTGGTCGGCGCTATAACGAAGACATACAGCTCGATAGCTTGGTGCGTGGTACCCATCATTTCCAGCGTGTCGATGTTTCGTTGACCGACCCTTTCTTGTTTGTGAAGCGAGATTTTTCTGCAGCTGTGAATCAGACGCTAACCGTTTACCCTTATCATTTATCATCAGCGAGACCAATTGAAGAGCGCCAAGTAATCGGAATGGCGAGTAAAAAACGTAGTTTTCGTGATCAGACCGATCACATTGCCGGCCTACGTGCCTACTTACCCGGCGATAAAATGAGTCGGATTGATTGGAAGAAATCAGCTCAAACCGATATGTTGATGACGAAAACATTCGATCCCTTAACCACTCAAGAAGCCAATATTATGGTTTATCCAAGTGAAACCGTTGAGGAAAACGAATGGATCTTAACGCTCTTATATTGGTTCATCCGTGAAGCTAAGAAAAGACACGAGGTTCTATCTATTGTTTTTATTAATGAGCTAGATATTTGCTTGGATAGTCAAGCCTCATTAATGCACACGGAAGAACAGTTAGCAGAGCTAGCATTAACAGGGGAAAATCCAATCACGGAATTACCGACAGGTGAACACGTCTTATTAACAAGCGTCTTATCGAAAACACTTGTTGATGAAATAGCCACCCACTACCAGCAGCGTCACTTTTTTGATGTTTACTTAACAAAAGCGTTAGATGCGTTGACAAGTGAAGAAAAACACCAACTTGAGCGATTAAAACAGTGGCTCCGGGTCTATCCGTTTGATTATGCCACCTTATTTGGAGGTGACCGGACCAATGCGTGAAAAGAAAATGACCCGTACCTGGGTTGATGTATGTATTTATTTGATTAGTTTTGGTTTATTATGGCTCTGGTTAGAGCCGCTTCAAGCACTTGATGCTTTTCAGTATTACATGCCTTTGTTGTTATTTACCGGATTCACCTTTGTCGTGACATTCTTGCAGTTACCTATCTTGGCATCATTATTTATTAAAGGGCTTGCGGTTTTTTTTATGGTTGACCGCCTTTATTTTACGGCACCTTTATTCTCTAGGAGCTGGCGGGGTTTTTTACGTGAACAAGTGGTAATCAATTATCAAGCTGTGATTGACCGGCATTGGGCAGAAATCACCGATGTTTTTCAGATGGTTTTATTGCTTGTTTTAATGGCGATAATTAGCTACTTGATTTATTTTTGGGTCATTGTGATGCGACGTGCTTTTGTGTATACAGTATTAACGCTTATCTATTTAACGGTAATGGATACTTTCACGGTGTTTCAAGCAAATAGTACAGCGTATTTACTGGTCTTTTTTGTCAGTCTGTTGCTGATTTTAAATGGTTATTTAAAGCTGCAACGTCGGTTAGGACTGCCTCTTAAAAGCAGCAGTTTTCTCCTGCGTCTTCTGGTCCCGTTTAGCATCGTTCTTATCGCCAGTTTATTTATTAGTCAGTCATTGCCGTATTTAACACCACAATGGCCTGATCCCGTCCCGTTTTTGACTGCGCCCTTTGAAGACGGGGTAGAGCGCACAGTTGGATATGGCGAAGATGATACCCAACTTGGGGGTGGGTTTAATCATGATGATACCCTATTATTTGAAGCCACAATTAGCGACCCAAATTACTGGCGAATTGAATCGAAAGATATTTATACCGGAAAAGGCTGGGAAGCGCAACAACCGCCTGACTTTATGCCAATGACACCGTTCGATAACAATCAAGCACAATTCGAACTTAACTATTTTGAAGCAGCTACCTTTGATAAAGTTGTTTATCCCTATTATTTAACAGGTGTAGAGGAAAGCGATACACACCAATATGAGATTAATATTGAGCAGGAAGTAATTCGGACGGTTGATACGGATCCAACGGAAGCTGTGATTCAGATGAATTACGATCCATTCTACTTTACTGAGGATCACTTGCGCATGGGGTCTAGAGAGGTGCCAACGGAATGGCGACATCTCTTGCAGCTACCGTCGAGTTTACCGGAGCGTGTCTATCAGCTTGCTGATGAAATCACAGCTGGTTTGAGTCACCCATATGACAAAGCAATTGCAATTGAACGTTACTTTAGAACATCAGGTTTTCAATACCGCACGACGGATATCCCCGTCCCAGAGTTGGATGAAGATTATGTTGATCAATTTTTGTTTGAATCAAAAGTAGGTTATTGTGATAACTTTTCAACCGCCATGGTCGTCTTACTAAGAGCGGCAGGTGTGCCAGCGCGTTGGACGAAAGGCTTTACGCAAGGTGAACGTGTGACAGATGGTCGGGAAGACGTTTATCAAGTCCGTAGTGACAACGCTCATAGCTGGGTGGAAGTGTATTTCAATAATGCTGGTTTCGTTCCATTCGAACCGACCATTGGTTTTGATGCGTCACCGTTAGTGACGGAAACCACAACTGAGGCTGATGATACGGACACAGATTCAGCAACGGATGATGAAACAACGGATGAACCATCCACTGATGAAAGTGAAGAAACCTCAGAAACAGAAGAAAATAATCAACAGGTAGAAGAATCAGAAGAAATAACAACGGAAGAAGAAACAGCGGCGTCTCAGGAGAGAGATGAGACAAGGTGGCGTGTGATTTGGTTACTGAGCATCGTCTTATTACTTACAGGACTACTGCTTATAGTGGTTTATAAACAGCGTTTAACACTGGTACTTTGGTATATCAATAAACGCTACCCAACTTTTAATCACGTAAAGCAATTTGAGCATGCCTATCAGTTTTTGTTGTTTATCCTTGCGTTTAAGTCGATAATTAAACAACGAACCGAAACATTATTAACTTTTAGTGCACGTGTCGATGACTATTTTAAAACAGCGGAGATGAGACGACTGACTGCAGCTTATACACAGGTTTTATATGGTGAGGAGAAAGAAATCGTTGCCGCAAACCATCTGAAAGAAGATTATCTACAGCTAATCAAACGAATCTTAGCTTGACCCAACCGTTAACGGTTGGTAGAATAGAAACATTATTATAAATTACCTCTGTATATCCTCGATAATAAGGTTCGAGAGTATCTACCGGGAATCCTTAAAATTCCTGACTATGGAGGCGGAATCGTTACACTATTCTGCCTCTGTCTTTTTTTTGACGGAGGCTTATTTTTGTATAGAAAAGGGAGTGTCAAGTTGAAAATCGATAATGAAATGATTTTAGTATTGGATTATGGAAGTCAGTATAACCAGTTAATTACACGACGTATTCGCGAGTTTGGGGTATACAGTGAGTTGCATTCGCACCGCTTAACCACAGAAGAAATTAAAGCAATGAACCCAAAAGGAATCATTCTCTCTGGTGGTCCTCATAGTGTCTATGGTGACAACAGCTTTAAATTAAATAAGGAGATTTTCGATCTGGGTATTCCTGTATTAGGCATCTGTTATGGCATGCAGCTCATCACTGATCACTTCGGTGGTTCAGTGGAACGTTCGACACACCGTGAATATGGTAAAGCAGATATTACTATTAATGAGGGTGCACAATTGTTTTTAGGTACCCCACATACGCAAACCGTATGGATGAGCCATAGTGATAAAATTGTTGAACCACCTAAAGATTTCTTGGTAGAAGCAGAGAATCCGTCAACGCCAGTAACAGCAATGCGTCATAAAGATAAACCGATATACGGCGTTCAGTTCCACCCAGAAGTGCGTAATACCGTTTACGGAAATGATATCTTAAAAAACTTTGTTTTTCATATCAGTGACTGCAAGGGTGACTGGACAATGGCAAACTTTGTTGATCAAGAAATTGAAAAGATTCAAACATTAGTTGGCGACAAGAAAGTCTTATGTGCCCTTAGTGGTGGGGTGGATTCATCTGTCGTGGCGGCTTTAATTCATAAGGCGATTGGTGATCAATTAACGTGTATCTTTGTCGACCATGGCTTATTGCGCAAAGATGAAGGCGATATGGTAATGGAAACATTCCGTGATGGTTTTAATATGAATATCATTCGTATTGATGCGAAAGAGCGTTTCTTATCAAAACTTAAAGGCGTGAGTGACCCGGAAGAAAAACGCAAAATTATTGGGAATGAATTCATTTACGTCTTTGATGACGAAGCAGAACGCTTAAAAGATATGGATTATTTAGCGCAAGGGACACTCTACACAGATATTGTTGAATCAGGTACAGAAACAGCACAAACAATAAAATCACACCATAACGTTGGTGGTTTACCTGAAGACATGCAATTTGAATTGATTGAACCTTTAAGTACCCTCTTTAAAGATGAAGTGCGCGCGCTAGGACTAGAACTTGGTGTGCCAGAGGGTGTTGTTTGGCGTCAACCATTCCCGGGTCCAGGTCTTGGTATCCGGGTGCTCGGCGAAATCACTGAAGAGAAATTGGAAATCGTTCGCGAATCTGACGCAATCCTTCGTGATGAGATAAAGTTAGCAGGTCTTGATCGTGACATTTGGCAATACTTCACCGTCTTGCCTGATATTCGTAGTGTAGGTGTGATGGGAGATCAACGCACTTATGACTATACAATCGGTATTCGTGCCGTCACGTCAATCGATGGAATGACTTCTGATTGGGCTCGAATCCCATGGGACGTCTTAGAAAAAATCTCAACACGAATTGTCAATGAAGTGGATCATATTAATCGCGTTGTCTATGATATTACCTCTAAGCCACCTGCAACGATTGAGTGGGAATAGTAAACGTAAAGCGCCAAGCCCTCGTGTTTAGAGGGGTTGGCGCTTTATTATTGTTTGAATGATATTAAAAAGGTTTTCACTTAACCTATAGCCCATCAATGTGAATTGCTTGTTGAAGTTACTACATGTTTCAGTTTCGGGAATCAGCGGACCAGTTTTCATCTTAAGCGATGCGTACTTTATTTGGAGAGGCGATCCTGCGAGCCTGACGGGCGGATCTAGATGGTTTCATTATCTGGTTTTCAGGATCGATGGCATGCGAGCAGATTAGTCAAGCGACAATAAGCTAGCAATGTAATAGATACATTTATAAAAAGTTGTACAGTTTTGTGTTGACATACCAATCTGCTTTTTTAGTGCATACTCGATCTGGCGTTCGCGAAGTGTTTATTGATATTTACATCGCTGTTATTACGAGACTTTTTTGTGCACTTTCTGTATGATGAGTAAATAAGCAGTTCTTTATTAAGAAGGTGGTGTAATATGAATAAAGTTTGTCCGTGTTGCGATAAAAAGCTGCAAATGAAGTTTTTATTCAAACAAAAAAATACGAACAACGTTACTTGCCCTTTCTGTCAGAATAAACTTTACAGGACCCGTTTATCAACACTAATCTTTATGCTTGTTATAGTTATTCCTCTTATTATGATTAGCACTTTAGTGGAGGGGATACTAGACTTTCTATTATCAGTGAGTTGGATTTTCCTATCCGTCTTTATCATTCAACCGTTAACATATCAATATAAATCAACGTGCGATAAAAGTCGCAAAAGCAGCTGACCGCTCGTGAATGAGGGTCAGCTTTCTTTAATAGTTGTTCGTTAACAGCTAGGAGTGAGGGGTTATACCTAATGAGCGTAAAGGTTTGCTGATTGGGTCTAGACTAATTAGTCGTGGAATGGAAAATAAATTCATAAAAGGCGACATGTGAGCCATAATCCCATTTAATAGACGCTCCATTAGTGTCTAGAAGTGTTTCTCTAATGTATAAAGGCTTAAAATTTTTACTTTGCCAAAACGCATGTACAGAGGCTTGTGCTTCTTCAAGTGTGTTAAATTCTCCGTGCTTTTCATCAATGTTTTTGATTGGTACAACCCAATGAACGCTGTACATCATTTCACCTCGTTTTAAATAGTTTCTTAATTAAGTTGTTGTTCTACCGTACTTAGCGCAAGGGATTAACTTAGAACAGCTTAAAACGTCCTACTAGCGGTAGTGAAAAGCTGTACATGAGTATTGGTTTGATGCCCTGCATGAATAGCTGTAAGCAATGCGAGGTTATGGATCAATGGGATCATTTCCATCTCAGAACGTATCATTGCGTTGCTAATTTCATCGGTGTCGCTGTGGTTAACTGTATTCGTTATCTCGTGGTAACAAAGCAGGCCTTAGCTAAAAAAGATGAGTAGTAACAGCTAAACAAAAATACAGCTATAAAGCTTAAAAGTTCCACCGCAATAATATGAGTAATGTTCTTATGGTAAAGTTCATTCTTCGGTAGCCACAGTGGGGGTAATTAACCAAGTTTCATCTAACTGCTTATTTTTGCGAAAGGCTTTTCCATGGACATCGATGGCTGCATGCCATTCTTTACATTGTTTCAGTGAGATATCCTTCACTAAGTGATTAAAGGCAGCACGCATGACAGCGTACTTATTGAAATGACCAAAACCGAGGCGGTCAAATAAACGCATCGCATACTGATCAGCAATGAAGACTTTTCGATTGAATATATAAAGAAGCATCGCATCAGCAGTTTCATCGCCTACGCCTTTGATTGTAAGCAGTTCTTTTCTTAATTCAGTCGTTGAATAGTGATCAAATTTATCAAGTGAACGTCCATGTGCATGAAACCAATTCATTAATGCCTTGATGTAGTTGCTTTTTTGTTTATAGAAGCCGGCAGGTTGGATATGCGTTTGTAGTGCTTCAAGGCTCATCTCTCGTAACTGGTCCACAGATAGGTAGGGGGCTAAATTGTCCAGTGCACGGTTTGCGTTCTGTTCAGTCGTTTGTTGAATAAGAATCATCGCAACCCAATCAGCGATCTTATTATCATGTTCCCACCAATTTTGGTGACCGTAATGATCAACCAATCGGTGAAGTGCTGTAATGATTGTCTTGTCATTTACTGTGTCTATTTAAAAAACTCCTTTGATGTTAGTTATTTTACTTATACAGTATAACATGTACTGACGTTTACCTTCACTTGATAGGCCCTTTTTATTTTGGTTGAGTGGTCCTGCGTTAGTAAATAGGATTTAATAAAGTGAAAAATCAATCCTATAGTTGGTGGATTGGGTCACTCAACATAAAACACCAATCAACCCAAGTATTGATTAAGGTTGATTGGTGTGTGTTAATGAGTTACACGTTCAGTGAAAACAACTAGGCGTTCCCGGTGGGTCCGCGCTTGTTGATCAAACTCACCTGTGCAGGTGATTAGGTTTAAACGTGTATCGCTGCTGGGGCCGAAAACATCAGCAACTGCTGTGGTGTCATACGGATAAACAGCTTTGTCGATTACCTTAAAGGTCACTTGCTGTCCTTTATCATCATGAATATGAACAACATCACCAAGCGCTAAGTCACTGAGGTGATAAAAGACAGCGGCACCACCTTGGTCATCGACATGTCCAGCTAAAACGGCTTGACCACTGGCACCGGGTTGTGGTCCTTTTTCAAACCAACCGACGTTATCACCGTCATCAGGGACACCCATTTTACCGTCGGCTGCTATGCCGACACGTTCAATTGCTGCATCGATGTGAAGTGACGGGATTGTTAATCGGTGGGGTATCACCCCAGCGGGGCCCGACCTCACTGGTGTCAATGCAAGTGTTCTTACTGATGCAGTTTCTGAACGGTCCCAACCATCAGACTTGAATGTCGGTTGAAAGACTGTGCGCTGGTTAGCCTGTTGACTTGTTAAGGTAGCGGCATAAGCAGTATCTTCGACGGTTTCAGCAATGAACTGACTTAAACTAAGCAGAAGCATCACGCTTAAACCCAAAATGATTAATTTATCGATTGAACGCATGTTTTCTAGTTGCAACAAAGAGTACAAGGCCCCCAAAGGCGATTAAACTCATGATTAATGAACTTGAAATACCATTTGTTGTTGTTCCGAAACCAGTTTGAGGCATTTGGTCTGGCATTTCGTAAGCATCATCGGCAACGAGCACGACATCAAGTGCACTTGCATCCGCGCCGACAGCATAGGCAGAGTAAACAGTATCTGCTTCAAGTGTCGTACCAGATAGGTCTAACACAGCATCTGCTGTACCAGCTGCACGTATCTCGAGGTCATACGTTGCTGGATCGAGTTCAAGGTAATCAGTGACTGCAAAGAATTCTGCGCCTTCAACTAGTGCATCACCACCAACTAAGCCTACATCAACCGCTGGTGCACCAGGTGATAGGTGACCAATCCGAATTTTAGTTTTTCCATCTGGCACTGTGTTATCATCAACAAAGGCTTCTAAGCGGAAGTTATCCCCCTCAAGTAAGTCTACCGCAGCAACAGTATAATGTGTACCTGCTTCGACAGTTAATGCTTGTTCGTAGACAGCTTCCTCAGCACCGGCTGCGTGAATCGCAACATCATGTTCTCCTGCTGGTAATTCAAGGTACCCGGTAATATCTTTAAAAGCAGCATTCTCAACAGCAACTTCTCCATTCACATAGACATCAACCGCTGGTGCATCTGGCGATGCGTGTAAAACACGAACCATAGCCCCTTCACCATGATTATCAGCAAAGACAGGTAAATTAAACAATGACAACAGTAATAAACTTAAGGCAACAACCGACAGTACTTTTACTTTTTTCATCTTAATCATCTCCTGTTTTTTATTTTTGTAAAGCAGTAGTGGGGAAAGATTGCTATTCTGCTTTACACCTGTACTATACCAAGTTACTTTGAAGTCAAAACATTATTTGTCTTAAAATTCAGAAAATGAATCAATGGGCATAAGCAAAAAAGGAATATATGTAAGTTTACTATACATATAGTTGTATAAGTTATGTATAAATATTTGTATAGATTTTTAATGTGAGCGGATGATTTTTGTCTGGCTTAACGGGAATAATGGAAATACTGTTTATCATCATCGACAGAGGCGTCATAATCGATTAAACTACTAGTATTAAAGCCATTTATCTGGAGGAGGAAGTTTAGTGAGTAATTATTTAAAAGAGTTTAAAGCATTTGCACTCCGTGGAAATGTACTTGATCTTGCGATTGCAGTTATTATTGGCGCGGCATTTAATGCGATTGTTCAATCATTTGTACATGACATGGTTATGCCAATTATAGCGGCAATTTTTGGTGCACCTGACTTCAGTGCAATCACCGTAACGATTAATCAAACGCCGATTATGGTCGGTCTGTTTATTCAAGCAGTGGTGAATTTCCTAATTGTCGCTTTTGTTATTTTTAGCGTGGTACATCTCTTGACAAAACTGAAGAAGAAAGAAGCTGAAAAACCAGCAGCGCCAATTTTACCGACAAAAGAAGAAGAATTACTAACTGAAATTCGTGACTTGTTAAAAACAAATTGAGTAAACAGAGATAGAGCTCCGAGTAACTGATAAACAGATTCAGTTATTCGGAGCTTTATTGTATATCATTGAGATAGCTGTACAAACGAACTTAATCGTTTCTTTTTGCTTTTGCTTTTTCTATGAAAACGGCGCGCAAAACGGAGGGGAATCGGATAAGATCTGATAAGGATAGGCCATTCCTGTAAATGTTTTATCTGTGCTTTTCTATCCCCGACTAAGCAAAATCAAACTGTCACAAGAAAGAATTATGATATACTAAGTGTAGATGATTTTACCCGTGTTTCATGCCGTAACGTATTAGTTTTACACGATGAAGACTATGAGTAGCAGGCAAAAAGCATAGTAGGGGCTTGTCATTACATAATCGAACAGCCTGGAGGGGAAGAAAGTTATGAGTTATGTAAGTGTGATTGATGAATATAAACGTTACCAAATGGGAGAAAATACTATCGTTGCCAACAACGGCATCACCTTTGATATTGAACAAGGAGAATTTGCAATTATACTTGGACCAAGTGGTGCTGGTAAATCAACGGTTTTAAACATTTTAGGTGGGATGGATTCACCGAATGAGGGTCAAATCCTAGTCGATGGTAATGATATTAGTAAGTATTCAAAGAAGGCGCTAACGACCTATCGTCGTGATGATGTCGGCTTTGTTTTTCAGTTTTATAACTTAGTGCCTAATTTAACAGCACGAGAAAATGTAGAACTTGCAAGTCAGATTTCACCAGACGCCTTAGATGTTGACGAGGTCATGGAGAGTGTAGGGTTAACAGGACGAAAAGATAATTTTCCAGCGCAGTTATCTGGTGGTGAACAACAGCGTGTTGCAATTGCGCGAGCGCTTGCTAAAAATCCGAAGCTATTGTTGTGCGATGAACCAACGGGAGCTCTTGACTTCGAAACCGGAAAACAAATTTTGCGGTTATTACAAAAAACTGCACAAGACTTTAATACAACGGTTATTGTGATTACCCATAACTCACAAATTGCCCCAATGGCAAACCGGGTGATCTACATAAATGATGCAAAAGTAAGAGAAATTGTCGAGAATCCACATCCGCGTTCTGTGGATGAGATAGAATGGTAGGAAGGAGCAATCATGGCTAAAAAAACAGCATTACACAAATTGATTTGGCGAGAAATCACCTCATCAAAAGCACGCTTCCTTTCTATCCTAACCTTAATTCTTCTAGGTGTTGGCTTCTTCTCGGGTTTACAGGCCACTGGACCAAACATGCTAAAAACAGCAAATCAATATTTTACGGAGCAGCAATTGTATGATATGCATGTACAGTCGAATTACGGTATTGATGAAGAAGAACTTGCTTTATTTGAAGCAGACGAGGCGGTTGACCGATATGAAGCAGGCTACAGCAAAGATGTGCTGTTTGGTGTCGATCGACTGGTCGTAAAGCTAATCAGCTATGCCGAAGACAATCACATAAACCAGTATGAAGTCAATGAAGGTCGACTGCCAGAAGCAGCTGATGAAATTGCGCTTGATCATAACGATGTGCTGACGCACCGGTATCAATTAGGTGACGAGGTCTCAATTTATAGTGGTCAGTCAAGTGAGGATTTATCTGAATCTGTCGCAGAATCAACTTTTACCGTTGTCGGCTTTGTCACAAGTCCACGTTATATTACCAATGATTCAAGAGGTCAAACAACAATTGGACGTGGACAGATTGATGCTTTTGCCGTCGTTAATGAAGATGCGTTTCAAATGGAGGTCTACACAGATTTATTTGTTACCTTTGATCGTTTAGCGGATTTATCGATGTATGGTGAGACGTATAAAGATTTAAGTCTTAGCTATAAGGAAGACTATGAACCCCAATTAATTGCGGCCGGTAGCGGTCGTATTGATGAAATTCGTGAGGAAGGTCAACGCGAGCTCGAAGATGCCCGTGCTGAGATTGAAGCAGCAGAACAAGAGCTTCTAGATGCTGAACAAGAGCTCGTTGAAGCAGAAGCCGAGCTCGAAGATGGTCGCGGTGAACTAGAGGCGGGACAACAAGAACTAGAGGACGCTTATGTAGAGCTTGATCAGGCTGAACAAGACTATCGTGCTGGCGTGCAGGCATTTGAAGAAGAAATTGCAGATGCCTGTGCTGAACTTGATCAGCAAGCTGCGCGTCTTTCAGAAAATGAAACAGCGGTCAGGGACGGCATAGCTGAAGTTGAAGCAGGACTGCGTGAACTACAAGAGCCTTACATTACTTTAGTTGAACAAGAAACAGCGTTATTAGATGAACGTGATGCACTACGGTCATTAGATCAGCAACTTCGTGAATTATATGAAGTCCCTGAGGATTTAATAACTGAACAAATGCGTCAAGATTGGATTAATGAGACGTCATCCGTTGTGTACAATGAAGTGGCTCTATCAGATTTACTTACCGGGTACTTTGCTGATGAGGTTACAGAAGCGGAAATCAATACCTTTATCTCAGGTGCTGAAACGGGTCTAAATGAAGCATTAAGCGAGATTCGCACAAATTTAGAAGCTGTGACTGAACAACGCAATGAATTAATGAATCAACAGGACCAATTAGAAGGAAATCTTGCGGAAATTGAGGCCGGTAAACAAGAGATAGAAAACGGAAGAGAACAATTAGATCGTCAGGTCGCTCAAACCGAGCGTGAGCTTGAGGAGGCGCGTACTGAACTTGACCAAGGTTGGTATGAGTATGATCAGGCGGTAGCCGAACTTGAAGAAGCAGAGGCGGATATCGAGCAAGGTGAGATTGATTATGAGGAAGGTCTAGCCACCTTTAATGAAGAAAGAGCTGAGGCAGAAGAAGAGATCAGTGATGCGCGTACTGAAATCGCTGATGCTGAGGAAGAATTGCGAACATTAGAGGCACCGACCTATTATGTGAATGTTCGCCACGATAATGGCCAACTCGTTGAATATGAAGATAACGCAGAACGAATGAGTGACTTGGCCACAATTTTCCCTGTGGTTTTCTTCTTAATTGCTGCACTCGTTACCTTAACAACGGTAACACGGATGATTGAAGAACAGCGTGTTGAGATGGGGACGTTAAAAGCGCTCGGATATTCTGATCGTGACATACAGAAGAAGTATTACCTGTATGCATTATCAGCCAGCATGATTGGTGCACTCCTGGGCTTAGTGCTAGGTTACACTCTACTTCCTAAGGTCATCTTTAATGCCTATAAGATTCTTTACGATCTACCGCCACTTGCGCTTGGTTTTTACTGGTCATTTGCTTTAATTTCAATCGGAATTGCATTATTCTCAAGTCTAATCACTGCCTGGTATGTCTTAAGACAAGATTTGAAGAGTAATCCAGCTGTATTAATGCGACCAAAAGCACCGAAAAGCGGGAAGCGTATTTTAGTCGAACGTCTTACACCTTTATGGCGCCGGATGAATTTCATGCAGAAAGTCACCGCCCGTAATTTATTCCGTTATAAACAACGCATGCTGATGACTGTAATTGGGATCAGCGGATGTGCAGCGTTAATTATTACTGGCTTTGGTCTAAAAGGGGCAGTTGAAGGTATTGTTGACTTGCAATTTGGTAAAGTGATGCAATACGAAGCTGTTGTCGCACTTGATAATGAAGCGGATGAGTCGAGTAAATCAGCTTACCGGTCGATAATCAATGATGAAGAAGCGATTGAATCAGCTTTATCTGTTTATCAAGAAGCACTTGAAGTAAGTGAGACAGGTACGACGACGCAAAACGTAACGTTATTCGTACCTGAAAATCCAGAACGATTACCTGATTTTGTGCAACTTGAGAACCGTTTATCAAGTGAAAGCTATCAATTGGATAAAGAAGGCGCAATTGTGACCGAAAAACTTGCAACACTCTTTGATATCGAGCCGGGTGATGAGCTAACCTTCACCGATCCAGATAATGTTGAGTATCAAGTTGAGGTGGGTGCGATTATAGAAAATTATGCTGGCCATTACCTCTACATGAGTCCAGACGTTTATCAAGAGACGATGGCATCGGGCTCAATTGGATACAATGCCGAGTTATTAACGTATACGTATGATGCTGATTTTGAACAAGCATTAGCTGATACCTTGAGTGATCAAGATTACGTGGTTACTGTAAGCTTTAACCAATCCATGCTCAATCTGTTCGAAGATTCGATGGAAAGTTTAAATATTGTTGTCATTGTTCTAATTGTTGCGGCAGCAGGTCTGGCCTTTATTGTGCTCTACAATTTAACTAACATTAATGTCTCGGAACGGATTAGGGAGCTATCAACGATCAAAGTCTTAGGTTTTTACGATAATGAAGTGACGATGTATATTTATCGAGAGAACATTATTTTAACGTTAATGGGGATCGTTGTTGGTGCTCTGTTTGGCCGACTGCTTCATATCTTTGTGCTCGATACCGCATCGATGGATAACATGATGTTTAACCCAAGCTTACATTGGTCGAGTTATCTTTATGCAGCCGTACTTACTTTAGTCTTTTCAACGCTCGTAATGTGGTTGATGCACCGTAAACTAAAAGGTGTCGACATGATTGAAGCATTAAAGTCAAATGAATAAAGCCTAACGTTCGGTTTTGATCGATTGTTAGAATGTGTAAAAGGAAAGGGATACCCGAACGTTGGGTATCTCTTTTTTTAAAAATATTCGCTTTTGCTCTTGACGCCTTCTGAATAAACTTGTATGATAAGTTTTGTATTCAAAACAAAATATATTTCGTCGTATAATCTTGAGAATAGGGCTCATGAGTTTCTACCGACCACCGTAAATGGTCTGTCTACGCAGAAGTTAATGAAGGATTCTTGCAATTTTGCATTTTATTTTATTCTTCTCTCATTAACGTTACTTCTGATGAAGATCGCACACTCAAGATTATATTAATCTATGGGTGTGTTTTTTATTAGCGACGAAAAAACAGAAGGGGAGAGTTTTAATGTTAGAAAAGTATTTTAATCTAAAAGAGTTAGGTACCAACGTAAGAACAGAATTCATGGCGGGTCTGACGACCTTCTTGGCAATGGCATACATTTTATTCGTCAATCCAGACATGTTGGCAGCGGCGGGCATGGACCCAGATGCTGTATATGTAGCAACAGCACTCTCAGCTGTGATTGGTACACTTGTTATGGGCTTGTTTGCAAAATACCCGATTGCTTTAGCACCAGGTATGGGACTTAACGCATTCTTCGCATTTACGGTTGTCGGTACATATGGTATTGCGTGGGAAACTGCATTAAGTGGGGTTTTAGTATCGGGTCTCGTCTTTATTGTATTAACATTATCAGGTGTTCGTGAAAAAATCATCAATAGCATTCCAGCAACATTAAAATTAGCGGTTGGTAGTGGTATTGGTTTATTCATCGCTTTTATTGGTTTTCAAAATGCCGGTATTATTGTCGCTGATCCAGCAACACTTGTTACGTTAGGTGATTTCACGAACGGTAATACAGCTCTTGCTATCTTTGGACTTGTTGTGACAGTTGTTCTCATCGCCCTAAAAGTTGGTGGTGGGGTCTTTTACGGAATGGTTATCACTGCAGTTGCAGGGATTGTCTTTGGTCTGATTGACTTACCTTCGGCAGTCTTTGGTTCGGTACCATCAATTGCACCAACATTTGGTCAAGCATTCACTAACTTCGGAGATGTCTTCACGTTACAAATGCTCGGTGTAATTTTAACCTTCTTATTCGTTGACTTTTTCGATACAGCAGGTACACTTGTTGCGGTTGCAGAAAAAGCAGGCTTAATGCGTAACAATGAATTACCACGTGCAGGTCGTGCGTTACTATCTGATTCGGTTGCGACAGTTTCAGGGGCAATTTTAGGAACATCAACAACAACGTCATATGTTGAGTCAGCAGCAGGTGTTGGTGCAGGTGGGCGTTCTGGTTTAACATCGGTCTTTACAGCGCTATTCTTTGCACTTGCGCTATTCTTCTCACCACTCCTTAGTGTCGTGACCGGAGCTGTAACAGCACCAGCCCTAATCATTGTTGGGGTCATGATGGTGTCAACATTGAAAGAAATTGAATGGGATAAAATCGAAGTTGCTGTACCAGCATTCCTAACGATTATTATGATGCCACTTGCTTACAGTATTGCGACGGGAATTGCCGTAGGTTTTACCTTTTATCCAATTACAATGGCGGCACGTGGACGTGCAAAAGAGATTCCAGGTCTTATGTGGGCATTATCAGTTATCTTCGTATTGTTCTTAATTTTCTTAAGCTAATCTAAGTGCAGAGCTTGATCATTAACTTAACACACCGTTTCGCTAGTCCTAGCGAAACGGTGTGTTTTCAGCATAAGTCCCCTAACAACCATTTATTTGCTTAAGATAAGAAGTTTAATTGGAAAATCTCTTAACGGTAATATACAATATTAGCTAGGAGGTTTTTCAATTATGTTAGATAATGCAATAACCATGATTTTGATTATTCTTGCGATTAACATTGTTTATGTGTCATTCGCAACAATACGGACCATTCTTACATTAAAAGGTCAGAAATATATAGCAGCAGCAATCGGTACCGTAGAAATTATGGTTTATACACTCGGTTTAGGTTTAGTTCTTGATAATTTAGATCGGATTGAGAATTTACTTGCTTATGGTCTTGGGTACGGAATTGGTGTAATTGTTGGTTCGAAGATTGAAGAACGGTTGGCGCTTGGTTACATTACCGTTAATGTGATCTCTTCAGATCCGGACTTAACTTTTACCAAGCAATTACGCGATCGTGGCTACGGCGTGACCAGTTGGTATGCCTATGGTATGGATGGTGATCGCTTATCGATGCAAATACTTACCCCGCGAAAGTATGAACTTAACCTTTATGAACTAATCAAAAACATTGACCCGAAAGCTTTTATTATTTCGTATGAGCCGAAATCTATTAATGGTGGTTTCTGGGTCAAACAAGTGAAGAAAGGGAAGATTAAACGCAGTGCAGAAGAAGAATACCAAGAAGAACCGGTTGAAGAATCAACAGCAGAAAGCATCGCAGACGCCGACACGAAAGAAAGAACGCTTCACAAAAGAGACGAATGAATCCATTGATGCATGTTTAGATCGAATTAAAGCAGCTGGTTATACGCCGGTCAAACGGATGGAGCAACCTGTTTTTGAAGAAATAACAGAAAATGGACAAATTACGACTGAAGTCGTCGAACAAATGATTATATTTGAAGCGATTCGAATTAAAGACGAACAATAGATTATTAATTTAATTTATTGTTCGATTTTTTATTGACTAACACGTGGTCTGTTGTTATGATAAGAATGCACTTAAACACATGAAACATAAATATAAATTTCCTCGTATAATTTGAGAATACGGCTCAAAAGTTTCTACCCGTTACCGTAAATGACGGACTATGAGGGAAGATGAAAATATCATTTGATTAATCTTTAACGCGTTTAAAGGTTAGTGAAGTGATGTTTACCGTCGATAGATTTGACGTCAGGCACCTCTTCATCTTCTCTCGTTTTTTAACGACTGAAGATAAAGAGGTGCTTTTTAATTGCTGAAGGAAAAGAGGGGTAACATGGTTGATGTAGGTGTTATTATGGGAAGTATTTCTGATTGGGATACCATGCACGCAACGTGTTTAGTACTTGATGACTTAGGTGTGACTTATGAGAAAGAGGTTATTTCAGCACATCGGACACCTGAAGACATGTTTACGTATGCAGAATCGGCACGCAAACGAGGGTTAAAAGTGATTATTGCTGGTGCAGGTGGTGCTGCGCATTTACCAGGTATGGTTGCGAGTAAAACGACGCTTCCGGTGATTGGTGTCCCTGTGCAGTCGCGTGCGTTGAATGGCCTTGATTCACTTCTTTCCATCGTACAGATGCCTGGTGGCGTTCCTGTTGCGACCGTTGCGATTGGATCAGCGGGTGCGAAGAATGCGGGAATCTTAGCTACGCAAATCTTAGCGACACAAGACGATCAATTAACAGAACGTTTAATAAGTTACCAAGCGACAATGAAACAAGCAGTTCATGAAATGAGGGAAGAACTCAATGAAAAATAGTTTTATCTATGGGAATACAATCGGCATCATCGGTGGAGGTCAGCTTGGCCGAATGATGGCGACAACGGCTCGGCACATGGGTTATTCACTGATTGTGCTCGATCCCACCCCTAATTGCCCGGCGGCACAGATAGCGGATGAACAAATCATTGCTGATTATGATGATTTAGAGGCGGTAAAGCGCTTGGCTGAAAAAGTAGATGTTGTCACCTATGAATTTGAAAATGTTGATCTTGAGGCAGCGAAGTATTTATTTGATTTAGGACTGTTACCCCAAGGCACGCAAGCACTTGCAATTACTCAGGACCGTGAACGAGAAAAACAAGCGATGCAAGAAGCAAATCAACCGGTTAGTCCGTTTCAAATTGTCACAGATGAAGCATCCTTATCCGAAGCCATTCGAACAATTGGTTATCCAGCTGTTGTCAAAACGTGTCGTGGTGGTTATGACGGTAAAGGCCAAGTAAAACTGATCGATGCGTCTGGTCTAAGTGATGTCATGGCCTTGTTGAAAAGCCATGGCCGTTTAATTTATGAAGCGTTTGTTGCATTTGATTGTGAACTATCCGTTGTGTTCACAAGAAGTCAAACAGGCGAACTCGCTGTTTTTCCGGTTGGTGAGAATGTGCATCGAGATCACATTCTTCATACGACCACGGTTCCGGCAGCCGTAAGTGAAACGGTACGTGAACGAGCAATCCAAGCAGCAAAAGAGATTGCGGCAGTTATTGGGGTCGTTGGCACCTTTACACTTGAACTATTTGTTAAAGGTGAAGCGATTTATGTCAATGAACTGGCTCCGCGACCACATAACTCTGGTCATTACACGATTGAAGCTTGTAATGTCAGTCAGTTTGAGCAACATATTCGCGCGATTTGTGGGTTGCCTTTGTTGCCCGTGTATTTTCACGGGGCGAGTATCATGGTTAATTTGCTCGGTGATAACTTGGCCGACTTTTTTACTGACCCAAGCAGATTGACCGATGCACATATTCATATGTATGGTAAAGACGCGATTAAACCGAAACGAAAGGTTGGTCACTTGACCTTAGTCGCTAAGACACCAACAGAATTAGCTGAAAAACGGCGGAAGTTAAATATATAGGTTGAGTTCGGCTAGAAGTAAACCTTTGATTTTGATAAGTTGAAATATAATATAGAGATAGACAAGCAACCTGAGGAGGACTTAATTATGATTGAACGTTATACCAGAGAAGAAATGGGTAAGATTTGGACAGATGAAAACCGCTATCAAGCGTGGCTAGAAGTTGAAATATTAGCCTGTGAAGCATGGAGTGAACTGGGCGTTATTCCAAAAGAGGACGTGGAAAAAATTAGAGCGAACGCAACGTTTGATATTGATCGTATTCTTGAGATTGAACAAGAAACGCGTCATGATGTCGTTGCCTTTACGCGAAGTGTATCTGAAACATTAGGTGAGGAAAAGAAATGGGTTCATTATGGTTTAACATCAACAGATGTTGTTGACACGGCGCTTTCTTTCTTAATCAAGCAAGCAAACGTTATTATTCGAAAAGATATTGTTAATTTTATTGAGATTTTAAAAGAAAAAGCGATTGAGCATAAACATACCGTGATGATGGGGCGTACCCATGGTGTTCACGCTGAACCGACCACGTTCGGCTTGAAAATGGCGCTATGGTATGAAGAAATGAAACGGAATTTAACACGTTTTGATGCGGCTTGTGTCAATGTTGAATTTGGTAAGCTTTCAGGCGCTGTTGGGACATATGCCAACATTGATCCTTTTGTTGAACAATACGTCTGTGAGAAACTTGGCTTAAGCCCTGCGCCTGTTTCAACGCAAACGTTGCAGCGTGACCGTCACGCCCAGTATATGGCGACCCTTAGTTTAGTAGCGACATCGATTGAAAAGTTCGCTACGGAAATTCGCGGTTTGCAGAAAACAGAAACCCGTGAAGTGGAAGAGTTTTTCAACAAAGGACAAAAAGGATCATCAGCAATGCCGCATAAACGGAATCCAATCGGCTCAGAAAACATGACGGGAATGAGTCGGTTGATGCGTGGGTATATGTTAACAGCTTATGAAAATGTGAGTTTGTGGCACGAACGTGATATCTCACACTCATCTGCAGAACGTGTCATATTACCTGATGCGACAATTACCTTGAATTATATGCTGAATCGTTTTAGTAACATTGTGAAGAACCTGACTGTATTTGACGATAATATGAAGCGCAACATTGACCGCACCTTCGGTGTGATTTTCTCTCAACGTGTATTGCTTTCCTTGATTGACGAAGGCATGAGTCGTGAAGAAGCGTATGATTTGGTTCAACCGAATGCAATGAAAGCATGGGAAACAGGTGTGCACTTTAAATCATTGGTTGAGCAAGAAAGCAAGATCACCCATTTACTTTCTCGTGAACAAATTGATGACTGCTTTGATTATACGTATCACTTGAAAAATGTCGATCAAATCTTTGATCGGATTGGCTTAACGGAATAAATCAAAACATAAGGGATGTGGCTTTGATGCGTGAGTTAATGTATGAAGGTAAAGCGAAACGTGTATATAAAACAGAGACAGACGGGGAATTAATTTTAAGTTATAAAGATGATGCAACGGCATTTAATGGTCAGAAAAAAGAAGTCTTTCAAGGGAAGGGGCGGTTTAATAATTTAATTACCGCCCATGTATTCGAAGCCTTGACAAAAGTGGGAATTCGTCATCACTTTATTGAAACCTTAAATGATACGGAGCAAAAAGTGTACCAGACAGAAATAATCCCGCTTGAAGTGGTAGTCAGAAATCAAGCAAGTTATACACTTGAAAAGCGGTTAGGCATAAAGGAAGGAACAGCATTTGATCCACCACTTGTTGAGTGGTTTTATAAAAATGATGCGCTAAATGATCCGTTGATCAATGATCAACATGCGCAGCTGTTGATGGATGTCAATAGTGTAGAACTTTCTTTTATCAAAGAAGCAGCGCTAAAGATTAATGCGGCTTTGATTGATTTTTTCAAACAAATCAATGTAAAGCTGATTGACTTTAAAATTGAATTTGGGCGCCTACTAAATGGTGACATCATTCTCTCTGATGAAATTTCACCGGATACGTGTCGCTTGGTTGACTTAACAACAGACGAGCATTTAGATAAAGATGTATTTCGACAAGGCACGGGCGATATTCTTACTGTTTATCAAAAAATACTGACACGGTTGGAGGAATTATCATGAAAAAAGTTAGCATTCATATCACATTAAAAGAGGGCGTTTTAGATCCGGAAGGAAAGGCCATTGAAGGCTCTTTAGCTACACTGGGTTACGAAGGCGTTAAAGAAGTACGTGTCGGTAAATTGATTGAAATGTATATGGACGATGCCGTCGATGTGAAAGCAGAAGTTGAAGCGATGTGCCAAAAGTTATTAGCTAACCCAGTTATTGAAAACTACACGTATGATGTCGAGGAAGGTGTCGTCTCGTGAGGTTTGCTGTGATCGTTTTTCCGGGTTCTAACTGTGACCGAGATATGTACCATGCTGCTAAGGATGCACTCGGTGAAGAAGCTGAGCTTGTCTGGTATCAAGACAGTCACTTGAGTGGATATGATGCAATTCTTATCCCAGGTGGTTTTTCTTATGGTGATTACTTGCGTTGTGGGGCAATTGCCTCTACTTCTAAAATTGTTGATTCCTTAAAACGTGAAGCCGAACGTGGCACACCAATTCTTGGTGTCTGTAATGGCTTTCAGATTTTGCTGGAAGCAGGACTGTTGCCAGGCGCGCTTCTCCGTAATGAGAAACTCAAATTTATTTGTCATCACGAAACATTGGTTGTGAAAAATAATCAGACACAGTTTACGAGCGATTATCAAATGGATGAAGAAATTTCGATTCCAGTTGCCCATGGTGAAGGGAATTATTACTGTGATGATGAGACGTTAGCGCAATTGAAAACCAATCAACAAATCGTGTTCACCTATAAAGATAATCCCAATGGTTCAGTGGCAGATATCGCCGGTATTATTAATGAAGCCGGCAATGTACTTGGCATGATGCCCCACCCAGAACGTGCGACTGAAACGATTCTCGGAAGTATGGACGGCTTGAAAATGTTCACATCACTCGTGAAAAATTGGAGGGACAGCTATGTTACAAACGCATGAAATTAGCCCGGAAGTGATTGAGAAAGAAAAGCTTTACCAAGAGATGGGCTTAACTGACGAAGAGTATCAATCGGTTAAAAAGATTTTAGGTCGTCAACCTAATTACACCGAAACAGGTATTTTTTCAGTAATGTGGTCTGAGCATTGTAGTTATAAAACGTCAAAACCACTCTTGCGCAAGTTTCCTACTGAAGGTCCACAGGTCATACAAGGCCCGGGTGAAGGAGCTGGTATTATTGATATCGGAGACGATCAAGGGATTGTCTTTAAAATAGAAAGTCATAATCACCCATCAGCGGTCGAGCCTTACCAAGGAGCTGCTACCGGTGTCGGTGGGATTATTCGAGATATCTTTTCGATGGGTGCACGTCCGATTGCCTCACTGAATTCATTACGGTTTGGTCCGCTAACATCGGGTCGTGTTAAATATTTGTTTGAAGAAGTTGTCCACGGGATCAGTGGCTACGGGAACTGTGTTGGCGTGCCAACAGTCGGTGGAGAAGTTCAGTTTGATGCGTGTTATGAAGGCAATCCACTTGTGAATGCGATGGCTGTCGGCTTGATTGATAGAAAGGATATTCAACAAGGGGTAGCTAAAGGATTAGGCAATACGGTGTTATATGTCGGATCAAAAACAGGACGTGACGGGATTCACGGTGCAACCTTCGCTTCTGAGGATTTAACAGAAGACTCTGAAAATCGCCGCTCAAATGTACAGGTCGGTGACCCATTTATGGAAAAACTACTCATTGAAGCTTGTCTTGAGGCTATTCATTGTGATGCGTTAGTTGGCATGCAAGATATGGGAGCGGCTGGTTTAACCTCATCAGCTTCTGAAATGGCGAGTAAAGCGGGCATGGGAATGGAAATGAATATGAACTTAATCCCGCAACGTGAAGCAAATATGACTGCATATGAAATGATGTTGTCCGAATCACAAGAACGGATGTTACTCGTCGTCGAAAAAGGCCGTGAGCAAGAAATTGTCGATATTTTTAAAAAGTATAGTTTAGAAGCTGTAGCGGTTGGGAAAGTAACCGACGATAAGCAGTTTAGGCTCATTCACCATGGTGAGGTTGTCTGTGATATCCCGGTTGATTCACTTGCTGAAGATGCACCGGTCTACTATAAACCGTCAAAAGTTCCTGCTTACTATGAGGCTTTCCAACAAATGAAAACTTATCAGCCTGATGTTGAAGATGTGGCTGAAACGTTTAAACAATTGCTGCAGCAACCAACGATTGCGAGTAAAGAATATGTGTATGATCAATATGATTCAATGGTCCAAGCCAATACAGTGGTGAGCCCGGGGTCGGATGCAGCGGTGATTCGGATTCGTGATTATGATAAAGCGATTGCCATAACAACGGATTGCAATTCCCGATATATTTATTTAGATCCGGAAACAGGTGGAAAGATTGCGGTTGCTGAAGCGGCTCGAAATATTTACGCCTCTGGTGCTAAACCGTTGGCAATTACTGATGGCTTAAACTTTGGTAACCCCGATAAGCCGGAAAATTTCTGGCAAATGGAGAAAAGTGTTGAAGGCATGTCAGCAGCTTGCCTAGCGCTTGATACGCCAGTAATTAGTGGAAATGTTTCACTTTACAATGAATCGCAAGGTCAAGCAATTTTCCCAACTCCAATCGTTGGGATGGTTGGGTTGCATGCGAAAACAAAAGACATAACCACCTCGCACTTTAAAGCAGCAGGGGATGTTATTTTAATGATCGGTGAAGCAAAGCCAGAATTCGCTGGAAGTGAATTACAAAATATTTTAGAGCATGAATACTTTGGTCATGCCCCTTCAATCGATCTTGATCTTGAACGTAAACGTGGAGATGCGTTATTAAAAGCAATTCAAGTGGGTTTGGTGAAGTCAGCGCACGATGTATCCGAAGGGGGTTTTAGTGTTGCGATTGCCGAGTCCCTTTTTAACCAACCAACCCTAGGTGCAACCGTTGATTTATCGGGAGATGTTAATACGGTGTTATTCAGTGAAACGCAGTCTCGTTATGTGATTAGTGTCGATCCAGCTGATGTTGCTGAGGTTGAAGCATTAATTGAAGATGCCACCGTGATCGGCCATGTCACAGAAAACGGTGTGTTACGTGTGACTGTCAATAAGGAAGCAGTTATAACAGAACCTGTACAAGCATTAGAAACGCTTTGGAAAGGAGCTATTCCATGCTTACTGAAATCAAAGGCTTAAATGAAGAATGTGGTGTCTTTGGTATCTTTGGTCATAAAAAGGCAGCAGAAATGACTTATTATGGTTTACATGCGCTTCAGCACCGCGGGCAAGAAGGTGCTGGCATTGTTACGAGTGATGGCGAGGAATTACACTTGCATAAAGGCACCGGCTTGATCAATGAAGTGTTTGAGGAAGGTCAGGTAAAAGGTTTGGTGGGGAGTAGTGCAATCGGACACGTTCGTTATGCAACCCAAGGTGGCGGTGGCTTTGAGAACGTTCAACCGCTTGTCTTTCGTTCGCAAAAATCAAGCATGGCGCTTTGTCATAATGGTAACTTAGTCAATGCCTTTGCTTTAAAGTCACAACTTGAAGCACAAGGAAGTATCTTATCGACAACCTCTGATACGGAAGTGGTTGCGCATTTAATTAAACGTAGTGGTCACTTAGATCTTGAAGAAGCGATTAAACAAGCGCTCGGTATGATTAAAGGTGCTTATGCCTTCACAATTCTAACTGAAGATCAATTATTTGTTGCGCTTGACCCACGTGGGTTACGCCCACTGTCACTTGGAAGATTAGGTGATGCTTATGTTGTTGCTAGTGAAACGTGTGCTTTTGATTTAATTGGCGCTACCTACGAGCGTGAAGTTAAACCAGGGGAATTGATTGTGATCGATAAGGACGGCTTGCGTTCAAGTCGCTTCAGTTCAGAAATCGGACGTAAACTTTGTTCGATGGAATATGTCTATTTTTCAAGACCTGATAGCAACATCAATGGTTTAAATGTTCATGCCAGTCGAAAAGTCATGGGAAAACAATTAGCAAAAGAAGCCAACGTAGAGGCTGATATTGTTACAGGTGTACCTGATTCCAGCATTTCAGCTGCAATTGGCTACTCAGAGGCAACGGGAATTCCTTATGAAATTGGGTTAGTGAAAAATCGCTACGTCGGTCGAACGTTTATTCAACCCTCACAAGAACTACGTGAACAAGGGGTGAAAATGAAACTCTCACCTGTCCGTGGTATTGTCGAAGGAAAACGCGTCGTGATGGTAGATGATTCGATTGTACGTGGAACCACGAGTCGTCGTATTGTTACGCTATTAAAAGAAGCAGGCGCCAAAGAAGTCCATGTCAGAATTGCTTCACCACCGATTGTTAATCCTTGTTACTACGGGATTGATACGTCAACCAAGGGGGAGTTAATTGCCGCGAATTACTCAGTTGAAGAAATGCGAGAACAAATTGGTGCCGATTCTTTAGCTTTCTTATCCGTTGAAGGATTGGAATCATCTGTTGTTCAAGGCGATGAACAAACGCACGGTGTTTGTAACGCCTGTTTTACCGGCAAGTACCCAACAGAGATTTATCCTGATACTGTAAATCCGGTTTATAAAGCATAAGAGGGGGCATATTAAATGAGCGATATTTATAAAGAAGCGGGTGTGGATGTCCATGCGGGCTATGAAGCAGTCGAACGAATGAAGAAACATATTAACCGTACCAATCGTGCTGAAGTGCTCGGAGGCGTTGGCGCTTTCGCAGGACTCTTTGATCTTTCAGCCTTTCGTTATGATGAGCCCGTCCTTGTTTCTGGCACAGATGGCGT
Source organism: Streptohalobacillus salinus (assembly GCF_003201605.1). Taxonomy (GTDB): domain Bacteria; phylum Bacillota; class Bacilli; order Bacillales; family Amphibacillaceae; genus Streptohalobacillus; species Streptohalobacillus salinus. The sequence goes on along the minus strand of NZ_QJJR01000006.1, from coordinate 88,474 downwards.
TGGAACAAAGTTAAAGCTTGCTTTTGAACTGGATCGCCATGATACCGTCGGAATTGACCTAGTGGCTATGTGTGTGAACGACGTAATTAGTCAAGGCGCTGACCCGCTCTTTTTCCTTGATTATATTGCTTGTGGAAAAAATGAACCAGAAAAGATTGAACAGATTGTCAAAGGGATTGCAGATGGATGTGTTCAAAGTGGGGCTGCCTTAATTGGTGGTGAAACGGCGGAAATGCCAGGGATGTACCAAACCGGTGAGTATGACCTTGCTGGTTTTACCGTCGGAATTGGCAATAAGCCAGACCTAATTACAGGTAATACGATTGAAGCGGGGGATGTGATTATTGGCATGACATCCAGCGGTGTCCATTCAAATGGTTTTTCACTAGTACGGAAGATTATTGCTGATCAACATTTGTCTTTAACCACCCACGTTGATGAACTAGGGCAGACATTAGGTGAAGCGTTACTTGAGCCGACAAAAATTTATGTCAAAGCAATTCAAACCTTAAAAACACAGGTTGATATCAAAGGATTAAGTCATATCACCGGTGGTGGCTTCTATGAGAACTTACCGCGCGCAATACCAAACGGATTAGGTGTAGCTATTACAAAAAATAGTTGGCCACGCCTACCTATTTTTGAGTATCTTGAAAAACAAACGAACCAGACGTTTGAAGATTTTTTAGGTGTCTTTAATATGGGCATTGGGATGGCTGTCATGGTTGCCCCTCATGAAACGACGCTGGTTCTAGATGTTTTAAAGGATTTAGGCGAAGAGGCGTATGTCATTGGTGAGGTAACCAGCTCAGAAGGAGTGACTCTAGTTGAAGGCTAAAACAAAACTTGCCGTCTTTGCTTCTGGGACAGGTAGTAACTTTGTAGCGATACAAGCAGCGATTGAACAGGGTGAACTTGATGCAGAAGTAGTTCTTGTTGTCTCTGATCAAGCGAATGCGTTAGTATTAGATAAAGCTAAAGCTTTTGGGGTGGAGACATTTGTCTTTGATCCGAAAGCTTTTACTAATAAAGCAGCATTTGAATCAAAAATTGTTGAAGCGTTACATATAAAAGCTGTCGAGGGGATTATTCTTGCTGGGTACATGCGCTTGATTGGTCCGACCTTGCTTCATGCATTTGAAGGGCGTATCATCAACATTCATCCATCATTATTACCGAGTTTTAAAGGTCTTGATGCAATCGGGCAAGCATTTGAAGCTGGGGTAAAAATTACCGGCGTGACGATTCATTATGTTGACGCGGGGATGGACACTGGTCGAATCATCGCGCAAGCGTGTGTAGCGATTGATGATGCTGATACGAGAGCCATGTTACAAACAAACATTCAACAAGTGGAACATAAACTCTATCCAGAAACGATTCAAACATTAATAACTAAGGGGGATTTTTCTTGAAAAAACGTGCATTATTAAGTGTTTCAGACAAATCAAAGTTGGTACCATTTGCAAAAGGGTTAATTGACTTAGGGTATGAACTCATATCGACGGGCGGTACACTAAAAGCGCTGCGTGATGGTGGACTAAAAGCACTGGCTGTTTCAGAAGTAACCGGTTCAGATGAGATTCTAGATGGTCGTGTTAAATCGCTTCATCCGATCATTCATGCTGGCTTACTTGCTAGACGCGACGATGACAGTCACACCGAACAGTTAAAAGCCCGAGGCATTCACTATATTGATATCGTTGTTGTGAACTTATATCCATTTAAAGAAACGATTCAAAAAGAAGGTGTTTCAGAAGCAGAAGCCATTGAAAACATCGATATTGGTGGACCAACAATGTTACGCTCAGCAGCTAAAAACTTTCGTGACGTAACCGTGGTAGTAGATCCGAGTGATTACGATGAGGTGCTGAAGCAATTGAACAACGGTGCAAGTTTTGATTTCCGAAAAACACTAGCCGCAAAAGTTTTTCGTCATACGGCCCATTATGATGGTTTAATAGCTCAATACTTTATTGAACAAACCAAGCTTGAAAACCCAGAAACATTATCGCTAACCTACGAGCGGCAAGAAGTGCTTCGTTATGGTGAGAACCCACACCAACAAGCAGCTTTCTACAAGGCGCCTAATGTTAAAGGGGCTTCACTTGCGAACTGTAAACAATTAAATGGTAAAGCGTTATCGTATAATAACATCCAAGATGCGAATGCTGCGCTTGAGATTGTCTTAGAATTCCCAGAAAAGCCAGCGGCGGTTGCAGTTAAACATATGAATCCATGTGGCGTCGGCATGGGTGACACGATTGAAGCAGCATTTAGTAAAGCTTATGCGGGTGATCCAATTTCAATTTTTGGTGGAATCGTGGCACTTAATCGTGAAGTTAATGAAGCAACAGCAAAGCAGCTAAAAGAGATCTTCTTAGAAATTGTCATTGCACCAAGTTTTAGTGAAGGTGCCTTGGCCATTCTTACTGAAAAGCCAAACCTACGCTTGCTTGAGACAGATATGGAGCGTCATTCAAGTGACAAGAAGAAGGTTGTCAGTGTTTTAGGTGGATTGCTGATTCAGGACCGTGATGAGGGGATGGTAACAGAAGATATGCTTACTGTTGCGACAGATCGAAAACCGACAGAAGCAGAACTTGAAAGTTTGTTATTTGCTTGGAAAGTTGTTAAACACGTAAAATCGAATGCGATTGTTGTTGCAAAAGGTGATCAAACGGTTGGTGTAGGCGCTGGGCAAATGAACCGCGTAGGCGCTGCCCAAATTGCTTTTGATCAAGCAAAAGATCAAGCAACAGATGCTGTGCTCGCTTCTGATGCCTTCTTCCCTATGCCAGATACGGTTGAAAATGCTGCGAAAGCAGGTATTAAAGCAATTATTCAACCGGGTGGTTCAAAACGCGACCAAGATTCAATTGACGCGTGTAATAAGCTCGGGATTGCAATGGTGATGACAGCGATGCGTCACTTCAAACACTAATCTATTAAAGATGAGGCGGTAGTTTAGATGAAAGTACTCGTAGTCGGCAGTGGTGGCCGTGAACATATGCTTGTGAAAAAGTTAAATCAATCAGCTAAGGTTAGTCAGGTTTTCGCAGCGCCTGGTAATGCAGGAATTGAACATGAAGCAACGTGTGTTGCTATTAAGGATGATGCGATTTCTGACCTTTTAGCATTTGCTAAAAGTGAAGCGATTGACTGGACCATTGTTGGTCCGGAAGTACCGCTAGCTAAAGGGATTGTTAATCAATTCAAGGCCGCTGGTTTGGCTATCTTTGGACCAACAAAGGAAGCGGCAATCATTGAAGGTAGCAAAGATTTCACCAAAGCGTTAATGAAAAAATACCAGATACCTTCAGCAGATTATCAAACGTTCACTGATGTAGATAAAGCGCATGCTTATATTAAGGAACGCGGGGCACCGATTGTAGTGAAAGCCGATGGCCTAGCAGCTGGTAAAGGTGTAGTTGTGGCGATGTGTGAACAAGAGGCCCATACGGCTGTTGACGAGATGCTTATCGATCATCAATTTGGTGCTGCTGGTGCCCGTGTCGTAATTGAGGAATATTTAGCCGGGGAAGAGTTTTCGTTATTTGCCTTTGTGGAAGGGGAAAATGTGTACCCGATGATCCCGGCACGTGACCATAAGCGTGCTTTTGATGGTGATCAGGGACCAAATACCGGGGGAATGGGTGCTTATGCCCCTCTTGATGATTTAAGTGAGGCAAAAATCAACTTCACTGTTGAATCGGTACTAAAACCGGTTGCAAAAGCAATGGTTGAAGAAGGACGTCCGTATTCTGGCGTACTTTATGCAGGCCTTATTGATACTGAAGATGGCGTGAAGGTTATCGAGTTTAATGCTCGTCTTGGTGACCCTGAAACGCAAGTTGTATTGCCTCTGCTTGAAAATGATTTGATGGAAGTTATCATCAAGTTAGCTGCTGGTGAAGATCCTAACTTACGCTGGAAACAAGGCTATGCGATTGGAACGGTTGTTGCAGCGCAAGGCTATCCAGGTAATTATCAAACGGGGATTGCTTTACCTGAGTTAACGAATGATGCGGACAGTTATGTGATTCATGCAGGAACGAAAAGAGATGGAAATGCAATCGTCTCGAACGGTGGACGTGTGCTACTTGTGGGCTCTGTTAAAGCGACCCCTGAGCAAGCCCAACAAGCGGTTAATGATTACTTGAAAATATTTAACCAATCTGATGCTTTCTTTTATCGCACAGATATTGGTTTCAAACATTAGTATAAAAAAGCAGGGATGAACAACATATATGCGTTGTTCATCCCTGCTTTTTGTGTGGCTGGTAACAGGTCTCGCGTTAAGCAAAGAAAGAAATTTCTGTCTTAGAAGGTCATAACACGCTCACATAGGAGGTGGAAAGACCGTTCGCACTATTGAGTAGTCACAAGCCCCCCATCTAAGCGGCCGTGAGACCGTTAGGTGGAGGGGCATTGACTTGCAACAAGTGGTTTGTCTTAATTTGATTCACTGACTTCTTGCATCGTTTCGGATTGGAATAAGGCTTTTAAATTGAAGATTTCACTTCGAATCGTTTTAATAGAGTCGATATGCGTTTGCATCTGCTCATGTGTATCAACGATATTGGTAGTAGTATCTTCGGATTTTTCGGTAGCGTCAGCCATTGCAGCTGCAATCTCTTGACTTGATTGTTGAACGATTTTAGCATTTTGTGCCATTTGATCAAACGATGTGAGAGATTGGTTAATTTGCTTCGTGAACGCAGCAAACCCTTCATTAATCGCTAAGATTTTTTCTGATTCTATGTCGATGGTATTGGCTTGTTGGTCCGATTGCTGCGTAAATGAGTTAACCTGTTTAAGAATACCTTGAACGGTTTCATTAACACTTGACGTTGCTTCGACTGAACGCTCGGCAAGCTTACGTACTTCATCAGCAACAATCGAAAAGCCTTTACCATGTTCCCCAGCGCGAGCGGCTTCAATTGAAGCATTTAGTGCGAGGAGATTGGTTTGTTCAGCAATATCATTAATCAAAGTAACAACATCTTGAATGCGTTCAATTTCGGCTGTTAAGACATGAACAAGCGCTTTGGTTTCAGTTGCTTCGGTTGCGATGTGGCGCATTGCTTTCGATGATTCGGTGACTTGTTTCGTTCCTTGATCTGTTTGGACTTGCATCCCATTGAAGTCCGTTGTTAATTGGAGTAACGTTTCTGTGATTTCAGTGAAGCGGTCTTCGGTTTCTTCAGACAAGGCCGACGTTTCTTCAAAGGTGCTAAGTTGATCGGTTGTTGTTGCGGTCACCTTCTCAAATGATGAGCCTAACCCTTCAAATGCACCCGTTAAATGGTCGAGTTGCTGTGCTAAATGGGTTGTTTTGTCTTCAATCGTTATAATTTCTTGGTTTTTTTGCTGTTCTGAATCATTGATTTCATCAAAGAGTTGGTTAAGACGCTCTGCTAAACGGCCAATTTCATTAAAGTTTCTAGAAGCGACACGAGCTTTGCGTTCACCCTGTTCAAATTGATAAATGGTTCGTTCCATATTGCGGATTGGACGAATGATGTAATAGTTAAGAAAGACGGCTATCAAGATTGTCGCTAAAATAATGTTCATAAAGTTCGACAAGAAGGCGCCTAAGATTCCTAACTCAAAGCCGGTCATCTCAATAAGGTATAAAATAAAGCTAGAGAGTGCCGCGTTGATCAGTAAGACAGTAACTAAAATAAGAATGGCATGAGTCTTGATGCTTTTCCATAGTGCAATTTTTTTGTAAGCCATGATGGTTCCTCCGTTATGTATTTTTTGTCCATGTTTTATCGTGCCCGATTAGACATAGAAAAGCAAGTGAAATGACTTTAGCGTTATTCTTTTACTGATCAGGTTAATGGTTGTCACCATTTCTGGAAAAAGAAGCCACATATCCATCAAAATATTAGTTTTTCTCAAGTGCCCCTATTGCTAGCAATTATGTATAAAGCAAAAGAAACCCCCTCATCGCATGTTCGCGATGAGGGGGGTGAGCTAACTGATTTATTACTTAAAGAATTGCGGTAAATATTGTTTATGAGCTTCCATCATTTCATCGACAATCGCTCTGGCAATTGTATCAGAAGGCGTCAATGGATTAATCGCTAAGGCTGTGACCGCTAAATCATAATTGCCAGTCACAGCTGCTTCTGCACTAAGGCGTTCAAAGGATTTAATCTGTTGCACCAATCCCCGTGTTGCCACAGGTAAGTCGCCGATGGCAATCGGTTTAGGACCATCTTTTGTGATTACCGAACTGATTTCTACTGCTGACTCATCTGGAAGTGATTTTATCGCCCCGTTGTTTCTCGTATTGACAGGTTGAATATCACACGTGTCATTATAAATAGAAGTGATTAACCGAACCGCAGCCTCAGAGTAATAAGCGCCCCCACGCTCTTCTAGCTGAGGAGGTTTGATGGCTAAGTTTTCATCTTGATAAAGTTCAAACAGCTCACTTTCAAGTTTTAAGACAACTTCTGCTCGTGTCCCTTGTTCTTTGGCTTCTTTGTGCTGTTTTTCAAGCATATCACGGTGTTTGTAGTAGTAATTGTGATACGGGCATGTTAACACACCTAACGCACGAATAAAGGCAGGATCATAACCAATACCTTCGATGTTCTTCACAAAACTTGTTTGTTCAGGGTCGGTTAACTTATCAACGACCTCATCTTTGACACTGACACCATCAAGAAATACATCGAGGCCGTATACCATATGATTTAACCCGGCAAAGTCAATTCGAATCCGAGAGTGGTCAACATCAAGTAACTTTGCTACGCCCATTTCAATGCCAATGGGTACGTTGCAAAGACCGACAACTTTCTTAATGTTAGAGTAACGTAAAACAGCCTCAGTCACCATACCAGCAGGGTTGGTAAAGTTGATTAACCAAGCATTTGGACAGAGACGCTCAATGTCACGGCAGATGTCTAAAATGACTGGAATAGTGCGCAAGCCTTTAAATAAACCACCTGCACCGTTGGTTTCTTGCCCGATAACATCATACGTTAACGGGATACGCTCATCTTTTCCGCGCGCTTCCAGTAAACCAACCCGAAACTGGGTTGTTACAAAGTCAGCATTTTTGAGTGCTGCTTCTCGGTTAAGTGTTAAATGGACATCAATGGGTAAGCCGGCTTTTTTTATCATACGCATTGCTAGTGCACCAACAATGTTTAACTTATCCTCGCCTGCTTTAATATCGACAAGCCATAATTCGGTAACTGGAAATTCATCGTAATGCTTAATCAATCCTTCGACCAATTCAGGGGTATAACTAGAACCGCCGCCAATCGTTGCAATTTTTAGTTGTTTTGTCATGCTATGTCCTCCTCTGTGTTACTGATAGTTGTGTGATTATCGTACTGCTAAGCTAAGTGTATAACATGTATTAGAAATGGGATAGAGCATGGAAGAAAGCGGTCGATTATCACGTTGGTTGTGATATGTTTCGCATGTGTTACAACCTGTAACATATGCGCGAGCATTAATAAAAAGTATCTAAACCATGATGATAAGCCTACAATTGATTTATGTTACCCGGTTTGTGTGATTATTTGTTATACTTAAAGAAGACAATGGAGTCAATCATTTTAGTGAAGGGTGATGAGCGAATGAAAAGATACATACTGTTAGTGATGTTAAGTATGCTTGTGTTTGTTGGGTGTAGTAATGATGAAGATGCAGAACGCCAAGTAACTGATCACAGTAAAAACGATACGACGGAAAAAGAGAGAGAGCCAATCGAGGTTGAGGAAAAAGAACGTTTCCCACTAACTGGTATTGAAACAGACGAGGTACCCACGCAACGTTTTATAAACGTTATGGTTAATAACCATCCGCGTGCTAGACCGCAGTCTGGCTTATCTCAAGCCGATATGGTATTTGAAATTTTATCTGAAGGACAAACAACGAGATTAATGGCAATGTTCCATAGCGAACAACCAGAGGTTGTCGGACCGGTACGAAGCGCACGACCTTATTACTTTAATTTGGCTGATGACTATAATGCGCTATATGTTTACCACGGCGCAGCGACGTTTATTGAAAATATGTTAAAAAATGGTGCGGCAGACCATCTGAATGGTGCGTATTATGATAATGACCGTCAACTGTTTAAGCGCGAGTCATTCCGGGTTGCACCGCACAACTCTTACGTTATCTTTGATGCGATTGCAGAAACTGCAAAAGAAAAAGGGTATGAAATGGAAACCACTTACGAGCCATTAACCTTCTTATCTGATGAAGAAATGACCGGTCTTGAGGGGAACCCAGCAAATGAGGTAACCTTGTATTACGGGAATGAATCAGTCCGGTACGTTTATCAATCAGATACAGAAACCTACCATCGCTACAACGGACAAAGTCAAACGGTTGAGTTATCAGACAGTACGCCAATTGCTTTAGATAACGTCTTTATTTTAGAAACGTATCACGAAATTGCTGATGATGTTGGCCGTCGTGAAATTGATTTCTCAAGTGGTGGTGATGCGCTCTTAATCCAAAAAGGTGTGGCTAAAGAAGTAGCTTGGGAAAACAGAGATGGACGGATTATTCCTGTTCAAAGCGGAGAAGCGGTTGGGTTCGTTCCTGGTAAAACATGGATTAATGTTATTCCAACGTCAACCGGTATTGAACGTGTCACAGTCGAATAAAGGGGGAGACAGTAACGATGCAGATAGACAAATTACGCGGTGACCAGCTCGACCAGTTGTTTGAAGCGATTTTATCATTAGAAAATAAAGAAGAATGCTATCAATTTTTTGATGATTTGGCCACGATGAACGAACTTCAAGCATTGATGCAGCGTTTAACGGTTGCAAAGATGCTATCAGAAGGACAAACCTATCATGCGATTGTTGATGAGTCACATGCGTCGACCACAACGATTTCGAGAGTAAAGCGTTGTTTAACCTATGGTAGTGGCGGTTATGAAACGGTGTTAGCGCGGATAAATAAGGAGGAAGGCAAATGATACGTTTAGGAATCATTGGAACAAATTGGATTACTGATCGGTTTTTGGATGCAGCTTTACAAACGAAACAATACACGGTGGGTGCGGTCTATTCACGGACAACCGAAAAGGCAAAAGCGTTTGCTGAAAAGTATGATTGTGATGTAACCTACACTGACATGGAAGGCTTTAGTCAAAGCAAAGCGTTTGATGCGGTTTATATTGCAAGCCCTACGGCACTTCATGCTGAACAAGCAATAATGTGTTTACAAGGTAAAAAACATGTACTCGTTGAGAAGCCGATGGCTTCAAATCAAAGAGAAGTTCAAGCAATGATTGAGGCAGCAAAAACAAATAATGTTACGTTGATGGAAGCGATGAAAACAACACACGTACCAAACTTCGAACAGTTGAAGGAGATGTTTGATGCGATTGCGCCGATTCGTCGAATCGTTGGCAACTTCTGTCAGTATTCATCACGTTATGATCGCTATAAAGAAGGTGAAATACTTAATGCCTTTAAACCAGATTTATCAAACGGTTCCTTGATGGACATTGGCGTTTATACCATTTATCCGATTGTACAGTTATTTGGCGCACCAAAACGCGTTGAAGCCGCAGCGCATATGTTAGCGTCAGGAGTAGACGGTGCAGGGACTGTTTTACTGGATTATGGAGATTTTCAAGCGGATTTAATGTTCTCTAAAATTACCAACAGCGGACTAGCATCTGAGGTGCAAGGTGAGAACGGTTCGATTGTTATAAAAAAATGGAGTGACATGCTTGGGTTAACGTTAATTGATAAAGAAGGAAATGAAAGTGATATTAGTGTGGATCAACGAACGAATTCAATGTACTATGAAGCAGACCACTTTGCTGCGCTCATTAAAGCAGGGGAAATCGAAAGTAATGTGAATCGTTTTGAGGTGTCCCTGCAGACGATGGACGTATTAGATACAGCACGCGCAAAAATCGGATTAGTCTTCCCAAGTGACAAAAAATAAAAACATAAAGATGAAAAACACATCGGTGTAAAACTGCTGGGCAGTTGAGCGTGGATGTGTTTTTCTTTTTTTACAGATAAAGGAATGGCGCTAGAGATTTTCTCGATTTTCTTAGTGCAATTTAACAAACATATGTCCGTTTTTGTTATAATAAAATGATGAATTTCAATATAAAGTGAGGGTTCGATATGTTAGATAGCTCAACATGGCGACATGTATTTAAATTAGACCCAGCAAAAGCGTTAACGGACGAACAATTAGATCAAGTTTGCACTTCCGGTACCGATGCGATTATTGTCGGTGGAACCGATCAGATCACCTTAGATGGTGTCCTTGACTTACTGTCACATATTCGTCGATTTGAAGTCCCGGTTGTGTTAGAAGTTACCAATAAAGACGCAATTTCTCCTGGATTTGACTACTACTTCATTCCTCTTGTTCTAAATGCCACAAATAAAAAATGGATGATGGATGTACAACATGAAGCGATTAAAACCTTCGGACCGATGATAAATTTTGATCAAGTAAGCGCTGAAGGTTATTGTATTATGAACCCAGAGGCGAAGGCTTATAAAAAAGCACAATGCCGCTTGCCAGATAAGGAAGATGTGATTGCATATGCAAAGATGACAGAACACGTCTTTCACTTGCCGTTCTTTTACTTAGAGTATTCTGGAACTTATGGTGACGTCGAACTGTTAAAAGCAATTCGTCCACACTTGAAAGAAACACAACTCATTTACGGTGGTGGCATTTATACCTTAGCGGATGCAGAAAAAATGGCAGCTTATGCTGATACGGTTGTGGTTGGAAACAGCTTATATACCGATTTCAAACAAGCAATCAAAACAGTGCAAATTAAACAGATAACTTAAGGCGGTGAGAGATTTGAGTCAACCGATTCGTGATTTACTTAAAGGGTTAAACCCAAAACAAAAGGAAGCAGTTAAACACACCAATGGTCCATTACTAATCATGGCTGGTGCAGGTAGTGGCAAAACACGTGTTTTAACGCATCGAATTGCTTACTTACTCGAAGAAAAGGATGTCGCAGCACGTAACGTGCTAGCAATTACCTTCACAAATAAAGCAGCACGTGAAATGAAATCACGGGTAGAAGCACTCGTCGGGCCGGAGGCACAATACATGTGGGTATCAACATTCCACTCGATGTGTGTAAGGATTTTACGTCGAGATATTGACCAAATTGGTTACAATAAAAACTTTACGATTTTTGATACAGGTGATCAATTGACCGTGATTAAAAATGTGTTAAAGAACCGAAATATTGATACAAAGCAATTTGAACCGCGTGCGATGCTAGGGCTAATTAGTCAGGCGAAAAATGATTTAGTTACCGCGAGTGCCTATCAGAAAAATGCCGCAAATTACTATGAAAAAGTCGTTGCTGATGTTTACAAAGGGTATGAACAAACGCTTAGGAAAAATCAATCGCTTGATTTTGATGATTTAATTATGCAGACGATTACGTTGTTTGACCGGGTACCTGAAGTACTCGATTATTATCAACACCGGTTTCAGTATATCCATGTCGATGAGTATCAAGATACGAACTACGCCCAGTACTATTTAGTCAAACAACTTGCTAAGCGCTACAAGAACCTCTGTGTTGTTGGTGATTCCGATCAATCAATTTACCGCTGGCGCGGGGCAGATATTAAAAATATTCTAGATTTCGAAAAGGACTATCCTAACGCAGAAGTGGTGCTGCTTGAACAGAATTATCGTTCAACAGATTCAATTCTTAAAGCAGCTAATGCGGTGATTGAAAACAATCGTGATCGGCGACCAAAGAAGTTATGGACAGAAAATGATGGGGGAACCCAAATTAATTACTTTAAAGCACGTAGTGAGCAAGAAGAAGGGCTTTATGTCGCCGAAGAAATTGATAATATCATTGAAACAAAAGCATATCACTACCGGGATGTTGCCATTCTTTACCGGACCAATGCACAATCGCGTTCGATTGAGGAAACCTTTGTGAAGGCAAATATTCCTTATCAGATGGTTGGCGGTACGAAGTTCTATGACCGTAAAGAAATTAAAGATTTACTGGCTTACTTACGCCTGATTGCGAATCCAGAGGATGATGTGAGTTTTGCACGGGTCGTCAATGAGCCTAAGCGTGGTGTGGGTAAGACGTCGCTTGAAAAACTGCAAGCTTATGCAGAATTGCATGACATTGCCTTAATGACGGCAATCAAAGAGATTGACTTTGTCGGTCTCAGTAAACGTGCCACGCAAGCGTTGAGTCACTTTAGTGAAATGGTCTGGAATTGGCATCAGCAACAGGAATTTCTATCTGCGACGGATATCGTTGAAGATGTACTTGAGCGGACCGGTTATGAGGCAATGCTTGAAAATGAGCGAACCATAGAAGCACAAACACGGCTTGAGAACATTAATGAGTTCAAAACAGTGACCCAGCACTTTGAAGCGGGGAGTGATGAAGACCAAACGTTAGTCACCTTCTTAACGGACCTGGCGTTAATTAGCGACATCGACAAAATTGATGATGATCCGGATGCCGATAACAAAGTGACCTTAATGACGTTACATGCGGCCAAAGGTCTCGAATTTCCGGTCGTATTTTTGATTGGTTTAGAAGAAAATGTGTTCCCGCACAGCCGGTCAATGTTTGATGAAGAAGAAATGAACGAGGAACGTCGCCTTGCTTATGTTGGAATTACCCGAGCTGAAAAACTGTTATATTTAACACACGCGAATATGCGGACGTTATATGGTCGTACGAACTTTAATCCGATGAGTCGGTTTATTGATGAAATTCCGAGTGAATTGATTGCTGGAAATGAAACCAGTGAGGATCCGTTTGGGTTACCGGTGAAAAAACAAGCCTTGCAACAGAAGCAACAGCCAACCTCTAAGGTGAGGCGCGCTCAGAAAAAAACAAGTGGTAGTGAACATGCCGCTTGGAAAGCTGGGGACAAAGCTAATCATAAAAAATGGGGGATTGGTACCGTTGTAAAAGTATCAGGGGATAGTGATAGTTTAGAACTTGATATTGCCTTCCCTGCACCGGTTGGCTTGAAACGATTGATTGCACAATTTGCACCAATCACGAAAGAAACGTAAGGAGAATGGTTGATATGGCTAACATAGATGAAAGAATAAAAGCGTTGACAGACCAATTAAATAAGTACAGTCACGAGTATTATGTCCTTGATCAACCTTCAGTACCCGACAGCGAATATGATCAATTATTGCAAGAATTAATCAAACTTGAAGAAGCATACCCTGAGAAGAAACAGGCCCATTCACCGACTGAACGCGTAGGTGGTAAAGTCTTAGATGGATTCACTAAAGTGACGCATGAGCGTCCGATGCTTAGCTTAGCTAATGCGTTTAACGAAGAGGATCTTCGTGATTTTGACCGCCGAGTCAAAGCAGGCCTAGATGTGGACGATGTTAGCTATGTGGCTGAACTTAAAATTGATGGTTTGGCAGTATCGCTTCGCTATCAAGATGGCGAGTTTGTCCGTGGTGCTACCCGTGGTGATGGGGAGATTGGTGAAGATATTACACAAAACTTAAAAACGATTAATAGTATTCCACTTAAAATTGATGAGCCGGGTACCTTTGAAGCACGCGGGGAAGCCTTTATGCCGAAAACGTCATTTATGCACTTAAATAAAGCGCGTGAAATAAACGAGGAAGAGCCGTTCGCCAACCCGCGTAACGCAGCGGCCGGGTCTTTGCGTCAACTTGACTCTAAAGTCGCTGCGAAGCGTCATCTAGATATCTTTCTTTATGCGATTGGCCAGTGGGAAAATCGCAGCATGGAAACGCATAGTGCTGATCTAACTTATCTCCGTTCCTTAGGATTTAAAACAAATACGGAGTGGAAGGATTGCCAAACCATTGATGAAGTCATCGCCTTTATCGAACATTGGCAAGTCAGACGTGCTGATTTAACTTATGAAATTGATGGCATTGTGATTAAGGTGGATCGTCTTAGTTACCAAGAGCGTTTGGGGAGAACGGCGAAAAGTCCGCGATGGGCGATTGCTTACAAGTTTCCAGCTGAAGAAGTGGCAACCACTTTACGAGCGATTGAATTTAGCGTAGGTCGCACCGGTGTTGTCACACCGACTGCTATTCTTGAACCCGTTAAAGTGGCTGGTACGACAGTTGGGCGGGCATCGCTCCATAATGAAGATTACATTAAGGAAAAAGACATTCGTTTAAATGATCGTGTAATTATTAAAAAAGCAGGCGACATCATTCCAGAGGTTGTGAAAGTTATCGTCGATGAGCGTCCTGAAAATAGCGAAGCCTTTCACATGCCGACACACTGTCCGAGTTGCGGTTCTGAGTTGGTCCGACTTGATGAGGAAGTGGCGCTTCGTTGCATTAATCCTAGCTGTCCAGCGCAACTAAAAGAAGGGCTAACCCACTTTGTTTCACGCTTGGCAATGAACATTGATGGCTTAGGTGAGAAAGTCATTGAGCAGCTCTATGACCATGAACTGGTACATGATGTGAGTGACTTATATCGCTTGAAACGGGACGAGTTGTTGCAACTTGAGCGAATGGGAGATAAATCAGTGGATAATCTTTTGACAGCAATTGAAGCGTCAAAGACGAACTCATTAGAACGTCTCCTGTTTGGATTAGGCATTCGCTTCATAGGCTCAAAAGCGGCAAAAACGCTAGCGCAACATGCAGAGACGATTGAGCAATTAGCAAGTATGACTAAAGAGAACCTTGAAGCTATTGATGAAATTGGAGAAAAAATGGCTGATTCGGTGGTGCAATATTTTAATGAGCCCCATGTGGAAGAGCTCTTGTCTCGGTTAAGAGCGAGCGGAGTAAATATGGTCTATAAAGGACCGAAACGAGCAACAAGTGAACCCACGCCGTTTACTGGCTTGACGATGGTGTTAACCGGTACACTTGAACACTATACGCGCCAAGACTTAAAGGTGAAATTAGAGGTGCTGGGCGCTAAAGTAACTGGCAGTGTATCAAAGAAAACAGACGTACTGGTTGCTGGGGAAGAAGCAGGTTCGAAATTAGAAAAAGCAAATAAACTAGGCATTGAAGTGTGGGATGAGGCGACCCTGCTTGAACGGTTGCCTGAGTGAGAAAGGAGGACATTTGATGAAACGTATACTGTTATATATAATCGCTTCGGTCCTCTTGGTTGGGTGTGCACCTAACTTTAATGATCCTGAAGAGGTTGTTGACGAAACACTACCAACTGAACAACAGGAAACAGCGATTATCCCAAGTTATGAAGTGTCAGATTCAGAATACCAAGTGTTACTGCCCTATCGACTTAGTCAGTCTCGAGGCGTAACGACTAATCAAGTGGCTAATCGCTTAGATATTCGAACCCTTGAGAATGATTTGCGACGTCATGCAGTTGATGTATTTGACCCGGATTCGCATTTCTTTCAAGAGGGACAGCAGATTGGCCAGAGTGAGCTGTATAGTTGGTTGGAGCGGGAATCAGAAGCGGCTCCATTTGGTTTAAACCCATCGGTTGACTATGCAACGGATGCGGCTACCGATGTGAAATTGGAGCAAGAGCGAGAAAACCCAAAATATTTATCGCATATTTTAGAACAAAACTTTTTAAAGCGAACGGATGATCAATCAGTTCAATTAGCGGGGATTGCTCTTGGGATTGCGATGAAATCAAATTATAGTTTTCAAACGGAAGTAGGCGGTCCGACATATTATGAGGATATTCCAGAGTCAACCATGATGACGGAAGCGAATCGCATTGCGGATACAGTTGTGGAGCGTTTGAGACAAAAAGATGGTTTGACTGATGTACCCATTATGCTGGCAATTTACCGAGAGGCGCCAAGAAGTGGACTCGTTCCAGGAAACTTTGTAGCTCAAACAACGGTTTCAGGAGGATCATCTTCTGTCGGTGATTGGGAAACGATTAATGATAATTATGTTCTCTTCCCGTCCACAGAGGCAAGGAATTTAGATCCAGATTTATCGGCAACAATAGAAGATTTTAAGCAAGACATTGCCGAATTTTTCCCGAATTATGTGGGTCTCATTGGTGAGGGATTCTTCATTGGTGATCAAATTCAGTCATTAACATTAGAGATTCCGATCGAGTTTCAAGGACAGGCCGAAGTTGTAGGTTTTACCCAATATGTTTACGGGTTAGTAATGGAGAGCTTCCAAAGCTATTTTGATATTGAAGTCATTATCAAGTCGAGTAATAAACAAGAAAGCTTAATTACTCGAAAACGTGGTGAAGATGAACCGTTTGTTCATGTATATGAACGTTAAGTTGTAGGTATTGCTCGAAATCTTCTGATAATAATTAACGAATAGTTGCCTAAACGCTTAAAAGTTTGCTATTATCAGAAGTATGTTTAACGACAGGTAGGAATAAATAGTGGAGGTGTAGATAAATGACAGATATTTCAAAAGATCAAGTAAGACATGTGGCACATTTAGCCCGTCTTGCGATTACAGATGATGAAGTAGATACAATGACAAAGCAATTAGGTGATATTATTCACTATGCAGAACTTTTAAACGAACTTGATACAACAGGGGTCGAACCAACCACGCACGTACTGGATTTAAAAAATGTGATGCGTAAAGATGAACCACGTAAGTGGATTGATCGTGAAGATGCGTTAAATAATGCGACAGATCATCAGAACAATCAGTTTAAAGTCCCAACAATTTTATAATAGGAGGCACGTCAATGTCTGTTTTTGATTATACATTAGAAGAATTACAACAGAAGCTACATAACAAAGAACTAACCGTTACGGATTTAGTTCAAGCTTCTTATGACCAAATCGATGCTGTAGACGATCAAGTCAAGGCATTCATTACCCTTAACAAAGAAGCTGCCTTGAAACAAGCGGCACAATTAGATCAAGAGATTGATCAAAATAACCATCCCTTATTTGGGATTCCAGCAGGTATTAAAGATAACATCGTCACTAAAGGGCTACGGACAACATGTGCGAGTCAATTATTAAGTAACTTTGATAACCCCTTGTATGATGCGACCGTGATGGAACGTTTGAACAAAAAGAATGTGATTACGATCGGTAAGTTAAACATGGATGAGTTTGCGATGGGTTCAACAACTGAAAATTCAAGTTATTTTGATACGCGAAACCCGTGGAATACCGATTATGTTCCCGGTGGTTCAAGCGGTGGTTCAGCAGCTTCTGTGGCAGCCGGAGAAGTATTCTTCTCTCTCGGTTCAGATACAGGTGGATCGATTCGTCAACCTGCTTCATTTTGCGGGGTTGTCGGTTTAAAACCAACTTATGGTCTAGTTTCACGGTTTGGATTGGTAGCCTTTGCCTCATCACTTGATCAAATTGGACCATTAACGCGAACGGTCGAAGACAATGCCTATGTATTGAACGTCATTGCTGGTCATGACAAAATGGATTCAACATCAGCCAATGTGGATGTCCCTAATTATCATGATGCCCTAAAAAAGGGTGTCGAAGGATTGAAAATTGCTGTGCCGCGTGAATACTTATCGAGTCAAGAAGGTATTCAACCAGAAGTACGCGAAAAGGTTGAAGCAGCCATTGAAGTATTTAAATCATTAGGAGCAACGGTTGAAGAAGTATCATTGCCACATTCAAAATATGCAGTTGCGGCTTATTATTTACTTGCTTCTTCAGAAGCATCAGCAAACCTTGCCCGTTTTGATGGGATTCGTTATGGTAAACGGACCGATCATGCGGAGAATATGATTGATGTGTTTAAAAACACACGCAGTGAAGGTTTTGGTGATGAAGTTAAGCGCCGGATTATGCTTGGAACGTTTGCGCTTAGTTCAGGTTACTATGATGCCTATTACAAAAAAGCCCAACAAGTTCGAACGTTGATTAAACAAGATTTTGATAAAGTATTCGAAAACTACGACATCATCGTTGGACCAACCTCACCAACACCTGCTTATAAAGTTGGCGAGAAAATTGATGATCCACTGTTGATGTACGCAGATGACGTCTTAACCATTCCGGTTAACTTAGCAGGTGTCCCAGGGATGTCATTACCATGTGGTTTTAGTGACGATGAGGGCTTGCCAATTGGTTTGCAAATCATTGCGAAGCACTTTGATGAACAAATGATTTACCGTGCGGCTTATGCTTATGAACAAGCAACTGAACATCATAAGAAACGCCCAGTTATGGGAGGTGCAAAATAATGAATTTTGAAACAGTTATTGGTTTAGAAGTTCACGTTGAATTAAAAACCGATTCAAAAATATTTAGCCCGAGTTTTAACCACTTTGGTGCTGAACCAAATGAAAACATTAACCCAATTGATTTAGGATATCCAGGTGTTTTGCCGGTTTTAAATGAGGAAGCTGTCAACTATGCGATGAAAGCAGCAATGGCGATCAATTGTGAAATTGCTACTGATACGAAGTTTGACCGTAAAAACTATTTTTATCCGGATAATCCAAAAGCTTATCAAATTTCACAATTTGATCAACCGATTGGTGAGCATGGTTACATTGATATCGAAGTTGAAGGTCGGACAAAACGGATTGGTATTACTCGCTTGCATTTAGAAGAAGATGCAGGGAAACTTACCCACAGTGATGATGGTTATTCACTTGTCGATTATAATCGACAAGGAACACCACTGGTTGAAATTGTTTCTGAACCGGACTTACGTTCACCAGCGGAAGCCTATGCTTATTTAGAAAAAATTAAAAATATTATTCAGTATACGGGTGTATCAGACTGTAAGATGGAAGAAGGCTCACTTCGGTGTGATGCCAATATTTCAATTCGTCCTGTCGGACAAGAAGAATTTGGTGTGAAAACAGAACTGAAAAACCTTAACTCCTTCTCTTTTGTACAAAAGGGCTTGGAGTTTGAAGAAAAACGTCAACAAAAAGTATTGATGGCGGGTGGCGAGATTTTACAAGAGACACGTCGCTATGAAGAATCGACGAAAGAAACGGTCTTAATGCGTGTCAAAGAAGGTTCAGATGATTACCGTTATTTCCCGGAACCTGACTTGGTCCCCCTTTACATTGACGAAGACTGGAAGGCGCGTATCCGTGCGGAAATCCCGGAACTTCCTGATGCGCGTAAAAAACGTTACATTGAAGATTTAACATTACCAGCGTATGATGCGATGGTACTGACGAGCACAAAAGAAATGTCGGATTTCTTTGAAGCAACCATTGCGAGTGGTGCAGATGTGAAGCAAGCATCAAACTGGTTAATGGGTGAGGTTTCTGCGCACTTAAATAAACAGCAACTGGAACTTCATGATTTACCGATGACACCATCTGCATTAGCACGCATGATTACGTTAATTGAAGATGGCACGATTTCATCAAAAATGGCGAAGAAAGTTTTTGCTGAACTTGTTGAAAAAGGTGGCGATCCAGACGAGATTGTTAAAGCAAAAGGATTGGTGCAAATCTCAGATGAAGGTCAGTTAACAGAAATCATTACCGCAATCTTAGATCAAAATGAACAGTCGATTGAAGACTACAAAAATGGTAAAGATAAAGCCATTGGTTTCTTAGTAGGTCAAGTAATGAAACAAACCAAAGGACAGGCAAACCCACCGATGGTTAATAAAATTCTACTACAAGAAATGAATAAACGTTAAGTAAAGCAGGAGAATTACAATAGGTTAATTTTAGGCTATCAATACGTCGAGTATTGATAGCCTTTCTCTATAAAAAGTGCTATGATAAAGTTTGATGTAGACAAACAATGAACGAGCGTAAGAATGGGTAAGGGGGATTTTCTATGAAGACTGCACGAATTATTTACAATCCAACCTCAGGGCGTGAAGGGTTTAAAAATAAGCTTGCTGATGTACTGGCTCGGTTTGAACAAGCAGGGTATGTGACGTCTGCGCACCAAACAACAGCTAAAGGCAATGCGATCATCGCAGCTAAACAAGCATGTGAAGCAAGATTCGATTTAATTATTGCTGTCGGTGGTGATGGGACCATTAATGAAGTGGTCTCAGGGATGGCTGAACAAGCGTATCGACCTGCTTTAGGAATCATTCCAGCCGGAACAACCAATGATTTTGCGCGTGCCTTAAAAATTCCGCGGACAGTAGATAAGGCGGTTACGAGCATCATTAATGGTCGGATGGAGAAGTTAGACATCGGTAAAGTAAATAACCACTACTTTATTAACATTGCCGGTGGTGGTAAATTAACTGAAGTGTCTTATGAAGTACCAAGTAAACTTAAAACGGTATTAGGTCAATTGGCGTATGTGATGAAAGGGGCAGAAATGGTCCCGAGACTGCGTCCGATTCATACGACAATTGCGTATGATGGCGAAGTTTTTGAAGGAGAAATCATGTTGTTCTTAATTGCTAACTCTAACTCAGTGGGTGGGTTCGAAAAGTTAGCGCCTGATGCGACGATGAATGATGGCTTATTTGATTTATTTGTCCTGAAAAAAACAAATTTCGCAGAATTTATTCGCGTGATTACAGCGGCACTAAGAGGTCAACATCTTCATGACAAAAATGTTTTTCATGTAAAGGCAAAAGATATTCGTGTAACGACAGATGAGACCATGCAGCTCAATGTCGATGGTGAGTTTGGGGGATTGTTACCGGGTCATTTTACTAATCTGCCACAGCACATTACCTATATCTTACCGACGAATGAACAAGAAGAAGCTGATGAACAAGCAGCGGCACTTGAAGCAATTGCATTTCCTGATGATCTAACGGCACCTAAAAAAACAGATGAAGAATAATTGTTACTAATGACGAGTAAGAGATTCCTTGAACGTTCGGGGAATCTTTTTCATTTCCCGGGAAATACCGGTACGGGCTCTGCTTTTCAATCAGAGCGGTTTCTGCTACACTTACTACAGTTATAAAGAAAAGGACGTTGATATGATGAGTAAAACAGCACCTGTTAGAAAAAATGAACAACGGCAACTAACATTTATAGATATGACTCATGAAGGAAGTGGTGTAGCGAAATTAGATGGCTATCCCATCTTTGTACCGAATACACTCCCTGGAGAAGTCGCTGATGTTAAAATAATTTTTGTGAAAAAGAATTTTGCGATCGGTAAGCTAAGCAATTTAATTGAAGTAAGTCCGAATCGGGTTGAACCCCCGTGTGAGGTTTACCATCAATGCGGAGGATGTCAACTTCAACACCTGGACTACGCCTCCCAATTGGTTATGAAACAAAATCAAGTGAAAAATGTAATGCATAAAGTGGCACATTTGCCGGATATAGACGTGAACCCAACCATCGGAATGGAACACCCGTGGCGTTATCGTAATAAAGTGCAAATTCCTGTGGGTGAAAAGAATGGGGAATTAATCACCGGGTTTTATCGTAAAAAGAGTCATGACATTATTGAGGGTATGGAGCGTTGCATCATTACGGATGAAGTCAATGATGAGATGGTGAATGGTGTCAGAGACGTAGCGAACCGTGTGGGTATTCGTGCTTATGATGAAAAGATTCATAAAGGAACCTTACGTCATATCGTGGTAAGACGCGGAAAACAAACAAATCAAGTCATGTTAGTACTAGTCACACGGACGAAAGAAATGCCGTATAAAAAGCAATTTATTGATGGCATTTTATCCCTTTATCCAGAAGTCAATTCAATCATGCAAAACGTTAATGGTGAACGTACCAATGTGATTTTAGGAAGACAGACTTTCTGTTTATATGGTGACGATTATATTTATGACACAATTGGTGATGTGAAATTCGCCATTTCAGCCAAATCATTTTATCAAGTCAATCCAGATCAAACAAAAGTTTTGTATGACGAAGCTTTGCGGATGGCCCAGCTCACTGGAAGTGAAACGGTTATCGATGCTTATTGTGGAATTGGTACAATCTCGCTCTTTTTAGCGCAACAAGCGAAGAAAGTTTATGGTGTGGAAATCGTACCAGAAGCAATTGATGATGCCAAGAAAAATGCAGAGATTAATCAGTTAAGCAATACTGAATTTGTTGTTGGTCAAGCAGAAAAGGTTATGCCTTGGTGGACAAGTCAAGGTCTTCGTCCGGATGTGATTGTTGTCGATCCACCGCGCAAAGGTTGCGAGGAAGCATTACTTGAAGCGATGGTCACGATGGGACCTGAACGGATTGTATATGTGTCATGTAACCCAGCGACACTAGCCCGAGACTTGAAATATCTAACAGAACACAGTTATGAAGTGAAAGAAATTCAGCCCGTCGACATGTTTCCACAAACTTCTCATGTTGAGACAATCTGTTTGCTGACAAGAAAATTATGAAGTTAAAATAGTAATTACTCAGTGAAAATAAACATTTCAGATTAAGACCCCGATTCCGTGAAAATAAACATTTTCGAATTCAGGGTCTTTTGTCTATTATTCCTTAAATAATGCTCCCACCCGTAATGATAAATTTATTAGCGCGCGGAGAGGAAAAGTGGGAGAAGTAATAAGCTTTTATATGCAAAGCGTAAAAATTGATAGTGATAACCCTGGAAATCTACTGCAAGCGTTGTTTCCAGGGTTTCTTTAGTGTGTAATCAATTATGAAATCTACAGAACAGATACGATGGATAAATGTTTAAGCTTTTACGCATCATCAAAGTGCTGAATTACAATCAGATAGTTGCTGTTAAGTGTTAAAAGACTCATGGTAAAGAAAGGGTAGTGACTCTTTGATGTTGAATGTTATTCTGTGACTAGTTTTTTTTCGAAGCAGATGTGACCAGCAATTTGCTTTGCTTTTTCTTTTGGATCTTCATAAGACCAAGCAATATTTTCTAAGCGTTGGCCATTTACTTCGACATGATAATACGTAGCTTCACCTTTCCAAGGGCAAGTGTATTCCTTGGTGCTTTTCGTGAAAAGGTCCATTTTTACGTCAGATCTTGGAAAGTAGTGGTTGCCTTCAACCACTTCTGTATTGTTACTCTCTGCCAACGTTACGTCTTGATAAATAACTTTCATAAGAATCCTTCCTCTCTAATTAAAGTGATTGGTGATACTTTCCTCGTTAGAATCTTAGCGCGAATTTTGTAAAGGGAATTATGATTGTATAGGAACAGGCAACTATCTTCTATATTTTAACACTTGATAGCTGAACTATCCAACGAAACAAGTCAATCATTTTGATATTTGCCTGATCCAAACTTCATGGTAAAACAGATGTATTTCAAATGACGGGCTGCTTCATGTGAATGTTATTAAAAAAGGGCGTTATTAAAAGATTTCGCTTGAACGATTAAGCATTTGGTACATTACTTGTTCAAGCAGAAGTGGTAGACATTTTCTCGTTTACAAATTGCTTGTAGGATGTATCATTAGAATAAAATATAAGAAGATCTTTTTAGATAAACCGATAAAACAGATAAGGTTCACTTTTGGGTAATATCGTGGTTCACTTTCAACTTGGATTCCCGATAAATTACAAAGAGGGAATCGGGACACCCAGGTTGTAATCGCTTTGGTTTTACTAACATAGTCACTATCCTCCATTTAAATCGCATGTCTCATTAGTTAAATGACCGGATTACTTCCCTAGAGTTAAGGTTGTCTGTTTAATAATTAAATTCCATTGTAAAGATAACAGGTGTGTGTCTCATCAAATAACTAGAGAGAAATAATGTAAACGGTGATGCAGTATCCAATATTATGGTAAGATGATAGCGTAAGGTAGATTTGAGAAAGTGATTTGAACTTGTCGTGTCAGCACTTGAGAAACCAGGTGGTGATTCTTTGGATTCTTCGTTGTTGTGAGGGAAGTGACTCATCTGTTAAGAACGATGGCATGTTAGTGAAAGCAGAGTCTGATGGTGCTATTGATTAACTCAACAAGTAATTAAGAAGGGAAATGAGAAAATGATGAATTATATAATTGGAGATTTTGAGACAATGAAACGAACATTAATCATTGGGGTATTTAGCTATTTCTTACTTATACTCATGATTAGGATCAGTGGGAAGCGGACACTTTCGAAGATGAATGCGTTTGATTTTATTATTACGATAGCACTAGGTTCGATGCTGGCAACAATTATCATAAATCCATCGATTGCTCTTGTCGAAGGTATGTTAGCGATGGCGTTACTGATCTTTTTGCAATACGTCATTACATTTACTGCTGTTCGGTTGAAAACTGTTAGTCGGATCATAAAATCAGCGCCTACCCTCCTATATTACCAAGGCGAGTTAATCGAAAGAAATATGTTACAAGAAAGAATTCTAAAAGGTGAATTAGAACAAGCGATTAGAAAAGCGGGTCATAATGACTTTGACAGCATTTCAGCGATTGTCCTTGAGACAGACGGTGTCATATCTATTATTACAGATGAAGGAAACTTGGTACATAATCTAGATGCTGTTTCCAACGTACCGATGCAGCGCTAATCGTAGTGATGTGTAAGCTAACAGTGGCTATCGTTGTAATTAGACTAACTGTTGAAAAGGATTTATAAACTATTTAATAGTTGAGCGAACTCCTATTTGTTGAAACATATACGTTTAAAAATAGTACAAAGGCTATCCAAGACTACTCAGTGAAAACCTAACAAATGAAGCGATAAGAACAAAGTGAAATCATGCTTATAACTAATGAGATAACTACAGAACTTATCAATATGTAACGAATGGTATGAATGATTCTTACGAAAAACTTTTTTTCACTGTGACTTGACTGTGCCCTTAGGGCGCATAGTAGATTATCATTTAAAGGAGGCGATGAAAATGTTGATAAAAGAAGCAATTGAGAAAACTGGCGTATCAAAAAAATTCATTCGTTACTATGAACAACAAGGCCTTATTCATCCAGAAAAACTAAGTAATGGGTATCGTGATTATCATGAGGTAGACTTGGGGAAAATAAGAGCGATAAAAAAATTAAGGGGTCTTGAATTCTCTCGTACTGAAATTGAGCGTTTTTTTGAAAATAAACATGAACAAGATGCTATTATCTCGGAAAAATTATCAGCAATAGATCGTCAATTGGTTAATGATCATCAGAAGAAAGAGCAATTGTTACTACTTAAAGCGGGTGTGCAATTAGATGAGATTGATGATGATTTTATTGCCGTGAAAGCGGATCAACCCTACATGTTTTTACAAAATATCTATTGCATTTTTGGTTGGTTAAATATGGTTTCATTCGTTCTAATTGTTGGAGCGCTCATTCTATTTAGGAACCTAGGTATAACAAATATTCATAGATACATACTAGCTCAGTCACTACTTATATTGTTCAGTCTAATATTATATGAAAGAAGGCGAAAGGTTCGGACAACCCACCTTGAACGAAAACCGCTAGAAGTTATTTCACAATATGTTGTCAACCTCTCATCCTATGTGCTGACTGGGTTGATACTTAATGATAGTATATTTTACATGCGATATTTCTTTCAAGCGGGAAATTACATTAGACTAGGCATGAATGCGATGCTTGGGTTATCCTTTTTAGTAGCATCATTGATCATTGTAGTGTTTAGCTTTATTAATTCCGATACTGAAGTTTTTAAAGAGAGTATTGAGGTGATAAAATGAAGAATAATCAAAAGAAACTCATCATTTATCTAGTGTCAGGAAGCTTAATCCTAATGATCGGTTTCGGCTTTAGCCTTTGGCATAACGTAAACCAGGATTATCAACAACTACAGATTGAAGTAGCTGCGTTACAGCAACAAATTAGAGATTTAGAATATCAGCTGCCTGCTGAACTTGATAAGGCAATAGCAGAATCAGACAGTAACGTGAGCGTATTTGACTATCAGTATGTAGAAATGGATCGTGCAACTCGAATGGTGACAACAAATCTATTTATAACGTTAAAGGAAGCTAGAGAAGATGCTCATTATAACCTTGTCTTAACTGATGCTAATGAGCAGGAAAAAAGCGAATATGGATTGGAGCACATTGAAGGAATGACGTATCGTGTTTCGCTTCCGCTTTTTAAAAACTTTAATTACACGCTGACTGTTTATGAGGAAACTTTCGATGGTGTGCAAACGATGATGACAGCGGGTGAGATCGAGTTGCCGATTCATGATCAATTAACCCAAGATCGTGTGTACGTATCACAATCACATAGCGGTCTAGAAGACGGTGAATTTTCAGCTGGTTTTTTAATGATGGTCGAGGATTTTGGTGTAGCAAACTTTGGTGTAGAAAGTGTCAGTCTCGAAGTGTGGCATGAAGGCAAACAAGTCGTAGAAGAAACGATTACGAATCAGCTTGAAGAAGAGTATTCGCCCGAACTATTAGAAGCGTACAATATGGCACTAGCTTCAGGTGAGATTGATAGTGACCTATCGCTTGAACGCTACATAAAAGAAGAAGACATCGACTTGTCTAGCTATGCGTCAGATGAATCAGGTTATTATTATGAGGATCGCTTTCACGTGAGTGAATTGGATGGTGTTGATTTTGCTGACATTGAAGTGCTTATCAATGTCACAACAAAAGACGGAGAGAAGGAGACTCACAGATACTAACCCTTGATAACAAAGAGTGGCCTGACAATTTAAAAAGCAATGTTACTTGAGGGTAACTTTGCTTTTTAGTCATGTATCGAAAGTAGACGCGTGTTTAGTCATGCCCATCGTCTTTTAAATGGTGCATTTTTATTCAATTTGAATGGGCTTGAAAAAACCGAGTGCTATTAGCTAATCATTTATAACAAGGCGATGAGGCGGTACGTCAGGGGATTAAGACCAAGTGGAAACGGGTAATAATTGATAGCGGTTGAATAAAATCACGTTTGGATTTTAGAAAGGGGTGAGACACCGTGTTTGGATTGTCTGACTTAATTTCATTAGTTGTTTCAGCTTTCTTTATTCTTCCAATCGTGATTATGCTCCGACAACTGGGATACGTTATCGCAGGGTCTATTGTGGGCGCCGAAAACCCAAGAATCACCTTTGGCTCGGGTCCACGTGTGTTTAAGTGGAAGCTCTTTGATGTAAGGAAGCATTATCATTTATATAGTTGGTACTCATACGATCGTTTAAAAAATCAAAGCAAAGCCGCTTATGTATTTGTATATTTGGCGCCGATTTTAATGAATGTGGTTTTCGGTATCGTGATTAATGCATTAATGGCTAATGGTGTCATCGAAACTTATGAGACCTTTTGGAACCGATTCATTTTTTATGCGTTTTATTATGTGTTATTTGATGTGTTGCCAATGAAAACAGTCGACGGGAAACCTAATAACGGACGGTTGATATTTGAAATGGTGAAATACGGTAAGCGCACCGATATGAACAAGGAACCATTTATTCCATCAACCTCAGGTGTCGAAGAAGCATACCAAGAAGAAAGGAAGCGGGTAGAAGCGAAATTAAAAGAGATGAAACAAGATCAACGCAGTGATTGAGCAACTTTTTAGTGCTGCAGTTAATCCACAAATTCTTGCACGAAGTCTATATGATCATTTGAAAATCATGTGCCGAAAATGAAAGAACGTTTGTGCATGCGTATAATGTAATTATCGAAGCCTGAAATGAGTGAGAAAATGAAACAAAAAACGAGAAAACAATTGAAATGGACCGGTATCATCTTTGTCAGTTTAGTTATCCTGGTGCTGATTGTGGGTGCAATATTTTTGAATCAAGCCACCTATCAAGCCATGGATGAAGCACAATACCTTGGTGATGATAAAACTGTAATTAAAGTTGATTCGGGCTATCTGATTGAACCGGATGAGGTGAAAGCTAATTTTGTCTTCTATCAAGGAGGGCTTGTTGAAACAGAAAGCTATCTACCTTTTGTAAAAGCATTAAGTGAACAAGGCATACGTGTGTTCTTACCTGAGTTCCCTCTTAACTTAGCAATTCTTAATACGGATCAGTTCCAAACGCTATACGATGAGTATCCGTCTGATTTACCTTGGTGGATTGGTGGACATTCCCTAGGTGGTGCGAGTGCCGCCATCTTTTTGAGTGAAGACCCCCAAAATATCGCAGGTTTATTGTTGCTGGGCGCATATCCGAGTGATTCAAGTGATCTCTCAGAAGCGAACGTTTCAGTGATTTCAATGCATGCAGAAAATGATGAAATAATGAATAAGGAAGCTTATGAGCGTACGCAATCATTATTACCTGAGGATACACATTTTGTCGAAATAGAAGGTGGTAACCATTCACAGTTTGGTCATTACGGTTTCCAAACAGGTGATGGCGTCAGCACCATTTCCCGTGAGCAACAACAAGCTGAAGTAATTGCTACCTTAGTCAATGCCTTATCAAATTAATTGTAAACAGTAAACCCTTTCGTTTTATTAAAAGCAAACGATTTTAAAATTCGTTTGCTTTAATTTACTTTCTTGCGTATAATGAAAATAGCGCAAGGAAAGGATTTGATAACAAATGGATATCGAAACGGTGGAATTAGATGTTTTAATGAAGGGTTATTTGCATGATCACGTCAACCATTACTATCAGTGTGTTGTCTGTCAGGCTAGCTATTATGAAGGAGAAGTATACCCTGTCGATCATCGCTTGTTGTTAGCCGAAAAAGCTGTGGAGCATCATGTTCGTAACAGTCACACCAATTATTTTGAAACGTTACTTTTCGATGAGGCAAACCATAATCGCTTAACGGCTAAACAAAAAGAGGTGATGCAGTTGATGTACCACCAGGCAAATGATAAGGAAATGGCTAAACAATTGGAGGTATCAACCTCAACGGTTCGTCATCAACGGTTTACTTTACGAGAAAAAGCAAAGCAAGCCAAACATTTCTTAGCAGTGTATAACTTAATGATGGCAAAACAAGACCATGACGTCGCAACAACCGACCAGATGGTGCCGATTCATGCCCATGCGAAGATGGTTGATGAGCGCTATTTGACTACCGAAAAAGAACGAGAACAAACGTTAAAGACAGCTTTTATCTCACTAAATCCATTAAAGTTAAAGCAGCTGCCTAAGAAAGAAAAGAAGAAAATCATCGTTCTAGCAAAAATTATTGAACAGCTTGATCCAACCAAACGTTATTCTGAAATTGAACTTAACGAACGGTTGATGATGATTTTTGATGATGTAGCAACCATTCGTCGCTATTTAATCGGTTACGGGTTCATGGAGCGAACAAAAGACGGTTCTGCGTATTGGGTTAACGTTTAGAAGGGAGGGATTGCAATGGATGGAACAAAGCGAAGTCGTATTAAACCAGGTGTGAAGGTTAACGTTGTCCAAAAACAAGATCAACGTAGTAATCGTTTAACAGAAGGGACTGTTAAAGATATTTTAACGAACAGTCAGACACATCCGCACGGGATTAAGGTGCGTTTAACTTCTGGGATTGTTGGACGAGTCAAAGAAGTCTTTGAAACAGATGAAAAATAAAATGTATTAATCATAAAAAATGAGCGAATGCGTCAGAGAAATACGATGCATTCGCTCATTTTTACTATTTTAAAGCGTCCAATCAGAAGGCTTATTCGTTTGCTTTATGGTTTTCATATGTGGCTGGTTGATTCATTAAGAACTTATCTTCATAGTCGTTTGCAACTTTAATGACTAGAGAGGCAAGACCAAGTAAAGCAATTAAGTTAGGGATAATCATGAGACCATTAAAGAAATCAGCAAGTTCCCATACGATTTCTGCGCTCATTGTCGTACCAACGACAATAAAGATAAGGACGAGTAAGCGATAAGGCGTGATCCCTTTTCTGCCAAATAAAAATTTGATGTTTGCTTCCCCGAAATAATACCATCCGATAATGGTTGAAATTGAGAAGAAGAAAAGACAAATTGCAATAAAGGTTGTACCGAAGTTACCGAAACCAATGGTGAAACCTTCTTGTGTTAATTGCGCACCAAATAGCCCACTAGAAAAAGCATCAGTTGTTAAAATGACTAAAGCAGTCAGCGTACACACGACGCCTGTATCAATGACAACTCCCATCATTGAAACCAATCCTTGTTCAGCAGGGTGTTTAACTTTCGCAACCGCATGAGCATGTGGTGTAGAACCCATCCCTGCTTCGTTAGAGAATAACCCACGCGCGATCCCGTAGCGCATGGCTTCTTTAACGGAGACACCAATCACACCACCAGTCGCAGCGGTTGGGTTAAACGCACCTTGGAAAATCATTTTAAAAGCGGGTAAGATCATATCTGCGTTCATAAATACAATGACAAGTGAGCCAATGATATAAAAGGCGGCCATGATTGGGACGATTTTTTCGGTAAAGGATGCGATTCGGGACACCCCACCGACAATAATTAGCCCGACAATCACTGCAATGATAATTCCAGTGATAACATTTGGGACATTAAAGGCAGCGTAGACAGACTCCGCAATTGAACTGGATTGTACCATATTCCCCATAAATCCAAGTGCAATGATAATTGAGATTGCAAAAAAGATGGCAAGTGCATTGCTGCCAAGGCCCTTCTTAATATAATAAGCAGGGCCTCCTGTTTTCTCACCGTCTTTTCTCTCGGTGTGAAGTTGAGCTAATACGGCCTCTGCGAAAATCGTGCCCATACCGAAAAAGCCACTAACCCACATCCAAAAGATCGCTCCTGGACCACCTGAAGCAACGGCGGTTGCAACCCCAGCTAAGTTGCCTGTACCGACTTGTGCAGCAATGGCGGTTGCAAGTGCTTGAAAGGAACTCATACCATCCGCATCCGCCGCCGTACTCTTTTTAAAGAGTCCACCAAACGTTTGTTTAAAAGCTAAATTAAATTTCCGTACTTGCATGCCTTTAAGCCGAACGGTAAAGAGAATACCTGTACCCACAAGCAAGACCAACATTGGTGGTCCCCAAAGGATATTGTTCATGTCATTAATTACAGTCGTAAGATTCATATTGCCCCTCCACTACATTGTTTTTATTAGAGTGCCCACCTTTTTGTGTTTGCCACGCGGACATTTGTCTACAATTTACACGAAATACTAATAAATATACTAGAAATATAAACGTTTGTGAAGCTTTTTTTTGAACTGTTCAAAGAAATGTTGATATTACGGCTAGAAAAGTGAAAAAAGCGACATGCTTTTGATGAGTGAAAGTTAAAGTTGACGGTGGTCTGTTGCGTGGGCAATACAGTTGACTTTTACATATAAAAGTAAGATAATGCTTAAAGTTAATGTTTTTTAAATTGGTGCCATACATACCTCATTTCCAAACCTAAGTGCGGAGGCGAGGCTATTTTTATGCCAACCTATGATAAGAATAGGAAGAGGGATACTATGCAGTACGATAAAGCGTTATTTGAAACCATGTCAATTCCGAAAGCAGTTGCAAAAAATTCGATTCCAGCCATCATCAGTATGATGGTTGTCTTTATTTATAACATCGCGGATACATTTTTTATCGGTCAAACCGGCGATGAACTACAAGTAGCAGCGGTAACCTTAGCGATGCCCGTTTTCTCTTTATTCATTGGTGCGGGCGTTTTACTTGGTATTGGTGGAACGTCACTGATTTCTAGGTCGTTAGGCGAAGGTCGCGAAGGCTATGCTCAAAAAGTATCTGCCTTTGCTTTTTATGCAGCAATTGTACTTGGTTTATTGATGACAGTCGTCTTTTGGACATTCATGCCTACTTTATTAAAAGTAATTGGAGTTAGCCCGGATACGATTGATCACACACGTTCATATTTGACCTACTTAGCCATTGGGGCGCCATTTATTATTGTCTCCCATACATTTAGTAACATTGTCCGTGCCGAAGGGAAGTCGACCCTGGCGATGAAGGGGATGTTACTTGGCACGATTACAAACATTATTTTAGACCCAATCTTAATTTTAGGCTTTGATATGGGGGTAACAGGAGCAGCGATCGCTACTGTTATTGGTAACTTATTTGGGGCGTTGTATTTCATCGTTTATTTGGTGTCGGGACGTTCAATTTTATCGATTCGGTTTAAAGACTTTCAAATCGCTGATGGTGTGATGTTCGGGGTATTAGCGATCGGTATTCCGGCGTCATTGAATAATTTTATGTTATCAGTAGCGAACGTCTTTTTAAATAACTTCTTAATGAGTTATGGTGATGTACAGCTTGCTGCGATGGGTGTTGCCATTCGTGCAAACTTAATTATGATCTTCGTTCAAATTGGACTAGGACAAGGGATACAACCGCTGATTGGCTATAGTTACGGAGCCAAGCACTTTGATCGTCTGAGGGGGATCATTAAGTTTTCGGTCATTACAGCCGTTGTGCTTGGTAGTGTGCTTACCTTCATTTACTGGATCTTTGCTGATATGATTGTCCAGTCGTTTATCGATAGTGAAGAAGTCGTGACCTACGGGACCGAAATGTTACGTGCGTTAATTATTTCGGGTCCAATCGTTGGGATTATGTTTATTTTCATCAACGTTCTTCAAGGGTTAGGGAAAGTCATTCCTTCATTGATTCTGTCCATCTCAAGACACGGACTAGTATTTATTCCGTTGCTTTATCTGTTGGATGCTTACGCCGGACTTAGTGGCATCATTTACACTCAGCCAATAACTGATATACTTACAGTAATCATTTCTGTTGTGATTTACCTCATTGTGAGTCGAGGACTTGTTGACCACAAAGCCAAGCGATAAAGGAGTTATTATGAAAACAAACGAAACGAAAACGTATCCACAAATAAAATGCCCGGTGGTAGATATTTGTGGTGGATGTCAAATTCAGCATTTACCTTATGAAACACAAATTAGCCAAAAAGAAACACAAGTAATTAACTTATTAAAAGATTTCGGGAAGGTTTCACCACTTATTCCGATGGACGACCCATACTATTACCGCAATAAGATTCATGCAACGTTTCAATCGGATCGGCGTGGTAAAATTATTTCAGGTATTTATCAAGCCGGCACACACAATGTGGTGCCAGTTGACTCCTGTTTACTACACGACCAGCGCGCTGACAAAATTATTGTTTCGATTAGAGAAATGTTGCGCTCATTTAAAATGCGTCCTTATGATGAGGATACCAAGCGAGGGTTGTTGCGCCATGTTTTAATTCGGACAGGGTTTAAAAGCAATCAAATCATGGTTGTCTTAGTGCTTGGTTCACAAGTATTCCCGTCACGAAAAAACTTTGTCAAAGCGCTCATTAAAAAGCATCCAGAAATCAATACAGTTGTAATGAACGTCAACACTAAAAAAACGAGTATGGTTTTAGGTGAACGCGAGCAGGTCCTTTACGGACGGGGATTCATTGAAGATACCCTGTGTGACCAAGTGTTTAGAATATCACCTAAATCATTTTATCAAGTCAATCCTGTTCAGACCGAAGTCTTATACAATAAAGCCTTAGAACTCGCAGATTTTAGTGGGGATGAAACGATTATTGATGCTTATTGTGGCATTGGTACGATTGGTTTAATTGCGAGTAAGCATGTGAAAAAAGTTATCGGTGTGGAATTAAATAAAGATGCATTTAAAGATGCGATTAATAATGCGAAGCGGAACAATATTGATAATGTCTTCTTCCATAACGATGATGCTGGTGACTTTATGTTAAAAATGGCTGATAAAAAGCAAGGCGTCGATGCGGTGATTATGGATCCACCACGAAGTGGGAGTAGCCCGGCTTTCTTAAGTAGTTTGGTAACAATGAAACCAGCGAAAGTGGTTTATATTTCTTGTAATCCTGTCACCTTAAAACGTGATTTAGATGTTCTTGTTAACAAAGGTTATCAAGTCGAGGAAATGGTCCCTGTTGATATGTTCCCTGGTACCCATCACGTGGAGACGATCTGTTTGCTGACGAAGAAATAGTCGTCTAAATGCTTAAAAATGTCGTCATTTCAGTGTTCTCAGGGGGTTTCAATATTGATGGTGGACAAAATGATAAATCTTGATTTTTTGTCAAATCGTACTGAAGAAATTTTCCAGCTAATAATTTCAATCTTATAAAACACAGGTTTCATCTTACGTTGATGAAACCTGTGTTTTATTCGTGTAATGTCAACAAAATATCGGTGTTTTCGAAATTATTATAAATGTTGTTCCAAGAAAACTGCAAATTAATAAAACAGAAGTCATCATTCTAGACATTCACAAAACTGACCTCGATTCGCCGCATACAGTTGTTCTTCACTTGAATAAAAAGACTAAAATATGACACCCATCAATACAAGAAAGCAAGTGAAGAAAACGAACCCAATACTGAGCGATATCATTTTTCTGTAGTATCATATTTTGAAATGTATTTCTCATAAAAAAGCTATGCAGTAGCCTTGAATTTTTAAGTGGTAAAATCAATAAGTCAAGAGCAAAATTCGTGAGTAATCCAACATTGAAGACTTCAGATTCCTCACGGATAACGTGCGCATTTAGTAAATTGAAAAGCTAATGAAATGAAGATGAATTTCTTCGGCATTAACGCTATAATAATATAATTTCAAATATACTAAAGATTGACTTTAATAATGTTAAATGTTATCTTTAATATTATTAAAATAATGAAAGGGGTATTGTCATGCAGACAGAGATTGTACCAGAGTGGATGGCAAATCTTGATGATCAAGATATAGCGTTCATAAAGAAGTTTATATTGTCATCAGGATCATTGAAAGAAATTGCTAAGGTATACGGAGTTACCTATCCAACAGTACGACTTCGACTTGATAAACTAATTCAAAAAATACAAATTAGCGAAGAGACTGCAAATGAGCCTTACATTTCTTTAATAAAAAGGCTTGCCGTGGATGAAAAAATTGACTTTGATACTGCCAAAATTTTAATAAATGAATATAAAAAAACAAAGAAGGAGGAATCATAAGCGATGGATGCAATAGTTTATTTTTCGGGAATTTATTTGTTTGTTATTTTATCAATTGTTGGTGGAGTTGTGTGGCTGCAAATTTCTTTATCAAAGAAGCATAACAAATGGTTAGGGCTCATTCTTCCATTTATCTGTTTTGTGTGCGCCTCATTTATCATCTTTTCTATGCTGCCGTTTGGCTCGACGGTGACTAATCTAACAGAAATAGTTGATGGTAACGTAGTTAGTAAAGTTACGGTCAATCAAGAAGTATCAGTTTTAAATATATTCTTTGTTTTTTTAATATCGAATATTCCAACGTTAATCTTACTGTTAATTTATATAGCAAACAGAAAAAAGATAAAGGTGAAAAATCAGTTGGATAAGATGAATATTCAAGATTTAGAATAACTAAGACACTTCTGGAGACTTTGGATTCCCCACAGTTAATGAAGGTCTTTAGTAAATTGATGACGCAAAGAAATAAAGGGATAATTTCTCTATAATTATAGAGGGAACTTCCTGTCCTCCCTACTTATGATTAGCCGGTTCTTCAAAATTGCAAAACCATCGGAAACAGCAACTTTAAAGCGATTAATTAAAGCAGGCTACTTGTATAAAGAAGCAAATCAAGCAGATCGGCGTAGCGATTGTGTGTTAACAACAGAGAAGGGAGAGCAGTTTGTTGATGCCACCTTTGATACCTATCTTGCATCCATCCAGCACCTTCATGACGCGATGGGTGAAGAGGATTTTTATCAACTGATAAAACTTATGCAACAAGCAAATCAAACCTTGGAGGAGATGACCGTGTGAAAGTATTAGTCACCGGAGCCACTGGTAATGTGGGGCAGTATGTAGTAAGCGAATTATTAGCCATGGATGAGGAGGTTGTTGTCGCTAGTAGACACCCTTCGAAATTAAGTGAAAGATTCGGAAAGGATTGCCAGATTGTTCATTTAGACTTCACGAAACCAGAAACATTTAAAGAAGCACTAGAGGGTGTCGACCGAATCTTTTTAGTGCGCCCGCCTCATCTCGGTAAACCTGAAGATCTTTACCCGTTTTTGGATGCGTTACGTGAAACAAAGCCTAAATTGCTCGCATTTCTATCTTTAATGGGGATTGAGAACAACCCGATTCCACCTCATCATAAGATTGAAAAATATATTGAACACTTGGGTTTGCCATATGCGCATATACGTCCCGGTTTTTTTATGCAGAATTTATCGGGTATTCACGCTTTAGAAATTAAACAGAACAATGAAATTTTTGTTCCGGCAGGAAGAAGTAAAACGAGCTTTATCGATGCAGCGGATATTGGTTTAGCTATTGCGACGGTGTTACATCGCCCAGATCTCTATAAGTGCACCACGCACACGATTACTGGACCAGAGGCACTTAATTATTATCAAATTGCTGAGATCCTATCAGAAGTCACGGGCCGGGTGATTCGCTACAAGAAACCTGGCTTTTTAAAATACCGTTCCTACTACATCAACACACGTGGTTTAAATAAAGCCTATGTAAATGTAACTGTGATGCTCTATTTGATGACCCGTTTGGGAACCGCGAAAAAAGTTACCACGTGTTTTGAAGATTTAACGGGGCAGCAACCTCGGTCCTTTAAGAGCTTCGCAACCCTGCATCGAACAGCTTTTGAATGATCGAGGTTGATTCAGGCGCATGATCTGATAGTTGCGGATGAGTAGCATTAGCGTTAAAATAAAGTAAATTAATTAACTAAGTTACATATCTGGAGGGGGAGCATGATGACAGTAAAAATTGGTATCGTAGGAACGGGAAACTTCAGTCAAAAACATGCAGAGATTTTAACAGCCATGGAAGGTGTGATGGTTGTTGCGGTGTGTGGAACAAGTCAACAGAAAGCAGAGCGGTTCGCCGAGCAATTCGACGGTGCTAAAGGATATGAAAATTTCGAAACAATGTTAGACAAACAAGCCTTAGATGGCGTCTATCTTTGTGTCCCACCGATGGCGCATGGCGAGATGGAATTGGAACTAATTAAACGCCGCATTCCGTTTTTTGTCGAAAAACCATTAGGTGTGACGATAGACAAACCAGAAGAAATCTTTGCCGCACTTACCCGCCAACCGTTAGTTACGGCTGTTGGCTATCACTTTCGTTACCGTGAGTCGATCCAATACCTCAAAGACATCTTAAAAGACCACACCGTTGGGATGGTGACGGGCCAGTGGATGGGAGCGATGCCTGGCGTGAGCTGGTGGCGCAATCAAGCATTATCAGGTGGTCAGTTTAATGAACAAACCACACATATTGTTGATCTCATGCGATATCTTATTGGTGAGGTGGTTGAGGTACAAGCGTATGTTGGTAACCGAGTGATGGCTAACCAAGCTGATGACGTTACCGTTGCGGATGTTGGTACGTTAAATATCCAGTTTGCCTCAGGTGTTGTTGCTAATGTCACCAACACGTGTATCTTACCAGAGGGCTTAGATGCAGTTGGATTTACTATGTATACTGATCAAGCAATTATTCGCTGGACGCCGGACGAATTAATAATTGAAACGGCTAAAGAAAAGCAAATCATTCCGGATACGTTAGATGCATACTGGCTAGAAGACGAAGCATTTATTGCCGCGATTACCTCTGGTGAGGATCAGCAGGTTTTATCAACATATTCAGATGCGTTTCAAACGCAACGCATCACCGATGCGGTTCAATCGTCTGTGGAAAAGAAAGCGCCGATTAAGCTTAAAAGTTAAGAGCGCATGACTACAATAAAAATAGCAGCTAGAAATGAACAAAAAATAGCGCCGTTACTCAGTGATTCGAGTAACGGCGCTTTTTATAGTTGGTTTAGGGATTAACGGTGATTGAGCGGAAATCATTATCTTCATTGACGTCACCCTCAATGTTATCGCCCTGATTAATGAATGGTAGGGCATCACTTAAATCAATCGATGCTTTATAAATTGAGCCGTCGATCATAAAGTAATAGATGGTATCACCAGAACGGACAGCTTGAGAAATGTTTTCCACCTGTCCAGTGATGGTTGTTAATGCTTCGTCTGTTTCAATTTCTTCTACTTCAATTGGTGTTTCTGTATTGCCGTTGACTTGTTCGATTAACCCTTCAACAGTGTCGCTTGTTAAGACCTTTTGATAATCTTGGGCATCGACGAGGGCATAAGCACGAACCAATCCGGAATCATCTTTTAGAGATGAGATATAAAACGGACGATCATTTAAATTAATCAGCAGTGGGAAGGTAGAGGTGTAACGCATTTGTTGCAAGCTACCTTCAGCTGATTCCATCGCAGAATATTCATCTGCTGATGTAACAGGGTAATATTCTGTTTCTTTTGTTCGTAAGTTAACAAGATAAAAACCAATATTTGAAGCATCGCGATTAACTGAAGTTACCCCGGTATACAGATATATATCATCGTTCATCGGTAAATAGTTGTAACCTTCGGTGGTACGCGTTACACCACGTTTTTGAAACACACTATTTAAATAGCCGCTTGTGTATTGTCCGCGATAATTAAGCTGGCGAATAATTAATTCAGCTGAATAGATCCGGTCCATCCACGTGGGCATCTCATCTAATGCGTAGGCACTTGTTTCACCAGTGACCGCATCTAGAATGATGACCCCACTTGGTTCTTGTTGAGTGAATAAAAATTTATTTTCATACGTTGTCGCCACATAATGCGGATGTCCCGTATCGTCTACTTCAAAGGAAGGGTCTCTAAACATTAATGTCGGATAATTCTTTCTTAAGTGGCGCTTTACATTACGAGAGAAACGTTCAGAATGACTATATTTTATTTCGTTTTCTAATTCTTCAACAACAACGTCCCCAGAAACCATATCAACTTTTAAATAATTGGGGATGCCTTCATTTCTGTTATTGAACCACTGCATAAAACCAGCATATTCGAGTGGGGTAACACGAAAAGGCGCGTTATCAATGTTGATTTGTGTGTAAGTGTTGGCTGGGACAAATTGTGAAACCAACTCACTCATTGATCCAATTCGACGACTTCCTAACCGTTCGGCAGTATCCCGGTCCATCATTGGGATTTGCTCTGTATCCATTTGAAAGAAATCTGTTTCAAAATCCTTTTCTTCAACTTCAATTAATTCGGCATAGTCGGTTGCCCGGAAGAAGGGACTATTGAACAATTGAATTACAAATGTGAGACCAACAAGGAGAATCGGAAGCGCAAGTATACCGTATTTTATGCGGCTTATTTGCTTGCGCTGAAAACTAACATCGATCCCGACTTCAATAATAAGTAGGGCAACGAAGAAGAAAGCGATAAAAAATCTGAATCCAGGCGACTGAATGGTAAACGCCGGTAAATAGATGTAGTTCAGAATGAACATTAAAACAATGAGTAGCAGATGGGGAGCCCATCGTATCAAGCGATTTTTCACTAATAAAACCTCAATTCTGTCTTGTTATTTTTATATCTTGCTAGATTAAGTCTACATTTTTTTGCGGGAGATGTATAGTTAAACCCACGTCTCGGCCTATCATGTTATTAAAAACTTACTTTCAAGAAAAAGTTTAGAGTAAAGCATTGCCTTTAGTTTACTAATCCTTTCATACGTACTATTTAGTGACAGAACGGTCCTGATAGAGATTAATTAGAACGAGCAAATGAAATGGCAAGCACTTGAACGTCAAGATAATGGCGGAAAGTGAATAAAATCATGACTAAAAAATCAAACGAAAAGAACTTAAAAAGAGGTTTAAATACTAAAAATTAAGTGAAGAATGTAAACAAGCGAAGCCCTTTTGCTTGTAATAGAAAAGTTCGTATGGTATATTTATCTTGAAATCGAGATAAAAAGGCAGGTGCTGTGATGGTACAAATTGATCCCGCTCATTTAACAGAAAGAGAACAGTATAAATTGTTAACCGGCACGGTCGTGCCCAGGCCGATTGCGTTTGTTACATCGCTAAATGGCGATGTTTTAAATGGCGCACCATTTAGCTATTTTAATGTTGTTTCATCTGACCCGCCACTTGTCTCACTTGCGGTTCAACGTAAAGATAAACAAATGAAAGATACAGCTAGAAATATTGCTGAGAATGGAGCGTTTGTGATTCACTTAGTTGATGAGGCAAACGTTGAGAAAATTAACCAAACAGCTAAACCATTACCGTGTACGGAAAGCGAAATTACGTTTGCTGGACTTACTCGGGTGAGAAGCACACACGTTGATGTTGATGGCATTAGGGAAGCTAAAATCCGCATGGAGTGTGTAACGCATCAGATTATTACAATTGATGAGACTGTAGATTTGATTATTGGACGTATTATTCAGTACCACGTTGAAGATCAATACCTTAATCAAACCGATTATAGTTTAACGGGGTTACAACCGGTTAGTCGTTTAGCTGGCTCAACCTATATGAAAAGTGGCGCAACATTTTCCTTAACACGACCGAAGTAACAAACGGAAAGGTGTAAGTATTTGTTGACAGGGCTGTTCAAGTAAGCTAATAAAATAATAAAAAACTAAAGGAGAGATTTTACATGACAAAAACAAATGTAGCAGTTATTTTTTACAGTATGGGTGGTACCAACGTACAACTCGCAAAATGGGCCAAAGCAGGTGCTGAAGAAAATGGTGCCGAAGTAAGATTGTTGAAAGTGCAAGAACTGGCACCTGACAGCGTGATTGAAGGAAACGAAACGTGGAGTAAAACGGTTGAGCAAACAAAAGATATTCCTGTCGCAACATCTGATGATATTGAGTGGGCAGATGCAATTATCTTTAGTGCACCGACACGTTTTGGTACGGTGCCATCACAATTGAAACAGTTTATTGATATGCAGGGCCCAATTTGGTCGCAAGGAAAAACAGTTAATAAAGTCGTCAGTGCGATGACTTCCGCTCAAAATCCACACGGGGGGCAAGAAGCAACCCTTCTATCGCTCTATACAGTAATGATGCACTGGGGTGCAATTATTGTGACACCAGGGTATTCTGATCCAGTCGTAATGAATGCTGGAGGTAACCCGTATGGTACGAGTGTTTCTGTCGACCAATCCGGTAACATGGTTGAAGATGTTGAAGGATCTGTCAAATACCAAGCCAAACGGACCGTTTCAATTGCTGAGATGGTTAAAAACGGCACCAAATAAAATGGTTGTACCTTAGAACTTTCCTAATTCAATTAGGGAAGTTCTTTTTCTGTGACATGACATGACCTAAGGTAAAGATATTTAGTTTTTCTTGTCAAAGCTTTGTTTTCTAAAAGGCAATAGAATGGGAGTTGTGCTAAGGTTTAGCTAGAGGTGATAATGATGCAATTATCGAAGATAATCGGAAACGGTATGGTAATCAAGCATGACGCACCATTTGAATTGCAAGGTGTAACCGAGCCATTGCTACCCGTTATCGTGACGACTGAAATGAAAAGTTACGAAGTGACCGCAGATGAATGGGGAGACTTCGCTGTTACGCTGGATCCATTTCCAGTGGGAGGGCCCTATCGACTCACTATTGTTGGTGATGAGACCGTCGAAATTGAAGATATACTAAGTGGAGAAGTCTTTTTACTGGGTGGCCAATCGAACATGGAATTGCCACTCAATCGAACGCTAGATTTATTTAAGGATTTGCTTATTGATGTGAATGAACCCTCTATTCGTCAGTTTCAAATGCCGCAAGTTTTTGATTTTAATGAACCGCGTACCATGTTAGAAGAAGGGTGCTGGGAAAAGGCGGTTTCCTCTGCGCATTATCAGTTTAGCGCGATAGGTTATTTTTTTGCGCAAGAACGCTACCAAGAGACAGGTATCCCGATTGGATTAATACAAGCAGCTGTTGGTGGCACACCAATTGAAGCATGGCTTTCTGAAGGGAAGTTGAGGGCGCTCGAACTTCCTATCGAGGCGTTAGAAAAAAGTAAAGATCAGGCTTATTTAGCTGCACTCACAACAGCAAATAACACGCGTGAAACAGAATGGTACCATGCGTTAAATGCAACTGATTTAGGATTGATAGAACACTGGTATACGCAGACGGATGCGCTTTTCGCTTCTGCACGACCGTTTCATGTACCACAGTCCTTTTCTGAAACCCCTCTAGATAATTTTTTCGGGGCGGTCTGGTTCATTAAGACTTTTGAGGTATCGGCGGAAACAATCAATCATGTGTTTTTAAAGCTTGGAACTTTAATAGATGCAGATGAAGTTTTTCTTAACGGTGTCTCGATTGGTAAGACAGATTATAAATACCCACCTAGACGCTATCCTGTACCGAAAGAACTTCTGAAGACAGGTGAGAATCAGTTGGTGATTCGGTTGATTGTGAACCAATCAACCGGTGGCTTTGTCGAAGATATGCCTTATCATTTTGAAGTGAATCATGATATCATTGACCTGACCGGCACATGGTACTACAAAGTGGGTACGAAGACCGAAGCCTTGTTACCACCGACGTTTGTTCGCAACTTCCCGGTGGGGCTATACAACGCGATGATTGCTCCGCTGTCAAGCTATCCGATTGATGCGGTTCTGTTTTATCAAGGGGAATCAAATACGGATGAACCAATTGGCTATCATAAAAAGTTTCGTGCCATGGTTGAAGACTTTCGAGACTTATGGCAAGAGGGTTCGTTACCGTTTTTCTATGTGCAATTAGCTAACCTCAGAACGGGAAATGATACCGTTGAGAGTTATTGGTCCTTACTGAGAGATGAACAACGTCAAGCACTTGAGATGCCTCATGTCTATATGACAACAACCATTGATGTAGGTGAAGCGAATGATCTCCATCCACAAGATAAACGGACGGTAGCATTGCGCTTGCTTCAAGCTTTTCGCTTTCACAAAGGACAGTCACTAACGCCAATGGGACCGTTAATTAACAGGGTGGTTGAACAGTCAAATCAACTGACATTAAGTTTTGATTATGTCGACCGTGCACTACGTGTAAATGGTGAGCAGTTGTGTGGTTTTGAGTTAAATGTAGACGGGGAATGGCTCCCGACTCAGGCTGAAACTAAAGGAGCACTTGTATGCATAATGAAGCCTAAAACTGGAAGAGTAAATGCGGTGCGCTACGCATGGAAAGATAATCCTTCAGAAGCGAACCTTTACAATCATGCCGGTCTACCTGCCTCGCCTTTTCAAATAAACGTTAATCAGTTATAGAAAGAAATAGATATGATAATCAATAAAAGAAACGTTTCGGTTCTATTTGTCTGGAAAGAGACAAGGTCACACGAAACGTTTTTGGTTGTTTATCTATGCTTAGGGTTGTTAACGTAACTCTTTTATTAAAATTTGACGACTTCAATCCCAGCATAGGCACTCTCACTGTGAAAGATAATCGCTTCGTGCTTCAATAATGTTACCATTAGTTTTCCTCCTAAACCTTC
This sequence comes from Streptohalobacillus salinus, assembly GCF_003201605.1. Taxonomy (GTDB): domain Bacteria; phylum Bacillota; class Bacilli; order Bacillales; family Amphibacillaceae; genus Streptohalobacillus; species Streptohalobacillus salinus. The sequence goes on along the minus strand of NZ_QJJR01000006.1, from coordinate 45,418 downwards.
TTTAATCGTGTCAGCCATTTCACCTGCCAGCGGTGCTTTCAACGCCCCAGCTTCTGTTAGAGTCGCGACTAGTTCTAGACGGAGATGGCCCCGAGTCAAGGTAACATAGACATGACGACCCGTTTGTTTCGCTTCAATGATTTTAGATTGATTATAAGTGGCGAAGCGATATTCCTTGCCTCCCACCTGTAAATTACACAGATGGCCAATAAACGAGGTTTTTAATAGAGGTATAGTGGCAACACTTGCCATTACGGATGCTTCTCTTTCTGGAAAATGGTTAGCTTGTAGCCAAATGTACCGCTCTGGAAAGGAATAGCCCCAATCTTTTTCTAAATAACCCTTGTCATCCTTAAATGTTAATAGGACATGATTGTAGTTGATGCTTCCATTGACGTAATGGTTCATGCTAAGGACCCCATGTTTGCAACGCATACCGGGCAGGTAGCTGAAAAACCCCATGATGTTTGGTTGAAAAGTTGAGCGGTTGATGGTTTGGAAGCTACTGAAGTGTAGCTTTCCTTTAAAGTGTGTACCATTATGTGATAAATCGATGCTTATTTGTCGTTCGCTGAAAGTATTCGGACCGATTGAGACAGAAAAAGGTGAGCTAGTAGTAGCGAATGCTTCAATGGGGTAGCGGAAATAAAATGTTTTTACGGGAGCAGCAACAATAACTTGAACGAATGCATGTGGGTCATTAGGGTTTAAACTGACACCAGGAATGAAGGCGATCGACTGATCGGTTGACTCGGAAATTTGTTTGAAATACCAACCCTCAAAATACCGTTTACGTGTTAATTTTCCTTGGAATTGTATAGGATCAAAATGATTCATTTTAATGACACATCCTTAATTTTTATTCGCTGTGAGTGTGTTGTCTCTTATTATACGTGTTAATAAGCAAAGATAACAGCAAGATCCTACCGGTTGACAAAAAATGTTTACGGATGTAAACTTGATTTATTGATTACAAGCGTAAACGAACAGTGAGGAGGGAACCAGATGGCAATTGAGATGGATCAGCATATTACCAATGCAGAGTGGGAAGTGATGCGCGTTGTTTGGGCCCAGGGAGAAGTTAGTAGCAAGGTAATTATTGAAGTCTTGTCAAAAAAACGTGGGTGGAAAGAAGCAACGATCAAAACCTTAATCGGGCGGCTAGTCAACAAAAGAGTCCTGCAAACGAAAAAAGAAGGTCGGAAATTCATTTATTCAACAGAAGTAGAAGAAGATGCACTCGTGAATGATACCTTAGATCAGTTCTTTCATAATGTTTGCAGTAAAGATGTTGGCCAGACCATTCAAGTCTTGATTGAAAAGGCGATGTTGAGTCACGAAGACATTGCTTCACTTAAACAGGCGTTAATAAGAAAAGAACGAGAAGCATACGACGTGGTTCCGTGTAATTGCATCAAAGGGCAATGTCGCTGTCACCATAATAAAAATAATGAGGAGTGTTGTTAAAATGGAAAAAACAAAATTAATGATTCAAGGAATGAACTGTATGCACTGTGTAGGAAGTGTTGAAAAAGCCCTCACCGATTTGTCAGGGACGGAAAAGGTAAAGGTACAATTAAAAAAGGAACAAGCAACCGTTAAATATGATAGCAATGCAGTAACGCCAGCTCAATTAATTGAAGCAGTGCGTGAGGCTGGGTACGAAGCAACAATCAAATAGAGGGTAATCGTGAAGCGAACGGAATGAACATAACGCTGTAAATAAATGGGTAGACTTGTGCGTTTTGTGTAGAGATAGTTGATGAAGGCATTGTCACATTTGCTGGTGTCCCTGACGTAACCGTCTATTTCGTAAATAGCTTGTTTCGTGCGAAAAAGAGATGAACATTGAGGTATTTTAGCGGTTGATCGCTAGCATGGTCGTGATGGCTATAGATTTGCTTGAACTAAATAATGATTAGAGTCACAAAAAAACGAAATAGATGTACGCACCTTTATGATTTATATCCAAGTCGATCATGTAATAAGTCAATGTCTCATCTTTAACCCCTGTTTTGTTAGCTTTTGTATAGTTATTATATTTATTTTTTCTGTTTTTACTTGGACTTACAAGTGAAAGATGTTATTATTTTAATAACGAGATGTTCGAAATATCGATACATATACGTACATGATATTGTAACCGCTCGCATGGTGATGTTAGGATAATCAGACAGTTAATGGAGGTCAAAAACATGACAAATGTAAAAGCGATGATTGAACAGGGGAACACAGCACTAGGAATTGAGTTAGGTTCAACACGAGTAAAAGCAGTTTTAATTGGGGAAGATCAGCAAATGATTGCTCAGGGTGCTTTTGATTGGGAGAATCAATTGGTTGATGGCTTCTGGACTTACGATGAAGCAACGATTTGGAAAGGGATACAACAAGCTTATCTTGAGCTTGCTACAGCTGTTAAAGCTAAAGTAGATGTACCACTGACAACGATTGGAAGTATCGGGTTTAGTGCGATGATGCATGGTTATATGGTTTTTGGTGCGGACGATCAATTGCTTGTTCCTTTTAGAACGTGGCGTAATAACTTGCAAGAGCAAGCGGCCAATGCCTTAACGGATGCTTTTAATTATCAAATACCGCAACGCTGGAGCATTGCACATTTATATCAAGCGGTTTTAAATGATGAAGCCCATGTGAAAGACATCAAATTTCAAACAACGTTAGCCGGTTATGTTCACTGGCAATTGACAGGTGAAAAAACATTAGGTGTTGGAGAAGCATCCGGGATGTTCCCGATTGATTTAAATACAAAGCATTTTAATCAAATAATGATTAAACAGTTTGATCAACTGGTTGAAGCGAAAGACTATCCTTGGTCATTAAATGATATTTTACCTTCTGTGAAAGTAGCTGGAGAAGCAGCGGGTATACTAACGGAAGCAGGGGCACGTCGTCTTGATCCATCTGGTTTATTAAAAGCAGGGATACCCCTTTGCCCGCCAGAAGGTGATGCTGGTACGGGGATGGTTGCGACCAATAGTGTGAAACCAAAAACAGGAAATGTCTCAGCAGGAACCAGTGTGTTTGCGATGGTCGTGTTAGAAAAAGAACTATCTAAAGTCTATCCGGAGATCGATTTAGTCACAACGCCGTCTGGTCACTTAGTCGCGATGGCGCACTCAAACAACTGTACGTCAGATTTAAATGCTTGGGTAGCTCTATTCAAAGAGTATTCAGAAACGATGGGAATCGAAGTCGATATGGAGACACTCTACGGTACCCTTTACCGAAAAGCATTAGAAGGTGATAAAGATGCAGGTGGGTTACTTAGTTACGGATATTTGTCAGGTGAACATATGACGCATTTTGAGGAAGGACGCCCCTTATTTGTGCGTGGCTCCAAGAGTGTCTTTAATTTGGCGAATTTTATGCGGACGCACCTTTACTCAAGTTTAGGGGCAATGAAAATTGGAATGGATATCTTACTTAAAGCAGAAGGTGTTTCGCTAGAAGAGATGCTAGGTCATGGTGGGCTCTTTAAAACAAAAGGTGTCGGTCAAGCAATGATGGCAGCAGCCCTTGATACGCCAGTGTCTGTGATGGATACTGCGGGTGAAGGTGGTGCTTGGGGAATTGCGGTCCTTGCAGAATATATGATCCAGCGAAATCAGTACGGGAGTTTAGATGAATTTTTAACAGAAGCGGTCTTTAAAAAAGCAACAAAAGAAACGGTAAAACCTCATCCGGCAGATGTCGAAGGTTTTGAAGTGTTTATGACACGTTACAAAGAAGGGTTGCCAATTGAACGGGCAGCCGTTGATTTATTGAACTAAAGAATAATTAAATTACGTTATGGTATGCACTTAGCATCTTGATGCTGGGTGCATATTTTATCTTGAAAACATAGCGAACTAGAATTGCGTTTATTCACCAATAAAAAGGAGAAGGAAAGGTATGTGTTGTTTAGGGGGGACGTTGGACCGAATGATGCAATATGTGAATACATATATGTTGAAGTGGTTATTTTTCTCGGTTTTAGTTGGAATTGGTGGCGGGATATCCGCATTAATATTGAGTACTGCAATCAATCAAGCTAGTGATGTAGCAACCATATTTCCCTTATGGGTAACGCCTCTTGTTGGTGGAGCGGGTATCATGCGATTGGTTAAGGTGGATAGTGAAGTCTTAGGTTCAAAATCATCGAAATACATCGATGGTGTGAATTTATTGAGGCGATGGTAGGAAGTGTGATGGGCTTTTTAGTAGGGCATAGACGCATGATTTACATTAACTTTAAACAGGCTGGTCCAGATTATCAAAAGGGAAAAGATTTTAGAAAGTTAGACCGCTAGTTTGAATAACATTTAATTTTCGCATGTTCATCTGAACATGCGTTTCTTTTTTGTTAATTGCATTTAACTAGATTTTATAGGTTTTTTCATCTACTTTTTGATGTATATCATTAAAGCGCTTTCTGGTAGAGTTGAAGGGACATAAAACGATGAAAAAATTATTTGATTGAGTATATGGGAGGTACAGCGTGATGAATAAAAAAACATTATTTAATGATGGGTGGGTGTTCGCAAAAACCCACTTAGAGGCTACCCCGGAAATTAGAGATTATCAACCAGTAGCATTGCCGCACGATTGGCTGATCTACCAAACAGAAGCACTATATGAAGACAGTATCGGTTGGTATCGACGACCGTATTATTATCATGCGACAGTACCAAACGTTAGTCTCTATTTTGAAGGCGTTTACATGGATAGCGTCTTGTACGTGAATGGGCAAATTGCATTTGAATGGAAGTATGGGTATTCAAGTTTTGAAGCAGACATTAGCCCATACCTTCATGTGGGAGAGAATATGATTGAACTGAAAGTAACACACCAAGCGCCAAACAGTCGTTGGTACTCTGGTGCTGGCATTTATCGTGACGTCTATTTAATTGAACGCGCCGATGATTATATTACAACACATGGGGTCTATGTGCACACACGCAAATTAAAGGATGATTGGGTTGTCGAATTAGAGACAACGGTTAAACGGCCACATCAAGGTCAACTGATTCAAACAATTACGAAAGCGGGAATAAGCGTAGCGGAAGCAATCATGCCGGTAACGGACGCGGTAGTTGCACAGTCGCTTGTGGTGCCAACGCCACATCTATGGTCACCAGAAACGCCGCATTTGTATGAATTAACCACGAAGCTTGTCATTGAGGGCACGCTAGTTGATCAGCAATCGGAGCGGTTTGGTTTTAAAGATGTCGTAATGGACCCCTCAGTCGGATTAATCGTCAACGGTAAACAGATGAAAATACAGGGGGTTTGTGAGCATCATGATTTAGGTGCCCTAGGTGCGCGCTTTAACAAAGAAGCGATGCGTTACCGATTACAGCTCTTAAAAGAGATGGGGGTTAACGGGATTCGAACAGCCCATAACATGCCAGCTAAAGCAGTAATGGAACTCTGTGATGAGATGGGATTTTTTGTTGTTTCTGAAGCGTTTGATATGTGGGAACGTCAAAAAACACCTTATGATTACGCCCGTTTTTTTAAAGACTGGGTGAATCGAGATGTGAAGAGTTGGATCGAAAGAGATAGAAACCATGTGAGTCTTTTAATGTGGAGTATTGGAAATGAAATTTATGATACGCATGCGAGCGAACGTGGCCAAGCGGTTACAAAACAACTAATGGCACTCGTTGCTCAATACGATCCAAAAGAAAATGCGCGCCCAACGATTGGCTCTAATTTTATGCCATGGAAAAATGCACAAGCTTGCGCTGACTTAGTTAAACTTGCCGGTTATAATTATGCCGAAAAATACTACCGTGCGCATCATCTTGCGCATCCGGATTGGGTAATCTATGGAAGTGAAACGGCATCAGTTGTACAAAGTAGGGGAGTTTATCATTTCCCTTATGATAAATCAATTTTAGCGGATGATGATGAACAATGTTCAGCATTAGGAAATAGCGCAACAAGTTGGGGAGCAACTTCGCCAGAATTTTGTATTACAACGGAACGTGATACACCGTTTTCATTAGGGCAATTCATTTGGACGGGGTTTGATTACATTGGTGAACCTACGCCTTACCATACGAAAAACGCTTATTTTGGTCAATTAGATACAGCAACCTTTAAAAAAGATACCTATTTTATTTATCAAGCGGGTTGGACCAACTATAAAGATGCGCCAATGATTCATTTGTTTCCGTACTGGGACTTTAATCCAGGTCAAACCATTGATGTACGAGTTGCTACGAATGCACCAATCTTTAAGTTGTTTTTAAACGGTACGCTAATTAGTCATCAAACCATTGACCATGTTCAAGGTTTAAATATTGTGCCGACGATTCCAATCACCTTTGAACCAGGCGAATTAACAGCTGTTGCTTATGATGAGAATGAGACAATTATTGCGACAGACCGTATGAGCAGCTTTGGTGATGCCAAAGTAATTGATGTATCGGCGAATAAAATGACGATGGAAGCAAATAATGAGGACCTTGTGTTTGTCACTATTCAAATGCGGGATGAAGTAGGAGAATACGTAAGAAATGCGAACAATCGCGTAGCGGTTAACGTGACTGGTGCTGGTCGCCTAGTTGGCTTAGATAACGGAGACAGTACCGACAGGGATCCATATAAAGGATTAAGTCGACGCTTGTTTAGCGGTAAGTTAATGGCGCTTATTCAAGCAACTGACGAATTTGGACCAATCACTGTAGAAGTAACAAGTAAAGGCATGAGACCAGAGGTATTAACGCTTGAAGCGTGCGCGAGCGGAACAGTTACAAAACAGTCGGTATACTCACGCAATCTGCCGATGCCGCTAGTTTTAGGAAATGAAGACGAAGTGCCGATTCGAAAAATCGATTTGGTTCCTCGAGGTGGGAAAGTTTTAAATCAAGACGTTCCAACCGTTGCTGTCGATTATCATGTTTATCCCCCGGAAGCAACGTATCACGCAATTGAGTTTTCGGTCGTTACGGATGGAGGCGCAAAAACAACTTTAGCAGCACTTGATGAAGAAGAAGGTATGGTCAAAGTAACCGCAAGAGGTGACGGGAATTTTCGACTCCGAGCCACGAGTCGAAATGGTAGCAAAAAGGTGCGCTTAATTTCAGAGCTTGATTTTACTGCAACCGATTTAGGCATTGCTTATAAGGATCCGTATCAACTGATTTCTGGCAGTCTTTATGATGATCATATAGGTGAAGTTTCAAGTGGGAATGAACGCGGTTTTGCGACAGGAAGAGATGGGGAGACAGTGATTGGATTTTCTAATATTGATTTTGGGGCTATGGGTTCGAATCAGATCACGTTACCGATCTTTACCTTAAATGACGAGAAATATCGTCTGCAAATATGGGACGGTAAACCTGCGACCCCAGATGCAACCCTTGTCTGTGATGGCAGCTACCAAAAAGCATCGATCTGGAATGTCTACCAGCCGGAAACTTATCAATTGGCGAAGCGCCTTACTGGTATTCATGATATCTATTTTGTTACAGAGGATAAAATGCATGTCAAAGGCTTGCAATTCATACCATATAATCGTAAAGATCAAATCAATAAAGCGGTAGAGGCAGATGCAATTTATGGTGATACCTTTACCATGCAGGAAGATCGAGTTGCAGGAATTGGCAACAATGTATCCCTTACCTTTAATGATTTTGATTTTGGTGAAGCTGGCGTCACGCATATCGGTTTAACAGGTCATTCACCGATTGACAAAAACACCATTCATATTCGATTTTCTGATGGAGCAACAGAGGAAAAACAAGTTATAGAATTTACTGAAACTGAGGGATTAACGGAAAAAGATTTTCAATTGGATCCGGTTTATGGCAAACAAGTGGTGACCTTCATTTTCTTACCAGGTAGCAGCTTTGATTTTCATTCGTTTCGTTTTTGGTAAGCGATAGCAAATAACTGGGTGAAAGATTTTTTGTGAAGAGATGCAATTGCGTCTCTTTTTTTGTTGTTGAGAATGAACGGAAGGAGATTTAGGGCATTGCACAATAATAAACAAATGCTTGACTAACATTCAAACGCGTATTAGAATGATTATATAATCAAACGAACATTTGAATGAATAGGTGTAACACGAATCAAGAAGGGGAATAACCTTTTTAAGAACTTTAAAAAGAGGTGAGAGGTGACGCATAATGATACATATTGGTTTAACAGGCTGGGGCGATCATCATAAACTATATGCAAGTGGTGTGAAACCTCAGGACAAGCTGGCAACATATGCTGCACATTTTATCTGTGTCGAGGTGGATGCTTCTTTTTATGCGATACAACCTGAGAAGAATACATTGAAGTGGGTGAATGAAACCCCGACTGATTTTAAGTTTATTGTCAAAGCTTATCAGGGCATGACCGGTCATGCGCGTGGTGACGATCACTATCAATCGAAGAGCGAGATGTTTGAAACATTCAAAGTTTCACTTAAACCATTTATTGATGCTGGTAAATTAGCGATGGTATTGTTTCAATTTCCCCCTTGGTTTGATGTAAGTAAAGACCATCTATTATATTTGCGCTACGTAAAACAAAAAATGGGGAATCTTCCAGTGGCGATAGAGTTTCGAAACCAGAGTTGGTACAAGAAAGCTCACCGAGAAGAAACAATTGAATACCTAAAAAAATTAACGTTTTATCATAGTATAGCAGATGAACCGCAAGTCGGTGATGGATCGGTGCCGTTCGTACCGATATCGACGCATAAAGATAAAGTACTGATTCGCTTGCATGGACGGAATCGAGCGGGTTGGACACGTCCTGAAGATAAAGAAACAAATTGGCGTGAAGTTCGTTACTTATACCGTTATAATAAAATTGAATTGGAAGAAATAAAGAAGACAATTTTAGCGCTAGAAAAGGTAACTAAAGAAGTTTATGTGATTTTTAATAATAATTCTGGCACGGATGCTTCGGATAATGGCAAAATGTTAAAACAGATGCTTGATATTGATGAAGAAGGTTTAGCTGCAAGACAGCTATCTTTGTTTTAGCTGAAGAGCCACTTGTCATACGACAATCGCGGCGAGTGATAGGTTTTCTAATGCGAGAAAAAGGAGGAAGACAGATGGGACATAATCATGAGCATGACCATCATAATCAAACTGGAAATATTAAAGTTGCATTTTTTCTAAATGTATCCTTCACGATTATTGAAATAATCGGTGGATTATTGACCAATAGTATGGCAATTCTTTCGGATGCGTTACACGACTTAGGGGATTCATTATCGTTGGGGATTGCTTGGTTTTTAGAAAAGGTAGCAGGAAAAAAACCTGACGATACATTTACTTTTGGCTATGCACGTTTTTCACTACTTGGTGCGTTTATCAACAGTGTCGTGATTGTAGTGGGTTCAATTCTTATTTTGTATCATGCGATTCCCCGATTGTTAAATCCAGAACCGGTTGAAGCTACTGGGATGTTTTTCTTAGCTATTTTAGGAATTGTCATTAATGGTTTAGCGGTGATCCGATTGAAAAAAGGATCATCCATTAATGAAAAAGTCGTATCGTGGCATTTGATGGAGGATGTCCTCGGTTGGGCCGTTTTGCTTGTTGCGAGTATCGTTTTAATGTTTGTTGATTGGCCGATTCTTGATCCGATCTTATCATTAGGAATTACAGCGTATATTCTCTATAATGTTGTGATGAATTTGAAAGATATCTTAGCTATATTTTTACAGCGGGCTCCAAAAGGTATTGACCGTGATGCGTTACAACAGATTTTAAAAGAGAAATTAGCTTTGGATACACACCATGTTCACTTATGGACACTTGACGGTGAACGAATTATGATGTCGGTTCACCTCGAGGTGGATGATAATCAATCGAGTGATGATTTAATTGAAACGAAAAAACACGTGCGTGAGATTTTGCATGACGAGGGCATTGATCATGTCACGATTGAGCTTGAGTTCAAACGCGAGAAATGTCAATCAAAGGATTGTTGTTAGTATATGAACGACTAATAAATAATTGGCTGCCAAAAACTTAAATAACGATTAAAAAGGTTCCTTTTCAAGGAACCTTTTTAACGTGCTTTGCATGCATCTATTATTTGTTTCCTCGCAACATTCTTGCGATAAACACAATTAGTGCAACGACGAGCAAGACATGAATAAGGCTACCGACATCAAAGAGGAAGCCGACAATCCAAATGAGCAGTAAAATACTAATAATTGTCCAAAGCATACCACCACTCCTTTCAATAAGTGATTCATTATTTATTACGTTAGTTTTCTACCATGTTGTGAAGAAACTAAACCAGTAAGACAGTGATGTACGAATGAAGCCGTTACTAACGCATTTAATTTTGTCACAACTTTGATCGTAGAAAATAGGTGAACAGTAAGCTGCAAACTAACTTTATCATTTTAGCCCGTATAAATATTTACCCTAGTCCAACTGAAATAAAACAGTGGATTGATCTTGTTTTCGATGGGTCATAAAATGTTAAAGTTCTGTAAAGATAGAAGGAAAGACTTGCTAAATAAATGAATCCACCTTAGTATATAAGTAAATGCTTATATATAGAAGTAGAAGTGTCTAAAACAGAAGATAAGTCAACAGAATTCAGATCTAGCTAAACAAGGTGAAAATTAAGCAGTTGGAGGGTGTTAATAATGAAATTAATCGTAATTGGTGCAGTGGCGGCAGGGACATCAGCGGCAGCAAAAGCACGCCGAAATCAAGATGATCTAGATATAGTGATTTATGAAAAAGATCAAGATATCTCATACTCAGGTTGTGGGCTTCCATATTTTATCGGTGAAGAGGTTGAGTCAATTGATCAACTCACGCCACGTAACCCGGCGTTCTTTAAGAAAAAATACAATATTGATATCCATACAGGGCACCTCGTCATGGGGATTAATTATCAAGAAAAAAAAGTGTCGGTTAAAAATTTAGCAACAGATGAAGTATTTACCGATACCTTTGATAAACTCGTGATCGCAACAGGAGCAAAAACGAGCTTGCCGCCAATTGAAGGTGTTGATTTAAGTCATGTCTTTTCATTACGCACACCTGCAAATGCACGTCGCATAAAAGCGTTCATTGATCACGAGCAACCAAAAGAGGCCGTTATCGTGGGCACAGGGTTTATTGGTTTTGAGATGCTTGAAAACTTAATGGCACTAGATATTAAAGTGACAATTGTTGAAATGATGGATAAAATTACGCCGAATTTAGATCGTGATATGGCTGATTATTTGGAAGCGTTGCTCATCAAGAAAAAGATAACGATCATGAAAGAAACAACGGTGACTAAGGTCGATAATCATCAAGTAGCTTTAAACACTGGTGAAGTATTGAATGCGGATATGGTTATTATGGCAACAGGTGTCAAACCCAATGTGGATTTAGCACAAACAATCGGGGTCGAACTAGGAACAACAGGTGCAATTAAAGTTGATAATAAAATGGAAACCAATCTTTCAGATGTCTATGCCTGTGGTGACTGTATTGAAACAAACCACTTACTAGCTCAAGATGCTGTGTATCGTCCGCTTGGTTCAACGGCCAATAAAACGGGTCGAATTGCAGGTGATGCTTTAACTGGTGGAAGTTTACGCTTTAAAGGAATTATTGGAACGAGCATCTATAAATTATTTGATTTGACGATTGCAAACACCGGTTTAAATGAACGAGAAGCTCGGAGAGAAGGGTATGATGTGGTGATTTCGCACAACATTAAACCAGATAAGCCAGCTTACTTTGGTGGTACGGAAATGTGTATTAAATCAATTGCTGATCAAACGTCAGGAAAACTTCTCGGTGTTCAGATTGTTGGACGCGAGGGTGTGGACAAACGGATTGATATCTTTGCAACCTTAATTACGTATGGTGCTACTGTAGATGAGCTCTTCCATCTTGATTTGGCTTATGCACCTCCGTTTTCAACGACGAAAGATCCTGTTCACTATAGTGGGATGATTTTGGATAACGCAATTAATAAGGGCCGTCCAGTGAAAACAGCGCAGTCACTGCTCGAAGACCAAAAAGACGAGCGCCCAATGCAAATCATTGATACACGAGCAGAAGAACAGTTTTATAAAGCTTGTGTTGATGGTGCAATTAACATACCTCATGCCTTGATTCGCGATAAAATTAAAGACCTTGATAAGCATTTACCGACAGTAACGTACTGTAATTCTGGGACAACGGGAAATGCGGTCCAAAATATTTTACTTAATCACGGGTTTACGAACGTATCAAATCTTTCTGGTGGAAATAAATTTTATCAAGCAACATGCAAAAATAAACAGTTAAAAGACTAGTGAATCTAGCAAAAGAATAAAGGTTACTCGCTGGAAGGCTAACCAGTGAGTGGCCTTTTTGCATTGGATTAATATGTGCAGGGCGTGTCTCCACTGATTTTTACTGGGTTTTGTCACGGATTTGTAGGGTGGTTATCGTAAGCGCTTTCTGATAAGGTGAAGGTAGTGATGTAACCGTAGGGAGGATGAAAGATGCAGGACAAAATTGGAGTACCAATAGAAGGATTTGCAGCATTTTCACGGGAAGTTGCAGCTGAAGGTGCTGTCTTATTAAAAAATGAGCAACAAGTTTTACCGCTTAAGAAGGGTGAAAAAGTCGCTATCTTTGGCCGGATTCAATATGATTATTACCGGAGTGGGACCGGTTCAGGAGGAAGTGTCAATGTGAGTTACACGACAAACCTCAAAGATAGTTTAAAGGAAACACAAATGCTCATGATCGACGAGACAGTTGATCACTTGTATATGGATTGGCTTAAAGCCCACCCGTTTGATAATGGGGGCGGAGGTTGGGCTGCAGAACCTTGGTTCCAACAAGAAATGCCGGTAGATAAGGAAGTAATCGATTTAGCAAGTAAACGCAACGATAAAGCAATCGTTGTCATTGGCCGCACTGCTGGTGAAGATCAAGATAATTTAGCTGAACGAGGGAGCTATTACTTAACAGAAAGAGAAGAAGGTTTGATCAAACAAGTAAGTGAGAGCTTCAGGCACGTGATCGTTGTACTCAACACGTCTAATATTATTGATACCAGTTGGATGATGCGGTTTAAGGTATCAGGATTATTGTATAGTTGGCATGGCGGCATGGAAGGTGGGCGTGCGTGTAGTGATGTTTTAGTAGGGAAAGTAACACCGAGCGGGAAATTGCCAGATACGATTGCTCATCGACTTGAAGACTATCCTTCAAACGCTAACTATGGTGGCAAGGCCGAAAACATTTATCAAGAAGACATTTATGTAGGTTACCGTTATTTCGAAACCTTTAACAAGCAAGCGGTCCAATATCCATTTGGGTACGGACTTTCTTACACGACGTTTGAATGGCGTGACGAATTATTGCGTTATGATACAAATGAAGACCGCCTTAGCTTTTCAGTGACGGTTACTAACACGGGGAGTTACCCAGGGAAAGAAACTGTACAGGCCTATGTAAGTTTACCCCAAGGACAATTAGGTCAACCAGCGCGGGAGTTAATTGGCTTTAAAAAGACTGAATTACTTGAAGTAGGTGCAGAAACAACGGTTAGCTTCGATGTTTCACTGGCTGCTTTAGCAACATACGATGACAGTGGTGTAACGGGTTATAAATCGTCCTATGTTCTTGAAGCAGGTCGGTACTTATTTTATTTGGGTAGGAGTGTGCGTGAACTGTACGAGCTGGAGGTTGAGGGGGAACCTTTCACCCTAAAGACAACGCGCCTTGTTGCTGAGCAAGAAGAAGCGTTAGCTCCAGTAAAAGCATTTAAGCGCATCAAGCCTGGCGAACGTCAGGCAAATGGCGAGTATCGCATCGCTTATGAGGATGTCCCGACCCGAATGGTAGATCTCCAATCCCGGATTACAGCCCGTATACCAGCTGAAATTCAAAAGGTAGAAAATCAGTGCTATACCTTAAAACAAGTAGCGGCAGGTGAAGTGAGTTTAGCGACCTTTACTGGCCAACTAACAGATGAAGAACTGGCCATCCTTGTTCGTGGTGAAGGGATGGTGAGTCCACTTGTTACGCCTGGAACAGCATCGGCTTTTGGCGGGTTGAGTGATCGTCTCGTCTCCTTAGGGATTCCAGTAGCGAGTTGTGCGGACGGACCGTCAGGTATTCGAATGGACAGCGGACATAAAGCGACACAAGTACCAATTGGTACATTACTTGCGGCAACTTTTAACCCGGAACTTGTCGAAGCGTTATACAGATTTGAAGGAAAAGAGCTACGTCAAAATGAGATTGATATGTTACTGGGACCGGGGATAAATATTCATCGTCACCCGCTTAACGGCCGCAATTTTGAGTATTTCTCAGAAGATCCGCTTTTAACAGGGGTGATGGCGGTAAGTAATATTAAAGGCATTATGGCAAGTGGTGCACATGCAACAGTGAAGCATTTTGCTTGTAACTCACAAGAAGCCTCGCGCAATAAGGTTGATGCGGTTGTTTCTGAACGTGCATTAAGACAGATTTATTTAAAGGGATTTGAAATGGCCGTAAAAAATGGACAAGTAAAGGGAATCATGACCGCTTATAACCCAATCAATGGCCATTGGTCTGCCTCAAACTATGATTTGAATACAACGATTTTACGTAAAGAGTGGGGATATCGCGGCATTGTTATGACGGATTGGTGGGCAGTTATGAACGATCCTGTTTTCGGTGGTCCAGCAGCGGCTAGTTACACAGACCATATGCTTCGTGCACAAAATGATTTGTATATGGTCGTCAATAATTACGGCGCTGAAACCAATCAAAGCAATGATCAGACGCTCAAAGGACTAAAAACAGGGACGCTGACGCGTGCAGAACTTCAACGGTCTGTGCAGAACATCTTGTCGTTCTTGATGGAAGCACCAGTCTTTAATCGCAAACAAGTTTTTCGTGACCATGTTGGGTTTATCCCAGAGACATCAGCAATCGAGCAGGAAGTAACGCCACTGCCGGAACATGGGCGAGTGGTGATTCAATCACACGCCTCAGTGACCATTGAAATTAAGAAGACGGCAACGTATCGCTTATATGCAGAATATGTGTCACAAGGAGAGGATTTATCCCAAGTGGCAACGGCAATTCTCTTGAATGATGTGAATGTAGCAACGGTACAAGCGAATGGTTCAACTGATGCAAGCATCGAACAAAAACTACCGAAAGTTTCACTAGCAAAAGGCTATTACCAAATGACCTTTGCCGATGTTAAACCGGGTGTGAGTATTACAGCGGTGACTTTTCAAGCGCTATAAACAAATCAATCATGCATGTAACAAACGAAAAAACAGCGGTGCTTGGACTAAGTAGTTCCGTTTCGGTGGAGAAAATAAAAAATAACATACCAAATAGAAGCCCGAATCACTATGTGATTTGGGCTCTTTTAATTACCGTTATATTAACGTTTATGTATAATTAATGTATAAAATCACAATAGAAATATCATACTAAATAACAGATTGACAATAGCTATTGTCAATCGTTTTTTTTGCTATGTTAATTAGGGTTCTAATTCGGTTGTTATTTGGGTTGTTAATTTAGAAAGGTTGAATTTGGTAATGGAGTTTATTAAACCAAAGAATAAGAAGGCAGAAAAAGTTGATTGGTTAATATCTGAAAAAGTCCGAGAAATCATTAAGAACTATGCTGAATACTGTGAGTACACGGAAAGTGAAGTAGTTGAATTGTACCTTGAAAAACTTTTAGACGATGAGGGGTTTATCCAATGGGTTAATAGTGCAAAAAACAATAAGGGGATGGTTAGTAAGATGGGTTTAGAAGAGAAAATGGAGGAACAAAAACTTAGCTAAAATACAGAGGCTAGTAAAAAAGGAAGATGGTATCGTCATTGTTCATAACCCTATCAGTGACGAAGAAATCAAAGATAGAAAAAAAGTATGTCTTGCTTTCTGATAAAAAATTTGCCTATCGTTATAACCATATGCTGTTTTTGCCAGTAAATTCAATACAATTTTTGCATAAATCCTTTTTGTAAGTGATGTGGACAAGACCAAGTAAAATTTGAAACCGTCAAAGGGAGACCATCCAGATATAAGTTGAATGGTACTGGAAGTAGAAAAGGGATCGTATGTAGTCCTGACCCTGTTCATCCAAACAGAGGGATGACTATGAATAACGCTCAGCGATGGCAATGTAAAGTTTGTAAGAAAAAGACAAGCGCTATACCGAACAAACGACAATCAACAACTTATAATCAGAAAAGAAATGATATTTTGCCCTTGTTCGCAAAGCTTCTAGTAAACAAAAATGCTATTAGTAGAACTTGTGATAGTTTAGATATCGGTGTGAGCACTTACTACAATAAATTAGAATGGTTGTACCGATGCTGTTTAGAGTTTCTAGAAAAGTTCGAAACAAAAGCGTTTTCTGAAAAATCATTTAAAGAAGTATATATAAATACAGATAAATTGTACTACAACTTAAACAACGTCCGTAAAAAGGGGCAGGGGGTAAAGAAGTATGCTGGCTTGGAAGATAACCCAGTTCAAACTTACGTTGTAGTGTCAGCAGATGCACTTTCAAGATATGTATTTAGAGCCGATGTCGCATACGATTGGGAAATGACTGTTGAGGATTTGAAACTAGATACAGCTCTTTATAAGGAAGATCACCTTAATGATTTCAGTAAGAAAAACAATCGTTTAGACTTTTCTTATTACCCTCAAGAACCATCGCCGAATGATAATCAAACGCAAAGTTAGTACAAAGCTGAACTAAACACATTCAAGAAAAGAATGCAATATGTGGATGGTTTGCACGTTAACCCAACTTACACAACGATGGCTCACTTTTGGTTGATTAAACAAATGATACAGGCTGATGAGTGGAGAATGATAAGTGATAATGGTTCATCCATTATTTCAGCATTTTTTAGAGTTTTCTCAAAGGAAATTAAGTTAGCTGATGCACATCATTTCTTGGATATCGCGGATAAAAGTAAGTCAAAAAAACAATGTGAAAACGAGTATAAGAGTGCGAAGTACGATTTGTTGGATTGGGGTCATCACATAGGATATGAAACGCAGAATTTGTATAAGTTGGCTTATTTTGTGCTAAAGGAAGTTTTTGAAACACAGCAATTCCATAAGGAAGTAAAAACGACTACACATACTTATAAAGATTGGGCTAAAAACCCGATAGACTACCCATTAGCTTCTAGGGATAAAGGAATCCATCAAGTAGATTGCACAACGGATTTATCGGCTTTAGAGCCGAAAGATATCGCTAAGATGGTAATGAATGTAACGGATAATTCCACCAACAGTTTTATGCAGCAAATTCGTCGGAATCTATCCATCCTAGAAAGACCCTTAATGACAGCAAGTGGCGATGGTAAAAGCTATATTTATGCCAATTTTAATCCGAAATACGCCCAATATGTTTTAACGATTTTAAGGACATGCTATAATTTCTGTCTTTCGTATAAAACCCCTAACGGCAAGAAGTTAACGCCCGCACAAAGGATAGGTATTACAGATAAACAGTTTAACTTAGAAGATATAATATACCTAAGATAACTTTCTAAACTAATTTAGCCATTTTTTGAAGGGAAATGGAAAATTTATGTTAAAATGAATATATAAGAACTGAATGAGTTTGTTCAACTAACTGGCAGTTATGTTGAAGAAGAAAATACTTATTTTTATGGGAGTGATAAAAAATATGAAAAATAGAATATTGCTGGTTTTAGTATTATTTTTTGTTTTAGGTTCTGCAATGGTAAGTAGTATGGATTCACTTAGCCAAACTTTTAAATCGGTTTATTTCGCCATTGCTATGACAGTTTTAATAGTTGTGGGATTATTAAGTTTATATAAATATTTCAGAAAAACTAAACACTAATTCATTTAGCCCTTGTTGAACTATAGGGAGCTTTAGTTGAACAAGACAATATAAAAAACAAACGCTTGGACATTTTAATGTCCAAGCGTTTTTGGTTGCTATTTATACTGTTATTTTAGGTGTTAATTATAGTGATTTTTAGTGTGATAATTACACTGTTTTTTTCGTTTTCTCCACAGTATCGGAACTACTCATACTTGGACGCATCGCTGTTTTATTTATCTTCTGCAAGGTGTTTAAGTTTATCAAGATCCTCATCTTCACCCAGTACAATCAACGTTTGATTTGGTCTGAGTGGATAATCTTTCTTCGGGTTAAAGATAATGTCATCTTCGCCCTCTTCCTTTATCGCAATAATGATTAAATCGGTCTTTTCGGGGATATGCGCTTCTTGTAAGGTTTTATTACTTAAGTGAGAGCCATCCTTAATAACTACTTGATTTAAGTTTAAGTCAATTTTCCCTGAGTGTGTAATGGTATCAAGAAAAGCAATCACAGAGGGTTTTAATAACATTGAGGCCATGCGGTGACCACCAATTTCATTGGGAGAGACGGTTTTATTCGCACCAGCACGAATCAATTTGTCGTGAGAGTTATGATTAATTGCACGCGCAACAATTGTTAAATTCGGATTGATTTCCCGGGCGGTTAGCACGGTATATAAGTTATTAGCGTCGGTGGAAAGTGCAGCAACCAATCCCTTTGCGCGGCGGATTCCTGCGCGTTCCAATGCTTCATCAGTTGTGGCATCCCCAACAAATGCAATGACTTTATCTTCTTTCACAAATTCAACCTTTTCTTCATTTTGTTCAATGACAACAAAGGAAACATTTTCTTGGTGAAGAGAGTCGATGACATGTCTACCTGTTTCACCAGCGCCACAAACGATAACATGGTCTTTTAAATGATCAAGTTTGTCTTTCAATTTGCGATCCCTCCAAATGTTTCTAATTTCACCTTCGAAAAAGAAATTAACAAGTTGCGTACCAGCATAACCAATGAACCCTAAACTAATAAAAATCAGAATAATGGTAAACCCTTTAGCTAACGGGGTAAGTGGTGCAACTTCACCAAAACCAACGGTGGAAACGGTTATGACAGTCATATACATAGCATCTAACACGTTAATATCAAGTAATAGTGTGTACCCTAACGTTCCGAACAGATTAACGAGTGCAAAAATAATTAAGAAATAATAACTGCGACGCCCCTGTTTCATGTTCGTTCACCTCATATCTCTTTAGCGGATACTGGTATTGTATCATCTGAGGGGTGGAATGCCTATCCTTATTGCTGTTATTCTTCAAATTGGTGTGTTTTTAACCGATGATATTCATCGGCGGAAATTGATAAAACGGTCCCATGTTTAAATCCGTAGGGGAAGGTGAACGACTGGGTTGCTTTTTTAAACCGTCCTTGATGGATATCTTCGCTGATAAATGGGACATACCCTTGGCCTTTACCTTTGACCCCGTAATAATCAAGAAATAAGGCAAAAGCGCCGTCGTTCGTAAGAAATCCTGTGGGTGCTTCAAATAAGGGTGAAGGTAGCGTTTGAATGGTTTGATCAAACCGTTCAACGCGTTTAAATGGGCCTGTAATGTTTGCACTTTTTAGTAAGATGACCCCTTCGGGATTATTGAAGCTTTTAACAAATAAATAAAAAACATCATCGATTTGGTACATGGCTGAATCGATGACCGTGCTGTCACTTTTTTCATATAATAATTTCGGCTCAGTAAACTGTTTAAAATCTTTTGTTCTAGCGTAGTAAATGGCCATTTTTTCAAAATTATCATGTCGACGGGGGGAGGACCAGTGGACCAGGTAATTATCGGCGATGCTATCATAAATAATATCAGGTGCCCACATGCATCCGAATGTATCATCACCAAGAGTAATCATTGCTTGCTTTGACCAATGAATTAAATCATCGGATTCCCATTTGGCAAACATATGGCTGCCGTTCTTCACGATATTTGACCAGTCATTTTGATACTGATTGCGCAGCCCATAACTAAGTGATAAGTCAGTGGCTAGAATGACAAACGTATTCTTTCTTGTGCGTGTGATGGTAAAGTCACGCACCCCTTTATCGCCATGATAGCTCCAAAGAATGGGTTGACCGTCATGAACAGGTTCCCAATTGAAGCCATCTTTACTCAGTCCGAAGTAAACTTGCTCGCCGTCCGGTGTTGTTTTTTCTTTGAAATGTACAAATAAGTAGTGGTGCATTTTTCTCACTCCTCATCATTTTTCTTTCATTATAGCAAGTCGATTCTGGCTAAGATAGTTATTGATTAATTAATAACTAAGTACAGTGATTGTCCTGTTAATAACAAAAATAAGTCAGCCACATGATCCGCAAGGGTTCGTGTGGCTGACTTAGTGATCAGCTATTGATTAAGCAATTCTTTTTGTCGTAAAAATTCTCGAGCAATTTCACCGGCATCTTCACCATTTACATTGACCTCGTAGTTAAGGGCACGAATTTCATCTTCAGAAACAATCCCGCCCAGTTGATTTAAAATCTCTTCTAATTCGGGATATTGATCAAGCGTTTTTTGTTTTAGAAGTGGCGCACCTTGGTAAGGTGGGAATAACTCGCGATCATCTTCTAAGACACGTAGATCATAGCGGTCGAGATTACTATCGGTTGAGTAAGCATCGATAAGGTTAATATCGCCTCCCTCAATCGCATTGTAACGTAGACTGGGTTCCATCGTTTGGACGGAGTCAAAGCTCAAATCATAAACATCTTGAATACCCAGATAACCATCTTCACGATCGGAAAATTCTAAAGTGAAACCGGCATTGATCAAATCAACAACGGAATGCAAATCAGAAATGGATTCTAAATTATGTTCTTCCGCAAAAGCTTCCGGTACAGCTAGGGCGTAGGTATTGTTATAAGCCATCGGCTCAAGTAAGACCATATCGTACTGTTCTTTAATGCCCGTTTTGGCTTGTTGATAAACCTCTTCTGCATTGCTACTAACGGCTTGTTCTCTAATTAGCTCACCGAGCACGGTGCCTGTGAATTCAGGGTAGAGATCAATCTCATCATTTTCTAATGCGCTAAAAACAAACGATGTTCCACCTAAACCTGGGCGAATGCGGACGTTAAGGTCACTATCTTGTTCGATTAACGCTTTGTACATATTTACAAGTATCTCGGGTTCAGCATTTAGTTTACCACCAATCACAATTGTTTCTTCATCGTTGGCTAACCACTGAGGCACTAAGGTAATCCCGAGTGAGAGAATCATGATGACTACAATCGTAATAATCGATGTTTTGTAATTCGCTTTTTCTAAACGGCGTAAAATAAAGTCGAAAAGAATGGCTAGCAGTGCTGCTGGAATGGCACCAATAAAGATTAAATTAGTATTGTTGCGGTCGATACCAAGTAAAATAATATCTCCTAGACCGCCAGCCCCAATTAAGGCAGCTAGTGTTGCTGTTCCGACGATTAACACCATTGAGGTACGAATGCCGGCCATGATGACGGGCATTGCTAAGGGAAGCTCGACTTTCACAAGGCGTTTCATCGTATTCATCCCCATGGCTGTTGAAGCTTCAACTAATGCGTCATCAACTTCGTTGATTCCGGTGTAGGTGTTTCGCAAAATAGGTAATAGTGCGTAAATAACCAACGCAATCACGGCGGGTACTTTACCGATCCCAAACAAAGGGATAAAGAGACCGAGTAACGCAAGTGACGGGATGGTTTGTAAAACGGCTGTTACACCGATGATGCTCTCAGCAATACGCTTCCTGCGGGTTAAGAAGATCCCGAGTGGGATTGAAATAATAACGGCGAAAAAAAGTGCAATAAATGAAAGTTGAATATGTTCGAGTAATGCCGTTGCGAGTTGATCTTGTCTATTTTGAAAGGTGTTAAAAAATTCATTCATGTTTTACGCACTCCCTTCTTCAATATGCGTAGCGAAGTGATTCATGAATACATCGCGGGATAAGTTTCCAAGCGGTTCATCATTTTTGGTTACTGTAAGGGTCTGTTCTGTTGCGAACAGTTTGATGAAGCGATAGATTGGTGCGTTAATTGCTAACTGAGTGTCAACGACTGGAGCATCCTTTTCAAGTAATTGTTCAAGTGAAAGGTCGTGTTGCTTGACGCTTTTTGTAAACGTTTTTACGAATTCATTCGCCGGTTCGTGAATAAGCGCCTCTGGTGTACCGATTTGAACAACTTTACCATCTTGGATCAAACAAATTCGGTCAGCTAATTTAACAGCTTCTTTAATGTCATGCGTGACAAATACAATCGTTTTTTTGATGTCATGCTGTAGCTTAATGATATCCTCTTGTAATTTCTCGCGAGTAATCGGGTCCAGTGCGCTAAACGGTTCATCCATTAAAATAATGTCAGGATCGGCAGCTAAGGCACGAACAACACCGACACGTTGCTGTTCGCCTCCTGAGAGTGAACGTGGGTATTTGTGACGATATGTATCCGGATCAAGTCCCACCATTTCTAAAAGTTCAGTGACACGCTTTTTAATATCTGTTTCTGACCATCTCTTCAATTCTGGTACAATTGCAATATTTTCTTCAATAGTCATATGAGGAAACAGAGCGATTTGTTGCAAGACGTAACCAATATTCCACCTTAAACTGTTAATATCATAATCGCTGATGCGCTTATTTTGAATGAAAATCGTCCCATCAGAAATAGGAATCAACCGATTAATTGTTTTTAGAGTTGTTGTTTTTCCGCAACCACTTGGTCCGATTAAAACAAAAAATTCGCCTGCTTTCACTTCGAAATTAATATCTTTAATGGCTTCGGTGCCATCAGGAAATGTCTTTTTTACATGTTCGAAACGAATCATACTGATAACCTCGCTTTCGATAAGTTTTTTGTTAACATTTTAAGACTTACCCTTAATCCACAGGAATCAAACGTTTCAAAAGTGGTTTTGTTAGGTGATAAAGTAAAGAATTTGCTATGATAGGCTTACGCAATCATTCGTTTTAAAAGAGAGGGAAATCAAAATGAAGGAAAAAATAATTGCATTTATGCGGGGTAGAAACGGAACGGATCAATTGTATGTGGCTACCTTAATTGCTTACTTTATCGTCTTGTTTTTAAGTCGGTATCTTTATCCGAACATTATGTCAGCGCTAATGACATTATTAATTATCGTAGCGGTCTTTCGAATATTTTCAAAAAATATTCAAAAGCGCCAACAAGAAAATCGACAGTATTTATATCTAGTGAACAAAGTCAAAAGATTCTTTAAAAAACTGACGCAACGCATGAAAGACCTTCCGACGAAACGATACCGTAAGTGTTCGAATTGTGCAGTGGTCTTGCGGTTGGATCGCAAGATAGGAACGAATCAAGTGGTTTGTCCCCGCTGTGGCCATCGGTTTAACGTCGTCATTAAATGGTAGTAAAATTAGAATTCTCGAAGGTAAGGGAGGCAAAGCGATATGGAGCGTTTTTCAAACAAACGGATAAAAGTGAATAAACTAACAGACAGGGTCTCCTCAGTCATTATGATGATTGAAATCTTTTTAGCTGCGCTGATTATCTTAGCTGTAATCGGTGGTGCTGGCGCATTGATCATTGATACACTGCAATCAAGCACATTAGATAAATTATTGGACTATGATTATTTTCAAAGCTTACTCTCCTACTTATTGATGTTGATTATTGGTTTGGAACTAGGGCTTATGCTAATTAAACATGATCCAAGGAACGTGATTGATGTGATGATTTATGCGATTGCGAGAAAGATGTTGATCTATTCGACGGCAACGTTCGACATGTTAATTGGTGTCGTTGCCCTTGGTATTTTGTTTCTGATTAAATTTTCTTTTGGTAAGTGGAACCTAACCGTAAAAGAACAGAAACAAACAAATAACTAACCAATAAGCTAACGAAAGTAACTTGTCCCATAGGGATTAGTTGCTTTTTTTAATGGGTAGACAAATGGATTATTCCGACTTTATTGATAGGTGTAAGTAACTTTCGACAAAATGATGATTGAACCTTTTGAAATAAGGGTACTGTTTATGTGAAGCAAGGGAGTTATATGAGTGAAATATTGAATAAATTAAGGGGGGAGCACTATGAGTGAATATAAAAAGAATAGTATTAAATTAATCGGTG
The DNA here is from genome assembly GCF_003201605.1 of Streptohalobacillus salinus. Taxonomy (GTDB): domain Bacteria; phylum Bacillota; class Bacilli; order Bacillales; family Amphibacillaceae; genus Streptohalobacillus; species Streptohalobacillus salinus. Next base: position 21,442 of record NZ_QJJR01000006.1, on the reverse strand, counting down.
CGATTGGTTTAGGAACGGGAGTCATGATTAGCGCGGGTATCTTTGCGTTACTTGGTCAAGTAGCTGAGTTATCAGGGCAAATCTTTCCGTTTATCTTTTTAGCAGGTGGGATCGTAACTGGATTTAGTGCCTATTCGTACCATAAATTATCACAGGCCTATCCTTCAGCAGGTGGCATTGGTATGTACTTGGTCAAAGAATATGGTAAAGGCACCATTGCCTCATTTGCAGCTTTACTAATGGCTTTTTCAATGGTCATCAATCAAAGTTTGGTAGCTAGAACATTTGGTACCTATACGCTGCAATTATTTGATGATTCTGTTGCAGACTACTGGGTGCCAATTTTAGGAGTAGGTTTACTGATCTTTGCCTTTTTAGTAAATATTTCTGGTAATGCCTTTATTCAATCATTTACTTCAATTGTTTCGTTGTTGAAAATCATTGGATTACTGATCTTCGCAGGTGCGGCACTGATAGTTGTTGATTTTTCATTTGAACCAGCGACATCTGAAGTGGCAGCGAATGAGCCGACGATCGTTAGTATGATTGCGGCAATTTCGTTGACTGTGCTTGCCTTTAAAGGATTTACGACCATAACCAATCAAGGGGAAGAAATTGAAAAACCGAAGAAAAATATCGGACGTGCCATCTTTTTTTCTATTATCATTAGTTTAGCCGTTTACATGGTTGTCGCTTGGGCCGTATCAAGTAACTTAGCAATCGACCAGATCATTCAACACAAAGACTATGCCCTAGCTGAAGCGGCGGCGCCAGCGCTTGGTGATGCAGGTGTTTGGCTCACCGTTGTGATCGCAATTATTGCAACGATTTCAGGAATTATTGCTAGTATTTTCGCGGTTTCTCGAATGCTGGCAATGTTAACAAATATGAACTTAATCCCGCACAGTCATTTTGGTATGCCAGGTGGTATCCAAAAGCACACGCTCGTCTATACGGTTGTAATTGCAATGGTCTTAACGGTATTCTTTGATTTAAGTCGGATTGCTTCAATGGGGGTAATACTCTATCTCATTATGGATATGGTAATTCACTATGGTTTAGCCTATAAATTAAAAGGTAAGGTAGAAGCTAATCCGCTGATTGTATGGGGAGCCTTTATCTTGGATGCGATTATTCTCGCATCATTCGTTTGGGTGAAACTCCAAACAGACTATTTAATTGTAATCGTATCTGTTTTAGCATTAGTTGTGACTTATTTCGGTCAGAAATGGTTCTTAAGTAAGAAAACTGCAGAAGAATAAAATGATTTCCACAGACGAAAAGGCAAGCTTTCTCATTACTAAGAGAGCTTGCCTTTTAACTTACTTCTTGCATCAAGCAGTCAACAAGAAACAAAATGGTGTATTGGATGACAATACTTTATGCACAGTACTTATGTAGATCATAGAAAAAAGTTAACATCCATATTTGTATGTTCGCCATTTATTATGGATTGAGAACAGTTTCTTAATACCCAAACACTATATGGTGATTTATTGAATAATGCACCTAAAGTTGAATTTGAATGATGTTGAAATAAACAGGGAATTTTAACGTATCATTAATATCTCTTTTTAGTAAGCTGTTTCTAAAGCTGTATAAAAAGTAAATGACCTTATTTTTTTTTTAGTGAATGAATTTCCTTCCTCACTTTAACTGCTTCTTCATTTTTTGATGTATCTTCATACATCATTGCTAATTGATTCAAGGTAATAATGTTGTTAGGGTCTATTTTTAGTGATTTATTGTAAGTTTCTTCAGAACGCTGATAATATCCTGCTTTCCAATAATAATAAGCTAATAATTGTAAAGACTTACTATCATTTGGATAAGTTTTTGTGTAGGTCTCTAGTTCTTTCAATCTAACATTGGCATCTTTGCCACTTTCAATCGGGTTTATCTTGCTTTGTATTGTTAGCATTTTTTCTAACTCTTCTATTGAAATTCCAACTTCATCCTTAAACGCTGTATAGAAATCTTTTTCGCGTGTCTCTAACATTATATTTTTAATTGAATCATAGCCACTTAATTCAATAATTTTAAGTATTCCGATATGACTTTGTAAATAAGATGTTCCGTATTTCATTTTATTATCCATTTTATTGAATGCATGTACTTTCTCTAAAAAAATAGGAGAAGTTTCAATGCCAAAATAGTTTTCACTTAACTTTGCTATACCTTCGATAAACCATACTGGATAATTATAAAATTCTAGATTGTTTTCTTTAGAAAAAGAATGGGTTTTAAAGTGTAAATATTCATGAGAAAATACATCTTGCGTTATATTTTCTGCAGGCATATGAATAACCAATCCATCATAGACAGCTAATCCTCTATGATTTTCAGGTATAATCCCTTTGGTTTGCATCTTAAAGTCTTGTACAGAGTCATATAAGATTAGTTCAAATGAATGTTTATTATTTTCAAGTGATATGTCAGAGGCTACCCTATCCATTTGTGATACAGCGTCAATTATTTCTTTCTCAATTTTTTTAGTGTCTTCAATATTGGTATATATATAGCCTTCCGTAGAACCCTCTATGTGTTTTTTATATGTCATTTCATCAATAATACCACGCACTTGTACCTGATATTGAATATCAGATCTTTCTTCGAAAAAATCACTAACCTTTTTAATAGTTGAGTTATTAGTAATGCTATATTGTAAGAGTTCTATAATAATGAGTATTACAATTATTACAATTGTTTTTCGGAAAAATGTTTTCATACACCCTCCATTAAATTTGGTAATCAGAATCAATTTCTCTATAAATGTTGAATTAGTTTTGATTGGAAATAAATGGTGAATTCGTATTGCTATGTTTTTCGTAATCGCATCGTTTATAAAAAAGATCAAAAAACTAGTTCTTCATGCATTAATAATAAAGATTGACCAGAATCTATTTAAAGAATAGGTTTTTTTATGTGGTCTCTCCTTGGATAAGCTCAATATCAAAAATTGTTCGTTCATCTATATTTTTTTCGTTATTTTCAATGCGTTTTATTAGAGATCGCACTAACTGTTTTGCGAGAAGCTCAATGGGTTGCCTAATCGTTGTGAGTTTAGGTGTTTGAAGCATACGTGTAAAACTATGGTAATCATAACCAATAATTTTCAAATGATCAGGCACAGGGATGTTATTTCTTGATGCATAAATAGCTAAAGCGTAAGCCATCAAGTCATTACTACAAAAGACGCCATCAAATTCTGAAAGTAAGGTGCCGACCTCTTCTTCAATAAAGCGATAATTTTCTTCAAATGTCGCATCTACATTTGCCCCCTCGATAACTTTCCATTCGATATCATGGCGGTTTGCGGTCATTTGAAATGCGTCAAAGCGCCGATTGGATAGCATCTCAAAGTCAAGTGGACCGGAAATATGTAATAACTTCTTACAGCCTTGTTCGATAAGGTGATGTGTGGCAATCTCCCCGCCATGATAATTATCACTAGCGACATAAGGTATTTTAGTAGAGATGATGCGATCAAAAGAGACAATAGGGATGGTAAGATTTTGATAAACTTCAGTATCTAAAGTATGGCTGCACATAATCACTCCGTCAGCTCTGTGCTCTTTTAACATTTGTAGATACCCTTGTTCTTTCTCTTTATCATTAACAGAGTTACAAATGATTATTTTATAATTTTTCAAACTTGCATAGTACTCTACCCAGTGCATCATTTCGCTAAAGAAGGGGTGTCTAATCTCGGGTACGATTAAACCAATTAGATGTGATTGATTAGAAAGTAATGATCGAGCGATTTGGTTTGGTGAATAATCCAGCGCTTTTATAGCCTCTTCTACCTTTTTACGAGTTTCTTCACCAATGTATCCACGGTTATTCATCACCCGTGAAACGGTTGTTACCGATACACCAGCTTTTTTTGCGACATCTTTAATTCCAGCCATGTGACATTCCTCGTTTTTTTTTTAATATTTCTTTTAGTATAACATATGTTAAAGGTTTTCATATATAAGACTTTATAAAGCTATTTAATTAAGTTTATCTAGTGCGTTTTTTTAACTTTTATTTTTGAATCGTTGATTTGTAGGGTTTTTTTGTTGTATTTTTTTAATAAAAATTTATGAAAACGTTTGACATATAATTATGATGATGCTAAGATTAAATCATTAAAGAAATACAAAAAAATGAAGGAGATGATCAGCTATTTAAATAAAGCTGGCGGTGTTAATGTATTTTTTTAAATTGATTTGTGAACGCTTACAAAAAATAGGGGGTAAAAAAATGAGTAAACATTTAAAAGGTCTTATTGTATTGTTGTTAGCTGTTTTAGTTCTTGCTGCTTGTGGTGGCGATGGTTCAAGTGAAAGTAATGCAAATGGTGATGATACTTCAGGTGAAGAACAAATTACCATTAATGTTTTTCAAGGTAAAGTAGAAATTAAAGATCAATTTGAAGCGATGGTAGAAGTTTACGAAGAAGAAAATCCAAACGTAAATATTGAGTTCGTTGCTGTTGGTGGAGGTTCGGATTATATTGGATCACTAAAAACTAGATTTTCTTCGGGCGATGAGCCAGAAATCTTCAGTATTGCAGGTCCAACTGAAGCAGAACAGTTCAAAGATTACTTAGCAGATTTATCAGACACTGAATCGGCTCAACTTGCTTTTGAGGGAACCCTAGATTCTGTAAGAGATGGTGATGCTGTATTAGGATTACCTTATAACCTTGAAGGTTATGGTTATATCTATAATAAAGAAATTTTTGAGAATGCTGGCGTTGATGCTTCATCAATTATGACCTATGAAGACTTAGAAAATGCGTTTAGCACAATTGATAGTCAAAAAGATGATTTAGGTATTGTCGCAGTAAATGCGCTAGGTGCTAAAGAACGTTGGATTATTGGTGCACACTTAGCTAATGCTTACTTGGCACCTGAGTTTAATAATAATATTCTTGAGGCGTATAATGCTGACACAGTAACTTTTGAGCGTGGCGATGAGCTGAAAAGAATGCTTGATTTACAGGTGGAATATTCTGTTCAACCGACGTTAAATATTGATTACTCACAACAAGTAGAGCAATATTTCTCGCTAGGGCAAGTTGCAGTGATTCAACAAGGGAACTGGATTTATCCTTCTGTTGAACAGATGGATCCAGACTTAGCTCAAAATCTTGGTATTCTTCCTATTCCTGTTGAAGGATTAGAAGGAAAGTTACCAGTGGGTGTACCAAATTATTGGGGTGTGAATAAAAATAAAGACGAGGCAACCGTTCAAGCCGCTAAAGACTTTTTAGATTGGATGAATACCTCTGAGGTAGGTAAAGAAACCGTTACGTCAGAGTTTAACTTTATTCCAGCATATGAAGGATACAGTGCAGACATGATTAACGACCCTATTTCCAAAGAAATTTTTAGATATTCTGAAGCTGGTGAGACAATTGGTTGGGTATTCAATGGGTTCCCAAGCAATTCTTGGGGAGATTTATTAGGTGAATTCATGCAAGAATATATTGCTGATGGATTAGAGTGGGAAGATGTTTTAACAAATGCTACCGAGAAATGGGAAGAAGGACGTAACTAATTGAAGATGAAAGCTAACATAGCTTTATTGGCTTTGTTGGCTTTCTTCTATTTATTACTTGATTGAGGGGGAAGACAAATGAAGAATAAAGATCTATCATTTTGGTTGTTTTTAACACCTGTACTTTTAGCGCTAGCCATTGTTGTGTTTATCCCACTAATAATCGGTACCTATTATTCATTTACTGATTGGAACGGTTTAACCGTTACTAAATTTGTTGGTTTTGAGCACTATCTAAATATCCTCAAGGATGAAACCTTTATTGATGCATTAAAGTTTACGACTTTATTTTCTATTGTGGCTGTTATTTTATTGAATATTATTGGTCTAGGTTTAGCTATTTTAGTTACACAAAAATTAAAATCCAGCAATTTTTTGAGAACTATTTTCTTTATGCCGAACCTTATCGGTGGATTAATATTAGGTTTTATATGGCAGTTTGTTTTTATTAATGTATTTGGAGAAATTGGTCAGTCACTTGGGATTCCATCACTTCAAGGGTGGCTATCGACTACAAATACTGGATTTTGGGGATTGGTAATTTTAACGATTTGGCAAATGTCAGGCTACATTATGATTATCTATATCGCATATCTTCAAAATATTCCTAATGAATTGAATGAAGCGGCCGATATTGATGGAGCGTCAAGTTTGCAACGCTTCAGACATATCACTTTTCCTCTAGTAGCACCTGCTTTCACAGTAAGTATGTTTTTGACGCTTTCAAATGCGTTTAAGATATATGATCAGAATTTATCACTTACAGAAGGTGGACCATTTGGATCGACTCAAATGGTAGCAATGGATATCGTTCGGACAGCATATACTAGAAATCAGTTAGCTTATGGACAAGCTAAAGCTGTTATATTCTTTATTATTATTGCAGTAATAGCTCTTTCGCAAGTGTACTACAACAAAAAGAGAGAGGTCGATTTATAATGAGAAAAACTAAAAAAAGATTTTTTTTAGAAGTAATCGGCATCATACTGGCATTGCTTTGGGTGGTCCCGTTTTATTTAATGATATCTAATGCATTTAAATCAAAAGTAGATATTTTTAGAGACGTCATTGGCTTCCCATCATCATTCAATTTAGCGAATTTTAAAGAAGCTTTTACAGAATTGAATTTTCTTAATTCTTTGTTCTACTCAACAGTTATTACTGTTGTGAGCATATCAATAATTATTTTCTTTTCTTCAATGGCGGGATATGCACTCTCAAGAAATAAAAGTAGATTAAGCTCAACCTTATTGCTTGTATTTGTAGCAGCAATGTTGATTCCTTTTCAATCGGTAATGATCCCGCTTGTTTCTATGTTTGGTAAAGCAAATATGTTGAATCCAGTCGGATTGATTTTTATGTATTTAGGTTTTGGTTGCAGTCTATCAATATTCCTTTATCACGGAGCTATGACTGGTATATCTGCTTCACTAGATGAAGCAGCAACAATTGATGGTGCCAACCGATTTCAAATTTTCATTAAAATTATTTTTCCGCTACTTAAACCAATTTCGGTGACCGTTGCGATTTTGAATACGATTTGGATTTGGAATGATTTTTTACTACCTAATTTAGTATTGAGCCAAGAAACAGCAACTATTCCGTTAAGAATGTTCTTTTTCTTTGGACAATATACGAAACAATGGCACTTGGCTTTAGCAGGATTGACTTTAGCAATTATTCCAGTGGTAGCGGGTTACTTCTTTGCGCAAAAGCAAATTATTGAAGGCGTTTCAGATGGAGCAGTTAAGTAAAACAGTTAAACGCGCCACGAATTCTGATTGTCTAGAATATAAATGATTTTTAAAAGATGTTGATTAAGGGGAGATTGAATTTGAATAAGCAATGGTGGAAAGAAGCCGTCGTTTATCAGATATATCCACGTAGTTTCAAGGATACAAATGGTGATGGCGTTGGTGACATTAAAGGAATAATTTCGAAATTAGACTATCTAAAAGATTTAGGAATTGACGTGATATGGGTATCGCCGATGTATGAATCGCCTAATGACGATAATGGCTATGATATTAGTGATTATCAAGCTATTTTACCAGAGTTCGGTTCAATGAAGGAATTTGATGAGTTATTAGAGGAAGTTCATGCTAGAGGGATGAAATTAATTTTAGATTTAGTGATCAACCATACTAGTGATGAACATCCATGGTTTATTGAGTCTAAGTCATCTAAAGATAGTGAAAAACGAGATTGGTACATTTGGAGAGAGGGTAAGAACGGCAAGGAGCCTAACAATTGGGAAAGTATCTTTGGGGGTTCTATTTGGGAATATGATAAAGAAAGTAAGCAATATTACTTTCATATCTTTTCGAAAAAGCAACCTGATTTAAATTGGAAAAACAGAGAAGTCAGAAGCGAATTGTATGACATGATTAATTGGTGGCTTGAAAAAGGTATTGATGGGTTTAGGGTAGATGCGATTAGTCATATTCACAAGACCGATTTTACCGATTTACCGAATCCTTCCGAAAAACAATATGTATATTCTCTGGAACGACATATGAATGTTACTGGGATACATGATTATCTATCAGAATTAAAAAAAGAAACGTTTGATAATTACGATATCATGACTGTTGGTGAGGCTAACGGAGTAAAAGTCGAGGATGAACAGGATCTGGACCAATGGATTGGTGAAGAAAATGGGGCATTCAATATGGTGTTTCAATTTGAACACATGGAATTGTGGGATCCGAAAAATAAAGCAGAGTTTGACCTGGTTGCATTTAAGAAAATTTTATCTAAATGGCAAAAAGCGTTAGAAAATAAAGGATGGAACGCACTTTTTATTGAAAATCATGACCAACCTAGAAAAGTTTCGGTGTGGGGAAACGATAAAGTCTATTGGTACGAGAGCGCAACAGCACTGGCTACTGTTTACTTTTTAATGCAGGGTACACCGTTTATTTATCAAGGCCAAGAAATTGGAATGACAAATGTTAAATTCCCGTCGATTGATGATTACAATGATATCGCAGATAAAAACATGTATAAAAATAAAGTCAAAGAAGGCGTTGATGCGTCTGAATTAATGGAATTAATATGGCTAACAAGCCGTGATAATTCAAGAACACCAATGCAATGGAGCGATGATACTTACGCAGGATTCTCAAAAGTGCACCCTTGGTTAAATGTTAACCCAAATTATAAAGAGATTAACGTTAATGATCAGTTGAAAGATTCAAACTCCATTTTGAACTTCTATAAAAAACTGATTAAGCTAAAGAAGAGCCGAGAGGTCTTTACTTATGGCAGTTACCAGTTATATTTAGAGAATCATCCAAACATGTTTGTATACTCAAGAACGCTAGAAGATACGATTAGTGTAGTGATGGTTAACTTAACCGAGGAGGTTGTTAAAATTCAACAACCGGCTATTCTAACAGAAGAAAGAGAGTTGCTCCTTAGTAATTATCCGAGTAAAGAAGAATCAATTCCTTGGACGTTCAAACCGTTTGAGGCACGTGTATATATGATGAGGAATAATCGGAGGGGGTGAAAATGTGCAATCAAAAGATATGTTTTATTTTAACTATAAGAAGATTGACGTACTAGCTATCGGTGAAATACTAATTGATATGATATCTGACAGTTATGAAGGTTTAACTAAAAATAATCAATTTCATGCTTATTATGGTGGCTCTCCAGCTAACTTAGCAATGAATGTAAGTCGGTTGGGTGGACACTCACAGCTATGTGCAGCTGTTGGCAATGATCGCTTCGGTGACTTCCTCATTGATCATCTTAAAAAACAACAGTTGGACACAAGCTTGATGCAGCGAGCAACTTTACCAACCAGTATGGTGGTGATAAATAAAAGTAAAGGGACACCAGTACCGACCTTTTATCGAGGAGCTGATCATCAGTTTTTAATGACTGACCAATTAAAGCTTGCAATTCAAAACACCAAAATTGTGCATTTTTCTTCTTGGCCGATGTCCAATCGAGATGCTCGTCGTCTTGTTTATGAAGTGATTGTAGAGGCAAGGGACGCAGGTGCATTAATCGGTTTTGATCCAAATTACCATCCGGGCCTTTGGCAAGATGATGAAGACGGTATCGCAATCATTAAAGATATGATTGGTCGAGTTGATGTCATTAAGCCGTCCGAAGATGATGCGGAACGTATCTTTGGACCTGACACTGTTGAAAATCAAATCGATAAATTTCACGCGCTTGGCTGTCCTTTCGTAATGATGACCATTGGTGCGAAGGGCGCGGTTATTTCTCAAAATGGAGAGAAAAATTATTATCAATCAAAAGCGAAAACTGTCGTTGATACAACGGGTGCGGGAGACGCGTTTTGGTCGGGGTTTTATACCGGTATTACACAAGATGAAACCGTTCATGAATCAATTGAACTTGGTTTATTAACTAGCGCCTTTAAACTCGCACATATGGGTGCAATTGCTGATTTACCGCACTATACATTATTACAAACCATGATGACAGAACGATTGTAAGGGAGGATAAAAATGACATTAAAAAATAAAGTACAACTGATTACTTACCCAGATTCGTTAGGTGGAGATTTAAAAACATTAAATGAACTATTAAATCATCAACTCAATGCGCTATTTAAAGGTGGCGTGCATATTTTACCGCCATTTCCTTCATCAGGTGATCGCGGTTTTGCTCCGATCGATTATTTGAAGATCGACGCTAACTTTGGAGACTGGGATGATATAAGGCGCATCGGTGAACAACGCGATGTCCTACTAGATTTAATGGTTAATCATATTTCTAAGCAATCGCCTTATTTTCAAGATTTTCTGAGAAAAGGTCGTCATTCGGCGTATGCGGATTACTTTATAACTTTGGATAAAATTTGGGCAGATGGAAAACCGAATCAAGAAGATATTGATAAGATGTTCTTACGGCGTGAATTGCCCTACTCCACTTTTGAAATTGAGGAAAGTGGTGAAATGGAAAGTGTTTGGACGACTTTTGGAAAAACAGATCCCTCAGAACAAATTGATCTTGATATACATTCAACAAAGGTTAGAGCATTATTTCGTGAATTCTTTTTAAACTTCAAAGCCAATAATGTGAGTATTGTTCGATTAGATGCGGTTGGCTATATCATTAAAAAATTAGGCACAAGCTGTTTCTTTGTAGAACCGGATATCTATGAATTTTTAGATTGGATAAAAGCGCTGGCTGATGAGATGGACATTGAATTACTTCCTGAAGTGCATGCCCACCATTCCATTCAAACTAAATTAAGTGAACATGGATTCTGGATTTATGATTTTATTTTACCTTACCGCATATTAGAAGCAATGATTAATAAACAATCAACAGCACTTAAAGCATATCTTAAAGTAAGACCAGAACGGCAATTTACGATGCTGGACTGTCATGATGGTATTCCCGTTAAACCAGATTTGGATGGATTAATTGATACAAAAGAAGCAAGATCACTCATTGATGAAACGATTGCACGCGGTTCGAATTTAAGCTTGATTAAATCAGACGACCATAAAGATGTAGACGGTTTTGATGTTCACCAAATTCGTTGTACTTATTATTCAGTACTGAATGAAGATGATGAGCGCTATTTATCATCACGCGCGCTTCAATTTTTTACACCTGGTATTCCACAAGTGTATTATGTCGGTTTACTAGCTGGTAAAAATAATGAAGAAAAGATGAAAGAAACAGGTGATGGACGTGAAATAAATCGTGAGAATTTTACGGTTGAGGACGTTAATTCAGCACTAAAGAAACCGGTTGTAAGCCGTCTGATGAAATTAATTGAGTTTCGCAATGAACACGAGGCATTTGACGGTGTATTTACGGTTAATGAAACGGAAGATCATGCCATTTCTTTAGCTTGGAAACATTCCAAGTCTGAGGCGATTCTTGATGTCGATTTAGCTACCGGTAAAAGTGTGATTCAATACACAACGCCGGAGGGTAATTGGAAGCAGTATCTCGTTTAATGGAACGTCTTTGTTGAAAATGGGGCTGAAGATATCAAACAACCCACACATTGGTAGCAATGTGTGGGTTGTTTAATATCTTTATAAATATTATTTTAAGTTTCTAGCTGCTTCTCTTACTTTTTCTAGTCCCTCAGCAATAATTTCTTCTGCTTTAGACGGATCTTGGTTATGTCCTTCAATAATAACTTCATTAATGATTTCCATACCCATAACGCCACCAAATGACGTGCGCATGTAGTTAACAGCCATTTCCATTGGTTGCATCTCTGGTGTTGAATATACACCACCACGTGCGTTTAGGAGAATGATTTTCTTTTCTGGCATAAGCTGAATCATGTTACCTTCAGTATCATATTTAAATGTGAAACCAGCTGAGAACACATAATCAACAAATGTTTGTAATTTGGCTGGGATTGTTAAGTTCCATAACGGAAAAACAAAGGCAACGGCATCAGCTGCTTCAAATAATTCACGAACTTTTGATTGTTCAGTAAATAAGTGATTTTCCGCTTCAGTTAATTGTTCGTGGCCTTCTAATTTAACGTATGCATCAAAGATTTCTTGGCCTAAGTAGGGCATTTTTTCTTCGTAAACATCATAGACGGTAACGTTCACTTGGTCGTTTTTGTTTACTTCCTCGATGAATGCATCGTACATTTTTGGTGATGTAGCTTGTGTAGATGGGCGGTTGTTTGCTTTAACAACTAATAAATTCATAAAATTAAATCCTCCATTTAGATAAAATATTGTTATGCATAAAGTTTTTAAAAAAAGCCGTTATGCGATACAATGAATAGTATAGTATTATCTTTAATTCAAGACAAATAAAACGACTTGGAAATTTTAACTTTTTTAAAAATACAGTGTTATGAAATGGAGACCATTGCTATGCCCGATAAATTAGATCCCCGCATTTTAAGAACGCGTCGCATGATCATTCAAGCTTTTTTTGATTTATTAGCTGAGAAATCAATCGATAAGATGAGTGTGAAAGATATCGCAGAGAAGGCACAAATTAATCGTGCAACCTTTTATTATCACTTTAGAGATAAGGACGCTTTACTTACTTTTGCACTAGAAGATCAGTTAATGACGCATGTCTTAAAACCATTTGAGACAATGGAAACTGTTGATCAAAGAGCTTTGAAACATGTATTACATACCCTGCTTTCCGTCAAAAGTTATTTGTCAGATCGTTGTGCAGAGAATGAGCAGACTTTTTATGACCAAATTGAACAAGCGATAAAGGCGAGATTGACAGATGCGTTTGTTGACGTTCTTCGAGCGAAGAACGAGTCAGAAAAGGTGGTACGAATCGAAGCAACGATGCTTAGCTGGGCTTTATACGGTGCAATGGAAGTGATTCATGAACGGGAAGAGAACGAAAAAAATGATATGATTAATCAAGTAGTTAACCGCTTGTCAATTAATCGTTAATGTATGTTTATATGATGAGAGGTAGGGAATTACTAACTATTCATTCACATAAGGAGGGAAAAATTATGAAAAGTAATCGCTACAACAAGCTCCGTCGTTTTAATTTAATTATGGGTGGCTTTCACTTAATCCAGGCGCTTGTGATGTTGTTTCTTGCAACAACGGTCATACAGACTATCTCAGAATTCACCCCAGAAATCACGCAATTTTATTTAATGTTTAACCCTGAAACCGCTTCGCTCGAGGTAACCTCAGATGTTCTATTTGAACTTCCATTTGGGATAATGGTAAGTATGTTTTTATTAATATCAGCCGTAGCTCATGCAATCATTGCTATTCCTAAGAAGACTAATGCGATATATAATCGTGATTTGGAAAAAGGCATAAATAAGTTTCGTTGGTTTGAGTACGCCCTTAGTTCATCAATCATGATTGTGTTAATTGCTACATTATTCGGTATTTACGATATTGCATCCTTAATACTTATTTTCATTGTAAATGCAACGATGAACTTATTTGGTCTTGTTATGGAGCAACTCAATGTCAATAGAGGAAAAGATAATGTTCAATGGGGACCATTTGTTTGGGGATCAATTGCCGGCATTGCGCCTTGGATTGCAATTTTTATTTATATGTTTGGAACCGGTAATTTTGATCAAGTTCCTTGGTTTGTCTGGGCGATTCTAGTTACTTACTTTATTGCGTTTAATTCGTTTCCAGTTAACATGATTTTGCAATATAAGAAAGTGGGCAAGTGGAAGGATTACCTCTACGGGGAGCGAGTCTACATTATTTTAAGTCTCGTCGCGAAGTCAATTCTCGCTTGGCTTGTCCTGTTCGGTGCCATGCAACCGTAAAGGGCGATGTAACGTTCTGGACGACAATAAGGTCATAGAGGGTAGTGTAAACTTTAGAAAAGACACTTCTGACAATTGGAAGTGTCTTTTCTAATGGCATTCTTTATAGCTTGAATGTATAAAAAGCAACCATGATAATGGCGTAAAAATAAAAAATGTGCTTATTGGTTAAACGCTGTCGAGTTTGCTATAATTGGTAAAGACTAGTATTTCTAAGGAGGAGTTTGATGGATGATGTTAGTTTAGTACTCGAAGGTGGAGGCATGCGCGGGGTATACACCTCTGGTGTGCTTGACCAAATGATGATGAACGATTTATTTTTCCCATATGTGATTGGTGTATCTGCTGGGGCATGTAATGCGTTAAGCTACCTTTCTAGGCAACCAGATAGAAGCCGTTACATAAACGTTAACTTTGCCAATGATCCGAGATATTTGCATGTCAAACATTTGATAAACGGCAAAGGAATGTTTAACATGGAGTTTCTTTTTAAGGATATTGCTAACGAACTCGTTCCTTTTGATTTTCAGCGATTCGGACAAGCGAAAGAAACATTCGTCGTCCCAACGACGGACTGTGAAACGGGCCAACCGGTTTATTTTGAAAACAACCATAATCAAACGGATCGTATCATTGAAGCGGTTAAGGCTTCAAGTAGCTTGCCATTAGTAGGCGTTCCCATTGAAATTGATGGAATGACATTGCTTGACGGAGGGATTATTGATCCGATCCCGATTGATAAAGCGATTGCGGATGGCTATAAGCGTCATGTTATCGTGCTAACACGTCCAAAAGGGTATCGAAAAAAACCATTTCGTTTAAAATATACGTCAAAATTTGTTTACCGCAAATACCCCAAACTTGTTGAAGCGCTAATTAACCGTCACATTGTTTATAACCAACAGCTTGATCGCATTGATCAATTGGAAAAAGAAAGAAAAGTATTTGTCATTCGACCGAAAGGGCATGAACAAGTCAAGCGAACTGAAAAAGATCCGGAGCGTTTGAATGATTTGCACGATGCTGGCTTTATGGCAGGAAAGCGTGAAAGTGAGCGCTTGAAAGCGTGGTTAGCTGAGACTAAAGTACATCAATATAACTAAGGAGAACAACAGATGAGTAAAAAACGGTGGGTCTTATTTTATTTATTCTTTGCCATCATTGGTGGTGTATTAGGCTTTACAATGGGTGACACTTTATCCGGTGTCTTCCGTTTTACTTGGTCATTCGTCGATATCATAGTCACGGTCGTCCTTTTTGTTATCGTTTATTTCTTGTTGGTCACTGTCCATGAATTTGGACACTATGTGATGGGTAAAATGTTAAACTATGAACTTTTAATGTATCGAGTTAGCTTTTTAGCTTTTAAAAAAGAAAACGGGAAAATGCGGTTTCATATCGAGAGAAATAAGGGCTACAGCGGGCTATGTGCAATGCTGCCAGATCAAGAAGCCAATCCAGTAGCTAAGCGTCATATTTGGTATTACGGCGGAGGGATTCTTTTTAATCTTCTTAGTGGTTTAATCGCAGTTCCATTTGCTTTGTCTAGTGACGGTTATTTGCAATTATTTTTTGTTCTATTCATTGCGCTAAGTGTGATTGTCGCGCTTGTTAACTTATTTCCTTTTAAAACGAAACAACAATTGATTACAGATGGCGCGTATATGTTTGGATTATTGCGACCGAATCGAGAGACAAAAGCAATTTTTGCGACAACTAAATTTGCAGTAGCTTTACGCGGGGGTGTACGACCGCGTGAATTGTCTTTACAAGTTGAGGGAGAAATCGAGAACCCTACTTTAATGATTTATTCCTATTATCAAGCGCTGGATCAATTAGATGTTGAGGCAATGAAGGAAGGTATTGATAAAATCCTCACAAACATTAATCAATACCCAGAAGTATTTAAAATAGCTATTTACTATGAAGTGGTGACCTTTGGTATTTTGACGAATGATCTTCGAACAATCAATCTCTATATCGATGAAGTGAAAAAGAAGGTATCCAAAGATCAAGATTTAAATGGACGACGTGTACAAGCATATGTCGCGTATTGGCAAGACGATATTCCGGCAGCGCGTAAATACATCGAGGCTGCCAGACAAGTTGAACATTGCTTTCCCCTCCCTGGTCAAGCAAAGATGGAAGTGCATTTATTAGATTACTTGCAGACACTTATTGATGAAAGGGCGATTAAACATGCTGAATAGAGGCGACACAGTTGCATTTGTCGGACTTTCAAACGGTAGAAAAGAATCAGAACGCGGGAAGGTGGCTAAGGTGGTTGCCAACCTTGAAGATTTTGGATTAACGGTCAAAATGTCGCCGCATATTTTTTTAGCAAATGGCCAAACGGCACCGGCTAAAGTACGTGCTAAACATTTAGAAGACGTCTATCAAGATGAAGAAATTAAAGCGATTTTTGATGTGTCAGGTGGCGATTTAGCCAATCAGGTTTTACCCTATTTTGATTTCGAAACGTGTGCACAGTACCGAAAGCCTTTCTTTGGCTACAGTGATGTGACCGTGTTTTTGAACCCAGCCCGGGAACGGATGGCGCATCCAGTTTTCTTATTTCAAATTTTGATGCTGGCAGAGTTAACTGAGACAGAACGCGAGTGCATTAAAGAGCAGCTGTTTGGTAAAGGCCTCGTTCCGCTTGACTATCATTCTAAAGCGCTCGACCAAGTAAGTGGGGAGCTAGTTGGCGGAAATATTCGCTGCCTATTAAAATTAGCAGGAACACCTTATTTTCCGTCGTTACATAACAAAGTCTTATTACTTGAGTCCAATAGTGGCGATGAAAATCGGATTGCGACTTTTTTCGAACAATTAAATCAACTTGGTGCCTATCAAGAGATCAATGGGTTAATATTAGGACGATTCTCAGAACTTGATCAAGTCAACCCGAAAGCGGTTGAGCAATTAATTGCCCCTTATCTACAAGAAATAAACACACCACTAAGCCGTACATTTGATGTTGGCCATCACGCCGAAAGTAAGATTGTTGCACTTGGTGAGGCGGTCACATTTACAATTTAGAAAAACTATAACAAATGTTTCATCAATAACGAAGAGTTGTGCGTTTTTTATGCATAACTCTTTATTTTGATAAACGATGACTATGTGCCCTGTATTGTATAATTGCTAACTACATGATTTGATCCTCACCTAATTACTGGTGAGAAAAAGGTGAAGAAACAAATGAAAAATTGAATGTATCTAGGGTTTAAATTTTTAAAACAGCGTAAGGTTTAAGAAGATGACGGTGGCATTAAAAAGTGAAAAGTCTGTCTGAAAAAAAAGCTAAGAAAACTTGGCAGTCCTTGAGGAAATATATTGACAAGTTATTGGGTATAGGCAATAATAGATAGCATGCTATGTAAATAGATAGCATGCTATCTATTATTTTGAAGGAGGAATCTTAGTGCCAGATGATATCATTTTATACATACGATTTGTGCACTTTGCACTCGAACGTGAGAAAAAGAGTTTGTTTGAAACACATAACTTAACAGCTTCTCAAGGTGATATCCTTTTGTTTCTGGGCCATGCGCATCACCATCAAAATGCCTTAAACCAAAAAAATATCGAAGAACATTTTCATTTGACCAACCCAACGGTCACAGGGCTTTTGAAACGTTTAGAAGAAAAAGGATTTATCGAGCGAGTAAAAAGTGAAACTGATGCAAGAAATAAAATCATTCATCTAACTGATCAAAGTTTTAATGTGTTAAAGAAATTCTTTGAACACAAACAAGAAATGGAAAAGAAATTATTTAGAGGAATGTCTGAAGAAAAGAAAGAAGTTGTGCTTGGTTATCTCAAAGAGATTTTAGCTAATTTAAACCAAGATCATGACGTCTGTAAAAAGTAGAGTGGGGGAAAGAAAATGATTAAAAAGTTGTTACCCTTTTTAGGTGAGTATAAAAAGGCGACCATTCTTACACCAATAATGGTAATTTTTGAAGTGATTTTGGAATTAATGATTCCATTTTTGATGGCGCGAATTGTCGATTATGGCATCCAAGGTGAAGGTGGGATGAGTTATACCGTGCGCATGGGTCTATTAATGATTTTAATGGCTATTGTTGCGCTTATTTTTGGGGCACTAAGCGGAAAGTATGCCGCGATAGCGGGGATGGGCTTTGCTAAAAATATTCGTTCCGGATTGTTTGAAAAAATTCAAACCTATTCGTTTGCGAATGTCGATAAGTTCACGACAGCCTCATTGGTTACTCGACTTACCACAGATGTGACAAACACACAAAATGCATTTATGATGATTATCCGGATGGCAATTCGGGCACCAATTATGTTGCTTGGTGCGACAATCATGGCAATTTCTATTAACCCGCGTCTGTCATTAATATTCTTGATTTCAATTCCTGTGTTATCACTAACACTCTATTTAATTGGGAAAAACGCCTTCCCTCGTTTCTTAGATATGTTAGAAAAATATGACGGCTTGAATGAAAAAGTTCAAGATTTTATCGTCAATATTCGTGTCGTTAAAGCATTTGTTCGGGAGAAACATGAAGAGGAACGTTTTGTTGAAAATGCAAAGCGCGTACGCGATGCGCAGTTAAGCGCAGAAAAACTCGTAATTTTAAATATGCCGATCATGCAGTTAACCATTTACACAAGTGTGGTTGCGATTCTTTGGTTTGGCGGGAATATGGTCATCAGCGGCACGTTTAATATTGGTGAAATGTCGAGTTTTATTATGTATATTATGCAAGTCTTAATCTCTTTAATGATGATTTCAATGATTTTCATTATGATTATTATTTCACGCGCATCTTATTCTCGAATCATTGAAGGGTTAGATGAAGAACCGGTCCTTAGTGATGAGGGAAGTGATCCGTCATTAACCTTAAATGATGGACAGATTGTTTTTAATCATGTGGACTTTAGCTACACAGATGATGCTGACAATTTAGTCTTATCGGATATTAATTTAACAATTGAGTCGGGCGAAACCATCGGGATTATTGGTGGAACCGGTTCGTCTAAAACAACCTTGGTTCAATTAATCCCAAGACTTTATGACGTCTTAAATGGGGAAGTGCGTGTCGGTGGTCATGATGTGAAGCGATACCGACTAAAAACATTACGTGACGATGTTGCGATGGTACTTCAAAATAATGTTTTATTCTCAGGCACCATCAAAGATAACTTGCGCTGGGGAAATGAAGATGCGACAGATGAGCAAGTGATTGAAGCGGCAAAGCAAGCACAAGCCCATGACTTTATTATGTCATTTCCTAAGGGTTATGATACGGACCTAGGTCAAGGTGGCGTGAACGTTTCAGGTGGACAAAAACAACGGTTAACGATTGCACGCGCCTTATTAAAGCAACCGAAAGTGGTTATCTTAGATGATTCTACTAGTGCAGTTGATACGGCAACAGATGCAGCAATTCGGACAGTCTTTAAAGAGAAATTAGAAAATGTAACAACATTGATTATTGCACAACGGGTCACCTCTGTTTCTGATGCCGATAAGATTATCGTGCTAGATGATGGTCGCATCAACGGTTTTGATACTCACGAGAACTTACTTGTCAATAACGCAATCTATAAAGAAATTTATCAATCACAAAGCAAGGGAGTGAATACCAATGGCTAAACGAACAAAACCGATGACCGGACCCGCAGGTGGTCCAAAAGGGATGGGAAAACCATCAAGCATAAAAGAAACGGTTGGTCGCATTGCCGCTTATATGAAAGAAGATAAGTGGATACTGCTTGCTGTCTTTATCACGATAGTAATTAGTGCCCTTGCGAATGTTATTGGTATCTCATTCCTACAAACAATCATTGATGATTACATTGCACCGTTAACTGAAAATGCAAATGATGCGCTCATGCGTGGTTTCATTTCGGTGATTGGTGTTGTCGCAATTATTTACTTAGTCGGTGCAGCTTCGACGTATGTGTTTAACCGTTTAATGGTCGGTGTATCAACAAGAACCCTCTACAAAATAAGGGTTGATTTATTTAAAAAATTAGAAGCATTACCTCTTAAATACTATGATACACATACGCACGGGGATTCAATGAGTCTGTTTACGAACGATATTGATACGCTAAGACAAGTGCTATCAAACAGCGTGACTAACTTTGTGAATTCGCTTGTGACTGTTGTTGGTGTATTCAGTATGATGATTTTCTTTAGTTGGGAATTAACCCTAATTGTTGTCGTCATGTTAGCGATTATGTTATATAGCGTGAAAGTAATTGGTGGTAAAAGTGCTGCTTTCTTCGTGAAACAACAGCAAGAACTTGGCGGTGTGAATGGCTACATTGAAGAAATGATTGAAGGCCAAAAAGTCATTAAAGTTTTCTCGCGTCAAGAGAAAGTCCTTGAAGAGTTTGAGGTATTGAATGAAGGGTTACGTCAGAGTGCGACAAGTGCAAATACTTTTGCGAATATACTCATGCCGATTATGGGTAACTTATCGTATATTTTATATTCGATTACCGCTATGGTTGGAGGGCTGTTAGCAATCAATAGTATCTTAACATTAGGTACGGTCATTGCCTTTCTACAATTCACCCGAACATTTACACAACCAATTATGCAAATTTCCCAACAGATTAATGCGGTTCTAACAGGACTCGCGGGTGCAGAACGGATTTTTAAGGTGATTGATGAAAAACCGGAGTTTGATGAAGGTACGGTTACAATGGTATCTGTTAAAAAAGCAGAAGATACATGGGTTGAAGTGAATGAGCGTACCGGTGAGTATGCCTGGAAAGATAACGGTAAGTTAGTGCACGTACGCGGTAGTGTCGTGTTTGATCATGTAACTTTTGGTTATGAAAAGGATAAAACGGTTTTAAATGACATATCACTCTATGCAAAGCCGGGTCAGAAAATTGCTTTTGTTGGCTCTACGGGGGCAGGGAAGACGACCATTACGAATCTTATCAACCGATTCTATGATATCCCAAGTGGAGCAGTGACTGTTGATGGGATTGAAATCAATCGCATTAAAAAGCCAGACTTACGTCGAGCGCTGTCGATGGTTCTGCAAGATACACACTTGTTTACAGGGACAGTTATGGAAAATATTCGTTATGGCCGGTTAGATGCGACCGATGAAGAAGTGATTGCAGCAGCAAAACTTGCCAATGCAGATACATTCATCGGACATTTAACAGAGGGTTATCAAACTGAATTAAAATCAGATGGTAATAACCTTTCTCAAGGCCAACGGCAATTACTTGCGATTGCCCGGGCGGCTGTTGCGGAAACACCTGTGTTGATTCTTGATGAAGCAACATCTTCAATCGATACACGAACAGAAGGGTTGATCCAAAAAGGGATGGACCGATTAATGGAGGGAAAAACATCCTTTATTATTGCGCACCGTCTGTCGACTGTACGTTCAGCAAATGCGATTATGGTGTTGGAGCAGGGTGAAATTATTGAGCGCGGAGATCATGACCAATTAATTGAACAACGCGGAAAATATTATCAACTTTCAGCAGGGATGTTTGAGCTGAGTTAATCGTTGTTTTGTGGCTGTATAATATTTGGTGTTGGTGAAGGGATTTTGATGCGTCAGTTATGACCCATTAAAATATATTCACTGGCACCATTTTTTCTGTTTAAATATAGAAAAC
>NZ_QJJR01000005.1 GCF_003201605.1 Streptohalobacillus salinus | reverse complement strand
TTTATCTTCCAAGAAAGTGTAAGTTTTCGTTACGGATATAAAGGCTTATTTCTTAAAAATAAATTGTTCAACGACATGAGCGACGCCGTCTTCCATGTTAGAAAGTGTAACAAAATCAGCAATTTCTTTAATATCTTCAGGCGCATTACCCATGGCAACGCCTAATCCTGCGAATTCAATCATCGCTTGATCGTTGTAACTATCACCAACAGCGATCACTTCTTCACGTTTGATGTCGAGTTGTTTGATCAGAAAATCTAAACTTGTGCCTTTGGTCACTCCTTTTTCAGTGAACTCTAAAAAGTAAGGCTTGGAGCGCACCACACTAAAGCGATCACTTAAAGTACGTTGTAACTTTCGCTCAAGTGATTTTAATATCTCCGGATCTTCTACCATAAGGATTTTTACCGGTTCTTCTGTAACCGCTGCAACAAAATCTTCTACTTCGATTACAGGTAAACCAGTAATGTCAGCTTCAATGGTTGTATAAGGGTTATTTTTCTCAGTCACAATCACATCTCCAACATATGTATGAATATGAACTGATTCTTTTTTGCTGATGTCATATAAGTCTTTAACATCTTTAGAACGCACCGTGCTACTGAAAATCGTTGCATTTGTCTTACAGTTAGTTACTTTGCCACCGTTAAATGATACGATATAACTCCCGAATTGATGGAGTTCTAATTCATTAGCGAGTTCGCGCATGGCATAAGTAGGTCTACCAGATGCTAACACAACGTAGATGCCTTCTTCTTGAGCTTTGATTAATGTTCTTTTCGTTAGTGGTGAGATGGTGTGGTCTTCCATAAGTAATGTGTCATCTAAGTCCAGTACAATCATTTTATAAGTCATCGTTATGCTTTAAAAGCTGCCCCCTTATGTTTATATCTATTTTCTTGAACTACGTTCCATTTTACTTTAAAACACACAAAGAAAGTAGCCTTTTCGACGATTTTCGTTAAATTATTCACTTATTTATCTAGTTTTGTGCCGCAGGCTATGGTTTAATAAAGCTAGTGAATCACATCAAGCTATCTGTGAAGTAGTTGTACGTTAGCTCTTGTTTTGATAGGTAATAAAAGTATATGTAATTGAGGGATGCTAGTATGAAGCCATTTAAAAAATTCTACTTAGAAATAACGAGTGTGTGTAACTTAGCGTGCACATTTTGTCCAGAAACATTGCGCCCTAAAAGCTTCATTTCAGAAGATGACTTTATCAAACGCTTAACTGAAATAAAGCCCTATACGGACTATTTAAATTTTCATGTCAAGGGTGAGCCGTTGTTACATCCAAAGCTTGATCAGTTGCTTAAGCATAGCGATGCGTTTGGTTTTAAGGTGAACATCACTACAAATGGCACCTTGCTTCGAAAAAAGAGACAACAACTATTAAATCAACCTGCACTCAGACAACTAAATATTTCTTTACATAGCTTTGAAGGACAACCGTTTAAAATAGATAAAGCACGGTATTTAGAAGAAATCTTAACCTTTGTTGATGAATTAACTGAGAATCAGAACACGATTGTCTCATTTAGATTATGGAACTTGCAAAGCGAGGGACAACAAACGTTTACTGAAGAAAATCATGATAGTTTGGTGCGTTTATGTTCGCATTTCAATCTTGATTTCAGCGTCTTTGATGACTTATCGCCAGAGTCTGGTGTGAAATTGAAACAGAATGTCTATTTGAACCAAGATTATCAGTTTACCTGGCCGAGTCTTGATGAACAAGAAGATGAGGGCCAAGGCTTTTGTTATGGTCTGAGAAACCAGGCAGCCATTTTAACAGATGGTACTGTTGTTCCTTGTTGCTTAGATGGTGAGGGCGTGATTAATTTAGGAAATATAAAAGAAACAACCTTTCAGTCGATCATCGAAGGGGAGCGTGCTACTGCAATCGTTAATGGGTTCTCAAATCGCACAGCTGTTGAGGAACTCTGTCGAAAGTGCGGCTTTAGAAAGAAATTCGGCTAAAACAATGATGTTTAATTCTTTTAATAACGGTAATACTATATGAGAAGACCAAATCAGAAAGGGTGTTTTCATGAACGTATTAGTTATTGGTGCCAATGGTCAAATTGGGCACAAGTTAGTCGATCGACTCCAAGCTACCGAAGATGCTCATGTTAGGGCAATGGTTAGGAAAGAAGCACAAGTAAAAAGTTTTGAGGACAAAGGTGTAGAAGCAGTGCTTGCTGATTTAGAAGGCGACTTAGATCAATTAGCTAAAGCATTTGAAGACATTGATACGGTTGTGTTCACGGCCGGTTCAGGACCTAATACAGGTTTTGATAAAACGATGGCTGTCGATTTAGATGGGGCGATTAAAACGATGCAAATTGCTGGCGGCCTAAAAGTAAACCGTTATATTTTGATTAGTTCCTTCGACACAAGCAGAATAGCGATTCAAAATGCACCAGAAAGCTTTAGACCTTATGTAATAGCAAAACACTATGCGGATGACTGGTTAAGAAAAAGTAACTTAGCTTATACAATTGTTCATCCTGGTCGGTTAACTGATGATGAAGAGACCGATCAAGTAACCATTAAGGAACAAGTTGAACCTGGTAATATCTCGCGCAGTGATGTCAGCAAGGTACTGTATGAAACAATCTTTGATGACAACTTAAAAGGTAAAGAGTTTCAAGTGGTTGAAGGTAAAACGTCAATTGTTGATGCATTAAAACAGTTATAAAATGAAATATTGCAGTTTAAACATTCAAATCAAACACCCGCCGTTTAATTATTTACTTAAACGGCGGGTGTTTCGTTAGGGAAATCTTTTAGCAACAAGGATCTTCATCATTCATATCTACAAGTGTTGTCTCAAACTGACCAGCTAGAATTTCATCCTTCTTCTGGTTAATAAAACGCTGGAATTTATCTGATTGCTTATCTAATTGACTTAAGGGGAAATAAACAAAACCTTCTACATGATCTAAAATAACGATATCGATATCGTCATCTTTTTGTTTAGTTGTAACAATGTGGCATCTATCTTCTGTGTGTTGCGTTTTAGGTTCCACCAGAATAGCCTCCTTGATATTTTTTTCACAAACTAGTGTAGCATATAAAAAAAGAAAGGTTGCGGATTTTTTTAAAAATAAGAAAAAAGATGCACAATTCAGACGTAAAAAGGGTATATAATGATAACAACTTTTGTTTGACCTCGTTCATTAGCACTATAATTGTCTGATGACTGAAAAAATCATGAACGGAGGCTTAACCCATCATGCGAGCATTTGATTTGCTATTCAATCAACCCTTTTTAATAATTACACTCATCATTTTATTTGTCTTATTTCTTGTTGCGGCTTATCTTTTTGCGCGTTTCCGGAAGATAACGGAGCTACATAGGCTTAAGGTACAACAGCTCCGCAAAGTGAATGACCGTTTTGACTTGTTAACTTCTCGTAGTGATACGTACTTTTGGGAAGTCGATTTAGATGGTAAATATACCTATGTAAGTAAAAGTGTTATTGGATTACTAGGATATAAGCCAGATGAGCTGGTTCAACACCATTATTTCTATGATTTAATTGCGCCCCTTAGTCAACAACAAACAAAAAAATTGGGGCTGCATTACGTGAAGAAGAGTTTACCCATTCGTGATTATGAAAATCCTCAATTGACAAAAGACAATGAGGTGAGATGGTTTATTACCGATGGTCGGCCTGTTTATGATGCAGATAATCGGGTGGTTGGCTATCAAGGTTATGACCGGGATGTTACTAAAGAGCGAACCGAAGAATTAAATCGGTTAACGCAAGTAGCAAGATACCGCACCGTTATTACTGTGTCTAATACTGGTGCATGGGAGTATGACAATGCAAGCGGTGAACTATGGACCAGCCCAGAATATTACGCTATGCTTGGATACAATGATGACCAAATCAAAATGAAAATCAATAACCACGATTTAAATAGTTGGGTCGAATTAATGCATCCAGAAGATCAAACAGAAGCCGTCCTAAAATTTAAAGAATATCTAAATAAACCATCGCAGAAAATGTATGAGAGTCATTTTAGATTGAAGCGTGCGGATGGTAATTATGCATGGATTTGGTCACGGGGGAAAACGATTAAAGATGAATTGAATCAATATTCGACAATAACGGTAGGGACGCATATTGATATCACAGAAATGAAAACGTTGGAAGAAACAATGTATCTCGAACGCGAACACTTTAGAAAAACAATTTTATCGGTTTCAGATGGTGTAATTCTAATAACTAAAGAGGGACAGATTACCTTAATGAATCAAACAATGACCAATTGGTTAAACCATGATTTGGTAGGTGATTATGTTCACGAAGTCTTTACCTTGCTCGACGGATACAATCAAGAACGCCATATCTTTGATCAAGATGATGATGGTGAACTAACTGAAAGAACACTTGTTGTGAATGGTCAAACGCGTCCAATCGAATATACCCTGTCTGCTGTAAGTGACGCTCAAAATGAGATCAATGGATATGTGATGGTTTGCCGTGATATTAGCGACAGACTTGAACGCGAACAAGAGGTTTATGACCTAAGCTATCGTGATCAATTGACTGGGCTATATAACCGACGCTTCTACGATTCGTTAATGCGAAAGTTTAATCACAAGCAGTATTTACCGGTTTCAATTGTGATGGTGGATGCTAATGGTTTAAAATTAATGAACGATGTTTTTGGTCATGATCAAGGTGATGATATGCTCAAGAAAATTGCGAATCATTTGACGGCCGCTGTTGATGAAGAAGGTTATGTGTGTCGAGTGGGTGGCGATGAATTTGTCGTTATGTTACCACATACAAAACAATTAGAGGCGAAAGCTTATATTGAAAAAGTGAATGACACGTTGGAACGCGATCGTACACACTTTTTACCGTTAACAATTTCGTATGGACACAGTACGAAAACAACCGTTGATTTGCCACTGCAACACGTTTACCGTGATGCAGAAGATAAAATGTATGTGTACAAGATGAGCAAAAGATCAGAATTAAGAGAACAAATGGTTGATGCAATCTTGCAAGAGCTTGATCATCTTTACCCTGGAGAAACGGCTCATGCAGGACGTGTAACCAAGATGTCGATTCAAATCGCAGAACATGTGGGATTGAATAAATCAGAAATTTTGCAACTTGAAGCGGCAGCAAAATTCCATGATATCGGCAAGATTGTACTAGGTCCAGAATTATTAACAAAAGACACACCACTACTTCCACAGGAACGTTTAGCAATTAAACGTCATCCAGAAGCAGGTTATAGCATTCTGAGTGCAGTTAATCGCTATGCACATCTGGCTGATTATATTCTATATCATCATGAACATTATGATGGAACAGGCTATCCAAAAGGTCTTAGTAATAGTGAGATCCCTATTTTTTCACGAATTATTCATTTAGCAGAAAGTTATGATCACATGCGGTCACACCATAGCTATCGTCAAGCACTTCCAAGAGAAGAAGTCATTAACATCATTACAGAACAGTGTGCCAAGCAATTTGATCCTCGAGTTGTTGAATCGTTCTTAGCCGATACCATCGAAAAGTACTAAAGGATCACCCGTTATGAAAGACAAATGAAAGGTATATATGGTATAACAAGAGTAGGCATCAATCAATGTTGATGTCTATTTCTTGTTGTATATTAAAAGATCGCTAGTGAACTGAATAATCAAGTGGAGGGAACTATGGTAAATATACTGATTGCAGATGATGATCAACATATTCGAGAATTAATGCGGCTATACCTAAATAAAGAAGGTTTTAATATTGTTGAAGCGAGTCATGGGAATGACGCCATCGAACTGTTAGAGACAGAAGCAATTGATTTAGCTGTGATTGACGTAATGATGCCAGAATTAGATGGGATCGCCTTAACGAAAGCAATCCGACTTTATCATGCTTTACCCATTATCTTGGTAACAGCAAAGGGCGAATCGCATGATAAAGTGTTAGGATTTGAAGCAGGAGCAGATGATTATCTGGTAAAACCCTTTGACCCCGTTGAACTTGTTTTACGCGTGAAGGCACTGCTCAAACGTTACCGTCTGATCGGCAATCATTTGATTGATTTCAACGGGATTATGCTTAATAAAAACACCTTACTCGTAAAGGCAGATAATGAAATAATCGCGTTAAAAAATAAAGAGATGAGCTTGTTGTTTGAGTTAGCAAGTGAACCCGGTCGCATTTTCACTAGACAGCAATTACTTGATAAAGTTTGGAGTTATGACTATGAGGGAGATGAGCGAACGGTCGATGTTCATATTAAACGCTTACGTGAGAAACTAAGAACCATCGAAAGCATTCAGATTACTACCATTCGTGGACTTGGGTATCGACTAGAGGATGCCTTATGATGAAACGCAGTCTCTATTGGAAGTTTGTATTTATTTTTATTATCGGTGTTGGTTTAAGTGTGATTATTTCTTATGCGATTACTACACATTTTTTTCAAAATCAAACAGCATTTAAAGCGGAACTTAACAGTGCCACGCAGGGAGTAACCGCTATTATAGAAACGGTTGACCCTGAAGAACACGAGGAATTGTTACCGATTTTTGAAGATTTAGGGTTAGCGGTTGAGGTGCTGAGCCATGAAGAACTGGTTATTTTTGGCCTGCAACATAAATATTTAGAAGAACCGCTTCATGAAAGTGAAATCAACACATTGACAAGTCGTTCGGCACGTATTATTGACTACACCGATACTGAGCTACGACGCGATATCGTAACCCTTGTTGACGTTGAAGGCGAACCCATGTATGCGAGGATTACTTTAGATTATTATGAGGATATGCAGGCAATTCGACGGCTTATGATTCAAGTTTTGATTTTTGTCTTATTGAGTGGGAGTGTCATTATTTTATTTATTTCACGATACTTTGTTCGTAGTATCCAACAAATAACTCGAGCAGCTGAACAATTAACTCACGGTGATTTTGAAGTGAATTTAAAAACAGAGCGTGAAGATGAACTAGGTCAGTTGATGGAGCAATTCAATCAAATGGCACAAGCGCTCAAAAATGTCGATGAGATGCGAAAAACATTCGTGTCTAATGTTTCTCATGAAATACAATCACCACTCACCTCGATAAAAGGCTACACAAGAGCGATTAAGGACGGTGTTGTTTCAGTTGATCAACAAGATAAATATTTAGGGATTATCTACGATGAAGCTGATCGATTGTCACGCTTGTCAGAGCATTTATTGAAAATGACTAAACTTGATCAAGATGCTTATCCGATAAATAAACAACCGTATCGACTGGATGAACAAATCAGACGAATAGTGTTAAAGACTGAACCACAGTGGCAAGAAAAGCATATTTTGGTAGAGCTTAATCTTGAGCCGCTGACCCTTGCATTGGATGAAGATCTAATGGAACAAGTCTGGTTAAACCTTATCGTTAATGCGATCCGGTATAATAAACCAGGAGGAAGCATTTATATTAACCATTACCAAGAAGAATCAAATCATGTTTTTAGAATCAACGACACTGGTATTGGTATTCCGGATGAGGAAATTCCTTTTGTGTTTGATCGTTTTTATAAAGTAGATAGTTCAAGAACTGGTGTCGATTCTGGTAGCGGCTTAGGTTTATCCATTGTCAAACGGATTGTAATGTTGCATGAGGGACGAACGGACTGTATTAGTCAAGAAGGAGTCGGAACGACATTTTTTGTCCGATTACCAAAAAGTTAACTGAAGTTCACATTCAGTTCATATTGTTGTCGTAAACTAATCTTAACCGATAAGTAAAGGGGACATGATGGATGTGTACGACCGATGAAGCGAGAATCAAACAACATTATTTACACTATTTGAAAAAGGGATACTCGAAAATGACACAAATTAAACAAGCCTTAGAAAAAGAAGGCATTGATGCTGAAGTTATTCAGTTTAATCACTTAAACGAAGGGTGTGACTGTTCATGATTTTTCATGAAATGGATATATTTATTTTTATTGCTTTTGGGGTTGCGATGTGGGCACAATCAAAAGTACAATCTAACTTTGAACGCTATGCAAAAGTAGGAGCCAAAGCGCAAGTAACCGGACTACAAGTTGCTCGCAAATTACTCGATGAGCATGGGCTATATGATGTTAAAGTAGAACTGAGTAAACGCGGGAGTTTATCTGATCACTACGACCCGCTGAAACGCGTCGTTCGTTTATCACAGCCAGTTTATTCACGGGCATCGGTAGCTTCCTTGTCAATTGCGGCACACGAGGTGGGCCATGCAATTCAGCATGCGGAAGGTTATGCAATGCTGAAATTTCGTTCATTATTATTTCCGGCTGCGAACCTCGGTTCACGTTCAGCGCCAATTTTATTGATTTTAGGTTTTGTAATGAAATTTTCGCCACTTATCGGTATTGGTATTGGACTATTTTCTGTTGCAGTTCTCTTTCAACTCGCCACATTACCTGTCGAGTTTGATGCAAGTAACCGGGCGAAGAAAGAATTGTACCGCTTAGGGTTCGTATCAGAGACAGAAAGAACGGGCGTTAATCGTGTTTTAAATGCTGCTGCACTAACGTACGTAGCGTCAGCTGCAATTGCTGCATTACAGCTATTAAAATTTGTGATGATCTTTGCGGGTGGTCGAGATTAAAGAGAAGTCATAATGAAAAGGTACACGTTTTTGCGTGTACTTTTTTTTTGCTTTAACAGGTTGATTTTACGATATCCGGTTACATCGGAGCGAAGGATAAAGAGACGCTATTAAATCGGTATGCGTACCTTTGGCAAGCACCGCTTAAGGGGCATTTTTACAGTGGAACACCCAGTAAAATTAACATGCATCAGAAAATGATGCACGTGCATGTTTATAAAAGAAAAGGATTTGATGACTATATAAATGCACGCTGAAAAGTCAATACGATTCATTGTTTGTTCTAACCTAGATAGGGGAATGAAGGATAGTACTAAGGGATATACAAACGACCTAGGTATTTTCGAATAGACTTTTTAATGAGCGGATACCGTTGATGTCCATGATATACTCGTGATACCTAACAATATTTATAAATAGGGTAGCTTTGAATAGGGTAGTTAATTCCTTAAATGATAGAAGTGGGTGATGAAGATGCAGTCAAAAGAGACACTTAAAGCAGCGTATCAAAAGGCTTTATTAAGTGGGCAGACGAAAGAAGCCTATGCAATTATTCAAGGTGCCTTTGAAGAAGAACGGTCACTCATCGATGTCTACACGGTTATTGCCGACGCGATGTACGGAATTGGAGATCTATGGGAGACAAACGAAATATCGATTGCTCAGGAGCATGCAGCAACTGCAATTACTCAATTTGTCTTAACACAAATCAGTGCACAATCAATGCAGCACTTTAATCCTAGCAGTAAAAAAGCAGCAGTTTTTTCGATTGAATCGAATACACATTATTTAGGTATACAAATGATTAAGAATTTATTTAATGTGCATAACATTTTAACCTATGATTTTGGTCCTAATGTACCTAATAAAGACATTGTTGAACAAATCAGCGCATTAGATATCGACTATGTCGCTTATTCGGTAACGATGGCTAGCCATCTGGAAAAAGCGATTGACTTAAGTGAGCAGTTAGAAGAAATCGATGTGGTGGATCGGCCAATAATTTTTGTTGGTGGTTTTGTCTTTCGGAATAATGAGCAGTTATTAGAGGATATCTATTACGATTATTATTTTGAATCAATCAGTCAAATGAGTGATTGGTTAAATAACGATCAGACTAAGAGCGGTATATTCAACTAGGTAATCGAAAGTGTAGAGGGGGGGAGGTAAGTGATGGCAATTAACTATACTGATTTATTAGCGATGCTCAATGATGTGAATGTCTCCGTTTTTTATGTAAACAAAAGCGGTGAGATACTTTTTCACTCAGGCGAAGATGAAGCGGAACAAAAGAGGATCGGAACCTCAATTTATCAATACGTTGATGACTTTTCGGAAAAACGATTAGAGAACGTTATTGCCGGTAAGACAACACAAACAATTGGAACAACAGATATTTACATGAAAACGAACCAAACATCAGTTGCTTGTTTCCTGAAATATAAACGCGATCAAGTGAATTGTTGGTTGGTCATGATTCCTTACCCTTCAGATTATAATGAAATGGTTGAAAATGTGTTAGGAACTAATGCTGAATTGGCACGTCTATTTGATGAAAAATTAAATTTAGAGATGGAATTAAAACAAAAAATTCATGAATTGAAAATAGCAAGTATAACTGATCCGTTAACAAAATTGTATAATCGCCAGTACTTTTATGAGTATTTGTTTGAGTATCTAACTAAAGACAGTTGGTCAGCGCTTAGTATTATTATGATAGATTTTAATGATTTTAAGCAAGTCAATGACAATTATGGACATAAAGCAGGTGATGAATTGCTCATTCAGTTTGCAGAGATGATTCACCAGCACTGCCATATGGGGTTCCGATTTGGTGGCGATGAATTTGTGATTATCTCCGTTGATCACGATCAATCGTACATAAAAGAGAAGCTAGATACGATTAGCAGAAGCTTTAATACGCAAACATCAATTGTTACTTTATCCTATGGCATGACATTTATTGATCAAGAACAACGAAAGACAATCAATAGTAAAGCGGATATTGATTATTTGCTGAAAGTGGCTGATGAACAGATGTATCGTAATAAACGTCAGGTGAAAAAAAACGAAAGAAAAAAGCAACGGGGTTCTAAAGGTTATGTTAATAAACGATAAGTTAGACAACAAGCAATAGGTGTATGTCGAAGTTCCACATATTTCTAGCCTTTCAGTTGAACTATCTTAACCTAATGGTTAATATAGTTGTTATAGGGGAGTGAAAAACATGTTTAAATTAGCAACGAAGGAAATGGGTTTTTCCAAAGTCAAATATGGTTTAATTGGATTGATTTTATTTTTAATTGCATCACTCGTATTAATTGTGAGTGGTCTAGCTAGGGGTCTATCGAATGATAACATTGCAGCACTTGAAACAATGACAGTCGATGATTTCTATGTGAGCGAGGACAGTGAAAATGTGTTGGATCAATCGGGCTTCCTACTTGAAGACTTAATTGCAGAAGTAGAACGCGGTCAGGGATGGGAACCACTTATTACACAAAGTTTACGGTTGGATCACGCAGAGAATGAATCGAAATTAGCGGTGACTTTAATTCCTGTTCTTCCTAGCGATCAGCTTTATCCTGGGGTAATTGAAGGTGAAGATTTACAGGCGAATGATCAATTAAATGTCGTCATTGATCAAACAATGAAAGCAGATGGTGTCAGCATTGGTGACACCTTGCATGCTGAAGACCTCGAATTATATTTTACAGTGATTGGGTTTACTGAAAATCAAACCTATCGACATGCACCAGTCATCTACATGTCTGAAGAAGCATTCTATGTCGAAGAAATTTCTCCTCATAAAGTGGCAAATGCAGTGGTTTTAACTGAGTCAAATGAAGAAGTGAGAAAGACGATTTCAGCAACCCTTGCCGACGGGGTATGGGTGAATCGATCAGACATTGTTGACGCTGTACCAGGTCATTCTTCTGAGCAAATGTCATTGAATATGATGATTTTTTTCCTTATCGTAATTTCAGTGTTTGTTCTGGGAGCATTTTTCTACATTTTAACCATTCAAAAGTTGAATCAGTTTGGTGTCTTAAAAGCAATTGGAGCTAAAAATAAATTCTTGATTGGCACAACGCTGTTACAAGTGTGTATCTTAACGATTATTAGTTTAACTTTAGCTGTTTTATTTACCTGGTTTACATCAACCATTTTACCTGAGGGTATGCCGTTCGACTTTAATCTATTGAACATTGCTATCTACACTGGGTTGATGTTAATTGTGTCACTGCTAGGTGCTCTTATTTCCAGTCGTCGCATTATTAAAGTAGATCCGCAGCAAGCCATGGGGAGGGCTGAATAATGAGATATCCTTTAGAAACAAAGCAATTAACGAAACGTTTTAAAGATGGTGACGATACGATTGAAGTATTGAACGCTGTTGACTTTCAGTTAGAACAAGGAAGCTTTACAGCGGTAGTCGGACCCTCTGGTTCTGGGAAAAGTACCTTCTTATCTATTGTAGGGGCATTATTATCGGCCGATGAGGGACAATTAATTGTTGATGGTAAAGATATTTCTACGATGAAAGACCAACAATTATCAGATGTGCGTTTGAAGTCAATGGGATTTATATTTCAATCAGCGAATTTAATTCCCTATTTAACAGTAAAAGATCAGTTGCAGCTAGTGGCAACATTAAATAAACAGACTAAGAAGCAAAGTCTTGAGAAAATAAAAGCGATGCTAGATGACGTAGGTTTATCACATCGAATCAATCATTATCCACATCAGCTTTCTGGTGGAGAAAAACAGCGGGTTGCCATTGCGCGTGCTTTTATTAATGACCCCGCAGTTATTCTTGCGGATGAACCGACTGCAAATCTTGACGAAGAACGCAGCAAAGAAATTGTTGCGCTAATTAAACAAGAGGTAAAAGCGAATAATAAAGCTGCAATTATGGTTACCCATGATGAAAGTTTATTAACTTATTGTGATCATGTTTATGAGATGGATCACGGTCATTTGAAGCAACGCTAACGTTGTCGCATACGTTAAGCAATTGACTAGTTTAGAGAGGAAAACTCTTTAAACTAGTTTTTTTTACCTAATTGTACGCAGATTGGTTAAGGTTTAACAATTGTCGTCGATATAAATAGAAAGAGTAGTCAAGAGGAGTTGGCATTTATATGGATGTAAGTCGTGTTTTACAAGGAACAGCCACGCCTGTTCGTTCACCGCAAACAGAGGTAGGAGAAGTTACATCACGAGCACCCATTCATCAAGAATCGAGCCAATTAAATACATCAACCGAAAAAGAACCAGCGCAACGAAAGATATTACCATATTCTAAGGAAGATCGTGCTAAAATGGAAAGTATGGTTGAAGGTTTAAATGAATTTTTAGAACCTGTCGAAACATCGGTGAGGTTTGAATTGCATGATAAGCTCGAACGTTATTATGTTACAGTTGTTGATAAGAATACCGATGAAGTGGTACGAGAAATACCACCAGAAAAAATGTTAGACATGTACGCAGCGATGGCTGAATTTATGGGCATCCTAGTCGACGAAAAAGTATGAGGAAGGTGTAAGATATGAGAATTTCAGGTTTTGCCTCAGGTATGGATATTGATCAAACAGTAAAAGATTTAATGGCAGCTGAACGTATTCCCTTAGATAAAATTGAACAAGATCGAACATCCATCGAGTGGAAGCGTGATGCCTATCGTGAAATGAATGTGAAATTTAAAGAGTTAGATGATGCTTTGTTAAACATGCGGTTAAAAAACACATACACGTCAAAAACGACAACATCATCAAACAATACAGTAACAGCAACGGCATCTTCATCCGCTTCAAACGGTAGTTATAATATGGAAGTTACAGAGCTTGCTTCGGCAGCGATTAATGTGACACAAGGAACTATTTCAGCATCTGCGACAGATAAGGTCAGTCCGTTCGCGTCAATAAAAGATCAGATTACCGCCGGTAAATTTAGCGGTTTGGCTGAAGCTGATTTTGGAGCAGAAGAAACCTTAACGTTCAGTACACATCATAACGGTGAGTTAAAAGAATTTAACTATGCTGTTTCTGCAACAGATACAATAGATACAGTTTTAACACGGTTGACCAATGATGATAATGGTGTGCGTGCTTTTTATGATATAACACAAGATAAAATCATTATGGAAAAAACAAGTGCAGGAGACTATCTTGATGGGCCTGAAATTCAGTTTGCCGATGATTCATTTATGTCGAAGTTGTTTGGCATGAATGCAGATCCCACTGCAGATTCAACAACGGTTACTGAACAAGGTGGTACCGACGCAACCTTCAAATATAACGGTGTTCAGTTAACGTCAAAAACAAATCAAACGACCTTAAATGGAATCACCTTTAACTTTAACAACGTATCAAATGGAACGCCAACTTATGTGAACGTGAACAGTGACACCGATGGTGCTGTTGAGAAAATCATGGACTTTGTTGAACAGTATAACAGCATGGTAGATGAAATTACTTCGCGCACAAGAGAACCACTTTATCGTGACTATCATCCTTTGAATGAGGAACAGATGAGTGATATGAGCGATCGTGAAATTGAAATGTGGGACGAAAAAGCGCGAAGCGGCTTATTGAAAAGCGATCAAATTTTACAAAGTGGCTTAACACAAATGCGTCAAGCTTGGACAAACAGTGTTAATAACGACGGTGCGTTTAAGCATTTAACTGAAGTGGGTATCAATACGACCCGTGACTATATGAATGGTGGTAAGCTTGAAGTTGATGAAGATAAATTGCGAAAAGCGTTGAATGATGACCCTGAATCAGTGAATAAGTTATTTGCGAATAGCACAGCTGGTGAAGAAGGTATCTTTAACAAATTAAATACAGCCATTGACCAGACAGTGAGTCGGATTAATGAACGAGCTGGACGGACAACGAGTCAAGCGCACCAGTATACATTAGGTCGTCAATTATCGAATATGGATGAACGCATTAATAATTTCAATCGTCGCTTGACGCAAGTGGAAGATCGTTACTGGAGTCAGTTTACTGCCATGGAGAAAGCAATCCAAAAAATGAATGAACAATCGAACTACCTGTATTCACAAATGTCAGGTGGCCAACAATAAGCAAGAAAGTAGTAGAAAGGATGTCTTTTGATTATGATGCAGCAGCAACAACAAGCATACAAGACAAATTCAGTAAATACAGCAACACCTGGTGAGTTAACATTAATGTTATACAATGGCTGTCTTAAGTTTATGAAGTATGCGAAAAAGGGAATGGAAGACAAAGATATTCCAATGAAAAACACGAACATACAAAAAGCACAAAACATTATTAGTGAATTAATGATTACGCTTGACCATGATAGTGCAATCGCTAAAGAAATCATGCCACTATACGAATACATTAATCGTCGTCTCTTGGATGCGAACATTAAAAATGACGTAGAAATTCTTATGGAGGCCTATGCGTTAGTTGAAGACTTTAGAAACACCTGGAAAGAAGTTATTAAACAAACGCGTACACAAGCTTATAGTCAAGGTGCTAGAGCCTAATGCGTGAGATTGATCAATTGAATCAAATTACAGATGAGATGGTAGTGCTGCTAACAGAAGCGGTAACCACAAAGACACGCGAAAACCTTATTCAAGTATTCAATCAAAAACTTGATCAGCGTGATCAACTTATCAAGCAATTGCAACCACCTTATAGTGACAGTGATAAAAAAATGTTAGCTGATCTTCTAGAAAAAGATAAAGTCATCAGCGAACGATTAGGTAGCGTGTTTGGTGATTTAAAAAATGAGATACGTCATGCGAAGAAACAAAAAAATTCAAATAAACAGTATTTAGACCCTTATCGTCAGGTTGCAACACTTGATGGGTCCTATTTAGACAAAAAGAAATAAACAATGTAATGAATAGTAAAAGGCTCCTCGCTATCTAAGATTTTCATCGGATAGCGAGGAGCCTTTTAGATAGGGTCTAATCAAACGGCTAGTGCGGGAGGGTTACTCATCAACAAGTAACTGTAAAAAGTCCTGAGTGGCTTCTTTTTCGGGGTTTACAAGAATATTCTCGGCGGGACCTTCTTCAATGATGACCCCATGGTCCATAAAAAGCACGCGGTCGGCAACTTTTTTAGCAAAATGCATCTCATGTGTGACAATGACCATTGTTTGTCCTTCTTTTGCTAAAGTCTCAATGACCTTTAACACTTCACGAACAAGTTGTGGGTCAAGTGCTGAAGTGGGTTCATCAAATAACATCACATCAGGCTCCATCATTAAAGCGCGTGCAATGGCAGCTCGTTGCATCTGTCCACCACTTAATTGATCAGGGTATTTGTTTCGGTGCTCAAGTAAGCCTACTTTATTGAGTAATTCTTCAGCTTGTTTAACTAAAGGTGCACGCTTTTGCTTCTTTACAATTAACGGTGCTTCGATTAAATTTTCTAACACTGTTTTATGGGGGAAAAGGTGAAACCCTTGAAAGACCATTCCTGTGTGTCGGCGCAAGTTGTTGATTGGATATTTTTTTTGTTTATGTGAGAAGGCTATCGAATCACCATTAATAGTAATTCGACCAGACTCAGGAATCTCGAGACCATTTAAGCACCTCAGGAGTGTTGTTTTTCCAGAACCTGATGGACCAATTAGACAAACAACTTCACCTTTATCTACTTCAAAATCAATCCCTGTTAACACAGTCGTGTCAGCGAAGCTTTTTTCAATTGCTTCTAGTTTAATCATTTGATGCACATCCTTTACCTAGTATATAAATAGCGACTATAACGTTTTTCTAAACGTTGTTGGAAGAAGCCGATGATGATACATACTGCCCAATAAATTAGTGCAGCAGCGACATACATGGTCATACTTTCGTAGGTGCGTCCCGCGACAATACGGGCAGAATATAATAATTCATGGACAGTAATAACAGATGCTAATGATGTCCCTTTGACAATATCCATAAAGATATTGAAAATAGGTGGCAATGCGATTCGGGTGGCTTGAGGTAAAATAATACGTCTTAATATCTGAATATAGCTCATTTGTAAAGATTGCGCAGCTTCCCATTGCCCGCGAGAGACGGAGGAAATGGCCGAACGAATAACTTCTGCATTATAAGCAGCAAAGTTTAAACTCATGCCGACGATACCAGCAACAATCGGATTGGTAAACTGAATGCCGATAACAGGAAGTCCATAGTAAAGAATGAAAATAAACACCAAAAGAGGTGTTCCGCGCATAAAAGAGATATAAAGTCGTGCAGGTAAATCAAAGATTTTAAAGCGTGACATCCGCATAATCGCCACAACTAAACCTAGTATTAATGAAAAAAACATACTAGAGAAAGCAATAATTATTGTAATTTGTAATCCTTCCAACAAGAGTGGTAAGGAATCGTAAGCAAGTTCAGGATTAAATAAGTAATGCCACTGTATATTGTCAAATCCTTCTATCATGTTGACCCTCCTAAAAAATCGGAGAGAAATAATTTCTCTCCGACCCAATTAACGATTAAATATCAAACTCTACAACATCAGCACTATCAACAGGTTCAGATGCATCTTCACCTAAGAACTCAACTGATAACCGCTCTAATGTTCCATCTTCTCTTAATGCATTAATTGCTTCATTTAATTTTTCAACTAATTCGTCGTTTCCTTTTAAAGTAGGAATTGCACTGGTTGTCGCATGGTACTTAACTTGATCATGGACAATTAATGCGTCTTCACCAAACTCTTCGACAGTGTGTGCAAGCACGAGTCGATCATTTAGATATGCATCACGATTGCCATTTAAGATGTCACGTAATATAGCTTCTGTTCCGCCATCATAAGCAATGCCGTCAGCACCAATCTCTTCAGCGAAGCGCGCGTAATTACTAGTTAATGATCCTAACGCAACAGGTACACCCTCTAAATCATTGGCATCTTCGTAATTGTCGTAATCTTCTTTTCTTATGATGATAGAACCATAAGAATATTTATAAGGTTCAGTGAAATCGAAAATTTCAAGGCGTTCATCGGTTATCGTAAAGTCATTCGCAGCGATATCGATTTGCTCATTTCTCAAAGCAGGAAGGATGCCATCAAAATCCATGGTTTCAAACTGCACATCAAGTTCTAGATAGTCACCAATTGCTCGAATGACTTCGACATCATAACCCGTGAGTGTGTTCTCTTCGTTATAGTAGGTT
This sequence comes from Streptohalobacillus salinus, assembly GCF_003201605.1. GTDB lineage: Bacteria > Bacillota > Bacilli > Bacillales > Amphibacillaceae > Streptohalobacillus > Streptohalobacillus salinus. The sequence continues at coordinate 142,982 of NZ_QJJR01000005.1, read as the reverse complement.
ACAGGTCGATAAGTACCTGAGGTTCCGACGACGAGCGTGCCTTCTTCAGAAATACGATCCCAAGCAGTTGTTGGCGTATCATCAGTCGTGTCACCAGTGCTGTCTGTAGCTTCATCATTGCCACAAGCGACCAACCCTAGTACAATAATTAAACTTGTAAGTAAACCTATTATCTTTTTCATTTTGTTTTCCCCCTCGGCTTTAATCCTGATTTAATTAATCGGAATAATATGTATTAAAATATCATGAATGAAAGGTAAAGTCAATGAAAAAATTATAAATTAATTTTCGATTTCTTGGTTTACCTGCCGAATACGAGGGGTAATTATCAAATATAGATATAGAAAGGAGGACACTTACATGAAATACAACATTCGAGGAGAAAATATCGAGGTGACTGGCGCAATAAAAAGTTACATTGAGAAAAAGGTTAGTAAGTTAGAGCGCTATTTTGAAACGCCTCCAACATCAGATGTTAATGTCAATTTAAGTGTCTATAATGACGAGCAAGAGATTGAAGTAACCATCCCAATGCCTAATTTACTACTTAGAGCTGAGGACAAGAACACCGACTTATATGCAGCTATTGATTTAGTGGTAGATAAGTTAGAACGTCAAATACGCAAACATAAAACAAAAATTAATCGTAAATCGCGTTCGAAAGGCGCGCCTAAACATATCTTTGCAGAGATGGAAAGAGATTTGTTGGATGATGGCCCGGTTTATGATGATGAAGAAGGCGTTGAGATTGTTCGTACAAAACGATTCGATCTTAAGCCGATGGATTCAGAAGAAGCTGTGTTACAAATGGATATGCTAGGCCATAGTTTCTACGTCTTTACCAATGCAGAATCAGGGGAGACAAATGTAGTATACCGTCGACACGATGGACGTTATGGTTTAATTGAACCGAGCTAAATAAACAAACATGACTAAAGAGGCTGTCCATTTGGACAGCCTCTTTTTTAACGTGAAGCATATAAAAAACTTGTTACGATTAAATGTCTTTTAATTGAGCTAAGAACCGTTCAATCGTAAACGCAGCCATTCCTTTTACCGTTGAAAAGTTCTCGAGTTTCGCAAAATCGACGGTTAAATCTTGTTGGTGAAAGCCAATGGCACGGGAATGGATATAGTGCTCTATAGGAGGAATTAACCATTTTTGTAGGTCGCGTAAACGGTTTCCAATCAAAACAACTTCAGGATTAAAGATATTGATGATGTTTGTTAATCCGATGCCGATATACTCACCAACTTCTTCGAATAATTGAAGCACCTCTTGGTCGTGAGCCTCTGCTTTTTTAATCAGAGTATCCAATGATAAATCTTCATTCGCTTTGATCAAATGCCGTTTAACAGCATGTTCAAGTAGTACCTGCTCTGATGCATAGCGTTCAAAGCAACCTACGTTGCCACAACGACAAGATGTGCCATCTTTGACAATGGTCATGTGGCCAATTTCACCTGAAAATCCGCTTTTTCCTGTGTATAATTTACCATCTAAAATCATGCCTGCCCCAATTCCAATCCCAATACTGGCATATATCATATCCTTAGGTGGTTGCTTAAAGCCAAAGCGCATTTCACCGTATGCACCTGCGTTTGCTTCGTTTTCAATAAGAATAGGCAAATCAAAGACATCTTCTAACGCTTGCTTCAATTGGATGTTTTTCCAGTTTAAGTTGGGCGCAAGTAAAATTTCTCCCTCATGACTAACAACTGCAGGAACACCGACCCCAATTCCTATGACGCCATAACGGGACACAGGCGCATGTTTGATTAACTGCTCAATCAAATGAACGAGCGTTTCAAACACAAGGTCGAAGGTCGACTCTTTGACTTGTTTCTTTTCGACTTGAACAATTTCACCATTAAGATCAGTTAAAGCAGCTTGTATGTACCCAACACCTAAATCAACAGAAACGGTGAAACCTGCTTTTGCGTTAAACAGCAACATCACCGGTCGACGTCCCCCGCTTGAAGCACCGGGTCCTGATTCGGTTACAAACGCTTCATCAATCAATTCACTGACGAGAGAGGACACGGTACCTTTGTTCAATCCAGTGGACTGGGCCACGGCAGCTCTAGAGATTGGGGTATGATTGATAATTGTTGTTAAAACTAATGCTTTATTTTCTTGTTTAACTACATATTGATTCCAAGTCCGACTCATTTTGGCACTCTCTTTCTAAATTTTAGTTATGTTACATTTTACTTTATCATAGTTAGGTGAACAATTCACTACCTTTGTGCAACCTGTGGACAAACTTAAGTGGGGCTGTTATAATTTGGGCTACCTACGATTAACGAACGTGAAAGATTATTTTTTCTCTTCCTTATGCAAATGATGTAACCGCTATCACGCTTGCTGATTAGACTGTGTATGCATAGACAGACAATTAGCGTTTATCGGGATTAGCTGATCACTTAATGTGTGAGGGCTCTATTTTGCCTGCGCTTTTAAGATTTCACCTTTATTACGTTAACGCTGAGTGTAAGTCAGTCAAGAAATAATAGAGGTAGTGAGTACGGATTACATCAGAAAAGTCAGTTGTCTTTAATAAACTTCAATACACGAACCTTATATAGAAAGATAGATTTTTCTATAGTTAAGCCTAGCTGTGTTGAAAAATATTAAGACGATTTCTTCGTGATGAAAAAAGTTTGGTTTTATCGACCATGGTTTATTTTTTGTGTTCATTTTTCCACCATGCACGAAATTAACGAATCTAAAAGTTAACAACACTAAGACAGTGGCTCTATTTCGGAAAAAATGTCACGTTAAAAATGGTTTAGCTGGAAGCTGAATGAAAAAGCTACGTCTAAAATGGCGGTCAAACGATGCGATAGGTTTTTAATAAACGATATCAAAAATATACCTATATGGTATGATTAATGTAACATTACCTTGCGTTTAATGACGAGTTGTTATCTTAAGTTCGAAATGCTCCGACCTGATTTTGAGGAGTACTTTGTAAGACTAGAATTGATGAAATAGAATGCGAATCTTTTTTAGCTGAACAATAACACAGATTGAACAATGTAAATCCCTATCTTTTGAAATGGGATTAAACTAGGGAAGGTGTGAATGATTTTGATGCAATTCGATCCTCCGAAAAAAGGCATTTGGCATGATCAACCGGCAACACGCTGGGAAGAAGGTTTTGTACTTGGAAATGGGGAGATGGGCGCGATTGTTTTTGGCGATCCGAGGCATGATAGGTTAATTGGGAATCATGCGGATTTGTTTTTGCCTACATCGCATCAACAACCGACACCAGATCTGAGTGATTTGCTGCCGAAGGTTAGACAACTAATTGAAACAGATGGCTATCAAGCGGCCGTTGATTTTCAATTTAAAATGGCTACAGAAAGAGGTTATCAGGGCTTACAAATGAGTGATCCGTTTGTTCCTGCTTTTGAATTAGCGATTGATTTTCATATCAATAACGTCGCGCACTATAAGCGAGCTTTAAATTATCAAACTGGAGAAGCGTTGAGCTGCTATCTCGGAGATGGAGAGCAGATTCAAACACAAACCTTTGTCTCCAGACATGATAATCTGATTATCCATCGGATTAGAAACTTTGATGGAGCACTTAACTTAACGCTTTCTCCGCAAATCTATCAAAATGAAGCTCTATCCGGTCACTTTTATTATCAAGATTGTCAATTCAAATGGCATAATAAATACCGCCATAAAGAAGGTGGCTATACGGTAACGGCACAGCTCTTCACTCATCACGGTAAAGTAACAGAAGAAGATGACTTGTTGCATGTTACGGGTACCAAAGAGTTGATTGTTGTTTTTCGGATTGATTTATCTTTAATGGCACCGCCGATTAAGCAACTGACTCATGACTATCAGACCTTGTTTAGTCAACATGTTGTACGCCATCAATCGTTATTTGACCGTGTGCAACTTCATTTAAAACATGATAAAGATCCATCTGAAAACTTTTATACGCTGATGAGTGATGCAACGAATAGAGAGACATTACCGCTCACCTTGGTTGAGAAGATTTATGATGCAGGTAGGTACATGTACATTGCAAGTGCAGGCCATAAGACACCTAATTTACAGGGGATATGGAGTGGTGATTTCCAGCCCGCGTGGAGCGGGGATTATACCTTTGATACGAACGTTCAGTTATCAATTGCTCAAGCACTCTCAGGTAATCTAGAAGAAGGTTTGTTTGGTTTCTTTGACTTGGTTGAGTCGTTATTGCCTGATTTCAAGGAAAATGCAAAACGTTTTTTTAACAGTAGTGGAATCGTGTCATCGATTCATTCAAGCACACATGGTCATCATATTCATTGGAATAAAGATTGGCCATTGCATTACTGGACGTGTGGAGCAGGATGGTTAGGTCACTGGTTCTATCAATATTATCATTATACCGGTGATATTGACTTTTTGAGAGAAAGAACAGTGCCCTATCTAGAAGAGATTATCGCGTTTTACCAAGATTTCTTGACGATAGATGAAAGTGGCCATTATTTATTCCGGCCTTCTTATTCAGCAGAAAATGGGTGTGGAGATAATGCGACACAAGATATTGCTGTATTAAAAGAAGTTATCACAAATTTGATCACAAGTTACCAAGTGCTCGGTATAAAACCAGATCAAATAGCTATCCTTGAGAAAATGAAAGACCAGTTACCGCCCTATATGATTAATGAAGAGGGTGCCTTTAAAGAATGGTTAACACCTAATAAAGGAGAAGCCTATAATCATCGTCATTTTTCTCATCTATACCCGATCTTTCAGTCTCGCGAGTTTACCCAAAAGACTGATCCAATTTGGTTTAACGCATGTCAAGTCGCTTTTGATAAACGTAGGCGCGCATGGTTAGAGAGCGAAGAGGGCGATACCACCTCAACGCACGGTCGCATGCATAGTGCCTTACTTGCTACGCAGTTTCATATGCCGGAATTAGTCAAAGAAGTAATGATGATGGTATTGAAAAATAATTGTTTCTTTCCTTCGCTTATGATGAGCCACTATAATCAATTAGAGGTATTTAATGTTGATGGAAATGGCGCCTTTCCTCAAGTGATACATGAAATGTTGATTGATTATCATCATGATACCCTTTATCTTTTGCAAGCATTACCTGAAGAGATTTCTGCTGGTGAATTGAGTGGTGTGAAGTTACCGAACCAAATTAATGTCCTGCAGTTAAACTGGGATCTTGAGAAAAAATCACTTAGAGTCATGCTGATGAGTCCGGTAGAACAACGTTTAGCGCTTCGGTTTCCGCTATTTAAGCAAGCCAAACTGCACGGTGAGCTTGCAACAGAGCAATGTGTTGACTTGGTACGTGAACAAACGGTTGTGCTAGAATTTGAGCTTTAGTGTGATGTTAATTGAAGCAATAACGGGAGGATAGAGACGATGCGCTGGATAAAAGAGAAACTACTAGATCTGAAAATTAGTTATAAGTTAATGAGCGTTTATCTTCTTGTAACAGCCCTCCCTTTAATTTTAGTGGGTGTTCATCTGAATGTAAGTGTAAGAGATGTAGTAGTAAACAACGCAATTTTTGAAACAGAAGCGAATTTAGAAAAAATCGAACTTCAATTAGAGAATATTGTAAATCGAGTGACGCACATTTCAGATTTGATTTACTTAAATCGTGATTTAGATACTTTACTTCGTGGTGAGTATGAAACGACCTTTGAAATGTATCAGGCCTATGACCGATACCCCATCTTTAATGATTTCTTAAGGTTCTATGATGAACTTGAAAACATTCAATTTTTCATGGTTCGACCCATGATCTCAGATTCCTACTTTATTTCTGCTACTGAAGACATTACGAGTAGTGATTGGTTTGAACAAGCAAAAGCAAAAGAAGGGCGAATCAGTTGGATCATTAAAGAAGAACACTGGACAAGAGAGAAATACTTAACCCTAACCCGTGCTGTCTATGGCCAAAACGAACAATTTTTAGGTGTGTTAAATATATACGTTTCAATGGAGAAGATTAGACAAGTGGTAGATAGTGAGATTCATGAGGTGTATATAACTTTAGATAATCAAGAAATTATTTATTCAACCAATCAGGAGCAACAATTTCAACATCCAACCTTTATGCAGGGCCTTACCGGTGAAGATCGCACGTCAAATCTTATCTATGATGAAACGATTGATGGCGAAGAAGTAAAAGTGAATTTACACCGCTTACGTCCTGAAAAATCTCTTGAAAATGAGTTGCAGATAGCTACGTTAATACCGGTTGAAGTGTTAATGGAAGAACCAAACGCTATTTTTAAGCGGGGTTATTTGATTATGTTTGCTGCGCTAATTGTTTCAATCGTGGCTTTCCAGTTATTTATTAAAACCTTCAATTCCCGTATCAATACCCTGAAAAGTGCAATGGGACGGGTAGCGCGTGGGAAATTTAATATTGAGCCAAGGATAATTGGGAAAGATGAAATTGGGGAAGCATATGATCAACTGTATCAAACATCGCAAAGCTTACAGACGTTAATCGATGAAGTCTATGTTCATAAAATTAAGGAAGAGCGTTGGTATCGTCAGCAAAAAGAATCAGAGTTTAAAATGTTATCATCGCAAATTAATCCGCACTTTTTGTACAACACCTTGGAAATGATTCGAATGAAAGCATTGGTTAATGATGACCGAGAAGTTGCGACACTCATTAAAAAGTTATCTAAAATGATGCGAAGCGCCCTAGAACGTGTGGACCGTCCGGTACCGTTAGAAGATGAATTAGACTTGATCGAAACATATCTTGAAATTCAAGCGATGCGTTTTGGTGAGAAACTTAGTTATCACATGGATGTAAGGGGTTCAACCAAAGACGTTGTCTTGTTCCCGTTGTTGATTCAACCGCTTGTAGAAAATGCGATAATTCATGGGTTAGAGCCTAAGGAAGATCGCGGCCATTTGGTTGTCAACGTCGACATAGATGAACTATTAACGATTCAGGTCATCGATGACGGTGTTGGAATGGATTCAGAACGCTTGCAAAAGGTTAAAGATAATTTATCAGTAACTGATCACCTAGATGGAAAACGCATAGGTATTCGCAATGTTCATCAACGGATTCAACTTTTTTATGGTCAGGCATACGGTCTAACTCTTTCGTCTGAAAAAGGCGTAGGTACGACAATGACGATTCGACTACCGATTCAATAACCATAAACAATTTTCAGTGAAACAATCATAAGTGGAAAGGCGGTGGGACTATTATGTATCAAGTCATGTTGATTGATGATGAACCAATCATTCGCCAAGGGATGCGTTATGTGATCGATTGGGAATCCCAAGGGTTTAAAATCATTGGCGATTATGGTCAAGCAACTGAAGGATTAGAGGCTATCGTTACTAAGCAACCAGATTTGGTTTTTGTCGATATTAAAATGCCACGTTTAAGTGGCATTGATTTAGTGAAACAAGCACAACAAGCAGGGTTTGAAGGGGCATTTGTAATCTTATCCGGCTATTCGAATTTTGATTATGCAAAAGCATCGATTAAGTTGGGGGTACATGCCTACCTTTTAAAACCCATCGATGAAGATGAGTTAATAGGTTGTTTGCGTGATGTAAAACAGTCAATTGAAGAAAAAGCGACCATTACAGACCAATTAACAGCCTATGTCGCCCAAACGGAGCACGAGGCGTGGCGAGCCGTGATTGATGGACGTAAGCATGACTGGATGCGGTCGTCACATTTAGAAAACACGAATGGGCCTTTCTATGTGGCGGGAATCTTTATTAAGAAAGAAGTCAGCCGTTCGTTCATGAAACAAGTTTTTAACGACCATCAATTGTCTCAGGCGCGGGTTATTTTTAAAGAACAACGCATTTATCTTATTTATCAAGAACCGGTGAAAGCATCAGTAAAAGATGAGTTAAAACAAACATTAATCATGATTAAGAAGTTGATCGATCCAGATGCATTTAGTTGCTTAACAGACCAAATTGATACATTAGAGGGGATTCGTGAAGCGATTGAAACAATCGAGAGATTAGCTGATCTGGCTTATAGTCTACCATATCAAACCATTTACACAACGGCTATTACCGAAACGTCTAGCGAAAGCGTGTCATCTCTAAATGTGACTGAATTAGCAACAAAAGTAATTCAGGCGCTTGAATTTAAAGATTCGAGTATTATGTCAACTTTCAAACAAGCATTAACGCGCTACTTTCAATCACACTTAATGATTAAAGACCGTGTTCAAGCTGAAGTACTAGAATTAAGTTTACGCATCACGGATATGATACACAAACAATATCCTGATGTTGAATTACCGGCTAAAGAAGATTGGTTTGGACAGATATATTCAAGTGAGAGTCTCTTCGACTTGGTAGATGTTGTTTCCGGTGAATTTTGGAAAAGCCGATCACAGATTTCTGGTTTCAGTTTAACAAAAGAAAAAGACATGGAGAAAGTCGTAGGTTATATAGAACAGTATTATGCCGAAGATTTGAGTTTGAAATTACTCGCAGATTTATTTAACTACAATAGTTCATATCTAGGGAAAAAGTTTAAGAAACATACGGGTGTTTACTTCCACGTCTTTTTGGAACGCACCCGGATTGAAAAAGCAAAAGCATTACTTGAAAATCCAACCCTTAAAATTTATCAAGTATCAGAACAAGTTGGATATAACAACATGGATTATTTTTATAAGAAATTCAAAAAACATGTGGGAAAGAGTCCGAAAGAATACCAGAAATCAATCACAAGTGAGGGACTATCATGAACAACAATATAACCGATAAATTGGTTTACCAAATAGCGAGTACGATTTACAGCTTTTTCATTACCAATGTGTATTTTATGCTTGTAATCAGTCCGTTTATTTTCGTATTTTACTTTGCGGAATTCACAATTCAAAATATATTACTGTACTACATCACGTTACTTCCCTTTGGGCCAGCCTATAGTGCGTTGTTAAAGACGATGGATAAGTTAGTCACAGATAAACTGATTGCACCAACGAAAGATTTCTGGCGATTTTTTCGCCAGAATTTTAAACAAGCGCTACTCTACTGGTTTGTAAAATCAACAATCATTTTGATTTTACTCGTTGATATATACTATGCATCTCTATTTGCTCCATTTTTACAGTACGTCTTTTTCATCCTACTCTTTTTCATGGTGTTGATTATGATTTATGCCTTTCCAATTTTGACGCGGTTTGAAGTGGGATTAAAAAGTTTATTTGTCGTATCGGTTTACAGTGTCTTTCGTTTTGTTAAAGTGAGCTTATTAAACGTAACAACTGTGATCGCTTTTGGGATAATCTTTTATCAATTTCCAAGCTTTATTAGTTTATTTTTAATGAGTTTAATTAGTTTCTTTATGATGTATAACCTTCAAGGACCTTTAAACCTTTTAAGAGAAAACTTTCAAAAGAATGAAACAAGTCAAAAGGATAAGCAGGTGAAAAAATGATGACAAAAAGACAAGCAACATGGTTAGGAATAAGTGTGATTATACTCTTAGTCATCGTGTTAGCAGTATATAGACTAAGTAATAATGAGCCGGAACCGGAAGACGTAGACGAAGCACATGTCTTGATTGAGTCAATCGAAACCGTTAATAAACTAACAGTTGTGGCAGATCAGGGTTTTGAAATTGAACGGGTGGATGACCAGTGGCAAGTGAATGGTCGCGACGAGGATACACATCAGGCTTATGTCGAAGAAGCTTTAAACCGCCTGGGACAATGGCAGGGAGAAGCGGTAGATGTCATGAAAAAAGATGTAGGTTTAGATTTCCCTATGTTGGCATTGAAGATAGATAAGAGTGACTCAGAACTAAAGGTGTCAATTGGTCAGTTAAATCAATCAGAAACCGACTACTATGTCCATGACAGTGCAACGGATCAAATTTATTTGGTCGAACGTAGTTTAATAGAAAGCTTCCCCTATTACCAAGAAGCATTTTTAGATCAAACGTTACTATCAGACCTTGACCAAATCACTGAAATTGAGATAAGTAATGGAACAGAAATGATTCGTCTAACCAATCAAAATCCCTTTTCAGATCAAGAATCATTGGCGAATTTAACAGGGTGGTATATTAATGAACCCTTTAACTATACACATTTTACATCCTATTCTGTTACAGAGCAGTTGGTTCAACTATTAAATCAATTATCTTTTGAATCAACGACTACACTGTCAAAAGAAGATGAAGAACTAGGTTTGATGGAGACTGATTTTACAGTCCAATTTTCAGATGGCAGCAATGAAAAAAACCTTTTGATTGGTAAACCAGCAACGCCAACGAGTTATTACGGGGCTTTTGTTGAAGACACCGAGGTCTTTACTTTATCAAATGAGGTGGTTCGAATCTTTAGCACCCCTTCAGATGCCTTTCACGATGGGTTTGTTAAAGTAGTTGCGCTTGATACATTGCGTGAACTTTCAGTTAATAAGGACGGGGAGACTTACGCACTTCACGTGTCAAAAGAGGATGAAGCTGTTAGCTTTGAAAGTGATGGCGAATCACTTAATCCGGAAGAGGTGCGTCATGCGTACACAAATCTAGCGGGTATTACAGTAACTGGTGTTGTCAGTCAAGAGGACTTAGCAGAAACAAATCCTGAAATTACGATTATGTATCAGATTGAAACGGAAAATGGCAGTGATGAAGTCGAGGTCAAATTTGTAGATTATGATCCAGAGCATTATGTCGTCTTTATTAATGGTGTGCATGACTTTCTTGTTGAGAAAACAACAACAAATAATGTCGTTGACGCTATGAATCAATTGCTTAATGTGTCTGAATAAGTAAGCGATTTTTTTGAATGATAATAAACGAAGTATTTAAAACAAGTAAAAATAAGAGCTAGCTCTTATTTTTACTTGTTTTTATGTCTAATAAAAACGGCTTAGTAAAGGAATCACTATTTTTGAATGGTTTTTGTAGCTTATTCGCTAGGTTTTTGTTGTAAGCGGTTTCTTATACACTAGAGGTAGTTAATCAGTAGGGAGATTAAACGACCTTAAAATGTAAGGGAGAGAGAAAAATGAGTAAAAATTTGACACCAGTTACTCCAAGGGGAGCGCCGCTTGTACGCGGTAACAAGTCTCATAAGAACACGTATGCACCTCGGAAAAAATCATTTTGGAAACGACTTATGAATCAAAAAGCTTTACTGTTAATGTCGTTGCCATTCGTAATATGGCTCATTGTTTTTAGGTACATTCCTGTTTTAGGTTGGATTATGGCCTTTCAAGATTACAAGCCGCAAAATGGGTTTTTGGGAAACGAATGGGTAGGATTGAAGCATTTTAGAGATTTATTTAATGAACCTATTTTCTACAGAGCGTTAGAGAACACGATCGGAATGGGATTACTTGGTTTAGTATTCGGTACGATTTCAGCGATACTATTTGCCTTGATGTTGAACGAAATGCGATTTATTCGATTCAAAAAAATCACCCAAACAATCTCTTATTTGCCACACTTTGTTTCATGGGTCATTGTAGCAAATATTGTGACGACGATGCTCTCGCTTGAAGGCCCGATTAATGATTTACTGACATCACTAGGCATTTTTGATGGCCCGCTGAATTTCATGGCTCAACCTAATTTATTTTGGGGCATCGTAACATCCGCAGAGGTTTGGAAGTCAACGGGTTGGAACGCTATCATTTACTTTGCGGCAATGGCAGGAATTGATCCACAACTGTATGAAGCGGCAAAAGTTGATGGTGCTTCTCGTGTTAGACAGATGTGGCACATTACTTTACCAAGTATTCGCGCTGTCATCATTGTCCTGCTTATTCTGAGCATTGGAAATTTAATTAACATTGGTTTTGAAAAGCAAATGTTATTAGGTAATAATATTGTAACGGATAAAGCAATTGTTATTGATTTATACGCATTAAATTATGGTATTGGGATGTTCCGCTATTCATTTGGTACAGCCATTGGTATTTTCAAATCCGTTGTCAGTGTCATACTTATATTAATTGCAAATGGATTTGCAAAACGCATTGGTGAAGGACGCGTCTTTTAATTAACTCGATGTCTAACAAATGAGGAGGAGCAGAAAATGAAAAAACAAAAAGTTACTGCATTTGATATTGTCTTATTGGTTTTTATGGTCGGAGTTGTAGTCGTTACACTTTATCCATTTTTAAATATCTTAGCGATTTCTCTAAACGATGCCACAGATACAACAAGAGGTGGTTTACACATTTACCCGAGAGAATTCACTTGGGCAAATTATAGTCAAATATTTGGAGGGAACGACCGGTTGTTATCTGCCTTTGGTATGTCTGTGCTCCGTACAGTCGTTGGTACAATTACCGGAATTTTAGCAAGTACCATGCTTGCTTATACACTTAGTCGTCGGGATTTTGTTTTTAACAATCTTTTCAGTTTCATTCTCGTAATTACCATGTTCATTAGTGGGGGATTAATTCCTGAATTTCTACTGATTCGTGAACTTGGTTTAATGAATAATTTCTTAGTGTATATCTTACCTCTCTTGCTTAATGCCTTTAACGTTATTGTCATTAGGTCCTTCATGGACAACATACCAATGGCATTGACGGAGTCTGCTAAAATAGATGGGGCAAATGATTTCACGATTTTTTGGAAGATCGTCATTCCGTTATCATTGCCCGTTATTGCGACAGTTTCGTTATTCTTAGCTGTAGGGCAGTGGAACAACTGGTTTGATACCTATCTCTATGCGAGAGGAAATGCAAACTTGTCGACATTACAATTTGAGTTGATGAAAATATTAGATAATACGCAATTATCTTCAGGTGATATTACATCAGGAAATGCTGAATATGTTGCAGGTCAAACGAACCCACAATCAATTCAGATGGCGATTACGATTATTGCCACAGTCCCTATTTTAATGGTGTATCCGTTCTTGCAACGCTATTTTGTAACCGGTTTAACACTTGGGGCAGTAAAATCATAGCAAGTCAGTAAGACCGATACGGATATTAATGAAAATTAATATAAATATTTAAAATAATGGAGGGTTATCTTTATGAAAAAGCATTTATCAGTCCTACTCATGTTAGTTTTAGCAAGCATGCTTACCTTAGCGGCTTGTGGCGATGATTCAGCAAGTGACGAAAATGATAGTTCCGGTGAGAACGGCGGATCTGACGAGCCTGTTACGCTTACGTTTTTCAGTTCGGATGGTCAAGAAAAAGCATTTGACGATCCGGTTGCACAAAAAATCACTGAAGAAACAGGTGTTGTCTTAGAAATGGACTACCCTGTCGGGGGCAATGATGAAGCCATTCCACTAATGATTGCGGGTGGTGAGTATCCAGACTTAATCTTTGCTAAAGGTGATTTAGGTAAATTAATTGATGCTGGTGGTGTCATTAAACTTGATGACTTAATCGAGGAACGTGGCGACAACTTAAAAGCATTGTACGGTGATCAAATTGATCGCTTACGTAATTCATTAGATGATCCAAGTATCTATCAAGTTGGGACCTATGGTGTTGAAGATGAACCAATGAAAACATCAGGAACATTCCAAATGCAATTAGAAGTATTAAGAGAACTAGGTTATCCAGAAATCAACACACTAGAAGAGTTCGAAGACGCACTAACAACTTACTATGAGATGTACCCAGAAATTAACGGTCAAAAGACGTTACCTTTATCATTACAAGGATCAGATTGGCGTTGGCTAATTACTGTTGGTAACCCAGCTGGGTTTGCCGGTGGTTTTCCAGATGATGGCCAATGGGTCATAGATAATGATACTGGCGAAACAACCTACAAGTTCATGCTTCCTGAATTCAAAGAATACTTTGAATGGTTAAATGGAATGAATGCAAAAGGTTTGCTTGATCCAGAATCATTTACGCAAACGCAAGATACCTATATTTCTAAATTATCAACGGGTCGTGTACTGTCGGTTGCTGACCAAGATTGGAACATTGGTGATGCACGTAGTGCCTTAATCCAAGATGGTATGGAAAACCGCACCTTTGCACCACTTCCTGTTACGTTAGATGAATCTAAAACCCACCAAGGGCTTAAAGATTATGGTTTTGCCGGTGGCTGGGGGATTGCAATCTCTTCAACATCTGAAAATCAAGAACTTGCTTTTGATTTCTTAGACTGGATGGCTTCAGAAGAAGCGCAGATCTTAGTTAACTGGGGAATTGAAGGAGAGCACTATGAAATGGTTGATGGCGAACGTGTGATGTTCGAGGAGGTACGTGAGAGCTTAAATACGAACAGTGACTATCCACGTGAATCTGGTGTGGGTTACTATATCTATCCATTCCCGCAATGGGGAACGGGTGCTGTAGATTCAAATGGTCAATCGATTACCAGAGATACGCGCGAACAAGTGATTGATGATTTACTTGAACCTGAGCAAGAAGCATTAGATGCTTACGATATTGAACTTTGGGTTGATGGCTTCCCACAACGTGATGAATTAGAAGTTTCTCGTCACGGTGCAGCAGCTAACTTCTCTATTCCGTCAGGTTCTGATATTCAGATCATTCAACAACGTGCGGATGATATTACAGAACAACGTGTGACTGAAGCTGTTCTTGCTGAACCAAGTGAATTTGATCAACTTTGGGATGCAATGATTGCTGAGCTTGAAGAAGCAGGCGTCCAACAATTGAATGAAGAAATGACTGAATTAACTCAAAATGTCCGTGAACTTTGGGGCACGAATTAATTCATGAAAGTAAGATAACTTAAGGGGGTCTAATTCCGAAGGGAATTAGACTCACCTTGTTATACATAGGTGAGCATTCATGTCTGCAAGACGCACTGTTGATGACCGATCATGACTCACCATATTAACATGATTTATCCCAATAAAGCTAAAAACCAATGGCTCAAGGAGGACGATAGCAATGAAATTTACTGATGGAAATTGGCTTGTGAAAGAAGGATATACCATTCATTTTCCGAAGATTGTTTATGATACACAAATAGAAGAGGAAGCAGTCACCTTGTATGCCCCGTGCAAATACATTAATCACCGAGGCGATACGTTAGATGGCCCCCTCTTAACTATTAAATTAACCGCGCCACTGAAAGATGTCATACGCGTTGAAACGTGGCACTACCAAGGTGAACGCGTTAAATATCCTAACTTTGAGCTCAGTGAGCGTTTGGAAAGATTGGTTGTTGATGAGTCGGATGAATTATTAACCTTTAATAGCGGCAGTATGCAGGTGACCATTAATAAAGAAAACTTTGCCATGATTTTTGAAAATGCAGTCGGTGAGTTATCGGTTGCTGACGGAAAATCATTGGCATGGATTGAAGCACCAAACGATACAACGTATATGCGTGGCCAACTGAAATTAGGTGTTGGCGAAACGCTATACGGTTTAGGCGAACGGTTCACCCCGTTTGTTAAGAATGGGCAATCTGTTGACATTTGGAACGAAGATGGTGGTACAAGCTCTGAACAGTCGTATAAGAACATTCCGTTTTTCCTTTCAAATAAAGGGTACGGTGTATTTGTCAATCATCCTGAACGGGTAAGTTTTGAACTGGGATCTGAACTTGTTTCGCGCTCACAATGGAGCGTTAAGGGTGAGAAATTAGATTATTACTTAATAAATGGGCCTACGCCAAAGGAAGTAATTAGCCGATATACAGCTTTAACTGGTCGTCCGGCTTTACCACCGTCATGGTCATTTGGCTTATGGTTATCAACCTCTTTTACAACAGACTACAATGAGGAGACAGTCACACACTTTGTTGATGGGATGGCAGCGCGTGGGATACCACTTAGTGTCTTTCACTTTGATTGCTTTTGGATGGAAGGCTTTGAGTGGACTAACTTTATCTGGGATAAAAAGAATTTTCCAGATCCAGAGGGTATGCTTAAGCGTTTAAAAGAAAAAGACTTGCAAATATGTGTATGGATCAATCCGTATATTGCGCAGAAATCCCCATTGTTTAAAGAGGCGCATGAACAGGGCTATCTCATTAAAAAAACAAATGGGGATACGTGGCAGTGGGATCGTTGGCAAGCCGGGATGGGTATCGTTGATTTCACTAATCCTGAGGCCGTAATTTGGTATCAAAATCATTTACGTCGTTTGGTGGCGATGGGTGTTGATTCATTCAAGACAGACTTTGGTGAACGCATTCCGCTCGATGTTGTCTACCACGATGGCTCAGACCCGGATAAAATGCATAATTATTATGCGCAACTTTATAATCAAGTGGTTTTTGATTTATTAATCGAAGAGAAAGGTGAAAAAGATGCAGTTGTATTTGCCCGCTCTGCAACAGCTGGAGGGCAACAATACCCTGTTCATTGGGGTGGAGACTGTGATTCGACTTATGAAGCGATGGCTGAGAGTCTACGTGGTGGTTTGTCGCTTACGACTTCTGGTTTTGGTTATTGGAGCCATGATATTGGTGGGTTTGAGAACACGGCTTCTCCAGATGTCTTTAAACGCTGGACGCAATTTGGCTTACTTTCGAGTCATAGTCGTTTCCACGGCAGCTCATCTTACCGGGTACCTTGGAACTTTGATGACGAAGCTGTTGAGGTGGCTAAACAATTTACTGAGTTTAAAAATCGGTTAATGCCTTACCTGTATGGTGAAGCGGTCCGAAATAATCAAACGGGTATCCCAGTGATGCGGAGCATGCATGTAGAATTTCCTGGTGATCCGTTATGTGATACGTTAGATCGTCAATACATGCTTGGCTGTGATATCTTAGTTGCACCAATCTTTAATAAAGAAGGATTAGCCTCGTACTATTTACCGAAGGGTAAATGGACACACCTACTGACGGGTGTGGAGAAACAAGGAGGAAGTTGGATTAAGGAGCATTACAGTTATCAGAGTCTGCCATTATTCGTGCGAGAAAACAGTGTGGTTCCTTTTGGTGCGGATGCGTTTAAACCGGCCTACGACTATCTTGATGATGTGACGTTGACGATCTATCATTTGGATGAAGGTATGACTAAAGAAGTACCCATTTATGATCAGAACGGTGAATTAGCAGCTACTTTTAATTTGATAAAAGAAAACGAGAGACTTGCCGTCACAACCACAAGTGACAAACCCTACCACTTGCACTTAATAAGTGCAGAAAACGTAAAAAACTCACCGAATACAGTTGAAAAAACAGCTAGCGGTGTAAAAATTATAGACATAATCGGTGATATGACGTTGGATCTTTAATAACAACTGTGAAAATCATCCCCCTTCGGCCACGGTAATGATTAATACGGCTTGAGGGGGATTTTTTCAGTAAATAAAAGCAACGGTTGTTAATGTATGTATGCTATTATGATGAGTAGAAGAAGGAAGCATCTATTTTTTAAACGTCTTTAGCAGGAGGTGAAAACAATCGGACTAAGAGAAACATTAAAAGGAATGACGAAGAAAGATCAAATCGATTATATTTGGGAATACTATAAGGGGTGGATACTGGGGAGCCTGCTCCTTGGTGTGTTATTGTTTTTGTTTATCGATGGTTTATTGAATAAAGATGACGAACCGTTGGGTGTAACTGTACTATCGGACGCGACAGTTGAAGAAATAAATGGGTTAACGGATGATCTCGATGCATTCGGTGTCGAGGCTTACCTTAATCATATTTATCATGAAGGAGGTAGATTGGAAGATCAAGGTTTACAAATATTAGAGCGCCTCTCGACATCATTAGCTGTTGGCCAAATCGATATTTTTGTACTTGATCAAGCGCTTGCTAGTGAGATGCTTGAAGAGGATATGTTCAAACCATTAGATGAAGTGATCACAAATGCGGCATCCATTCCTGAGGCGGAACGATTTACTGATGCTGGGAACTATTATGGCATCAAGGCGAGTGCATTTAGTCTCTTTGATGCGTATCCTAATTTGAAAGATTTATATCTGTTTGTCCCACAAACTGCGCGTCATCCGGAAGAAATAAATCAGTTTTTTGAAAAATATATAAAAGAGTCAATTTCATAATTTGTTCTTTGTAATCTTTAATAGATGAGCCTTCCTAATATTTACAGCTGTTAAACAAGTATGAAGATGTAGCAAAGCAGGACAATAACCGGTGGAATGATACCAAAAGGTGAAGCATCGATTAAATATGTTGAATTTAATCAATAGACGAAATATAATTTTTATCATTAAAACGTGACTGAGATGCGTTTGGAGCCAAGAGAGAAAATACGAGCTATAAAACTAGGGAAGTCCACCTGTTAGCTAATAATAAACACGACTCGGCAATTTGGCGCGGTCGTGTTTTTACATATTTAATTAAAATAGCTGATTCTTGTCTTTAATATAGACAAATGTTATGATAACACATAGACAATTAGGCTTTTGGCAAGCTATTTTACTGACTAGAGGAGCGTATCAAATGCGTGGAATATTAAAAAAAATGTTTGATGGGAACCAGCGTCAACTGAATCAAATTCAACCGACGGTGGATCAAATTGAGGCGTTAGAACCTCAGTTATTACAACTGACTGATCAACAATTACAAGATAAAACAGCTGAATTTAAGCAACGCTTAGATAAAGGTGAAACGTTAGATGACTTATTGATAGAAGCATATGCAGTGGTTCGTGAAGCATCTAAACGGGTGCTAGGCATGCGACCATTTCCAGTTCAATTAACTGGTGCGATTGTTTTACATGGCGGTAACATTGCTGAAATGAAAACAGGTGAAGGTAAAACATTAGCGTCGACGATGCCGGCATACTTAAATGCACTGTCGGGTGAAGGTGTCCATATTATCACCGTCAATGAATATTTAGCTGACCGTGATGCGAAAGAAATGGGCGAGCTGTTTAAGTTTTTAGGATTAACAGTAGGCTTGAATGTTAATAGCCTCACCAAAGAGCAAAAACGTGAAGCGTATTTAGCTGATGTTACCTACGGAACAAATAATGAGTTTGGTTTTGATTATTTAAGAGATAACATGGTGTTATACAAAGAGAAGATGGTACAACGCCCGCTTAACTTTGCGATTATTGATGAGGTCGATTCAATCTTAATTGATGAAGCGCGAACACCGTTAATTATTTCAGGTTCACAACGAAAATCGGCAAATCTTTATCAACAAGCTAATGGCTTTGTCCGAACTTTAAAGCGTGAGGAAGACTATACCTATGATGAAAAAACAAAAGGTGTGCAGTTAACGGAAGACGGGATTACAAAAGCGGAAAACTATTTTAGTGTGGATAATCTTTTTGATGTCAAGCACGTGACGCTAACGCATCATATTAATCAAGCCTTAAAAGCACATGCGTCAATGCATCGCGATACAGATTATGTCATAGAAGAAAATCAAGTTGTTATCGTTGACCAATTTACTGGACGTCTGATGAAAGGACGTCGCTACAGTGATGGTTTGCACCAGGCGATTGAAGCAAAAGAAGGCCTGGAAATTCAAAATGAAAGCATGACCTTGGCATCGATTACCTTTCAAAACTTCTTCCGTATGTACAACAAGTTGTCAGGGATGACAGGTACAGCTAAAACAGAAGAAGAAGAATTTCGTAATATTTACAACATGGATGTTGTTGCGATTCCAACAAATAAACCGATTGTCAGAGACGATCGCCCGGATTTGATTTTCAAAACCATGGAAGGTAAATTCAAGGCAGTCACTGAAGAAATTAAACACCGCCATGACAACGGTCAACCGGTTCTTGTTGGTACGGTTGCGGTTGAAACGTCGGAGTTAATTTCCCAGTTGTTAAAAAAACGCGGTGTTCCTCACAACGTTTTAAATGCGAAAAATCATTACCGTGAGGCAGACATTATTGAAAATGCTGGTCAGCTCGGATCAGTAACAATTGCGACGAACATGGCTGGCCGTGGGACGGATATTAAACTAGGTGATGGCGTTAAGGCAGTTGGCGGTCTATCAGTAATCGGTACAGAACGTCATGAATCACGCCGGATTGATAATCAATTGCGTGGACGTTCAGGGCGTCAAGGCGATCCTGGTGTGACGCAGTTCTATCTTTCAATGGAAGATGACTTAATGCGTCGTTTTGGTTCAGATAACATGAAAGCGATGATGGATCGCTTTAAAATGGATGATAGTCAACCAATCGAGAGTAAAATGGTTTCAAAAGCTGTTGAATCAGCACAGAAGCGTGTCGAAGGTAATAACTTTGACGCACGTAAGAACGTCTTAAGTTATGATGATGTCCTACGTGAACAACGTGAAATCATCTATGCCCAGCGTTATGAAGTTATTGATTCAGATAACTTGAAAGATATTGCCCTGCGTATGATCGGTTCGGTAGTTGAAAACCAAGTTGCACTTCACACCCAAGAAGATGATGTTGCTAAATGGGAATTAACTGGATTGACCGAATACCTCCATGCAAATCTGATTGAAAGCAATTACTTGACGAAACAAGATTTAGAAGGCAAGTCAGCTGATGAGATGATTGCGTTCATTATGAACCAAGTAAACATAAAGTATGACGCAAAAGAAGCTGACATGGGTGAAGACCGGATGCGTGAATTTGAGAAAGTGATCATGTTGCGAGTCGTTGATACGAAATGGATGGATCATATTGATCAAATGGATCAATTACGTCAAGGCATCCACTTACGGGCTTATGCACAAAATGATCCGTTAAGAGAGTATCAATTAGAGGGATTCAATATGTTTAATGCGATGGTCGAGTCAATTAATGAAGATGCCGCACGTTATATTATGAAAGCTCAAGTACGTGAAAACTTAGAGCGCCAAGAAGTGGCTAAAAATCAGACAGCGGTTTCTGGTAGCGATGGTAAAAAACCGAAGAAAAAGCAGCCATTTGTTAAATCTGACAGTGTCGGACGAAATGATCCTTGTCCGTGTGGAAGTGGTAAGAAATATAAAAACTGTCACGGACGTTAAAGAAAGCAGAGGTGGGCATCCAGCGCGGATGTCCATTTGTATGTGAATCGAAAAACTAGCTGAGACAAATTAGAAAATAATACGATTATAGAGGTGAAGGTTATGGAATTAGTAGAAATTAAACAAGAATTAGAGAAGTTATCAACCCGCTTAGCGGATTTTAGGGGGTCTCTTTGACTTAGATGAAAAACGTACACAAATAGCCGAGCTTGAGAATCAAATGGTTGACCCTAGTTTTTGGGATAACCAAAAAGAAGCACAGAAAGTAATTGATGAATTAAATAGTGTTAAAGATATTGTGCAAGCATTTGATAAGCATAGTGAAAATTTAGAAAATCTAGAAGTT
The DNA here is from genome assembly GCF_003201605.1 of Streptohalobacillus salinus. Taxonomy (GTDB): domain Bacteria; phylum Bacillota; class Bacilli; order Bacillales; family Amphibacillaceae; genus Streptohalobacillus; species Streptohalobacillus salinus. The sequence continues at coordinate 121,784 of NZ_QJJR01000005.1, read as the reverse complement.
AGTTATGAGCTAGTGAAGGAAGAAGCAGACGAAGAATTACGTCAAGATCTGGAAAAGGAATTATTAACACTAACAGATGCCCTGAATGATTTTGAGTTAATGATGTTGTTGAGTGAACCGTATGATAAAAATAATGCGATTTTAGAGCTGCATCCAGGTGCGGGAGGTACGGAGTCACAAGACTGGGCCAGTATGTTGCTTAGAATGTATACACGCTGGGCTGAAAAAAGAGGATTTAAAGTGGAGACGCTTGATTATTTACCGGGTGAGGAAGCCGGCGTTAAAAGTGTGACCTTACTTATTAAAGGACATAATGCCTATGGCTATTTAAAAGCAGAAAAGGGTGTTCATCGTTTGGTGCGGATTTCACCATTTGATTCACAAAATAGACGGCACACTTCTTTTGCTTCGTGTGATGTGATGCCTGAACTAAGTGATGACATTGATATTGATATTAATACTGAAGACTTAAAAATTGATACTTATCGTGCGAGTGGGGCTGGTGGTCAGCATGTCAACACAACAGATTCGGCAGTGCGGATTACCCATTTACCAACGAATTCGATTGTAACTTGTCAATCTGAACGCTCACAAATAAAAAACAGAGACCAAGCAATGAAAATGTTAAAAGCAAAACTCTATCAACTTGAAATAGACAAACAACAAGAAGAAGTTAACGAACTAAGAGGCGAACAAAAAGAAATTGGTTGGGGAAGCCAAATCCGATCTTATATCTTCCAACCTTACACAATGATTAAAGATCACCGGACGAATATTGAAGTGGGTAATGTTCAGGGCGTTATGGACGGAGATATTGATCAGTTTATCGACGGCTACTTGCGTCAACAAATTAATTAACAGTAACAGTCGTTTCTCTGAATACCTCGGAAATGTTAGTGTGAAAAACTAGCGGTTCCGAGGTGTTTTGTTTTAGTGGATGGAATTAAATGCTCTATATTGGAATTATCTCTGGTTATAGCCCGCGATAGTCAAGCCCTTCTAAGTTCTCGTTGGTTAGGCTTCCCAACCCCAACAGATGACGCACTAAGAAGTGGCACTAACGTCAAGATCTCGCCGCAAGGCAGTGGTTAGGATGGCATAAAAATCAAGAGGCCGTATCGATTAAAACATTATACGTATCGCCTTCGGAATAAATCAGCCCATCTTTTTTGAACAAAATCCACTGTGCCATCTCCCGCTATAATTTTCGATTTAGAGGGAGAGCTTCACCAATCAATGATTAAACCAATAATAACCGTGACAGTAATCACAAGTATAACTTGGTACATTTTTTGAAATTTAGTTACAGAAAGGAAAAATTATGGACACGATTTTACTAAAGCAAGCTACTGTAACCATAGGTTATAAATTTTACGTAGATGATTCTGGAAAAAATAACTCTTTTACTCTTAAAAGTACTTCTCCTCTCGTATTATTAGATCGTTTTATAGGCACTATTGTTGGTGTGCCTTTCACAGCAAACATTTCTCAAAGTAACTCAAATGACGAACTTATTGTAAAAAAGAAACTTGGATTCATATTTGAAAACTATGAGGCTCTAAGAGGAAATATCCAAATTGCATCTATTAAACGCGGGAAAAAAATGACGTCACCCCAAATTGATATTAACTCTATTTATGGGGATTTTATGATCAAAAGTACCGCGATGGCTCGAATGTTTGAAGTTTCAAAAGATGGATTAATAGTAGCTTCTATAAAAAAAGTAACCTTTTCTTTAAAAGATGCCTACGAAATTACAAATTATTCTTTTGAAGATATTCAATTACTTATTGGCATAGCATTTACACTAGACAATATGTTTCATAGCTAGTTGGAAACATACGTTGGAACATTGTAATAACCCTTTTCTTTTCAAAGGAAATCATCAATAAGGTGCGAGTCATATACGCCCACTTCAGCTTGGTGACGAAGCAGTGAGTTAGTTAAGGTTGGCGCATTAGCTTTAGTCTAGTAGTGCAAGAAAAGCTGTTGTTCCATCTTTTTTTACATGATATACTCCTAAAGGTTATAACTGTTAGATAGTGAGACAAAGAATAGAAGAGGTGGAAAGTATGATTCAAAAGTATAGACGTCAAGCGGTACCTCGTCCTTTAGTATTAGGAATTGAATACACATTGGTATTGTTAGGTTCTTTTTTAATTGCAATCGGCTTCAATTTATTTTTACTGCCAAATGAGATTGCTTCAGGCGGTGTTGCTGGTATCAGTACGATTTTAAAATATCTATTTGATTTTACACCATCGATTGTCCAGTGGACGATCAACATTCCGTTATTTTTTGTTGGCACAGCTATTTTAGGAAGAAAATTTGGTTTTAAAACTTTTGTTGGAACATTAGCCGTTCCTTTCTTTGTTGACCTGTCCAGTCAATGGCAAGCAGCTACTCCTGATCCGTTATTGGGTGCGATATTTGGAGGTATGGCTTGCGGTGTGGGTGTAGGTATTGTTTTCAGAGGTAAAGGATCGACTGGTGGCATTGATTTAGCTGCACAGATTCTACATAAATATGTCCCTTTGCCGTTTGGAATTTGCATTGCATTATTTGACGGCGTCATCGTACTTACCGCTATGTTCGTCTTCTCTGTTGAACAAGGCCTTTATGCGTTAATTGGACTGTTTATCACGAGTCGGACAATTGATTTGGTTCAAGTGGGATTAAATAACTCGAAGAGCATGATGATTATTACCAAACATGTTGAAGCTGTCCGAGAAGCATTGTTAGGAGAGATTGATCGTGGTGTGACCGTTTGGGATGCTGAAGGAGGCTATACCAAGGCGTCGCGCAAGATGATTATGTGTGTTGTTAACCAAAACGAATTTAGTCGGACATCGCAAGTGGTTAAGTTGATTGATCCATCGGCATTTATTGTCGTCATGAACGCAAGCGAAGTAATTGGCGAAGGCTTTACCCGTCATTAGCATCAGATGAAAATGAAACGTTTGTATCATAGCCTTTCACTATAGAATCACGTATAGTGTGAGGGGCTGTGATGGAAACGTTTTTTTGTGTGCAAGTGAGTGGTAAGAAATGTTATGAATTGAAATCAAATTGTAATATAAATAACCTAAAAATCTAAGCTAGGAAATGTTATACTGAAAGAGCTTGAGCAGAAATTTACAAAAAAATTACACGGTATTTGTTCAAGATTTACTAAATTCTAATGCAAAGGTGACTCAAATATATGATTAAAATGCAGAATGTCAAGAAAACGTACCCGAATGGTGTGCAAGCTTTAAACGGCATTGACCTTCAAATTGATCCTGGTGAGTTTGTTTACTTGGTTGGTCAGAGTGGGGCAGGTAAATCAACATTTACCAAGTTGATTTTTCGTGAAGAAACAGCAACGAGTGGTGAGATTTATGTAAGTGGAAAAGACCTGACAAAAATGAAACGTCGAGATGTTCCGTATCTTAGGAGAGAGATTGGTGTGGTTTATCAAGACTTCAAATTATTACCGAAAATGACCATTTACGAAAATGTTGCATTTGCTCTTGAGGTGGTTGAAGAAACACCACGTAACATGCGTAAGCGTGTTATGGAAGTGCTAGATCAGGTTGGATTGAAAAATAAAGCGCGATTTATTCCAGATGAACTTTCTGGTGGGGAACAGCAACGGGTGGCGATAGCACGAGCAATAGCTAATTACCCTAAATTGTTGATTGCAGATGAACCGACCGGTAACTTAGATCCTGACACATCTTGGGAAATCATGAAGATATTAGAAGAAATTAATGCATCAGGTACAACCATCATTATGGCTACGCATAGTAAAGAAATTGTTAACACGATTAAACGACGCGTCATTGCTATCGAAGACGGACTAATTGTACGTGACCAACATAGAGGTGATTACGGATATGAAGCTTAGAACACTCAAACGACATTTCAGAGAAGGATTTAAAAATAGCTGGCGTAATAGTTGGATGACGATTGCTTCAATTGGTGCTGTCACCACAACATTAATATTAGTCGCAACGTTTTTAGTTTTATTACTCAATATCAACCACATTGCAGATAGTTTAGAAAATGATGTGGAGATTAAAGTATTAGTTGATTTAACAGCAACTGAAGAAGAAAGAGAAGCCATTGGCGAAGAACTTGAGTCAATGTCGATTATTGAAACAGTCGTGTTTTCATCACGTGAGCAGGAGTTAGAAAATTTGAAATCCAGTCTAGGTGAAGATGGCGATGTGTTTGGTATTTTTGATGACCAAGAGAACCCGTTAGATGATGCCTATATCGTCAAGCTAACCGATCCACAACAAACGGTTCCGGTTGCAGAAGAGATTGCCACCATTCCAAAAGTATCTGAAGTGAATTATGGTGAAGATTTTGTTCAAGATTTGTTTAACTTCAATAATTATGCGCGAAACATTGGCTTAGTTTTGATTATAGCCCTTGTCTTTACGGCAATCTTCTTGATTTCAAACACAATTAAAATTACGATCTTTGCTAGACGAAAAGAAATTGAGATTATGAAATTAGTCGGCGCAACCAACTGGTTTATTCGTTGGCCGTTCTTTGTAGAAGGTTTGTTGCTAGGTATTTTAGGAAGTGTGATTCCAATTGCTGCCTTAGTAACGGGTTACTATTATTTAGATCAAAACATCGAAACAGTCAACCAATTTGATTTTATTACCTTATTACCATTTTCACCGTTTGTTTGGCAAGTATCAGGATTGATATTGCTGATTGGTGCTGTGATTGGGATATGGGGAAGTGTGATGAGTGTACGTAAATTCTTAAAAGTATAAGTCCTTGTAAAAGGGACTTATACCCCTTTTCAAAAACAAAAAATTAAGGAGCTGACATAATGAAAAAAATAGCAACATACATACTTATTTTTGTTTTATTATTAGGTATTTTCCCAGCATTCGCAGAAACCGTATCGGCAGAATCAGTTAGTGATTTAAAAAAAGAGTTGCAAGAACTTAAAGAAGAGCGTGAAAATATAAGTTCTAGTGCAAGTGATGCAGAGCAAAAAATAAAAGAAAATGAAGCACGCCAAAAAGAAGTAGAAAAGAAAATTTCAGAACTTGATGTGCAAATTGATGATACAGAAACTAAGTTAGAGAAAAAACAAGCAGAGATTACGACAACAGCAAATGAAATTGAAACAATTGTAGCGTCGATTACCAAAACAGAAAAAGAAATTGCAGAAACTGAGGCAGAAATTGTAACGTTAAATAATGAAATCGATGAATTAATTATTCGAATTGATGAACGAAATGAAGTGATTAAGTCACGGTTACGTTCTATGCAAAAAAACGGAGGAGATTCTTCGTATTTCCAAGTCTTATTTGGAGCTAGAAGTTTCAGTGATTTTATTAGTCGCTTATCAGCTGTCTCAAAAATATTAGATTCTGATAATAAAATTATGGAACAACAAAAAGAAGATCAGGCATTACTTGAAACAAAACTTACAGATGTGGAAGACAAAAAGGAACAATTAGTGGAGAAAAAGAATGAACTTGATGCAAGTAAACAAAAGCTTGAAACAAAAAAACAGGCACTTGTTAATCAACGACAAGAACTTGCTGAACTCCAAGAAGCTTTGAATATCGAACGTCAGAATCAGACTGCACTAAAAGGTGAACTAGAAGAAGAGCATGCGGATTTAGAAGATTATAAAGTCAGCTTAGCAGACCAACAAGAAATTAAACGGAAAGAGGCAGGCGCTTTACAACAAGCAATCCAAGCTGCGGAAGCTGCAGAACGCGAGAAAAAGAAACAGGAACAACAATTAGCTACAGATTCTGGCGGAACATCAGATACAGCAACACCCTCAGCCCCAGCCGATTCAAGTGGCGGACCTGTGTTACAATGGCCAGCCTCAACCAGACGTGTCACAAGTCCATTTAATTTAAATAGACTGCATCCGGTTTATGGCTATGTTCGACCACACCGTGGCATGGACATCGCAAGCTGGGGTACGCAGAGTATTTATGCAGCAGAAACGGGCGTTGTGGTAGCAACTTATAAAGAACATGATGGTAAGATGAATGGTTATGGTGATGCCATCCTTATTACACATTACATTGATTTAAATGGTAATGGACAGAAGCAACAAGTATCGACATTTTATGCGCATTTACGTGCGGGTTCGACACGTGTTAGCCCAGGACAAACTGTACAACGCGGACAACAAATTGCTTTAATGGGAGCAACAGGCGTTGGGACAGGTCAACACTTACACTTTGAGGTCCACAAAGGTGGTTGGGCACATAGTAATGCAGTAAATCCAGCGAATTATTTATACTAAAGATAAAACATCACATCATTTGATGTGATGTTTTTTTAAGTCCATGATAAACTAAGAAAAGACTATACAAAATTTGAGGTGACAGGTGTGCAAATAAAAAAGAGTGTCATGGCATTGATCATGATAGGAACATTGTTGTTCGGGGCAGGAATGATGTATCTGTTAACTGAACAATTAAACAAGGCAGTTCCAGTAACAGAAAGTACCGGTATAACAGAAGAACGCTATGAAGAGATGTTAAATGAATTAGCAAGTTCTGTGGAATTACCGAAGATTGTTCAAGCTTATAATCTTATTCAAGAAAACTATGTTAATGAGGTTGAAGAAAAGCAATTGATCGAAGGGGCTATTTCAGGGATGCTCAGATCTTTAGACGATCCTTACAGTGAATATTTAGATGAAGAAACAATGGAACAATTCACAGAACAACTTGAATCATCTTTTGAAGGAATTGGCGCAGAAGTCAGCATGATTAATGGTGTGGTGACGATTGTTTCGCCAATCAAAGGCTCACCGGCTGAAAAAGTTGGTCTAAGACCCAACGATAAGATCTTAACAATTAATGGTGATTCAACTGAAGGGCTGGACTTATTAGAAGCCGTCTCAAAAATTCGTGGTGAAAAAGGAACGACTGTTGAAATTGAAGTTGGGAGACAAGGCGTAGAGGATCCTATTCCATTTGAAATCACGCGAGATACGATTCCATTAGAAACAGTTTATGCAGAAACAATCGTAGAAGCTGGGAAAACGATTGGTTATATAGAAATTACGTCATTTTCTGATCAAACCGATGAACGATTCTTAGAAGAAGTAACGCGATTTGAAGCAGAAGGTATCGATGGTTTAATTCTCGATGTCCGAGGGAACCCAGGTGGTTTGTTAGAAACCGTTGAACCGATGCTGAAACAATTTATCCCGAGTGACCGTCCCTACATGCAGTTAGAAGATGGTGAAGGCGAAATTGATCGTTTCTTTTCAAGTACTGAAACAGAGAAAGCCTACCCTATTCATGTGTTAGTTGATGAAGGGAGTGCATCTGCTTCAGAAATTTTAGCAGTTTCTTTAAAAGAAGCAATTGATGCAGAAGTTATTGGTACGACAAGTTTCGGGAAAGGGACTGTCCAGCGCTCGATAGATATGGGCGACGGGAGCGCAGTTAAACTTACTGTTTTAAATTGGCTTTCTGCTGAAGGTAATTCAATTCATCAAGTTGGTGTTGAACCAACAATTGAAGTACAACAACCGGCTTATTACTATGTATCACCGATTACACTTGATGGTAAACGCAGCCAAAATGACTTTGGTGATAACATTCGTTTTATGCAAGTGATGTTAGCTGGTCTTGGTTATAATGTTGATCGTGAAGATGGCTATTTCTCTGAACAGACAGAAACAGCACTTAGTGAATATCAAGCAGATCAAGAAATAACAGTTACTGGTGAACTTGATCAGGAGACAGCAGATACCCTTCAAACTGAAATTATTGAACGGATTCGCGAAGGTACGGATGATAAACAGAAACAAAAAGCAATTGAAACAATCATCGAGTAAATATGTTAGGCATCACCATCGTGTGATGCCTATTTTCGTATCTAACTATCTTTTTTTGCTAAATTGTTGTGAAATATCAGAAAACAGCCAAGAAGGATAAATTTTGTGCTATATTAAAGGAAAGGTGCTAAAAAGTGAGACTTAGCTTTTGAATTTGAACGGAGGTTATATTTTGGTAGATATTTTGATTGATTTTTCGTATGAATTTTTAAAAGCAATCGGACGATTATTAATTAACCCATTATTTTATTGGTTCTTTATTCTTACATACTTGGTGTCAGCGCGACGGGTAGCAAAAGAACGGCGTTATTTTGGACATAAAATCTTTTCGATTTTCGATGAATGGTACGGCGAGAAGATCATGGGCCTCTTTTATGGGATGCTCGTTTCTTTACTGCTTATGGTGGTAGGTGTAGTGATCCCTCCCTTAATGTTGACAAGTCTAATTGTAGTGACATTTATTCTTTCGTTTCCACGACGGATTAAGTACTTATCAAGTGTATATGTATTTGGTACTGCTGCATTTGTTCTCCTGTTTTTACCGCTTTATGAATCGTATCTACCAGATTTGTTAAGTGCCCCAATTGAAGTGATTGATTGGGTTAGTTTCACAACACTAATGGGTATTTTCTTAATCATCGAAACCGTTATGTTGCGTCGCGTAAAAGAAGATCAAACATTTCCAGAAACATTTATTGGTGCCCGTGGTAAAACCCTAGGCCAGCATCGGATAAAACGGATGACCCTGATGCCGTTACTGTTACTATGGCCAACGGGAGATTTGACAATGATAACAGACTGGTGGCCTCTAGTGGATAGTAACCCAGGGGAATTTGGACTTATCCTTTTCCCTGTTATTTTAGGATTTAATTATGTGGTTAAATCGCAATTACCATTGAAGTTTGCAAAACGATATAGCAACCAACTGATGATTTTGGCCTTAATTATTATTAGTGTAAGTTTAGTTGGTTACTTCATACCGATTTTTTCGTTAATCAGCATCGTTATCGCTATTTTAGGGCGAGCACTTCTCGATTACCGTGTAAAAGTTAAAGATCAGCAACAACCGATATATTTCCAACCAACCCCACTAGGCCTCCGGGTATTAGCGGTTGTTCCGCAATCGCCTGCAACAGATATGGGTATACTTGCTGGTGATGTTATTCGAAAAGTAAATGGTGTTTCTGTGCATTCAACCAATGATTTTTATCATGCCTTGCAACGTAATTTAGCTTTTTGTAAGTTAGACGTCCTAGATGAATACGGTGAAGTTCGATTTTGTCAGCGCGCCTATTATCAAGGAGAACATCATAAATTAGGCATGGTGTTTGTTGAAGCAGAATAAAGCAGTTGCGAATAAAAACGTTCATCCATTGTGGATGAACGTTTTTCGATGGGATAGAACTTTCTGTCATTACTTTGGATCAAAAGCGAGTAATGATTGTAACTCTTCTTTAGTTAGCGAAGTAAGCAATGTTTCACCTGGGGCAATTACATCATCAACAAGCTTTCGCTTTTTTTCTTGTAATTTAAAGATTTTCTCTTCAATTGTCCCTTCGGTAATCAGGCGAATCACTTCTACTTTTTTGGTTTGACCAATGCGATGGGCTCTTCCAGCAGCTTGCGCTTCAACAGCAGGGTTCCACCATAAATCGAATAAGATAACCGTATCGGCGCCGGTTAAGTTTAAACCGGTCCCTCCAGCTTTAAGCGAGATAAGAAAAAGATCTCTTTCTCCTTGATTAAAACGTTCACTCATTTCAACCCGCTCTTTTGATGGTGTTTGTCCGTCTAAATAAAAATGGTTTAAGTTTAATGATTCGATTTCTTGAGTGATAATCTTTAACATACTTGGGAATTGGGAAAAGATAAGCACACGTCGGTTTTCCTCTTGTAGTTGTTTTAAAATCGTCATAAATAATTCAAGTTTGCCTGAATGCCCCTGATAATTATCTAAGAAAAGTTTAGGATGACAACAGATTTGTCGTAAGCGAGTGAGTCCTGCCAAAATCTCTAGTTTATTGTTTTCGTTTCCAGGTTGGGTAAGTTTCTGTTCAATTCGTTTAACATAACCAAGGTAGACCTGCTTTTGCTCTTTCGTTAGTTCAGCATACTTTTCAAATTCGAACTTCTCTGGAAGGTCTTTTAACACATCAGTTTTTAATCGTCGTAGAATAAAGGGTCGAATCATTTTTTTCATTAAGTCGCGCTCTAAATGAATAAACTGCTTTTTCGAACCTAAAAATCCCGGGGATAAGGTTTGGAATATTGACCAAAGTTCTTCAACGCGATTTTCAATTGGCGTTCCGCTTAAAGCAAAGCGATATTTAGCCTTAATTAATCGGGTGGCTTTTGCTGTCAATGTTAAATGATTTTTTATCGCTTGAGCTTCATCGAGAATAAAATGATCCAACAAATGTGTCTGATAAAAACTAATATCTTTTCTCAGTAGTGGGTAGGATGTAATCCAAACATCTACTTTCTCACTGTTTAATTGTTCAAGTCGTTGTGTTTGTGTGCCACTAATCACTTTAACAGTAAGCGTGGGTGCGAATTTTTCAAATTCTTTTTTCCAGTTATAGACTAGCGAAGAAGGTGAAATAACCAAACTTGGTCGAGAATCATCCAATGCTTTCTCACTTAACATAAAAGCGATGGCTTGCAGAGTCTTACCTAAGCCCATTTCATCAGCTAAGATACCACCTAACCGGTACCGTGCCAAGGTTTTAAACCATTGGAACCCTGTGTGTTGATAATCACGCAAAGTCGCTTGTAGCTCCTTAGGAAGAGGCTCAGGATCGTGCGTGTTTAATTTTAAATCGTTAAGTAACAATTTGAACGAATCAGAGTATTGTTTCCGTTCTTCAAATACCTCTTCAACCTGTAAGGTACGATGAGGACTGACGGATACCCCTTGGGCTGCAAGGTCTTGTTTTTTTAAATGTAATTGTTCAGCGAATTTTTTAAATTGTTCAAAGGCATCATCATTTAAGTCAATGAGGCGTCCCTCTTTCACATGATGATAACGTTTTTTCTCAATTAAGGCAGCTAGAATATCACTAACCTCATCATCGTTGATGCCTTCGATATCAAAAGCGATGTCAAGCATGCCGGAATCATCATTGTAATTAACTGATGTGAAAAATTGTAAATCATCATCGTTGATCATGTCTTCGACAGGTTGCGATAAGTGCACGGTGTAACGTTCCTTGAAGATCGGAATCAATTCAATGATAAAATGATAAATTGCTGATTGTTTAAAGAGTTGATAGCGTTGATTTAAGTAGTGGAAACCAAGGTGGTTAAGGGTCTGTAATAAACTTTGTTCTTCTTTAATATTACGGACATAGGTTTGATCACTATGGCTAACATCTTCATTCGGATGAAAAATATGCTCACCGTATTTAAAGGTCAGATCCAAACTAACACTTTCTCCAATCAATTCGATGTTCATGATAACTTCAAGCGCGTTAATCTCAAAACTATGGAGGGCGCGCGTACTGTAAGTAACGGTTGCAACCTCCTCAAGTTTAGGAATAACAAAGCTTCGAAAGTGACTAAACTTATCGCGAGAAAGTTTAAATTGATCGCGTTTACGGTAAGGAAGTAAGTCGTATAAACGTTCAAGCGTTTCCGATTCTTGGTCTGTCAATACATAAAATTGGTTATGCTTAACGAGAAGGTGATAATGTGTTAAGTAGTGATAAGCAAATAACGAAGAAAAGTCAATAACATAAACACCTTCATCACTATAGTCAATGGTTACCTCGATGCCTTGATCAAGGTTGTGACATTCAATGGTAGAGAAGCTTTTTTGGGCGACATTAGTAAAGGTTAGCGTTTGGCTTTCGATGCTTCTGAGTAACTCGGCCATAAGGAATCCAGGGATTGCCTGAACCCGTTGTTTTTGCGTTAGGTAATCAGACAGGTATTGTTGATCGTGCTGCATGGCTTTATTTAGTAATTGGAAAATATGCCAGTCTCTATTTGTAAAGGTATCACTACTAGGGTTATACTTGAACTTGTCAGTGATGGTGTGTTCTTTATTATTCAGAACATCATGAATGAAAGTGTGAATATCTTTGACGATGAAAGGCTGAGCTTTTCCTACCTTTAACTCGAGTTCAAATTGACTTTCTCGACTCATGGATTGGTGAACTTCTTTCAGGAAATAATGAACCTCAAGGAGCTCCTTTTCGTTAACTAATGGTTCAAGTGATTGAAAAGCTTCAATCATCCGCATGGGGAAAGGATCAATCGGTTCGGAATCGACGGTTGCCAATTGTTGATCAGGTTGCTGATGTTGGCGAATCGCCAATAATACAGCAGCAATATGCTTACACGTGTAATGCGTCAGATAAGCTGGACACGTACAACTAGCTTCTAAGTCGTCATCTTCAAAGAAGAAGATACGAACGTCATAAGCGTCGCCACCTTTAATTGAAGCACTAAATGATTGAATCGATGAATTATAAGTTAAGTTCTTGACGCGTCCTTTTTTAAAGTAATCAAGACCACGTTTATAAAACCGCTGGCCTGTGATTTTAATGATATCTTTTGTTTCTAAATGGAAATTTAACATAAGTAAAGACTCCCTCATAAAAATAGCTATTCTATCATTATAACAAAAATAGTAATGGATTGATTCATTTATGGAAATAAAAGTTGACTTTAAATCACAAAGTATGCTACTTTCGATTACGTTAACACTGAATAATATATAAAATTGCAAGATAAAGGATTGAGGCAATCAATGAATATAAAACAAGAAGTAGATAAACGAAAAACATTTGCGATTATTTCTCACCCGGATGCGGGTAAAACGACGATGACAGAACGATTACTGATGTTTGGTCAACTGATTCGAGAAGCAGGAACAGTAAAAGGGAAAAAATCTGGGAAATTTGCGACGTCTGACTGGATGGAAATCGAAAAACAAAGAGGAATCTCAGTTACTTCCAGTGTAATGAACTTCCCTTATAAAGACTACAAAGTGAATATTCTTGATACCCCTGGGCACGAAGATTTTAGTGAAGATACTTACCGGACGTTGACGGCAGTAGATAGCGTAGTAATGATTATTGATGCAACAAAAGGAATTGAAGCGCAAACGATTAAGCTTTTCAAAGTGTGTAAAATGCGTGGTATTCCAATCTTTACCTTTATCAATAAATTAGACCGTGAAGGCCGTGATCCGTTAAGTCTTCTCGAACAAATTGAAGAGGTATTAGAGATTGAAACATATCCAATGAACTGGCCAGCTGGTATGGGGAAACGATTCTTAGGGATTTTTGATCGTTATCATGATCAATTCATTAAATTTAATGGTCAAGAAGAAGAAACTTATCTACCGTTAGAGGAATTACGTCAAGGAAGCAATGAAGCCTTGACGAATCATCCGACTTATCAAGAAACCGAAGAAGAGTTAATGCTGTTGAATGAAGCTGGCGATGATTTTAATTTTGATAAAGTCTTGCGCGGAGAGCAAACGCCAGTATTTTTCGGTAGTGCTTTGGCGCCGTTTGGTGTCGAATCTTTCTTTGATACATTTATCGAGATGGCTCCAAATCCTAAAGCAAGACGGACAACTGAAGGTCTGATTTCACCAGATAACGAAACGTTTTCTGGCTTTATCTTCAAAATTCAAGCGAACATGAATCCACAACATCGCGATCGTGTCGCCTTTTTACGCGTTTGTTCTGGTAAGTTTGAACGCGGTATGACAGTGACCCTTCCGCGAACAGGTAAAACAATTAAATTAAATCAAACGCAAGAATTTGTTGCTTCAAGTAGGGGCACAGTTGATGAGGCTTATCCGGGAGATATTATTGGTATATACGATCCAGGCGTCTACCGAATTGGTGACACCTTACTTGAAGGAAAAGCTTCCTTCCAATATGATGAACTCCCTCAATTCCCACCAGAATTATTTAAGCGTGTGACTGCAAAAAATGTCATGAAGTCAAAACAGTTTAAAAAAGGGATCGAACAGTTGGTACAAGAAGGCGCGATACAGTTATTCACAACATATCCTATGGAGAATTATATTATTGGAGCCGTTGGTGAATTGCAGTACCAAGTGTTTGAACATCGTATGAAATACGAGTATAATGTAGATGTTGTCTTAGAGTCGATTGGTGAGCGGATTCCACGCTGGTTGACCAATGATAAAGTTGATTCTTCGTTATTTGATGAACGTAATATGTTGGTAAAAGATCGTGAAGGACAATTTTTAGTTCTCTTTAAAAACCAATTTGCTTTAAACTGGTTTAAAGATAAACATGATGATATTGAATTGATTGATTTATTTGAAGTAAATACTTATGATCAAGCATATGAGTAAAGACTTTAGGACCAAAGGTCCCAAAGTCTTTTTCTTCATCCTCTGCAAGAATGTTTGTTCGCTTTTTTTGGACGCATTGTGTATAATAGGTTTACAATTAAACGGATAAGGAAAAAGGATAGGTAGAGAACGGAGGAATGTAGATGGGACAATCATTTGAACTTGTATCAAATTATCAACCAGCTGGGGATCAACCTAAAGCGATTGAAGCATTAGTAAAGGGCGTAAATGACAATAAGCGTGCACAAACATTACTTGGTGCCACTGGTACAGGGAAAACATTTACCGTATCGAACGTCGTGACAGAAGTAAAGAAACCGACGCTTGTTATTGCACACAATAAAACGCTTGCCGGGCAGTTATACAGTGAGTTTAAAGAATTTTTCCCTAATAATGCGGTCGAATATTTTGTTAGCTACTATGATTATTATCAACCCGAAGCTTATGTTCCTTCAACAGATACATTCATTGAAAAAGATGCATCAATCAATGATGAAATTGATAAATTACGACACTCAGCGACATCCTCATTATTTGAACGTGAAGATGTGCTCGTTGTCGCAAGTGTATCGTGTATATATGGTTTAGGTTCACCAGAAGAATACCGTAAACAGGTGCTTTCACTTCGAACGGGAATGGAGAAAGAACGGGATCAACTGTTAAGAGAACTTGTCGATATTCAGTACGCGAGAAATGATATCGATTTTCAGCGTGGGACATTTCGGGTAAGAGGGGATTCAATTGAAATTATTCCGGCATCACGTGAAGAGCAGTGCGTGCGGATTGAATTCTTTGGCGATGAGATTGACCGGATTCGAGAAGTTGATGCATTAACAGGTGAATTACTTGGTGACCGTGAGCATATTGCAATCTTTCCAGCATCTCACTTCGTAACAGGTGAAGATAAACTAAAGATTGCGATGAAGAATATTGAAAAAGAACTTGAGGAGCAACTCAAATATTTTCAGGATCATAATAAATTGTTAGAAGCACAACGGATTGAACAACGAACCCGTTATGACCTAGAGATGATGGAAGAGATGGGTTTTTGTAGTGGAATTGAAAACTATTCGCGCCACTTAACGTTAAGAGAGCCAGGCTCAACACCTTATACATTGATTGATTATTTTCCAGATGACTTTTTGATTGTTGTTGATGAGTCGCACGTGTCGCTACCACAAATTCGAGGCATGTTCAACGGGGATAAAGCAAGAAAGCAAGTTCTTGTTGACCACGGCTTCAGGCTACCTTCAGCATTAGATAATCGTCCGTTAACTTTTACTGAATTTGAAGAAAAGGCACACCAGATGATTTTTGTTTCAGCAACGCCTGGACCATATGAACTTGAGCATACACCAGAAATGATTGAGCAAATCATTCGACCAACGGGATTATTAGATCCAGAAGTTGAAGTACGTCCAATTGAAGGACAAATTGATAACCTTATTCATGAAATACATCGAAGAGAAAAGCGTAATGAACGCGTCTTAATAACAACACTAACGAAAAAAATGTCAGAGAATTTAACGGATTATTTAAAAGAAATTGGTATTAAAGTTGCTTACTTGCATTCTGAGATTAAGACACTTGAACGGATTGAAATTATTCGTGATCTTAGAGTCGGTAAGTATGATGTATTAATCGGAATAAATCTGTTAAGGGAAGGTATTGATTTACCTGAAGTGTCGCTTGTAGCAATTCTTGACGCAGATAAAGAAGGTTTCTTACGATCAGATCGAGCGTTAATTCAAACAATGGGTCGAGCTGCAAGAAATCAGAACGGTCAAGTGATCATGTATGCGGATCGGATTACAGATTCAATGCGTCGAGCGATTGATGAAACAGAACGGCGTCGTGAGAAGCAAATCGCATACAATGAAAAACATGGCATTACACCAACGACAATCAACAAAGAAATTCGTGATGTGATCCGAGCGACGATTGAATCAGAAGATGCCGAAAGTCGCCCGGCGATAGACAAAAGTGTTAAGGATATGACAAAACAAGAGATTAAGCAGTTGATTGAACAAATGGAACATGATATGAAACAAGCAGCAAAAGATTTAAACTTTGAAAAAGCTGCAGAGCTAAGGGACTTAGTTCTTGAACTGAAATCAGGGGAGTGAAAGTAAGTGGCAACGAAGAATATAACGATAAAGGGCGCGCGCGCCCATAACTTAAAAAATATTGATATTGAAATCCCAAAAGAAAAACTGATTGTTTTAACCGGTCTATCAGGATCAGGGAAGTCATCACTTGCTTTTGATACAATCTATGCAGAGGGCCAACGTCGCTACGTCGAATCTTTGTCTGCTTATGCACGTCAGTTTTTAGGGCAGATGGACAAACCAGATGTGGATTTAATCGAGGGGCTATCACCGGCTATTTCAATCGATCAAAAAACAACGAGTAACAATCCACGGTCGACCGTCGCAACTGTCACCGAAATATATGATTATATGCGTTTGTTATGGGCGAGAATTGGACATCCGATTTGTCCGATTCACGGGATTGAAATCTCTTCGCAAAGTGTCGAAGAGATGGTTAATCGTATTTTAGAACTTGAAGAACGCACTAAGATTCAAGTTTTAGCACCAGTTATTTCAGGGCGCAAAGGTGAACATACAAAAGTACTGGAACAACTGCAAAAAGAAGGGTATGTGCGTTTGAAAGTAAACGGAGAAATGATGGAAATCACAGATGATATCGTGTTAGAAAAGACTAAAAAACATACGATTGAGGTTGTCGTCGACCGAATTGTGATTAAAGAAGGCATCCGAGCCCGGTTAAGTGATTCTGTTGAAGCGGCACTTAAATTAGGTGATGGCCAGCTTATCGTTGATGTAATTGACGGTGCTGAATTGAAATTTAATGAACGCCATGCTTGTCCAGAGTGTGGCTTCTCAATAAGTGAACTCGAGCCGCGACTCTTTTCTTTTAATGCTCCTTACGGTGCATGCCCAACCTGTGACGGACTTGGTCATAAAAAAGAAGTTGATGAAGACCTTGTGATTCCAGACCGTTCTTTATCTTTAAATGAAGGTGCTATTCTTGCGTGGCAACCTACAAGCTCACAGTACTATCCGCAACTGCTGAAGAGCGTGTGTGATCATTATGGAATTGATATGGACACCCCCGTCAATGAATTAGCAAAAAAAGATTTAAAGAAAATTTTAAAAGGTAGTGGCAGAGAAAAAATTCACTTTAAATATGAGAACGACTATGGGATGAGTCGCGATACCCATATTAATTTTGAAGGTGTACTCAACAATATTGAGCGTCGGTTTAGAGAAACGTCATCTGACTTTATTAGAGAACAAATGGAGAAATACATGTCGGAGAAAGATTGTCCAACGTGTGCCGGGTATCGTCTTAACGAAGAGGCGCGCGCTGTATTTATTAATGGAAAACACATCGGGGAAGTGACACGCTTTTCAGTAACTGAAGCACTCAACTACTTTAATACCCTTGAATTATCAGCACAAGAAGCAGAAATCGGTAAGATGATTCTTAAAGAATTAGATGCTCGCTTAACATTTTTACTTAATGTTGGCCTGGATTATTTGACCTTAAATCGAATGGCAGGTACGCTATCTGGTGGTGAGGCACAACGGATTCGCTTAGCTACACAAATCGGTTCAAAACTAACAGGGGTACTTTATGTCCTTGATGAGCCATCAATTGGATTACATCAACGTGACAATGATCGATTAATTGCGACCTTAAAAGGTATGCGTGATTTAGGGAATACCTTGATTGTCGTTGAACATGATGAAGATACCATGTTGGCAGCGGATCACTTAATAGACATTGGGCCAGGGGCTGGTGAACACGGTGGTGAAATTGTAGCTCAAGGGACACCTAAGCAAGTCATGAAAGTTAAAGAATCTCTAACAGGTCAGTATTTAGCTGGTAAAAAAGAAATACCGTTACCGCAAGCGCGCCTCAAACCGGATGAACGTTTATTAGTGGTGAAAGGTGCAACTGAGAATAACTTGAAGGATATTGACGTGTCAATTCCGATCGGTATCATGACTGCTGTCACAGGTGTGTCTGGTTCAGGGAAGAGTACATTAGTTAATCAGATTATTCATCAAAAACTTGCAACTGTTTTAAATCGTGCAAAGCGAAAAGCCGGTAAACACAAATCGATGACTGGTTATGAACACCTAGAAAAAGTGATTGATATTGACCAGTCACCAATTGGACGGACCCCACGGTCCAACCCAGCGACATATACAGGGGTTTTTGACGATATACGTGATGTCTACAGTCAAACAAACGAAGCGAAAATACGTGGATACAAAAAGGGACGCTTCAGCTTTAACGTGAAAGGTGGGCGTTGTGAAGCATGTAAGGGTGATGGTATCATTAAAATTGAGATGCACTTCCTGCCTGATGTGTATGTTCCTTGTGAAGTTTGTGATGGGAAGCGGTATAACCGTGAAACATTAGAAGTAAAGTATAAAGGGAAAAATATTGCGGATGTGCTAGCGATGACAATTGAGGAGTCCGTTGAGTTCTTTAAAAATATTCCGAAAATTAAACGTAAGTTACAGACCCTTTACGATGTAGGTCTTGGTTATGTTAAACTCGGACAGCCAGCTACGACACTTTCAGGTGGTGAAGCTCAGCGAGTGAAGCTTGCTAGTGAATTGCACAAACGTTCAAATGGTAAGTCATTCTACATTCTTGATGAACCAACAACGGGATTACACGTCGACGACATTTCTCGACTTTTAAAAGTATTGCAACGTATTGTTGATAATGGTGATACTGTGCTTATCATAGAACACAACCTTGATGTAATAAAAACATGTGATTACATCATTGATCTAGGACCTGAAGGTGGCGATCGAGGAGGAACAATTGTTGCTACAGGAACACCTGAGCAAGTAGCGGAGGTTTCTGAGTCATACACCGGCCAATACTTAAAGCCGATTTTAGCTCGCCAACAAAAATAGGTTTCAAGTCGAGTGAAACAAGGAATAAATAGAAGTAGAAGTAAATGCTATTGAAAAAACGGAGGGATTAATATGTCTAAAAAATTATATCGTTCAAATAATGATGTGATGTTAGCTGGTGTGCTAGGTGGTTTAGCTGAGTATATGAATATGGATGCCACGTTATTACGGTTAATCTTTGTAGTCTTGCTTATATTCACTGCTGGCCTTCCATTCACAATTTTGTATATTGCTGCAGCAATGATTATTCCGAAAAGTGATGTGTATTAATTTATGAAATGGATTATTTCATTACTCTTAGACGGATTAGCTATTGTAACAGCTGCTTTCCTTTTTGACGGTTTCTATATTGAATCGTTTTGGATAGCAGTGCTAGCGGCCTTTATTTTATCGGTATTAAATGTGATTGTTAAGCCGATCTTGGTTGTATTGACACTACCGATTACAATTTTATCACTTGGATTATTTATGTTTGTGATAAACGCAATTACCTTAATGCTCACGCAAGCAATTCTTGGATCAAGCTTTGTCATTGAAGGGTTTGGCGTAGCAATTTTAGCAAGCATTGTGATCTCGATTATCCATATGGTGTTAGAAAAAGGATTAAACGATTAAAAGTGTGGAGCAAATGCTCCACGCTTTTTTATGGTGGATAATTAAAACTTTTGGTAATATCAGAGATGTAGTATTATTTTACTAAAGAGGTGTTTGGTTTGGTTGCAACATTAATATTTGATTTTCAATCAATAAATAAAGAAAAACGAGCATTATCCTTTCGAGATCCTGTTGAAGTTTTCACAACAAATGATATTAACGAGGTAAAGCCTTTATTAAAAAAGATGCATGCAGCTACAGAGTCAGGGGATTATCTTGCAGGATATCTTTCCTATGAAGCAGCGCCGGCATTTGATCAGCACTTGAGAGTAAATCATGAGCCATCCATGCCTTTGATGTGGTTTGGACGTTTTAAAAAGCCAACAGAAGTAACCGCTCATACACTTGATGATGGTCAAGCTTATCAAGTAAGTGATTGGAAAATAGCGATGAGTTATCAACGTTTTCAAACGCGAATTGATGCCATTAAAGCGGCCATTAAAGCTGGTGATACGTATCAAGTAAATTATACAACGCGTATGAATGCTCAATTTAAGGGGAATAGTTATCGGTATTACCAACATTTGAAATCTAAACAACAGGCGCACTACTCAAGTTACTTAGATTTGGGACGTTGGAAGATTCTTTCTTTATCACCGGAGCTTTTCTTTGAAGTGAACCAACAAATGCTAACGACGCGTCCAATGAAAGGAACAGTAAAACGGGGAAAAACAGAAGCCGAAGATGCCTTGAACAAGGCATTTCTAGTTAATTCTGATAAAGAGCGTGCAGAGAATTTGATGATTGTTGATCTACTAAGAAATGATATGGGACGTATTGCTAAAGAAGGATCGGTGCATGTAACTAAGCAACTTACGGTTGAATCTTACCCAACGGTTCATCAGATGACTTCGACAATTGAAGCGACTCTTAAGTCAGAAACAACACCGTTTGACTGGTTCGAAGCATTATTTCCTTGCGGCTCTGTTACAGGTGCCCCGAAAATTAAAACAATGTCGATTATCAGTCAATTAGAAGAGGGATCACGTGATGTTTACTGTGGTGCCATTGGTTATATCACACCTGACAACGAAGCAATATTTAATGTGCCTATTCGGACTGTTGTGATTGATGAAGAGAACCACACGGCGACCTATGGTGTTGGTGGAGGTATTACCTGGGATTCAACCAGCGCGGGAGAATATGAAGAACTGCGCACGAAAGCAAAGGTGTTAACAGTTAGAGAAGCGCCGGTGCAGTTATTGGAGTCGATAAAGCTTGAAAATGGTACTTATACACTTTTGAGTGAACACTTACATCGATTGAAGGTGTCAGCCAGCTATTTTAATTATCCATATGATGAAAAACTTGTTTGTAAACAACTCGAAAGCTTTAAGCAACCTTTCATCAAAGGCGACTATAAAGTACGCCTCTTGCTTGACCAATCAGGCAAAGTAAACATAGAAGCATCAGCGTTAGAAGTGACACCAACACAAGTGAAGTGTTACTTAGCAAAGCACCCCATTGATAAACATAATATTTTCTTTTATCATAAAACGACTAAACGCGATATTTATCAAAGTGTTGCACGGGATGAAGCTGGTAATTATGCTACACTTCTCTATAATGATGCAAATGAGGTGACAGAGTTTACAATCGGAAATCTAGTTATTAAACAAGGCGATCAGTATTTTACACCACCCGTTGCATCAGGTCTCCTTGCTGGTGTCTATCGACAACACTTACTTCGGGAAGGTAAAATTTCCGAAAAAGTCATTTCATTTGATGATGTAAAAGAAGCTGAGGCTATTTATTTAATTAATAGTGTAAGAGAATGGATCAATGTGCAAATTGTAATCGATTCTTAAAACAAAGAGACGTGTCATCCGTCTAAAAACATGCTACAATTAAAGAGGTTTATTTTCTTCACAAAATACCTGGAATATAACGATGTAAGACGTTCAACACAGATGTATTAGGCTAAAAGAGAGAAAATAAAGCGTAAGGGATATTTCAGATAGTTAGGAGGATAAATAAATGGCTAAAGTACAAGCTAAAGATTTATTGGAACAATTTAAATTAGAACTTGTAGCAGGTGAAGAGGGACTTGAGCGTGAATTTATTATGAGTGATATTTCACGACCAGGTATAGAATTAACAGGTTATTTTAGATATTACCCAAAGACACGCTTACAAGTGTTGGGAAAAACTGAACTTTCGTACTTTAAAGACTTATCAGAAGAAGAGAAAAAGGACCGTTCGCATAAATTATGTACCCGAGTCACGCCTTGTATTGTCGTGACGAGAGGCATGGACATTCCCCAAGAGTTAATTGACGCTGCAAATAAGCGTGGTGTACCTCTGTTGCGCTCACCTTATAAAACGACGCGTGTTGTTAGTCGGTTAACAAACTTTTTAGAAGCGCATTTTGCACCATTTACTGCCATGCATGGGGTGCTAGTCGATATCCACGGTGTGGGTGTCATGATTACTGGTCAAAGTGGCGTGGGTAAGAGTGAGACAGCTTTAGAACTTGTTAAGCGCGGTCACAGATTAGTGGCTGATGATTCGGTAGAGATTAGACAAGAGGATTATGATCGTTTAATCGGAACATCACCAAAATTGATTGAGCACTTACTTGAAATTAGAGGATTAGGTATCATTAATGTTATGACCTTATTCGGTGCGAGTGCCGTAAGGTCTCACAAGAAGCTTGATTATGTAATTAATCTAGAAAATTGGGATGAGAAGAAACAATATGACCGAATTGGTATGGATGAGGAAACGATTAAAATTATAGATGTTGATATTCCGAAAGCAACAGTACCTGTCCGTCCTGGGCGAAACTTAGCGGTAATTATTGAAGTTGCCGCAATGAATTTCCGTCTGAAGCGTTTAGGTGTTAGTGCAGCAGAGGAATTTTCAGCACGTTTAACGAAGCAAATTAGTCAAGAAAAAGAGAACATCGGTCATATTGATTATGATTAGAATTGTTAGGGGGATCGACGTATGTTTACATTAAATCAAGCGTTTAGTCCAATCTTTTTAGAAGTTGGACCCATTCAAATTTATTGGTATGCAGTGATTATCGTGACAGGGGTAATCATTGGTCTTGTGATGGCGACAAAAGAATCAAAACGCTTAGGCTTACATAGTGAGACGTTTAGTGATTTACTTGTTTGGGCATTACCTATCGCAATTATTTCAGCTCGGATATATTATGTGATTTTTGAATGGGATCGCTATAATGATGGCAATTTCATGGATGCTTTTGCGATTTGGGAAGGTGGTATAGCGATTCATGGTGCTCTTATCGGATCTGTGATTACCGCTTATATTTTCACGAAAAAGCGAGGCATTCCATTTTATAAACTAGCAGATATTGCGGCACCTGGAATAATTGTCGGTCAAGCAATTGGGCGTTGGGGCAACTTTATGAACCAAGAAGCACATGGGGGGCCAGTGTCAACAGCTGCTTATGAGAACTTCTTACAATACTTACCACGTTTTATTGAAGAACAAATGACCATCGAGGGCGTATTATATCATCCAACATTCTTATATGAATCGGTTTGGAATTTACTTATTTTAGGCTTATTGCTTTGGTTGAGACGACGTAATCCATTACGTGGCGATGTTTTCTTAACATACGTGGCAGGTTACTCAGTGGGACGGTTCTTTATTGAAGGTATGCGAACAGATAGCTTGTATGTGGTAGGAAATTTAAGGACGGCACAACTTATTTCAATCGTTCTAATTATAGTCGGGACTGGTTTAATGTACTTAAATCGCCGTTACAACTGGGTGAACACCAGATACAATGGAAAAAAAGCTTAGTTTAAAACCTGTTGATGAAGGAACTTCTTCAACAGGTTTGTTTAACGAAAAAATTGGTAAGGAGTTTTTATGAAGAATATCGTTATCAACGGTTTTAAGAAAGGTTTCTCAGTAACTTACACATTGAGTAAAGTTATATTTCCGATCACGGTGTTAATCACTATCTTAAGATTTACGCCGGTGTTATCGTACGTAATTGACCTGATTAGTCCATTGATGGGTTTAATTGGCTTACCCGGGGAGGCAAGTCTGCCTTTGGTTTTAGGGAGTACATTGAATCTATATGCCGGCATTGCTGCAATTATCTCCTTTTCTTTTACTGTGAAAGAAGTTTTTATATTAGCAGTTATGCTTTCGTTTGCACATAATTTAATTATTGAGTCAACTGTAGCAGCAAAGGTAGGGGTGCGTTGGCAAGTTGTTGTTGGTGTCCGTTTAGCATTGTCATTGATGTCAGCGGTATTGATTCATTGGTTTGTTCCTTTAAGCGAGGCCAATGCTGAATATGGCTATTCAGTAAATGAAACAGTTGTCCCTGCAGGGTGGATTGAAATTATTACCCAGGCAATAATAACAGCACTATCGAGCATTGGACAATTGGCGATGATTGTTATTCCGTTGATGGTAGTGATGCAGCTCTTTAGAGATTTAGGCTGGCTGGATATGTTATCAGAAGGTTTATCGCCTTTTATGCGCGTGTTAGGCATTAAAAATAATGCAGCAATGACATTAGTTGCCGGTTTAACCATTGGTTTAGCTTTTGGTGCGGGTGTGATGGTGCAAGCAGTAAAAGACGATCATGTTGAAAAGAAAGACATGTACCTTAGTTTGATATTTTTAGTGAGTTGTCACGCGGTTATCGAAGATACATTAATATTTATTCCTTTAGGTATTCCGGTTTGGCCCTTACTTTTAATACGACTAACAACAGCTATTGTGCTAACGCGTGTCGTTAGTTATTTCTGGCTTAAGCAAGATCGCAAACAATTAACCACATAATTAATAAAAAGTTATTAGATAAAAAACGAAGGGTGATAACATTGGCAATCCGAACTATATTATTTGATTTAGATGGTACTTTAATAGATACGAATCCATTGATCTTGGCATCATTTCGTCATACCCTACTTAAGCATACGGGACGAGCATATACCGATGAAGAAATTTTTCCGTTTATCGGACCACCATTAATTGAAAGCCTAAAGGATGTTGATGAAGATCAAGCCGAGGCGATGATGCATACCTATCGCACACACAACATAGCGAACCATGAGGCTTATGTGAAACCTTATCCAACTGTTATTGAGACAATTAGAAAATTACATGCTGAAGGATTTAAGCTAGCGATTGTTACGACAAAAATCACTGAAACCGCAAGGCTGGGTTTAGATATTACTGGGTTAAGTCAATACTTTGATGTCGTTATTGGATTAACAGAAGTTGAACACGCCAAACCTCACCCCGAACCAGTACTTAAAGCACTGGATGCCTTGGGAGAAACCCCAATTGATGCATTGATGATTGGAGATAACCATCATGACATTGAAGCGGGTCAAAATGCTGGAACGAAGACGGCGGGTGTGAGTTGGTCAATTAAAGGAAAAGAAACATTAGCAGCACTAGAACCAGACTATATGCTAGAAGCGTTGAGTGATCTACTAACCATTTTAGAGGTGGAATAAATGCGACGAACAAAGCGTTACCCAGTTACTGGTCCGAACAGTTTATGGCAATTATACACTACCGTATCTTTTTTTAAGGTGATGAGAAATTTTATTATTATTCAAATTGCCCGTTACATGCCGTTTTTATCAGTCAAGAATGCTTTATATCGGCACGGGTTAGGGATGAAGGTTGGCGAGACAACCGCATTTGCTTTAATGGTTATGGTCGACTTGATGTTTCCTGAACGAATTGCTGTCGGAGATAATGCAATTATCGGCTACAACACGACGTTGCTTACCCATGAATATTTAATTGAAGAATATCGCATCGGTGAGATACAAATCGGAAATAATGTTATGATTGGCGCAAATTGTACGGTACTGCCAGGTGTATCGATTGGTGATGGTGCTGTTGTGGCAGCTGGTACAATTGTGACAAAAGATGTCGCAGCAAACACTTTCGTGGCAGGGAACCCGATGCAAGTCGTTTCTAAAGATAAATAGATACGTGTGAGGACGTCCTTTGGAGGGGTAGACAATGGCAATATCAAATCAAAACAGAGAAGAATTGATACGTCAATTAGCAAAAACACACTATGATGTAATCATTGTTGGTGGGGGAATAACGGGCGCGCGTTTGCTTTATGATTTACAAAGTCGTGGCATGCGGGTGTTACTTGTTGAAAAAAATGATTTTGCGAATAATCAATCAAGTCAGTTTGAAGTCATTGCTGAACAAGAACAACTTTCAGGTAAGGAAAAAAAGCGCTTTACCCAAGAGTTACAATACTTAGAAAGAAACCTTCCGACACGAACGAATTTCATGACTTTTTTAAACATACACAACCGATATGGTGTGACAGATAGCTTGACTGATAGAATTAAAGGGACATTTAAACCACGCTTACACCCTACGTCAAAAGTGCTAAGTCGCAAAGAAGTAGTAGCGGAGCACCCACATCTTGAATTAACGGATGATGTTAAAATTGAACAGGTAAGTGTGCCAGTTATTGATCCAGTAAGAATAACACTTGATATATTAAAAAGCGCTCATGAAATGGGAGCTGATGTGATTAATTATCAAAAAGTAACAGATTTCATCTATCAAGATCAGATGATTAGAGGTGTACGACTTGAAGATCAAATGACTGGGGAAGAAGCTGTGATTCAATCAAGAATGGTCATTAATGCGACTGGACGTGATATAAATGAGTTGCATCAGCTTGCTACGTTCACAAATAAAAACTTTATTCATTTCCTAAGTATGCGAAGTGGTCAATGGATGATTAAAAAAGAAGCACTAACGCTAGGGTGTGCATTGTCCATACAAGGTGATTTACAAATGTATCCGATTACTCTCGTGCCAATGGAAAATGTATGGGTGTTAACTGTGAAAGAACCCTTTCACATGGGAGAAAGTGCGAAGTATTCAACGAGTGAATCAATGTTTAATCGCGCGCTCGACCTCATTACACATCGTTGCCCTGCCTTTAACGTAACCTATCAAGACGTTTTCGAAGGGAAAAGCATTAATCAAATTGATTTTTCTCACCATCAAAAAATCGCTAATGATATGTATGTAACAGACACAGGTTTAATTTCTACATTAGGTGTGCCATTTATCTATGCTCGATCCCATGCAGAAAATATTGGGGATGTTGTCTCAAAACGTTTCAAAAAAGAAGCGGGAATTTTATATCAAACCTCAGAAACAAAGACACGAATGATTCAAAAAGACATTAGTGGCACTAAATTAGAAATTAATGAACAGAAAGATCCGCGATTTTGGTCCGTCGTTGACCAACTGGGATTATCTTTGAATGAAATTAATAAATATCAAGCGAAAATAAATCAAACCGCTATGACCAGTATGCCTGAATATCTTTCGCTTGCCTTACTTTATACGCTTGAACATGAAGGGATATATAAACCAACAGACTTTCTCTTTCGAAGACTACGATTGGTAATGGTGAATACACCACTTTCTCTAGAAGAGATAGACGAGTTGTTTGCGTTCTTTACTTACCACCTGGCCTGGACCAAGGAAGAACGTTCATATTATGAACGTGATTGTCGTTTTTGGTTAAAACAACTTCAGGTAATTCAATAGTTAATTGTCGGCAGTGTATAGTGGATGTGTTATAATCACTATATATTTCTTTAAAGATTGAAGGGGAGACAGATGAAGACAAAATCTAAAGGTTTTAAACCCAATGATAAATTAAATAACGTCATCCCTTATATTCAAGAAGGTGATTATTTCTTTACAAAAGGTGTCGAGGCTTTTTATAAACGTAAGTTTGATCTCGCATTGAAGTTCATTAAAAAGGCGCAAGACATGGATCCAAAAGAAGCCTTATACCCTTCACAAATGTCAATTGTTTATACAGAGATTGGTGCGTATCATGCTGCTAATCAAATATTAAATGAAGTGATTGAGCAACATGGTGATGATTATGTTGATAGTTATTACTTAATTGCAAATAATTATGCCCATTTAGGATTATTAAATGAAGCACAAAAATATGCGAATTTATATATGGAAAAGGCGCCTGAAGGCGAATTCTTCTCAGAAGCTGAACAGTTACTTACAGTGTTAGATATGACACTTGAAGAGGAAGAAGAATTTTTTGATGATGAAGATGATTTAATCATTTATCAAGAGACAGCTTTCTATCATCTGCAACATCAAAATTACAAAGAAGCAAGACAGTTGCTCGAAGAAGCGTTGGTTGTGTATCCGGATTTTGAAAGTTTTCAGTTGCAATACCGTTATTGTTTATACTTTTCTGGTGAAAAAGAAAGAGCACTACAATTAGAAAAAGATTATTTTGAGAAGCACCCACATGCCTTTCTATCGATGGTCAACTTGATCGCTTTTTATCATGATCAAGGTGCGATAGAAAAAGCTAAAGACCTGACGAGCCAATTGAAAAATGTACATCCGATTCATCAGGAACATCTTTTAAAAATCGCTTGTAGTCATGCCATCGTTGGTGAACTAGATGAAGCGTATGAGCGGTTTAAGTCATTGTCCAAACAAAAGGTGAGTCATCACTTGGTCTATTACCGAATTTACGCACGCGTGTTATATCGACTAGGAGAAATTGAAGCAGCGAAACAGTTATTTACTGAAGGACAACAGCGTCACAAAGGTCTATCTACTGAAGCTGAGCCGTGGTTAAATATCTCTGAGAGCAAAAAACTAGACGATGAATAAAAAATATACCATAATGGGTATTGTAGATAATTGAGAATCATTACGATTCATTGAGAATAGGTTTTAGGAAAGGATGAACAAACGATGACTGAAGAGAGAATTTATGATGTAATTATTATTGGTGCAGGACCTGCTGGAATGACAGCTGCTGTTTACGCATCTCGAGCTGATTTAGATACGTTGATGATTGAACGAGGTATTCCGGGCGGTCAGATGGCTAATACTGAAGACGTTGAGAACTATCCTGGTTATGAAAGTATTTTAGGACCTGATTTATCTAATAAAATGTTTGAACACGCAAAAAAATTCGGTGCAGAGTATGCCTATGGAGATATTACTGAGATCGTTGAAGATACACCGTATAAAGTCGTAAAAGCTGGAACAAAAGAATACAAAACAAAAACAATTATCATCGCAACAGGTGCTAAATACAAGAAATTAGGTGTACCTGGTGAAGAAGAATTGTCTGGACGTGGCGTATCTTACTGTGCGGTCTGTGATGGTGCCTTCTTTAAAGACAAAGAGTTAATCGTTGTCGGAGGTGGTGACTCCGCAGTCGAAGAAGGGGTATACTTAACACGCTATGCTAAAAAAGTAACGATTGTTCACCGCCGTGATGAGTTACGTGCTCAGAAAATTTTACAGGACCGTGCCTTCAAAAATGAAAAGGTGGACTTTATTTGGGATACGGTCGTGACTGAAATTAATGATAAAGACAATAAAGTTGGTTCAGTAACCTTGAAAAATGTGAAAACAGGTGAATTAACGAATAAAGAAGCAGACGGTACATTTATTTATATTGGTTTAGAACCCCTGAGTGCGCCGTTTATTTCGTTAGGTATTACGAATGATGATGGCTATATTCCAACTAATGATCAAATGGAAACTGACATTCCAGGTATTTATGCTGTAGGTGATATCCGCGAGAAAACATTACGCCAAATTGTGACAGCGACCGGTGATGGAAGTATTGCTGGCCAAAATGCACAGCACTATATTGAAGAATTAGAAGAGGCAGAGAAAGTAGTAAATAATTATTAATAATCACAAAAACCCCGCCTAAAGCAATGGTGGGGTTTTTTGATATGACTTAACAAATTAATCAACTACACCAATGATCTGCAATAGAAAAGTGGGAACAAATAAGCATCAAATATTAGTAAGCAATCTGTTTTCCCTCCAAGCCTTCTTGGTAATGACAGAGATAAAGCGTTAGTACTTCGTTATTCATAGAGTGACATATCCGGTCATACCATGTGTGACAGCGAACCAAATTACTTTACTTGATCTTAACCTGACTGTAACACGTTTGAAACATCACTCGGGTATACTTAAAGTAAGTTATTAACCCCCTTTTTTTAATATATTTATGGCGCAAATCATAATGGATTTGTGTCTTTTTTTTGCGTTTGCATCGATTGATAGACTAGAATTTGTTATAATAACTAGAAGAGTGTATACAAGAAATGAGTGAATATAAATGCAAAGAGTAACGAATTGTTTAGTACGTCAAGATAATAAGGTGCTCCTTTTAAAAAAACCTCGCCATGGTTGGTATGCAATGCCAGGTGGAAAAATGGAGGACCAGGAATCAATCGCACAAGCGGCTATTCGCGAAGTGTATGAAGAAACTGGTCTTAAGATTGAACAGCCTAAACTAATGTCTGTAGCAACCATGAATAAAGCAGGTGCTTTACCACCGAAAGATGAATGGATGATGTTCACTTTTGTAGCTGATAAGTTTACAGGAGAATTGGTAGATTTCTGTCGCGAAGGTGAATTGGAGTGGATAGCATTAGATGAAATCGGAAAAATCCCGACAGCACCAACGGATGCTGTTATTCATGACTATCTTTTAAAACAAAATGCACGTGTTTATGCACGCTTTGATATGGATGAAAATGAACAGATTATTAATCAAGTCATAGACATTGAAAAATAGAGAGGGTGTAAGTCATGAGAGAAACAAATTTGGTTATAATCACAGGGATGTCAGGTGCTGGGAAGACCGTAGCGGTTCAAAGTTTTGAGGATCTAGGCTATTATTGCGTAGATAACTTACCACCAGCTCTCTTGCCAAAGTTTTTAGAGTTGATGAAGGATGCAAGTAATAACATAAATAAAGTTGCTTTGGTAATTGATCTAAGAGGACGAGAATTTTTTGATACCTTATTCGAAAGTTTAGATATCTTAGCCGATCAAGACTGGGTTGATGAACATATTCTGTTTCTTGACGCAAAAGATGAAATGTTAGTCTCTCGCTATAAAGAAACACGGAGGCAACATCCATTAGCACCCGAAGGTTTACCTCTAGATGGAATTTTACAGGAACGTCAAATGTTAAGTCAGCTGCGCGGACGTGCTCAACACTTTATTGATACCACCAATTTAAAGCCAAAAGAATTGCGAGAGAAGATTGTTGGGAAATACGGTGAAGATGAACAACAAATTTTTTCGATTCATGCAATATCATTTGGATTTAAATATGGCATGCCGATAGATGCGGATTTAGTGTTTGATGTCCGATTTCTTCCAAATCCTCATTATGTTGATCAACTTCAACCATTGACTGGTCTTAATCAAGATGTACGTGATTATGTCTTTAAGTGGACAGAGACACAACGTTTCCTAGAAAAATGGTTAGATTTATTAAGTTTTATGCTGCCACAATACAAAAAAGAAGGTAAATCACAACTTGTGATTGCAATAGGCTGTACCGGTGGCCAACACCGTTCAGTGGCACTAGCGGAACACGTCGCTAAATATTTTTCTTCTCAATACACAACGCATGTATCCCATCGTGATATTGATAAGCGGAAAGGACATTAGCGATGATTGAAGAGGAAAGAAAAAAAGTTACGGTACTCGGTGGTGGTACCGGAATGCCAGTTGTACTAAGAGGATTGAAACGATATCCCGTTGATTTATCAGCAATTGTTACCGTTGCCGATGATGGGGGATCATCAGGCCGCTTGCGTCATGAAATGTCGATCCCTGCACCCGGAGATATTAGAAATGTGATCGCGGCTTTATCAGAAGTTGAACCGATGATGGAAGCTCTACTTCAGCATCGGTTTGTTAATGGTCATGGTCTCTCAGGTCACTCAATGGGCAATCTGATTTTGGCGGCAATGACCTCAATTACAGGTGATTTTTATTCAGGGATTAAAGAAATTGCTAAAGTATTTAATGTGCGAGGGAATATTTATCCTGTTGCAAATCAAAATTTGCATCTTCATGCTGAAATGATGGATGGCGAAATTATTTATGGTGAATCAAATATTCCTAAAGCACAGAAGCCTATCAGACGTGTATTTGTTGAACCGAAGTCAGCAGAGCCCTTATCAGAAGCAATTGATGCGATATTAGAAGCAGATTTAATAGTGATCTCACCAGGAAGTCTGTATACCAGTACGTTACCCAACTTGATTATGCCTCAAATCGCAGAGGCTTTGCGGCAAACGAAAGCGGATGTCGTTTATGTTTGTAATGTGATGACGCAAAACGGAGAAACAGATAAATTTACAGCATTTGATCATGCGCGGGTGATATTAGAACATGTGGGTATTGGTGTGATTGATACAATCATGGTCCATGACAGTGATATAACTAAAGATGTATTAGCGCGTTATTTAGAAGAACAAGCTCAACCGGTGGTATACGATAAAGAACGTTTGAAGACTTTAAGTCTGGAAATAATTGAAGCAGATATCGTCAATGACGAACATCATGTCTTACGACATGACAAAGATAAAGTGGCGGCAATTTTATGCCAGTTAATTAATGTGGAAGCTGCAGAAATAGAAAGGTGAGTGTGTGTCATGTCTTTTGCTTCAGAAATAAAAAAAGAAATGACGCAACTTGATAATAAAAATTGTTGTCAAGAAGCGGAATTAGCGGCATTGATTCGGATGAATGGGGCAGTGTCGATTGCGAGATTCTCATATGTACTCGATGTGCAAACGGAAAACGCAGCCATCGCAAGACGTATTTACGTCATGATTAAGGCACTTTATCCGCATCCGATAAAACTATTGGTACGAAAAAAAATGAAATTAAAAAAAAATAATGTATACATTGTTCGAATAGAAGATGGAGCTAAAGAGATTTTGGAGGATCTGGATATTTTAAGAGAACCTTTTCAATTTGTTCGTACCATATCTGATAAGTATTTAAAGAAGAAATGTTGTAGACGAGCTTATTTAAGAGGCGCCTTTTTAGCGGGAGGTTCAATTAATAATCCTGAAACATCCTCTTATCATTTAGAGATTGCAAATAGTTACGAGGAACACAATGAAGCGCTTTGTCAGTTAATGAATGATTTTGATTTACATGCTCGAATTTTAGAACGGAGAAACGGTTATATATCATATATAAAGGAAGCCGAGAAGATCACAGAATTCCTTAACTATACAGGTGCTCACCAAGCATTGCTCAAGTTTGAAGATGTTCGAATTATGCGTGATATGCGAAATTCAGTGAACCGTTTGGTGAACTGTGAAACAGCGAACTTAAACAAAACAATTGGGGCAGCCTTTCGACAGGTAGAAAACATTAAATTCATTGATAAAACAACGGGACTTCAAGCGTTACCCGATAAATTGCAAGAAATCGCACGCTTACGTGTCGAACATCAGGATGTGTCTTTGAAAGAGCTGGGGGAATTAGTGAGTGGTTCAAAAATCAGTAAATCAGGTGTCAATCACCGCTTGAAAAAAATTGATCAATTTGCTGATCAATTACGTGGTGAATTTATTGTTGAAAAGGCAAAGGACTAGCAAAACACGGAGATTAATGTTTAGCGTTTATGGGTATACTACGAATATGTTAGCAGGTACGCTGAATGATGAGCCGAAGGGAGCTAGTGGGATGATTGAAAAAAGAGTAGTCGTTAAAGTTGAACCTGGATTGCAAGCACGATCAGCTTCAGAATTCGTTCAAACAACGAATAGCTTTGCGTCAGAAATCTTTCTGGAAAAGCGTGAACGTCGTGTGAATGCGAAAAGTATAATGGGCCTTTTAAGTTTGGCTATCACAAGTGGTGAAACAATTACTCTGACAGCTGAAGGTGCAGATGAAGAAGAAGCTATTGAAAGATTAGTTGATTTTTTAGAGAAAACGTAACTGTTTCGTAATATTTTTCGTCTTAATCAGTAATACCGTAATCGGTATTACTGATTTTTTACATATATGAAAATATGTAGGAATCCACTAGTTATTTGAATTCGTTTCCGTTACAATAGAACGTGTGCGTAACAGACGATAACGGAATAATTAAAGGCGTAAAACGCCGATAAGATGAGAGGAGCAATGTTATGGTGCTACAGATTGACAATGTCACAAAGAAATTCGGAAAATTTACCGCTGTAGATCAATTGTCGCTTAAGATCCCAGAAGGGGAAATATTCGGCTTCCTTGGAGCAAACGGGGCAGGTAAAACAACGACTTTTCGAATGATTTTAGGATTAATTGATCAAACAGAAGGGAAAATCCGTTGGAATGATGAAGTAATCGATTATTCTAAAACGGATTACATTGGTTATTTGCCTGAAGAGCGCGGATTGTATCCAAAAATGAAAGTGAAAGAACAAATGGTATACTTGGGAAGACTGCGAGGTATGGATAAGAAAAAGGTAATAAAAGAACTCAATTATTGGTTAGAGCGTTTTAAAATTGAAGGCTATTTAGAGAAAAAGGTTGAAGAATTATCAAAAGGTAACCAACAAAAAATTCAATTTATCTCTAGTGTAATTAATCAGCCTAAATTACTTATTCTCGATGAACCATTTTCTGGGCTTGACCCGGTTAATGTTGAATTATTAAAAGATGCAGTCATTGAGTTGAAGAACAAAGGTACGACAATCGTTTTTTCATCACATCAAATGAGTACGGTTGAGGAATTATGTGAACATTTATGTATTATGCAAAATGGTCGACCAATCGTGCACGGTGCTTTGACAGACATCAAACGTGGTTTCGGTAAAAAGAATTTATTAATTCATGCTGATTTCAACTTGGATTTCTTAAGTGAGATTCCGGGTGTATTAAAAGCAAAAGAAGTCACAGAGGGCGTCCGTTTGCAGATAGAAGATGAATCTGTTTCACAAACTATTTTAACAGCTATCCAAGATAAGGGATTTGTGCGCAAATTTGACTTATTGGAGCCTTCATTGAACGATATCTTTATTGAAAAGGTAGGTGAGAGCTATGTTTAAATTTTGGGTTGTTTTAGCACAAACATTCATGACCAGATTTAAATCAAAATCGTTTATGATCACAACGGCAATTTTTCTTGTGTTTATATTTGCAATTGGCAATATTGATCGCATCATCAGTTTATTTGATTCAGGTGAAGAGGAGACAGATGTTGTTGCGATTGTAGACGAAACGAATCGTGTCGGAACAATGTTAATTGAAATGACTGGTGAAGAGTTCAGTCATTTTCAATACCAACAGGTTGATAATGGACTTGAAGACGTACAGACACAAGTCATTGATGGTGAGTATGCAGCAGTATTGCATATCACGGAAGGTGCCCCTTTTCAGGCAACTTTTTATACTGAACAGCTATTAAATAATAGTTTAGAGTATGATATTAATCAACAGCTCCAACAAATCAAAGTTGTTGCACTAACTGAGGAAGCAGGGATCAGTCAAGCTGTTATTAACGAAATTTATGAACCGGTCAATTTTGAAACAGCAGCGATTGAGTCACCTGGCGGTTCAGAACAACGCACTGAAGAAGAAGTAAGTGGTGCACGGGGACTGGTCTATGCGATGTTATTCTTACTTTACTTTGCTGTGCTGACATATGGACAGATGATCGCAACAGATGTCGCTAACGAAAAGACATCACGCGTCATGGAAATTCTTATTTCGAGCTCGTCACCTGTGTCACAGATGTTTGCCAAAATAAGTGGGATTGCACTGCTAGGGTTAACACAAATTAGCATCTTAATATTAGCGGCTTTCTTTATGATCGAACAACGTCAAGCAGATCTTGATGCAGAATTCTTTGAATTCTTTGGTTTTAATGATATTCCAGTCGCAACCTATATTTATGCGATTGTATTTTTCTTGTTAGGTTACTTATTGTATGCCACACTTTCAGCGATGCTCGGTTCTTTGGTAAGTCGAATGGAAGA
Source organism: Streptohalobacillus salinus (assembly GCF_003201605.1). GTDB lineage: Bacteria > Bacillota > Bacilli > Bacillales > Amphibacillaceae > Streptohalobacillus > Streptohalobacillus salinus. The sequence goes on along the minus strand of NZ_QJJR01000005.1, from coordinate 86,183 downwards.
TGTTGGACAATTAATGTTCCCGGTGATTATACTTGTCATTATCGCCTTCATGCTGTCAATGTTTGGTTTAGATATGCCGGATTCTGAGATTATTAGAATCACATCATTCATTCCATTCTTTGCACCACTGGTAATGTTTTTACGTGTGGGGCTACTAAATATACCATTCTATGAAGTTATGTTGAGTATTGGAATTCTTGTAGCGACAATTGCAGTGTTAGGTTATCTCGGTGCGAAAATATATCGTGGCGGTGTCTTGATGTATGGTACAGGTGTTAAATTGAAAGACTTTAAACATGCGTTACAACTTGGGAAAAAAGATAAGTAAACGAAGGTACTAAAACGGTGCATGCCTCGACAGGGGGCATGCACTTTTTATTAGGTTTTTTTGAAACGTTCTGTAGAAAACATGTGTTCTTTGGTACAATATAGAAAGGAAGGGAGATGAAACGATGCGACCTACTGTCCGATTTATTCATACGGCTGATCTACACTTAGACCGACCATTTAAAGGGATACAACGTGTATCACCTTCAATCTATGAAGCAATCAAAAACAGCACCTTTATTGCACTAGAACGATTAATTAATTTAGCAATCGATGAACAAGTTGACTTTGTCTTATTTGTTGGTGATATTTTTGATCAGGTCTATCCTTCGTTGTATGCTGAGGTTCGCTTTAAACAACTATTACATAAATTAAGTGAGAAAGAGATTACGTCATACATTAGTTTTGGTAATCACGATTATAATCAAACAATCAAGCAGCACTTTTCTGATATTGAACATTGTCATGTCTTTTCTCGTCAAAAAGTTACTTCTTTTTATTATCAACGTAATCAAGAACCACTTGTGAGAATTCATGGCTTTAGCTACGAAGAACGCGCAGTGAAAGAAAACATGGCTACTGAATTTAAATACGCTGATCATGTTCCTTATCATATTGGCATGCTACATGGTAGTGCAGGTGGCTATGAAGAACATGCCCCATATGCACCGTTTCAACTCCAACAATTAAAGGATGCCGGTTTTGACTACTGGGCGCTTGGTCATATTCATAAACGGCTGACATTAAGTGAAAATCCGTTTGTTGTTTATCCTGGTAATATTCAAGGGGGTTCAAAGAAAGAAACGGGAGAAAAAGGGTGTTATATTGTTGAACTAACAGATACGACAACAACACTAACGTTTCATCCACTACAAGTGCTAAAATTTGTTAACGTTGACATTGCAGTTGACGAGATGACTTCTTTTAGTCAGCTTTATAGTATTTTGCTAGAAAATATACCTGAGTCACAGGAGAAGACGTTGTACACGATCACATTAAAAAATGTGACAGCTAATCTTTTTCAAGGTGATGCTTATACAGATATTGAAGATATCATCAATGTATTCAATGAGGGTCAGATCAATCGAGAAGATTGGTCGTACATTATTGATATTAAACTAAACGTCCATGCTGAAAAAAACAAAACAGTTAATGATCCTTTTTTAAAAACTTTAGGAGAGAATATTAATACAGACTTGCTAAATGAATCAAAGGGATCACTCTGGCGCCATCAACGGGCCCGGCATTTCCTAGATGAGTTAACGACTGAAGAAGAAATTGAAATAGAAGAAGAAGCTTTAGCTGTAGTTAAAGCGATCCTTGTGGGGGAGGAAATTAATGAGAATAACTAAAATTAAAATATACGGTTTCGGTAAGCTGTATCAACAGTCTTTTGAAATTGATGATTCCCCGCTCGTTGTCTTTAAAGGCATGAACGAGTCAGGGAAATCAACCTTGCGATATTTTATGACCTATATTTTATTTGGGCTGACAAAAGCTGAGTTAATAAAATATCAACCGTTAGTGAAAACGATTTTTGGTGGGAGCTTAACTGTAGCAGTAAATGGAGAAAAATATGTGTTAGAGCGTACCGAACGTGATACACACCAACTCGTTGTGACGGATCAACATGGCACCATTTGCAACGATTTCTATAAGAACCATTTGCCCGGTGTCAGTCGGGAACTCTTTGATCGTGTTTATCATTTTGATGTGTTTGCTTTACAACAAGACACAAATATAAAACCTGAAGATATCGGTGAATTACTGCTGAGTATCAGTATGTCAGGAACGGATGCGATTTATCACGCAGAGAAGAAACTAAAACAAAAAATTGATGATTTATTTAAAAAGCGAGGGACGAATCCAGTCCTCAATCAGCACCTATCTCAACTTGAAGATGAAAAGCTGCAGCTAGAGCGGTTGGCGAGTGAGGAAGAAGCATACCAACGCTACCTGGATGATAGACAGGGGTTGGACCGTGAGTTGAAAGAAACATATCAAGCATTATCAGAAAAAAAAGAGGCGCGTGAAACGGCAGAAAGTTTGTTAAATGCTTATGGTCTATTTGAGACATACCATATTAATAAAGCGAAAATTGAAAGTCTAAACATAAAAGCCATCTCAGAAGAAGAAAAAAAGGCTGTTGACGAGTTAGTTGAAGCGATCGAGCCGCTTGAAACAGAAAGGCAATCTCTCTTGCATCAACAAGCTGCAGTCAAAAAAAGAAAAACATTACTTGAAAAAGAGCAGGTATCAAAAACTCATGAAGCGGCGTTACATAGCTATGTTAATCAGGAATCTGAAATACGTGAGTTATTGGCAACTAAACAATCAAAAAAAGCAGAATTAGCTGAGGTCACCAGTCGAATAAACCAACAGATGGAGATACTATCTGTCGATCTAACTGTTGAAGCGATTGCTGAACTTAAACTAGATTATGGTATTGAAAAAGATCTCGAACGTTTAGACCAAACGCATCGGCAATTAAGTGATAATTATGCTGAAGTTATTTCGGAACTGAAGAATTTGGCAGTGACGGGTGATACAATCACGCATCAGATCCACGAACTAGAACCCCTCGTGTTAAGTGAAACGAGAGAACGATTATTGGAAAAGCATCTGAGTCAAACTGAATCACAGAGAGATAAACCATTTCTAAATCAACGGCTCGATCTAGCGGTGGGTTTATTGTTTGTCATTATATCGAGTCTATTGTATGCATTTGAATATTTGTCACCACTGGTGATGCTGAGTTTGCTGGTTTTTTATGGAATAATCAACCGTGTTCTTGCGTATCTTTCTACGAGCAATGTTTTTGCAGAAAAAAAATCGGAATCAATCGAAAAAGATAGGTCAACTCATGATTTTGAGGTTTTGGAACAGCATAAATCGGCTAAACCTAAACTAGAGCGTCTAACTTATGAATGGGAAAGCTTTGAACAAAACCTGCAACAAAAAGAATTAGCGCTTGAAATTATTAAAGAAAAACAAATGCGACTTAACGAAGCAATCACGGACTATTTAACCCGGTTCCCTTTTTTAAAGGCGACGCCAATTGGTGCACGGGCAGAGTTGATGGCGGTTTTGAAAACAGTTCAGCAAGATCATGAGAAACTTATCAATCGATCATTGGAACTTAAAACAATTGATGAAACGATAGAAGCCTTTCTTGATGACAGTAAAGGATGGGTTGATAACTATCCCACTGAATCTGTCACCCATCACCTAGAAATATTACGTCGCCAATGGGTGGAGCTCGTTCATAAAAAGCAGGAAGAAAAGGAAGTTGTTGCACGTCTAGAAGCGATAAGCAATGATTTAAATAGAGTAACTACAGAAGTTACTCCACTAAGTCAATCATTAGACGATTGGTTTGCGAAAAAAGCCGTGCACAACGAGCAAATGTTTACCCATCACTATCAAAAGACAAAAGAAAAAGAAGAACTTTTGGAAAAGCAACGCGACATTGAAACGCGGTTGTTATTAAGGTTGAGTGATGAGAAGGTAGAATCACTGTTAGAAGATTTTTCGCTGAATGAAGCGGTTTTAAAAACAGAAATACAAACATTAAAAAATGATACAATTGTTTTAGAAGAAATGATTGATCAGCTTAGAGAAAAAATTGCTAATCTTAACGTTAGCATTAATCAATTGGAAACATCATCAGCGATGCGTAACCTGAAATTCAAATATAGTGCCCATCGTGAAGCATTTAACCAACAAGCAAAACAATATCTTGTCTATAAGTTAAGCTATGATGCACTGTTAAAAACAAAAATTGCATTTCAAACGGCTTACTTACCAATCATTCTTGAGTCAGCGAGCGATTTGTTCAAATGCATGACTAAGGGACGTTACCAAGCAATTCAATTTGATGATGTTAGTCAACAATTCGTCGTAATTGACGGTGAGAAGAAGCTAGCTGTTTATGTATTATCACAAGGAACGCTTGATCAGTTGGCAACGGCCTTAAGGTTTTCTGTTGCCTATGCACTAAAAGACCAGATGCAGCTGCCAACGTTGATTGACGATAGTTTTGTTCACTTTGACCCAGAGCGAAAGAAAGCACTAATAAACTATTTATCGACATATACGACTCAAATTTTTTATTTTACTAATGAAGAAGTAAGCAGCGATTATTGTCAGCTGTTTGAATTAACTTAAAGTTATATTTTTTGGGATGAGTAGGTCGTTTGAAATGGAGGATTGACAATGAACGATACCCTTGATCAAGAATATGCGTTGTATGATGAAACAATTGATCGGTTTATTCAGGTGATTGCGAAGAACATAAATTTATATGGGATGACGCCATCCATTGGTCGGTTATATGGAAAGATATTTTTTAGCGATGAGCCAATGACACTTGATCAAATGCGCGAAGCGCTAGGTATGAGCAAGACAAGTATGTCAACAGGTGTGCGAGCGCTCACAGAAATGAAGATGGTTGAGCCTGCATTTAAAAAAGGTGAACGTAAAGATTTATATAAATCAGAAGAAGATTGGTATAAGTCATTTACCTCATTATTTAGTAATCGGTGGCGCCATCACACGGAATCAAATATTGAAGAAGCGGAAGAAGCAATTTCCGCACTACGAAAGATTCAATCATCGATTCATGATACAGTCCTATTAGAAAAAATTGACCGAGATATTGATCGGTTAAAATATGCGCAGAATTATTACCGTTGGCTGATGCGTTTTATTAAAGTTGTCGAGTCAGGCGAAATATTTGAGTTGATTCCAAAAGAACTTGACGAGTGATTGTATGGATCGATGAATACTAGTTACGTAAAATCATTGTTTCCTTGAATCAAATCGTATTACAGCCTTTGGGTTGTGGGAGAAGAACAATATGAACGGTTGGATAAAATCGGTAAAAATCATTATAAATAGTTGAGCAGAATAGGAATAGACCCGAAAACAACGGCCAGTTAAGGTCCACGCTTTCGGGTCTTTTTTAATATATTCGTGTGTTTTGGTATGTTTTGTGATTAAGTTGATTGGGTAACCACATTTTCATAACGACTGTCTAAATAATCAACAATATGAATCAAAAACCCTTCAGCTGTTTCAGGTTGTCTAACGCAAGAACCCCATTCGGGCAAGCCGTGATGACAAAGAATTAAGTGATTAATCCGGTGAATATCAGTCAGTGTCAGGTTAACCTGAGTCTGTTCGAGCATCTTTTGTAATAAGAGCACACCGTAAGGGATATGTCCGACTAGTAAACCGATTGCATCCATGCCAATTCCGCCTTGTAAGCGCGATTTAAGTTCCGTACTGTCGGCGTGAGGATATAAAAACGAAAAAGCATGATAGCTTTTTCCTGCATAATCATATTCTAATAACTTGCCCAAATCATGATAAAGTATCGCCGTGATCAGATGATTTAAGTTTATTGCGTCTGATCCTAACGCTTGCAAACCATCCAACATCTTGTATAAGTGATCAATGGTATCTTTCCAAACAGGACGGTTTATTTTTTCTGGTGCGTTATATGAATCATAAATTTCTTTTTTATATGCTTTTTCGACAAGTTGAATCAAGGTGAGAATCGCAGCTACAGGACCTTTGGCATGATTCGTGATGTAATGTGTGAACCGCAGTAGACCTACTGTATGTTTCAGCAGGCCGCCAAGATAGTTATGATGATATCCTTTGGCAGCAGGGGCGAGAACAAAATCATCCCAAAATTGATTAAGTGTCTGATGAGCAAAAGTTTGATAGGGCTGTTCTATCTTACTAATATGAAATAGAAGTTCTGTAGCTAATGCTTCTAAAGATTCGTCTGTAGAAGGTAATAAGCTGAATGGCTCAATTGAAGCTTCTACAGGTGAAAGCTTATTAATTGTTAAGGACTTGATGTTATTATACTCATCGACAACACCTTCGACATCAAAGACACGATGTTGCGTTAGTGCAGGCAGGTTTTTATCAACAGCGCCGTTATTATCCCACATTTTAGCTTGAACCATCCCACCAGCGTTACTTAATGATACTTTTAAAAATTGTTTATTTGTTTTGGTTAATTTTACAGCATGCTCATTAATTAAAAAGCGTTCTTCAACACGGTCTCCAGCTGATAAATTATCAATTGAAAATAATCGTTCTGTATTTGGCAACTTAGGGATAGACAGTTTATCGCGTTGCAGCTTAATGTCATCAGTTAACTCAAAATCAAAAGCGATATGTTGATAGAAATAGTCGATATGTATACTCACGGTCTCACTCCTCTTATATGATTAGTCATTATAGCTTAATCTGATACCATTTTAACTGAAGTGTTTAAGACTGTACAGTAGCCTTTGGTTTCAGTTCATAGTAGCGCAAAAAAAGAAGCATACCAACTGGTATGCTTCCGAAATATCTGAAGTGTTTTATTCTTCTGTTGTATCTTCTGTTGATTCTTCCGTTTGTTCATCAGTAGTTCCGTTGGTTGCGTCTTCTGCGACATCTTCAATGTCTTCGAATGCGAAAATATCTTCGAATTGTTCGATTTGAACATCGATATCAGCTTCTTCAAAAAGACGACGGAACGTTTCTTGTGCTTTTGTATCATCTATTTTAGTGCTTGCAATTTCACGTTCGAGTTGATCGCGAACATCTTCAAGTGCTTCAACATCACCTTCAACATCACGAACATCAGTAACATGAATGATATGGTAACCATAATCAGATTGTACGGGTTCTGAAATATCGCCAATCTCTAAGTTATATGCAGTTTCTTCGAAGGCAGGGACCATTTGACCACGAGAAAAGTAACCAACAGAACCACCCTCAACAGCTGAACCTGAATCCGTTGAATATTCTTCTGCAAGCGCTGCAAAATCTTCGCCATCCATGACACGTTCATACAATTCATTTGCTAATGTTTCATCTTCTACTAGAATATGACTTGCTTCAACTTCCGTTGTCATGCGCTCATATTGCGCTTCGATTTCTTCTTCAGTTACTTCAATATCTTCGGTTAATGCCTCTTGTTGAAGCAGTTGCATCCGTAATTGTTCTCTAAATGCTTCTTCAGAAGCGATACCTTGTTGTTGCAGCAACATCTCAAACATGTCACCGTATTGTTCTTTATAAGTATTAAATTGTTCCTCTACAAGATCTTCATCAATCTCGTATTTGCTTTCAAGGATTGTTGTTAAAACCATTTGCTGAAGGGTTGCTTCACCAGCTGTATCTTTTAACTCCTCGTAAAATGCTTCTTTTGTGATGTTTCCTTGTGCTGTCTCTACAACAACCTCTGGGTCTTCGTTTGAACATGCAGACAATCCGATTAGTCCAACAGAAATCGTTGCTGCGATTGCTAGTTTTTTCATTAAACACACTCCTACTATTTTTTAAGGGCATCCCTTATTTATTCTCAATTGTTAATATATCATATTTTCACTTTAAATGAGACGAAGATTGTTCTTTTCCTATGTTTTTACATAATATTTTCGAACTTTTTATCAGAATAGAGGGATCAGAATAGTCACAAAAATAAAAAACACCTATTTGATTGTATCAAATAGGTGAGGGTTAGCGTTCTTCCATATGTTCACAAGTTTCTTTTAATCTAGAAAAAGATGTTTCGAGTAACTGATGAAAATCGATCATTTTCTTCACTTTATCTTCTATAATATCCCCTTGAGGTCGTGTTTCAATTTCTGATTCAATTGCATGTAAACGACGCTTTTGCATTGTTGTGTGTGAGATCCATTTGTCTAAGTAATAATGCATGAAGCGTTGGAATAAATCATCATTTGTTGTGTATAAATCTTTTCGGACGCCCTTTTTCCAGACTTGCTTAACGAGGTTTAAATCGGATAGTGTACGGATGCCAGTATTTACTGAAGTTTTACTTTTTCCAGTGGTTTGACTCATTTCATCCAATGTCATTGGTTGGTGATTTAAAAATAAAATGGTGAAAAGTCGGGAATCACTCGGGGATAAATCAAAAAGTTCAATTGTTTTTGAAAACTCATTTACGAGTTCATCTGTAATGTGTGATTCAGTTGCCATGTCAATGCTCCTTTCTCTTCTATATAAGTAGCTATTTATAGCATATCTGATATCACCAAAGAATGGAAACGTTGGGCAGGGTAGAAAAGCAGAGGAAACAAGAGCATTTGTAAGTATCAGTTACGATTTGTTTGTACAGTTTAAACTGTACGTATAATACATACATATTCAACCGAATTTGACGTTTGAGTTGTTGACACAAAACAGGTTAAGATAATAGAGTAGTTCAATGCGGACAAAAAGTAATTATGTTGAATGTGTTTATAAACAACCCTAGCGGGTACAAGTAAATGAATTCGTTCAATTACAAAGTCATAATATATCTATTTAAGAGAGGTGAAGAATATGCCAGTAATTGAGGTAAAAAATTTATCGAAGATATTTGGTAAAAATGTTAAAGATTCTTTGAAAATGTTGGACCAAGGTAAGAAGAAAGATGAAATTCTAGATAAGACCGGCGATACAGTAGGTGTTAACCGTGCCAGTTTTGAAGTTGAAGCTGGAGAAGTCTTCGTTATTATGGGACTTTCAGGTAGTGGTAAGTCAACACTGATTCGATTAATCAATCGCTTAATTGAACCAACAGAAGGTAGTGTAATGGTAGACGGTGAAGATTTAGCACAGATGGATAAAGATAATCTACGTCGTGTTCGTCGTGAAAAACTAAGTATGGTTTTCCAGAACTTCGGTTTATTTCCGTTCCGGACGATATTAGAAAACGCAGAGTACGGACTTGAAGTACAAGGGATGGACAAATCAGAACGAGCTGAAAAAGCAAAAAAAGCACTTGATTTAGTTGGTCTAGGAAGTTATATCGACCAGTATCCGAGACAACTTTCAGGTGGGATGCAGCAACGTGTTGGTTTAGCCCGTGCGTTAGCAAATGATCCTGAAGTACTACTTATGGATGAAGCATTTTCAGCACTTGATCCACTGATTCGTAAAGACATGCAAGATGAGTTACTAGATTTACAACAAACAATGAAAAAAACAATCATTTTTATTACGCACGATTTAGATGAAGCGTTGCGTATCGGTGACCGTATTGCATTGATGAAGGATGGTTCGATTGTTCAAATCGGGACACCGGAAGATATTCTTACAAATCCAGCAAATGATTATGTAGAGCGCTTTGTTGAAGATGTTGACCGTTCTAAAGTGTTAACAGCCGAACATATTATGGTTCGTCCTGAGACAATTAATATTGAAAAACACGGCCCGCGTGTTGCCTTAGAGCGTATGGGTGAAGAAGCCTTATCAAGCATCTATGTTGTCGATAGTAATCGTCAACTTAAAGGGTATGTTACTGCCGATGATGCATCTGAAGCACGCAAGAAAGAAATTAAAGATTTAAAGGAAATTCTTAAAACAGATGTTCCAAAAGTTAAGCGTGACACACCCATGCAAGAAATTATTGCTATTGTTTATAATACACCGGTTCCAATTGCAGTCGTTGATGATGGTAAATTAGTAGGTATTATCATTCGTGGTTCAGTATTAGCTGCTATTGCTGGTGAAGGTGAGGTGAATACAGATGTTTGATTTTATTCCTGAAATTCCATTATCGGATTGGGTAGATGAGTTAGTCGATTGGATTGTTGAAACATTCGCTTTTATTTTTAATCCACTTAAAAATGAATTCGGTGATTTTATTGAATGGGTAGCTGAAATGCTTGGCGCCATTCCACCAATCATTATTATGGTTATTGTAGTTATAGGTGCCTTCTTTATAACCGGAAAAAGATTTGGGTTAGCAGCGTTTGCTTTAGTTGGACTTCTGTTAATTCAAAATCAAGACTTATGGACTGAAATGATGTCAACATTTACGTTGGTATTAATATCGAGTTTACTATCAGTTATGGTAGGTGTACCCGTTGGTATTCTGATGTCTAAGAGTAAAGTAGCAGAACAAATTATTTTACCGATTTTAGACTTTATGCAGACCATGCCAGCATTCGTTTACTTAATTCCTGCCGTTGCGTTCTTTAGTATTGGTATGGTGCCAGGGATTTTCGCATCACTTATTTTTGCGACACCACCAACCGTACGTTTTACGAACTTAGGTATTCGACAAGTATCGCAAGAGCTTAAAGAAGCCGCAGAGGCATTTGGTTCTACTGGCGCACAAAAATTATTCAAGCTAGAGCTTCCAATGGCAAAAGGAACCATTATGGCTGGTATTAACCAAACAGTTATGTTAGCCTTGTCAATGGTGGTAATCGCATCAATGATTGGTGCACCTGGTTTAGGTAACCCGGTCGTATCTGCTCTACAGCGCTCTCAAGCAGGAGCTGGTTTCGTCGCAGGTATTTCAATCGTTATTTTAGCGATTATTATGGACCGTTTCACGCAAAATATCTACAAGAAAGAAGAATAATCTTATTGGCAACTTTTCTTCATTGAAAAGCTAACCATAAATAAACTTTTAAAAAGGGGAGATAGTCAAATGTTTAAAAAATCATGGAAACATATTGGTTTAATGTTAGTTTTAGCTCTTACACTTGTACTTGCTGCATGTGGGGACGACAGTGCAGATACTGATGGTGATTCAGACGAAGATACAGGTAACTTAGGAGAAACAGAAATTGAATTAGCTTACGTTGAGTGGGATTCAGAAATCGCTTCTACAAACGTTCTTGCTTTAGTATTAGAAGAGGCTGGTTATGATGTAGATGTTACAGGTCTTGACAATGCTATTATGTGGGAAGCTGTAGCGAATGGTGATGCTGATGGTATGGTAGCTGCATGGTTACCAGGAACTCACGGTGATCTTTATGAAGCTAACAAAGATAGCTTAGTTGAACTAGGTGTTAACCTAGAAGGTGCGAAAATTGGTTTAGTCGTACCAGCTTATATGGAAGATGTAAACACAATTGGTGACTTAGCTGATCACACAGAAGCTTTTGATGGTAAAATCACTGGTATTGAACCAGGTGCTGGTGTTGTACAAGCAGCTGAGCAAGCTTTAGAAGATTATGATTTAGCTGATTGGGAAGTGCAAACTTCTTCTAGTGGTGCGATGACTACTACTCTAGATCAAGCTTACAGCAATGAAGAGCCAATCGTTGTTACTGGTTGGACGCCACACTGGAAATTCGCTGCATATGATCTTAAATATTTAGAAGATCCAGAAGGTACATTTGGTGGTGCTGAAACAATCGAAACAATGGTTCGTGAAGGTTTCGAAGAAGATTCACCTGCCGCATACCAAATCATGGACAACTTCTACTGGGAAGCTGATGATATGCAATCTGTCATGCTAGAAATGTCAGAAGGCGCTGATCCAGAAGAAGCTGCAGCTAATTGGATTGAAAACAATCGTGACGCTGTAGACGAATGGTTAGAAGGCGTAGAATAATTTAAACGAACAAAAGTTAAATGCCTGTAAAGAGCAACTGCTCTTTACAGGCATTATTTTTTGATCTCTTTAACAAATGTATGATTTGCGTAATTTGAGAAGCAAGAGGTCATATATAAGCAAAGTAGACTTTAATATAAGAGAGGTAGTTATGCCGAAATAAAAAGCGAGAGGAGTCTAATTAGGCGCCTCTCGCTCAATGCTATTGTGTGGTTTGTTCTTCAAGTTCTTTTAATCGATCTTCAATCTGTGTTAAATAAATTTGAATGTTTTCTTGATGAGGTTCCATCGTTTCTTTCCAATGATCAATCGATGTTTTCATTTCTTTAGAAAGATCTTTGATTAATTCAGCGCCTTCTTTTGAAGTTGCTTTTATTTGTTCTGAGAGAATTTGTCCATTAATTTTTACTTTTTCGATGGATGCTTTTATGTCATCCATTTGTCTTTTTATACTTTGACGTGTGTCTTTCCCCGATTGTGGTGCACTTAGTAATGTCCCAGCTGCGCCTACTGCGGCACCTGCTAGTAAGCCAATCAATACTGATTTTGCTTTACCCATAGTTGATACACTCCTTTTCTCTTATCTTTATTATGTTTTCTCTTTTTCCGTCCCTTTTAAACCTATAATTACTGACTTTTTTATTGTCTAGAAGGATTTATTCATCAAATTTATGATTTCTGAGGATTAAAGGGACAGAAAACGCAATCAAAAACTGGGTTTAGTTAAAAAGAAGGGAGATCAGCAAATAACTGGATCTCCCTTCTTACAGATTTATTTGTTTGAATGCTTTTAAAATCTTAGTTATTTTTAAGCGAATGTCATCTGTGAACGAGCCAAGATGTTATTAATGATTGGGTATAAAATGATTGTAAAGACAACGTTGAATAAGGTAGCAGGTAAGACAACGGCAACAAATAAAGCAAGAAATGAGCCACCCATTTGACCAATCACGAACAATGCCATCGCAAGGAAAACTGAGCCGCTCACAATGGTTCCGATTGCTACAAGAATAGGCGCAATAATTTTTTTGTTAGCCTGTTTTGGAATAATCATTAATAGAAAAAAGAACACAAAGGCTGTAATTGGTTTTTCAACTAAATTTGAAATTTGTCCACCGGGTGCTGATGTAGTTAATGCTGAAATCGCACCAGTTGCAACACTTAGAACAAGTACGTAATTTGCTTTAGGGAATAATAGTATACCTAGAAACATCATCGGTAACATAATATCTGGTTTCATACCGAATAAAATCGGTGGGGCAATAATATGAAGCACGGCACCAATCCCCATAAATAATGCGAGTAATACTAAATCTTTTGTTTTCATAACTAAACTCTCCTCATCTCTACTCAACTATTTTATTCCGTTTGTGTCCTCATGACCAAACGCGAATATTTCTATAAAGTATAACATATTATCCTTTATTGTAAAGTTTAAATTTTTTCACTAATTGTTTTAGCCATCGTTGCTAAGTCTTCTGATGAATAATCTTCACCATGTGTAATCCACTGGGATTTAAATCCGTCAGACTCATCATAGCGTGGAATGAGGTGCAAATGCAGGTGGAAAACAGACTGACCAGCAAATTCGTTTGTATTGCTTAAGATGTTAATGCCAACGGGATCAAAGGCTTCTTCAAGTGCCCGCGTAATCTTTGGTACACGACTAAACAAGGCACCCGCAATATCTGCGTTGGTTTCATAAATGTTTTTAACGTGTGTCTTTGGGATCACTAAGGTGTGGCCTTTTGTGACTTGACTAATATCTAAAAAAGCAAAGACATCATCATCTTCATAAACTTTAGCAGCAGGAATATCTCCGTTTAAAATTTTGCAAAAAATACAATCTGAGTGTGTCATCATTAATCCGCTCCCTTTCTGATTTGTTCCTTCTTATTTTACCATGAATTAAAGTGTTATCAAATGGTGAGCTTTCAGGTAAGAACGAAATGTATGAATTATGATTAAGAACGTCGAACATGTGCAAGGGGGTGTATTACTGAAGATTGTATTTGGTTGCATTTCAATAACAAGATGGGTAAACTTTGGTTAAGGTGCAGCCTTCGTTTATCTGAGTTTGTTGCCGTTTACTATAATTTATTCATTATTTGGTTATTAACGATAGAGTTGGGGGAAGAAACATGCAATCACTATTATCAATTCAAAACCTAGTGGGTGGCTATAATCACCGTGATGTGTTACATGATTTGTCTTTTGAGATTAACAAGGGTGAAATTGTTGGTTTAATCGGTCTAAATGGTGCAGGGAAAAGTACAACGATTAAGCACATCATTGGTTTAATGGAAGAAAGAATGGGATCAATTGAATTGCTTGGTCAAACGTATAGACAAAACAAAGCACGTTACCGCAGTAACTTCACGTATATACCAGAAATGCCTGTGTTATATGAAGAATTGACGCTAGCTGAACATTTACGTATGACAGCAATGGCCTACGGACTCGATGAAAAAATGTATGAAGAACGGTTACCGGGCTTGTTAAAAGCTTTTCGGCTAGAGAAACAGTTGCACTGGTTTCCAATTCATTTCTCAAAAGGAATGAAGCAGAAAGTAATGATTTTATGTGCCTTTTTAGTTGAACCTGCACTATATGTTGTTGATGAACCGTTTGTGGGATTAGATCCATTGGCAATTCAATCATTTTTAGATTTAATGGTCAAAGAAAAAAACCGTGGTGCGGGTGTGTTAATGTCAACGCATATTTTAGCAACTGCTGAAAAGTATTGTGATCGCTTTATCTTGCTCCACGAAGGTAAAGTGAAAGCAGCAGGGACGCTTTCAGAATTACGTGAGTCGTTTCAGCAGCCAAACGCTTCATTAGATGATTTATATTTAATGCTGACCAAAAGCGAGGCGGATGAATGATGGATGGTGAAAAGTTGTTTAACGATCGTTTTAAAGATCATGTTAAGCAGTCAGTCCGTTATTTACAATATATCTTTAACGGTCATATTGCGATTGCTTTAATTTTTCTTGTAGCGGCTGGTGCTGTTTTCTATCAATCATTTTTAAATGCATTACCCGATTATTTTCCGGTTGCAGCTGTTATTAGTATTATTTTAAGCTTAGTAGTTCTTTATAATCCGATGCAGTTTATGTTAAAAAAAGCGGATATTGTTTTCTTATTGCCAGCACAAGAACAACTGACGGGTTATTTTATCAGAGGATTACTATACAGTTTGATGGTGCAAAGTTATTTATCAATTTTGGTTATAGGTGTGCTGGCGCCTCTTTTCCATATCAGGGAACATGCGGTATCGTTTACAGCACTGATTAGTCTATTTGTTATTACGAAGTTGATTCAGTTTACAGTCGATTGGTTTATTCTACGCATTCGTCATACAGAGGTACAACGGTATCAACGCTTTTTGAGGTTTTTCGTTCAAGTTGCTATCTTTTATAGTGTGCTTTCAGGGATAACACTTGCTATCATATTTAGTGCTCTCTTATTCGGGATACTGATCATCAGTTTACTTAGCTATAGTCTGAAACATGTCTTAGCACTTGATTTATTGATTGAGAATGATCAACGGAGAAAAGAAGTCTTTTACCGAATAGCGAGTCTATTTACTGATGTACCCGAGCTTGCAACGACGGTTAAAAAACGGAAGTTTATGGTTCGTCTATTTACACAGCATTTTCCTATCAGACAAACACATACGTATCGCTACTTATATCAACTGACCTTTATGCGTTCGAAGGATTATCTAGGCATTTTTGTGCGTTTATCATTTATTGGTGGCTTAGCGCTTTACTATACCACAATAGCATGGCTAGCTGTGGTACTAAGTTTATTATTCATTTATTTGATTGGGATTCAACTGTTGTCTTTATGGTATCATCACCGCACCTTAATCTGGCTAGATCTTTATCCAGTAAGTGGCGAACTACAACGTCAGGCTTTAGCAAGCCTTATCTTGCGCTTGCTATCAATCACGGCCAGTGTCTATCTGGTCGTCACAATGGTGCAGTTAAGTAGTTGGTCAGGACTAATTGTTGGTATCAGTTCGTATGTATTCGTTTTTCTATTTGTGAACATGTACTTACCGAGAAAGTTAATCTTGAATAACACCTGAGGGATATTGAAGACATACAATAATAACAAATAGTAATGATTTAGCATGGATTGCCTGCTGAAAGTTGCCAGTCAGGTAGCTATTTCGTAACAAAAAGACCCATTGCATGAAGCAGTGGGTCTTTTGGTATGCCGTTGTAAGTGGCCCTCGTAGAGTATCTGCAAAATAGATCGCTGTGCAACTTTTTACATAAGATAGCTTTAGAGGAAGTGATACAAGCACCTCGTCATTCACCAAATTTGTTCGTGAGGAGGTTTAGTACAACGACTGCTTACAAAGTGATCTTACGTTCACCTTATGAACCTATTAAGCATGGGTACTCATTAAATAATGATCGACTAACTGCATAAATGTTTTCGCCGCAATTGACATCGCTCGTTCATCAAAATCAAAGCGAGGATGATGATGTGGATAAAAGTTATTTTCGATTTGAGCACCTGTAAAGAAAAACGCACCAGGTTTTTCATGGAGATAATAACTAAAATCTTCACCAGTCATTGTTGGTGTCGTGAAACGTGCATCCGTTACCGTGTCGACTTTTTTAGCACAAGCAATCGCAGTTGCTGCTTCATTTGGATGATTAATTACGGGTGGATAGCCAGTGGTGTAATTAAACGTTGTTGTCACCCCGTAACTTTTATCCATCCCGGCGATAATTGCTTCCATTTCGGAAATGATTTTCCTTTGCACATCATCGTTAAAGGTACGAACCGTTCCCTCGAGCTTTGCTTCACCACTAATAACATTGAAGGCACTCCCAGAGTGGAAGGTGCCGACGGTAAGGACAGCTGTATCAATTGGGTTGAGGCGCCGACTAACAATTTGTTGGAGCTGACTAATCAGGGCAGCGCCAATAACGGTAGCATCTTTTGTTTCTTGAGGCATCGCGCCGTGCCCACCGACACCATTAATGGTTATCTCGAAGCGGTCAGCACCAGCCATGAATGCTTCTTTCGATGTATGCACGGTCCCGACGGGGAGACCAGACCAGAGGTGCGTACCGAAAACGTAGTCAACATTAGTTAGACAACCCGCTTCTATCATCGGTTTTGCACCGCCTGGTGCAAGTTCTTCTGCTGGCTGGTGAATGAACGTGATTTTTCCGTTGAAAGCATGTTTATGTTGATGCAAGATTTTTGCTGTTACTAATAAGATTGCCGTATGACCATCGTGACCACAGGCGTGCATGACACCCGCTACTGTCGATCGGTAATCAACAGCCTTTTGGTCTTGAATCGGTAACGCATCAAAATCCGCACGAAAAGCAAGGTGTGGCCCGTTTCCAGCACCTTCAATCGTTGCAACAACACCATAGCCACCTACGTGGGTCTGATGCGTAATATTTAATCGCTGATAATAGTCGGCGATATACTTTTGCGTCTGTTCTTCTTTAAATGACAGTTCTGGGTGTTGATGAAGAAAGCGGCGAATCTCAACCATTTCATCATAAGCTTGATCAACCGCTGAAAGTAATTGTTCAATCATTAAAAAAACCCCTTCACAAATAGAATATATTTACATTAAATGTTATGTTGTTCATATTATAACACGAATACCACTGTCACTTCATTTCTCATACCGTTTCAAGAAATATAAAGTTTATAACTTTTTTATTTTGAAATATTAAATTGTTCTTCAAGTTTATTTTTATGAAATTCTGTTTTCCCGTCTTTTTGTGTTAAAAGAATAGCATAAGCTAATAATTGCATTTGATTTAGAGGTAAACCACGATTCGTCTTAGCGATAGATAGCTCGTTATAAAGTCACGATAAATGACATCATTATAAAGAGGGATTTATTCCCAAGTTTCGAAACCTATGATACACGGAGATTATCTAGTTGTGAATTCATTATAGATGATAACTCTGTCTAGTCGAAAGGGGGATGGATATTAATGGCTCAAGCTTATATGTTTGAATCAGATTTAGTTAAAGTCATAATTGGAGTTATTACAGTGACGCTAACCGCTATCATTAGCTATTTAGTGCTTTATAAAAAGTTCAACCTTTCTAAGGAATTAAGTATGCTAATCCCTTTTAGTATAGCATTCCCCATATTGTTCTTATTTTCTCTTATTCATAATGAAAATCCGCCATATTTCTTGTTTGCTCTCGCGCTTACATTAATGGCACGTCTCTTATATCGAGTGAATAAACAAAAGTCATTAAAGAAAAATTCAACAAACAAAAGTGAATAAAGATTATAAAGGAAGAGTTATGTGGTCGTTTATGAAAATAAAACGTGGATAATAGAGTTTGAAATTAAACATAACCAGGTAGGATTGGAATGTTTACGTCAAGCATTTCAGTGTACTTAAGATTAAATTATTTTTGAGGCTACAGGTGTTTAATCAGAACCTTCACGATAGATGCTGCATTTAGTAAGAAACGTACAGCAACCCTTCACCATCTTTGTGTATAATTCCCCCAAATCTCGGGTATACTAGAAAGAGAAAAATTATAAATGAAGGATGTGACATGAATGAAAAATAGCCTGTTTAAATCATTAATTGCTTTGGTGTTAATTGGACTGGGTATCGTGATGTTACTCGTTAACTTGAATGTACTTACGTTTGATTTAGATCGTTGGTGGCCTTATGCGTATGCAATCTTTTTTATTGTTTTAGGTGTTCATTGGCTAATCAAAGCCTTTAAAGGATTTAATGGCTTTAGTGTGCCGATTTTTTTAGTTGTCTTTGGGAGTGCATTAGTGGCCGGTGAAATCGGTTATATTCGCTTTGGCTTCTTAGATGTCTACAAACTATGGCCACTGCTGTTAATCTTTTTGGGCTTTGGTGCACTTGGGTTCACCAAACGTTATAAGAAGCGTTATCATCATAAGAACATGAATAATTATCGATTTCATCAAACCGATGCGGACCTTGGTGAGACAACATTTAAAGGCAGTTGGAATGTGAAACCCATCCAAATCTGGCAAGCAGTCGGTGAACATCATTACGACTTCACTAAGGCCGTGATGCCAAACGAAAATATTCCGATAACGATTGAAGGTCTAGCTGGTGAGGTGTATTTTATCATGCCTAAAGACTTGGCGTTTAAAGCGGAAGTAGATGTGAAGGCAGGAGAAATTCATGTTGCTGACCAACACACCGAAGGGGTAAATCGTAAGCTGTCTTATGAATCAAGTGATTTTGGTGACGCTGAGCAGAAATTAACCATCAACATTAAATTAAAAGCAGGTTCGGTTCGAATTGAGCAGGTGTCATAACGGATCTAAAGTAAAGACTTTTAACTTTTTCTTTTCACTTGACTCCCGTATAATAAGTAGTAATGTCAACGTATGTTGGTTTGAATTGGGGTGGAGTTATGCAAAAGAAAGTTAACACAGTAATGAAGCAAATCAATCAGTGGTTAAGTAAGCAAAATAAATACATGCGACAAGGCTTCAGTGCATTAATAAAGCATACATGGCTAAAGTGGTTATTTGTCATGTTGATGTCGATTACACTCTTGAGTGTGATTGGTTTTAGTCTCATTATATATGGTGGAGGCTTAGTCGTAAACGAGCGTGATATGGTTCTTCCTGCAACAACTACGGTTGTGACAGAAGAAGGAGCATTCGCAGGTAGATTGTATACCGAGAACCGAATGTTGGTGTCGTTAGATGACATCCCAGACCATGTTGTGACAGCCTTTTTAGCGACCGAAGATGAACGTTTTTATGACCATGCAGGTGTGGATTTCCGTTCAGTCTTACGAGCTGTCTACCGAGATATCATAGCCCTTGATAAAGTTGAAGGGGCAAGCACGATTACGCAACAGTTAAGTAAAAATCTATTTCTTGATCAAACGCAGTCCTGGATGCGGAAGACAAAAGAAGTCATGGCAAGCCTATATTTAGAGCGAAACTATACCAAAGATGAATTACTTGCGCTGTATTTAAATGAAATTTATTTTGCGCACGGTATTCATGGCGTTGGGACAGCAAGCAACTACTTTTTTGGTAAGGATGTTGAGGAGCTATCAATCACCGAAGGTGCAATGCTTGCCGGAATGATTAAAGGACCGAATCTTTATTCGCCCTATATTGATGAGACGCGAGCACTTGCTCGCCGCAATGTTGTCCTTGGTCAATTGGCGCGAGTTGGTTATCTTGATACCGAAGAGTTATTGCGTTTAGAAGGGAAAAGTCTGGGTGTGCAGACACAGCCAACGGCTATTGCGCCCTACTTAGATGACTATTTAGAAGTAGTGATTAGAGAGGTAGAAGCACGCTACAATATTACTCGCAGTGAGTTACAGCGTGGCGGCTATACCATCACGGTACACATGGATGAAACAATGCAACAAACAGCTTATCAAGAAGTTCAAAAGGCATCGTATTTCAAAGGATCAAACGATGCGATTGAAGCTAGTGTTGTAATGCTTGAACCGAGCGAGGCTAAAGTAAAAGCAATCGTTGGCGGTCGTGATTATACCATTGGTGAAACACATCAAGCCTTAACGCGGCGGCAACCAGGATCGGTGATTAAACCGCTAGCAGTATACACACCTGCGCTCGAAGAAGGTTTCCACCCATACAGTCTGTTATGGGATGAACAAGGGGCTATTGAAGGCTATACTGTTCGAAATGCAAATGGTGAGTATCAGGGTGAAGTTTCAATGGTTGAAGCACTCACACAATCTAAAAACACCTCAGCGGTTTGGTTATTGAATCAGCTCGGGATTGAAAAGAGTAAACAGTATTTGAGTCGCATGCACTTGTCACTGCCTGATGACGGGCTGGCAATTGCTCTTGGCGGCTTAACCGAAGGGTATACACCAATTGATGTTGCTAATGCATACAGTGTGTATTTAAACGAAGGAAGTTTCAACAAAGCAATGACTATTGAGAAACTAGTGGACAGAAACGGGAAGCAAATTGACACAGTCGATAGTGATTCAACGAATGTATTTAGTGCACAGTCAACATGGTATACTTTAGAAATGTTAGAGCGAGTCGTCAGTGAAGGAACGGGTTCAGTCGGTGAATATTCTGGCGCACTTGCAGGCAAGACCGGAACAACACAACATCCAGTTGTGGCTGGACAAGCAAAAGATGCATGGTTTGTTGGTTTAACACCGGAGCTTGTAACAGCAACGTGGATTGGCTATGATCGCAGTGATGATGCCCACTATTTAACGGCAGGAAGTAGTCAAGCAACGGAACTAACAAAAGGTATTTTAACACGTGTAAATGAAATAAATCCTTTTGGTGTAGAATTCGTAAAACCACAAGGTGTTGAGGATCTGCCTGAACCAATTGAACTGCCCCGGATTCAAGATTTATCCGTTGATTTTAGCTTGGGTGGTTTTAATCTCTTTCAAGCAGAGTTAACATGGTCGATTAGCGATGATGACCGGATTATTTATCGGATATATCAAGTGACTGAAGAAGGTACACGTTTAGTAGGTCAAACAGAGGGAAAAGGGAGTTATACGATAAATCGTCCATCAATTCTACAGATGACACGTTTCTATGTTGAACCGTTTAATCCTTTAACAAATGAAGCTGGCGAACGTTCAAATGTGGCGATGTTATCGCTCTTTGATTAGCGTTGGAAGATGCTGTGTCTTCTCTTGAAATATGTTAAACTATTACCAAACTAAGGAGGGGTATGTGTGAAGATTACAGTTATTGGTTTTTGGGGTGCTTATCCTGAACAAGATGAAGCAACATCTAGTTATTTAGTTGAGAAAGATGGTTTTAAGTTGTTGGTTGATAGTGGCAGTGGCGCGTTAGGTCAACTACCAAAATATACAGATCCATACGATCTTGATGCGGTTATCATTTCGCATTATCACCAAGATCATATTGCCGATGTAGGTGTATTGCAGTATCAAATGCTTGTGCAAAATGGCATTAGGAATGGTAATAAGCGCTTACCGATTTACGGACATCCTTATGATGAAGCGGCCTTTGATAAACTTTCACATGAATTTACGGATGGTCGACGCTATGATCCGAATCAAACGCTTATGATGGGTCCTTTTACGATTACCTTTATGGAAACTGATCATCCCGTACGCTGTTTTGCGATGCGAATCACTGATGGAGAGCATACCTTTGTTTACACAGCCGATTCAAGCTTTAAAGAAGAGTTTCAGACTTTTAGCGAAAAAGCAGATCTGTTAGTAACAGATTGTAACTTCTATGAAGGTCAAGATGGCATGAAAGCAGGCCATATGAATAGTCAGGAATGCGGCTCAATTGCTAGTGCTGCTGGGGTTAAAACGCTTGTCCTTAGCCATCATCCACATTTTGGTGAGCGTAAGCAGTTAGTTGAAGAAGCAAAAAAATACTATTCAGGAAAAGTTGTACTTGCTTCATCCGGTTTAACAGTGAATTTATAAAAGTGGAGGCTATGTAAATGAAATTTATTGATAATGAAGGCATTACAGATCCGTACATTAACTTAGCGATTGAAGAGTATGTGTTAAATAATTTTGGTGAAGAAGATACGTATTTATTATTTTATATAAATCGTCCTTCTATAATAATTGGACGTAACCAAAATTCCGTAGAAGAAATTAATACTAAATACGTTGATGAAAATAATATTAAAGTTGTTCGCCGTCTTTCTGGTGGTGGCGCGGTTTATCACGATGAAGGAAATTTGAATTTTAGTTTTATCACGAAAGATGATGGCGATAGTTTTCACAATTTCCAGAAGTTCACTGAACCAGTTGTTGAAGCACTAAAAGACTTAGGTGTACCAGCAGAACTCAGTGGTCGGAATGACTTACTTGCCAATGGCCGAAAAATTTCTGGGAATGCACAGTTTACCACACGTGGGCGTATGTTTAGTCACGGAACATTAATGTTTGATTCAGAGATTGAAAATGTCGTATCTGCATTAAATGTAAATGCCGAAAAAATTAAATCTAAAGGGATTAAATCTATTCGTAGTCGGGTAGCTAATATTGTTGAATTTCTAGAAGAAGACATGACGATGGAACAATTTAAAGCGCATCTTTTACAACATCTATTTAATGTGGATAATTTGGAGAATATCCCTCGTTACCCACTTACCGAAGAAGATTGGAAAGCTATTCATGAAATATCTAAAAAACGTTACCAAAATTGGGATTGGAACTTCGGCAAGTCCCCGAAATTTGATATCCAAAAATCACACAAGTTCCCTGCAGGATTGGTAGACGTACGTTTAGATGTATCAAAAGGTTTTATTAAAAATTGCAAGATTTATGGTGATTTCTTTGGCATTGGTGATGTTGAAGTAATTGAAGAAGCATTGATTGATACGAAGTATCAAAGAGAGTCGATAGAGGATGCTTTAGCTGATGTTGACGTACCATATTATCTAGGGAAAATTTCAAAAGAAGAACTGATTGAATTAGTATATTAACAGACGTGAGACTTACAAGACTTATCTTGTAAGTCTTTTATTTAGGTCGAGTAGTTGTGACTAGATGGTCTTTTCCGTTTATAAAAAATTCGGCATGGGGGCGATAACTGATGAGTCCACGTTGCATTAATTTATGATAGCTCACCTTCAAATAAGGGTCTCCATGTATGACAGGTAGTTCACTTGAAAGTCCAATATACTGATCAACAGCTTTTTGAATATAATCATGATCTTCTGCAAGGTGTTTTTCATCTTCATCAAATAAATCATAAGTTTCCTTAGACATGTAGTAGGTTTTAATTGGAATGCCTTTCAAAAAAGGGGCTAATTCTTGATAATTTATACTTAAATCGTCTTTGATTAATGTACTCAGTGGAACGTGATCGGGGAGTTGATCTATATACTGTCTGATTGCTTGTTTTAATTCATGCATTGAGATGTCTTTAACGGGATATTCAATGTTTTTGGGCTTTTTAAATAGCTTCCACATTGTGTTACCACCCTTCAAGTTAGGTCTATTCTGATTATACCAAAAAAGCGCTTTCATTGCGATTGAAATGTTTTTAAGATTATTCTGAATTTTAGTTTGATTATTATTCGAAATTATGTATAATGTAAAAGAATAGGGAATTAATCCTATAATATTCTTAGAAGGGAAAGTTGTTAATGGCATTGATTAAAAATAAGACGTATCTTCTTTCTGACTCGACTATGGCACTTATTCCGGTTGAAATTGATGGGAAGTGGCAGACGATGATTTATGATGAAGAAAATGAGTCAACAGTCACGGTGGAGGAACCACCACATCGATTAGTGCAGGAAGCATGCCAATCATACGGAGAAGAAATGATTTCCAGAAATGATGGCGCTAAATTATTATGTGACTTCACCAGTAAAGCCCCTATTGCAGTTAGCTCACTCTACAACATGTTCTTCTTCCCAAACGAATCACCCACAAATACATCATGTTCTTGGTTCTCACACTCACATATTAGAAAAGTTTTAGATGGCGAATTTGGAGGTACTCGATTACTCTTTAGAAACGGAAAAGAGATATATGTTCCAACTTCAAAAGGCGTCATGAACAATCAGGTGCATAAGACAGCTCAATACCGATTCATCTTGTCTGAACACTTAAAACAAGGTCAACAAAAAGCAGCATTAGAAATGGTATTCAAAGCTTTAGGACTGTGGAAACAACCTTTATAAGTTATTGAAGTTTCCTTAATTTCTAAAAAAGCAAGATTGATTTTTTGTTCTAATACGGGATTAAAATAATCTCGTTGTTCGTTATGACCATTGAAATTAAATAGATATGATGAAAAGACGTCGTTTTGTTTTAATAGAACGACGTCATATTCGTGTGTGCTTAAAAGATTTATTATTTGCCGTCGTTGTGTTCTTCCGATATACTCGCAATTCTCCAGCCAAATATTGTAGGGGGTTTTAAGTTCAATTTCATTCGTGAATTCAATTGATCTTAACTCGATTTTTATCCTATCCAAAGTTAATGATAAAAATAAGTAGTCTGAGAGTAGTTTTTTCGCGTTAGTATTTGTCAGCATGATAGTTCCTCCTCTTAAGAACTTATAGCCCTATTTTAACATATATATAACCGTAATAAGAACCTGTGTTCTTATTTTATAAAAAGAAATTGTATTAATCTTTAAGCATTTCGGGAATAGGTAACCATAAAGCTGAAAAAAATGTCTATTCTATTGAATGAACAGAAGATAAAGGGGGAGTTTGACTTGGCAGAACCGTTACCAGATAGCATAACATGGGATCAAATAAAAGAACTCCTCAGTAGTGGGGAATATCAAGAATTGTTAGATAGGTTATTATTTATTTATGAGGGCTTTGGACCATTGCCAGGTATTTTATTGCCAATGATTGAAGCTTTCTTACCCTTTTTACCAGTGACCGTTATTGTTGTGACAAATGGTGCAGCTTACGGTTTATTTCGGGGGTTTCTCTATTCCTGGATTGGTGCAAGTTTAGGCGCGATTATGGTCTTTTTAATCATCCGTCATTTCAAGCATTCAGCATTGCTCGAATGGATTCATACAAATCGACAAGTTCGACGTATTACAGGTTGGGTAGAGCGAAGGGGGTTTGGTCCGTTATTTCTAATGTTATGTTTCCCGTTTTCACCTTCAGCAGTTATTAATCTTGTCGCAGGTTTATCACGAGTCAGTTTAATTCAGTTTGTATTAGCCATTCTATTAGGTAAAACCGTTATGATATTTTCAGTTGCATATGTAGGCAGCAGCATCGCATCATTTGCAGAAAATCCAACCCGTTCGGTATTGGTTGGGGTAGGTATTGCACTATTCTGGGTTTTAGGTAAACAAATCGAAAAATTCTTATTTAAAAAAGGTGAGATTGAAATTAAAGATTAAGGGTGTGCTGCAGGTGAAAGAAAAACATGAGTTTCATACTTTAAAAGTATTAATGACTTTCGTCATATTTATTTTATTTATGAAAGTATATGTTTTAACCGTTTTTACGGTTGATGGCGCATCGATGGACCCCACCTTGTCTGATGGAGAGCTAATCATTGTTGATCGCTTTGGCTATAACTATCAAAAGGTTGAGCGATATGATGTTATTGTATTCAAGCATAAAGATGGGACGTACTTTGTCAAACGCGTGATTGGATTGCCTGGTGAACATATCGCCCTTCAAGAAAAAAGCATTTATATCAATCAGGAGCGTTTGGCTGAAAATTACTTGATTGAACAAGGGCAACCGTTTACTTTAGGAGAAGTAACAGGAAAGAAAAGATTGCCATCACAAAGTTATTTTGTACTGGGTGACCACCGAACACATAGTCTAGATAGTCGCAATTTTGGTTATATTCATAGACAGCAAATCGTGGGTAAAGTATTCATGCGTTATTTTCCAACGGTTAAATCAATAAATAAATAAACTTTCACGGCTTTTCTTTTAGAAGAAAGGCCTCTTTAATTGCCCGGAAAAAATAAATATGTGATAAAATAGAACAAATGCTCGTTTACAGAAAAGGACGGTGAGAAGATGACGGTCACAGTCGTATTAGGTTCCCAAACAACTGATAAAAGTGGGTATTGTATTGAAGCAATTACTGAACAATTACAAAAATCCCCTCACGGTAAACCAATAATTTTTATAACGCCTGAACAAATGACTTTTCAGCAGGAATCAAGATTATTAAAAGAAGGTGCGAGTGGGAGTATTCGTGCCCAAGTGTTAAGTTTTTCTAGATTAGCACTTCGTGTCATGGAGGAAACTGGCGGAGCGAAAAAAGCATTGATTACCTCGACAGGGATTCAGATGATGCTACGAAAAATTATTGAACAAAAGAAAACCGATTGGCGCATTTTTCAAAAATCAGTAACAAAGCGTGGCTTCATTGAACAATTAGAAGTGATGATTACTGAATTTAAACGCTATCAAGTCACGCCGGAAATGTTGAAAGCGCAAATTGAACTAGAACACGCCAACAAACAGTCAGGCTTAACAGATAAGCTCGAAGATTTACATTATATCTATCAACAATTGACGAGTAGTTTAGCAAATAATTATATTGATAGTGAAGACCGCTTACGTCTCTTGGAAGAAAAGATAGAGCAATCCGCTTATATTAAAGATTCAACCATCTATATGGATGGTTTTCATCGTTTTACACCGCAGGAACAAGCGGTAGTAGCTAAATTAATGAAACAGGCTACTAACCTTACAATAACGCTGACTTTGCCGAATGAGAAAGCAAAAGCGATTGAACCATTTGATATTTTCACACAGACCAAAGATACATACGATGATATTCTTGCTTTGGCAAAACAAGAACAGCAAAAAATCGAAGTAAAACCTCTTATTGAAAATAAAAAAATAGAGCCGTTTTTGCGACACTTAGACCGCTATTTCGACCAACGGCCACTCCATTCTTTTAAAGCAGATACACCAATTACACTTGCGTATGGTGTTCATCCACGTGCGGAAGTTGAGGGCGTTGCTCAAGAAATATTAACGTTAGTCAGAGATCATCATTATCGATACCGTGACATCGCGCTCTTAGTGAGAGATGGAGACGTCTATCATGATTTAATTCGAACCATTTTTGAGGATTATCACATCCCCATCTTTATTGATGAGAAAGAACCGATGCTTAACCATCCCTTGATTGAACTGATTCGTTCATTGTTTGAGGTTATTCAAACCAACTGGCGTTATGATGCGGTCTTTCGATTATTAAAAACAGGGTTTATTCCTCAAGGAAAAGCCCCGCATTTGCTTAATGCTGATGCGATTGATACGCTAGAAAATTATGTGCTTGAGTATGGCATCCGTGGTAAAAGCCGGTGGGTCAATGATAAGCCCTGGCTTTTCCAGCGGTTTAAAGGTTTTGACGCAGCAGCGCAGACAGATCATGAACAAATCATGCAAACAGCAATCAATGCCTATCGGAGCCATATTGTCGACTATCTTGCCCCGATTGAAGAAGCACTGCAAAGTGAAGCGACAGTTAAAGAAAAGTTAACGGCGCTTTTTCAATGGTTAGAACGTCTAGGGATTGATGAACAGTTAGAGCAATGGCAAGTAGCCTTAGAAGATCAAGGTTTAGTGCAAGTTGCTCGGAATCAAGAACAAGTCTGGAAAAAATTGGTGAATTTATTTGATGAAACCGTTGAAATAATCGGTGAGGAAATGATGTCGAAAGAGGTATTGTTCCAAACCCTTGAAGCTGGTTTAGATACTCTAACTTACCAGCATGTGCCACCAACGCTTGACCATGTTATTGTTGCTTCAATTGACCGTTCACGCTTACCGGATGTCGCAGTCAGTATGCTACTTGGCGTAAATGAAGGACAGTGGCCGAAAAAACCTAATCAAGATACGGTACTCACTGAGGAAGAACGTCATCAATTAGAAATGGCGGGTATTCAGTTGGCTGATAGCGAAACAGAACAATTAATCGATGATTGGTTTTATATTTATTTAGCCGTCACCTCAGCGAAAGAGCGATTATGGATTAGCTACCATTTGAGTGATTCAGAAGGGAAAGCAAAAGCACCTGCTAATTTAATTAAACGCATGCAGGCAATCTTCCCAAACATAACAGACCCAATGATTTTACAAGATCCCGAGGAAATGTTAGAGTCGAGCCGTTTTATTACAACACAGGAAAAAACACGTTCAGCGCTTACAGCGCAACTGGCGAAATATCGGCGACATTATCCGATAGATTCTATTTGGTGGAGTGTATTGAACTGGTATTTGACAGAAGATGACCAAGCAAAAACCCTTCCGGTGCTAGCCAGCCTGTTTTATCAAAATAAGCCAGCACCGTTAAAACAAACAACGGTAGATCAGCTCTATCACCATCAGATAAAAGCGAGTGTATCACGGATGGAAATGTATCACCGTTGTTCGTATCAACATTTTAGTCAGTATAGTTTAAATCTGGAAGACCGACCAACCTATAAATTAGATGCGCCTGATATTGGCCAGCTTTTTCACGAAGCTTTGAAACAAATTACTGAGTGGGTTCAACAAGATAATCAGTCATTTAAAGACATTCAAGAGACAGATGCAAATCGCTACGCGAAGCAAGCGATTGATCATTTAGCGCCTGTCTTACAACATCAAATCTTGCACAGTTCTAACCGCTATCAATATATGAAAAGAAAGCTTGAGACAGTGATTGCCCGCGCAACGTTCATTTTGAGTGAACAGGCAAGACGTTCAGCTTTTACACCGGTCGGTTTAGAGATTGGCTTCGGCTTAGAACATTCACCGCTCGCTCCGGTACGCATGAATTTAGCAAATGGCTATGAACTTGTGTTACGAGGCCGGATTGACCGGGTTGACCATGCAACCTTAAATGATCAGTTGTTTTTACGCATTATTGATTACAAATCAAGTAGAAAAGATCTTAACTTAATCGACGTTTACTACGGCTTAGCACTGCAAATGCTTGCCTATCTAGATGTGTTACTTAAAAACTCCGAAGCTTGGCTTGGCTTAAAAGCATCTCCGGCAGGGGTCTTATATTTCCATGTTCATGATGCGATATTAAGTAAAAATGAACGTCCGAATGATGCGCAAATAGAAACGGAACTATTTAAAGATTATAAAATGCGCGGTTTACTCCTTGATCAAAAAGAAGTTATTTCATTGATGGATGAAGATTTAGAAGTTGGATTTAGTCCAATTATACCAGCGGCTTTAAAAAAAGATGGCGAAATTAGAAGTGGTTCGAAGATTGCAGCCGGAGAAGATTTTACCACGTTGCAAAACTATGTTCATCAGTTAATCGAACAAGCTGGCCTCAATATATCATCCGGTGAGGTGTCATTAAACCCATATCAAGATGATCAACAAACAGCCTGCACCTATTGCCCGTTTAAATCGGTCTGTCAATTTGATCCTTCGCTGGATGAAAATAATTTCCGTCAAATTAAAAAACTGGATGATCGAACGATTATCGAACAGATGAAACAAAGGGAGGAATCATAATGCCGCAGTGGACGGATGAGCAAAAGCAAGCCATTTATACAAAAGGTCATGATACCCTTGTTGCAGCCGCGGCAGGATCAGGAAAAACAGCGGTATTGGTTGAGCGAATTATCCAAAAAGTTATTGATCTGGATGATCCGGTAAATATTGATGAATTGTTGGTAGCGACATTCACCAATGCAGCTGCCCAGGAAATGCGTAACCGTGTTCAACAAGCCCTCGAGTCAGCACTTGAAGAGAATCCAACTTCAACGCATTTAAAGAAACAAACAACCTTATTACAACAAGCCTCTATTTCAACATTGCATGCGTTTTGTTTGGATCTGGTTA
The DNA here is from genome assembly GCF_003201605.1 of Streptohalobacillus salinus. GTDB lineage: Bacteria > Bacillota > Bacilli > Bacillales > Amphibacillaceae > Streptohalobacillus > Streptohalobacillus salinus. Next base: position 56,192 of record NZ_QJJR01000005.1, on the reverse strand, counting down.
AACGTCATAGCTATCTAATTGATATCGATCCGGGGTTTAGAATTGCTGATAACTTGGAGGCGGACTTATTAAGACAAGAGGTCATTGATGATTTATTTGAAACATGGTATAGCGACAGTCATCCTCAACAAAGCGATTTTTTCAATGTTGTTGAGCGCTTCAGTAATGATCGTAATGATAAAGATGTTGAAACGTTAATTCTAAAACTATACGATTTTGCGATGCAAAATCCCTGGCCAGAAACATGGCTTAGTCATGTTGCGGAAACCTATCATGTTGAAGAAGATCAATTGCTTACTTACCCATGGTTTAACGTATTAAGTCAGTCGATTGATGACGCGCTTCTAGAAGCGGAGAATTATTTAGAAAAAGCGTTACAGCTAACTAAAAATGTGGATGGCCCCTATCATTATGCCGAAGCAGTTGAATTCGACTTAGAACAGCTTCAGCAGTTAAAAGGTCAAAAGGCAATCGGTTGGTCCGAGCTGTACCGCGGCATGGAAACATTAAGTTTTAAGAGTCTATCAAGAAAGAGCGTCGATTGTGATCCGGCTCTAAAAGCGAAGACAAAAGACTATCGGAATCAAGCGAAAGATCGCTTGACCGATTTAAAACAACAACTGTTTACCCGTTCACTTGAAGACTATCTTGCTGATATGGCTGAGTTATATCCAACCATCCAACAACTTGTCACACTAGTGAAAGTATTTAGAGAAAATTATCAGGCTGTGAAGCGAGATAAAGGTTTGGTTGATTTTTCTGATTTAGAGCACTTTGCTTTAGCGGTATTAACACAAAAAACAAGTGAAGGCTTTGAAAAAACCGAAATAGCCAAACAACTTGAAACAAAATATAAAGAAGTTTTGGTTGATGAGTATCAAGATACGAATATGGTACAAGAGACAATCCTACAAGCCATTACTAAAGATGATCCGGGAAACTTATTTATGGTAGGTGATGTGAAGCAGTCGATTTATCGCTTTCGTCATGCTGAACCTAGCCTGTTTTTAACTAAGTATAAAATGTTTTATGATCAGCACCATAGTGGTGAACGGATTGATCTAGCGAAAAACTTTCGAAGTCGTAAAGAATTACTTGCTGGTGCAAACTTTATTTTTCGTCAATTATTTGATGAGAATGTCGGTGAAATGAATTACGATGCTGAGAGCGAATTGATTTATGGGAATTTGAATTATGACGAAGCAAAAAAAAATGATCCTGAAGTCGAACTTGTGATTGTCGACCGTAACGATAATGAGGTGGATGATGACGCAGGTGAAACAACTGTGGATTTAAGAAAAGCAGAATTAGAAGCACGTATATATGCTGAGAAAATTAACAGTTGGATTGGTCGGGGAGCAATGGAACCGGCTGTTATTTTTGACAAGGATACGTTAGAAAGACGTCCGTGCCGTTATCGTGATATTGTTATTTTACTCAGATCAATGACAAGTGCGCCTGTCGTAATGGAAGAGTTAAAAAAACAAGGCATTCCTGTATATGCAGAATTACAAACAGGTTACTTGCAAGCAATTGAAATTCAAGTGATGGTCAATGTGTTGAAAATAATTGATAATACAAAACAAGATATCCCACTAGCTAGCGTGTTAAAGTCACCAATTGTTGGATTAAATGAAGAGGAATTAACACAAATACGCCTAATGGACAAGAAAGCAAGCTTTCATGATTGTTTTAAACTCTACCTGGAAGCAGGTGGAAATGACAAACTTAAAGAACGCTTAAATAGATTTAAAAATCAATTAAGTGATTGGAAAAACCGCAATCAAATTGGAGCACTTTCAGATTTAATATGGTATATATATCGAGATTCAGGTTACTATGATTTTGTGAGTGGTATGCCAGGTGGTAGACAGCGTCAAGCTAATTTACGGGCACTTTATGACCGCGCACGAGGGTATGAAGAGACATCATTTAGAGGCTTATATCGCTTTTTACGAATGATTGAACGTATGGAAGAGCGTGGTGAGGATTTAGGAGCTGCTCGGGCGTTAGGTGAACAAGAAGATGTGGTTAGAATTACCACGATTCATAAAAGCAAAGGACTTGAGTATCCAATTGTTATCCTAGGTGCAATGGATAAAAACTTTAATCAACAGGATTTAAAAGCGAAATATTTACTGCATAAAGATTTAGGCTTTGCCAGCAAATACATTGATCCTGAAAAAAGAATCATGTACCCAACCTTAATTTATCAAGCGATTAAACACCACATGAAACGTGAATTGTGGGCCGAAGAAATGCGCGTGCTATATGTTGCTCTAACACGTGCAAAAGAAAAGCTAGTGATGATTGGAACAGTTGCAAACTTCGAGAAGAAGCAAGCTGCATATCAAGAAGTCATTGATGCACAGGACTGGGTTCTGCCCGCAGATATTCGACTGAAAAGTAGTTCATACTTAGACTGGGTCGCATATAGTTTGGTAAGGCATCCTGCCGGCCAGGTTCTTAGAGTAAAAGCTGATGAAACAGATACACAAGGTGCTGTCTTTACTGGAGACGACGCTCTATTTAAAGTGGAACAACACGGTGTCCACCGCTATCATACAGAGGATGTTGAAAAAGCTAAAACTGTTGTTGATCTAGAAGCAGTAATTAATCACGAGGCACCATTACCAAAAACAGACGAAGCAGACAATCAATTTGTCAAGCATCGCCTAAATTACCAGTACCCACACCAAGCTGCGACCATTCATCGCGCTAAGCAAAGTGTGACAGAAATTAAAAGACGTTTAACAGAGCCAGATCCATATGCAGCTGATGAATTGTTGCGCGAGGTTAAACCCTTAAAAAAAGAGCGTCCCCGCTTCATGCAAGGAACAAAGAAGTTAACGGCCGCTGAGAAGGGGACAGCAATGCATACAGTGATGCAACATCTACCGTTTGATAAGCCTCTAACGGAGGCGACACTGAATCATTTCATTGATCAATTAATTGAGAAAGAATTGTTGACCTATGAGCAAGGTGAGGCAATAGATCGCGCGAAAATACTTGCCTTCTTGGCTTCTCCTGTGATTGATGCACTAAATAAAGCGAAAATCATTGAGCGTGAGGTGCCGTTTAGTTTGATGTTAAATACAGAAGATGTGTATCAGAACTGGGAAGGTGCGTCTGAGCAAGTTTTTCTTCAAGGTGTGATTGATTTGCTTGTAAAAACAGATCAGGGGTGGACCATTGTTGATTATAAAACAGATACAATTACTGGCGCTTTCACGGCAGCTAAACGCAAGCAGTTGGTGGAACGTTACCGGGTGCAGTTAGATTTGTATACGAAAGCCATTGAGACAATTTTAGCCATCACCATTCATAAACGTTTCTTGTATTTCTTTGATGTTAATCAATTAGTGGAAGTGGAATAACCAGATGAAGTACCCGAGACCGACATCGTTATGTACAACGATGTCGGTCTCGTTTAGTTGAAGAAGGACAAAACATGTAAAAGGATCTAGATAACAGACAAAAAAGTATTTTAAGTTTGACTATTGACAGAATATTTATACATGGTAGAATGATAATCATCTAATTGATAATGAATCTCATTATCGAATACAAAAAAAGGATTTTTCTATGACCTATCTTATACTTATTCCATTACTTATTATTTTATCGTTAGCTTCAGTTTTTATCGGTGTTGTCCCCCTAGAGTTAAGTGATATTTTTCAATTAACCGAGCAACAAGTACAGATCATTTGGGTGAGTCGAATTCCAAGGTTATTAAGTATCATCATGGCCGGAGTCGGTTTAAGTATTTCGGGTTTAATTATGCAACAATTAAGCCGAAATAAATTCGTTTCACCGACAACAGCGGGTACCATGGATTCAGCGCGCTTAGGGATTTTAGTTGCCATGATGTTTTTTCACCAAGCTTCACCGCTTGAGCGCATGTTTGTCGCTTTTATCTTTTCAATCGCAGGAACCTTGATTTTTATGAAGATCTTAGAAAAGGTGCAGTTTAAAGATCCAATTTTCATCCCGCTTGTCGGTTTAATGTTTGGTAACATTATCGGCTCGATTACAACGTTTTTTGCTTATCAGAATGATTTAGTACAAAACATGTCTGCTTGGTTACAAGGGAATTTCGCCTTAATTCTTCAAGGGCGTTATGAGTTGCTTTACTTGAGCATTCCACTTGTCATCATGAGTTATCTATTCGCTAACCGCTTTACCATTGCTGGTATGGGGGAAGATTTCTCGAAAAATTTAGGGCTCAATTATAAATGGGTCGTCAATACCGGCTTAATTATCGTTGCCTTAATTACGTCTGTGGTTATTTTAACAGTTGGAACGATCCCCTTTTTGGGGTTGATTGTTCCTAACATCGTTTCGATCTACCGTGGTGATCATCTGAAGAAAAGCTTGCCAATGACGGCGCTATTGGGCGCTGTTTTCCTGCTTTTCAGTGATATTCTCGGCCGACTCATTATTTTCCCTTATGAGATTGCGATTGGTGTCGTAGTTGGTGTAATTGGAAGTTTCATCTTCCTCTATCTTGTTTTGAGGAGGAACGCATATGAGTAATAAATACAAACTGGTGCTATTACTAGGATTAGGGATACTGTTTGTTTCTCTTTATCTTTTTATCGATTTAAGTGGAAACATCGACTATATTTTAACACGCCGTTTGACGCGCGTTTTGTCGATTGTTCTTACTGGCGCTGTCATCGCAATTGCAACGATCGTTTTTCAAACCATTACTAATAACCGTATCTTAACGCCGAGTTTGATTGGACTTGATGCGCTCTATCAGTTAATTCAAACATTTATTATTTTCTTTTACGGATCGACAAGTATTTCGACAACAAATCAGAAATTAAACTTTGTCATTTCTATTGTATTAATGGTTGGGTTTGCATTACTGTTGTTTAAGTTATTATTCAAGCGAGGCAATAATATATATTTCTTACTTTTAATTGGCCTTATCTTCGGCACATTTTTCCAAAGTTTATCGACTTTTATGCAAGTGCTCATTGATCCGAATGAGTTTTTAGTCGTACAGAATCGCATGTTTGCAAGTTTTAATAATGTTCAAACGGACTTATTATATATCTCACTAGGACTGGTTGTACTGATCATTGCTTATGCAAGTCGTTATTATAAGTACTTGGATGTTTTGTCACTAGGGAAAGCTCATGCGGTAAATCTAGGTGTTGATTATGACCGGATAGTCCAGCAGTTAATGATTGTCGTGGCTGTATTAATCGCTGTTGCAACGGCACTTGTTGGTCCAATCATGTTTCTTGGTATATTGGTTGTTAATGTTACTTATGAAGTGTTTAAAACCTATCGCCATACGGTATTGATTGTTGCGACAGTTCTCGTCAGTATTATCGCACTCGTTGGTGGTCAAGTGATTGTTGACCGGGTGTTTAACTTTTCAACCACACTAAGTGTGATTATTAATCTTATTGGAGGGGTCTACTTCCTCTATCTTATTTTAAAGGAGAATAGAACATGGTGAAAATTAAAAATGTAGCAAAACGTTACGGCGATACGATGGTCGTTGACCATGTATCTATGACTATACCTAAAGGGAAAATCACGTCGTTTATCGGCCCGAATGGGGCAGGAAAAAGCACCTTATTATCGATTGTCAGCCGCTTAATTGCTAAGGATGAAGGCGAGGTCCTCATTGATGGGGAGGAAGTCTCGACCGCTAAAAATAAAGATTTAGCTAAAAAATTATCAATTCTAAAGCAAGCCAATCATATAAACGTCCGGTTAACAGTGCGACAACTGGTTAGTTTTGGCCGTTTTCCATACTCGCAGGGACGACTAACAGAACTTGATGAGAAAATGATTGATAGTGCCATGCAATATATGGAATTAGAAACGATGGCAAATAAGTTTCTCGATCAGTTAAGTGGTGGGCAACAGCAACGCGCTTATATCGCGATGGTTATTGCTCAAGATACTGAATATATATTACTGGATGAGCCATTGAATAATTTAGATATGAAGCACTCTGTGCAAATCATGAAAGTACTCAGACGGCTTGTGGATGAATTAGGGAAGACCGTCATCATTGTCTTGCACGATGTTAACTTCGCTTCTGTGTATTCAGATTATATCGTCGCTTTGCGTGATGGAAAGATTGTTAAAAAAGGCGCAACACACGAGATTATTAATAATGGCGTCTTAAAGGAAGTCTATGACATGGATATCAAAATTCAAGATATCGATCAATGTCGCATCTGTTTATATTTTTCTTAACTTTGTTTTAAATATAGGCGTTTGCTGGCTGCTGGGCCCAGAAATAAGCAATTAGTTAACGCCTATTTTAAATATATTAATTAATAAGGGAGCAATTAGAGATGAAAAAATGGCTAATCTACTTGGTAGTAGCATCAATAGTGTTAGTAATCGCAGCTTGTGGAGAAGATACAACTGATGAAACATCGTCAGATCAAGATACAGAAACAGAAACAGAAACAAATCAAGAGCAAGAGGAAAAGACAGAAATTGTGGTGGAACATGAGCTTGGTACAACAACTGTTCCAGTTAATCCAGAAACAATTGCTGTGTTTGATTTTGGTACGATTGATAGCCTTGACTATTTAGGGGTTGAGGTCGATGCTTTGCCAACTGCAAACGTACCAAGTTACTTAGAAAAATTCGAGGACGAACACTATACAAATGCTGGTACGTTGTTTGAGCCAGACTTTGAAACGCTTGCAAACTTAAACCCAGACTTAATCATCATTTCTGGTCGAACGCAAGAAGCTTATGACGACTTAACTGAACTTGCACCGACGATATATTTAGGTGTTGATACCGCACGCTATCTCGAGTCGTTTGAAGAAAACGTAACCTTACTCGGTGAAATTTTCGAAAAAGAAACTGAAGCAGAGGAAGCCGTTTCAACTGTGAAAGCCGAAGCGGAAGCCGTTCAAGCGCTTGTATCAGCTGATGAAACAGCTTTAATCATATTGACCAATGACGGGTCGGTAAATGCATATGGTCCAGGGTCTCGCTTTGGAATCATTCATGATGAACTTGGTGTAAGTCCAATTAGTGAAGAGATCGAGGCATCGACACATGGGCAGAATATTAGTTTCGAATATATTGCAGAGCAAAACCCGGATTATTTATATGTTGTTGACCGAAATGCAGTTACAGGCGGTGACTATACAGCAGAAACGACGTTAGATAATGCGTTAATTAATGAAACTAAAGCAAAGAAGAATGATCAAATCACCTATTTAACACCTGATTATTGGTATGTTTCAAGTGGGGGAATTACTTCGGTATCTGAAATGATTAATGAGGTAAAGGTAAGTATAGCTGAGTAAGAAGTCTCAATATTTGGAAGACCTAAGCATTACTTAATGCTTAGGTCTTTTTTTGGGTTTTGTCAAGAAAATTTTCGCGAAAAATGCTACTTTCTTATATGAATGTCACAAAATGTCTAATTGTAAGTTAGATAGTCATGTTATATATTTAGTATGTATTAACAAATTAAATATAAGAAGGGCAAATCTATTGAAAAGTAGAGACGCAAAACTATAGGGGCTAAAGGCTTAACCAAAGTCAATGCCAGCCAGTTGCATTTTAAAGAAAGGGATCCTTCTAATTTTCGGGGGGTCTTTTTTTGTATAATGTTTTCTAAACAGAGGGAGAGATAGGATGACTAACAAATACTGCGAGTAAACATATAAATACAATTATTGGTCAGCAGGTTTCTGCAGAATAAGAATTGTGTGCGGTGAATGACAGCTGTTTTTTTGTCACAGTTTCTGTTTCGTGGGTCACCTGATTGAATTAATGTTTTCGCTTATGAAAGACATAGATTATGTTTGTTTCTCATTCAGTCATCGCAGTGAGGAATGAAAAACGTCTAATTACATCAATGAATCAAAAATCGTTTTAATAAATCGTACATTGAAAAGGAATGAAGAGCATGAAATTTAACATTTCAAAAAAATTATTGTTGGGATTCTTTGCAGTCTTGTTGTTATTAGCGACTGTATCAATCATCACCTTGGTGCAATTTACAACAGTGGACAGAAATTACTCAAACTCAATAACGGACAGTTTTAATAAAGTAAGAGTCATAACAGAAATGGAGAATGCCGTATTAAATGAACAAATAGCTGTCAGGGGTTACCTTGTCAACGGAAATCAAACGAATTTAGAATTAGTGAATCAATCTGCTGAAACATTTGACCTGATGGCGCAAGAATTTTTAAGCTTAGATATAACTGATGAAGCTGAACAAATTGTTGAAGAGTTTATGGCCGTTGAAGATGAGTATTTTCAATTAGGTCAAGAAGTAATTCGCCTAAGAGATCAAAACCAAATGGATGAGATCACTAGACTGATGGAAGAGAGAGGAAATGGTCTAACCTCAAACGTAACTGCGGTAGGGGCAAAAGCTCGAACCTATCAAGAAACAAATATTAAAGAGACTAGTGATGCTCTTACTAGCAAAGCAGTAGCAAGTAAAAATGTAATTATCGGCATTAGCATTTTGGCGTTCATCATCGGTCTCTTTATTGCCTTATTTATCAGTAGATTGATCTCCAAACCAGTTCAGTTGATTTCTCGATCTGCTGAGGAGGTTGCGAAGGGAAATCTCGCAATTGATGATTTGAAAGTTAAGAATAACGATGAGATTGGTCAATTAGCCGAGTCATTTAATGAAATGAAAACAAATTTAAGGGATTTAATTTATAATGTTAGCAGCACCTCAGAACAAGTGGCTTCTTCAGCAGAAGAGCTTATGGCAAGTGCAGAACAAACGAGTTCTGCGACTGAGCAAGTAACAACTGCGATTCAAAAGGTTGCGAGTGGTTCGGAAGTGCAAGAGAAGGCGACAGAAGAAAGTGCAAGAGGTATTAACGAAATGGCTACCGGAATTAATAGGATTGCAAGCACAGCATCTAATGTAGCAGAATCCTCTACTGATACGACAAACCAAGCTATTAATGGTAATAACATGTTAACAAAAGTAGTTGGTCAAATGAAGTCGATAAATGAAGCTACAAATGGGACAAATACAGTGATTCAACAATTGGATAGCAACTCGAATGAGATTGGAAAAATAATCGATGTTATTACAGGTATTGCAGATCAAACAAATTTATTGGCATTAAATGCAGCGATTGAATCAGCAAGAGCGGGTGAGCATGGGAAAGGTTTTGCGGTAGTAGCTGATGAAGTTAGAAAGCTAGCCGAACAATCAAGAAACTCAGCAAATCAAATTTCAAATTTAGTGCAATTAATCCAAAATGATGTCCTCAAAGCAGTAGAAATGATGAGCAAGAGCACCAAAGAAGCAGACGAAGGCGTAAGATTAGTGAATGATACGGGTAAAAGTTTTAGTGAAATTTTAACTTCTATTGAACAAGTTAGTGGTGAAGTTCAAGAACTTTCCGCCGTTTCTGAACAAATGTCAGCAAGCATGGAGCAAGTAAATGGATCAATTGAAGAAGTTGCTACGATTGCAAAAGCGTCTGTGGAAAGCACAGCAGATATTGCTTCATCATCAGAAGAGCAATTAGCAACAATGGAAGAAGTAACATCGTCAGCTTCTCTTTTAGCTAATATGGCTGAAGATTTGAGAGAAATGATAAAGAAATTCAAAATTTAATGCCTGTAAACTTACCGAGAATGACTGTTAGCAGATGTTGAAACAGTCACCTTTAAAGCGTCTGATGGTAGAATTATCAATCATCAGACGTTCAATTTTTTAAGTGAGATCACATTTTTTGGATATGTTTAAATGTGTGGTGGAAATCTTGGGATTTTGCCAGGGATTAAGAAAGCTAGACAAAATAAGTTGAGAAAAACAGAGTAAGACAGATTAATGTTTTAGCGATAAGATTGAAAATTTAATTCATCCTGGTATAATCGCTCTATCGAAAAGAGCAATTTTTTGGCCTTAAATATAATACTACACGAGGGGTGAAGGCAATGACATGTGTGATTATTACTGGACCACAAGCAGTAGGGAAGATGACCGTCGGGCAATCATTAGCAGAACTGACGGATTTGCAATTGTTTCATAATCACATGACGATTGATTTGGTTAGTCATTTTTTCAATTATGATGAGCCAGCCGCAAAACGCTTGGTCGATCTATTTCGAGAAGAAATATTTAGAGAAGTAGCAAGGTGTAAAGAAAAAGGCCTAATATTCACATACGTATGGGCCTTTAACGAACCTGATGATTGGGCATTTATCGAAAACTTGAAATCAATTTTTCACAACGCTGATAAAGAGGTTTATATTGTTGAACTTGAAGCTGATGTGACTGAGCGGTTGAAGAGAAATGCATCAGAAAACAGGTTGTTGCACAAGCCTTCTAAACGAGATACTACCTGGTCAAAAAGTGAATTGATTTCCTCTATGGAAAATTATCGCTTGAATTCTCTTGATGGAGAAATATCTGATGAAAATTATCTGAAGATAAATAATGAGACACTAACGGCAGCTGAAGTAGCTAGAAAAATCGTGAGTCATTTTAACTTATCAGAACGAGATAAATGACTTGTTTTCGTTTGAGACGATCATCAAATGCAGTTCAAGATTTGATTGCATATAAAGATTTTTTGAAGAATTATTAAGATTTGCTTTATTATTTTGTAATTAATCCGAAAATAATAGGGAACGTAGACATAAAGGATTAAGACGTAAACCATGTGTTTACACATATGGTTTGATTTTGGGGAGGAAGAACATTGACAACAGGGGACAAAAGTATGAATGAAATTATTAGAGAAGTGTATAATGGCACAATCGTTGCTGTTAAGAAAATTATTCCAATCGATCCGACGGTAGGGGCGCCACAGTTGATTAAGCCACCGTTAAAAGTAACTTATGGTGTGATGATTGGTTTTACTGGTAACATCAAAGGAGAATTGATTTTACAGTCGTCTGCAGAATTCTTTAGTGCAGTGGGTGAAAAAATGTTTGGTATGCCAATCAGTGGTGAAATGTTAGAGTCGTTTTCAGGCGAGCTTGGTAATATGATTGCAGGTAGTCTATCGACGTACCTAGCAGAACAGGAATTAACGACAGACATTACGCATCCGACACTTTTACAAGGCGATGCAACCTTGTCTGGGTTTAAACGTGCCTTGCTTGTAGAGGTTAACTACCCAGATGATCAAGTTTTATCCGTATATCTATTACTTAATCAGTAATTTATCATTTTTAGGTTGATTATTGAATTCTTTTTAAGGTATGCTATGGAATGTAACTATTATTGATAATCGTGGACCTCACCGATAAAGGAGACCGAAGATGAGCACAGAAAAGTTTATTGTTTTTCAATTAAAAGGCCAAGAGTATGGCGCAAGCATTCAACAAATTGTTTCTATTGAAAAATTACAAGACATCGTAAGTTTGCCGCAAGTATCTGATTTTATTGAAGGCATCACAAAGTTGCGGGGAGAAGTCATTCCTGTTATTGATCTTAAAGCACGCATGGATATGGAAAAGTCAGAGAAAACAGATCAATCGCGAATGCTTGTAGCACTCGTTGATGGTGTGTCTGTCGGTTTTATTGTAGATGCAGCTTCAGATGTACTAGATATAGACGAAGAAATTATTGAACCTGCACCGACAACAATTAGAGGTGTTCATGCACACTTCTTGAATGGTGTAGCTAAATTAGAGGATCGCTTACTTCTACTTGTTGATTTAGCTTATATTTTAAATCATGATGAGATCAAAGAAGTTAAACAAGTGGTCGAAGAGGAATAAACAGTAAGGGGAGATTAGAGATAATGGCACGTATTTTAGTCACAGATGATGCAGCGTTTATGCGCATGCAATTAAAAAATATTTTTCAATCGCTTGGACATGAAGTAGTTGGCGAAGCTGAAAATGGCCAGGTAGCAATTGACATGTACAAAGACTTAAAGCCTGAATTAGTAACCATGGATATCACAATGCCAGAGATGAATGGGGTCGAAGCAGTTAAAGAAATTAAAAAACATGACGCGAATGCAACAATTGTTATGTGTTCTGCAATGGGACAACAACAAATGGTTTTAGAAGCCATCCAAGCAGGTGCAAAAGACTTTATTGTAAAACCGTTTGATCAAGAGCGTATTAAACAAGCAATTGATAAAATTTTCTAAACTGATGGAGCGCCAAAGGATTGTTGGGTCACTAACAATCCTTTGGCGTTTTTATATAAATTAAAAGATAAAATATTCAGTCGATAGAAGGTTTGAGAAGAACTTAAATAGGATAAAGTAACATATAATGACTTATAAATTGATTGGAGAGTGATCACTAATGTTTGAAAAAATTTTGTTAGCTTCAGATGGTTCGGAATTTGCGATTCGTGCGTGTGAAAAGGCTGTTGAATTAGCTAAATTAAATGAAAATGCACATGTAACGATTTTGTACGTCGTTGACGGAGCGACATCAAAAGCAGATGCGACACGGCAATGGAATGCGAGTGATCTGGATCGAAGTCGTAAAGAAAAACTAGCCATTTCCGAACGTAAATTAAAAGAGGCTAATGTACCGTATGAAATTAAGGTATTGCATGGTGATCCAGGTCCGACGATTGTAGAATATGCAGATGAAAACAGTTCTGATATTGTCATTATCGGTAGCCGTGGCTTGAATAGCTTACAAGAGATGGTGTTAGGAAGTGTCAGCCATAAAGTAGCCAAGCGCACAACTTGTCCAGTTATGATTGTGAAATAACTAGCTATTTTTAAACATTAATTGAATAAGAAGGATCAAAAGGATATATGTTCTGGTGTTGAGCATCTATCCTTTTTCACATTTATGATGCAGATGTTTATTCAGGACGATGAAGGTCGTATGTATGCTGAAACATAATACTGAAAGGTTGATAAATATGACAAAGAAGTATGATTTAATCGTAATTGGTTCTGGGTCTGCTGGTTCAGTCGCAGCAAGTAAATGTAACCAAGCAGGATGGAACGTGGCAATCATTGATGAACGTCCGCTAGGTGGTACTTGTGCGCTAAGAGGGTGTGATCCAAAAAAAGTTTTACATGGTGCAGCAGAACTCTATGATTGGCAAAAGCGAATGAAAGGAAAAGGAATTATCGGTGATATTTCGATTGATTGGTCGGAACTTATAGCATTTAAACGCACCTTTACAGCGCCTGTTCCAGAACAAAGGGAAAAAGCATTTAACAAACAAGGAATTGATACCTATCGTGGGAAGGTGACATTTAGCAGTGAAACAACCGTGACAGTTGAGGGGACCGAATTGGAAGGGGATAAGTTCTTAATTGCGTCAGGCGCAATACCTCGACCTTTAGCCTTCGAGGGGAGTGAGCATTTGATAAACAGCGATGCATTCATGGCGCTAAATGCCTTGCCTGAAACCATCGTATTTGTAGGCGGAGGGTATATATCGTTTGAATTTGCCCATCTTGCGGCGCGAGCGGGAGCGAAAGTTCATATTATTCAGCGCGGAGACCGAGCACTCAAACATTTCGATCCAGAATTAGTGAAAATATTATTAGAAAAGACAAGCGAACTTGGCATCGACGTGCATATTGGACATGAAGTTAATCGGATTGTAAAAGAGGCAGACGGCTATACGGTCCATGCGAAAACTCAAGCAAGCGATGTAGCATTTAGCGCTGACTTGGTTGTTCACGGAGCGGGCAGGGTGCCGGCGCTTAATTTAGCCTTAGAAAAGGCCAATATCACTAGTGAAAAAGAGGGGATAAGTGTCAATGAGTATCTACAAAGCTCATCAAACCAACACGTGTATGCTGCTGGTGATGTCGTCGCAACGACAGGTCTACGATTAACACCAATTGCTAGTATGGAGTCGCACATTGTGGCAAAAAATCTATTAAATGACAATCAGCAAGTGGTTGATTATAGAGCAACGCCCTCAGTCGTATTTACTGTGCCAAAACTTGCATCAGTTGGAATGACAAGTCAAGAAGCGGAGCAATCAAATCGAAACATTGTGATAAAGTATAAAAAAGCAGAGGATTGGTTTACCCATAAACGGACCAACGAATCGCATGCAGCCTTTAAAATTATCATCGACAAAGATGAAGACAAAATCTTAGGTGCGCATTTACTGAGCGAGGAAGCTGATGAATTGATTAATCATTTTGCGACAGCGATTCAAGTGGGTTTAACGACCAACGCCTTAAAACAAATGATATATGCGTATCCAACAGCAGCTTCTGATATTGCCCATATGTTGTAATTAAAAGCGATTAAACTATGTTTCGATGATTTATCGAACAGTTAAAAATGGTCCGCAATTATCAAATTGGATAGGCGTGGCTTGTAGGGGAATAATAGCTACGATTTAACTGAAGGATGGTATTGAAATAAAAAAAGGGCTCACCTGTTGCATTTTCAACAGGTGAGCCCTTTCATATTTATGCTTGTTCTTGGCACTGTGGGCAGAGACCATAAATTTCGAATTTATGACTTTCTATCATATAATTATCGAGTTCTGTTCCGATTGTATCCATGGGGCAACAATGAATTTCTTTGGTTATGCCACAATTCTTACAAATAAAATGATGGTGATGGTGGTTCGTGCAGCGCATTTGGTAGTGCTTCTCGCCGGCTAATTCAGTTGATTCTAAAATGCCCAACTCACTGAATAAATGCAGATTACGATAAATGGTATCAAAACTGATGCCATCAAAATGCGGTTCTAAGTGATTAAGCAAGTCTTTAGCTGTTCGGTATTTACCTTCATCATTAAAATATTCTAAAATCATTGCACGTTTATTGGTGTATTTGTATCCTTTTTCTTTTAATACATCAAGTGCTTCGTCTAAGCGCATTTATACCGCCTTCTTTCTTTGTAGAGATACCCAAGCATTTTTGGCCAAAATAGTAATAAAAAGAATCGAAATCGAGACCATCACGATCGTTCCGCCGGGAGGGATTTCTAAGTAATAACCTGAGATAATTCCGAAGATAACACTTGCTTCTCCAAAAATTATTGAGTAGATAATGGTTTGTTTAAATCCTTTCGCGATGCGAATACTTGCAGCTACAGGCAAGGTCATCAGTGCTGAAACAAGTAAAACACCAACAATTCTAATTGATGCGGAAATGACTAAAGCAGTTAACAGAATAAACAACAGGTGAATGCGCTTAGCATGGATCCCTGAAACTTCCGCGTGTTCTTCGTCGAATGATAACATAAAGAGTTCTTTATAAAAAACAATCATCAGCGTTAGAACAACGACGGCAATGATTCGAATGGTATTAAAGTCTGTGCGGCTCACAGCTGAAACAGAACCAAACAAATAGGAGTAAAGATCGTTATTTAGACCATCGGCAAGGGCAATGAAAATAACACTTAAGCCAACACCGCCAGACAGAATAATTGGTATCGCTAAGTCCTGATAGGATTTATATACGGTTCTTAACTTTTCAATGAGCAAGGCGCCAAAAACAGAAAAAATTGTACCCGTTGTAAACGGTGTTAATGTAGCTAATCCATATTTCTTATCCATGAAAAGGCCGAATGCAATACCAGCTAAGGTGACGTGCGATAAGCCGTCAGCGATCAAAGCTAGCCGCCTGACAACGACAAAGGTACCAAGTAACGGAGCAATTAGTCCAATAATTAACCCTGTATAAAAAGTGGTTCTTAAAAATTCAAATTCAAAAAATTGACTAAACATTCCCTTTACACATCCTTAGTGCTGGTGTGTCACGACATTCAAGTCGTGACCGTAAAATTTTGATAAACGTTGTTCAGATAATTGGTTAAAAGAAGAGGTGTCACCATGGAAGTGAATTTCTTTGTTTAAGCACGCAATACCATTTGCATGCTTTGTCATTGTTCCAATATCATGTGAAACTAAAAGAAGTGTGATCCCCTTTTCACGATTGAGCGTTGCTAATAGTTCATAAAATTTTTGAACATTTTCAGTATCGATTCCCACGGTAGGCTCATCAAGAATTAATAATTCTGGATCCGAGACAAGTGCGCGAGCAATAAAAACACGTTGTTGTTGTCCGCCGGAAAGATCCCCGATGTTTTGGTTAAGGTATTTGCTCATGCCAACAAGTGCAACCGCTTCTTTTACTTTCTGGCGGTGCTTATTGGTAAATAGTTTTAAGTAGCCAATTTGAGCGGTTAGACCGGTGCCAACGACTTCTTTAACTGTTGCTGGAAAGCCGCGGTTAAATGCATTGGCTTTTTGTGAAACAAAACCTATTTTATGCCACGCTTTAAATTGATCGATGTCTTTTTCGAAAAGATTAATCGATCCTTGTTGTGGTTTTAAGACACCAAGTAAAAGTTTAATTAGCGTAGTCTTACCACCGCCGTTTGGTCCAACGAGTCCGAGGAATGCCCCTTTTGGTAAGGTTAAGCTTATGTTATCTAAAGCAATTTTGTCCTCATAGGCATAAGTGATATTTTTAAATTCTACAATTGGTGCGGTCATCTGGGCACACTCCGTTTCAATTCAATGTTATAATTATTGTAGCGTACTTCGACCTAAATGTAAATAAGAACAATTACGGTTTAGTGTAATTAATGAATTGTTAAAGCTGAGAGGGATGACTAGAAAAAGTGGATACATCAGTTTATACTAGAAATGAACAAAAAATGGAGGGATAGATAATGTCAGTAACTTTTTATTGTTATCCGAAATGTGGAACCTGCCGCAATGCAAGAAAGTGGTTTGCCGCAAATGATGTGATTTATAATGAATTACATATCGTTGAACAAACACCAACAGCAGAAGAATTAAAAGCATTAATCCAAATGAGTGGGTTGGAGATTAAAAAGTTTTTCAATACAAGCGGACAAAAATACCGAGATTTACAATTAAAAGATAAACTAAAATCAATGTCAGATGAAGAAAAAATGAACTTACTAGCTAGTGATGGTATGTTAATTAAGCGACCGTTAACAACAAATGGTTCAGTGGTCACGGTTGGTTTTAAAGAAGATCAATTTGAAACAGCGTGGAAATAATGGAGGGATCAAATATGGCATTACCAGAAACATATTATTATACGGATGAACACATATGGTTAAGTATTGAAAGCAATCAAGTACGAATTGGTGTCACGGATTATGCTCAAGATGAATTAGGTGACGTCGTCTTTGTTGAAATCAATGAGGTTGGTGAAAAACTAAAGGCAGAAGACAGTTTTGGTAATGTGGAGTCGATTAAGACAGTTTCTGAACTATATTTACCAATTAGCGGAGAAATTATTGAGGTGAATGAAACCTTAGAAGATAAACCGGAAAAGATAAATACATCACCTTATGATGCAGGCTGGTTAATTGTATTAAAGCCAAATTCTTTAGATGATGTCGAGAAAATGATGACAAAAGATGCGTATGCAGATTTTCTTAAAGGAATAAATGAAGCGTTTATTAGTCAAAACCTTGGACAAATCAACGATATTGATTTAACTAAATAATAAGCGTAACGACAAACACCTCCCAGCAAGGAGGTGTTTGTCGTTACTGCTAGCTAGGGATTATTGGTTTAGTTTTCTGATAGAAAAGGTGCAAGTGTTTCCATGATTTGCAGAGGGCGTGCCTGATCAGAAAATGTTTTGATAATGAAGCCTGTTTGGTCAATAATGACGGTAGTAGGTACACCTAGACAATTGTAGGCCCGGTATGTCTCAAGACCGTGATCAACTAGTGTGGGTTGAGTTAAGAATTGATGATAGTAACGACGTGCTTCTTCTTGATTAGGTTCACGACCACTAACATTAATAGTGATAAATACAATGGCTTCGTTTGTGCTAGCTTGATAAAGTCGTTCTTTAAGGGGAAGGTCATGGCTACAGTCCGGACACCACGAGGTCCAAAAAGTTAAAACAATTACTTTGCCAAGGTGTTTTGATAATTGATAGGTACCTGGTTGATCGATATATGAAAGGGTGAAATCGGGTGCTTTATTCATGTGATCACGTCCTTAATCCTTGTTTTGTTTGGGTTTGTCGAGAATCTAGATGACTTCAGTCAAGCGTGATTGAAGTATCCCTAGTATAGCACGCATAAAAAATCCTGAAAAATGATTGACATGACAAACGTAGCGTGCTATTATCACCATTAACCAATTAAATAGTTATGACTCTTATCAAGAGAGGCGGAGGGACTGGCCCTGCGAAGCCCGGCAACCGTTAACTAACAACGCATGTTAGTTAAAAAGGTGCCAATTCCTGCAAAACACTTAGTGTTTTGGATGATAAGAGAACAACGACACGGTACTGTTATGATACCAGCGTCTTTTTGTTCTCTTATTTAGAGAGCAGGGAGGCGCTTTTCTTAATTTTTAAGAGAGGATTACCATTAGTCATCGACTGGGTGATTAGGTATACTAAAAGAGAGAATTTTGAAATGGGGGAGTCACATGATTGTTATTGATCAATTATCTAAAATTTTTAAAACGGCGTCATCAGAATTGGTTGCCGTAGACCAACTCAGTTTATCGATAGAAAAAGGTGAAATTTTCGGTGTGATTGGCTACAGTGGAGCGGGAAAGAGTACCTTTATTCGATTGATTAATCGCTTAGAAGAACCGACGAGTGGTCGGGTGGAAATTGAAGGGGAGTTAATCACTGGCCTGTCGAAAAATGCCTTACGTGTTAAACGTCAAAATATCGGGATGATTTTTCAGCACTTTAACTTGTTGTGGTCACGTACAGTTAGTGAAAATATTGCTTTTCCGCTTGAAATTGCAGGTGTAAGTAAAGAAGAGATTGAAAAACGCGTACAAGAATTGGTTGATTTAGTTGGTCTATCTGGTAAAGAAACCAGTTACCCGTCTCAACTGAGCGGGGGACAAAAACAACGGGTTGGTATTGCCAGAGCTTTAGCAAATCGACCGAAAGTGTTGCTGTGTGATGAGGCAACATCAGCCTTAGATCCAGAAACAACAGATTCAATCTTGGCTCTCTTAGTAGACATTAACAAGCAGCTCGGGTTAACAATTATTCTTATTACACATGAAATGCACGTTATTCAGAAAATATGTCATAATGTTGCGGTTATGGAAGCGGGTCGTATCGTTGAGCAAGGCTCGGTTTTAGATGTCTTTTCACATCCAAAGAAAAATGTAACGAAAAAGTTTGTCGAACAAGTCATGGGTAAACCTGACGATGAGGTAGCTGAAGATAGTTTTATTGCAACCGTCGCTGAAGGTCATGTGTTAAAACTACAGTTTATCAAAGAAAATACAAATCAAGCATTGATCAGTGAAGTAGCTAAGAAATTTAAGGTGGATGTGAATATTTTGCAAGGAAATATAAAACGGACCCAAGAAGGCGCATATGGATCACTCTATGTACAAATGGTTGGAGAAGAAGTTACGGTTCAAGAAGCGATTCAATATATTGAACAAACCTCAGTAGAAGTGGAGGTTATCACGCATGACTAATTTATTTCCGAACATTGACTGGGCAGATCTTGTCGTCGCGACAGGTGAAACGCTGTATATGACACTAGCAGCACTGCTTGGCACCCTTATTCTAGGTGTCATTTTAGGATTATTGATTTACTTATCTCAGCCAGGTGGTTTGTGGGAAAACAAGTGGGTTCACTTAGTCACAGCAGCCTTTGTTAATATTTTTAGAGCAGTACCTTTTATAATTCTTATTTTCTTAATCTTACCAATTACGATTTTTCTCTTTGGTACATTTAGGGGGCCAACGGCAGCCTTACCCGCGCTAATTCTCGGTTCTGCACCGTTTTATGGTCGACTCGTCGAGATTGCTTTGAAAGAAGTAGATGGTGGTGTAATTGAAGCAGCGAAAGCAATGGGGGCAAAGACACGCACAATTATTTTCAAAGTACTATTACGCGAATCACTACCAGCTCTCGTTTCAGGACTTACTGTTACCGCTATTGCGTTGATTGGCTACACAGCAGTTGCTGGTGCAATTGGAGCCGGCGGACTTGGCGACTATGCTTACTATTATGGTTTTACTAGACGTGACATGGATATCGTTTATATTTGTACGATTTTAATTGTAGTTATTGTGTTTATTTTCCAAGCGATTGGTGATGCGGTAACGAGAAAGATTGATAAGCGGTAATACGGCTTTTAAATATAAATATAAAAAGGAAAAGGGGAATACAAAATGAAAAAAATTGTAACGTTATTAGTTGTGTTATTGTCGGTAAGTTTTCTAGCAGCATGCAGTGAGGATAGTGCAGAAAATGAAATTAAAGTGGGTGCAACATCTGTACCGCATGCCGAGGTACTTGAAGAAGCGAAGCCGATTTTAGAAGAGGAAGGCATTACCTTAACCATTGAAACGTATACAGACTATGCACTACCAAATGAAGATTTGTCACGCGGAGAAATAGATGCGAACTACTTCCAACACATTCCGTTCTTTGAACTTTCGATGGACGATAACGGATATGATCTAGTGAACTTAGGTGGCATTCATATTGAACCTTTAGGCGTCTATTCGAAAGATATTTCAAGTGTAGAAGAGATTGAAGAAGGCACAGAAGTTATCATCAGTCGTAATGTACCTGATCATGGTCGAATTCTTTCGTTATTTGAAGCACAAGGCTTTATTACATTAGCGGAAGGTGTAGATAAAGCTGGGGCTACTGTGGATGATATCATTGACAACCCATTAAACTTAACCTTTTCACCAGATGTTAACCCGGAATTCTTAATCGAAGCCTATGAGAATGAGTCAGACACATTGGTTGCTATTAATACAAACTATGCGATTGAAGCGGGTCTTTCGCCGGCGGATGATGCACTCTTTGTTGAAGATTCAGACTCATTGTATGTGAATATTATTGCCGCACGTGCAGAAGATGAGGATGATGAACATCTAAATCGATTAGTTGAAGTCCTGCAGTCAGAAGAGATTCAAAGCTTTATCGAAGAACAGTACGAAGGTCAGGTTGTTCCTGTCGGCGCTAACTAAGAGGAATAGGGACGATTTCAAAAGAAATCGTCCCTATTTGCTATTTATGATACGTGAGTTTTACTGAACTTAATATTTGGGGATATTTCGCTTAAGAGCCTCGTATTTGACGTTTGGCTAAATACCTATCGGATGCTACACTTTATGTATTAAATAAAACAAAAAGGGAGACATCTAAATTAGATATGTCTGAAAAGCTAAATTTAACGTACACACCAGAAATGGAAAAGGCGATGCACCAGTCACATGGAATGAATTTTAGCGAGTATGAAATGAATATTGAAAAGCGCTTAGAAGTAGAGAAAAAACGTGAACAAAGTCACCGTAGAGGTTTGGAAGCAGCGAAAGAGATGGACCACGATATTCATCGTTAGGTCAGTCAATTAAATAAACTAAATGAGAAAAAGTGATCCCCCCCATCTATCAGATTATTACTGATAAGGTGAGGGGGTGTTTTATTTTAGTTAACTTTTATAAGCGTAACTTAAAGAAAAATTCATGAATTAGCTAGTTTTTAAACGTTTCGGTATAATAAGTTGGATTGAATGGTCTTAAAATCTTGATATAAGATTTGAAATAGTATAAGATTGTAATGAGAATAAAGTGAGAATGATTGAGTTTATCGATCATGTCTTAATAATTATAAACTATATTTAAGTTGGAGGTATAGAGATGAGTGGATCAACGTTAGAAATAAGAAATCTTCATGTAGAAATCGAAGGTAAAGAGATATTAAAAGGTGTCGATTTAACAATAAAAGGTGGCGAATTTCATGCCATTATGGGACCGAATGGTACGGGTAAATCAACACTAGCATCTGCAATTATGGGGCATCCGAAGTATGAAGTGACTAAGGGTGAAATCTTAATTGATGGTAAGGATGTTTTAGAGATGGAAGTTGATGAACGTGCAAAAGCGGGGCTATTCCTCGCTATGCAGTACCCGAGTGAAATCAGTGGTGTAACGACATCAGACTTCTTGCGTTCATCGATTAATGCCCATCGTGAAGAAGGCGATGAAATCCCATTGATGAAATTCATTAAAGAAATGGATAACGCAATGGATTATCTTGAGATGGATAAGAATATGTCGCAACGTTATCTTAATGAAGGTTTTTCTGGTGGCGAAAAGAAACGTAATGAGATTTTGCAGCTAATGTTATTAAAACCAGCCATCGGTATACTTGATGAAATCGATTCTGGACTCGATATCGATGCTTTAAAAGTTGTGTCGAAAGGAATCAATAAATTACGGAATGAAAATTTTGGTTGCTTAATTATTACCCACTATCAGCGCCTACTTAACTATGTTACACCAGATTACGTACACGTGATGATGCAAGGACGTGTTGTGAAATCAGGTGGACCGGAACTTGTTGATCGTTTAGAAAGTGAAGGGTATGAATGGATTAAAGAAGAATTTGGTATTGAAGACGAGACGGTAGGAGAATAAGTTAAAGTAGTAAGGAGGGGTTATATGTCAGCGGAAGTAACTACACGCTTCGATAAAGCTTATATTGAAGCTTATTCAGATAAAAATAATGAACCAGATTGGATGAAAGCATTTCGTTTAACTGGATTTGAGAAAGCTCTAACACTAGACATGCCAAAACCAGATAAAACACGAATTACACGCTGGGATTTTGATTCTTTTGAACATGATGCTGTTAAAAGTAATGCGATTAATGATTTATCCGAGCTCCCAGCAGACATTCAAAAGTTTGTCGATCTTAAGGAAAAACAAAACCTATTGATTTTAAAGGATAATCACTTAATCTATAAACATGCAACGGAAGGATTAATGAACAACGGCGTTATTTTTACTGATTTAAACACAGCACTAAAAGATCATCCAGAGCTAGTAAAAGCCTATTTTATGACTGATGCCGTCACGATTGATGAGCACAAATTAACTGCACTTCATGCCGCATTAGTCAATGGTGGAGCCTTTGTCTATGTTCCAAAAAATGTCGTGGTTGAAGAACCGCTACAAGCCATCTTTTGGCAAGATCAAAAAGATTTAGCTTTGTTTAATCATGTTATCATCGTGGCAGAAGAAAATAGTGAACTCACCTATGTTGAAAATTACCTAGCAACTCACGATGAGACAAAAGCGGTGGCGAATGTTATAGCTGAAGTTTTTGCTAAAGATAATGCAAAGATTTCGTTCGGTTCGGTTGATAACTTCGCTCATGGAACGACCTCTTATATTAATCGTCGTGGTTTAGCAGAGCGTGATGCAAAAATCGAGTGGGCGCTCGGTCAGATGAATGACGGGAACACCATTTCAGAAAACATTACGCATTTACTAGGTGATTCGTCTGTATGTTATGCGAAGGCTGTCTCAGTAGGTCGTGGCGATCAAATACAAAACTTTACGGCGAAAATAGTTAATTACGGAAAGCATTCAGACGGAATGATTTTCCAACACGGTGTGATGAAAGATAAAGCAACGGCTATTTTCCATGGAATTGGTAAAATTGTACGTGGGGGTACAAAAGCAAATGCAGAACAAGAATCACGCGTCTTGATGTTAAGTAAAGATGCGCGTGGTGATGCGAATCCGATTCTTCTTATTGACGAAGATGATGTAACAGCAGGACACGCTGCTTCAGTCGGTCGCGTAGACCCAGTTCAATTGTATTATTTGATGAGCCGCGGTATCTCTCAACAAGAAGCAGAGCGTCTCATTATTCATGGTTTCTTAGCGCCCGTTGTAAATGAGATTCCAATCAAAGCTGTTCGGGAACAACTAACAGATGTTATTGAAAGGAAAGTAAATTAATGTGTGCAAGAGACATTCGTCGGGACTTCCCAATTTTGGACCAAGAGGTTAATGGCTATCCATTTGTATACCTTGATTCAGCGGCAACATCACAAAAACCAAGCCAAGTGATTGAAGCGGTCAGTGATTATTACCGTCAAGATAATTCAAACGTGCATCGTGGTGTCCATACTGTTGGTACGCGAGCAACGGAAGCTTATGAGGGGGCACGTGAAAGTGTTCGATCATTTATTGGTGCAAGTAAAACCGAAGAAATTATTTTCACACGTGGTACTACTGAAGCGATTAATCTTGTCGCTAGGGGTTATGCAGATAAGCATATCCAAGCCGGTGATGAAATCTTAATCACCCAAATGGAACATCATAGTAACCTTATTCCTTGGCAACAAGTAGCAAAACGGACAGGAGCAACCTTATCCTACATCCCTATGGAACCAGATGGAACGATTAGTCTTGAACAAGTAAGGCAATCGGTGACCAGGCAGACGAAACTTGTAGCCATTACACATCTGTCTAATGTGTTAGGTACAATCAATCCAATTGCCGATATAACTAAGATTGTCCATGCTCATGGTGGTGTTGTGTTAGTTGATGGGGCGCAAGCAGTCCCACATATGACCGTTAATGTGACAGCGCTAGATTGTGATTTCTATGCATTTAGTGGTCATAAAATGTGTGGACCGACGGGTATTGGTGTTTTATACGGAAAACGTGAGCTGTTAGAAGTGATGGAACCTGTTCAATTTGGCGGAGAAATGATTGATTTTGTTGAACTGTATGACTCAACGTGGAAAGAGTTGCCTTGGCGGTTTGAGGCTGGTACACCTATTATTGCAGGGGCTGTGGGCCTTAAAGCAGCAATCGACTATTTGACTGAGGTTGGCTATGATTATATTGAAGCACATGTAGCGATGTTGACCGATTATGCAATGAAGCAGTTACGAGCACTTGGGGGTATCACCATTTATGGACCAGAGCATCGATCAGGATTAATTACATTTAATTTAGATGACGTTCATCCACATGATACAGCAACTGTTCTTGATTCTTATGGTATTGCTGTCAGGGCGGGTCATCACTGTGCACAACCACTAATGAAATGGTTAGAGGTTACAGCTACTGCCCGTGCGAGCTTCTACTTATACAACACGACAGAAGATGTGGATCGCTTAGTAGAAGGACTTAAAAATGCGAAGGAGTTTTTCGGTGATGTCTTTTAATAATTTAGATACCTTGTATCGTCAAGTAATTATGGATCATTATAAAAACCCAAGAAATAAAGGTACATTAGCTGATGATGCGATCACGTTAGAAATGAACAACCCAACTTGCGGGGACCGGATTCAATTACATTTCATTATCGAAGATGATACAGTGATTGATGCCAAGTTTGAGGGAGAAGGTTGTTCAATCAGTTTAGCTTCGGCATCAATGATGACTCAGGCAGTTAAAGGAAAACAAGTAAATGAAGCGCTTGAAATGGCGCAGTACTTTTCTCAAATGATGCTGGGGCAAGAGCCTGAAACTGATGACCTAGAGCTCGGTGATATTCAAGCCTTGCAAGGTGTTCAAAAATTCCCAGCACGAATAAAATGTGCAACACTCGCTTGGAAAGCAATGGAGAAAGCAATTGATAAAAAGAATGAATAGAGAGACTTAAGCTTGAAATAAAGGAGGGCTATTATGTCTAAGAATGCACCTGATGTTGGGGAATACAAATACGGCTTTCACGATAAAGACGTATCAATCTTCCGGACAGAAAAAGGATTAACAGAAAAAGTTGTCAGAGAAATTTCAAATATAAAAGATGAACCAGAGTGGATGTTAGATTACCGCTTAAAAGCACTGAAACATTTTTATAATACACCAATGCCACAGTGGGGTGGCGATTTGTCAGAACTTGATTTTGATGAAATCACTTATTATGTTAAGCCTTCTGAACGCTCTGAAGTCTCATGGGACGAAGTACCTGAAGAAATTAAACGCACGTTTGATAAGCTAGGGATACCTGAAGCTGAACAAAAATATTTAGCAGGGGTTTCAGCACAATATGAATCAGAAGTTGTTTATCATAGTTTGAAAGAAGACTTGAGCAATTTAGGAATCATCTTCAAAGACACGGACACAGCGCTTAAAGAAAATGAAGATTTATTTAGAGAATATTTCGGGAAAGTAATTCCTTATACTGATAATAAGTTTTCTGCATTAAATTCAGCGGTGTGGTCAGGTGGTTCGTTCATTTACGTACCTAAAGGAGTTAAAACAGATACACCCCTTCAAGCATACTTCCGAATTAACTCTGAGAACATGGGACAATTCGAACGGACGTTAATTATTGTTGATGAAGGTGCATCGGTGCACTATGTAGAGGGGTGTACAGCACCAGTCTTTACAACAAATTCACTGCATAGTGCCGTCGTTGAAATTTACGTGAAGAAAGATGGCTATTGTCGATACACAACCATACAAAACTGGGCAAACAATGTCTATAACTTAGTAACGAAAAGAGCAACAGCCGGAGCAAATGCAACGATGGAATGGGTTGATGGCAACATTGGGTCCAAACTAACGATGAAATATCCAGCCGTTCTCTTAAAGGGTGAAGGCGCACGCGGAATGACCTTGTCGATTGCAATTGCGGGTAAAGGTCAACACCAAGATGCAGGAGCGAAAATGATTCACTTAGCACCGAATACATCATCCACGATTGTCTCAAAATCAATCGCAAAACAAGGTGGTAAGGTATCGTATCGCGGGATTGTTCACTTTGGTCGTAAAGCAGATGGTGCACGTTCGAACATCGAATGTGACACATTGATTATGGATAACCAATCAGCATCTGATACGATTCCATACAATGAAATCTTAAACGAAAATATTTCACTTGAACACGAAGCAAAAGTTTCAAAAGTATCAGAAGAACAACTCTTCTACTTAATGAGTCGAGGAATTTCTGAGCAAGAAGCGACAGAAATGATTGTCATGGGCTTTATTGAGCCATTCACAAAAGAGTTACCGATGGAATATGCGGTAGAGATGAATCGATTGATCTCCTTCGAAATGGAAGGCAGCATTGGTTAATTTGGTATGATAAAACCCCGAAATGATGTGTACACGCATCGTTTCGGGGTTTTTAAGTATTGAGATTTAGCATAGAGCTTATAATTGACGCTCGAGGATGAAACCAGTGATTAGACCAAGTGCAATAGGTAATAAAGCGATATCGACATTGAAATTAAATCCTCCGTCATCGGGTGAGTGAAGCACCAGTGAGAAATCAAGCAGAGATAAATCAAAGGTAGCGCCTATCCAAAACAAGAGAACCATGGTGGCGACAGCGGCTAACAACGGTAAAATTACTTTCTTCATTAAATCACTTCTTTCCTGTCAATTTTGAAGCCCCCTATTAAGTAGGGCATGTGGTTAGTGTGTAAAAAGAATAACATATATTTACATATAAATGAATATAAAACCAGAAAAGAATCCTTTCTATTAGCCATTTAAAACAACTTGAAAGACTTGAAGATTTCGCAATAGCTGCTTTAAACCGTTAGTCCAGCGCTTCTGGATTAACGTAAACAAGATGTGTGTCAAGTGAATAACCCAGACTAAATCATTTACTTTCGCAAGTGCTTAGTCAGCAGTTTGATCACCTGATCGAGATCTTCCAATGACGTGAAATAACCACAGCTTATTCTGAGAAAATGATGATGCTGATTGTCACCAAATAGTGGTGCTAACGAACGAAGGGGGCCAGATGAATGGCTCTGGCAAGCGCTCTTAGTGGAGACGTATATTTGTTGGCGATTAAGTGCTTGTTGAATCAAGTCGCCAGAAACGTTGTCGCATAGGCAAGCAATGATATGTGATTGTTCATTTTCACGATTGATTATTGTCAGAGGTAATTGAGCTGCTTGTAACTGTTCAATAAAATAACGTCGGCACATTTTGAGTTGATCAAGACGTGTCTTTTCATGGCTAATATAATCATCGGTGGCAACTGCAAAGCTAGCAATAAGGGCAGGGTCGATGGTCCCTTGTTTAAACCCAAATTGACTTCCAGCATAAAAAGGTTTTGCTAAATTTTCTGGGTGCTTAATTAAAAGGGCTCCGATTCCTTTAACACCATGAATTTTATGTGCGGAAATTGATACGGCATCTGCATGATCAAAGATATGCGCTAGATTGCATTTACCAAAAGCTTGCACGGCGTCTGTATGAAAAAATAACTTGTGCTCTTGGGCAAATGCCCCGATCATTTTAATGTCTTGTTGAATACCAGTTTCGCTGTTTGTTGTTTGAATGGTAATGAGTTTTGTTGTGGGTTTAAGTGCTTGAACCAATTGATTTCTGCTTATTTTTCCATTTTTTTCTGGTTGTAGGAAGGTTACTGAAATGTCTGATCTTCTCTTTAATATTTTTAATGTTTCATAAAGAGAAGCATGTTCGACGGTTGTCGCAATAATATGTACAGCTTCATTTTGGCGCTGCTGAAAAAGTAAGGTTTTAATCAGTAAATAATTGCTTTCTGTTCCCCCAGACGTAAAAATGATGCCGTGTGCAGGAATATTAAAGTAATCGCACCAAATCTTTTTTGCTGCGAGGATTATGTCTTCTGATGATTCGCCTAAGTGATGGGGACTAGATGGATTCGCAAAGTGTTTGGATGCGATTTGATGATAAGTAGCTAAGACATTTTTTAATGGTTTTGTTGTGGCAGCATGGTCCAAATAAATCATTTCTCTCACTCTCTTCTTGAAATAGGTTGTTGTTTCCTTTATTATATGTAAATATAGGTGTAAAGACAACTGTAAAGTAGGGTGACTATGAAACGAAAAAAACTGTTAATAATCGGAACAGGCCTTGCGGCTTGTCAGCTTGCTCGCTATCTCTTCATGGATTATCAGATAACGATGATTACGAAAGGGAAACTAACACATGGGAATTCGGTAAAAGCACAAGGCGGTGTCGCTTGTGTGGTTGAAACGAATGATCATCTAGATAGCCACATCCATGATACACTCATTGCAGGTGGGTTTCATAATGATGTTGAACAAGTGCAGAAGCTCATAGCTGGTGCCCAATCTGTAATTAATGACTTGATTGATTCTGGGTTTTCATTTGACCGATCAGGGAGACGGTATCACTTAGGGAAAGAAGGAGCGCATCAATACCGCCGAATTCTTCATGCGGGTGGTGATCAAACGGGACGCCGACTAATCAAGCATTATCATCACCTCCTAAAAGGGCACGTAACGATAATAGAAAATCAAACAGTGATTGACTTAATGACTGTCGCGGGTCGCTGTGTGGGTGTAAGAACGGTGAATCAAAAACTTAAGAGGCAAGAATACATTGCTGATGTGGTTGTACTTGCGACGGGTGGCTATGCTGGAATATTCGAAAACCACTCTAATCATCCATTATTGATGGGGGATGGGATTGCCCTTGGGTACCGTGCCGGTGCCAACGTTAAAGATTTAGAATTTATTCAGTTTCATCCAACACTTGCATCAATAAAGGGACGTCCCTTCCTTATTTCTGAGGCAGTTCGAGGAGAAGGGGCTGTGTTAGTCAATGGTCAAGGGGAACGATTGTTGGACAATTATCCACTCAAAGATTTATCTTCTCGTGATGTGGTCAGCCAAGCGCTCTATCAGGTGCAGTTAAATGGTGAAGAAATTTATTTAGATATTACGCCTGTAAAGCAATTTGACCAAAGGTTTCCGCAAATCTCTGGGCTATTGAAGCGACATGCGCTTGATTTATCACAAGGACTGATCCCTGTTCAACCAGGCGCACATTTTACAATGGGTGGTTTACAGGTAGATGCAAACCACGAAACAGCAGTTAATGGTTTGTTTGCAGTTGGCGAAGTGGCAGCGACAGGTGTTCACGGTGCTAATCGCTTGGCGAGTAATTCATTACTTGAAGCACTGGTCTTTGGTAAAGATCTGGCAGAAGTATTAAAAGGTAGAAAACCTATAGAAAAACCGCAAAAAATAATCTGTGAACCAGTCAATCCGCTAACGCAAACGAGATCATTGTCAATAGCTGCATTAAAGCGTTACAATGAGCGATATTTAGGTGTGATACGCTATGAAAAAGAGCTACTTCACTATCAAAAGATACTTAATCAATACCCAATGACTAAGCAAGCATCAATTTATCATCCGGAAAAATCGTTAGATGACTATCAATCTGAACAATTGTTGCTGGTTAGCCATTTGGTTTTATCTGCCGCACTAAGCAGAAGAAATTCACTGGGTGCGCATCAAATCAGACGACAAGAAGCTGAACAGGCGGTGAAAGGATGAATCAACTGTTACTTGAAGATCAGTTAAAGCAATTTTTTAATGAAGATATTGGCTATGATGACTTATCAGCCCGCATTATCCCCGAAACGAAAAAGGGGTGCGCACGTTTTTTAGTAAAAGCACCAGGTACGTTTTGCGGAAAAACAATCATTGAGACAAGTTATAAATTGTTTGGGGAGCCATATGCGATTAGGTGGTATAAGCAAGACGGTGATCGTTGTGTCGCTAATGAGGTTATTTGTGAAGTGAGAGCACCCTATCGGCTGCTTCTTTCAACAGAACGCGTCATTCTAAACCTTATTCGCCATTTAAGCGGAATAGCAACGGCGACACAACAAGCCGTTCAAGTGTTAGAAGATTCAGCAACAAAGCTCGTAGATACTCGGAAAACAACGCCGGGTTTGAGGATGTTAGAAAAATATGCGGTGACATGTGGCGGGGGGCATAATCATCGTTTTGCACTTTATGACGCGGTGATGTTAAAAGAAAATCATTTGGCTTGTTTTGATTCATTAGCTGAAGCAGTTAACCAAAGTCGAAATCAGGTTTCACACTTAACAAAGATCGAAGTAGAAATTGAAACGAGGCAACAATTGAAAGCAGCAATTGAAGCAGATGTTGATGTGATTATGTTTGATAATTTAGCGCCTAGTACAATTGCTGAGTGGATAACTGATGTACCAAAAACGATTTTAACGGAAGCATCAGGAACCATTACCCTGAAAAATCTACATACATATAAGACGTGTGGCGTTAATTTTATATCAATGGGCGCGTTAACACATTCTGTTAAGGCGTTAGACATTAGTTTACTGATTGAGGAGGAATCTTAAGTGTTATCATTATTTCAACAAGCAACCATACCTGAACAGTTTTTGACTGCTGACGAAGCGGTGTTGATAGCTAGAATAAAAGAAATTAAAGAGAGACTCGGTGATGATTTATTTATTCCTGGTCACCACTATCAACGAGATGATGTGATTCAATTTGCTGATGCGACCGGTGATTCATTACAACTTGCCCTCTACTCAAAAGAAAAAACGGCGAAGTACATTGTTTTTTGTGGGGTGCATTTTATGGCAGAAACTGCAGATTTATTAGCGAAACCACACCAATGTGTGGTCCTGCCGGATATGCGTGCTGGATGCTCCATGGCTGATATGGCAACAAAAAGCCAAACAGAACAAAGTTGGGAAATACTTACGCAACGGTTTGGTGAGGGAATTTTACCCATTACTTATGTGAACTCATCGGCAGATATAAAAGCATTTGTTGGAAAACACGGTGGAGCGACTGTCACTTCATCGAATGCTAAGAAAGTCATGGCATGGGCAATTAAACAAAACAGACGCATACTTTTTTTACCTGATCAACACCTTGGAAGAAATACAGCTGTAGAACTAGGTATACCACTTGAACATATGGCGGTATGGGATCCAGTTAAAGAAATACTAGAATCAACTGAATCGGACGATATGATTCAGTTAATTTTATGGAAAGGTCATTGTTCGGTGCATCAACATTTTACTGTTAAACAGATTGAGAATTTAAAGAATACAGAACCGGATGTCAGTGTGATTGTCCATCCGGAATGTTCTTATGATGTTGTTCAGGCCGCTGACTTCAATGGCTCTACAAAATACATCATTGAAACGATTGAACAAAGTGAACCAGGCAGCAAGTTTGCGATTGGTACAGAGATGAACTTGGTCAATCGCTTAAAAGACCAACACCCGGATAAAGACATCCGTTCACTGAATCCACAGATGTGTGCATGCATCACAATGAATCGTATTGATTTACCACACTTGGCCTGGACACTTGAGAGCATTATGAGCGGTACGCCAATTAATGTGATAAAAGTTGCCGACAGTAATAGAAAGGATGCGAAAAAAGCAATTTCTACAATGTTTACTATTTAACCAAAGCATTGATTTTTTTGAATAGTACAGAGTTTTTATCTATTAATAAAGAAGTGACTTGGCTACTTGTCTCCGTTATTGATTCCGGGCAGGTAGCCAATCGCTTGTCTATCTATTTGCCCCTTACAACTCTCCATATAAATCACAATGGGATTTCTAGGTTATGTTCCCGTGAGCCCTCTTATTTATAGCAATTACTGGACAGCCTGATCTTATTAATATTAATCCCATTAGGCGTTTTTTTAAAAAATCACTGCTGTATATGATCGACAATCGTATGTTCTCTTCGAATTTCTTTCAAGACGTGTGAAATTAATTTCAGCGATGTCATGTACCCGGAAAGTATCTATCTCTTTATCCAATCTAGAACATCTCCCTAATTATCAAATATTCTTTTCTTTTGCCCATCTAACTATTGGACGAGAGACGTTTTTTTGTATACTATGAGAGAAGAGTAAGACAAAATTAAAATAAAGGAAATAATCAATAGCGTGACACTGGAACACTAAGTAATTGAGTATTCTCTTATGAAACTATGGGAGCACAAAAGGGTGGAGAATATGGAAGAGATATTATACATGTACTATACAAGTGACTTACATAGCCATTTCGAAAATTGGCCGAAAATTAATCACTACTTAAAACATCGATTTAATGAACACCAACACAAAAACGAACAATATTTCTTATTGGATAATGGTGATCACCTTGATCGTGTCAATCCAATGTCAGAAGCCACACTTGGAAAAATAAATGTTGATTTATTAAATCAGAGTAATTATGATGTGGTTACACTTGGTAATAACGAAGGGATTACCCTCGATCGAGGAGACTTATTCCATTTATATGATGATGCTAAATTTGATGTGGTATGTGCGAACCTAGAAAGTCAAGATGATGTGGCACCTTCATGGTTAAAAAGATATAAAATGATAACAACTAAGAGTGGGGTGAATATCGCTGTTATTGGGTTGACCGCTCCTTTTAATAACTTTTATCATCCGATGGGTTGGCACGCTTTAGATCCATTAAAGGTGTTGAAATTAACCTTAACTGAGGTGAGGCCAAAAGCGGATGTGATTATTCTGCTTTCTCACTTAGGAGTAGATCAAGATGAGATCATTGCGGATCACTTTCGAGAAATTGATATCATTATTGGTGGACATACACATCATTTGTTTAAAGAAGGTGAGCGTATCAACAATAGTGTTTTAACCGCTGTTGGAAAGTTTGGTCATTATGTTGGACAAATACGTCTTTATTTCGATCATGAAAAAGGTCGATTAATCAACAAAGAAGCGAACGCAGTTGATATAGATGCTGATAGCCTTGATCGTGAAACAGTTGCATTGCTTGATGATTATCAAGTGAAGACAGCTGCGTTACTTAATCAGACCGTCTGTTACTTAAATGAGGAATTAGAAGTTAATTGGTTTAAAGAAACTCCCGTGATTAAACAATTAACGGAAACGTTGCGGTCTTGGACCGATGCAGATGTAGCCATGCTAAACGCCGGTATTTTAATTGAATCCTTGCCGGCCGGTCCTGTAACCCTTGCTGACCTCCATCGAATTTGTCCTCATCCTATTAATCCTTGTGTAGTTAATATTAAAGGAAGTGCATTAATTGAAGTTATACGAGCTGGTTTAACAGAAACTTATACACACTATCCGGTTACCGGATATGGATTTAGGGGTAAAGTCATGGGTAAATTAATATATGACGGCATTGAAGTAGAATTGAAAGATGAACAAGCCAATGAGCCATTAATCCGAAGTATCTATATTAATGGCAAAGCAATTGATCGTAAAAAATCGTATCGCCTGGCAACGGCGGATATGTTCACCTTCGGTCATTTGGCGCCACAGATTGCGCGTGCCAAAGAAAAACGTTTTTTCATGCCAGAATTTATGCGGGACTTATTGCGAGTTATGTTGGCAACGGATAGTGAAAAGGACTTAGATTAAACAAAAATAGTAGAAAAAATGCGAAAACAATGATAGGATTTGAAGTGTACTTAAATTGAACGGAAAAGATGGGAACAATAGATGAGACTAATTGCAGCTAGAGGTTTAGAAGAAGGACATGAATTAGCCAAACCGATATATAATGATCGTGGTCAGATCCTCGTTCAAAAAGACATCAAGCTTACAAGAGCAATGGTAGATCGCCTTTTAGCTCTTGGTGTGACTTTTGTGTATATAAAAGATGCAATTTCTGAAGATATTATTATTACCTCTCCTGTATCAGAAGAATTGAAAATTGAGTCAATGCGCACGGTTAAATCCGTTTTTCATTCTTATAAATCCGCTGGTTTTAAGGAGAAAGCTTTTCTTTTTGATAAAACAAGTGAGAACATGGCGGCTTTAGTTGATAGCATCATCATGCAAATTCAGCGTGATGATGAGGTTTTATCAATTATGTCCGATATATTTATTAGTGATGATTATTTATTTAGCCATTCAGTTAATGTCACGATTTATGCAGTGGCTCTTGCAAATGAAATGAAATTAACCCGGAAGCAAACACGACAATTAGGTCTTGGTGCAATGCTCCATGATGTTGGTAAAGTCTTCTTACCAGAAGAAATTTTAAAAAAGACGGGAAGATTAACCGATTTCGAGTTTGATCTTGTTAAAACTCACCCAGAACTTGGATTTGAGTTTTTACGTTCTTCATCTGATTTACCATTACTCGTTGCTCATTGTGCTTATCAACATCATGAACGCATTGATGGTTCTGGTTACCCTCGTGGTATCGAAGGTAAAGACATGCATTTGTTCGGAAAAATACTTGGGGTAGCTGATGTATTCGACGCCGTTACAAGTCAGCGTGTCTATCGAGATGCCATGTTACCGCAAGAGGGCTTAGAAATTTTATATTCTGGAAGTGGCACGTTGTTTGAACCTGAAATGGTGAGAGTGTTCAGAGACACAATTGCAGTCTATCCGAATGGTGTTACGATTGCACTGAATGATGGCCGTCGTGCTATTGTAGTTAGGCAAAACCCTAAACTATATAACCGTCCAGTCATTCGTGTGGTTCAAGAAAATGGTCAAACTGTATCTCCCTATGACTTAGACTTGGCAAAAGAGTTGAGTATCACAATCACAGGTTATAAAATGTAGAAGCATATCCTCATGGTCTGAATACCGAAAGTTAGATAAATAAACTAACCTTTAGGAGTCAGCATAAAGAGGCTATGCTTTTTGGTGTGTTCAAGTAATAAATGGAATAATTGTAAAGATACTGTCTTGCAATTCTTCTCTATCATTGTTAAACTGTCTAAGGAAAATTTAATATACCTTATCAGATCGATGAGATAGAGGCGCAGTTTAAAAAAAGTAGTGATTGTGAGTTAGGTCAGATGTTGATCAATCATGAAAGGGTTAAATTGCCGAAGCATGACCATGGACCAAATGGTAGTGCTGGTATGCAGCTGAATAAGCGTCATACTGTCATGACTTTAAAACGTGATGGGCTGTTGATCGACCGGAGGATAACACCATGCATATTTATCAAGATAAATAGCAGCGATAGGTTATTGTCTATTGTTGCTATTTTTTTATGTCTAAAATCGAGTAATGTGGTAAGTGTATATAAAAATCGAGGAGGAAATGATAGTGATTGGATCAATTTATTCATTAATACCGGCGTTACTAATGTTGGTATTGGTTGTATTAACAAGACGTATTTATTTATCATTAGGCACCGGTATTATTGTAGGTGCGTTAATGTTACAGGATTTTAATGTGGTTGATACAACGGTTGAAATATGGACAGTTTTCTTGAATATTTTTTATAACACAGATGATGGGTTAAACTATGCAAGTATTTATTTGCTTGCCTTTTTATTACTCCTTGGTGTGCTCACTGCGGTAATGATTGCAACTGGCGGGAGTCGTGCCTTTGGTCGATTCGCTAGTCGCCATGTCAAGTCTAGGCGAGGTGCCCAAGTCGTCCCAGCTGTCTTAGGGATTCTTATCTTTATTGATGATTATTTTAATGCGCTAGCGGTTGGGCAAGTAGCTAGACCAGTGACTGATCGTCAAAAAGTTTCGCGTGCGAAACTCGCGTATATCATTGACTCGACATCGGCACCTATCACAGTTATCTCACCAATATCAAGCTGGGGTGCTTATATAATTGGAACAATGGGAAGCATTTTTGCAGCTAACGAAATCATTGAGTACGGAGCGCTCGAGGGATTCATTCGAATGATACCGCTCAATATGTATGCTTTTACTTCAATTATTCTTGTCTTTTTGGTTGTTTTTTTCAACTTGAATATTGGGGCCATGCGTGTACATGAAAATCGCGCGAAAGATGAGGGTCATCTGTTTGATCCGGGCAAAGAAAATATGGCAGGTGATATCAAAGAAGAGGTCGATCCACATGATGATGGGAGAATGTATCATCTGATTGTTCCAATTCTTACTTTGATTTTTGCTACTGTAGCATTGATGCTTTACACGGGTTATCAAGCAACTGAAGGAACAGTAACTATTTTTGATATGTTTGCGAATACCAATGTGAATTACTCGCTCTTTGTCGGTGGGCTAATAGCGGTGATTGTAGGTTTCTTATTGTTTAGTGTTCAATCAAAACCACGTACGAGTAGAAGACATGTGTTTATCAAAGGAATGGAGTCGATGCTTCCAGCCATCTACATCCTAATCTTGGCTTGGATGATTGGTGATATTATTGGTACACTCGATACGGGTGGTTATTTAGCGGACTTGGTAACAGAGGCTTCATTTGATATAAATTATCTACCCTTGATTTTATTTGTCATTGCTGGATTTATGGCGCTTTCAACGGGGACGTCTTGGGGAACCTTTGGAATTATGTTGCCGATTGCAGCTCAAGTAGCAGTTGGTGTTGATCCAGCGCTTGTTTTACCAGCGATGTCAGCTGTTTTAGCAGGTTCTGTATTTGGTGATCACTGTTCTCCAATTTCTGATACATCGATACTTTCATCAACCGGCGCAGGCGCTAATCATATTGATCACGTACTGACGCAATTACCATATGCATTTATTAGTGCATTTGCATCAATGGCTGGCTACTTTGTCTTTGCCTTAACACAAGCTGTTGCTTTCTCGCTACTATCAAGTATCGTTATTGTGACAGTATTAGCGGTTGTCATCTACTTTACTAAAAAAAATAAATAATTATTTTTTACTCCACGTTCTAGAAGAGAATTTTAACTTCTAGAACGTTTTTTTAAAATAGCATCCTTTTTATTTGGTGAAAAAATAAATTTACTTTGACAATTTAAAAAACTATCGCTATACTCAGTAAATGTCAGAAAAAAATAAATATTAAAAGAATAAAGAATCAATGATTATAAAGCTTGTGAAATCTTTTATTTTAGTTTACAATAATCAGAAAATTCTTTTTATTCTAAATGAAGGGGAGTATGAAACATGGAACAACGATCTCAATGGGGAACGCGTCTAGGGTTCTTACTTGCAGCGATGGGTTCTGCAATTGGGCTTGGTAATATTTGGCGTTTTCCGGCAACAGCTTATGCGAATGGCGGTGGGGCATTTTTTATTCCGTACTTATTTGCACTTATCACAGCCGGTATTCCACTACTAATATTGGAGTACACGATTGGTCACAAATACAGAAGTTCTGCACCACGTGCATTTCGTAAATTTAATAAGAAATCAGAGTGGATTGGTTGGTGGCAAGTTGGTATTTCATTCGTAATCAACACGTATTACCCAATTATTGTTGCTTGGGCACTTATGTATACGTATTTTTCATTCACTGAAGCATGGGGTAGTGACAGTGAAGCCTTTTTTGTTGGTGACTTCTTAAACGCAAGTGCACCGGGAGAGTTTGGCTCGATTGTACCAAACGTATTATTGCCACTAGGTATTGTATGGTTAATTGTTTTTGCAATTTTATTCCGTGGCGTTAAAAAAGGGATTGAGGTTGCTAATAAAATCTTTATTCCATTACTAATGGTCAGTTTTCTATTGATCGTTATCCGTGCCTTAACGTTACCTGGTGCAGCTGAAGGATTAAACACTTTCTTCGAGCCGAACTGGGATAAGATATTTGATGGATCTGTCTGGATTGCAGCCTATGGACAAATCTTTTACAGTTTATCAATTGCCTTTGCGATTATGATTACTTTTTCATCTTATCTTCCAAAGGATTCTGATATTACAAATAATGCATTTATTACTGGATTTGCAAACTCTAGTTTTGAATTGTTAGCCGGAATTGGTGTTTTCTCTGCCCTAGGGTTTATGGCCGCACAATCTGGACAAGAGGTATCTGAAGTGGTTAGAGGCGGCATTGGCCTAGCCTTTATGGTTTTCCCAGAAATCATCAGTCAAATGCCTGCGTCTTCATTCTTCGGTGTTTTATTCTTTGGTTCCTTAGTTCTCGCCGGTCTATCATCGATGGTTTCAATCTCGGAGACCTACATTGCAGCGTTACAAGAGAAGTTTAGCATTAAGCGTCATACCGCTGTATTTGTTGGTGTCGGCCTATCTGCGGTAATTTCTGTGGTTTACACGAATCAAAGTGGACTATTCTTACTTGATACGGTTGATTACTTTGTTAATAACTACGGTGTTGCTTTGGTTGGTTTAGTTGAAGTAGTCGTTATCGCTTGGTTCTTAAGACAACTTAAGCCATTAAGAGAACATGCAAATAATGTTTCTGATATTCACGTGGGGAAATGGTGGTCATTCTCACTTGGTGTGATTACCCCCGTTGTTTTAGGGTTTATGATGGTCCAAAACTTTAGAACAGACTTCACAGAAAACTATGAAGGGTATCCAACTGCATTTTTAATCTCGTATGGGTGGATTGTTGCTGCTGCGTTAATCGCAATTGGTTTCATCTTTACTCTGAAGAAATGGCCAAAGGAGGAAGTTAAATGAGTGCTTCTGCAATTACAATGATGGTTATTGGTATAGTTATTATATGGGGTGGCTTGATCGCAAGTGTTAGTCATGCTGTTAAAGTAGCTAGAAAATATTAATTGACGAATACATTTATAAAATGCCTTGGTTTTTTTAAAAATCAAGGCATTTTTTTGTTTTCAGTAGAAGAGTATTAAGCGGAGTCCTATTGCTTACTTGAAAGAGTGTGAATAAAATGAAGATAGCTATAACTACTGAAAAACTTTCTGTTGAAACGATCCCCGATAATCGATTTGGTGAAGGGCGCGCTATTAAAGTATTCTGATATGGCTAACTCATAAGTGATATGATAGAATGGGAATAATGATGTGATAAGAAGTGAGGGGTTAGTATGATACAAATAGAAGGTTATAACTATAAAGTAGTTGAAGATTATCGCGATGCTTTTCAAGAACAGGCGTTCATTGACCGTTATAGTGATATATTAGCCAAATATGATTTCATTGTGGGAGATTGGGGATACGAGCAGTTACGTTTAAAAGGCTTCTATGATGATCAAAACAACAAGGCGACTTTTGATACAAAGGCAAGTACAATTGATGATTACTTATATGAATATTGCAATTTTGGCTGTGGCTATTTTATTGTTCAACGGATTGATGATTAATAAAAAGGCGTGAATATCATTTGATATTCACGCCTTTAGATGTTAATCGAGGTCATTTTCAACGTCACTGTGTGCGAGGCGACTTGAGGCTGCAGCCGCAATAGCTCCTACAATATCATCTAAAAAGGTATGGCATTTTTCATTTGATTTATCATTTAGCATTTCTAAAATCCCTGGCTTTTGCTTATCAATGTAACCGAAATTTGTTAAGCCAATTGAACCATAAACATTAACGATAGATAAAGCGACAATTTCATCAACACCATAAAGTCCTTCATCTGATAAAAGGATTTCTTGTAGCGGTGATTCTAATTTATTTTCTTCAGCTAATATATCTAGTTGAATACCTGTAATAATTGCATTTTGAACTTCACGTTTAGATAATACGGCTTCGACGTTTTCAGTGCATGTTTCCATGTCTAAGTTGTCGTGATAGGGTGACTGTAGGTAATAGACGAGCTCGGCCATGTCTTTTACCGTGACGCCACGTTCTACTAACCAATCGCGAGCTTTTTTTTCTAAATTTTGTTTTGGTGTTTTTTTATTCATATGTAATCCATCCCATCTTTAAGTCAATAATTAAGTATACCCGTAAAAAATCAGCATAAAACATAAAAAAACGTGTTGAAATATGATAAACTGTTTACAGGGTTAATCGGAGAATCTTTTGATTTTTTCTTTTTTCAGAAATTTATGTGAATTTAACACTTGAAACTAGTAGAGTCTGACGGTATAATGTCCTCTATAGATAAACAAGTGTGCACGAAAAGAATACAGTTAAGGGGGCGACAAGATGGATAAGATTAGAGTGGGATTATTTGGATTAGGGACTGTAGGTACAGGAGTGGTGAAAGTCCTTGATGACCATAAGGAACGTATTATTCATAAACTAGGCTGTGAAGTTGAAATTGTTAAAATCTTAGTAAACGATGTGAGTAAAACACGCGATGTCATTATTAAAAAAAATTGGTTGACTGACAAGCCAGATGATTTAATTGATGATGAATCAATTGATGTGATAGTAGAAGTTATGGGTGGCGTTGAAAACACTAAAGAACTTCTTGAACGTGCGATAAAGAATAAGAAGCACATCGTGACAGCAAACAAAGATTTAATGGCTGTTAGTGGCCAAGAACTATTAAGACTGGCGAAAGAAAACCATACAGATATTCTTTATGATGCGAGTATTGCAGGCGGGATCCCGATTGTAAGAACACTAGTTGATGGACTTGCAAGCGATCATATTGAAAAGGTAATGGGCATTGTCAATGGTACGACAAACTTTATCATGACCAAGATGACCGACGAAGGCTTACCATTTGATCAAGTGTTGAAAGAAGCTCAAGATCTTGGGTTTGCAGAAGCTGATCCAACATCAGATGTAGAAGGGCTTGATGCAGCACGAAAAATGACCTTACTTGCTAACTTGGCATTTAAAATGGAAGTGAATCTAGCTGATGTAGAAGTTAAAGGTATTACTGCAATTACTCAAGACGATATCAATTTTGCAAAAAGCCTCGGGTACACCATTAAATTGATTGGGATTGCTTCGATGCATGATCATAAAGCAGAAGTGATGGTTGAACCAACGCTATTACCGAAAGATCATCCGTTAGCAAATGTTAAGAATGAATTTAATGCCGTTTATGTCTATGGCGATGCGGTGGGTGAGACGATGTTTTACGGTCCTGGTGCAGGTAGCCTACCAACAGCGACAGCAGTTGTATCTGATTTAATGGAAGTGATTCGTAACATCAGACTAGGCATTAGTGGGAATACTTATGTCGATCCACAGTTTAAGCGCCAAATAAAAACGCCAGACGAAAAATTCTCACGACACTTTATTCGGCTAGAGGTAGAAGATCAAGCAGGCGCGTTCCAAGAAATCACAAACATTTTTACTGATAATAATGTAAGCTTTGCGAAAATCCTACAATTACCTGCAACCGAAGAAGAAGGTCGAGCAGAGATTGTTATGATTACACATAAAATAAGCAAAGCGCAATTGATGAAAAGTTTAGAAGCGTTAGAAAAAATAGCTGTAGTCGACCGGATTATTAGTCATTATCGCGTCGATGGGGAGGAATAATATTATGGTATGGCAAGGATTATTAAGTGAGTATAAAGAGTTTTTACCTGTTACAGATCAAACGCCAGCATTAACGTTGCACGAAGGGAATACACCTCTTATAAAGCTAGATACATTGTCTGAAAAATATGGGATTGAGGCATATGCCAAAATAGAAGGTGCTAATCCTACCGGTTCATTTAAAGACCGCGGCATGGTAATGGCGATGGCTAAAGCAATCGAAGAGGGTTCGAAAACAGTTATTTGTGCGTCAACAGGAAATACATCAGCTGCAGCTTCGGCGTACGCAGCAAAAGCAGGATTACGTTCAATCATCGTTATCCCTGAAGGGAAAATTGCTCAAGGGAAATTAGCGCAAGCTGTTATGTATGGTGCCGAAACTTACTCGATTAAAGGGAATTTTGATGATGCTTTGCGAATAGTCCGTAAGTTAGGCGAACGTGACGACATCACACTAGTTAACTCTGTAAATCCATATCGGATTGAAGGACAGAAAACGGCTGCTTTTGAAGTGTGCGATGCATTAGGTAAAGCACCTGATTATTTATTCATTCCTGTCGGTAATGCGGGTAATATTACTGCTTATTGGAAAGGATTTAAAGAATATAATGAAAAGAAACAAACAGGTCTTCCGAAAATGATGGGCTATGAAGCAAGTGGGGCAGCAGCGATTGTACATGATCGCATCTTTGAAAATCCTGAAACGGTTGGAACAGCGATTCGGATTGGGAACCCAGCGAGCTGGAAGCAAGCGATAAATGCACGTGAGGAATCTGGTGGTACCATCGATGAAATCACTGATGAACAGATGCTAGAAGCGTACAAGTGGATGGCAGCAAATGAAGGTATTTTTGCCGAACCTGCATCAAACGCTTCTGTCGCTGGTTTATTTAAAGCATTAAAAAATAATCAAGTCAAATCGGGGTCTAAAGTCGTTTGTGTGCTTACTGGCAACGGATTAAAAGATCCAAATACAGCGATTGATCATAGCGACATTAAACCAACAGTACTTGAAAATGATGAAGCCGCTGTGATGAAAGTTATCCTGGAACGTGGCGAGGTATGAGTTGGCGAATAAAGGTACCTGCAACGACTGCTAATTTAGGCGCAGGATTTGATTCGATAGGTATTGCTTTAGATATGTATTTGTTTATTAAAGTTAGTTCGTCAGATAAATGGTCATTTGTTTCGCACTCAGCACATCTGAAAGATGTGCCAAAAGGAAAAGATAATTATATTTATCAAATCGCACTTAAAATCGCAAAACAATATGGTTATGAGGAATTACCAGCTTGTCATGTGGAACTTTTTAGCGATATTCCTCTTGCAAGAGGTTTAGGTAGTAGTGCTACGGCAATTGCCTGTGGGATTGAGCTTGCTAACTTGTTACTCGACCTGCATTTGTCTAACCACACAAAAGTAACCTTAGCGACAGAAATTGAAGGACACCCTGATAATGTTGCACCAGCCATCTTAGGGGGCTGTGTGATTGGCTATTATGACGGTGAAGTTGATTATGTGAAAGTCCCCTTAAACAATTTAGTATTCGTAACCATCGTTCCTGATTTCGAGCTTAAAACAA
This sequence comes from Streptohalobacillus salinus, assembly GCF_003201605.1. Taxonomy (GTDB): domain Bacteria; phylum Bacillota; class Bacilli; order Bacillales; family Amphibacillaceae; genus Streptohalobacillus; species Streptohalobacillus salinus. The sequence continues at coordinate 13,058 of NZ_QJJR01000005.1, read as the reverse complement.
AAGATGCACGAAAAGTGTTGCCAGAGCAATTTAGTCATAGAGATGCTGTGCAAGCAAGTAGTATCGCAAACGTGACAACCGCTGCATTGTTTCAAGGGAACTGGCCTTTGCTTGGAAAGATGATGGAAAAAGAGATGTTTCATCAACCTTTCCGCAAAGCGTTAATTCCGCATTATGATAAGGTGAAAGAAATATTAAAAGATGATGTCTATGGTGTGTATTTAAGCGGCGCAGGTCCAACGATGATTGCACTTGCTGAAGAAGCCGTTGTGACGAAAAATATGCAGAAATGGCGAAATCAATTAAGTGAATGCGAGTGGCTAACACTTCACCCAACAAACCAAGGGCTTGAAGTTGTTGACGGCTATTAAACGAAAAAGACTATATGGGTTCTCACCCATATAGTCTTATTTATATTATATCTCATATTTAAACGATTTGTTCAATTTCTTTAACGCCAGGAACTTCTGCAATAAGTGCACGTTCGATGCCTGCCTTTAAAGTAATGGTAGAACTAGGGCAGGTACCACAGGCGCCCATCAAGCGGAGACGTACAATACCATCATCGACTGTGACAAGTTCAACATCGCCACCGTCACGTAGTAAAAATGGACGTAATTTATTTAAAACTTCTTGTACTTGTTCTTGCATCATCCATCTACTCCTTTCTTTGACCTTCGTTTAGTATAACATTTTTTCAAGTGATTAAGAAGTATTAAAATTGAAGATCATTTGATTTTAAAAAACGAAGTTGCAATTTCATTAAATATCACTATACTAATAAATAACGAATTACCACAGGAGGCACATATGCAAAGATTACCTTTCACTAAAATGCACGGATTAGGAAACAGTTATATTTATATCAATGCCATTGAAACAGATATGACCGGTGTTGATTTAGCTGAATTAGCACAACAGATATCTAATGTGAATACCGGTATTGGATCTGATGGTTTGATTCTCATTGCTCCTTCAGAAATAGCTGATGTGAAAATGATAATGTACAACAAGGACGGTTCAGAAGGAAAGACGTGCGGAAATGGCTTGCGATGCGTCGCAAAATATAGTTATGAAAATCAATTGGTCACCAGTAAAACTTTCGCAATTGAGACAAAGGCTGGTCTTGTCGATGCAGAGGTATCATTTATAGAGGACCAAGTAGATGTTGTAACGATTAACATGGGTGAGCCATTATTAAACAGAAGTCAGATTCCTATGCTAGGAAAAGAACAAGAAAAAATCGTAAATGAACCGTTTCAGATTGGCGACCAGCTGTTGCAGCTAACAGCAGTTTCAATGGGAAACCCGCATGCAATTTTCTTTGTCGAAGATATCAACGCAGCTCCGCTTTATGAACTTGGTCCAATCATTACGAACGATTCTCGTTTTCCTGAAGGGGTAAATGTTGAGTTTGTCGAAATAGTCAATGAGAGAGAAATGAACTTTAGAGTTTGGGAACGTGGTTCTGGTGTGACGCAAGCGTGTGGGACAGGTGCTTGTGCTGCTACTGTTGCAGCAATTTTAAATGGGTATGCGCCCAAAAATGGAGCGGTTACTGTACATCTTGATGGTGGAGACTTGGAAATTCGCTTAGATCAACATAACCAAGTTTGGATGACAGGTGCTGCTGAGGTAACGGCCACGGGGACGTATCAGCTTAACAGGTAATAGAGTACGCAATATTTGAAACGCATTCTACTATTCAGTATACTTATGAGTAAGGGTAAGGAAGGGATAGATGGATGTGCTCATTATTACTGATCAAGCAAAATTACAAATAGATGATATGTTATTTCAAGAAACTAATAAAAAATTAAGGTTGCGTTTTGGCGTGAAAGGCAGTGTATGTAATAGTCTTTCTTATACGTTAGGTTTTGATCAAGCAATTACAAAAGAAGATTATACAGGGACAGCCAATGGCATTCCTTTTACAATTAATCAAGCTGATTTAGAGATACTACGCGGGACGAAAATTGATTTCATCCAAAATATGATGGGCGGCGAGTTTGCGATTCTGAATCCAAACACAGTAGCTGCTTGTGAGTGTAGTCCGACAAATGAACGTGCTTAAGTATTTGTCAAAACATTTTTGATAGTGCCTTATAACGGGTTGAGTTAAAGATTTAAAAGCCCCACCTCTTTTCTGAAAAAGAGGTGGGGCTTTTGGGTATAACAGAACCTTATTCAAAAAGACTTGTTGAATGTTTTGGTTGTAAACGTTCTTTAGGTTCAGTATGATTAATGGCATTATTAATTGCTGTGGGTCCTTCGCCAAATCCAGTCGCAATTAATTTGACTTTACCTGGATACGTACAGATATCACCAGCCGCATAGATGCCTTCAATGTTTGTTTCCATTTTCGAGTTGACGACAATGCTGTTTTTATCTATTTCAAGGCCCCAATCTTTAATCGGGCCCAGTGATGAGATAAAGCCATAATTCACAATAACATCGTCAACATCTAAGGTAATGGTTTCCTCACCTTTTACTTGTTTAACAACGACTTGTTCAATCTGATCATGTCCCGTTAAAGCTTCTGGAACATATGGCGTTAAAACGTTAACGTTTGATTGTTGTAGTTTTTCAACGCTATGTTCATGTGCACGGAACTGCTCGCGGCGGTGCACGATTGTGACTTCTTTTGCGATTGGTTCTAACATTAGTGCCCAATCAAGTGCTGAATCACCACCACCAAATAATACCACTCGTTTGTCTTTGAACTGCATCATCTGGTCAACGTAGTAATGTAAATTACGTCCTTCGTATGCTGTGGCTTCTTTTAAGGCTAATTTTCTCGGCTGAAAAGCACCATTACCAGCAGTGATAATTACCGCCTTTGTTAGGTGTATGCCTTTATCTGTTTCGAGGCTAAATGTACCATCTGATAGTTTTTCAACAGACAGAACATGTTCTTCAAGACAGAAGTTCGGATTAAACATTTGGACTTGTTGTTCTAAATTAGATACAAGGTCTTGTGCGCGTACTTTAGGAAAGCCGGCAATATCATAAATGTATTTTTCAGGATATAGTGCGCTGAGTTGGCCACCTGTGTGTGGTAAACTCTCAATAATTTTTACATCTTTCTGACGTAATCCGCCGTAAAAGGCGGCGAAAAGCCCAACTGGACCAGCCCCGATAATGATAATATCATTTATATTTTTTTGGTTCATTTATATCCCTCCGTTAACATCTGAAACTATTGAATAGTTTAACACACTTCTTTAAGAAATGAATATATCTTGCTCTAAACGAATAATGATTGAAAATAGTTGATAAAAAAGCTAAAATTAAAATATGACAACATTGTGACGGAGAAGAAGGAAGTAGGTGGTTAATTATGACTGAAGTACTCGTTTTAGGGGCAGGTTATGCAGGTTTAACAGCGGTGTTGAAACTTCAAAAATTAGTAAAAGATCAAGATGTTCATATCACATTAATTAATAAACATAATTATCATTATCAAACCACATGGTTACATCGAAATGCCGTAGGTGTATACAAAGATAAACAGTCGATGATTCCAATCGAATCAGTTATTGATCCAAATAGAGTGACCTTAAAAAAAGAAACGGTCGAAATGCTAGATGTAGAGAATCAAGTTGTTACAACAGATACAGGTGAACATAGCTATGACTACTTGATTATAGCACTGGGATCCGAAATGGACACGAAAGATATTCCAGGATTATCTGAACATGCACAGAGCATCGTCACGTTAGCTAAAGCTAATCGATTATACAATCGTTTATTGACTGTGTTATCGGATTATAAAAAGACAAAGCAAACACAACCGCTATCGATTGTGATTGGTGGAGGAGGATTTACAGGCGTAGAGCTCTTGGGTGAGTTAACAGAGCATCTGTCGCAACTCTGTATTGAATACGGAGTTGATTATGAGAAGGTTCGACTACTTGCTGTTGAGTCTGAAGCGACGGTCTTACCAGAGTTTGATCTAGAACTTGGTGAATATGCAATGCAGAAGCTAGAAGGTGAAGGTGTTGAATTTAAGTTAAACACGCGCGTGAAAGCAGTCGAACGTCATCAGATTAAAGTGGAGCACGCAGGTCTTGTATCAACTATTCCAACGGATATGTTCGTTTGGACTGCCGGTGTAAAAGGTAGTCATTTGATTGACAAATCAATATTAGATTCTGTGAACGGTCGTGTTGAAGTGAATGAGGATTTAACGGTGCCGGGTTACGAGAATGTCTTTGTGATTGGAGACGTTGCACTGGTGAACAATGGGCATGGGAACCCCTATTTACCTAACGCTGATATCGCTATTCAAAAAGGAAAATATTGTGCGAAAAATGTAAGTGCTCGTATTAAGGGGCAGCCGGTGAACCATGCTTTTCGTTTTAAACCGTATGGTAGTCAGATTGCTTCACTTGGTCCAAAAGATGCGATTGGCGTTTTAGGGAAGGGTAAAAAAATTGTAGGTTGGCTTGCATCACGTTTTAAACGAACGACGGATCATATTATTTTATTGCAAATGGGTGGAATGGATTTATGGTGGAAATTTCATGTTGAGTATCACGATTAAGTAGCTTTTAAAAGTTGGAGCTTAATTTGAGGGATTAAGTAGTAAAAGAACATAAGGGACATTTAAAAAAGGTGTTACTTTTCAGCGATCGGCCTAGATACTAGACCATCCACTGAAAAGTAACACCTTTTTAGAGCTGTTTATATGCGCCCCTCAGCTAAAAATAGGGTGCATTAAGAATGCTAAAAGAATGCCTGTTAATCCGCCGAAGAAAACTTCAATCGGCTGATGACCGAGCAATTCTTTAAGCTCTTGTTTACGTTCATATTGTTTCTTTTTATTCCAAACTTTAGCTTCATCAATAAAATACTGAAAGTCTTTGACGAGCATATTTAAAACGATGGCTTGTTCTCCGGCTTGTCGACGAATACCAGTGGCATCAAACATAATAATAATACTAAAAATGCAAGAAATCGCAAAAATGCCAGAGGTTAAACCGTGTTCAATACCAACACCTGTTGTTACAGCGGTAACTGCAGCAGAATGACTTGAAGGCATGCCACCTGTACTAAATGCTAATCCAGGTTTAAATTCATGAGTAGCGATAAAATGAATTGGTACTTTTACACCTTGCGCAAATAAGATGGCAAAAAGTGCAACAACTAATGGAAAATTTTGAAAAACTGTCAATATCATCTGTCCCTTCTCTTTCTCTACGACTGTTATCAATAGTATAGCATAAATCTAACGTCGTTCGCATTAAAGTGCTTACCTTCGGCCATTTTTCAAGTGGGGAAGCTGTGTTAATAACCTTAATGCAATGCTCGCAAGTAAAAGTGCTAGGACGAGATCTTTGATTAAAAAGGGGATCATGCTTATCCAGGCAGCGGCATAAGAAACGTTCAGATTGAGCCACACATTCATCGCTAAATACATGTATGAAACACCAATCAGATAACTCACGATGGTACTCGTCATTGTGATTGTTGTTAATGACTTAAGATTCGTGACAGGTAGTTTTTCTTTTAAAAAGCCTGATAAGAAGCTGATGAGAACAAATGATAATAAAAAACCACCTGTGTAATTAAATAACACAAAAGGACCGGCTTGAAGTTGACTAAAAACAGGCACACCAATAACGCCAAGTGCAAGGTATCCTGTCATAGAAAGTACACCTAACCGTCGTCCTAAAAGCAACCCGGATAGAATGGCGAAAAATGGTTGAAGAGATAAAGGTACATTAACACCACCAATCGGAATAGCTAGAAATGGCAGCCAAAACGTAATATTTGCACCTATTGTCATGAGTACGATAAAGATAGCGCTGAAAGTTAGATCTTTTGCGGTAAATGTAAACAATGGGTTTACCTCCTTGTTAGTATTGTTAACTTTAAATTTCTAAAGTTAACAATACTAACAAAAAAAGAGCAAGTCAATACTTGCTCTTAAAAAAACTATTTAATGACAGCATCAAGTGCAACTTCAATCATGTCATTGAAAGTTGTTTGACGTTCTTCAGCTGTTGTTTCCTCACCAGTAAGAACATGGTCTGATACGGTAAGTACAGCTAGTGCTTGACGATTGTACTTCGCCGCAATGGTGTAAAGAGCTGTTGCTTCCATTTCAATCGCTAACACTTGGTATTCAGCTAACTTTTTAAACAAGTCTAAAGCGTTGTCACGATAAAAACTATCACTTGTGAAAACATTACCAACACGTAACTTCATGCCTTTTTCTACACCTGTCTCATAAGCGTTTTTCAATAATTCAAAGTTAGCCGTTGGTGCAAAGTCAATCCCACCAAATACCATCCGATTCATCTGTGAATCTGATGTTGAGCTTTGTGCTAAAATGACATCTCTCACCTTCACGTCTTTTTGAATAGCCCCGCATGTACCAACGCGAACAAGTTTTTGAACATCATACTCTTGGATAAGTTCATTGACGTAAATAGAAATTGACGGTACGCCCATTCCGGTCCCTTGCACAGAAATACGCTCACCTTTATAAGTGCCTGTATATCCATACATTCCTCGCACTTCATTATAACAGGATACATCTTCTAAGAAGTTTTCAGCGATATATTTGGCCCGAAGTGGGTCACCAGGTAGTAAAATTTTATCTGCGATTTCACCTTTTTTTGCTCCAATATGTGTACTCATAAAAATAAAAACCTCCTTCTACAATTTATATTGTTAAGATAGCATAACTAACTTCTGATTACAATTGAATCACTTTTCAGATAAGTACTAATAAATTAACGAAGGAAGCGATTACAATGAAAATAAGCGATCAATGATTTATGAAACAGTAAATATGGACATTAATATAGTGGTTAGAAACAAGATATAGAATCGAAAGAAATGAAAACGGTGTAATAATACTTGTAATGCTATTTATTCTATGGTAAATTTCGTATATAATAGAATTAATTAATTCGTTTACGTAAAGAATGAGTTGATTAAATAATGTTGAATAAGTGGGAGGAATAAAAATGAAAGAACAAACGTTTACAATTACAGATGATACAGGTATTCACGCACGTCCAGCTACTTTGTTAGTAAATAAAGCAGGTCAATATGAATCGCATGTCGAAATGCACTACAACGGTAAAGCGGTTAACTTAAAATCAATTATGGGCGTAATGTCTTTAGGCGTACCTAAAGGTGCTCAAATTAAAGTGACGGTTGATGGTTCTGATGAAGATCAAGCAATCGAAGGTATCTCAGCTGCTATTCGCGAACAATTAGGCGAATAATCTCTGGTTAAACATTCAATAGACTAAAGTAAAAAAACGCCTAAATTAGGCGTTTTTTTTATGTTTAGCTAAAGCGTCTGTAAGTTTATCGAGTGCTTCTTTGATGTAGGCGGTCGGACTGGCGATATTCATGCGCATAAAGCCACTGCCGTTTTCACCAAAGGTAATGCCGCTATTTAATCCGAGCTTTGCTTCCGTTTCCATCCATGTTTTTAAGGTATCATGATCTAGGTTTAAGGCATTTAGATCCAACCATAAAAGATACGTTCCTTCTGCTTTAGTCACTTGAACGAGCGGCTCATTTTCAAAAGTATCTTCAACGAGCTGTTTATTTGTTGCGAGTAATTTAAGTAAGTCATCCAACCAGTGCTTTCCATTTGAGTAGGCAGCTTCTAATGCAGTAATGCCAAGTGTATTAAGCATGGTGATACCATATTTCGAGAAAGCATGTCTAAGTTGCATCCGGACCTTTTTATCAGGAACAATCGCATAGGAGACTTGTAATCCTGCTAAATTAAATGATTTTGTTGGTGACATCAGTGTGATGATTTGTTCTTGAATGGGAGAGTCAAGCGATCCAATCGGTATATGCTTTGATCCTTGATAAACCAAATCAGCGTGAATTTCATCAGAGATAATTAAGACGTTATATGCTTCAGCAAGTTCAAGCACACGTTTTAGTTCAGGTTCAGTCCATACCCGACCAACTGGGTTATGTGGACTACAAAAAATCATGGCTTTAACGCCATCTTTAAATTTAGCTTCTAAATCTTCAAAGTCAATCGTATAGTGTCCATTGGTATTTATTAGTGGGTTTTTCACCAATTCGCGGTTATGATTCTTGATCATACTATGAAAGGGAAAGTACACCGGTGTTTGAATTAATACTTTATCATGTTCTTCAGTCTGCGTAAGAATCGTCATATGAATGGTTTCTAACACACCAGGACTATAAATTAATGAGGCAGTTGACACATTAAAATCATGTTGCGTATCCAACCAGTTCGTGACTAATTGATCCAATAAATCATCAGTAAATGTGTAGCCGAATACGCCGTGGTCGACGCGGTCTTTAAGTGCTTGTTTAATGGGTTCAGCAATTTCTAAGTCCATGTCGGCAACCCAGAGGGGCTGAACGTCAGCGTCACCATAGATTGCTTTTACTTTGTCCCATTTCACCGATCGGGTATTATGGCGGTTAGGTAAATGTTTAAAAGATGTCATGTCTTCACTCCTATATCAATTAATGTTTATCCATACTATCACGCTTGAATGGTTACACCATACAATGGATAAGTAGTAATAACTGGTAAGTATTTCCCTTTACCAAATGATATCATAGAGTAGGTTGTAAGGCCAAGGGTTAGCACTAAGACGTGAGATGAAAAAAGTAAGTGAACTTTTCAACTAAAATGCTTGTATTCTTTCATCAACCTATGCTAATATTAATAATTGCGTATACACGATATCGGTAAATCAAAGACTTTATGTCATTTTCGATTTGTCAAAATTAAATGAGGAGTTGTAATTATGTCAGAAAAATTCACTGAAGGTCAAGTTTTAACAGGTAAAGTTACAGGAGTGCAGCCATACGGTGCATTCGTTGCATTAGATGATCAAGTACAAGGTCTTGTTCACATCTCAGAGGTTACTCATGGTTTCGTTAAAGATATTAATGAGCATATTTCTGTTGGTGATGAAGTTAACGTTAAGATTCTTGCAATTGACGAAGCAAAAAATAAATATTCATTATCTATCCGCGCGACGCAAGAAGCACCGAAGCAAAGTGCACCACGTAAGCAACAAGAACGTCGCCAAGCACCACAACAAGAAGAGCAAGGTTTTAATACACTTAAAGATAAATTAGGTGAATGGTTAAAACAGTCGGACATGAATAAATAAGGTTACAAAAGGCCAGTGTTAGTAACTGGTCTTTTTTTTGTGATTTAATTTCGTCTGGCTATTGTTATAGGTAATGGGTCGATAAAGATGAGCTTTTAGTTTGGCGACTGTCCCTTACCTGTTTAAGTGAAATGAATAAATAATGTTTATGATAAGGAGACAAACATTTAATACTTCTCTGTAAGTTATAGTTTGAATTTTTTGAAAAAACAATGAGTTTTTATTCATTTTAGACGAAGCTACTTGATTTTCGATGCCTTTTTAGGTATCTTTAAGGTGGAGTCTAATAAAATAATAAGTGGGGGTAATTTAATGACACACGTACGTTTTGAATATGACAAAGCATTATCTTTCTTTGGTCAGCATGAGTTAGATTATTTAAAAGAACCAGTAAAGTTAGCACACGAGATGATACATAATAAAACGGGTGCAGGTAACGCCTTTTTAGGGTGGGTTGACCTCCCGGAGAACTATGATAAAGAAGAATTTGCGCGCATTAAAAAATCAGCAGAAAAAATTAAGGCTGATTCTGATATTCTGTTAGTTATCGGAATTGGTGGTTCATATTTAGGTGCTAGAGCAGCAATTGAAATGTTAAATCACTCATTCTACAATATGCTTGCGAAAGACCAACGGCAGACACCGCAAGTGATCTTTGTTGGTAACAGCATCAGCTCAACTTATATGAAAGACTTATATGATTTACTTGAAGGAAAAGATGTTTCCATCAATGTTATTTCAAAAAGCGGAACAACTACTGAGCCAGCATTAGCGTTCCGTATCTTCCGTAAATATTTAGAAGATAAATATGGTGTTGATGAAGCGAAGACGCGTATCTACGCAACAACTGATCGTGCGAAAGGTGCACTTAAAACTTTAGCAACAGAGCAAGGGTACGAAAGTTTTGTTATCCCTGATGATGTTGGTGGACGTTACTCTGTACTCACAGCAGTTGGTCTTTTACCAATCGCTGCTAGTGGCGTTGATTTAGATGAAATGATGAAAGGTGCACATCAAGCACAACTTGATTTAAGTGAAGCGGATTTAGATAAAAACCCGGCGTATCAATATGCTGCTGTTCGAAATATTCTTTACAATAAAGGTAAAACCATTGAAATGTTGATTAATTATGAACCAGCTTTACAATATTTCAGTGAATGGTGGAAGCAATTATTTGGCGAAAGTGAAGGAAAAGACTTTAAAGGGATCTATCCTTCATCTGCTAATTTCTCAACGGACTTACACTCATTAGGTCAGTACGTTCAAGAAGGGCGTCGTGACATCTTTGAAACCGTGTTGCATGTTGAAACACCAAAATATGATTTAACGATTGAAAAAGAAGCGCAAGATCTTGATGGTCTTAACTATTTAGCAGGCGAGACGGTTAATTTTGTTAATGAGAAAGCCTATCAAGGAACGATGCTCGCGCATACGGATGGTCAGGTACCTAACTTGATTGTTCACTTGCCTGAGCTTGACGCGTATACATTTGGTTACGTTGCCTATTTCTTTGAAAAGGCGTGTGCCATTAGTGGATATTTACTAGGGGTGAACCCATTTGATCAACCAGGCGTTGAAGCATACAAGAAGAATATGTTTGCCTTGCTTGGTAAACCAGGATTTGAGAAAGAAAAAGAAGAATTAGAGAAACGCTTATAATTTTCACGAGTGTTTGATTTTCTAACTAATCTAGGGTTAACCTCTATGGCAAGATAGAGGTTAACCCTTCTTTGATGGACAATGCACAGTGAAGTTATGGCGTGAGGCTTAGTATTAGATTAATATGTTCATATGCTTAGCGAAGATGACCAGGAAGGTTAAGACAATACACAAGGAGTGAGTGAAATGCCTTTAGAAAATCAAGATTTTTTATTTGAACTATTATCAACCCCTTCACCTTCAAGTATGGAGATGGAGATTCAAAAGAAATGGATAAACTACGTAGAAAACTTTGCAGACGAAATAATAACAGATTATGCCGGTAATGCCATCGGTGTTTTAAATAAAGAAGCTGAATTTAAAATATTGTTGGCGGGACACTGTGATGAAATAGCGCTTGTGATTAATCGTCTTGGTGATGATGGTTTTCTTTATTTCGATAAAATGGGCGGTATTAACCCTAAAGCGGCGATTGGTATGCGGGTGGATATTAGAGGGTATGCGAAGACAATTAGTGGTGTTATTGGCGTGAATGCTCAACACCACGGCGGCATAAAAGGCGATTTTGAGGTAGAAGATTTGTATATTGATTGTGGAGCTAAGTCAAAGGAAGAAATTAGTCAGTATGTTCAGGTCGGTGATTTAGCTGTGTATGATCGTTCACCAGATGTAATGATGGACCGTTATATTACGGGGCGTGGCTTAGATAACCGGACTGGGGCTTTTATTGTGGCAGAGGTTCTACGTAAGTTAAAAGGAAAAGACTTGAATGTAGGTGTATACGCAGCAAGTACTGTCAATGAAGAAACAAATATGGGTGGTGCTTACTTTGCAGCAAGTGGTATTAAACCAAGTCTTGCGATTGCCTGTGATGTGACATTTGCAACAGATTATCCTCACGTGAATAAAAATAAATACGGAGACATCAAATTAGAAGGTGGGCCAGTCTTAGCAAAAGGCGCACCGATTAATCGAAAGATCAATCTTTGGCTTGAACAAGCAGCTAAACGATTAGACATGTCAATTCAGTATGAATTAACGCCGCGAATGACGGGAACAGATGCAGATAAAATGCGGTTAACCAATCAAGGTGTGCCAGTTAGTTTGGTTTCGCTTCCGCTTCGTTATATGCACTCACCGGTTGAAACAGCTAGCATGCAAGACATCACGGAAGAAATTGATTTAATTGTCGATTGGATTAGTCATATGACCGGAAAAGAAAACCTTAATCCTTTAGAAGATTAAGCGTTAATGGGTTGATTGTGTAATTAGTCACAAAGTTGTCACAGCATATCTATTGTCGAAAATAAGTTTTTACGGTAGAATGTAAGTATAATTATATATCGATTTAATCTTCGGGGCAGGGTGAGATTCCCGACCGACGGTAACTAACAGTAATGTTAGAAGTCCGTGACCCGTGTATGGTATACGCGGTGGACCTGGTGTGAATCCGGGACCGACAGTTAAAGTCTGGATGGGAGAAGATCAGAGTTAAATGGTTGCGTGCAACCGTTTATTTCTTGATGCCATCAAACCTAAAGCCCAAACTGCTTTAGGTTTTTTATATGACATCAGAAATTAGACTCCCTTCATCATTAAGAGTAAATCGATATAAAAAAGATGAAGGAGGATGACGACAACATGAAAAATGTTCAATCATCAAATTTAACAAAACTTATTATTTTATCGCTATTAGGAACCATTTCAATGATTTTATTATTACTAAATTTCCCGCTCCCCTTCTTACCTTCTTACTTAAAAGTAGATTTTGGGGAAGTGCCAACCCTACTAGCAGCCTTGATTTTCTCGCCAATGGCAGGTGTTGTAGTACAGTTGATTAAAAACGGTCTGTATTTGGTTGTATACGGTGCGAGTGATCCTGTCGGTGTGCTTGCTAACTTTATCGCAGGTGTTACGTTTGTTGTACCGATATCAATGATTTATCACCGCTATAAAACAAACAAAAGCCTTGTATCTGGTTTAGTAATTGGCACAATAATTATGACCATTTCAATGGGCGCATTAAATTATTTCGTGCTCTTACCGATCTATAGTGTGTTTATGGGCTGGACCAATCTAACGCCAACCTTTTTACTCAATACGATTCTAATTGGTGTCGTACCATTTAATATTGTGAAAAGTATAATCGTATCTGCGTTGTTTATTCCGCTATTCATTAAATTGAAGCCATGGATAAAACAAAAACAGATGAGTTATAGTTCAAGATAATAACAAGCAAGATGACGATTCATT